>DHAE01000002.1:67241-171671 GCA_002397315.1 Comamonadaceae bacterium UBA4962
ATCGCCAGCTGGACGGCCGCGGCCACCAGCTACAGCGTGCACGGCCTGGCGATGCTGCCGTTCTACATCTACTACTCGATGTTCGGTTTCCAGCGCGTGGGCGACGCCATCTGGGCCGCCGCCGACCAGCGTGCGCGGGGCTTCCTGCTGGGCGCCACGTCCGGCCGTACCACGCTGGGCGGCGAGGGGCTGCAGCACCAGGACGGATCGAGCCACCTCGTGGCCGCCACCATTCCCAACTGCAAGGCCTACGACCCAGCCTACGCGGGCGAGCTGGCGGTGATCGTGGACGCGGGCATGCGCGAAATGCTGGTGGAGCAGCGCGACGTGTTTTATTACGTCACGCTCATGAACGAGAACTACGCGCAGCCGGACCTGCCGGCGGGCGCGGCCGAGGGCGTGCTGCGCGGCTGCTATGTGCTGGAAGGAGCCGGTGCGCGCGGCGACACCGCAGGCGAGGGCGGGGGCAGGGGCAGGGGCGAGGAAGCGGTGCCTGCCGTTGCGGAAGAGGCGCCGAGGCAGGTCGCGCTGCTGGGCTCCGGCGCGATCCTCACCGAAGCGGTGAAGGCCGCCGCGCTGCTGGCTGCCGAGGGCATTGCCGCCACGGTCGTCAGCGTGACGAGCTGGAGCGAACTGGCGCGCGACGGCGCGGCCTGCGAGCGGCGCTGGCTGGAGGGCGAGAGCCGCACCGGGCGCGAAGGCGCGGGGCCCGAGGCCGGCGCGGATGCCGTACCGTGGCTCGCCCAGGTGCTGCAGGGCACGGCCGGCCCGGTCATCGCCGCCACCGACTACGTGCGCGCGGTGCCGGAAACCGTGCGCGCCTTCGTGCCGCAGGGGCGCCGCTACCTCACGCTGGGCACGGACGGTTTCGGCCGCAGCGACACGCGCGCCGCGCTGCGCGACCACTTCGGCGTGGATGCCGCGCACATCGCGCACGCGGCGCGGCAATGCCTGCGGCAGGCAGCTACCGCAACCTGAGCTTGCCGGCTCGCGCCGCTCAGGTCGTCGCGGGCCCACCACCACCCACGGTGCGCACGAGGTGTTCGACGAAGAGCTGCACCGCCTCCGCCGGGTGGTCGCGGCTCCAGACCACGCCCACGGGGCCGAAGCGGATCGTGCGGTCCAGCGGCAGGATCCGCATGTTGCCGAGCGCCGCTTGGTATTCGGCCATGGCCTCGGAGCACACGCCGACGTAATCGCCCTGGTGCACCAGGGCCTGCAGCGTGGTGATGGCGGCGGTTTCCACCCTGGGCAGCAGCCAGGGCGCGCCGCTGTCGAGCAGGGCCGCGTCCAGTTGCGAGCGCATCAGCGTGCCCTTGGGCGGCATGATCCAGTTCTCGTCCACGAGGTCGCCCAGCCGCACCGGGCCCTGTGCATCCCACAGGCGGCTTGCACGCCCCACCACAAGGCAGACGTTGTCCTCGAACAGCTCGCGGTGCTCCAGCCGTGCCTGGTGGGCGCGTGCGTCCAGCGACCCGATCACCACGTCGAGCTGGCGGTTCTCCAGCCCTTCGAGCAGGTTGCCGAACGGGCTCTCCGACACGGTCACCGAGATGTACGGATGCTGCGCCTGGAAGTCTGCCAGCGCCTGCGGCATGCCGCGCGCCACGCCGGCCCACACGCTGCCGATGTGCAGGCGTGCGCTGCGCCCCTCGGCCACCGCGCCAAGCTCCAGCTGCGTGCGCGAGATGTCCCCCAGCACGCCGATGGCCAGCCGCTTCATGATGCGCCCGGCCGGCGTGAGCTGGATGCGGCGTCCCCGCGTGACGAGCGGCATGCCCACCAGCCCCTCCAGGTCGGCCAGCCAGTGCGACATGGCCGACTGCGTCATGTGCATGCGCAGCGCGGCTTCGGTGAGCGTGCCGGCCTCGTCCAGCACCAAAAACGATTCGAGGTGCTTCACCTTCAGCCGGCGGGCCCAGGCGACTTGTTCATAAGACATGAGCAAATGCTAATGGATCCATCGGGCGAATTCGCTGGTGCGCCCGCGACGCGGCCCGAATAATTCCCGAGAGCAGCGGTGCGTGCGCACCGCCCCGGTACCCCCATCCCTTCGGAGACTGCACACCATGAAGAAAATTTCCTGTATTGCCAAGCTCGCGGCCGCCGCGCTGGCCTCCTGGGCCATGGCCGGCACGCCCGCCGCGGCACAGGACGCCGCCGGCTATCCCGGCACCCGCCCCATCCGCCTCGTGGTGTCGCAGCAGGCCGGCGGCAGCTCCGACACCGTCGCGCGCCTCTGGGCCGAACATGCGGGCAAGGCGCTGGGCGCCAACATCGTGGTGGAGAACAAGCCTGGCGCGGGCGGCATCATCGCGGCGCAGCAGGTGCTCGGCCAGCCGGCCGATGGCTACACGCTGATGTTCGGCGGCGTGTCGCAGATGGTGCTCAACAAGTTCGTCTACAAACCGCTGCCGTACGACCCGGAGAAGGACTTCACGGGCGTCGGCATGCTGAGCACCGTGCCCTTCGTGCTGGTGGCGAATCCCGAGACCGGCTTCAAGTCGCTGGACGACCTGGTGAAGTACGCCAAGGCGCATCCGGGCGAGCTGAACTTCTCGTCTTCCGGCCTCGGCAATTCGACGCAGCTGGCGGTCGAACTGCTGCAGAAAAAGCTCGGCATTTCCATGACGCACGTGCCCTTCAAGGGCGAGCCCGACGGCCTCATGGCGACCATCGGCGGCCAGACGCAGGTGATGGCGCCCGTGGCCGGCACGGCGCTGCCGCACATCAAGAGCCGCAAGGTGGTGCCGCTGGTGGTGCTGGCGCCTTCGCGCCTGGCGGAACTGCCCGACGTGCCGGCCGCCAACGAACTGGGCGTGAAGGACTTCGACACCATGGGCTGGAGCGGCATCGTCGCCCGGGCCGGCACGCCGCCCGCGATCATCGCCAAGCTGCACGAGGGCACGCGTGCTTTCCACGCCAGCGCCGAGGTGCAGGCCAAGCTGCGCGCGATGAGCGCGATCCCTATGGCCGGCCCCGCCAGCCAGCTCATGGACGTGACGCGCCGCGACACGCGGGCCTGGGGCCCGACGCTCGACGCGTTGAACCTGAGCGGCAAATGAGGAACGCCATGACCCCGGAAGCCATGGTGTCCTGCCCGCAGCCCGAAGCGGCCGAATCGGGCATCGAGATCCTGCGCGCGGGCGGCAATGCGGTGGATGCCGCCGTCGCCACCGCGCTCGCCCAGACCGTCGTGGACCCGCTCATGTGCGGCATCGCCGGCTTCGGTACGGCGGCCGTCTGCATGCAGGGCGCGAACGGGCCCGCGGCCCACGAATACTTCGACTTCCATGCGCCCGCGCCGCTCGCCTGCCGGGAGGACATGTGGGCCGATCTGCTCGAAGGCGAGACCCGGGACGGCTTCGGCTTCATCCTGAAGGGCCGCGTAAACGACATCGGCCCGCAGTCCATCGCCACGCCGGCCACGCTCAGGGGGCTGGAGGCCATGCACCGGGCCCACGGCCGCCTGCCGTGGAAGCACGTGGTGGCGCCGGCTATCGCCTGGGCGCGCGAGGGCTTCTTCGTGCGGCCCGGCATGCATGCCTTCTGGATCGACGAGCCCACCATGGGCCGCGCCAGCAACCTCGACCGCCTGCGCTACAGCGACGAAGGCCGCGCGCTCTACTGCCGCCCGGACGGCTCGCCCAAGCCGATCGGCACACCCCTGGCCAACTCTGGCATGGCAGGCGTGCTGGAACAGGTGGCCGAGGAAGGCATCGCCCCGTTCTACGAAGGCGAACTCGCCGCCCGCATGGTGGAGCACGTGCGGTCGGTCGGCGGCCTGTTGACGCGCGAAGACCTGGCCCGCTACGCGGTGCGCCGCACGGCCCCGCTCACCGGCAGCTACCGCGGCCGCACCGTCACCACCAACCAGCCCCCGGGCGGTGGCGCCATGCTGCTGCAGATGCTGAACATCCTGGAGAACTTCCCGCTCGCGGAAATGGAGCACAACGGCCCGGCCTACCTGCGCCTGCTCAGCGAGGCGATGAAGAAAGCCACGTCGGACAAGGACCGCCACATCGGCGATCCGGCCTTCGTGGAGGTGCCGCTGGAGCACCTGCTCTCCAAAGAAGGTGCGGCGCGCGTGGCCGAAGACATCCGCGCAGGCCGCCGCTTCCGCGTGGAGCGCGTGAACCCCGGCGCGCCCGTGCCGCGCGACACCACGCACCTGAGCGTGGTGGACGGCGACGGCAACTGCGTGTCGATGACGCACTCGCTCGCCATGCCCTCGGGGGTGATCACGCCGGGCATGGGCTTTTTCTACAACGGCTGCATGGGCGTGTTCGATCCGCGCCCCGGCCGCGCGGGCAGCATCCAGCCGGGCAAGAGCCGCTTCACATCGTCGTGCCCGAGCATCGTCTTCCGGGACGGCAAACCCGAGATCGTGCTCGGCGCGCCGGGCGGCACGCAGATCGCCATGGGCGTGCTGCAGGTGCTGCTCAATATGATCGACCACGGCATGGGCATGCAGGAGGCCGTCTCGGCACCGCGCTTCTCCTCCACCAGCAATTCCATCGACGTGTGCAACCGCATCCCGCGCTACGTCACGCGCGAACTGCAGGCGGACGGGTACGAGGTGTTCCGCAACCCGTACAACTACACCATCGGCTGGGTGCACGGCGTGCAGATCGGGGCGGATGGCCGCCTGCACGGCGGCGCCGATCCGGGGCGCGACGGGGTGGCGCTGCGCACGGCCGTGGCCTGAGCGGGGCGGCCTGCCGCGGCGGCGGCGGGGGGCATGCCGAACGGCTGTAGGCCGGCGCCGCGTGCGGTCCCGGCTCATCGGCAGGGCCGGTACACTGCGCGGCATGGTGGAGTTCCGCCCCTGTCTCTCGCCCGTTCGTCCCCGCCGTACCGCCGCGCCAGTGCCCGTGTTCCCGACTTCCATCTGCCCGCCACTCCGGACGTTGTTCCTCCGCGCGACGGCGTCGCGATACCTGCGCACCCTGGCCCTGGGCGCCTTGTTGGCCTGGCTGGCCGCCTGGCATGGCGCGGCACTGTCCCAAGGCCTGTCCGGCACCGATGCCAAGACCCGGTCCGTCACGCAGACCGTGCTCGGCATCGTCGGCTACACCCGCTGGCCCGGCGATCCCCAGCCCGTGCGGCTCTGCGTGGTGGGCCCCACCGAGTACGCCGACGAACTCCTGCAGGGCGCCGAGCCCTCCCATTCCCGCCGCATCGAGGTGCGCCGCCTGCGGTGGGACGATGCCGCGCTCCCCGCCTCCTGCGACGGCATCTATGCGGGCCGTCTGGACGACGAGGAATGGCGGAGGCTGGCGGAGCGGATCGGCCCGCAGGCCGTCCTGTCGATCGGCGAGCGGCGTGAACTGTGCCGCATCGGCTGCATGTTCTGCCTGGACGTGCGGCCGGAGGGGGTGGGCTTCGAGAGCAACCCGGAAGCGGTCGCGCGCAGTGGCGTGCGGGTCAATCCCCGCGTGCTGCAGCTGTCTCGCCGGAAGGCCGGCCCGTGACGCAGGCCGCCCAGCCCGAGCCCGCCCGACGCGCCTGGCAGGAAACCTTGCGCGCCACGGTGCTGCGCGCGCACTTGAGCATGGCGCTGCTGGCCGTGGCTCTCGCGGGCGTGCTGCTCGTGCTGGCCGGGCTGGTGACCCTGCGGTTCTACGTGGACAGCAACCTGCAGCTGGTGGCCCGTTCGCTGGCCTATACGGTGGAAGCGGCCGTGGTGTTCGACGACCGCGCCGAGGCCGAGTCCACGCTGCGCCGCATGGTGCAGGACGAGGGCGTCGCCGAAGCCCGGGTGACCGATGCGCAAGGCGCCGTCTTCGCCGAATGGCGATCGGAACGCAACGACCTCGCGGGGCAGCTGGCCCGTGCCCTGGCGGCGCTGGCGATGCTGGAGCCCGTCTCCGAGCCCATCCTCTACGACGGGGAACCTGCCGGATCCGTCACGCTGCGCAGCGACGGCCTGGGGCTGCTGCGGTTCGTCGCCACCGGGCTCATCCTTTTGCTGCTGTGCAGCTCGGTGAGCGGGGCGGTGGGCACCTGGATGGCGCGGCGCATGCTGCGCGACATGGTGGTGCCGCTGCAGGCGCTGGCGGGTGTGGCGCGCACGGTGCGCCGCACGCAGGCTCGGGGCCTGCGCGTTCCGCCCGCGCGCATCGCCGAGATGGATGCGCTGGGCGACGACTTCAACGCGCTCCTGGTGGAGCTCGAACGCCGCGAAGCGCTGCTGGAGCAGCGCAACGAGGAACTCTCTCGGCAGGCCCTGCACGACAGCCTGACCGGGCTGCCCAACCGGGCGTGCTTCGAACAGCATCTGCAGGCCCGGCTCGCCGAGGCGCGCAGGGCGGGCACTTCGGTCGCGCTGCTGTTCCTGGACAACGACCATTTCAAGTCCGTGAACGATCGCCACGGGCACGCTGCCGGCGACGCCCTGCTCGTGGCCGTGGCGCAGCGCTTGCGTGCCCAGCTTCGGGAGTCGGACCTCGTCGCGCGCCTCGGCGGCGACGAATTCGCCATCGTGATGGCGCCGGCCCAGAGCACGCAGGATGCGGAGCGCATGGCGGACCGCGTAGTGCGCGCCATGCGCGAGCCGGTGCCGCTGCCCGGCGGCGCGCGACTGCAGGCGTCGGTGAGCGTCGGCGTGGCGCTGTTCCCCCAGCATGCGCAGGACATCGCAGGACTGCTGCGCGCCGCCGACGACGCCATGTACGAGGTCAAGGCCGAGGGCCGCGGCCACCACCGCATGGCGGCCTGACGCCCAGTCCAGCCCAGTCCAGCCCAATCCAGCCCAGACCGGCCGAGAGGGTGCGGGGTCAGCCGCCGGGACGGAAATACGCGTCCAGCACCGGCATCAGCACCGGGAATTCCTGCGCGAAGCGATCGCGGCTGACGAAATAGGCCTCGCAGGCCACGGCGAAGAATTCCGCGGGTGCGGTGGCGCCGTAGGCATCGAGCCACGGCCGCTCGCCGCCGAACCGTTCGGCGATGATGACGCGCTCGCGGAAGTCCTCGTACGCCGGCTCCCAGGCCGCACGCCAGCGCTCGCGCGCCGCACCCGGGCTCTGCGTGCCGAGAAAACCCGCGGGCAGGGGCGGATAGCCGTCCGCGCCGCCATTGCGCATGTCCAGCTTGTGCGCGAACTCGTGCACCACCACGCTCGTGCCGCTGCCCCGTTCACCCGCCGACAGCGGCCGTCCGGCGCCGTCCACGGCGGGCCAGCTCAGCATCACCGGGCCGCGCTCCATCGCCTCGCCAAGCAGCACTTCGTCGTAGTCGTGCACCACGCCGGCTTCGTCCACGGCCTGCCGGCGCGCCACGGCCTCGCCGGGATGCACCACGATGCCCACGAAATCGTCGTACCACGCCAGGGCCTTGGCCGGCTCGCCCCAGTGCAGGAGCGGCAGGCAGGCCTGCGCGGCGATCGCCACCGCCATGGCGTCGGTCACTTCCAGCCCGTGGACGCCGGTGAATTCCTTGCGCTGCAGGAAGAGTGCGCTCAGTGCGCGCAGCTTGGCCTGGTCCTGCAGCGAAAGCGCGCCCAGGAAGGCGTAGCGCTGCACGGTCTGCAGCCACAGCGTGGCCGGGATCTCCGGCACGGGCGCGAGCGTGGAGCGCACACGGCGCGAAAGCCGGTTCAGGAGGCGGATGAAGCCGGAAGCGGGGGCAGGGGAGGTGGCCGGAGCGGGCGCGGGGGTGGCGGGCATGCCGCTATCTGGGGACGAGGCGGATGCGTTCCAAGCCCGCGTCGCTGAGGCGCAACGCTTCGGCGCGCGGCACCGAGGCTTCCAGATCCCAATCGGTGAGCACGTGCCGGGCCAGGGCGTGGCCTTCGGCGGCCTCGCCCAGTGCGTGGTCGGCCGGCAGGTGGGTGTGCCCGTGGATCAGCGCGTGTGCGTGCGCGGCGTGCAGCCACTGCAGCGTGGCGGCGTCGTCCACATCGCCGTAGAAGGCGTTGCCCGCCTGCTTGCGGGCCTCGCTTTCGGCGCGCGCGCTGCGGCCCTGCGCGCGGCGCTCCGCGAGCGGGCGTGCGAGCAACTGCGCCTGCCATTGCGGATCGCGCGCGATGGCGCGGAATTTCTGGTAGGGCACGTCGGCCAGGCACAGCGCATCGCCATGGCTCAGGAGCCAGCGGCGGCCCGCGAAAACGAGCACGGTGGGGTCCTGCAGCACGGGAATGCCCGTGGCCTGCGTGAACCCGGCACCCACGAGGAAGTCGCGGTTGCCGTGCATGAAATACAGCGCCCTGCGCGATGCGGCCTGCCGCAGGCGCGCGCAGCACGCGGCCTCGAAGCTGCCGGGTTCGTGCAGGGCATCGTCGCCCACCCAGACCTCGAAGACGTCGCCCAGCAGGAACACCGCATCGGCCGGCGTCGTGTCCAGGTAGTGGAAGAGGGCCTCCACCGTGCGGGGGTGGTCCGCCTCCAGATGCAGGTCGGAAATGAAATCGATCGCGCGCCACGTGTCGGGCGCCACGAACTCCCGGATGTCGGGCACAGGCAGGCTCATGACGGTACGGGAGGAAGACGAGTGCGTTCGCGCCGGGCTCACGGCCCTGTATCCCGCGCGGCGTTCGCGAATCGAAAGGCCGCGGAGCAGGCCACGCCAGCAGACGCCGTGGAACCGGCTTTGCCGGGCCACTGGCGTCGTCCCCCCGGGGGGAAGGCGCGAAGCGACTCAGGGGGAATCAGACCACCACGGCCTTCTCGATGATGACGTCGTCCTTCGGCACGTCGTCATGGAAGCCCTTGCGGCCGGTCTTCACGCCCTTGATCGCGTCCACGACTTCGGTCCCCTTGACCACCTTGCCGAACACGGCGTAGCCCCAGCCCTGGGCGGACGGCGCGGTGTGGTTCAGGAAGCCGTTGTCGGCCACGTTGATGAAGAACTGCGCGGTGGCCGAATGCGGGTCGCTCGTGCGGGCCATGGCCACGGTGTACTTGTCGTTCTTCAGGCCGTTCTGGGCCTCGTTCTCGATCGCGGCGTCGGTGCCCTTCTGGTTCATGCCGGGCTCGAAGCCGCCGCCCTGGACCATGAAGCCGGGGATCACGCGGTGGAAGATCGTGTTGTCGTAGTGGCCCTTCTTCACGTAGGCGAGGAAGTTCTCGGTGGACTTGGGCGCCTTCTCGGCGTCGAGTTCGATGACGATCACGCCGTGGCCGGCGATGTGGAGTTCGACTTGCGGATTGCTCATTTCTGTTTCCTTGTGGAGTCCCGGGTGGGGACGGTGGAGGTGCGTGCGAGGTGCCTTGGCGCGGCGCTTGGAGCCGCTCAAAGAACCCAGCGAAGCGGTTCTGGCTAGGCGCCGCATCGCAGGCAGTACGAGTAGTACGACAAGATGAGGCAACGACGCCAGAAGGGTTCTGTCAGCGGCGCTTATTGCACCACGGTGGCGGACTTGATCACGACGGGCGTGGCCGGCACGCTCTGGTGCATGCCGCGGTTGGCCGTCTCGACCGCCTTGATCTTGTCCACCACGTCCTTGCCGCTCACGACCTTGCCGAACACGGCATAGCCGTGGCCGTCGGGATTGGGGGCGTTGAGGGCGATGTTGTCCTTCACGTTGATGAAGAACTGCGACGTGGCCGAGTCCGGGCTGCCGGTGCGCGCCATGGCAATGGTATAGGCATCGTTCTTGAGGCCGTTGGCGGCCTCGAGCGGGATCGGCGGGCGCGTGGGTTTCTGCTTCATGTCGGGCGTGAAGCCGCCGCCCTGGATCATGAAGCCGTCGATCACGCGGTGGAAGATGGTGCCGTCGTAGTGCTTGTCCTTCACGTACTGCAGGAAGTTCTCGACCGTCTTCGGCGCCTTCGCGGCGTCGAGCTGCAGCACGATGTCGCCCAGGCTGGTCTCCAGCTTGACCTTCGGAGCCGCGGCGGCGGTCTGGGCGAAAGCGGACGGGGCCAGCGCCGTGCAGGCGAAGCCGGCTGCCAGCGCCAGGGCGGCGCAGCGTCGGGAAAGCAGGTTCGTCATCCAATCACTCCTTCGAAAAAGATCTGCCATTGCTGGCCCTTGCGCGTCCAGTACTGGCGCTTGACGGGCCCGGTGCGGGCGCCCTCGGCGACTTCGCCAAAGGTCACCACCATGGTGTCGGAAGCATCCTTCCAGCGCAGCAGCGAGCGGTCCTTCAGGTGCAGGGGCCGGCCGCGCAGGGCGCGGACCTCGGTCTCCAGCGTTTTCGCGTAGTCGGCCAGGGGCATCTTGCCGTAGCTCTGGAAGTCGGGCGCGTAGAAGGACATCAGCCGCCGCACGTCGCCCTGCGACTTGGCGCCGCGCCAGGCATCGAGCACGGCCTCGAACTGGCGGCGCTCGGCCTGAACGGCCTGCGGCTGCACCCATTCGATGCGGCGCGTGATCACCACCGGCGTGGAGCGCGGCTCCACCGTGCGCAGGATGCGTTCCAGGTCGGGGTTGGCCAGTGCGAGGCAGCCGTCGGTGGACAGCGGCGCGCGCGAGAACTGATCGGAGGGCGTGCCGTGCAGCCAGATGCCGCTGCCGGTCTTGCCGCGGCTCTGGTCCAGCGGATTCGGGTAGTTGATCGGCAGCGCGCCCGCGCCGTAGAAATCCTTGAGCGTGGCGGGATCGAGGCGGCTCGTGATGAAGTAGACGCCCAGCGGCGTGCGCTGGTCGCCCTCCAGCGCCTTCTCGATGCCGAGCTTGCCGACGGAGGCGTAGTAGTCCGCCACCAGCTCCATGCCCTGTTCGGTGTTCTGGAACAGGTAGAGGCGGGAACGCGACGCATCCACCGCGATGGCATGGCGCGAGCGCGGCGACAGCTCGAGGAACTGCGCGGGGATCGCGCGTGCCCCGGGGCGCACACGCAGCGCGTCCGTGCGCTGGCGGGATTCGGCGCGCAGCTCGGCCAGCACCTCGGCCGCGTTGGGCGAGGGCGGCTGGGGCGCATCGCCCTGGCCCGCGGGCACGTCGCCCAGCTGGCGCAGCGGCCGCGTGCGCGCCGACAACAGATCGCCCAGCGCGAGCTGCGCCAGCTGGAAGTTGGGGTAATCGCGCACCAGCGCCTCCGCCTTGGCGAGCGCCTCGCGGCCATGGCCTTCACCCGTGAGGCGGTAGACCTCCATGAGGCGCTGCTCGGCCTGGCCGTCGCGCAGGGGCTGCTGCTGCGGGCGGGCCGGCGGCTTGGATGCCGCCCGCTTGCCACGGGCGATGCCGCGCTCCTTGTCGCCCTGCGCCCATGCGCCGTGCGGCCACAGCGCGCCGCACAGCACGGACATGGCGGTTGCCGCCGCCACCGTGCGGCTCCGGAAAGTCATCGCCACGGACATGCGGGATCAGCGGGGCGCGCGCAGCGGCGCGGTGGACCACGGGCGCCCGATGCAAGGCATGCAGGGCGCCGCAGCAGCGGGGGCGCCGCCATGGCGCGGAGCCCGAAGGGAAAAGGGCGCGGACGCCTGCCGAACCGCCATCAGCCGCCGGTGGACTCGCGGACGATCAGCCAGCGGCCGGCAGGGGTGTAGACCATGTCGAGGGTCTTGCGGCTGGTGACGCTGTACGAGCCCGAGCTGTAGCCCTGGCGGAAGCGTGCCTGGGCCTTGTTGTCCTTCACCGTGACGTTCAGGTCGTTCACGGTGACGCTGATCTTGGCACGGCCCACGATGCGGTCGCGGCGCTCCTTCTCCCAGGCGGCTCGGCTCTGCTTGCCGGGCGGGTTGAAGGACGCGTCGTAGGCGCCCAGGTAGTTGTGCATGTCCTGGTTCTCCCAGGCGCTCGCCCAGGCGCGGACGGCGGCCACGACCTCGCGCTCGGCAGCGGCCGTGGAAGCCGATGCGGCCGCCGGTGCGGGCGCTGCTGCGGGAGCGGGCGCTGGAGCGGGTGCGGGTGCAGCGGCAGGCGCCGGAGCCGGTGCCGGTGCCGGCGCGGCCGGGCGCGTGGGGGCCGGCGATGGCGACGGCGCGGGCGACGCTACGGGTGCGGGGGCAGGAGCCGGAGCGGCGGCCGTGGCCGTTGCCGTGGCTCGGCCGTTGGCGGCGGCCACCTGCGTGCCCGTCGCCTTGGCCGTCGCGGCCTTGCCGGCGTCGCTGGAGAAGAGGTCGCGGATCAGCGCGAGCTTGGGGCGCAGCGTGCCGGCGTTGGAGGCGTCGAGCTGCAGCGCCTTGTTGTAGGCCTGGCTGGCGAGCTTGGCGTAGATGTCGCCCAGGTTCTCGTGCGCGGTGGCGTAGCTGGGGTTGGTGCGGATCGCCATCTCGAGCGCGGTGCGCGCCTTGTCGAGCTGGTTCTGGTTCGCGTAGAGCACCGCGAGGTTGTTGTAGGGCTCCGGCAGTTCCGGATAGTCTTCCGTCAGCTTGGTGAACGTGGCCACCGCATCCGTCTGCTTGCCCGAATCCGCCTGGGCGACCCCGCGCAGGAAGCGCAGCTGCGGATCGCGCGGGTTCGCCAGCAGGCGCTGGTCGGCCTTGGCGAGCGCTTCCTGCGCCTTGCCGGTCTTCAGCAGCTGGGTGATCTCCGCATAGTCGTCCGCATGGGCCAGTGGCGCCCCCAGCAGGGCCGACAACGCAAGCAGTCGCAGGAGATGGGGGAGTGGGCGGCGGGCGTGCGTCATGGATGGGAAGGGGGTATGAACGTGTCGATCGGTAACGGGCCTTATACTGCCGCGGATTGTAGCCGAGGGGTTTTGCCATGCCGGTGCGCTGTTGCCGCTCCTGAATCGCGCAGCGCGCAGACGCTGCGCACGCCCCGCCCGACTGGACCATGAGGTGCCGCCCGACCGCGCCGGCACGGCCCGAAGGGCATCCCCCCGGCCCACCACCCCTCTTCACTGACATCCCATGAGTTTGCGCATCTACAACACGCTGTCGCGTGCGCTGGAGGACTTTTCCCCGCTGGAGCCCGGCCACGTCCGCATGTACGTGTGCGGCATGACCATCTACGACCTCTGCCATATCGGCCACGCCCGCATGATGATGGCGTTCGACGTGGTGCAGCGCTGGCTGCGCAGCAGCGGGTACCGCGTCACCTACGTGCGCAACATCACCGACATCGACGACAAGATCATCCGCCGCGCGGTGGAGCGCGGCATCACCATCCGCGAGCTCACGGATGAGATGACGGCGGCCATGCACCAGGACGTCGGCGCGCTCGCGATCGAGCGTCCCACGGTCGAGCCGCGCGCCACCGAATACGTGCCGCAGATGCTCGCGCTGATCGGCACGCTGGAGGGCAAGGGCCTGGCCTACCGCGCCGGCAGCGGCGACGTGAACTATGCCGTGCGCAAATTTCCCGGCTACGGCAAGCTCTCGGGCAAGTCGCTCGACGAGCTGCGCGCGGGCGAGCGCGTGGCCGTGCAGGACGACAAGCAGGACCCGCTCGATTTCGTGCTCTGGAAGGCCGCCAAGCCCGGCGAGCCGCCCGAGGCGAAATGGGACAGCCCCTTCGGCACCGGCCGCCCGGGCTGGCACATCGAGTGCTCGGCCATGAGCTGCGCCACGCTGGGCGAGAGCTTCGACATCCACGGCGGCGGCGCGGACCTGCAGTTCCCGCACCACGAAAACGAAATCGCCCAGAGCGAGGGCGCCACGGGCCGGCCGCTCGCGCGCTTCTGGATGCACAACGGCTTCGTGCGCGTGGACAACGAGAAGATGAGCAAATCGCTCGGCAACTTCTTCACCATCCGCGAGGTGCTGGAGCAGTACGACGCCGAGAGCGTGCGCTTCTTCATCGTGCGCACGCACTACCGCAGCCCGCTCAACTACAGCGACGTGCACCTGCAGGACGCGCGCTCGTCGCTCAAGCGCCTCTACACCGCGCTCTCGCTGGTGGCGCCGGAAGACATCGGCGCCATCGACTGGGCCGATCCGCATGCCGCCCGCTTCAAGGCCGCCATGGACGAGGATTTCGGCACGCCCGAGGCGGTGGCCGTGCTCTTCGACCTGGCGGGCGAAGTGAACCGCACGCGGTCCGCGCGCACGGCCGGGCTGCTCAAGGCGCTGGGCGGTTGCCTGGGGCTGCTGCAGGGCGATCCGGGCGCATTCCTGCGCGAGGGCGTGCGCCTGGATGCCGCCGAGATCGAAGCACGCATCGCCGCGCGTGCGGCCGCCAAGGCCGCGAAGAATTTCGCCGAGGCCGACCGCATCCGGGGCGAACTGCTCGCGCAGGGCATCGTGCTCAAGGATTCCGCCGCCGGCACCACCTGGGAGGCCGCGCAGTGAGCCTGCCTTTCCGCCTTTTCCGCTCCCTGCCTGCGCAGCAGCCTGCCGTCCCGACAAGGTAATCCGTGGCCTCCAGCAAGAAACCAGCGGGGACGGCGGTGCCGTCCACCGCCCCCGGCTACTGGGCGGACGCCTGCCGCCACCTGGTCAAGAAGGACCGCGTCATGAAGCGGCTCATCCCGCAACTGGGCGACGTCGCCCTGGTGGCGCGCGGCGACGCGTTCACCACGCTGGCGCGCAGCATCGTGGGCCAGCAGGTCTCGGTCGCGTCCGCGCAGAAGGTGTGGGACAAGTTCGCCGCGCTGCCGCGCAGCATGACGCCGGCCGACGTGCTCAAGCTCAAGGTGGACGACATGCGCGCCGCCGGCCTGTCGGCCCGCAAGGTGGACTACCTCGTGGATCTGGCGCTGCACTTCGACACCGGCCGCCTGCACGTCAAGGACTGGGACGCGATGGACGACGAAGCCATCGCGGCCGAGCTGGTCGCCATCCGCGGCATCGGCCGCTGGACGGCCGACATGTTCCTCATCTTCCATCTGGCGCGGCCGAACGTGCTGCCGCTCGACGACGCCACCCTGCTGCAGGGCATCAGCCAGCACTATTTCTCGGGCGACCCGGTGAGCCGCAGCGATGCCCGCGAAGTCGCCGAGGCCTGGAAACCCTGGTGCAGCGTGGCGAGTTGGTATATTTGGCGGTCGCTCGCCCCCCTGCCGGTGGACTACTGACTGCCCGTCCGTCCGATCAACCGTCCGCCCGCGAACCGCGCGCGCCGGGGCCGCAGCCCCAAGGAGAAAACGAATTGGCGAAAAAGACTTTTCTGGATTTCGAGCAGCCCATCGCGGAGCTTGAGTCCAAGATCGAGGAACTGCGCTACGTACAGACCGAGAGCGCGGTGGACATCTCCGAAGAGATCGACCAGCTCAGCCGCAAGAGCCAGCAGCTCACCAAGGACATCTACGGCGAGCTGACGCCCTGGCAGATCACCAAGATCGCCCGCCACCCCGAGCGCCCCTACACGCTCGACTACGTGCGCGAGATCTTCACCGACTTCGTCGAGATGCACGGCGACCGGCACTTCGCCGACGACCTGTCCATCATCGGCGGCCTGGCGCGCTTCAACGGCCAGGCCTGCATGGTCATCGGCCACCAGAAGGGCCGCGACACCAAGGAGCGCGCCGCGCGCAACTTCGGCATGAGCCGGCCCGAGGGCTACCGCAAGGCGCTGCGCCTGATGAAGACGGCCGAGAAGTTCCACCTTCCCGTCTTCACCTTCGTGGACACGCCCGGCGCGTACCCCGGCATCGACGCGGAAGAGCGCGGCCAGTCCGAGGCGATCGGCCGCAACATCTTCGAGATGGCGCAGCTCGAAGTGCCCATCATCACCACGGTGATCGGTGAGGGCGGCTCCGGTGGCGCGCTGGCCATCAGCGTCGCCGACCAGGTCGTGATGCTGCAATACTCGATCTATTCGGTGATCAGCCCCGAGGGCTGCGCCTCCATCCTCTGGAAGACCGGCGACAAGGCGCAGGACGCCGCCGATGCCATGGGCATCACCGCGCACCGCCTGAAGGCGCTGGGCCTGGTCGACAAGATCGTGAGCGAGCCCGTGGGCGGCGCGCACCGCGACCACAAGCAGATGGTCGCCTTCCTCAAGCGCGCGCTGGGCGATGCCTACCGCCAACTGGCCGACCTCAAGGTGCGCGAACTGCTGGACCGCCGCTACGAACGCCTGCAGAGCTACGGTCGGTTCAACGATACCCGCGCTGAAAGGTGAACACCCCCCTGAGCGGCTGCGCCGCTTTCCATGCAGCCGCCAGAGGCGGCAGCCCTTCGGGCACGTCCAAGCCTGCGCAGGCAGGCTCGGAGCCACGGCCCTCAGCCCCTTTCTCGCCGTGCTGCGCACGGCGGGCAGGGAGACGACGCCAGTGGCCCGGCGGAGCCGGTTCCACGGCGTCTGCTGGCTTGGCCTGCTCCGCGGCCTTCGGATGGGTGAGGCCGCCTCGTGTTTGGGCGGCAGGGCTCCCCGCTAGCGCGTGGGTTGTGAGGATGCACTTGTCTGCGCGGCCTGTTCATCTCAGCATTGCCAAGCGGGTGGGCTCCACTCGCTTCGCAGACGAGATGGGTTGAGATGTTCGGGACGTTCGTATCCATGCCTGCCGCACGGCCCTTCGGGGCCGTTTTTGTTTTTCCTGTGCAGAGGGCTGCGCGATGACGCGGGCGTTCGATGCGGCCATGGACCGTTTCCGGCCGGGGTTGCCGCTGGGGGTGGCGCTGAGCGGCGGGGCGGATTCGACGGCGCTGCTGCATGCGTGTGCGCAGCGCTTCCCGGGGCAGGTGCATGCGCTGCACGTGCACCATGGGTTGCAGGCTGCGGCCGATGGGTTCGAGGCGCATTGCCGGGCGCTGTGCGAACGCCTGAGCGTGCCGCTGCGTGTTGCACGGGTGGATGCGCGGCACGCTGCGGGTGAAAGCCCGGAGGACGCGGCGCGCCGGCATCGCTATGAGGCGCTGCAGACCCTGGCACTGGGCGAAGGCGCAGTGGCTGTCGAGCGCTCGCCCGACCGAGGCTCGGGCTCGGGCTCGGATTCGGATTCGGATTCGGATTCGGATTCGGGGCAGGGCGGCTCACGGGATGGTGACGAGGGCGGCCACAGCGCCACCGAAGTGCAACCCGCGCTGGCATCCATCGCACTCGCCCAGCATGCCGACGATCAGGTCGAGACGGTGCTGCTCGCGCTCTCGCGCGGTGCGGGCGTGCCGGGGCTGGCGGCCATGCCTGCGCACTGGCGGCGTGGGGAACTGGACTGGCACCGGCCTTTGCTGGAAGTCGCGGGCGCGGACGTGCGCACTTGGCTGACCGCCCGCGGCGAGGGCTGGGTCGAGGACCCGACGAACACGGACGAGCGCTATACCCGCAACCGCATCCGCGCGCGGCTGCTGCCGGCGCTGGAGGCCGCGTTCCCGCAGTTCCGCGACACCTTCGCGCGCAGTGCCTCACACGCGGCGGAGGCCGCGGTGCTGCTGCGGGAGCTGGCCGAGGCCGATCTGCAGGCCGTCGGGCAGCCGCCACGCATCGCTGCGCTGCGCGCCCTCGGGCGCGAGCGCCAGGCCAACGTGCTGCGCCACTGGCTGCGCACGGCGCACGCCACCACCCCGACGGCCGCGCAGCTCGCCGAACTGCTCGACCAGATCGCTGCCTGCACCACGCGCGGCCACCGCATCCGCATCAAGGTGGGACGCGGCTTCGTGGTGCGCGAAGGTGGGGAACTCGGTTGGTACAATTGACGGGTTTTGGTCTTCTTCCCTCACTTCGCACGAAACACGGCGGCGCGCCAAAACACCTCGGCCACAGAGCCCGTGCCTTACAGGCGCCGGCGCCTGTGAGGCGCAGGGGGCCTCTCCATCCCCGCGGGCCCGCTCCTGTGCCTTTCCCTTTTTCTCGTCTTTTGCGCCGCGGCCTTCGTACCGTCACCCCGGATATCCAATGGCATTGATCGTTCACAAATACGGCGGCACATCGATGGGCTCCACGGAGCGCATCCGCAATGTCGCCAAGCGCGTCGCCAAGTGGGCGCGGGCGGGCCACCAGATGGTGGTGGTGCCCAGCGCCATGAGCGGCGAGACCAACCGCCTGCTCGGCCTGGCCAAGGAACTCGCTCCCTCGCGCGCTTCCTCCGCCTACCACCGCGAACTCGACATGCTCGCCTCCACCGGCGAGCAGGCGTCTTCCGCCCTGCTGGCCATCGCGCTGCAGGCCGAAGGCATGGAGTCAGTGAGCTACGCCGGCTGGCAGGTGCCGATCCGCACCGACAGCTCCTACACCAAGGCCCGCATCGAATCCATCGACGACCAGCGCGTGCGCGCCGACCTCGCCGCCGGCAAGGTGGTGATCGTCACCGGCTTCCAGGGCATCGACGAGCACGGCCACATCACCACGCTGGGCCGCGGCGGCTCCGACACCTCGGCCGTGGCCGTGGCGGCGGCCATGAAGGCGGCCGAATGCCTGATCTACACCGACGTGGACGGCGTCTACACCACCGACCCGCGCGTGGTCGCCGAGGCGCGCCGCCTCCACACCGTGAGCTTCGAGGAAATGCTGGAGATGGCCAGCCTCGGCAGCAAGGTGCTGCAGATCCGCTCCGTGGAGTTCGCCGGCAAGTACAAGGTGCCGCTGCGCGTGCTCTCCAGCTTCACGCCCTGGGACATCGACATCGACGAAGAGGCCCGCTCCGGCACGCTCATCACTTTTGAGGAAGACGAAAAAATGGAACAAGCCGTCGTATCCGGCATCGCTTTCAACCGCGACGAGGCCAAGATCTCCGTGCTGGGCGTGCCCGACAAGCCCGGCATCGCCTACCAGATCCTGGGCGCCGTGGCCGACGCCAACATCGAGGTGGACGTCATCATCCAGAACCTCAGCAAGGACGGCAAGACCGACTTCAGCTTCACGGTGAACCGCGGCGACTACGCCCGCACCATCGATCTGCTCAAGGAAAAGGTGCTGCCGGCCCTGGGCGCGGAAGACGTCGTCGGCGACGCCAAGATCTGCAAGGTGAGCATCGTCGGCATCGGCATGCGCAGCCACGTGGGCGTCGCCTCCAAGATGTTCCGCGTGCTGAGCGAAGAGGGCATCAACATCCAGATGATCTCCACCTCCGAAATCAAGACCTCCGTGGTCATCGACGAGAAGTACGTCGAACTGGCCGTGCGCACGCTGCACAAGGCCTTCGAACTCGACCAGCCGTCCGCCGCCTGAGTTCGCTGAAGCGCCCGAATCTTGGGTTAGAATAGTGGGATTGGAAACGTGACCGAGTGGCCGAAGGTGCTCCCCTGCTAAGGGAGTATGGGGTGTAGAGCCTCATCGAGGGTTCGAATCCCTCCGTTTCCGCCAAAGCATGAACCCCTAAGTGATTGATTCGCTTAGGGGTTTTTTGTTTCTGGCTCACGGCCTCGGGAGTCCATCCCTAACCCATCCCTAAATCGCTTTTTTCTGGTCCTGCGCCGGGCCAGAAATCGCAGCGTTCACGGCGGCGCGATTCGCCCCGCGGTCGGCCGACGGGATCCACTTCGCATAGTCCCGCATCATCACCTGCACGCTGTGGCCATGCTGCAGGGCCACCCACATCGGGTTCGCCCCGGCCATCAGCGCGAGCGTCACGCTGGTGTCGCGGCATTCCTTCGGCGCCCGGTATCGCACCCCCGCCTTCCGGAGGGCGGCGCGCCAGACGCGGCGCTGCGACTGCTCATCGATGAAGGGCTTGCCGGTGTTCGGGTTCCAGAACACCTCCCGGCCGGCGGCCTCGGTGCGGGCCCGCTGGCGCCGGATGGCGTTGTAGGCCCGATCGTTCAGCTCCACCTGCCGTTCCACATTGGTCTTGGTGCGGTCCTTGTCCTTGGTCAGCACCCTGGTTCGCCACACCAGCGCCGTCCGGCTGCGATGATCCACATCCTCCCAGAGGAGTGCGATCTGCTCGCTCGCACGGAAGCCGGCGAAGAAGGAGAACTCGAAGTAGTCCGCCCATGTGCTTCCGGCCTGCTCCTCCAGCGCGCGCAGGATCACCTCCACCTCATCGGGGGAGAAGGGGTCGGGCATGGCCTTCTGCACCTTCTGGTTGTCGATGCCGTCGGTAGGGTCCACCACCTCGGTGCGGGCCTTGCAGATCAGCTCGAACACCCCCCGCAGCGGGATCAAGATGTTGTTCTGCGTCTTGCGTGCCAGCGCGCGGCGTGTTTTGCCCGTCTTCTCGTCCAGGCGGGGGGCTGACAGGTCGGCCAGTCGCTCGAGCACCATGACGTGCGTGATGCGCTCCGGCGGCAGGTGGCCGAAGACCGGGAGCCAGTAGGCGGCCAGATGGCGGAGGTAGACGGCGTGCGAGGAGTGCTCCAGCCCACGGGCCGAAAGCCGGCCCCACACCTTCGCCCAGTCGCGGAAGAGGCGGGATTCCTCGTCCGTGGCGGGCTGCACGGCCGTCAGGTTCTTGTAGTCGGGGAAGTGCTCGGCGAACCGAAACTTGCCCTGGTTGATCTCCTCCACGATAGTGGCGCGCAGCCTCGCCGCGTGCTTCAGGTTGGCGGCCGTGGGCCGCAGGTCCAGCGTGGGCGAAACCTGTTTGCCCTCCCAGGTGAAGCGAACCTCTATGCGGTTGCCGCGTGGTCTAACACCTCCGGATGATGCTTTGCGGCCCATCGGTTGTATCCCTCCATATCGATCAGAACATTCCCGTCCGGAGCCCGGACGTACTCTTTGCCTTCGACCCACACGCCGCGGTGGATCTTGGTTTCCACTGCGCGGTCGGTGTAGCCGGTGTCGAGGCAGAACTTGGGGATTCGGATGAATCGCGCCATCACGGTCCTCCTGGGGGTTGTGGTTGAGGGACGGCCGTGGAAGCACGGCGGCGCCAGCCATCAGCGGCCATCTGCAGCAGGCGCTCCTCGGTGTGCGTGCCGGCGTAGCCACCGTCTGCAACGTACCGACCGCCGCACCGGCATGCGGCCACCCCGGCCTCGAAACATTCCCCATGCCCGCCGGTTCGCTGGATGTACAGCGAGATGTCCTGGCCGGCACAGAACGAGCACGCTGGCAGGTGTAGAGCTGCGCCGCCTTTCTGGGGCTTGGGGGCTGGCGGTGCAGCCGTGGTGAGGACGGCGCGCAAGATGGCCGACACAGAGGGGTCGATGTTGATCGCTCTTCCCCGGGCGTCAGCGATCCTGGCTGCCATCGCGAGAAGTTCCTCTCGCGCGTCCTCGCTGATTGCCGCGCCAGTGGCGGCCGTGGCGGGGGACTGTGCAAGCGCCGCAATCTGACCGAGCCGGCGCTCTAGGGATTCAACCTCTTCGGCGGAAGCTGTGACGGTCGAGGCCGCAAATGCGGCGCGCAGGTGGGCCCGCCACCAATACCTGTCCTTCTCTCCAGCCGGCGGGCCGTCGAAGAACCAGCGACCGAAGAGCATGCCGTTCCCGCACAGGAAGTTCACGACCGTTCGCAGGTCGGGCTGCGCCGGGCCGCTCGTGGTGCCGGTGGTGCTACTGTCGTTCATATGGTCCTTTCAGTGTCCGAAGGGTAGGCTGCGGCGCCCGCCTTGCTTGCCGTGTCCGCCCGGGCCCGGCGCTGTGGCAGCCGATCTATCCAGAGCGGTGGCTGGCCGATCCAGCGCAGAGGCTGGGTGGTGAGCATCAGCGTGTCGTAGGAGCGCGACCACGCGCCGCGCACAGTGCCATCCCGGTGGTGCGTGCCGTGCAGCTCGGTGACGTGCAGCCGGGTGACGTGCACGGGCCCGTGCTCGGCTGGGGCATCCCGGAGCGCTTCCGTGTCGTCTGCGTACCGGCGCATCTGGTCGGGGCGGTAGAAGGTCTGCGTTCCACCGTCAACGGAATGGTCCGGCTTGGGCAGCAGGGGGTAGACCTTCTCCCGAGCCTGCGGCGCGGCGTGGAGCACGGTGCGCAGCGCGGTGGCGGCCATCGGCGGGATAGCGATGGCGTGGCCCTGGGCTTCCTCGATGAGGGTGGCCAGCGCTGCCGTTGCTTTCCGCGCCTCGGCCTGCTCGCCGGTGTTGGGGACGGCGGGGCGCTGGGGGGCTGCTGCTGCCGCACCGCCGGCTGCCGCCATGGCCGCGCGGACCAGCCGGCTGCACTGGGTGCGCGTCAGAGGCGGGACGATGTGCTGCATCTCGGTCATGGCAGCATCGACCATCGCCGTTTCGGCGGGCTTCTCGGCATGCCGCGGGGCTCTGTCGTTCAGAACGGCGCGCGCATTCCGCCGAGCCTCCGCCAGAAGTTCCATGGCGGGGCCTTGGCCGGCCAGCACCATGTCTTTGTGCTGGTCATCGGTGCGCAGGCGCTCCAACGCACCGACGGCATGCTCGAGGTCGCGCAGCGCCTGGCGCGCGCGTGCATCAGTGGTGTGGGGAATCATGATTTGCTCCTTCTGCTGGGGCTCACGGGGCTCATTGCACCGGGAACACGTCGCGCTCGGGCAGTCGATCGCCGAACAGCTCTGCGATGTCGTTCAGCACTTCGTTCACCGGCATGCCCAACATGTCCGCGATCTGCTCGGCGGAGTAGACGGGCTGGCCGCTGGCGTCCACGAATTTCGTCTCGGGCAGCATCTTCATTTCCGCGGCGACTTCACGAATGGCCTGCAGGAACAGCGGCGGCGCGTGCCGCACAGCCTGGTCCCACAGCTGCCGGTTCTCCGGCATCTGCACCACGGCGTCGCCATGCAGTTCCTGCAGTTCGTTCAGGCGCTCCATCGCTTCCACGAACTTCGGGTGGTGGGGCGGCAGGGCCGGTGCCGGCCGCTCGCGCAAGTCCAGCCCGTCCAACATGCCCGATTCGCGGAGGGCGTTGAAGAACTCCTCATCGGGCAGCTCGCTCGTGAGGAGCACCACTGGCACGGCGACTTCATCGAAGCGCGCGCCCGCCGCAGCAGCATCGACAAGCGCGGTGATGTCGGCGGCGGGGATGGTGGGCTGCCGCCGCAGTGCGGCAATGACGGCATCGAACCCCTTGCGGATCCGCGCCTGTGCGTCGGGGAACGCCGCGTTGCCGGGTTCGCTGTAGGCGAGGGTCAGGTGGAGGAGCAGTTCGGCCGTCGTGTGGGTCACTGCCTCCGGGGCGGCGTGTGCGCTGGTATTCATGGATGGGCTTTCTTGAAGGTGGGGCTTCGCCCGGCCCGCGCGGGTCATGCGGGGGGGTAGGGTGGTCAGGCCGTCGCGGCCGGGGCTTCGGAGCTGCTGCTGTGGCGAACGCCCGGCCGCCGGGGCTGCTTGGCCAGGCGGTCGTACAGCAGCACGTTGACCGTGGCGGCGAGGTTCATGCAGAAACGCGTGGGCACGAAGACGACATGGCGGCACTGCTGCACGATCGACGCCGGCAGGCTGCCGTCCTCCGGGCCGAGGATGTAGAAGGCGCGCTCCGGATGCACGAACTGCGGCAGGGGCGTGGCGCTGGGGATGAACTCCACGGCCACCGGGACGGCGCCCACCGGCATGGCATCCAGCAGCTCCGGCACCTCGATGGTGGGTATGTGCTTCCAGGCCTCCTGCGTATCGGTGGGCGCGCGGGCGAAGCGGTGGCCCGCCACGGCCACCAGGCGAACGTCGTAGCACCCGGCCGCCCGCATCACCTCGCCCATGTTCAGCGCGTTCTTCGGACGGTGCAGGCCGATGGCGGCGTAGCCCCGTGCCTGCATGGCGGCGATCGCGGGTGCACTATCCGCAGGCGGCGGAGCCACAGGGGGCTGCTCGCGGCGGCGTTCGGGTAGCTCGCTACGTCGGCCGGCGGATCGGCCAGGCGGGTACATGGAAATGCGTGTGCTCATCAGCTCGCTCCCTCCGTCCTGATGCTGGTGAGGGTGCGCATGTGGGCGTCCATCAGCGGTTTCGTCTCGCGCAAGATCAGGTTCGCCAGCGCGTGCGCGTCTTCCCGGGCATCCGACAGGTTGCGGAAATCGACATTGCGATTCAGCCAGCGGGCGGCGGCGATCAGGCGGCGCGCCACGCGCACGGCATCCGAGCCGTGGCTGGCCTGCTCCACCTCCGGATAGGCCGTTTCGTCCAGCCGGACGGTGCCCTCTTCGGGGTACTGGCTCATCCAGCAGTAGAGCCCCTGGGGCTCAACGCCGCGCGCTGTTTGGCGCTCGGGCCCGGCCTGGATGCAGAGCACTGCGGACAGCTGTTCTGCCGTGCCGTCGGGGGCGATCAGGCTCAGGGCATCGCGCAGCCGGAAGCCGGTGACGTGGAGTGCGGGCCCGCGCCCGCCCGGCAGGACGGATGCGGCGGCGTAGCCGGGGGTGGTGGCAGTCTGGTGCATGGGGTTGCCTCCTGGTGCTGGTCAAGGCCGCTCGCGCAGGCATTCGACGGTGCTGCGGTCGATCCACACGGCGGTGGCGCCGGGCTCGCACGCGCGTTGCGCCGTCAGGTCGCGGTGTGCCTGGGCGGCGGCCACTGCCGGGGCGTTCGCTTCGGCCTCTGCGGCCCGCGTGTCGTCGTGCTGCGCCCAGAGGAACGCGAGCAGCACGAGAACCAGGCCGGCGGCGGTGGTGTAGTTGGGGCTGGGGGTGGAGCTCATCGGGTTCTCCGGGGCTGGGTAAAAAAAAGCCCGGCACGAAGGCCGGGCGAAAGGCGGCACGGGGCCGCCGGGGGGAGGAGACGGTGGGGGCGCTCAGTGCTCCATGCGGTGCACGCGAGAGCCCAGGTTGCGCCACGGGTGGTTCGGCGCCGGGCCCGCGTTCAGGGCCTGAATCGTCCGATCCTCCGGGGACAGGGACGGATCAGTCCCCGGCGGCGGGGGAGGCAGTTCCGGGTGGGCCCGCTCTTCGCTGCCTTCCTGCTGCTCGATGAAGGGCAGGGTGATGGCGCCCTGGACCACGCGGGCGTATTCCACTTCGACCTTGGACATTTCGATGAGCAGGCGCGACGTGTCGCACACGAGGCGGGCTCGGTCGAGGTCAATCGGCTTGTCCTGGTCCACCAAGTTGTCGAGCTGCCGGAAAAGCGTCTCGCGCAGGTGGTCGATGTTCTTGCCTTTGGTCTTGCTCGGGGTCATGGTTTCTCCTGGGAAAGGGGTTGCGGGTCTGGAGAAGCATCGCGTCTATTGCAGCCCGCGCGGTTTCTCCGATTAAGAGTGCTTTTTCGATGCTGGAATTGCCGCTGTCCATTGCAGCGAGCGCGTTTTCCAAACGTTTTTTTGCGAGTGAAAAATCAGTGTGGTCCATGAACTACCTTTTTCCTCGGAGGCGAAAGATTCTTTTTTCTACGGACCTGGTGCTGCGCCCCAGCCGTCCGGCGATTTGGGCGTGGGTATGTGTGGGAAGAAGTTCGTTAATTAATGCATCTTCACAGAATGTATAAGGCGCTGATTTTTTCGTTTTAGCGACTATGGCCCCTGCTGCGCGAAGTTTAGCCATCCTGTTTTGCACCGAGCTGAAAGATCGTCCCAAAATTTCCGCTATCCTTCCAGTAGTATGCTGCAAATACAACTGCTTTATGGCTTCGTCATCTTCGGGGCTGAAGCGGTTCTTTCTTTTAGAAAAATCATCTTTATTGAGCGATAAAGTGGCTCTGTTAATTTTCTCTAATTCGATGAGCCGTCGGGCGAATTGCTTTCTCAAGTCAACCAACGTCACCTCTTCAGCGGATACCGTCCTCCGCACAAGCCTCATGTTGCCCGCCGTGCGAGGCATTCCGCTTTTGACCTGCAAAATCCAGCCATCGGGGATCGGTCCATTGGTCCGCTCCCATTCGATTACGTCGAGTCGCTTCCAATCGGTGTCAGGATTGCCGCTGGCAGAAATCTTCTGCTCTGCTAAGCCGTTGTAATTTCTACGAATATGCCCCACGGGATAGCCGCAATTATTGGCTTCGTCAGTCTTATTCCTTCGAAGCACAAGATTATCGCAGGAGCGGGGCTTGTCGGAAGGGCAATGTAAGTGAAAGCCGTCCGGAACCGGGCCAAATCTTTCTTCCCATTCGATGACTTCAATACGCTTCCAATCGGTATGCTTATTGCCGGTAGCAGCGACTTTCTTTTCTAACACGCCGTAATAACTATTTTTCCGGGTATAGCCTATCGGGTAGCCGTTTTGGTCGGGTCTTATCCGTTTGCCTTGCGTTCTGCTGATGCCTTGGAGGCTCGCAGCTTGATATAGCGCCGAGGGAGTGCAGCCGAGCTTTGCCGCTAATTCCCTCGTTGGTGTGATCCGGTACTGGGACCGCAGAACAGTGAGCGCTTCTTCCGTCCAGAATAGGCGCTTCTCGGCCTTTGCTCGTGCCATAAAGCCGTCTCCTAGAAAAATGGGCTCCCAGCTGGAGCCCATTCAGAATAAAAATGCCGTGGTCGCGAGTAGCGACCTCGCCGGGGAATTAGGGAGGGAGGGAGGAGAGAGCCCCGGCGCGGCTGAAAACTGGTGGGAGAGGATGCAGGCGTCAGGTCGCAGCGGCTTCGATCTGGGCCAGCTCCACCACGCTGGGCATGGTGGGCAGGGGTGCATTGTGCGCCAGCGAAGCGATTGTCCACCCGTGCAGGTAGGCATCCATCAGCTTCAATAGGTTGCCGGCCTCGATGGCACGCGTGACGAATCCGGGGTTCAAGGCCGGGGCTCTGCCCTTGCCGGCCCGGAAGGCTTCGACGCCGGCCATCTTCGCTTCGCTGATCTGCATGTGCATCTCCTGGAAAAACCGAAGCCGGCTCTGGGGAAGGTGGCTTCGGTTTTTGCCCTCGTGGAGGGCTGCAGGTGGGAGGGAACGACCTCCGCTGTACACCACCTGGTTGCGTGTTGCTGCTCTTGGCCGCGCGCTTTTCTGCCGCCTCAACCAGCACGTCACGCCGCTGGTCTACGCCCGCTTCCCATCCAAGGGCTGCCACAACCTGGTGGGTTTCCACCAGATTGCGATCCGCAGGGAACGTGTTTTTAAGGATCGGGAGGGCTGCTCACAATCGATGGGCCCCGCGCTGTGCCGGCTGATGCGGCGGAAGCGATGGGTGTACTTTAGCGCACTAAATATGGCTTGTATAGCTGGCTGCGAAAAAAAAGTTGAGCAAGCTAAACGAGAGGGCGTTGGGGGCAAAAAAAACCCGCCTATGGCGGGTTCGTGTTTGGACGCGGGGGCTGACGGTGGGTCAATCAGAGAAACACTTCCAGCCTTCCGATCACCACTCCACACAGCACCGTGTCGGTGTCGAGTTTCATGATGCGATCCGGCCAGTTGGGGTTCAGGGCCATGAGCATGCGTACATCGCCTTCCACGAGCAACTGCTTGAACGTCGCTTCCGACTCGGCATCGCGGCGCACCACCACTAGGGATCGATGCTGGGCATCACGATCCGGGTCTACGAAGATCCGATCCCCCTCCTTGAAGGAAACGGGCCCAGAGGGGTTGTACATGCTTGCACCCTTGACGGTGAGCACGTAGGTGTGAGGGCCATGCCGCACTGGGCAGGGCAGCCAGTCCTCCGCGTCACCTGGCTGAAAGTTGTCAACGATCTGGCTCCACGCGCCTGCTTGAACCCAAGAAATCAACGGTACTGCTCCCGCATTCTCTGTTTTTGTTGTGTTCGCCACCGTCTTCGGACCCTTGCCCGTGATCAGCCAAGACGCCCGGAAGCCGGTGGCGGCTTCGATGCCCTGTGCTGACTCGGCCTTAAGGGTTTTGGTTTCCCCTTTCAGCCACTGGGTCACAGCCCCAGGAGTCTTCCCTGCTGCGCGCGCGATGTCGGCATTGCTTGCGCCAGAGGCATCCATCGCCTCCCGGATTCGATCAGCCAAAGTCATGGGCTGAATTAAGCCACCTAAAGCGTTTAGTGTGCTCCCTGAAAACATATAGTGTGCTAAAGTGTGTCCATGAAGACGCAACAGGCCATCAATCACGCAGGTTCGGCCAAGAGCTTGGCGAGCCTTCTGGGCATCACCCCGGGCGCAATTTCCCAGTGGTCCGAAGACATGCCCGAGGCGCGTGTCTGGCAACTCCGAGTTCTCCGTCCGGAGTGGTTTGACGTTGGGCCTGGCCCGGCTCTTCATCCTGCTTCCGCCGGTGCGGAAGAACTCGCCCACCCCTGAAGGCCGAACACGCGCGGGCATCCCCGCCGACGCCGCATCCGGCACGCCTCCCGCGCGCCGTCGCGAACAGGCCTTGTTGGGCCCGCTCGCACTGCTTCCTGCATGGCAGCGGCCGTGTCACGCCGCGCCCCTTTTTTATCTTGAGGACCGCATGAGCGATCACCTTCCCTCCGGGACTGCGCGCGCCGCAGCAACCACCACCGAATTCAGGCGGCCTCGCCGCTTGGGACCAGCACAAGGTCGCGCGGAAGTGCGAGGCGGGGAGGTGGCGCATGCCTAACCGGAACGATGTCCCGCATTTCGCACGCGGCATTTCCGGGCCACTCGGAAAGCTCGACCGCGACCTGAAGACGAAGGTCGATGAGTACACGGATGCGCTGTTCCGGCAGCACTGCGCCATGCGCGGCACGGACGTGGCCACCATGCTCCGCAACTTCGTTTACGCCTCGGTCCACCAGAAGACCTACCGACAGATGGTGTTGGAAAAATTGAATCATGAGGCGCAGTATGAAGACGCGCTTCACAAGCTCATAGGGCCTTTTGGGGGCCCCGAATCGGGCGAAACGGGCGAGGTGGCGTGATGGCTGGCGTACCTTTCATGACCCGCACGCGCATGGCCCGCAAGCTCGGCGCCGAGGCCGGGGCTCGGGCGGAGCAGCGTGCCGACGAGGACGCCCCCGGCTTCAGCGATCTGGCGCTGGCGCACATCCGCGAGACGATGCTGGCAGCTCCTGCAGGCGCCACGCTGCGCGGCGAGGACATCACTAACTCCGCGAAGCTGGCCGGCCTGCGGCCGCCGGACGATCGCGCCTTTGGCCCGGTGTTCGCGAAGGCGATCAAGCAGGGGCTGCTTGATCCCGTGGGCTACGCGCCCAGGGTGAAGGGCCACGGTACGGCCGGCGGGCGCGTGTACGCCCGCGGGAGGTCGCTCGCGTGACGGAAGGCCAATTCTCCCTGGTGCCTATCGAGGTGATTCTGGACAAGCGGCTGACGTTGGAGCAGACGCGTGTGCTGATCGCGCTCTTTTCGTTCCGGAACAAGGTCACGGACACCGTGTGGCCTTCCCGCGCGAGGATTTCCGAGCGCACCGGCATGCACCCATCGAACATCAGCGCCGCCACCACCGCGCTGGTGGGGCTCGGCTGGCTGAAAAAGGTGGGCAGCGGTGGGCACTCGAAGGCCAGCCGCTACACCTTGTGCAGCCCTGAAGAAACCGTAGCCGAACAGGCTACGGTAGCCCATCCGGCTACGGTAGCCGAAGAAGCTACGGTAGCCCAATCGGCTACGGTAGCCGATCCGGCTACACCACCCGTAGCCCAATCGGCTACCCCCCCCGTAGCCGATGCGGCTAGGGGCAAAGAACAGACCATTGAACAGACCAATGAACTGACCATCTTGCAGCCGGCTGCGCCGACCGCGCCGAAGGTCAAGGCCGAGCCGGTGGACGAAAAGGAAACCGCTCTGCAGGCTGCATGCCGGCAGACCTGGGCGGCGTACAGCGAGGCCTACCAGCGCCGCTACAACACCAAGCCCGTGCGCAACCAGTCGGTGAACAGCAAGGTGAAGCAGTTCGTGCTGCGCATCGGCCACGAGGAATCTCCGATGGTGGCCGCCTTCTACGTGGACCGCGTCAGCGACTCGTTCGTGGTGCGCAAGATGCACGACGTGGGCCTGCTTCTGTCCGGCGCCGAGGGCTATCGCACGCAGTGGATCTCCGGCGCCGCGATCACCAGCACCCGCGCCAAGCAGGTGGACCAATCTCAAGCCAACTACGACGCGGCCGAGGAGGCCATGGCGATCCTGCGGCAGCGCCGCGCGGAGGCAAACGCATGCTGAACGACCACGATCTGGACTGGCTGATCAAGCAGCTGGTGGGCACTGCCGAATTGTTCGGCTTCCCCATCGCTCCCACGTCCGCCGCGATGCTGGCCGAGGACTTGGCCGGCTACCCGAAGGAGGTGATCGCCCGGGCGCTATCCCGTGTGCGGAGCGAGCACACCGGGCGCCTCACTGCGAAGGCGATCCTCGACCGCATCGATGAACTCATGGGCCGGCCGGCTGCGAACGAGGCTTGGGCCCTGGCGGTCGAGGCGATGGACGAGCGGGCCACCGTCGTGTGGACCAACGAAATGTCGGATGCCTGGCTGGTGGCGAAGTCCCTCGCCACCGAAGGCGACATGGTGGGTGCGCGCATGGCCTTCATCGCCGCCTACGAGCGTCTGGTGCGGATTGCCCGCGACAGCCGGACGCCGCCGGAGGTGAGTGTGTCCCTCGGCTGGGACAAGGACGGCCGCGAGGTGGCGCTGGACAAGGCGGTGCAGCTGGGCCGGATCACCGCGGAAGCCGCGGACAAGCACCGCGTGCTGAAGCTCGCGGCGCCCGCCATCGATGCCGTGGCGCTGCTGGAGGGCAAGGCGGTGGATTTCCCGGGCGCACCGCCGAGCGTGCGCGCCCGCCTGGCTGAACTGTGTGCAACCCTGGCCGACCGCAATCGCGCGGACGAGGAGGCCCGCGATCGCGCAGTCCGGGAAGAACACCGCGCTCTTCAGGAGAGGAAGGCCGAGATTCAGCGCCAGGTGAACGAGCACCTGGCGGCCCAGCAGGCAGGAGGTGCAGCGTGACCCAGCAACCCGACGCCGGGCCGTCGCCTCGGCAGCTGGAGGTGCTTGCCTTCATGCGCAAGTTCTTCACGGAGAACGACCAGCTCCCGCCCGTGGCGTTCGTCGCCAAGGAGTTCGGCTGGAAATCCCCTAACGCGGCGGACACCCACGTCGCCGCACTCATTCGCCACGGCCTGCTCGAGCGCAACGCCGTGGGGAAGCTGCGCTTCGTGCGCCAGGAGGTTGCTCATGGCTGAGCAGTACGAGATCCGCAGCATCAACGACTTGCTGCAGTTCGATGACCAGCAGTTCGCCCGGCTCCTGCTGGACCTGGTGGTTTGGCGTGTCTATGCACGGTCCGCTGTTCAAGAGGGAGCAGAGTCAATCGGCTTCACCTGGGTAGACGATGGAGCAGCAGGCGAGTGCAGGCAGGTGAAGCTGCAGATCAAGGAAACGGGCGAGTGGGTCACTGTGGACGTGGCCCAAAAGGAGGCGAGCCATGGCTGAAGTGCTTGCGCCACGCCTCCCATTGAGTGCTGCGTACTTCGATCCGGCGTTCATCAACTGCCTTTCGAGCGCCATTGCGGATGCCGATCTGGTTCACCAGTTCTGCCGGCTCTATGGCTCGAAGCTGAACACCCCGCAGCGCACCGAGAAGGACATGGCCGCCTTCACCGGGTTCGTCCACGACAGCATCTACCTGCGGTTGCCGGACGAAGCCATCCATTACGCACGCCTGCAGCAGGCAGCCAAGGCTGAAGCGATCGCCCTGGCTGCGAACTCGCGCGAGAGGGGGCATGCATGACTACGAAGAAGGCCCGCACACAGTTGCTGCAGGCGCTGACGGCTGCCGGGGGCTCCGCCCGCGAGAGCGAGCTGCGCGCCGCGACGGGCTGGGACGCCGAGCGCCTGGCCATCGTGCTGGAAGACGCGCGCGAGCGCCTGCTGGCCCGGCCGGTCGCCACGAAGCCCCAGAAGGACGCCGCATGGGTGGCCGTAGACGTGCTGATCGCACGGTGCCCCTGGAAGCCTGCCCGAATCCTCAAGGCCCTTGCCGGCCAGGAGATGAGCACCCGCGAGTTGGCGGAGCTGGCACAGTCCCCAGAGCTGGCAATGGGGCTGGCGCTGCGCAGGATGGCGCGGGCCCAGCGGATCAAGCTGGCGGCGTTCAATGGACATCGGAAGTGGGTGCCCTTCGGCCGCTTCATCGCGCCCGGGGGCTCGCGGCCCGAGCCCTACGACGGTGATCTGCTCGCGCTGATCGCCCAGCACCAGCCCATGCGGCTGGAGCACCTGGCGGAGCTGACCGGGCGCGGCCGCGTGTACACCCGGCAGCGCGTGCATAAGCTGCGCCGCGCGGGCAAGGTCAACATCCGCGGCGTGGACGGCAGCTGGCGCTACGTGCTGCCGGACTACGTGCGCACGCCCGCCGACATCGAGCAGGAAATCCTGCTGCGGTGCGAGCCAGTGGGATGCGATTGCCTGCGCTGGAGCGGCGCGCGCAGCCCGCAGGGCCACCCCCTGACGCGCCACGACGGCAACGTCAAACGCGTGGACATCGTGCTGTGGACGGCCGTGCACGGGAAAGAGCTGAAGAAAGGCCACACGCTCACCGGGACGTGCGAGACGCCGGGCTGCTGCAACCATGAGCACCACAAGCAGGTGACGCGCGGCGCTGCGATGCGCAAGGCCTTCGCCTCCATCGGCTTCGGCGGCGAAAAGCATGGCCGGCTGGTGTCGGCCGCCATCCGGCACAAGGTCGGGTCGCTGTCGCCCGAGCAGGTGGAGCTGATCCGCACCAGCCCCCTCACGGGTGCCGAGCTGGCGCGCCAGTTGGGGAAGACCAAATCGGTGGTGCAGGACGCCCGCGCCGGCCGGAGCTATCGCGACTACGTGGTGGCGAGCCCGTTCGCGGGGCTGGGCGGGAGGTCGGCATGCTGAAGCGACCGAAGCCCCTGATCCGCTTCGTGGGCGGCCGGTGGATATGCGTGGAGCGTGGGTTGTTCGCCTTGTCCATCACCGGCTGCGGTGCAACGCCCAGCGCAGCCCTGCGAGACATGAAGGCGCGTCAGAACGAAGCGCTGGCGCTCTTCTGCGGGAGGGCCCCATGTCGCTGATCCTTGGAATGGATCCGGGGGCTCACACGGGCGTTGCCACCTACGTGGACGGCGAGCTGACCCGCCTGGAGACGATTCCGCCGCATCACATCGAGCGGACCATCCGCGACCGCATGCCGGACCGGGTTGTCTTCGAGGACTCCCGGCTGCAGAGCCACGTCTGGACGCGCGCCAAGAGCGCGGCGGCGAGCGCCAAGATGGCCCGCAACGTGGGCACCGTTGACGCGTGGTGCGGCCTCATCACCGAAGTGTGCGGCGAGTTGGGCATACCCGCCCACAGCATCAGCCCCGCCGGGAAGGGCGGCAAGCTGAACGCGGATGCGTTCGCGCGCATCACCGGGTGGGCGGGCCCATCGAACGAGCACAGCCGCGATGCCGGCATGGTCGCATGGCCCTACCGCCGCGCCGCCGACCTGCGCAAGGGAGGCCGGTGATGCACTGCTGCCTGTGCGGGCGGCCCATGGCCCGGCCCACGCTGTTCATCGGCCTGATGCCCGTCGGCCCGCATTGCGCGCGCCGCGCGGGGCTCATGGACAAGGCCCGGAAGGGTGCAGGGGCTTTGCGGCTTGCCGGCGCCTCCGCTGTTCCATCCCCGGTTGCCGATCGGCGGACCCGGGATCTTTTCGAGGAGGGCGCGCATGCCTGACGTCCAATTCCGTGCCACTTGGCACAACGCCGAGCAGGGCGCCCGCAACTGCAAGGCCGCATTCCTGCCCTGGGCGGGCGAGCAGCTGCGCGCCGGCCGCCGGCTGGTGATCGAGGCCCGGCTGTACGAGGACGACAAGACCGACCGGCAGCGCCGCTACCTGCACGGCGTGGTGCTGCAGAGCATCGCCCGGCAGGCCATGCCGGGCGGGCAGCGCTTCCCCTTGGCCGTCTGGAAGGAACACATCCGCCGGGAGTTCCTGGGCCACAAGACCGTGACCACCATCAACCCGGTGACGGGGCGGAAGTCACGGCGCCGGCAGCGGGTGAGCACCGAAGACCTGGGCGTGCGGGCCTACAGCGAATACATCGACCGCGTGAGCGCCTGGGCGGCAACAGAGCTGGGCGTCATCTTCCCCGCGACGTTCGACCAGTGGGAGCAGATGAACGTGAATCCGGACACCGGAGAAATCTTGGGAGGTATGCAGAATGGTTCGTGAACTCGATCGCTGGCTGGTGGCCCAGCACCAGCACATCGTGGATTGGGGGCAGCGCAGCCCCGCATGGCTCGCCGAGCAGTGTGCGCTCATGATGGCCGTGCTGACGCTGGTTGGCGCAGCGCTGGAGCAGGATTGGGGCGCTGTGGGCCTGGTGCTGGTCGGGCTCTCTCTGGGCTGCATCGCGCTCCTGTTTCTCGTGGCTCGCGAACCCGCAACGCTCGCCGCCATGAGGGCTGTGACCCGCCTGCGGTGGTGGCTTCTGGCTTTGCTGCTGGTCCGCCTGACGTTGCTGGTGCTGCTGGTCGCATTCGGCCTGGAGGTCCGGCGGTACATGCTGTTCAGCGTCGCCAGCGGCATGGGGCTGGTTGCCTACGTCTATTTCGCGGCGTGCCGCCCCCCGCGGCCGCGGTTGCCCCGGCCTCGCATCGCGGCCGCATCGGGGGCTGCTCGATGACCGACACGGAGCTGACCTTCACAACCGCGCTGGCCCGCGTCAAGTTCCCGCCGCGCTGCAACTGCTTGAAGTTCGTGGACTCGATGGTCTGGTTCTCCCAGACGCGGCGCGGCAAGCAGCTCACGCCCGCCCAGTCGAAGTATCTGGCCAGCTGCGTCATCCGCTTCCAGCGGCAGATCAACGCCAACCTGGTGGAGCGCGCGCGAACGGAGCTGGAACGGCTCAAGGCGGCAGAGCAGGGCGGCGGAGGTGCAGCGTGATGCGCCGCACTGGGTTTCGCCGCACGTCCCGGCCGACAGCTCCGGCAGCTGATCGCGAGGAGCGCCTGGCCGCCCGCGCGGCACGCGCCATGGCGGAGGTGACGCCCCGGGCGGCGGTGCACGCGCCGTGTGGCTCACCAGCGCTCGCGGTCCCCAAGACCGTGTTCGTGCGCAGCCGCCTCTACCGGCACCTGGTGGCGCAGCTGCCCTGCAAGTTCTGTGGCGTGCCCGGCCTGAGCCAGTGCGCGCACGCAAACAATGGCAAAGGCGCATCGCTCAAGGTGTGCGACCTCGAGAGTTTCCCCCTCTGCACTGACCGGCCCGGCGTCCGCGGCTGCCATGCGCTGTTCGACCAGGGGGCTCTCCTGACGAAATTGGCGCGCCGCGAGATTGAATCCGCCTGGATCGCAGACACCCAGCGGCAGATCCAGGCCATGGGGCTTTGGCCCCGACATATTCCCCTTCCCACCTGAAAGAAAAAGGCATGTTCAAGAACGCAATCGTGTACCGCATCGCGCCCGAATGGGTGCCGGACCTCGCCCGGCTCGAGGAGGTGCTGGCCCGTGCCCCGTTCGTAGAGTGCGGCGCCACGCAGGAGAAATCGGTGGGGTGGGTGCCGCCGCGTGGGGAGGCCCACGGTGCCCTCGCCGAGCCGGTGGGCGGGCAGTGGATCCTTCGCTTCTTCCAGGAGGCGAAGTCGGTGCCGGGCTCGGTCCTGGCGCGCAAGGTGAAGGACAAGGCCACGCGCATCGAGCAGGAGACGGGCCGCAAGCCCGGCAAGAAGGAAACCCGCGAGCTCAAGGAAGAGGCGAAGCTGGACCTGCTGCCCGCGGCCTTCACGAAGCAGGCCGCGGTGTGGGTGTGGATCGACCCCGAGGCCCGGCTGTTGGTGCTGGACGCTGCGAGCCAGTCGCGGGCCGACGAGGTGGTGTCTCTTCTGGTCGAGGCGCTGCCGGGGCTGTCGGTTTCGCTGCTGGACACCGCCACCAGCCCGCAGGCGGCCATGGCCCACTGGTTAAAGGAGCAGGAGCCCCCGAGGGGCTTCAGCGTGGAGCGCGAGTGCGAGTTGAAAGCGGCCGACGAGTCCAAGGCTGTGGTGCGGTACGGCCGGCATCCGCTGGACATCGATGAAATCCGCGGGCACATCGCCGCCGGCAAGCTGCCCACGAAGCTCGCGCTGGCCTGGGACGATCGCGTGGCGCTGGTGCTCACGGACGGGCTGCAGCTGCGAAAGCTGCACTTCCTCGACGTGGTGTTCGAAGGGCAGGGCCAGCAGGACAGCGGCTTCGACACCGACGTGGCGCTCGCCACGGGGGAACTGGCCAGGCTGATCCCGGACCTGATCGAAGCCCTGGGGGGCGAGGGGCGCCTGGGGCTGGGCGGCCCGGTGCCCGCGCCCTCCGCCGAGGCTGACCGTGCCGGGGATGCCAACCAGCTGTGACGACGGTGAGCGACCCCATCAACTGGATCGCGGGGCAGATAGGCGCCCGCGTTGAGCCTGAGCGCCCGCGGCATGGCAACCCTCGGCCGGCCGGTGTGATCCGTCCCGGCAGCGGAACGGACGTACTGCTGCGGTTCCTGCGCCTGCATCCCTTGCGCTGGTTCTTCCACCCCGAGCTGGTGCTGGCCCTGGGCCGCTCCAAGGGGGAGGTGGATTGGGCCCTGCAGTACCTGACGGGGCAGGGCTTCATCCTGGCCGAGACGGCCGAACTGCCCGGGCGCAAGCCCGTGGCGCGCTACAAGCTGAAAGGAAATTGAGCGATGGCACAGAGATTCGGCCGCAACCAGCGGCGCCGGGCCCGCGAGGCGCTGCAGGCGGCGCAGCAGCTGGCGGAAACCCGCCTTGACGCGGCGCGCAGCCAGGCCAGCCGCGCCGAGGCCATGCGGCAGGAGGTACGCGCCCTCGAGGACGTGCTGGACGAGGCGCGCGAGATGCTGGGCACTTCCATCGCCCTGCCTCCGAAACATGCAGGCCGGCATCCCTACGGCCGCGCCGGGGGGGACTTCGAGGCGTTTCCGCGGCCGCACCTGCAGCCTCGCGTGGACGACATCACGACGAACGTCGGCAGGGAAGACGTCGCACTGAAGGTCCAACGCATGCGCACACTGCTGGTTGGCTTCCGGCGCCGCCCGCCCGGCCCGCGAGACTTCGATTCCCAGATTCACATGCGCGTGACCCTGGACGGCGAGGAAGTCGTCTACGCCATCTCTGAAGACGCCCTCTATCGCTCGCCGGCCGGCTGGCTGGAGGCCCGGCTGGGTGTTGAGATCGCCCGGCAGATGGTCCAGCTGCTGGGGCGTCGGCCGCAGCCGGACGCCACGGAGGGCTCGGGCCCTGCTGCGCGCCGGAGGGCGTGGTGATTGCGTCCAGTTCTGAGCCATCAGAAGGCCCTGTTGGATAGCTCCACAGTCCTATTGACTCGACTGTGCGCGGTGACTATTTTTCCATGCCATGAGACGTACAGAAACTGTGGTGTTCGCACTGTGGCGGTCCGCTCATCGCCGTGCGCAGGAAGCGGAAATGACGCTGCTGATGTGGCAGCTGAACCCGGCCGCGCCGTTGCCATCCGCTGCGCGGAAACTCCGGATTGCCCGCTTACGGCGAGTAGCTACTGCGCGGCTCCGTCGGCTGCTGAGGGAGTACAGCCCGTGAGCGCGTGGTGAATCGGCAAAGTCTATTCTTGAGATGTAGTTTTGGGTTCGCTGCGGTCAGGCTGGTTCGGGCTTCGTTTCAGCGTGATGCGTAGCGCCTGAAGGGCGCGGCGAGATTCTTCTAGCGCTACTCGATATTGCGCCCGTTCTATTACCGCACGATCCCTCAATTCTTGCGACTCGGCAATGAGTCGGGAATGTTCGTAGAGCTGATCGGTCATGCTTTCAAAGGGCAACGGGCGTTCCCGCAGTGCGAAGGGCTCCCAGCGCCGTGCCAAGCCTGACAGCTTCGGTACATGAGCAATTCGAAGCCCGCGCCGGACTGGGAGCGCATCGAGCTGGACTACCGGGCCGGCATCAAGACCCTGCGCCAGATCGCGGAGGAGCACGGCATCACGCACGGCGCCATCAACAAGCGCGCGAAGCGGGACGGGTGGGAGCGCGACCTGTCCGAGAAGATCCACGCCAAGGCGGACGCGCTGGTATCCAGGGCGGCGGTATCCACTCCGGTATCCGCGGATACCAGGATGAAAGAGCAGGCGGTGGTGGATGCCAACGCCCACGCCGTCGCCGACGTGCGGCTGGCCCACCGCCGCGACATCCACCGCGCGCGCCGCCTGACGAATGCGCTGCTGGATGAACTGGAACGCCAGACCGACCCGGATACCCTGGTGCTGCTGGAGGAGCTGGGCGAGCTGCTGAAGAACCCGGACGAGAAGACCGGACGCGATCGCCTGAACGAGGTGTATCAGGCGGTGATCAGCCTGCCCGAGCGGTCCAAGACCATGAAGGTGCTGGCCGAGAGCCTGCAGAAGCTGGTGGACATGGAGCGCCAGGCCTTCGGGATGAACGACAAGGAAGCGGCGCCGGTCGATGGCCTGACCCGGATGCTGAAGGCGATCACCGGCAGCGGCGCGTCCGCGTTCCAGCCCGTGGCGCGTGATCCTGAGCACGACGAGGGCTGACCGTGGCCCAGCGCAAGAGCATCCCTCACGACTTCGTGCCGGCGACGGACGCCGAGCTGGCCGAGTGCCTGGCCGATCCGCAGTGGCGCCTCTTCAGCGGCGTGCTCTACAAGATCATGGTGAAGGGCGACGGCGACGAGGACGCGGCCGTGCTGCCCTTCAAGCCCAACCGGGCCCAGCGCCGGTTCATCGCCAGGCTGTGGCATCGCAACCTGATCCTGAAGGCCCGGCAGCTGGGGTTCACGACGCTGATTGCGATCATGTGGCTCGACCACGCCCTTTTCAACGATGACCAACGGTGCGGCATCTTGGCGCAGGACCGGGAGGCGGCGGAGGCGATCTTCCGCGACAAGGTGAAGTTCGCCTACCAGAACCTGCCGGAGGCGCTGCGCGAGCGGTTCCCCCTGGCGCGCGACAGTGCGAGCGAGCTGCTTTTCGCCCACAACAACAGCAGCGTGCGCGTGGCCACCTCCCTGCGCGGCGGCACCATCCACCGGCTGCACGTCTCGGAGTTCGGCAAGATTTGCGCGAAGTACCCCGACAAGGCGCAGGAGGTGGTGACGGGCTCCATCCCCGCCGTGCCCACGAATGGCGTTCTGGTGATCGAGTCCACGGCGGAGGGGCGGGAAGGGCCCTTCTATGCGATGACCCAGCGCAGCCAAGGCATGCACCTGTCGAAGGCGGACCTGACGCCCAAGGACTACCGCTTCCACTTCTACGCGTGGTGGCAGGAACCGAAGTACCGGCTGCCCGTGGGCTCTGTGGACCTCACGGATGATGACCACGAATATTTCGATGAGATCGAAGGCGCCATGTCGTGTGTCATCGATGAGGAGCAGCGCACCTGGTACGTGGCGACGCGGGACGCGGACTTCAGCGGCGCCGCGGAAAAGATGTGGCAGGAATACCCGTCCACCCCGGCGGAGGCCTTCCAGATCAGCACCGAGGGCCACTACTACGCCAAGGACATGGCGGCGGTGCGCAAGCGCGGCGGCATCCTGGCCGTGCCCGTGGCGGATTCGCCCGTCTTCACCTTCTGGGACATCGGCAACTCGGACGGCACGGCGATCTGGTTCATGCAGACGGTGGCCGGGCAAGACCGCTTCATCGACTACCTGGAAGGCCACGGGCTGGACCTGCGGGAGTACGTGCAGTTGCTGCGGGAGAAGCCGTACGTCTACGCCACGCACTTCCTGCCGCACGACGCCGCGGCGGAGCGCCTGAACAGCCGCGGCAACCAGTCCACCCGCGACATGCTCGAGGAGCTGCTACCGAATGACGACTTCGAGGTGCTGCCCGTGATTCCCGACCTCATGACCGGGGTCTACATGACCCGGAAGTGGCTCAAGACCGTGGTGCTGGACAAGGAGCGGTGCAAGAAGGGCATCAGCCGGCTGGAGGGATACAAGAAGCGGTTCAGCCGCGCGGACGGCAAATACATCAACAAGCCGGACAAGTCGAACGGGTGCACGGAAGGGGCCGACGCCTTCCGCCAGTACGCGCAGGCGAAGGACGCTGGCGTGGTGGGCGCGGCCCGCAGCAGGGCGGGGAAGGTCAAGCGGCGCGGGGGCGGGATGGCGCGCTGAGCTGGCTTCCGGCCGACGGCGAGGTGGACATATTCCTGACCCTGGCCCGTACCAAGCCTGCCATCTTGCCGGCCATGCCTGCATGTATCGACCTGCGCAAAGCGCACCTGCACCGCCAGCACGGCGACCTGATGGCGATCTACACCTGGATCAACGGCGAGCGCGCCATGGTCCTGATTCCGCACCTGCGCGCCCGTGCCCCCTGGTACGTGGTGATGGACAGCGCGGCCTATCTCTACGACATCCCCGAATACCTGGCGCGACAGTGCCGGGTGGCGTGCGAAGTCCTGGGCCTGGAGCCCTCCCGCCCCAACTGGGTGCGGGTGGCCACCATCATCAACGAGGGCCTGCCGGACCTGATCACCATGCCCAGCGAGCCGGCGTGGGAGCGCGCGGGCCAGGAAATCGGCACGCTGATCGCGAAGCTCGACGGCAAGGAAATCGCGTCCGAGGCCGTGGTGATCGAGGACCAGGGGGCGGAATATGTCCGCTCTTGAGGTGCGCGTCCATCGCCACACGGGGGTGGGCGAGCACATCCTGAATGATGCGCCGCTGCAGTTCGACCAGGACGAGGACGGGAAAGAGCCGCATCCGCTGGACGGGCCGGAAGCGCGGGCGACCCTGAAGAAGTGCCTGGGCTGGTATTACCGCGAGCGCGACATCCAGGCCGTGAACCGCATGGACATGGCGATCGACGCCGACATGTACGACGGCGACCAGTGGGACCCCGCCGACGCGGCGGTGCTGGAGGAGCGCGGCCAGGTGCCCCTGGTGTTCAACGAAGTGGCGCCGATGGCGGACTGGATGATCGGCACGGAGCGCCGGTCGCGCGTGGACTGGAGCGTCCTGCCGCGCACCGAGGACGACGTGCAGATGGCCGACGTGAAGACCAAGGTGATGAAGTACGTCACCGACGTGAACCGGTCCGCCTTCAACCGCTCGCGCGCCTTCGAGGACGCCGTGAAAGTCGGCATCGGCTGGGTCGATTCTGGCGTGCGCAACGACCCGACCAAGGACATCATCTACGACAAGTACGAGGACTGGCGGAACGTCCTGTGGGACTCCATGGCCATCGAGATGGACCTGAGCGATGCCCGCTACGTCTTCCGCACGCGCTGGGTCGATGACGATGTGGCCGCTGCCATGTACCCGGAGCGGGCGGATGTGGTGCGCCGGGCCGTCCAGCATGACCGCGACTACAGCGCCCAGCAGTGGGCGGAAGACGAGTTCAACTACCAGGGCTACGCCGGCTCAACGCGCAGCGGTGGCTACATGGCGAGCGGGCAAAGCTCGGCGGACAGCGAGCCGCGCCGCCGGGTGCGGCTGATCGAATGCCAGTTCCGCATGCCCGTGCAGGCCCGCGTGGTGGTCAGCGGCCCGTTCAAGGGCTCGATCGTAGAGCCCTGGGACAACGCCCTGCAGGCGGTGGTGTCCGCGTTCGGGGGCTCTGTCGTGGACCGCGTGCTGATGCGGATGCACATCGCCGTCTTCACGGAAGGCCACCTCCTGGCGCTGGGCCCGATGCCCATGCGGCACAACAGTTTCAGCCTGACCCCGATCTGGTGCTATCGCCGCGGCCGCGATCGCCAGCCCTACGGCGTGATCCGCCGCGTGCGCGATCTGCAGGCGGACCTGAACAAGCGCGCGAGCAAGGCGCTGTTCGCTCTGAGCACGAACCAGATTTTTGCCGAGCACGGCGCGGTGGACGACATCAACGAGACGCGCGAGGAGGCGAACCAGCCGGACGGCGTGATCATCTACAAGCAGGGCAAGAAGCTGGAGATCCATCGCGACAGCGAGATGGCGGCCGGGCAGGTGCAGATGATGACCCTGGACGCGCAGGCCATCCAGCGCAACGCGGGCATCAGCAACGAGAACCTGGGACGGCAGACCAACGCGAGCAGCGGCGAGGCCATCAAGGCCCGCCAGATGCAGGGCAGCGTGGTCACGACCCAGCCCTTCGACAACCTGCGGTTCGCGACCCAGACCCAGGGCGAGAAGCTGCTGTCTCTCATCGAGCAGTGGTACACGGAAGAGAAAGTCATCCGGCTGTCCGGCCACAAGGGAAAGCTCGACTGGGTGAAGATCAACCAGCCCGAGCAGCAGCCCGACGGGTCGGTGCGCTACCTCAACGACATCACGGCCTCGGTCGCCGATTTCGTGGTGGCCGAACAGGACTATGCCGGCACGCTCCGCCAGGTCATGTACGAGTCCATCGTCAACATGGCCGGTCGCATGGACCCGGCGACCGCCATGCGCCTGATGACGCTGGCCATGGACTACTCGGACCTGCCCAACCACGAGCAAATGGCCGCCGAAATGCGCAAGCTGACCGGCGAGCGCGACCCCAACAAGCCGCTGACGCCCGAGGAGCAGGAGCAAATGCAACAGCAGATGCAGGCCCAGGCGGAGGCGCTGCAGATGCAGCAGGCCACGGCGCGCGCGGCGCTGGATGAGCAGCTGGCACGCGTCCGCGAGGTCAACGCCCGCGCCCAGAAGATGGAGGCAGAGGCCGAGCAACTGCGTGCCGGCGGGGATGGCGCGCAGGCGCAGCAGCTGGAGGGCGTGGCCGCCACGGTCCGCCGCGACGCTGACCTGGAGCTGGAAAACGTGCGCCGCCAGCTTGCCAAGGCGCAGGCTGACCTGGCCAACAAAACCCTGCAGATCAAGGCTGACGGCGACGTGCGCATGCAGGTCGCCCGGATTGAAGCCGACTCGCGCGAGCGCGTGGCGGAGATCCAGGCCGCGAGCAAGGAACGCCTCACGGCGATGGGCGACCGCCTGGCCCAGTACGAGCAGCAGGCAACAACCCGAGCGAATGAGGAGGCGACACAGTGATGGAACGAGCAGACATCAGCATGCCGATCACCAAGGGCATCAGCGCAATCGGCGTGGCCGCGGCGGCGAAGGCTGACGTGGTTGACCAGATTGCCGCGGCCGCCACGGGGAGCTCCGGCCCCAACGCCTGGGGGGCGGTCAACGCTATCCCGTGGGGGACGATCGCATCCATCATGGCTGCGGCGTACACCGCCCTCCTCATCGGGGAGTGGTTGTGGAAGAAGCTCCTGCGCCCGCTGGCCGAGCGCCGCGGCTGGGTGAAGCCCCGCAAGCGCTGGATCATCACGCTGGATGATCTGAAGGAGCAGCAGGACACGGATCGGGCGCCGTTGTGATGTCCCGCATCCCACCCCAGCTTGCGCAGAAGCTGGCAGCGCTGGTGCTGCTGGCCGGCCTGGGCGGCGGTGCCATGGTCACCAGCCAGGTTACGGAGGAGGCGCTACGCGACCAGTATGTGCAGGCCGTGGCCGGCGATCCCGAGCTGAGCCCGGCTGTGAAGGTTGCGATGGTCATGGGCTCCGAATACGAGTCGAGCGGCCGCCACATCGGCACCCCCTACATCGATCGCGCGGGCCGCGGGCAGCCCCTGACCGTGTGCAACGGCGTGACCGGGGCCGGCGTGGTGGCGGGCCGCTACTACACCCCCGCCGACTGCTTCAAGATGGAGCGGGCCCGGTACATCCAGGCGGAGCGGGACGCGGCGCGGCTGCTGCGGTACTGGGCCAGCTACGACCCGTTCGCCCGGGCCACGTTCATCGATTTCGTCTGGAACAAGGGACCGCAGGCGCTGGAGGGCAGCACCATGCGACGTAAGGCCAACGCGGGCGACTTGGCCGGCGCCTGTCGCGAGAACCCGAGGTGGAACAGGGGCACGGTGCGCGACGTGTCCATTGTGCTGCCTGGGCTGCAGCTGCGCGGCGACAGCAACGACGAAATCTGCCGCAACTGGAGGCTGCAATGATCCCCGCGCTCTACACCCACCTGGCGGCTGCCGGCGCGGCGGCTGCGATCGCCTGGGCGTTCCAGGGTGCGCGAATGGATGCCGAGGTGGCCGACGCCAACCTGCGGGCCACCACCTATCAGCTCAACGCGAGCACCGCGCAGCGCGCCGCTGACGCCCGTGTCCGCGCCGCCGAGAGCGCGACCAGCAACAAGTACCAAGGAGCCCTCAATGCCGCCCGAACCCGTGAGGCGCTGCTGCGCCAGGAGCTTGACCTGCTGCGTGTTGCTTCTGACGGCTTGCGCGACCAAGCCGCAGATGCCGCCCGGCGACTTGCCGCGGCTCCCCCCAGCGCCAGCCGTGACTACGCCCTTGCCCTCAACGCCGTATACGACGACTGCCGGGCGGCGTATGGCGACATGGCAGCAAAAGCTGCAGGCCACGCAGCTGATGTCCGAACCCTCCGGGACGCCTGGCCGGTGATCTCGCCGAGCCGGCCCGATGCCGGCACCCAAGGAAGAACACCATGACCGCACCAGGTCGAGCTGGAGCGGCGTGAGGGTTATGGTGAGGAGTTAATCAAAGCCTGGTGGCCGGTGGGACATCAATGAGCGTCTTTAACCGTTGAGCTTTCTCGTGAATTTTTCGGCATAAGCAGCCAAGTCTGCTTTGGCGAGCAGGTCGTCTAAAGGGGTTCCCCCTTGAGATATTTCATGGCCCATTGAAACGCCGATTTGAACGAAAGCTGCTCCAACGTTGATCGGCTCAGATAAAACCTGTCTGAGTCTCAAGCACACTGCCTCAGCTGTTGCCGCGTCCGCTACCCCTGGGAGGACTATCACGAACTCATCGCCACCAAATCGGGCCACTAAGTCGCCGTCTCGACACACATGCAATAGTCGTTGAGCCGTTATGCGCAAAACCTCATCGCCAGCTTTATGCCCATGGCTGTCGTTGACTGGCTTGAACTCATCCAAATCGAATGCCACCACCGTTACAGGTACATGTGCAATTTTTAAGAATCTCTGGTGCAGTGCTCGGCGATTGAATAATCCTGTTAGGGGGTCGCAGTCGGCTGAGTCGCTAAGCGTCTGAAGACTCCTTTTGCTTTGGCGCAGAACGCTGGCGGCATAAATGAGATTCCATATAAGAAAAGCAAGGAATGCCAAGCCCGCAAAGGCCGCTCCTGCAATGAGTCGCGTGTATTCTACGGCTCTTTGCTTTGTGCGAGCCTTCAGTAAAAGCCGCTCCCCATTATCCATTTCTGCAAGAAGTTCCCTTATCCCCTTCGAAGAATCTTGAGAAATCCGGGGTTGAATGGTCGCGAGCAACGCGGCTGGACCATCCCTCTCGGCAATGACAGCGGAACTGTTCATCCAACCCACTGCTTCCTCTATTTCCCCCCGCAAAACAAACGCTCGATAGCTCTGTTCCTTATTATCTACTACAAGCTCATCCAAGCGCCTTACTGCGGCATCAGAGTTTTTTGCTGCGATATGCACACGTTCCAGATAAATCGCTTCGGGAGAAATCACGTAGCTAAATAATGCAGTTCTACCCCGAAGCAATTCGGTTCGCAATGCACTTATTTCGTCCAGGACGGCATGAGTGTGCTCAACCCAATCGCTGGCAGCATTGTATTTTTTTGCGGTCCATATGAGAATTCCCCCGCCGCCAACACCTAGTGCTAATGCTAGGGTTTGCAGCATGATCAACATTCTCCCGATCGGCCGTAGCACACGATTTGTGGGAGGTGTGGAAAGAGACGAGCCCATTGCGGACGAATTTTCGCCCATAGTATTTCCCCCACAGTTACGTAAGCATCCGAACGCATGCGCGCCGAGCCGCATGTTAACATCAGGTAGGACAGTTTCTGCATCGCGCATCCCGCAGCTTGGAGCGGATGAGTGCAGAAGGGGCTCAACAACGGTGCTTAAGCCCCACGGGATCGGACCGACACTCTCTGAACTGTGGTTCAGCTCCTGCAACCTGCAGCCAGCCCGATCACATTCAGAACTTAAATGCGGAGTTGTGCTTTCGAGCCAATGCAGCTCTGCCTTCGGCAGTGATCTTGGTAATGACTCCCCCCTGTGCTTCTTCTCCGGGCACTGGCAGGTCGGCTATTGCTAACCCGGCAGCGACCAAGATCCGGACTTTGTCTATGTCTGCGGAGTTGTGAACGCGGGCTGGTAAGCCTGAGCTGATCAGTCGCTGAAGCGCTTCAAGCGGCATAGGTGTCCTGTTGAGCGGATTTAACGGCACAGTAATGTACTGAGTTATGGCCTGCGTGGCCAGGGGGTCATCTCAAGTTGGCGTGTATGCGTTTCTTATGGTTGAGCTGCAGCGCCGGTTTTCCGTACCAAGCCTGCCATTGTCGTGCCGTCAATCACCACTGCAGCACACTATGAACACCGACAAGGACGACGATCGCCTGCGCCTGCTCTCCGACGCCGAGCGCGCCGCGATGGAAGACGACGACTACAACCCCGACGAGGACAACGCGGCCGCGATGCGCGAGATCGGCCGCGGCGAGTTGGACGATGACGATGAGGGCGGCGAGGGCGAGCAGGGCGATGAGAAGGGCCGCGCTGCCGCGCCCGCGCCTGCGCCAGCGCCCGCCCAGGCTGCAGCCCCTTCGCCTGCGCCGGCTCCTGCGGCCGCACCGGCGGATGCAGCCACGCCTGCTGCGGCGCCTGCGCCCGCTGAGGACGCCACCGCAACCACCGGCACCAAGCCGGCGCCAGCCCCCGCCCCGCACCCCACCTACAAGGCCGAGCTGCCGGCGGACTACGAGGACAAGGTGGCCGCCAACAAGGCCGCGCTGACCGACCTGCGCACGAAGTTCGACAACGGGGAGGTGGACGCCGCCGAATACCACTCCAAGCTGGACGAGCTGCAGGAGCAGCGTGCAGACCTGCGCGAAGCCAAGACCCGGGCCCAGGTCGCGAGCGAGATGCAGGAGCAGGCCGAGGCCGGCGCGTGGCTGTCGGCCATCAACACGTTCGTCGCTGACGCCGCCACGAAGGCCGAACTGGGGCTGGTGGACTACGCCAAGGACCACGCGAAGGCGTCCGATCTGGACGGGTTCATTAAGGCCCTCGCGTCCTCGCCGGAGAATGCCGCGAAGCCGCACCGCTGGTTCCTCGAGGAGGGCCACAAACGCGTGGTGGCCCTGCACGGTATCGCGACCGGCAAGACGGCCGCTCCCGCGCAGCGCAAGCCGGACGCCAGCGCGGTGGTGACGAACCTGGCGGATGTGCCCGGTGGCGGCGGTGATGCAGACCCATCCGGCGACGAGTTCTCCGACCTGGACAAGCTGTCCGGCCTGGAATACGAACGCGCGCTGGCAGGCCTCTCGCTCGAGAAGCGCGAACGCTATCTGAGGGGCTGATGACCACCACCAACACCTCACAAGACACCGTGCGCCGCGTCCACATGGAGCTGCGCACCGGGGACGTGCTCGAGCTTCCGGGCGTGGTGATCCAGATGGTGGAGAAGTCCGGGCAGACCGCGCGCATGGTGGTGTGCGCGGCACCGGAAATCTCTTTCAAGAAGGTGCCGGCCCGTACCAAGCCTGCCATCGTGAAGGCCTGAAGTTTTTTTCAACCGGGGCGCTGGAGTGCTCGCATCCTCTCTAGGAGCATTCCATGGCGAAAACCAGCACGGGCGTGAACAGCCCGCGTGCCGTCAAGCGCTTCTCCGGCGACTTGGCCCTCGATGTGTCCCAGCAGTCCTATTTCGGCCGCCGTTTCGCGGCCGTCGGCCAGGGCGCGAAGACCCCCATCCAGATCCTGACGGAGCTGGAATCCGAGGCCGGCGAACTCATCACCTACGACCTGCTGACCGAACTGCGCATGGCGCCGGTCGAAGGTGACAACACCCTCGCGGGCAAGGAAGAAGCGCAGAAGTTCTATTCCGACGAGCTGTATATCGACCAGGCCCGCGGCGGCGTGAACACCGGCGGCCGTATGTCGCGCAAGCGCACGCTGCACGACCTGCGCATGCGTGCCAAGCAGCAGCAGGCCAGCTGGTGGGGCCGCTTCCAGGATGAACTGTCGTTCACCTACCTCTCGGGTTCGCGCGGCGTGAACGAGAACTTCCTGCTGCCGCTGGGCTACCAGGGCCGCGCGAACAACAAGCTGACCGCCCCCACGGTCAACCACCAGCTGTTCGCGGGCGACGCCACGAGCACCGCCAACATCGACGCCACCGACAAGATGACGCTGAAGCTGGTGGGCGACGCACGCACCCGTGCCGACACCCAGGGCGGCGGCGCCACCAACATTCCGGTGCTGCAGCCGTGCGTGGTGGACGGCGAGGAAGTCTTCGTCATGGTGATGCACACCTGGCACGAGGACGACCTGCGCAACGACACGTCCACCGGCGCGTGGATGGACCTGCAGAAGGCCGCCGCGGCATCGCTGGGTGCGAAGTCTCCGCTGTTCCGCTCGGCCCTCGGCATGCACCGCAACGTGGTGCTGCACAGCCACCGCAACGTCATCCGCCACAGCAACCACGGTGCGGGCGGCAACGTGGCCACCGCGCGTGCTCTCTTCATGGGCGCACAGGCGGGCGTGCTGGCGTTCGGCTCGCCCGGCACGGGCATGCGCTACGGCTGGCACGAGGAAACGGCGGACCGCGGCAACCAGGTGATCATCACCACGTCCTCCATCTTCGGCTTCAAGAAGACCACGTTCAACTGGGACGGCGTGAGCCACGACCAAGGCCTGTTCGCCGTGGATGCCGCCGCAGCCCCGCGCTGATCCGGTCCCCCCCTGAAACCATAGAAGGAGTCGAAGATGCCTTTCGCCAACAAGAGCCCCCAACTGGCGGGCTATGACAACCCCATTACCCCCGGCGGCCCGGAACTGGTCGTGTCCCGCTGCGGCCAGCAGCTGGTCGCGGCCGACCATGTGGCCGGCACGGTGGGCGTGATCGGTGTGCTGCCCGCCGGCACGCTGCCGGTCCACCTGTACGTGCGCGCTCCGGCCGCCCTGGGTGCCGGCTTCACCGCTTCCATCGGCATCGCGAACACGGCCGGCACGGACTTCAGCACGGCCGCCGAGGACGGCGGCGCTGCCTGGGTGGTGGACAACAACACCGGCGCGGCCGGTGGCTACTTGCAGCTGACGCCCGCCGCCTTCGCGAAGGTCGCGCCCAAGGACTACGACCGCCGCGTGCTGCTCAAGATCACCGGCGTGGGCACGGGCACGCCCGCCGGCCTCCTCGCCGTCGATCTGGTGTACGCCAACGCCTGAATGTGCTGGCCCGTGAGGGCCTTTCCCACCCTGTCGGGTTCACGCCCGGCGGGGCTTTTTTGAATTCCGGAGAACCCCATGCTTCTTTTGACCGCGCTCCCCGCCCGCAAGACTGGCGAGCTGACCGTCCGCACGGACGACGGCACCGCGTACGTGTTCAAGGGCGTCCCTCTGTCGTGCGAGGTCCAGGACGAGGACCATGCCGATGAACTGCAGATCAAGGGCTTCCAGACCAAGGACGAGTTCGAAGCCGAGCAGCAATTCCAGCAGCAGGCCGCCAAGCGCGCGGAGCGCATGGCCGCACGCGAGGCGAAGAAGGCTCAGGCCGCCCAGGACGACGACGATGATGACGACGCGCCGATCTCCACCGGCGACGGCCTGCCCAAAGAAGAGAACACCGCCCCCACGGGGCGCGTGCGCAAGGCTGGCGCCGCTTCCGTGGTGAAGGGCTGACCCGCCATGACATCGTGGGACAACTGGATGCCCGAGCTGGTGCTGGCTGCTCCCACGGCGCCCGCGCCGCTCATCCACCTGTGCATCAACCGGGCCGCGCGCCAGTTCCTGCGCAAGACGCGCGCGTGGCAGGAATGGCTGGAGCCGGTCGAGGTGTCGGGCACGCCCTTCGCCGAATACTCGTTCGAGCTGCCCCAGGGCGCCGAGCTGCGGCGCATCGAGGCGGCCACGCTGGACGGCCGGCCGCTGGAGGTGGCGAAGGAGGGGAGCCTGCCGGCCGACCCCTGGCGCCACGCGCGAGCGGGTTGCGCCTACCTCGTGACCACTGACTTGGCCTCCTTCACCGTCGGCGCTCTCGGGGCTGGCGGCACTGTGCAGGTTCGAGCCTCGCTCATCCCCTCCACGCGCGGCACTAGCGTGCCCGACAGCGTGGCGCGGCTCTACCACGAGGCCATCCGCGACGGAGCGAAGGCGGAGCTGCTGGCCACCGCCGGCACCGACTACTACCGGCCCGACCAGGCCGCCGTGGCGCTGGCGCTGTTCCAGGGCGCGATCGATGACGCCACCACCGACGTGTGGCGCTCGCACACGCCGAGCACGCCAAGGGGGAGGGCGCAATGGCTCTGACCGTGAAGCAGCTGCTGGACGACGTGGCGCGCGAGCTGCAGGACAAGGGGAACGTCCGCTGGACGCGGCCGGACCTGCTCGACTTCTTCAACGCGGCCCAGCGCGCCTTTTCGGAGTATCGCCCCGACCAGCTGGCGCAGGACCGCGAGCTGGTGCTGGCCGCCGGCTGGCGGCAGGAGCTGCCGCCCGACGTGCTGACGCTCATCGACATCACCAACAACGCCAACACCGCGCAGCGCCGCATCACGAAGACCGCGCTGTGGACGCTGGACGCTGTGGCCGGCGCCTGGCGCTCGCAGACGCCCGCGCTGGAGGTGCAGCACTTCATGCACGACATGCGCACGCCGCGGGAGTACTTGGTGTACCCACCGGCCCGTGCGGGCGTGAAGGTGCGTGCGGTGGTGGCGCCGGCCGCCGTGGATCTGACGGACGAGAGCGCGGCGCCGTGGGTGCCGGGCCGCTGGCTGGATGCGCTGCGCCACTTCATGCTGTTCCGGGCTTGGTCCGTGGACGGCGAATTCGCCGGCAACCAGGCGCTGGCCGCCGCGCATCTGGAGCTGTTCCAGGGCGCGCTCGGCGTGCAGGTCAAGGCGTCCAACGAGGTGGCGCCGACCATGTGACAAGCCTGCCATCCTGGCAGCACATTTCCGTAACCGGGGCGCTGGAGTGCTCGAAACCACAGGAGGCCTCCATGGCCGGTTTCTCCAACTCCCTCGCCAACGCGATCATCAGCGCCACGCTGCGCCAGCAGGCGTTTCCTGCCATCCGCACGCCGTACTACGCCCTCTTCACGGCGGACCCCACCGACGCGTTCACCGCCGGCACGGAGGTCAATGCAGGGTGGTATCGCCGCGTGGCCACCGGCGCGTTCGCGGCCCCCGTCAACGGCGGCACCTACAACGCAGTGCGCGCCGAGTTTCCGCCCGTCAGCGGGGCGCAGGTGACGGTGACGCACATCGGCATCGTGGAGGGCGATTCCCTCAACGATCCCACGGCTACGCTCATGTATTCGGAGCAGCTGCCGGCACCGCGCACGCTGCAGATCAATGACGTGTTCGTGGTAGACAGCCAGACGCTGACGGGCGACTTCGCCCTGCAGCTGCTGTAACCGGGTCTTGGGGGCAGGGTGAACCGCGGGAAGTTCAACGGGTTTGCGATCAACGGTCCGTCCATGGACCAGGTGGTCCGCGTCCGCGTTGACGCTCGCGGCTATGCGCGGGTCCGGGCGGGCGGGCGCGTGCTCGCCTATGCGCGCGTGCACAGCGAGCCGGCCGCCGCCATGCAGGGCAAGCTGGGGCGAGTGGAGGCGCACATCCGCGCCGAAGCGATGGCGCAGGCCGCGGTGACTGGGGTGCTGGGGCACGCCGACGTTCACGGCCTGATCGCCGCCCGCGGGCGGGTGGTCATCAAGGTGACGCTGCCTCCGGTCCGTGGACGGGTGAGCGCTCAGGCGCGTGCGGGCATTGGGCTTCGCGCGCATGTGCTGGCGCGGGGTGGCGTGTCGTCTACCGCCCGCGCGCAGCTCTCCCTCGAAACCCATCTCGCGCGGCGCGGCCCGTTGCGGGCCCAGCCCTCCGCAGGCATCACGGCGGACGGCACGGTGTTCGCGCGACGGCAGCTGCGCTCGCCCATCGACGCTCGGGCCCGGGCGTTCGTCGTGACGCACACGCGGGTGTCCGCACGGCTCGCCGTGCTGGTGCGCGCCACTGCCGACGGCAAGGCCCGCTTCCACGTCGGCGCGCGCGCGCCACTCGCCGCGCTCGGGCGGGCGGTCATTGAGATCGATCCGTCCGTCTTCAAGCGACTGCCCTTCGATGAGCCAGCGCCCGAATCGCGCACGTTCTCCGTGCCGCCCACCATGACTACCTTCCATGTGACCGACCAGGGCACCAGCATGTTCAAAGTAAGCCCCCCGCAGCAGCCGTCCGACGTTCAGGACTACGACATCGAGTTTGCCGAGTGGTTTCCGCCTGGCGACGAGATCGTGGCTGTGGCGCTGAAGGTGGCGCCGGCCATGCCGATGCCGCCTAGCTACGCGATCACCGCCCAGCGGGTGAAGGTGTGGGTGTACGCGGGCGGCAAGAGCGGCACGAAGTACCAGATCACCGTGACGGCGACCACCAACGACGGCCGCGTGAAAGAGGTCGAGCTGGTGGTCCCCGTGAAGGAGCAGTGATGCCCCAGCTCTACCTCAACAACTTCACCACCACGTTCATCGCCAGCGTCAAGTCGGCGCCGGCCACCGCGAACCCCGCAGCCGAACTCGACTACGGAATCCTGCGCGTCTCGGACGGCGCGGCCGGCACGCTCATCAACCCGCCCGCGGGCAGCTGGTACGTGCTGACCAGCTACAAGCGCTCGGGCACGGTCGAATCCGATTACGAAATCCTGCGCGTCACCGGGGTGGACAACTCCGTGGTGGGCGAGTGCCGGCTGACCGTGCTGCGCGGGCAGGAAGGCACCACGCCGAAGGCCTACGTGGCGGGCGATCTGGTGGAACTGCGGCTGACGGCCGGCGGCATCAGCCAGTACGCTCAGACCACCGACCCTCGCTTGTCCGATCCGCGCACGCCCACAGGCGCTGCGGGCGGCGTGCTTTCGGGCACGTTCCCCAATCCTGGCTTCGCCCAGCCCATGGCTACCGTCGCCCAGATGGAGGGCAGGGTGGAGAAAGTGGCCGGCAAGGGCCTGAGCGCCAACGACTACACGAACGCCGACCTGGCCAAGCTCGCCGGCATCGCCGAGCAGGCCTCGAAGAACGCACCGGACTCTCAACTGCGCGACCGCAGCACGCACACCGGCGTGCAGGCGATCAGCACGGTGACGGATCTGCAGGCTACCCTGGACGCCAAGGAGCCCGGCATCGCCGCAGGCACGGCCGCCCAATACTGGCGGGGCGACAAGACGTGGCGCGACTTCGCGACGGACGTGCGCGCCACCGTGTTGACTGGCCTGAGCACAGCCACGAACACCGCGATCGCCGCGGCTGACACATTGCTGGGCGCGCTGGGCAAGCTGCAGGCACAGATTTCCGCGCACTTCGGCTCGGGCGGCGGGGCTCACGCCGCGGCGACCACCGGCGCGGCAGGCTTCCTTTCGGCCGGCGACAAGGCGAAGCTGGATGGGGTGGGCTACGGCGCCACAGCGAACGCCACGGATGCGCAGCTGCGGGACCGCAGCACGCATACCGGGGTGCAGGCGATCGGGACGGTTTCGGGCCTGCAGGGTGCGCTCGATGCCCGGCCGGTCGCGGATTTCTCTGCCGTGCCGGATGCCGGCGGCCTGGATGGCACCGAGTGGCTGCCGATCAACAAGCCCGGCGGCACGTACCGCCGCACCACCTTCCAGCGCTTCCTCGACTGGATTCTGGCCCGCGCCAATACCTGGACCGGGATGCAGACGCTGCGCGGCGCCGTGTTCCAGGCCGGGTACTTCGAGCAGGTCGGAGGCCCGTTTTACGCCAGCAACTTGCCCACCATCTACATGGATTACGGGTCGATCCAGGAGGTGATCCTCAACGTCAATTGGGCGCCCGCATTCCCGCCCCCGTCCCGTGGATGCCAGCTGACGCTCTTGCTCACGCAGGACGGATACGGCGGGCGGTCCTTCACCGTGCCGGGCATCTGCCGGCCGGCCCTGGGCACGATCCCCACGCTCTCGACGGCAGCCAATAAGAGCACGCTGTTCTCGTTCATCGGGACGGGCAGCCGGTGGCTCTTCATCGACGGCGGCCGCGACTACGACCTCAACTGATCCATGTTCGCAGCATCCATCGCCATGCGCCGGGCCAAGGCCCGCCCGCCCATCCAGCTCGTCGCCGCCGGAAGGCCTGGCGCGTTCAGCGGTGGGTCCACGTTCAACGTACCCGCCCATCCTGCAGGCGCGCTCGTGCTGGTGTTCGCCGGATCGCAGGGGCCCTGGACCAATATCGGGGCACCGGCTGGGTGGACTCGCGCCGCGGGTTATGGGGACGGTGACCGATCTGTAGCGGCATTCTGGAAAATCAGCGACGGCGCTGCTTTTACTGCAGTGTTTCCTGGGAGCGGGGGCTCAAGCTTGGCTTATGGTGGATTCCTGGTGTTCCAGAACGCTTCTCGGATCGGGGCCGTTGCCGGGCACTGGAATCCCGGGACGACATCTTCAATCCCCATCGACGCACTGCCATCCATGCAACCGGGAGGCACCTCCTGGGTGGTCGCAGGGAGCTACACGGCGGGTAGCACGGCGCCGGGATACAGCGCTCCTCTATCGGTGGAGAGCAATTCGTGGCTTGGCATTGCGGCAAACCTATCTTCTTTCGGCGGGTCTTATTTCCAAACATACTCCGGTTCAAATAATGACGTGAGTTGCGTGGTGGAGGTGGTGAATTGATTTCCTATATCAACGTCAAAACGGGCAAATGGCCAATTACCGCTCAGGAAATCATGGCGGAAAACCCCCTGACGAGTTTCGGCGTTCCCTTCGTCGCGCCTCCGGACTACGCCCCACTGGTGGACGGCCCGCGGCCTGCCTTCGATGCGGACCTGCAGCAGTTGGCCGAGGTGCGCCCGGCGCTGGTGGATGGAGCGTGGACCCGGCAATGGGTGGTGCAGGCCCTGCCTGAGCCCGTAGCCGCCCAGAACAGGATCGCCAGCGTGACGCGTGCCGCGCAGCAACGGCTGGACGAGTTCGCCCGCACCGATGCCTTCGACGGCATCCTGAGCGCGGCCAGCTACGCGACGAGTTCCATTCCCCGGTTCCGGTCCCGCGGGCAGTACGCGGTGAAGGCACGCGATGCGACGTGGGCGAAGCTCTACGAAATCCTCGCGGCGGTGCAGGGCGGCTCGCGGCCCATGCCGAGCGTGCCGGCCGTCCTCGCCGAACTGCCGCCGCTGGCCTGGCCGCCGATCGAAGCGTAGCCGCGTGCCAAGCCTGCCAGATTGGCGGGCATGACGATCTACCGCCTGGCCGCGTTCGGCGGCGAAGCCCCCAGCGTTTCCGATCGCGCCTTGGGCAGCGACCTCGCGCGGGTGAACGAAAACCTCTTCCTACCCAGCGGCGAGTTCTGGCCCGTGGCCGCCGACCGCCGGCACTCGGCCTGTGTGGCCGGCGCGCGCACTCTGCACCGCATGGCGCGCAATGCGAGCGGCGAGGTGGTCAAGGACCCAGCCGCGCCCATCCGATCCTATGCGCAGGAGCTGTCCTTCGTGAAGGGCCAGATCAACGACGAGGCCACGGAGCGCACCTACTTCACCACCGACGACGGCAGCGCGCGCCCGCGCGTGGTGGACGCGCGCGGCAACGACCGGCTGCTGGGCGTGGCCCGGCCCGTGAGGCCGATCGTGAAGCTGCAGGTGGTGGACGAGTTCACGCCCGAGGAGGCGAAAACCTGGCTCTATGGCGACTTCGCCCAGATGCTGCTGGACGATCTGCTCGCCGCGTTCGTGAAGCAGGAGGGCAACCAGGAGGCCGTGCGGTGGGATGCCTCGGGCAAGGCCTACGCCGGGCCCACGTCGAACTACGGGCTCTCGTTGTCCACCGCCGTGGGCGGCGGCGTGACGCCGGGCAACCTCTACGCCGTGGTGACGGCTGCGCGCGCGACCGCCACCCAGATGGACATGACCCGCCTCGGCGCCACCCAGACCGGCGGGGGCTGGGCCGTGCCGGTGGCCGCCATGCCGGCGAGCTACCCGCTGCGCCGCGCGGCGCTGGTGGAGGCGCTGCAGCTGCACGAATTCCCGGCCATCGCGGGAGAGCGCGCGGGCGAGACAGTGCTGACAGCCGACCTGGCCGCCAAGGTCGCCGACCTGGCCGAGAAGGCGGCCGCCCCCGGCGCCGAGTGCGCGGCCGCTCGCACCGAACTGGACAAGCTGGTGCGGGAGTTCTCCACCCTGGCGCTGGAGAAGAGTTGTGCCGCGCCCGCGTCCGCACCGGTGCGACCGAAGGAGCCCTCCGTGCCGCAGTACCAGTCCACCGGGGGCGACAGCACCGAACTCGTGGAATCGTCGGCATGGGTGCAGTACCGCAAGGATCTGGAGGCCTACTTCCTGGCGCTCGAAACGTACACCTCCGGGAAGGACGCAGCGTCCACCCAGGCGGCGAGCCTGAACGCGCGGTTGGTGGAGATCCAGCAGCGCTGCGCCACCCTGGTGGCGAGCATCCAGTCCCAGCTGACCAGCCAGTTCACGGCGCTGACCAAGGACGTGGCGGTGGTGGGCACCTGGGTGGACAAGCTGGGCGGCGTGGCGAAGCTGGCCGGCGAGACGGTGGACCGCGTGGTGTCGTCGCGATACTACGTGGCCGCCTTCGTGACCGACTGGGGCGAAGAGTCGGAGCCATCGCCGCTGTCCGATCTGCTTGAGGCGGACGCGAACGACACCGTGACCGTGCAGCGGCCGGCCCTGATGACGGGTGAGAGCTACGCGGAGCGCAGCATCGTGAAGTGGCGCCTGTACCGCAGCAACACGTCCGGCACCGCGGCCGCGTGGCAGCTGGTGCAGGAGATGCCCATCACGGTGGCCGCCTTCCTGGACGACAAGGCGAGCGAGGAGCTGGAGAGCCTGCAGCCGCAGTTCACCTGGGCGGCGCCGCCGTACCGCATGGACGTCCAGTTCGACGGCGAGCTGAAACCCAGCGTGGGCACGAGCCCCTATCTGCGCGGGCTGGTGGGCATGCCCAACGGGATCATGGCCGGCTTCATCGACAACACTGTGGCCTTCTGCGAGCCCTACGTGCCTTACGCCTGGCCCGTCGAGTACCAGGTCACGACCGAATTCCCCGTGGTGGGCATGGCCGTGTTCGACCAGACCCTGTTCGTGGGTACGGCCGGCAATCCCTACTTCGTCACCGGCGCGCACTCGGCCTCGATGTCTGCCCAGAAGCTCGATAGCAACCAGGCATGCGCCTCGCGCCGGTCGGTGGTGGGCGTGCAGGGCGGCGTGCTCTACGCCTCTCCGGACGGGCTGTGCCTGGCGAGCGCCCGCGGTGTGGAGGTGGTGTCCCGGCAGCTGATCGCGCGCAAGGACTGGCAGGCCATGCAGCCGAACAGCATGTTCGCGGCCGAGCACGAAGGCGTCTACTACCTGTTCTACGCTGGCGCGGGCGGGGGCTGCCTGGCCTGCAACATGCAGGACGGGATGAAGCTGGGCCGCATCGACCTGTCGGGCTCGGCCGTGTGGGTGGATAAGCTCAACGACCTGATGTACCTGGCCCGGGGCTCGGACATCCTGGAATGCTTCACCGGCGGCGCCACGCGGGCGGGCCGGTGGCGCACGGGCATCGCCACGCAACCGCGCCAGCAGCCGCTCGCGTGGGCGAAGGTCTACGGCCAGCAGGACGCCGCGCACCCCATCACGCTGCGGCTGTGGGGTGATGGGGTGCTGCGGCACACGGCCACGTTCACGGACCTGCAGCCCCAGCGCCTGCCGGCCGGTCGCTGGCTCGAGCACCAGGTGGAAATCCAGGGCGCCGCGCGCGTCACGTCCGTGGTGCTGTGCTCTACCTCCGAGGAGCTGCGCGGGGTATGACGAACAGCCGAAAAATCGACACGGGCGTGGCTCGGCTGCCGGCCCTGCCGCGCCTCAACGCCCAGGACAAGGCCCTGACCGACTGGGCCAAGGCCGTGACGGAGCACCTGGAGGTGCGCGCCGGCTCTCGCGGCAACGAGTTCGAGCGGGGCGTGACGCTGCGCGAGCTGCGCGAGGCCATGGGCGGCGTGCAGGGGCTGGTGGAGATCCTCGACAAGGACCGCAAGCCCGGGCCGGGGGAATCGGTGATCGACCTGGGCGGGGGGCTGTCGGCCACCGTGCAGATCGACCGATTCGCCCAGGCCATCATCGACTCGGCCCTGTTCCGCTCGCTCGCGAAGACGCTGGACGATCCCACGCGGTTCGACCACCTCGCGAAGGAGATCCGGGACGAGCTGGTGCGATCGATCGCCGACGAGGCCGCCAAGCGCGGCGCGGAGGTGCGCGACCTGCAGACCATCGTGCAGACGAACGAGCGCAGTTTCGCGCGCCAGGTGCGGGAGGTGACGGCCAGCCTGCAGCAGGCCAGCGCCGGCATCCGCGCCACGCAGGCGGCCTGGAGCGACGGGCAGCGCGCGATGGCGACCAACGTGCTGCAGCTGCAGGCCTCGCTCGGGCGCTACTACCGCGACGGCACGCCCGGTCGCGCGAGCCTCGAGCAGGAAATGACGGTGCTGGCCAGCTACTCCGACGGGCTGCGCGCGCAGTACACGCTCAAGGTACAGGCCGGCGGGGCGCTCGCCGGCTTTGGGATCGCGGCCGAGGAGCGCAACGGCCAGACCACCAGCGCCTTCATCATCATGGCCGACAAGTTCGCCGTGGTGGCGCCGAACTACAGCGGGGGGCTGCTGCGCACGCCGCGGCCGCAGGACGTGGTGTTCGGCGTAGACGGCAATGGCATCTACCTGCAGAACAACGTCTATGTGAAGGGCAACCTGCGCGTGGATGGGCAGGGCCGCACGCTCGCCGACGGCATGCGGGGCTCGGTGCTGCTGTCCGCGAGCGGCAGTTACTGGAGCGATGCCACGGCCCGGCAGGCTGTCTGGCAGGCCCTGGGCAACGGCGGCAGCGCGCCCAACAACAACCACCTGCAGGTGGGCGATGCCGTCACCATCACCGACGGCGGTGCGTTCACCCAGACCCGGCACTGGATGGGGTACTACTGGGCCATCCCTGGCGCGGTGCTGAGCGGCGACCTGCTGGTGGACGGAACGGTGGCCGCGCGCAAGGTGGACACGCGGGGGCTCACGGTGCGCGACAGCGCCGGCAACGTCATCCTGTCCGCCAACGGCATGGACGCGCAGTGGCTGCGCAACCTGCAGGCGGCCCAGGTGAACGGGCTCGGCGCACTCGCGCGGCGCGACATGGTGCGCATCGGCGAAACGGTGGGCATGCCCGACGGCTCGGTGCTGAATACCAACGACTTCATCAACCGGCTGCAGCGCATCACCAGCAACAACATCGGCGTCTTCATGGACACCGCGGCGATCGGGACCGCGTACATCGGGCAGGCGGCGGTAGGCACGCTGCAGATCGCGGGTGGTGCTGTCACGTCCATGTCCCAGGGCGCGGGCCGCGGCGACGCGGCTCCGGGCGGCGCGGCGCTGGTGGCCGTCTGCTACCTCAATGTGGCGCCCGGCGCGACGGGGGTGGTGGTCAGCGGCTCCGTGTCGGTCTATGCACCGGGCGGCAACGCCTCGGCCTTCATGAAGCTGCGCAGGCGCGGCGGTGGCCAAGTGGGGTTCACCTGGGTGTCGATCCAGAGCGGCTGGTGGTCCACCATGTCGGTCAGCGGGTACGACGCATACCCGCCGGCCGGGATGAACGTCTACGAGTTGCTGGTGGAGAACCCTCCGGACGGCCCAGGAGGCAGCAGGCCCGTGACTGCCGAATTCGGGTCCATCACAGCAACCGGGGGAAACCGATGAGCCACTATGCAGTGCACGAAGAGGGGCGCATCCGGCGCACCTTCACCTTGCCCAGGGGCATGCCCCTGCCGGCCGAGGAGGCGGGCGCCATCCCGTGCGGGCCGGAGGTGACGTTGCAGACGCACTACGTCCGCGACGGGGCGGCGCTTCCCATCCCGGCGAGCCCCGGCGCTGGCTGGGTGTTCGATTACCAGGCAGGGGAGTGGGCGTTTTCTGAGGATCTGGCCTGGCACCTGGTCCGCGCCGACCGCGATGCGCGGCTGGCCGCGTGCGACTGGCGGGTGCTGCCCGATTCGCCCACGCCCGACGACATGCGCCAGGCCTGGCTGGACTACCGGCAGGCGCTGCGCGACGTGACGGGGCAGGGCGACCCGCGCGCGATCGACTGGCCGGCGCCGCCCGGGTAGCCCGTACCAAGCCTGCCACCCTGCGGGCATGACCGATCACGCGCTGGAATACGACATCGAGGCGGTGCTGCCCTTCATGCGCTCGCGCATCCCGGGCTTTGCCGGGTGCGAGGGCCAGCGGGCCATCGGCCTGCGCCGGGGCGGGGTGCTGGTGGCCGGCGCCGTCTACGAGGGATTCAACGGCCGGAACCTGTGGGTGCACCTGGCCGGCGCGCCCGGCGCGCGCTGGATGACGCGCGAGTTCCTGCGGGCCGGCTTCGCCTACCCGTTCCTCGTGTGCGGGTGCGAGCGCATCAGCGGGTACGTGAACGCGAACAACCTGGCGGCCCAGCGCCTGAACGAACACCTGGGATGGCAGCCCGAGGCCCGGCTGCGCGGCGCGGCGCCCGACGGCGGCGATGTGATTTTGTATGTGATGTGGCGAAAGGACTGCAGATATGTGCCGGTGGCATAAACACGAATGGGACATGCTCCCGAGCGGCGCGTTCTCGCAGCGCCCGGGCGGCCGAATGACGCTCGAAGGCGGAAAGGGGAGCGGCGCCCCTGCGCCCGACCCGCGCCTGGTCGAGGCGCAGATCCGAAGCATGGGCATTCAGGACGGCGCGATCCAGCGCATCCTGGCCCAGAGCGACGAGATGGCGCCGTTGCAGAAGGAGCAGACCCAGTTCGCGCTGGACACCTCGCGCAAGGCCTGGGAGCAGTCGCAGCAGGACCGTGAATACGCGCTGGGTCGGCGCGACCAGCTGACCGGCCAGCAGGACCGGATGATCCAGGACGCGGCAACCTTCAACACGGAGGCGAAGCGCGAGGAACTGGCGGGCCAGGCCGCTGCGGACGTGTCGCAGGCCTACACCAGCGCGAGCCGGACATCAGCCGCCGAGATGGCGCGCATGGGCATCAACCCGAAGGACGGCAAGTTCGGCTCCACCAACACTGCGCTGATCGCCCAGACCGGGCTCGCGCTCGCCCAGGCGAAGAACGGCGCGCGCACCGCAGCCCGGACCGAAGGCCGCGCGCTCACCGACCGCGCGAGCAACGCACTGGCCGGCTATCCGGCGATGGGCATCCAGACGACGGGGGCAGCTGCGGGGTTCGGCACCAACGCGCAGACCGTCGCGAACATGGGCCTCGCCGGCCTGAACAGCGGATACGGCCAAGCCGCAGGCGTGGCCGGGCAGATGGGCTCAAACGCCGCGGGCATGTACGGCGCCATGGGCTCCTATCGGAACGGACAGGATCAGATCGCGGCGGCGAACAACCCAGGGAACACGATCCTGGGGGCAGCGGCGGGCATCGGGACTGCTTGGGCTTTGGGCAAGCTGCGGTAACTACTCCACGCAGTCGTAGTCGTATGTCATGCCGGAGGTCTGCGCTCGATAGCGCGCATACCGCCCATGCTTCTTGCACTCGGCGTCAGCCAGTGGTTGCGCCGAGCGCACATTCACGGACTCCACGGTCACGCTTCGCGGATTCGAAGCGAGGACCGAGGCACCGCACCCACTGAGGGCGAGGGCGGACGCAGCAGCCAAAAGTCGTAGGGCGACCATCTGAGAACTCCTAGGAATATGTTTCATTGACCAAATTTCTTGGCGCAAAGACCCAGCGCGTTGCGGACGCCCAGCTCAGTAGGCATGGCAACCGCATCTTGCTGGCATGACTCGTAGCGGATGCGGTCGAAAAAACTGAGATCTCGCGGAGCGGTAGCGGGTTCTTCTTCGGAAGTGGCCTTGGCTGGAGGCTTGTAGCCTCTTCCTATGCCCGCTTGGTCTAGGTCATCGAACGAGCTGAGCAGCGGCGGAGGCTTGCGCTCGACCGCGCCCGTGGCGCCTGCCCCCTGTCCGCCCAGCGCAGCGGCAGCGATCAGGGCGGTGGCGATGGTCTTGGCGTTCATGGGGCTCCTCCGGTGCGGCGACTGTACCAGTGGTAAGATGCTGTATAAAATTACAGTGCAAAGGCGAAAACTTTCGTTACGATGACACAGACCGAAAACGGAGGAGTGTCAATGGCAAGCAAAAAGCCTGTAACGATCCACTATAGGAAATTTTCTAGGCCCCCGGGGTCGCGTGACACATTGGAGCAGCTAGTACGGACAGCGATGAATTCCCTGGACGGCAGTGCCGCCCATCGGTTACGTGATCGCTACCTATCTAGGCTATTCGCCTCGGGCAGTGACAATTTATTCATCAATATTTACGAAGACACAACCGGACAAACGCAATTTGTTTTTGGAGATGTGCTGCATTTCACGCGAGGCCACCTGCAGGCGCTATGCCAAACGGCGGATCCCGATGCCGCTCTGGTTCCTGTTCAGCAGATGCAAGCTCCTGCGCAGAGCGAATATGTCCACTCGCAGATGTTTTGGATGATCAAGGGAGATCACGTTTTCGTCATTCAGAGTATGTCTCTCAGAACTGCTGAATTCGAATCATACCTTGGATGGCTGCTGCAGACTAAGACCTCGGTTTTTCCTGCCCAGCATTCGATCGTGCTTGCTGCTAGGTTTGACCTTGGAGCGGTAGGTGGCGATTTGGAGGATATCAAGGAGATCATTGTAGGGGGCGTGGCCCAGAGGCCACCTACAACTAATGAATCTAGTTCAGCGCATTCGCCGGAGACAACAGAATTACGTGAATCCGAGGTGGTTAGTACCGGCAATGTGGATGCGACTAGAACCACAGAATGGAGCACGGCGCGAAACGTTTTGAGGGAGTTGCTGGGAGGCGACGCAAATGTGGAGTCTTTGCTAAGTTCTGTTCCTGCCGATGCCGAGCTTAGTGTCCAAGTTCACATTGGTTTCCAGACGAGAAAAAAGAAAGTTGATCGTGTCGCACTGAAGCATTTGGAGACTGGGCTGCGGCATCTACCCGATGGTCAGGTGGAGGTCAGAGCAAAAGGCCAACGTGTCGCCTCTGATGGAAGTGTTCGCCTGCACTACGATGCCGGAATTTCATTGGTTCGTGCCCAAGTCGGCGACAGTCAACTGATCGGCAGCCTTTTGGATCCCTTCGATGTGCGAAGGGCAATGGTTGAGGCTTACAGTCACATGGTGGCTAACGGGAAGATTCAGGAAGAGTAGGTGTTTAGTCGATGACCGTTTTTCGACGCGTTCTAGGGCTTCTGCTTCCCATCATCATTGGATGGGCGGCGGCAGCATGGACGCCTTTAACGGTCTGGATTGACATGAAAGAGGGGCTGATAGCTTTTCTTGGTTTTCTTGCTGCGTCTTTGGTACAGGTTATGCCGTTGACCGCCAACTTCATCCAGGCCGATAAGTTGGAGGTTTCTCAAGCGCAGAGGCTTACTCAATCGTTGACAAGGCAACAACATTATTGGATCGGCCTATTGTCGGCAACTATTAGCGCGCTTGTTGTTGTCATTGTGGTCGCCGCAGTATCAAAATCGCTTGACGGTAAAGTTGTTTTTGACCGTTGGGTTTGCATTACAGCTTTTCAGCTACTATGCTTTCTGGAAGTGAGCCTGCTTGTATTTGTCATAATAAAGATGTTTGGATTATTTGGTGGGATGATGAGTCTGCACCGACTGCGCGGAGAGTTGGTTGTTGATGCTGCAATGAAGGCCGCGGCCGCCCGGCAACGCGAGATACAGGCAAGCGTAGCACCTGTTCAAAAGTTAGTGCCTGACGGTTATGGCGCAATAGTTCAGCCTCCGCCCAAATAGCCTTGAGCGCTAACTGGCACGGACTCGACACCTTCGTAACCCGTGCCAAGCCTGCCAACCTGCTCCGGTTACAGGAGCACGACATGAGCGCATTCGACAAGGGGTTTTCGTTCGGCCTCGGGGCTTGGCAGCAGGCGATGGACAACAAGCGCCAGGACGAGAAGGACGAGCGGGCGAAGAAGGAGTTCGGCTGGAAGGAGAAGGACCGTGCGCGCGTGGACGACGATCGAGCGCGCGAGGATGCTGCATGGGGCGCGCTCGGCCCAGCGTCCGGCATCCCGGTGCCGGCGCCCGCGGCCCCGCAAGCTGTGCAGGCGCCAGCCGAGACGGCGGCAACGGTCGAGCCTGTCCCGGATGGACAGGGGCAGGCCGCTCCGCAACCGCCTGCCGCAGCGCGGGGGTTGGGCCTCCCGCAAGCCGCTCCGGCGGCGGCGCCCATGCCCATGCCCGTGCAGCAAGGCGTGGCCGCCGCGCTCGCGCCACCAGCTACCTCGCGCGCCGCGCAGCTGCGCGCCCTGGAGGGCATCGCGGTAGCGCGCCGCGACGCGGGATCGCTGGAGCGGCTGGGCGCCGCCCGGCATGGGGCCGAGGAAGACGACTTCATCGCGCAGGCCATGAAGGGCTACACCGGCGCGGATGACCAGATTGGCGCCACGGCGCTGCACATCAACGGCACGTCGAAGTCCATCACGATGGGCGCACCCGACAAGGACGGGGTGGTGCAGCTCGCAGTGGTGACGCCTGACCGCCGGGCCCAGTTCATGAGCCTGAGCAGGGATCAGCAGGCGCGGCTCTATGCGGCAGGCCAGCTCATGGAGCGCAACCCCATTCGTGCCTTCCGCGAGATCGCCGATGTGAACCGACCCCTGGCCGAGGCGCTGGCCGCAGAGAGTGGCCTCGTGACGAAGGTGGCGGGCTCCAACAACCAGGCAGCGTTCAAGGCCCGCGACGATGACCGGGCGGACCGGCAGCAGGCGGAAGCCGCGCGCCACAACCGCGCTTCGGAAGCGATCGCGTCGGCCAGGGTGGAGGCTGCGGCCAAGCCTGGTTCTGGCGCGTTCGACCCGCAGGCTGGATTCGACAACGAGCAGGCGTACAAGACTGCGCTGGAAATCGTGCGCAAGGAATCGGAAGGCGGGATCGGCGGGAAGATGGATCCGAAGCAGATGGCCGAGCGTGTTCAGGCCGTGTACGGAAACCTGCGCGACACCTGGGCAGGCGAGAACATCCAGCGCCAGCGCGCCAACGCATTCACCTCGGAGGCGAAACGCGCGCGCACACCCGAAGAGGTCGAGGGCATCCGGGCCCGTGCGCTGGAGCGCGGGTACACGGATGCGGAGATGGCGCGTCTGGATCCACGTTTCGCCCGGCAAGCCTCCGCAGTGGCGCCGGCCCCCGGCGCTTCCCCTCCGGCACCCTCGATCCCGAAGCCAGTCCCCTCCCAGGCCGTGCCACCAGCCCGGGGATCGGGCCCGGACGAGGATGCGCCTGCAGGCCGCGCGCTGGACGCGGCCAAGTTGGACCTGCGCGATGCCATCGCCAAAGTGCGCACCTTCGGGCTGGCCCAGCGTGCGGCCGATCCATCTGCCTACCAAGCGGCCGTGGACCGGGTGCGCGCGGCAGAAGCAGCTGCGGCCCAGGCCGAGGCGCAGTGGCAGAGCACGATCGCGCGGCAGGGTATAGGGGCGTACTTCGGCGGAAGCCGGTGAGCAGCGCGCTGGGCCACGGTGGGAGCGCTACCTACTTCCTTGGAGTTGGAGTGACACCGAACTCTTTGAATAGGTCTGTGCCGGGCGCGGGAGCGACGGGCTCAAGCTGCATCGTCCCTCTGGGGCCTGCGACGGTGATGGCGCCGGTCCATCGATCAAGGCGATAGGCGATCCCCTCAGATTCACCTCCTCCAGTGCCCACGAGTTCGTACCGGAACATCCACGCGGTCCACGCCAACACGACTGCAGCAATGATGTAGGCGGTTCTGGTGTTCATGCGGTTCCTCCGGGGTGCGAATGTATCAGCGCTGAATGCTGCTGCGCACGGGATCGCGGGTGAACGCCTTTGCTGATCGAAGGAGCCGCTACTGCGTGCCAAGCCTGCCAATCTGGGTTTCCTAGCCTCAAGGGATTCAGATGACGACGAAGAAGAAGTTCGTGGCGCCGCTGCTCAGCTCGTTCGATGAGTTGGATCAGGCGGGTATCGGGACGGGGTATCGGGGCAGGGAAGCGCCCGAGCCCGAGCCGGCCGAATCCACACCGCCGAAGCGCACCTGGGGCGAGGCGGCGACCGATACCGTGGTGCAGCTGGCCGAGGGCGTGAATAACATCGCCGGAGCCGTGCCCAACCTGTTCGCGCCGCAGTCCGGGGTCGCGGCGTTCTTCCGGGACAACGCTGACCACTGGCGCGGTGAGCAGAGCGAGGCCCTGCGCCGCAAGGTCGCCGACGCGGACGCCCAGATCGCGCAGGCGAACCAGGATTCCATCGTGGACCAGGCCGTGGCAGCAGCGAAGGCCTACGGCAGCGACCCGGCGTTGGCGGCGCGGTTCGTCACCACCAACCTGCCCAGCATGCTCCCCGGCGTGGCCGTGGCCAAGGCAGCGCAGGTCGCGCGCCTCGCAGGCGGCGCGAGCGCGGCCGCCGCGGCGGGCACGGCCACCACGGCCGCGGGCGTGACCAATGCCGTGCTCAATGCCGGCGGTGCCCGGGGCGAGGCCTTCGAGGACATCCGCGACGCGCTCGTGAAGCAGGGCCACACCCGCGAGGAGGCGGAGCGCATGGCGCTGGAGCGCTCGCGCATGCCGGCCGCCGTAGGCGCCGCCACCGGCTTCCTGTCCGGAAAGATCGGGCTGGAGCATGCCGTGGTGGGCGGCGGGGGTGCCCGTGGCGGGGTGGCGGCCGGCGCGCGCTCTGCGGCCGCGGAACTGCTTGGCGAGCAGGCGGAGGAGGTGCTGCCCCAGGTCGCGACGAACTACCAGGCCAGCGATATTGACCAGCGGCCGCTATCCCGCAACGTCGGGCGCACCGCCGTGGAAACGGCCATTGGCTCGGCGCCGGGCGCGGGCGTGTCCGGTGCGATGACCGCGCTGCGGCGTGGCGATGCTGCCGCGCCGAAGGCGGAGGAGGGGGCGCCGCCGGCCGAGGCGGGCGCGCCTGCGGAAGACATGCTCCCAGATTCCCTCCCCGAGCAGCCCGCGCGCCGCCCGGGCCCGGCGGCTGACGCTGCCGACACGGCGGCGGCTGTCACGCGGCTGGCAGAGCTGGAGGTCATCGACGGTAGCGTGGGCCTGAGCGAAGAGCAGAAGGCTGAACGGGCGGTGCTGGCGGAGCGCGTGGAGCGTGCCGCTGCGCGCGAGGAGGAGCTGGAGGCCGTCGGCGAGACGCCCGAGGAAGCAACCGGCGCTGCGTCGCAACCCGCTGAGGTCCTGGCGGAAGATCCGGGCGCACGCGCCGTGGCCCCGGCGGAGGGCGGAGTGCAGGCCGACGGGACTCCTGCTGCCGAGGAGGACATGCCGGCAGAGCCTGCCTTCGATCCCGCCGCAGCGCAGGCCAAGACCTGGCCGCAGTTCGTTTCCGAACGCGGCGAGAACGTGGCGCGGCTGCGCCGGGGCTCGCCCGCGTGGGATCGCCTGCAGAACGAGTGGGCCGCCGTGAAGACGAAGCGCGCCGGCACGAACCCCGAAGGCACCGGCGCCGTGGGCGCGGCTACTCCCGAGATCCAGAACCGCGACCGAGCCCGACCCGCCAGCGTGGTGCAGATGCAGGGCATGGCCCAGAGCCCCGACTACATGCGCCTGGGCCCGTCGCGCAGCCCCGAGACGGGCGCCCCCATGGTGTTCGCCGTGGGCGACCAGGTGCACGCCGCGCACGCGATCGGGCGGGGCGACACGGCGGTGATGAGCGACGGCCAGCGCGTGCCGTTCCAGTACGCGGTGATGGAGGCCGGCGACGTGCACCCGTCCAACTTCGCCGACGGCGCCGCGAACCCGCTTTTCGACGCCGCACACCCGGGCACGGTGAAGGCGCTGAACAACGGGCGCACGGCGGGGCTGCGCGCGGCCTACGAGCGCGGCACGGCCGACAGCTACCGGCAGGAGCTGATGGCCGACAGCGCCATGCACGGGATCGACCCGCAGGTGATCGCCGGCATGCGCGCGCCCATGCTGGTGCGCCTCTACTCGGAGCGCGACAACCAGGCCAACATGGGCGCCAAGAGCCAGAGCCAGGCCCTGGGGCTGTCGGCCGCCGAGCAGGCCGCCACGGACGCGGCGCTGCTGGATGCCGGCGTGCTCGACGTGCTCGAGGCGGGCGACCTGGCCAGCGCCGCAAACCGCGATTTCGCACGGGCGTTCGTCGGCAAGCTGCAGGCCGAGGGCCAGGACGTGGCCGGCATGCTCGATGCCGGCGGCGCGCTCTCGCCCGCGGGCGTGGTGCGGCTGCAGGCGGCCCTGGTGCACAAGGCCTACGGCGACGGCGACCTGGTGGAATCCATGTTCGGCAGCACGGACAACGACATCCGCGCCATCGGCGAGGCTCTGAAGGACGTGGCGGGCGAGTGGGCGAACCTGCGCCAGGCGGCCGTCGCTGGCGCCGTGAACCCGCAGGTGGACGTGACGGGCAACCTGCTGCAGGCCATCCGGCTGGTGCAGAAGGCGCGGCGCGAGCGCGCATCCCTCTACGACGCGATCAACCAAGTGGACATGGTGACGGGCGACGTGCCCGACCCCATGACCGTGGGCGTGCTGCGCATGCTCTATTCCGGCCAGTACCTGACGCGGGCCGTGCGCCGGGACCGGCTGACCGACTCCCTGCGCGAATACATGGCCGCGGCCTTGGCGACACGCGCGGGCGGTGATATGTTCGGCGAGCAGGTCGGCCCTGACGCCATCCTTTCCGCGTTGAGCGGCCAACCAACCACCCAGACCACCAATGCAGCAAGCCCCCAACCTTCCGGACAATCCGCACCCGCAGCCCCGCAAGGCGAGCGAGGAGCCCCTGGCCGCGACCCTGTTGGCCGCAGTGCTGATGAGCCAGGGCAGCAAGCACGGCGACCGGAACCAGATCGAGCAGGGCCGCGCCCTGATGAAGATGGCGGACGCGGCGAAGGGCAAGATGCCCAAGATCCCCGCGGACAGCCGGATGGGCAAGGCGATCGCGGAGCTGCAGAAGACGGCCGTGGCGCAGTAGCGTCCGACCTCGAGCTTTCCAGCTACACCCCACGGGAAGTCACAGCGCGCGAGGACGCGCAGCAGGAGGCCGCCCAGGCCCGGGCGAAAGCCGATGCGAAGGCCGACGCCGACGCGCGCGCCAAGCGCGAGCGCCGCGAGGTGGCCGCCCGGATGGAGGCCAGCGCCGAGAACTTCGAGCTGGGCGAGGATGCGGACGACGCCCTGAGCGGGCAGCGCCCCATGTTCAGCCGCGCAGCCGCGCCCGAGAGCGAGGCGTTCAAGAAGTGGTTCGGGGACAGCAAGGTGACGGAGAGCGGCAAGCCGGGCGGCCGCCCGCTCGTGATGTACCGCGGATCGCCCAACGAGAACGCCGCCCCGTCCCGGCCAGGAGCCCTCATCTTCCTGTCACCGGACCCGGGGTTTGCCGAGCACTACGCGGCCGGCGGCGCCACCTATCCCCTGTACGTCAAGGCTGAACGGCCCTTCGACGCTTCCCGTGGTGAAGGCCTCGCCCTGTGGCGCAAGTATGCCGAGGAGACGGGCGCCGCATCGTGGGCCACTTCGGGGACGGAGCGCGGAGCGCTGCCGATCTGGCAGCAGGAGCCAGAACTGCGGAAGTGGCTGGACCGTGCTGGTGTTCAGTACGATGGAATCTGGTTCGCCGAGTCGAACGGCGGGGCATCGCTCGCGGTGCTGGCCCAGGCGCAGATCAAGTCGGCCACCGGAAACATCGGCACGTTCGACCCGTCGAATCCGGACATCCGCTTCAGCTTCGCCGGCCGGAACGCGCGCAACGCCGACCTGGGCGAGCTGGAGCGCGCCGAGGCCATGGCGCGCAGCGGCATGTCCAGCGCCGTCATCCAGCAGGAAACCGGCTGGCACCGCGGCGTGGATGGCCGCTGGCGCTTCGAAATCAGCGACGACACCGCCGAATTCCACCGAAGCGAGATGCGGCCGGAGGATCGCGCGGAGGTGGAGCGCCAGGTGCGCGAGGCGGCGACCGTCACCCAGGACGACGAACTGCACACGGCCCAACTGGACGAGGGCGACGGGGTGCTGCTGGCCTACAGCACCACCCGAGAGGGGGCGCTGGCCAACCTGGTTGACCGCGTGGCGCGGGCCCGCTTCGGCGTGGAGTTCGACATCGACAAGGTGAAGGACGGGCAGGTGGAGGCGCTTACCGACGTGCTGCGGCATCCGGCCCTGTTCGCCGCCTATCCGTTTCTGCGGGGGCTGAAGGTGTATTTCCGCAGGGGGCGAGACGCCCGCGAGTTCGGCTCCTACGACGAGACCCACCGGGCCGTCACGCTGAACGCGGATCGCGCTCCAGGAGAGGTGCTGTCCACGCTGCTGCATGAACTCCAGCACGCGATCCAGTACCGTGAGGGCTTCGCGCTGGGCGGCAACATGGACGCCGACTTCACGAGCAGCGTGCGCACCACCCTGCGCGAGATGGCTGAGGGCGAAGCGCGGGCGGTGGAGGCGTGGAAGGCGAAGCACCCGGACCTGATGGCGAACGCGGAGAAGACGGCCGCCGTGGTGCGCGATGCCCTCATGTTCGAATCCATGGAGCGGCTGCTGTCCTACTCGGAGCGCGACAAGCCCAGCGGCGTGTTCCGGCTCATCCGCAACGAGATGCAGTGGATCTACAACACGACGCACTGGCTTGACCCGGTGGCGGTCGAGCTGCAGCGGCGGTTCTACGGGATGCCAAAGAGCGGCGCGAAGCGCAACGCCTATATCCGGGACATGGCATTCGATGCGCACAAGTGGCTGCGAAGCACCATCGCGCCCGAGAACCTGGCAGCGTTCAAGGCCGACGAGCGCACGATGAAGGGGATGATCGGCGCGCTGCGCCGGCACGCCGACAAGGCGCGCGCCGCGCTGCAGCCCCTGCGAGAGCAGGAGGGCCGGGCCCGGGTCGCCGAGGCCCTGGAACGGAAATTCGAGTTCGGATCGCCCTACGACATCTACCGCGCTCTCGCCGGTGAGGTGGAGGCGCGCACCACGCAGGCACGGCAAGGGCTCACGGCGGCCGAGCGCCGTGCACGGCCCGTGCAGGCCGACATGGACGTGTCGCCGGCCGAGGCCATCGTGGTGGTGGGCGGCCACGAAATGCGCCTGCCGGACGTGCAGCAGGATCGCGGCGCGCCTGGGCCGGCCGATGACTTCGACGTGGACGCGTTCCTCCGCACGATGGAGGACACCCCGGCCGTGCCCGACGAGGCGAAAGTCCAGACCGTGGCCCGCACGGAATCCGCCGCGGCGGCGATCCGCTCCGGGTGGGCGAACGGCCCCGAGGTGGTCGTGGCGTTCGACATGGCCGACCCGAAGGTGCCGCAGCAGGTGCGCGACGCCGATCTGAGCCAGCGCAGCCGCGGGGCGGGGGGCTCTCCGGAAGGGTTCTACTTCGGCGGGAAGGTGTACCTGCTGGCCGAGCAGTTGCCACGCGAGCAGGACGTGGCCCGCGTGCTCATGCACGAGGCGCTGGGCCACCACGGGCTCGCCGGGGTGTTCGGCTCGGGGCTCAATGCGGTCCTGCAGCAGCTCGCCCAGGCGCGGCCCGCCGAGGTGCGCCGCAAGGCGGCGGAGTACGGTCTGGACTACGGCGACCGGGCCCAGCGGATGCAGGCGGCCGAGGAGGTGCTGGCCGAGATGGCGCAGGCCCGTCCGGAGCTGGGCTTCGTGCAGCGCGCGCTGGCCGCCGTGCGCAGCTGGGCGCGGGCGCACATCCCGGGCTTCGCGGATCTGCGGATGACGGACGCCGAGATCATCCGGGACTACATCCTGCCGGCCCGGGGCTGGGTCGAGCGCGGGCGCCAAGCAGTCGCAGCGCCGGCAGCCGCTGGCGGCGCGCCCGCCCTGGCATTCAGCCTGCCGGCGGATGCCCTGGCCCAGGCTCGGGCGAAATGGGCCGGACTGGTCGATCAGTTCGTCCGCGGGGCGCTGGACGAGACGAAGACCTATGAGGTGCTGCCGTCGTCCACAGCGGTGATGAAGATGCTGGGCCTGCCGGACCTGCCTGTGCACGCAGGGGTGCACGCCATGGACGCGCTCTACAACCACGGCGTGAAGCCGTCACAGATGAAGCAGATCTTGGACGAAATGGCAAACCCGCCGCTCGTGATGATCTGGAACAAGGGGCGTGGCGGCGAGTTCAGTTTGAACTTCGTCACATCCATGCAGAACGGGAAAGGCGAGCCGTTCGTCATCGGCCTGAAGCCCAACAGGGGCGGGCGCCAACAGCGGTATCACTGGCTCGCGACGGTGACGGAAAAACAGCCGTCCGCCATCTTGGGCATGCTCCGCGATGGAGGAGCGATTTACGTCGGTGAGGGGGACATCGCCGGGATCAGCGAGCAAGAGAGACGCGAAGCGTTGCGCTTCGCCAAAGAAAAACGAGGTAAGGAAGCCAGAGATCTGAAGGCAGTAATGGCCAGCAGAGATGACTTACCGAACCTCGTCCAAGGCGTATTGTACGCAAAGGACCTGGAAGCATTCAAGCGGGCGCAGCCGCCCGGCGCCGCCATGTTCAGCCGTGCCGGCGGCGCCGCCCAGGCAGCGCAGCCGGCGCAGGGGCTGCTGGCCCGCCTGCAGGAGCGCGTGCGCCAGTTGACCAGCCCCGAGGCGTTGGACAGCTGGCTCTACGGCTGGCAGGACAAGTTCATCGACCTGAAGCGCATCCAGGACCAGATCAAGGCCCTGAACGGCACCGTGAGCGAGACGAACGACGCCTACCGCGGCGAGGAGCTGTACCACAAGCGCGTGGCGAAGCGCACTGCCAACTTCCTGCGCGACGAGGTGCGGCCGCTGCTTGCCGCGATGAACGACGCGGAGGTGGGCATGGAGGAATTCGAGCGATTCCTGCACGCGCGGCACGCTCCGGAGGCGAACCGCGTGCTGGCCGAGCGCAACCCCAGTAAGCAGGAGCTGGACCAGAAGCGCGCCGACGCCGCCAAGACTGTGGCGGACCTGCGCCGGCAGCTGCAGCACGCCAGGTCGTCCGGCTCGGTCATCAGCGGCATCCAGCGCTCGCTGGGACTCGCCATGGCCGAGGCCGACCGCTGGAATAGCGCCGAGGCGTTCAAGGGCACGGAGGAGGATCGCCTGTCCCTGTCCGGCATGAGCGACGCCGAGGCGAAGAACGTCATGGGGGGCTACAGCCCCGAGCAGCGCAAGGTGATGGACGCCCTGGCCACGCGCGTGGACCGGATGAACAACATCACGCTGCAGACGCTCGAGCAGTACGGCCTGATGGATCGCCTGTCGATCGAGGCCTGGCGCAAGACCTACCAGCACTACGTCCCGCTGCATCGCGACGAGGCCCGGCCGGACAGCAAGGCGCATCCGATCGGGCAGGGCTTCAGCACGAAGGGCGACGCATCGAAGCGGCGCACTGGCTCCAACGAGAAGGTGACGAACATCCTGGGCCACCTGGTGATGCAGCGCGAGGCGGCGCTGACCCGCGGCGAGAAGAACAACGTGATGAAGCGCCTCTATGTGCTCGCGGCACAGAACCCCGACGAGAACCTGTGGTCCCTGGAGCTGCCGAAGAAAAAGGCCATCGATCCCGACACGGGGCTGGTGCGCACCATGCCGGACATCGGGGCGCGCCTGCGCGACAACGTGCTGACGCTGCGCATCGGGGGCAAGGACAAGCACATCATCTTCAACGAGCGCAACGAGCGGGCGGCCCGCCTGGCTCTGGCGATGAAGAACCTGGACGCCACGGAGCTGGACCGCTTCACCCGCACGATGGGGCACCTCACGCGCTGGTTCGCGGCGGTGAACACCCAGTACAACCCGATTTTCGGCGTGCTCAACCTGGCGCGCGACGTGCAGGGTTCGCTGCTGCAGCTGTCGTCCACCCCGTTGGCGGGCCGGCAGCGCGAGGTCTTCAAGAACATCCGCAGCAACATGGGCGCCATCTACCAGGATCTGCGGCGCGAGCGGCGGGAGAGCGGTGGAGGGCAGGGGCCGTGGGCCCGGCTCTGGGAGCAGCTGCAGCTGGACGGCGGCACGACCGGCTACCGCGACCTCTACACCAAGCCCGAGGACCGCGCGGCGGCCCTGCGCAAGGCGCTCGAGCAGCAGGGCGAGGGCCGGGCAGCAGGCATGGCGCGCGGCGTGGGCGAGTGGCTTTCCGACTTCAACGAGACGCTGGAGGCCTCCACGCGCCTGGCCGTGTACAAGGCGGCGCTGGACGCCGGCCAGTCGCGCGAGGCCGCGGCCAGCCTGGCCAAGAACATCACGGTCAACTTCAACCGGAAGGGACGGAACACGTCGGTGGTGGGCAGCTACTACGCGTTCCTGAACGCCGCCATCCAGGGCAACGTGCGCATGCTGGAAACCCTGGCCGGGCCGGCCGGGCGGAAGGTCATGGCCGGCGGGGTCGCTTTGGGCATGCTGTCGGGGCTGGCGGGCGCGCTCATCATGGGCGGTGGCGGGGCCGATGACGAATGGAAGAAGATCCCCGACTTCGTGAAGGAGCGCAGCATCATCATCCCGCTGAGCCGCCAGGACTACGTGGCGATCCCCATGCCGCTGGGCTTCCACGTTTTCCCGAACATCGGCCGCAAGCTGGTGGAGTTCGGCATGCACGACGACCCGACGAAAAGCCGCGCCGGCCACTTGGCGGACATGGCCATGATCGCCCTGAACGCCTACAACCCGCTGGGCGGGGCCGACAACATCATGCAGATGCTGGCGCCCACGCCCTTCGATCCGGTGGTGGCGCTGATGGAGAACAAGGACTGGACCGGCCGGCAGATCTACAAGGAGCAGCGCAGCGCGCTCGATCCGAAGCCCGGGCATGCCATGGGCAAGGACTCGGTGACGCCACCCGCGCGGTGGGTGGCCCGGCTCATCAACGACGCCACCGGCGGCAACGAATGGCAGCCCGGGAAGTGGAGCCCGAACCCAGACGCTCTGGAATACCTGTTCGGGCAGTTCACCGGCGGCGTGGGCCGCGAGCTGACCAAGGCCGGTAACATGGTGACGGCCGCCGTCACAGGGGAGGAGCTGGCGCCGCACCAGATCACCCTGGCGGGGCGGTTCTACGGCAACACGCGCGGCGTGAACGGCCAGAGCACGTCCTACTACGAGAACCTGAAGCGGGTGAACACCAGCATGGCCGAGGCCAAGGGGCGCGTGGCGAGAGGGGAGGAGGCCGAGGCCGTGCTGCTGGACGTGCCGCTGGCCCGCGTGGACGGCGCGGCCAGTCTGCTCGACAAGCGAGTGTCCGACCTGGTGAAAATGCGGCGGCAGATCCAGGCCGGCGGCGACCCGAATAAGCGCGAGCTGGTGAAGGAGGTGAATGCCGAGATCGAGCGCAGCATGTACCTGCTCAACAAGGCCGTGGAGGAGGTGCTGGCCGAGCAGCACGGGAGGTGAGAGCAGCGGCGCCGAACCCGGCGCCGCTGAGCTATCCTTCGGGCGCAACAGGAGGGATTCCTATGAAGAAGTTGAAGGTCTACATTGCGACGCGTGCCGACGGCGCGAGCGTTGATTTTGTTCACCCTGAAGATGAGCCGCTGTCGCTTGAAGAGGTGGCGCGCGAGCTGGTGCTGGAAGCCGGCAAGCAGCAGACGCTGGTGCCCAATGGACGGCGGGGAGCGTCGCATTTGGAGCGCCTGGCCGAGTATGGCTACACCATCAATTCGATCGAAACGGTGGACGCACCAGAGCAGCCCAAGGGTCCGGCGAAATGATCCCATCGCTCAACATCGTGAAGGCCGGCTCGGGGGCCTACCAGGTAAACATCGAGGATGGCGGCACGGAGGTGGACGAGTTCACTGCGACGACCATCGCAGGCGCCATCCGGGAAGCGGCCGCCCGTGGTTACGGTGCCCGGGGCTTCCACATCTGGTATGGCGCCATCTGCATTGGCACCACCACCCTGACCGCCATGCGGCACGATGCCGAAACGCTGGCGCTGAAGCTGCTGAGCGTGGCTTCGCAGTTCTGATGCAGACAGGTCGCCCTCACGAAGGAGAGGCTTGGCAAGCGAAACGATGACACTGGAAGGTAACACTGGATGTCATCGCCTAATTTGCGTTCTGCTAACATCGATTCCTACTTAGGAGTGCGTATGTCTGTATTGATCAAAGCAAGCAGCACCCGCGCCCAGGCGTTCAGGCGCGGCTTCTGGAAGGGGCTCGGAGCGCCTGCGATGCTGTTTGGAACCTTCGACATCGAGCAGGCAGAAGCCAAAGACTTCGAGCCGAAGCCCCTGCCAAAGCGCAAGCGGGGCACGGTGCGAGACGACTGGAAGGCTGTAGGCCGCGAAATTTCCAAGGCGGCCGAGATTGGGTAGAGCCTCAAGGGGAAAATTGCCCGGCCGAGTTCGCCCTACTGCTGCCGCCCCTGTATTTGCCAAGGGGCCGGCTACGCCGAGCGTTGGCGGCGTGACCAGTTCCGTAACGCGCACCCAGGTGACGGCTCACTCAGGCCCAATGCCTGCCCCCGAAACTTTGGCCGGCTACGAGAGCATCCTGCCCGGATCAGCAGAGCGTATTTTACGGATGGCTGAGAAGCAGCAGGACAGCCGCATCGCTTTGGAGATGGCGCAGCAGGACGCGGATGTCCGTCACCGGGAGGAGATGACGAGGCTGCAGAAGCGTGTCCATACCGGTACGTTCATCAGCGACTACCTCGGACAAGTGCTGGGCTTTTTGGTGGCTGCAGGTTGTGTCGTGGCAGCGGTCTATGCCGGGATCTGGCAGAACAACTGGCCGGTCGCAGCCTTATTCCTTGGGCTACCGGTCGTTGGCATGATCCAGGCAGTGAGGGGCATGAAGCCATCCGCCAAGGGCAAGTCCGGCAGTTGAGCGCACTGGGGCTGACGGCCCCTGATCCGCCCAAGCGTCCGCTTGGTGGGCTGGTTTTTTATCCAGTATCATGCGGCATGACCATCGACCAGATTGCAATCGCGTTGCTCGGCGCTGCGGCCGCGTTCCTGTCGCAGGCCAGCACGGAGTCCGCCCGCCGGTGGGCATGCATCTTCGGCATCGTAGGACAGCCGTTCTGGTTCTGGGCGTCCTGGCACGCCGACCAGTGGGGCGTCTTCGCGGTGTCGGTCTTGTACGCCCTGGCGTGGGTCCGGGGCTTCTGGGTGTACTGGGTGGCCCCCCGCCTGCGGGCGGGGTCGGGGCTGGGAGCCATCCCTAAATCTGCCCCAAAATGAGCGCATTCCAGCGTACCCAGGCGTAGCCCGCTCCCTCTAGGAGCTACGCTGCGGTACGCTAGGATTCGGGGTCGCTAGGGTTCGAATCCCTCCGTTTCCGCCAAAGCATGAACCCCTGAGCGAGTCGATCGTTCAGGGGTTTTTTGCTTTGGCTTCACTGCTTCCTGCGGTGCCTCATGTCTCGATCGGAATGTCGCGCTGCCCGGTCGGATCCTGGGTCGCGACATCTGTCCAGATCAGTGTGGTGCCATTCGAACGACGGCTCCCAAAGGTCGGCTGACGTCAGTCCGTAGCTGCCACGTACCGACAGACACGTTCATTGGCCTTGGGGCCCGCGCCGTGCTACGCCTCGGGAGCGTTCCCTGAGCCCACGTTCCCATTCTTCTCCTCCTAAGAGCGGCCAACACGACCCTTCTGTCATCGTTACTGCATCTTGTCGTACTACTTGTGCGGCCTGCGATGCGGTGCCTAGCCAGAACCGCTTCGCTGGCTCGTGCTGGCCGATCCGCTCACCTCGCGCATCAAGGCAAGCGCGAAGCTGGGCTCTGGGTCTCCCGTGTAATACGGACGCTTATGTTGTATATAACCGACCCTACAGTGGACCAATAATGTGGTCGCATTTGAAAAACGCGCGACTGCGTCACGCGTAGGCATAATTTCGTGCGTTGTGCATCGGCCGCTCAGGCCGTCTTTTTGCCACTCTATCCGGCAAAAAAAGCAGTAAAAATAGGAAATGCCGGAAATGCGTCAAATTGACGGTAAAAATCATGCAGAAACAGGTTCAATTCGAAATTTTTCAGGATTTTCTGCTGTCGAGTTATTGGTAGTTATTTCAATTGTAGCGGTTCTAGCAGGGCTTGCTTCTCCGAGTTTCCGCCCGCTCATCGAGCGATGGCGCGTTCGGCAGGCGACCGACGACTTGCAGGCTTCCCTGTATCTGGCCAGAGCAGAGGCGGTCAAACGTGGCGGAAATATCGTTGTGCGGAAACTTCCGGACGGGGACGGTTGCACCACGTCCGCGGCAACGGAGTGGGCGTGCGGATGGTTCGTGTTCTACGACACCAATGCAAACGGCACCCAGAATGCCGATCAGACTCCGCCGGAAGACACCTTGCAGCGTCTCGGCGCCCCCACCGCCACCACCGTCACGGTGGCGAACAGTAACGGGTTCATCACCGTGGATCGGTGGGGACAATTTGCAAGCAATTCCAGCAACAGTTTTTCGTTCCGCGTCATTCCAGCAGGAAAAAACAATGCGGATCCCAATGCGAATACTCTGTGTGTTCGATCGGGCGGGCAAATCAAGCGATTGAACAGCGGGAATGCATCATGCTGACGTTCGATATTCGGAAAAAAATACGCAGGCTACCGAAGCAGCGTGGCGTCTCGCTTATCGAGGCTCTGGTGGCCATCGTGATCATGGCGACGGGGATCATGGGGATCGTCGGCGTGCAACTGCGAACGCTGAGCGATACCCAGACCAGCGTTCGCAGGGCCCAGGCCATTCGCCTTATCGACGATCTGGGCGAGCGGATGAAGGTCAATCCGAGCGCGAGCACGAATGTCAACGCATTCGTCATGGACTGGGCGTCTGGCAGCAGCGTACCTGCGACGTCCGAGGCTTCCAAGAACTGTGCGACGTCTCTTTGCAATCACACGGAGTTGGCGAATTACGACATTCGTGAATGGAAGCGCAGCGTCGAGCGGACCTTGCCGATGGGCAATGCAAATACCTTTCTCTCCACCGCGGACGCTTCGTCCAATCAGCGGCAGTTGGGTGTGCTTTTGCGGTGGCGAGAAAACGAGCGTTCTGACGCCGGGAGCGACTTCACGGATGCGATCAATGCGGGTGCCAGCAGGAACGCTGATGGAACCGTGTCGGCCACCGATCCCCAAGCGTGTCCCAGCGGCTTTACGTGCCACCTCCAGTACATACCCGTGAGCAGCCGATGCGTGCCGGATTTTCGTGGCGGGGCGACGGCGCAATTTTTCTGCCCTGGTGCTTGAGGCATGTCAGAGAAACTATTTATGACCCGGTACCGGCATATGGGATATTTGGCGATCGGCGGCAGGGAGCGCGGCATCTCGCTCATTGAGCTGCTGGTCGGGATCGTGATCGGGCTGTTGACGGTCGTCGTGGCCATGGGAGGGCTCATGGTGTCCAGAACCGTCTCGGGGACGGTGAGCGACACCAGCCAGATGCAGCAGCAGGCTGCGAACGCGTTCCGGATCATCGGGCAGCAGATGCGGCAGGCGGGTTCATTGAAGCTGAATCTGGCCGCGCAGAAGCCCGAAGGGGCTGCCATCGATATGGCAGACAAGGTGGCTTTCGAAACCAAGGTGGGAGATTTCGATCCCATCAATGCGATCCGCGGCAAAACCAGCCCTGCATCGAACGAGTATTCGGTGACGGTGGCTTATCGAAATTATGTAGAGCCGGTGTACACCGCAGCCTCCGACACCTCGCTGTTGAGGAACTGCCTGGGCCGCACCACGTCCGACAGCCTTCTCCAGAGCGCATTCGTGCTTTATGTGAATCCGAACGATGCGAGCCAGCGAGAGTTGCGGTGCGATGGTTCCGCGCCCGGCGGCACGGCCGACCCACAGGCCATCGCGCAGAACGTTGCGAATTTTCAGGTGCGGTATTTGCTGCAGGAGGACGCGGCCCCCTTCGGCAACCCCCAGATCCGCTATGTGGATGCGGATGGTGTCGGTGCCAATTGGACCAAGGTAACCGCCGTCGAAGTCTGCCTGGTCCTTTACGGTAACGAATCGATCGACATGCCCAGCGGCACCAGCTACGTCGATTGCGATAACTCCACTGCGGTGGATATCACCTCGCTTGGAGCCCCCCGCAAGAACCGCAATCATCTGGTTTTTAGAAATGTATATCAGCTTCGCAGCCAAGGCTTGGTCAAGGCGAGCTGATTCGATGGCAACGCGTGAAACACGGCATGAATAATCAATACTACAAACCGCAGGCGCGGTGGGCGCCCCGTGGGCAGCGCGGCGTCGCATTGTTCGTCGTGATGATATTCGTGATGCTGTCGATGCTGTTGGCGCTGTGGGCTTCCAGGGCCTCGGTGTTCAATGAACTGCTCGTGGGCAATGATGCGGACTATCAGCGGGCGTTTTCCGCCGCGCAGGCCTTGATACAGGATGCGGAGCTGGATATCCAGGGAATGAATGCCGACGGAAGCGTCTGCACGCCGAGTTCCACCGACGTCCAGGTATGCAGGCGCGCGATAACAGAACAATTTCCCATTGAAGAGAAGGAAGTCGGAACGCTGCTGGCCGATCTGGACAATCTGCCGGTGTCGGGGCCGAAATGCCGGAACGGCGTGTGCCTCAAGCGCAGTGACCGGCCCGGGAAAAACGACAAGCAGGATTTTTGGAACAATACTTCATCCAGTGCCGGCATTACCTTGGCCCAGATGACCGGTACGCACGCGAGCGACGCATCCCCGGTAGGTGCGCGCTATGGCCAATTCACCGGGGCCGCCCCGGGCAGCGATGACGATCCGGCAAACCCTATTCTGAGGGATCGCAGCGCGGCCAACAAAGGTGGTTGGTACTGGATCGAAGTGATGCCCTATGACGGTGCCGCCGGCAATTCGGGCCTGATCGTGGGCGGCTCGTCCAATCTGCCACTGAATCTGATACCCAACGTCGCCTACCGGATCACCGCACTGGCGTACGGCCTGAAAAGCTCCACCCAGGTCGTACTGCAGGAAACCTTTGTGCGGCAGAAGCGTAAAGACTAGCCGAGATATTTCCACCTGCGGCCTGGCAATGGTCGTTCGGCAGAATTTGACTTGAGAGAATGCGATGGAAAAGAAGAGCGGAAACAGGCGAAGCAGCAAACGGACGGTGATCGCCACACTCATCGGCCTCGCGTCGGCGCAGAATGGATGGGGCGTGGATCTGGCCAACTCGCCCCCCGGGACGGTGGAGCCGTACGTCGCGCCGAACGTCATCATCACGCTCGATGACTCCACCAGCATGGACGAGACCATGCGCAATTCCGCCGGCGTCTCGTTGGGGCCGCGAACCACCGTCCTGAAAAACGCGGTGATCAGTGTGTTCAGGGATACGGCCTTGCTTCCTGACGGCAAGATCCGCATGGCCTGGCAAACCATGGGCAACTGCACCAAGGTCAATGGAGTCAAGTGGGCTCCGACATTGAGTGCGACATCCGGCACCAACAAGAACGTGATGCGCCCCCTGGATGCAACCCATCGTGGAAACTTCCTCCAGTACATGGAGAACTACGATGCCTGCACCAACACGCCGACCCACGACATGGTCAAGGCCGCAGATGAATACATGCGCGCTCCGCTCCATGCCAACGGCCCGTGGGCATTCAAGCCGGGCACGACTGCGTCTCCATATCTCGGCTGCCGGCGCAATTACCACATTCTTCTGACCGACGGCGGATGGAACGGATCCGAGCGCACCACCTCGCCGCGAAACTACGATGGCGCTACCAGAACCCTTCCAGACGGAACGAGTTATTCCACGACGGCGGCCCAGACCAGAATCTACCGTGACGCGGAAGACTACACGACGATTGCCGACTGGGCCATGAAGAGTTGGGCCGATCCGCTGCAGACTTCCGGGCTGGAAGGGCAGGTCACACCCACGGCGGAATACCGGAAAGCGCCACAGACCGAGACGTTCACCAACCGCGTGTCCGGTACCACGGCAACGCTCGACAAGTACTGGAATCCCAACAACAATCCCGCGACCTGGCCGCACATGGTGACCTACACCATCGGTTTCAGTTCGGACGCGCTGCCCGACACCAATTACAACTCGGCCGGCACGAACCGCGGGGCCATCACCAGCCCGACTTCCATGCTGCCCTATGGTACGGACGGCAATTTTGCGGATTACGCCAACGGCACCTACGTGTGGCGCGCGCAGGGCAAGGACAAGGGCCACGATATGTGGCATGCGGCGCTCAATGGCCGCGGCCGTTTCTTTGCGGTGGAGAAGCCCGAGGATCTGGCCGGCGCCTTTCGGTCGATCGTTCAGCAGATCAACACCGACACCGAGCCTGGCAAGAGCTCTGCGGCCACCAGTGGAAGTACTGCCACCCGCAACGACGTGGGCCTGTTTACCGCCAGCTACGATCCCACGCTGGCGTGGAAGGGCTGGATCACCGGCCAATCGATCACCACTTCGGGAGGGACCGTCGCCATTGCCGGCTGGCAGGGCAACAATACCGCGGATCGCATCGACGCCGTCGCTCCAAACGATCGCGTCATCCTCGGCTGGCGCGACGCCAACGGGACATTCTCCGCCACGGGTGTACCCTTCCGATGGGCTTCCAACGGAAGCCGCCTCAGCCCGGCACACAAGGCATTGTTGAACGGCTCAGACAGCAAGGGAGAAGACCGGCTCGCCTACCTCCGGGGAGATCGCACCAAAGAAGGAGCGGGAACCCCTGTGACCTACTCCGCGACTCGACCATTCCGGCAGCGCAGGTCGGCGCAGGGCGACATCGTCAACTCCCAGGTGTGGTACGTCGCGGGAGCCGTCAGCAACTACGCCTTGCCGGGGTACGCCGCATTCAACCGTGCGCAGCGCGACAGGATTCCCATGATCTACGCGGGCGGCAACGACGGCATGCTGCATGGGTTCTCCGCAGTGGACGGGACCGAAAAGATCGCCTATGTTCCCCGCGGCGTGGTGCCGAGCCTCACCCGGTTGACCGACCAGAACTACGACAGCAACCACCGGTACTTCGTGGACGGTTCTCCCATGACCGGAGACGTGGACATTGCCGGCGCCACGGCCTCCGACGGTACCTACACGCCCGGCTGGCGGACCATGCTCGTCGGAACCCTGGGGTCGGGAGGCAAGGGCTACTTCGTCCTGAACGTGACCACTCCGGGTTCCACTTCGAGCAGCGGCACGGCGAGCAACTTCGCCGAAGCGAATGCCTCAGACATCGTCGTTCTCGACAGGACACTGCACGCCAGCGAGACGCTGGCCTGCGTGACCACTGCCCCTGCTGCTGGCCAGACGGCCTGCACTTCCGTGCCGGAGGCCGACATCGGCCATATCTTCGCGCCTCCGGTACGCGACGAATCGAACCTGCTGCAGACCACCCAGATCGCGCGACTGAACAACAACCGCTGGGCCGTCATCATGGGCAATGGCTACAACAGCGTGAACCAGCGACCGGTTCTGCTCATTCAATATCTGGATGGCGACAAGGAACTCGTCCGTCTCCCCGCGGTTGCCAATACATTGGTGACGGGGGTGGATTCCAACGCCACCGACAATGGGCTCGCAGCGCCGCGGCTCGTGGACATCAATACGGATGGACGTCCTGACGTCGTGTACGCAGGCGACAACAAGGGCAACCTCTGGAAGTTCATCATCGCCAGCGCGGATCCTTCCGCGTGGGGCGTGGCGTTCGGCGGCAGTCCTCTGTTCACTGCCACCGGTGCTCCCGCTGGAGGGGGTACGCGCAACCGTGCGCAGTCCATCAGCGCCCCGCCGACCGTCCGGGCGAATGATCGCCTGAAGGTCGTGGGAACAGGCGCTGCAGCCAGATCGGTGGCCGTGGGCGGGATGATGGTCGCCTTCGGAACCGGGCGCAACATCGGCCGGACGGACCCGGAAAGCACGACGCCGGAAACCCTCTACAGCGTGTTGGACAACACCCGGTACCGCTTCGTGGGGGCAGGTACCAATCAGCGGGTCGAAGTGCACCCGGGTTGTACCAACTGCAATGGCGGCAGTGCGATTCCGGCGCCTGCAGCTCTCGGTACCGGCATTGCCGCGGCTTCACTGGCCCAGCAGGTGATCGGCAGCACGACGTACACCGGAACGGGTGCCAGTGTCGACCGTGACTTCTGGACGGTCAACCAGACGGCTGCTGCAGGGGCCCCTTCCGTCGATTGGTCGACGCAGAACGGCTGGTATCTCGATCTTCCCCAGACCGGTGAACGGATCCTGAAGCCCATCGACATCTACGACGGCAGCAACATCCTGGCCGTGTATTCGCAGGTTCCGGCAAAGGGCTCGACCAATGCCAGTGCCACGCCCGAGGAGACCTGTACGGTCACCTCGGTAGACGGGGAGCGTCAGTATCTGACCCTCATCAACCTCATGGACGGAAAGCGTCCGCAGGTGCAATTGATGGACAAGAACGGAGACGGCCTCTACACGAGCGTTGATGACGGCGTGTCCCGGATGTCGGTGACGGCGGGCGCCCAAACCCGGGTCACCCGTGGCAACAAGGTGATCAACCAGGGCTCGAGCGGCCGGGAAGATGCTTTAGCCCGTATGCCTGAAGAGGCATTGCGGCCCAGCTGGCGCCAGCTTCGATAACCGACGAATTTTTGGAAAACACCATGCAGAAGCAACAGCTCGGATTCACCCTGATCGAATTGATGATCGTGGTGGCAGTCATCGGAATTCTGACCGCCGTCGCGCTGCCCAGCTACAACGAGTACATTCGCCGCGGCCACAGAGCGGAGGCCCGCGGCGCATTGCTGCAGGCCTCCCAGTGGCTGGAGCGTGCGTCCACGGCCACCGGCGTCTATCCCGCCACGAGCGCGTTTCCCGACAACCTCAAAACGGTTCCCTCCGGCAGGTACACCATCAGCAACGTCACGGCCTCGGGAGGCGGATCGTACGTAGTGACGGCCACGCCGGCAGGCGCCCAGGCGAACGACAAATGCGGCGCCTACACCTTGACGAACACCGGGCTGCGGGGCGCCAACAGCAAGACCCAGGGACAGACGGGCTACAACCCGGACTGCTGGGGCAAATAGACGGAACCCGGCGTTCTACCAGGGATGGGCGGCGCCGGAACGGCTATTTCTGCTGCCCTGGCCGGACACCCTGAAGGGGGTATATCCCGCGCTTCTCGAAATCGGAGTCGCAATTCTCGTCGGCGGATTCGGAGCGATCGTAGAGGCACTGGCAAGCCTGGCCGGCGAGGGTGCGGCGGTCCGCTTCGGCATTTGCAGGTGCGTGGGCAGCGACACATTCCTGCGCAGTGCGATATCGGCTCCTGTCGCCGGACCCTTTGAGAACGTTGGCGTAACCGTTCGGATGCTCCGACCGGCAGGATGCCAGCGCGGACGGTACCGTTCCGTGCCGGCTGGTGGTGAGCAGACAGTTGGCAAAGTCATCGGCACTGGCGTGGGCAGCCAATAAAAACAGCGCCAATCCGGCTGCGTGCTTGTGCATGGAGTAACTCCTGAAGGTGCGAAACACTGTGTTCCCGCGGGCCCGTGGTTCATGGGGGCGGCGTGCGCATCATTCTGCACGTTCACGGCATGGTGGCGGCTGGCAGTCCCCCATGTGGCCGAATAGCTCGGCGCCTGGTTTTTAAGCGCCGTGACGGTGCGTGCTTCAGGTTTCGATCGGAATGTCGCGCTGCCCCGTCGGATCCTGGGTGGCAGGGCTCGCCTGGTCCGGGCCGTCCTCGGTCAGCGGCGGCGGCAGATCGGCCGGATCGCCATCGGTGATGGGCTGCTGGCCGGGCTGGTTCGGGTACTGGATGGGTTGCGACGGTGGCTGCTGCTGTGGCGAGGTCATGCATGGCTCCTGAATGTGAGGGCGGGCGCCCTGGGGGTCCATTCGGCACCTGCGGCCTTCGGCGTCCGGTGGGTGCGCGCCGCGGTGGCAGGTAGGACTTTGGCGGCATTGCCGTACCAGACGGAAAGCGGCTGTCGTTTTGCGAAGTGTGTGGCGCGGGCCCTTGCCGTCGCTCGCCAGCGCTCGCATTGACAGCTCCGGTGCCCATGGTGCGCAAGTGCGCAAAAATGAGCATTCGCGCGATACCCCCAGGTATATTGCCAACCCGTAGGAGCACAGCGGAGCGGAATATGGGCACGGCATTGCAAGAGGTGGCGCTGAAAGCCGTGGAGACGGGTTTCCAATGGGCCGTTCAGGGGGCGGAGGAGCGCAGGAACCAGTTCTGCGTGCTGTTCGGCAAGGCGTCGCGCCTCATGAGCCAGTACGGCTTCTCGTTTCCCGAGGGCGAGCCTCCGCGGGCATTCGATACGCTGGATATCTCCAGTCCCATGGGTCCGCTGCGGCTCGATTTCATGAAGGTGCTGGATGCGGATGGCGCGCTGACCTGCGCCGCGGTGTTCACCGATGTGCCCATGTGGTCCCGTTCGCAGGACCGGCGGCTGCTGTTCGTCGCCACGCTGAAGAGCAACGGCGAGTGGTTGGGCGACGACGGCAGGGGTTTGTATACCTTCCACGAACAGTTCGTGCCCGCGACGGCGCTGGATGCGGTACGCCGGGCGCTGGCGCGCAAGCTGGCGTTCGATACCGAGCGTTTGCGCCTGGCGCCCAGCAACGGGTAGCGGTTGCCCAGGCCGTGGACAGCCGCGTTCTGCAGCAACTGCGCCCTGTAGGCTCGGCCTTACGGAAGTCAGCGGCATCGGCCCGCCCCCATGCCGAAGCATGGCGCGTAAATTTCGTCGGTGAGGCATCGGACTTTTCCATGCCCACAACCTCACCACCGAAAGGATCTCGCCATGAATACCGACCAAATCAAGGGTGCCGCGAAGGAAGTTGCCGGCAAGGTGCAGCAGAAGACCGGCGAAGTGTTCAACAGCCCCGAGCAGCAGGCCAAGGGCGTGTCCAAGCAGGTCGAAGGCAATGTCCAGAAGAACTACGGCGACGCCAAGGAAGACGTGAAGGACGCCACCCGCTGATGGGTTGACCGGCCCGGCGGGAATGCCCCCGCCATGCCCCTGTCAGAAAGCCCCGCCACGCCTCGCGCGTGCGGGGCTTTTCCACGTGGGCACTTTGTTCTCCAGCGCTCGTGCCTGACCAGAGGGCGTGGCCGGCCGCGCGACCGGTGCCGGTCACAAGGCCGCAGGGATCACATGGGCAGATCGGCGAAGGAGGGCGCTGCGGAGGCCTCGGTGCGGGCCGGTTGATGTTGCGCGGGCTCCTGCGCGGGCTGGTGGAGCCAGCGCCGCACGCCGTCGCGTCCACCCGCCGCGCGCAGCAGCAGCGCGCCGCCGATGGCCGCATGCAGCACGGCGCGCGTGCGGCTGCGTCCCACCAGCGCCCAGAAGAGCAGGCCCGCGGCGGCGATGGCCGTGGCCTGGTGTTCGCAGGGCGCGCTTTCGCGGCGGTCGTCGTAATCGATGAGATGGCGGGCGGATTCGCGGAGGTGCTCGTTCTGCATGGCTTCGTTTTCCTTGGGAAAAGGAGAGAAAGTGGGTGGCGGAGGGCGGGGCGCGCGCGTCCCGCCGGCGACGTTCCACGGTAGGCGCACGGCCGGCGGCCCGTGGTCGGCATGGATGCCATGACGTCGTAGGCGGCGGCGGACGTGGCCGCGGCCGCGGCCTGCCGGCAGGTGCACCGTGGTGGGCAAAAACGAGAAGGCCACCGTCGCGAGGGCAACGGTGGCCTGGGGGAGCGTCGCGGTCGGGCCGTGTCCATCATCCATCCACCGGCGGGCGGCGGATGGATGAAGGCGTGCCCGCTGCCGGAGCGCGCACCCTTGCGCGTCAGCGGTCGTTCTTGTGGCTCTGGCGGCCGGCCTGGGCGTGCTGCTCGCTGCTGCCGCCTCGGGTGCCGCCACTGTTGCTGCCGGAATTGCCGCCGCCCTGGCTGCCGCCCTGGCCACCGCTGCTGTTCTGGGTGTTGTTGCCGCCGCCGCCGTGGCTCATGCTGCCGGCGCGGCGGGCTTCCTCGGAGCTGAACTCGTGGGCGTTGCCGCTGGCGTGGGCAGCGCGGCCGCCTTCAGCGGCGATCTCGCGTTGACGCTCCTGGTCCATGCCGGCGAATCCGCGGCCGGAACCGCCACCCTGGTTGCCTTGGTTACTCCCTTGGTTGCCTTGATTGCCTTGATTCGATGCCATGTGATTTCTCCTTTGGAACATTGCGAATGGTGAGTTGGAAGTGACCGCGCAGTGCAGCGCTGTCGATGAGAACGTGGCAACGCACATGCCATCGCCCTCGGAAAAGCGGCCGGTCGAGCGGTTGCGGAAGGTAGGAGAACCGCTCGTGTTACGAAGGCGCCCGAGTGCGGGGGCGGGCTGTGCATGCAGAAGAAACAAGCCGTGTCGTGGCTCCGCCCGAGCGATGAAAGCGGATTCGCGCTTCGCCTCCCCGGCCCTACGGTGCCTCGGAGCGATGGTCATTTCTTCCGTGGAATGCGGGATTTGCAGCAATGCTTTCCGGCTCATGCATTCGGCTCGACAGATCCTGCGGAATTGTTGGGGTGGCATCTGTAACGCGGGCCGTATCTTGCGCGGGTTCCTACGCGGGCCGGACGGCCTGGCCCGAATCATGGGTCGTTCGCATTCCCCGATGAACCGCAAGCACAAGGAGTTTTCATGGAAGCCACCACCACGGGTATGAACCGCACGGGCGCCTCGGCGTCGCCGGCCGGCGCGCAGGCGATGGAGGAGGCCGTCGCACGGTATTCCCCGCCGGGCCCGATCGACCTCTCGCAGGCCAAGGAAATGCGCCTGCTGTTCGCCCAGGAAGCCGGCCCGCTCGGCTCGGTGCCGCCGCCCACGTCGCTCGGCGACATGGTGCGCACGGGCGTGAGCAAGCTGATGGGCGAACACCCCGAGATCCTGCTGGACAAGATCGGCGAGCGCATCGCGTTCGAACGGGGCGGCACGCGGCTCTACGACGCGTTGATCGTGAAGTACGAAGGAGCGGTGAATGCCGGCGCCAAGGTGCCGTCGCCCGCCGATGCCGTGAAGGCGGCCGGTGCGGGCACGGACGACGTCGCGCTGATGGGCGATGCCTCGGCCCTGGCCACGCTGCAGCGCATCCGCGCCGAGGAGCTGCAGCACTTCCAGCTGCTGTGCGATGCCATGCGCCAGCTCGGCGGCGACCCGACGGCGCAGACGCCGTGCGCGGACGTGATCGGCACCGCCTCCATGGGCCTGATCCAGGTGGTGACGGACCCGCGCACGACGCTGGCGCAGGCGCTGTCGGCGATTCTGACGGCGGAGCTCACCGACAACGCGGGGTGGGAATTGTTGATCCAGCTCGCCGAGCAGGCGGGAGAAACCAGCCTGGTGAGCGAATTCGCGCAGGCGCTCACGGAGGAGCAGCGGCACCTGAACACCGTGCAGGCCTGGCTCGGCGCCCTGGTGGTGTCGGGGCCGCTGCCCAGCGACGCGGTCTGAGGCGGGGCGGCACGGCGCCTGCCCGCTCCCACCCATCCATCTTTTCACTCCCTACGAACCCAAGGACATCCCATGACGATCCATCTTTTCCAGGACAAGGGCACGGCCCTCGGCCGCCAGCGCCTGAGCTGGAAGGACATGGTGGGCAAGCCCATCAGCAAGCTCGACGACGATGCGTTCACGCGCGTGCGTGCCATCCTCATGAACGGCGTGGAGCTGGACGCGCTGCGCACCAAGCAGGTCCTGCTGCGCATGAACGCCGACGCGCGCGTGGAGATCGCGCAACTGATGCGCGTCGAGCAGCACCAGGCCACGACGATCAACTGGCTCATCGGCGCGGACCATTCGCCGCTGGAGACCACGATCGGCTACGAACAGACGGCCATCGAGGTCACCGCATCGGTCGCGCAGCTGGAGCCCGACAGCTACCTCGCGCAGGGCTACCGCTATGCGCTGCTCGAGGACTTCGACCACCTCTACCGCTACAGCGCACTGTTGGACCGGCTGGAGGGCAAGGACGCCAACAACATCACGCAGGGCTATACCGACATCGTTCCGTCGCGCCCGACCTGGGTGCACCACCGCGCACCCGAGCACGATCTGCTGGAGCCCTACGGGCCCGACGCGACGCTGGCGACCAAGCTGCACGCGCTCACGCTCACCGGCGGCGAGTACCAGACGCACGACTACTACATGAACATCGGGCCGATCTTCGCCGACCCGGTGGCACGGCAGCTCTATGCGGAGATCGCATCGGTGGAGTCGCAGCACATCACGCACTACGGCTCGATGCTGAACCCGCGCGAGACGCCGCTGGAGAAACTGCTGATCGCCGAGGCCTGCGAGGTGTGGAACTACGCGGGTTGCGTGGAGCAGGAGAGCAACCCCCGCGTGCGCGCGATCTGGGAGATGTTCCTGGACTACGAACTGGGGCACTTCCAGGTGGTGCAGGAGCTCTTCAAGCGGCTGGAGCGGCGCGACCCGGCCGAGGTGATCGGCGATGGCGCACTGCCTGCGTTCATCAAATTTGAAAGCCACCGCGAATACCTGCGCCAGGTGGTGGATGCCGAAACCGACTACCGCAAGAACGGCACGCAGTTCGTGCAGACGCCGCAGGAAGAGGGCGAATCGTCGCTGGCCTACCGCGATGCGGTGAACCAGGACGGCTCGCCGTCGCAAGCGGCGTCGGCCTCCTACGCGTGGACGCCCGGGACCGAGCTGGTGCGGGAGGCACAGGCCGTGCAGCCCGCCGTGGCGCGGTGACGCGCGGCCGGGACGCTCAGCGCGGCTGCAGGTGCTCCTGGATGAGCCGCTGCAGCTCGCGCACGTCGAGCGGCTTGACCATGTAGGCGTCGAAGCCCGCGTCGCGCGCCTGCTGGCGGTTGTTTTCCTGGCCCCAGCCGGTGGCGGCCACCAGCAGCAGGCGCGCGCCGAAGGGTTCCGCGCGCAGGGTGCGCGCCAGCGAGATGCCGTCGATGCCCGGCATGCCGAGGTCGAGCACGGCCACGTCGGGCTCCATTTCGCGCGCCTTCTGCAGGGCCTCGTGCCCATCCGCGGCGGTGGCGACGGTGCAGTTCTCCAGCAGGTGTGAAATGGACCAGGTGACGTCCACGTTGTCGTCGGCCAGCAGGATGCGCGGCGCGCGGTCTTGCGCATTGCCGCGCGCCGCAGCGCGCGACTCGCCGGCGCTTCCGGGCTGGGCCGGCAGCGGCAGCTCCACCGTGAAGCGGCTGCCTTGCCCGGGGCCGGGGCTCTCCCCGCGCACGCTGCCCTGGTGCATTTCCACGATGTTGCGCACGAGCGCGAGACCGATGCCCAGTCCCTGGGTGTGGCGCGCGCCCGCGTCGGGGCTCTGCGAGAACATGGTGAACATGTCGTCGACGGTGGCCGGGTCCATGCCGATGCCGTTGTCCTCCACGCAGAAAACGATCCGGCCGCCGCCCACTTCGGCCGACAGGCGGATGCGGCCGCGGTCGGGGGTGTACTTGGCGGCATTGCTGAGCAGGTTCGCGAGCACCTGGGCGATGCGCACCGGATCGGCATCCAGCAGCACGGTGTCGGCGGGCAGTTCCAGCACGAGTTCGTGCCCCGCGGCCTGCATGGCTCCGTGCGTGGCTTCGAGCGCGGCATCCACGATCTCGGCCAGGGGTGCCTCGCGCTTTTGCAGCGTCATGCGGCCCAGGCGCAGGCGCGACAGGTCCATCAGGTCGTCGAGCAGCACGGCCATGGCCCGCGCCTGGCGCTGCACGATCCCGGCCGCCTGCTCGCGCTCGGCGGCGTCGGCGCCCTCGGTGGTGAGCACGGCCGACGCATTCGCGATCGAGGCCAGCGGATTGCGCAGCTCGTGCGAGAGCACGGCCAGGAACCGGTCCTTGGTGGCGTCGGCCGCCTGCAGCGCGGCGCGGGCCTGCTCGTTCTCGCGCAACGCCTTGATCAGGTCGGAGCGGCTCTGTTCGAGCGCCTGCTGGCTCGCGCGCTGGTCGCTCTGGTCGCGCAGGATCTTGACGAAGCCGACCACCGTGTCCGCGCCGTCGTGCATCGGCATGAGCGCGCCGCTGGCCCAGAAGCGGCTGCCGTCCTTGCGCTGGTGCAGCCGGTCGTCCAGCGCGCCGCCGGTGGCCAGCGCGGTGCGGGTTTCCGACAGCGGCGCGCCGGCCGCCCGGTCTTCCGGCGTGAAGATAATGTCGGCGAGCTGGCCCATGGCCTCATGCTCGCTGTAGCCCAGGATACGCTCGGCGCCGCTGTTCCAGGTGGTGATGCGGCGGTCGAGGTCGGTGGAGAAGATCGCGTACTCGACGGCGTTCTCGATCACGAGCCGCAGCCGCTCGGTGCTCTCGCGCAGGGCGTTCTCCGCACGCTTGCGCTCGCTGATGTCGTTGCACACCACGATCGACGCCGTCGGCCCGCCGCTCGCGTCGGCGAGATAGCTGACGCTGTTGTGCAGCCAGAGCGAGCTGCCGTCCTTGCGCAGGCAGCGTTTCTCGATGTGGAAGGGCTCGCCGTGCTCGGCGAGGCGACGCATCAGGTGAGCGCTCAGCTGGCGGTCGGCGGGGTGGATCAGGTCGAGCAGCTGGGTTCCGATCAGTTCGTCGTGCGCGTAGCCCAGCATGTGGCTGTAGTGGCGGTTGACGAAGGTGATGTGGCCTGCGAGGTCGGTCTGCACCACGCCCACGACGGCCTGGTTCACGATGGCGCTGAAACGGTCCTCCGAGCGGCGCAGCGCCTCCTGTCCCTGCTTGCGTTCGGAGATGTCCACGAAGGTCAGCACCACGCCCGCGATGCGGTCGTCCAGCGTGCGGTAGGGCAGCATGCGCACGAGGTACCAGTTGCCGTCGCTCGCGCCGACTTCGCGTTCCACCAGCGCCAGCCGCTCCAGCACGCGCCGCGCGTCGTCGGCGAGTTCGGGATACTGCAGCTGGGTGCGCAGGTGCGACAGCGGCCGGCCCACGTCGGTGCCGATGAGATTGAAGAGCGTGACGGCCGAGGGCGTGAACCGGGTGATGCGCAGGTCGCGGTCGAGGAAGACCGTGGCGATGGCGGTGGCATCCATCAGGTTCTGCATGTCGCTGTTCGCATGCCCCAGTTCGTCCACCTTGCTTTTGAGCTCGTGGTTGACGGTGGTCAGCTCTTCGTTGATGGACTGCAGTTCCTCGCGGTTCGTCTCCAGTTCCTCGGTGGCCGAGCGCAGCTCCTCGTTCATCGCCTGCAGCTCTTCGTTGCTGGCGCGCAGTTCTTCCGTGGAGGCCTCGTACTGCTCGATGGTGTTGCGCAATTGCGCGTTCAGGAGTTCGAGTTCGCGGTCCAGTTGCTCCGCCGCGGCGTCCGCGGGCATTTCGGGCGGCAGCGCCGCATGCGACGGCACATCGGGCAGCAGGGGGAACAGGACCAGCGCGCAGCCTGCTCCCAGGCCGGGCGCGGGCCGCACTTCGGGCGACACGCGCAGGGTACCGCCCGCAGTCTCCAGCGCCATGGCCGCGAGCAGGGCGGGCTGGCCCGTGCGGCCCGCCCGATAGAGTGCTGCCCGCAGTTCGATGCGCAAGGCCGGGTGCACGAGGCGCAGCAGGTTGCGCGAGGGCTCCCCGCCGTGGAACGACAGGAAGCGTCCCGCCGAGGGCGACATGTGCAGGATCTCCTGCTCTGCGTCGACGAGGATCGAAGGCGGCGCCAGCTGTTCCAGCAGGCGCAGGTGCACCTCGCCCCACGACAGCGGTTTTTCGCCCGCGGTGGCAAAGAACGGCCGGGCGGTGTCCGCCACGAACTGCGCCGGGGGCGCGGAATGCACGGCCGGCCCCTGGTGGGCGGCGAACGGCAGGGTCTGGGTGGCGGGACCCCCGGTCCGGGCGGGCAGCAGCAGGCCACTGCGCGGGGTGGTCTGGTGGCTGTAGATGCGGTGCTGTTCGTCGATCACGGCGAAGCGCGAGTCGGCATCGTCCACCGATTCGGCAGATCCCAGGAACAGGGTCTTGCCCGGCAGCAGGGCGAAGTGGAAGGTGTCGAGCACGCGGTGCTGGGCGTCGCGGTTCAGGTAGATGAGCAGGTTGCGGCAGGAGACCAGATCGAGCCGCGAGAACGGTGAATCCTTGAGCAGGTCGTGCACCGCGAACAGCACGCTCTCGCGCAGTTCGCGCCGCACCCGGTAGCCGCCGCGCTCGCGCACGAAGAAGCGCCGCAGCCGCTCGGCAGAGACGTCGCTCTCGATCGCGGCCGGATAGAAGCCGTCGCGGGCGGTGCGGATGGCGGCGTCGTCGAGGTCGGTGGCGAAGATCTGCAGCATGGGCGCCGTGTCGAGCGTGCGGGCGTGCTCGGTGAGCATCATGGCGATCGAATACGCCTCCTCGCCCGTCGCGCAGCCGGCCACCCACACGCGCAGCGTGTCCGCGCCGCTCTTGCCCTGGAAGAGCGCTTGCAGGTGGGCGTCCAGCGCCTCGAAATAGCCCGGATCGCGGAAGAAGTTGGTGACGCTGATGAGCAGGTCCTGCAGCAGTGCCCCGGCCTCTCCGGGGCGCGTGCGCAGGCAGTCCAGGTAGCCGGCCATCGTGGGGATGCCGTTGACCTGCATGCGGCGCCCGATGCGGCGCACGACGGTGGCGCGCTTGTAGTCGCCGAAATCGCGGCCCGTGCGGTGGCGCAGCAGGGCCAGCACTTCGCGCAGCGCCCGTTCGTCGGACGGCTCGCTTCCGGTGGCGGTCGGCGACGGGGCACGGGCGGCCGGCAGGTGCATCCGGGGCGCCATGCGGTGGTATTCGATCACGCGCTCGGCCATCTGGCCCACGGGGAGCACCCAGTCGACCATGCCCGTGGCGATGGCCGAGGACGGCATGCCGGCCACTTGCGACTCTTCCGGGTTCTGCGCGATGGTCAGGCCGCCGCGTTCCTTGATGCGCTTGATGCCGATCGCGCCGTCCCCATCCGCGCCGGAGAGCACGATGGCGGTCGCCCGCGGGCCGTGCGCGTCGGCCAGCGTGCGGAACAGCAGGTCCACGGCGATGTGGCGCTGGCGGTCGGGCGGTAGCGGCGCGAGCACGAGCGATCCGTCGCGGACTTCGAGCACCTTGCCCGGCGGCACCACGTACACGGTATCGGGCTCCATCGCCACCGTCCCGGTCACTTTCAGCACGCGCAGTGCCGTGACGCGCTGGATCAGTTCCGCGAGCACGCTCTCGTGTTCCCGCGACAGATGCAGCACCACCACGAAGGCCAGACCGGGCTGGGGCGGCACGGCCGCGAAGAATTCCCGCAGCGCCTGGACCGCGCCGGCAGAGCCGCCGAGACCGACCACGGACAGGGCGGTGCCGTCCTCCGGGGAGGCCGAGGGAGCTTGCGCGGCTGCGGCCGTGGCGTCCTCGGTATCGCCCGGGATGATCTCGTCCATCTCTTGTCCTTGTGGGGTGTGCACTCGCGGCGCGTGGAAACCGGTTGGGGCGACGATGCTAGCTCATCGGACCCTGTCGCAACGCCAAAACATCCGCAAGGTCTGCACCCTGCTCGGCCGTGGGACGGAATTTCCGTACCTTGGGAAATTTTTACGGAGGTTCTGACAACGCAGCGTAGGCGCAGCACGGAAAACGCCCAGGGGCCGGGAACGCCGTTTGCCTGCCTGCAGGCATGGACATCCAACCTACGACCAGTTCGCGGAGTGCGCCTGCGGGCGTGCCCGCATCCGTTCCCGCGGCCCGCGAGCCCGTGCGGTACCGAGAGCACGCGGGGCGCAGGGTGGGCATCATGGTGTGGGCGAGCGGCGACGGCTGGCGCGGCGCATGGTCCGTGGGCAACGGCGCGTGGTACGCCGCCCGCGGGCGCTGGGCCAGCGAAGAGCTCGCGGCGGAGAAGACGTTCGCGGTGGCGCGGTCTTCGCTGGGACAGGACGGCCTGCGGCGCCGGCGTTCGTCCGCAGCCCCCGCCCACCGTCCCTCGCCGACGTGCGGAACCATGGCCGCGGCGGCGTCTCTGGAGGCGGACCGCGCACCCGCACTGCGGGCGGCTTCGGAACAGTGGAGCGAGCTGCGCAGGGACTGGCAGACGGCCGAGATGCGCCTGGCGCGGCGGCAGTCGGCCATCTGCCTCGGAGAGGGCGCCGCACCGGACGGCGAAGCATCCCAGAGCCTGCGAGACCTCGAGCGCGAAGCGGAGAGCGCACGCCAGCGCATGGACGACTACCTCAACGTCGTGCTGCGCATGCTGCGGCCGCCGGCCGGCAACGGTTCCTGATTTCTTCCCTTTATTCGTCGAGCGAGGCGCTCCAGCGGCTACCCCAGTTCCGGGCCTGGTCGATCTCCCGGCGGTCGCGCTTGGTGGGCCGGCCGTCGTGCAGGCTCGAGGCGGGCTCCGGCGCCAGGCGCCGCATCTCCGCGGCCTGCTCGCGCGACGCGATGCTTTCGGGCGTTTCCTCGTAGAGCTGCTGTGCGACCACGGCAGGCCCGCGCATGCCGCTCAGGCCCCGCACGAGCACCGTGCGCGGCACCACGCCCTGGCGCAGCGCCACGGTATCCCCGGGACGCAGTTCGCGCGAGGCCTTGGCGGCCTGGCCGTTCACCATGACGCGGCCTTTGCCGATTTCTTCCACCGCCAGGGCGCGCGTCTTGTAGAAACGCGCACACCACAGCCACTTGTCCAGGCGCATCGATTCGGGAGGGGTCATGCGCCGATTGTCCGCGAGGCGGCAGGTGCTCCGGTGTCGGCCACGGCGAGCGCTGCGTGCGGCGATCGTCCGACGCGCCGTCCTCCGGTGCTCAATCGCCGGCCTGCCGCCGGTCCGCGTGCTCCAGTCCCTCGGCCGCCAGCGGCAGCCGCACCACCGCATCGAGTCCCGCGACGCGGCTGCCCTCCATGCGGTTGGACAGCTCGATCTGCCCGCCCAGGGCCTGCACGATCTCCCGGCAGATGGCCAGCCCCAGGCCCGAACCGGTGCGCACGTCGCCCGCGGAGAAGGGTTGGAACAGCCGGCGCGCAAGCTCGTCGTCGATGCCCGGGCCGCTGTCGGAGAACGTCAGCGCCGCGTGCCGCCCGTCCGTCACCAGGTCCACCGCCAGCATCCCCGAAACGGGGGTGTGGCGGATCGCGTTGTGCAGCAGGTTGCGGGTGAGTTCGCGCAGCATCCACTCGTGGGCCTGCACCGGCGCGGGATCGGTGTGGATGCCGAAGTCGATGTCGCGCTGGGCGATGAGGGGCGACAGGTCGAGCGCGATCGCGCGCAGTTCTTCGTCCAGCCGCGTCACGGGCGGGGCGCTCTGCTGGCGCAGTTGCTCCACCTTGGCGAGCGCCAGCATCTGGTTGGCCAACTGCGTCGCGCGGTCGACCGTGTCGCTGATCTCGTGCAGCGCCTGCTGGGGCGGAACGTCGCCGCGCAGCGCCGACTGCACCTGCACCTTCAGCACCGCCAGCGGCGTGCGCAACTGGTGCGAGGCATCGCGCACGAAGCGCTTCTGGTGCGCCAGCAGGTGCGCGAGGCGGCCCATGACGTGGTTCATGGCATCCACCAGCGGCTGCAGTTCGCGCGGGATGCCGGGGGCCGCGATCGGTCGCAGGTCCTCTTCCGGGCGGGTCTGCAACTGCTCGCTGAGTTGGCGCACGGGCTGCACCGCCCGCTGCACCACGAGTCCCACGATGAGCGCGACGACCAGGGCGAGCAGCGCCTGCCGCGCCAGCGTGGCCTGCAGGATCTGCAGCGCCAGCGTGCGGCGCAGTTCCAGCGTCTCGGCGACCTGGATCACCGCCATGCCGCGTCCGGTCGGGCTGGCGACGGGCTGCAGCAGCACCGCCACGCGCACCGGCTGGCCCCGGAATTCGTCGTCGTAGAAATCGACGAGCGCTGCATAGGGCGGCCGGGCGGGAATGCGCCCGTGCCACGCGGGCAGCTCAGCGAAGCCCGACACCAGCTCGCCGCTCAACGTGGAGACGCGGTAGAAAATGCGGCTCTGGTTGTCGGCCTCGAAGGCTTCGAGCGCCGAGTAGGGCACGGTGGCGCGCAGCCGGGCGTCGTCGTCGTAGCCGGACACGTCGATCTGCTCGCTGATCGTCTTGGCCGACGCCAGCAGGGTGCGGTCGTAGGCCGTATGCAGCGCGGAGAGCGTCTGCCGGTACAGGCTGGCGGTGTTGTAGGCGATGAACAGCGCCACCGGCACGAGGATGCCGAGCAGCAGGCGGCGGCGCAGCGACCGGGCAGGGTCCGCACGGCGCCGGCTCATGCGGACGGGCTCCGGGGCGCGGTCATGCATCCGCCTTGAGCAGGTAGCCCAGGCCGCGCAGCGTCATGAGCGTGAGCCCCGTGCCCGCGAGTTTTTTCCGCAGCCGGTAGACCACCACTTCGATGGCTTCGTACTGCACGTCGAGCTGCCCCGGGAACACCAGTTCATAGAGCCGCTCCTTGGCCACCGCGTGGCCTGGCTGCGCGAGCAGGGCGTGCATGAGCGCCAGCTCGCGCGGCGTGAATTCCATGACTTCGCCATGCAGGTAGATGGCGCCGCTCTCCTTTTCGTAGCGGATCGCACCGAGGGTGACGCTGGAGGGGGCCTGCGGCCGCGCATCGGGCAGATCGCCCAGCCGGCGCACCAGCGCGCGCAGGCGCGCCTCCAGCTCGTCGAGATCGAAGGGCTTGGGCAGGTAGTCGTCGGCGCCGGCATTCAGCCCGAGCACCCGATCGCCGACGGTGCCGCGGGCGGTGAGCAGCAGCACCGGCGTGCGCAGGCCCTTGGCGCGCGCCTGCTGCAGCACCTGCAGGCCGTCCAGGCCCGGCAGCGTGAGATCGAGCACCACGGCGTCGGGAGGGCGCGAAACCCATTGCGCGAGCGCCGCGCGGCCGTCGCCGAGCGCGGTCACGTCCATGCCGCGGCGCGCCAGGGAGCGCTGCAGCGTGGCCTGCATGGCGGGGTCGTCTTCCACGAGAAGCAGTTGCATGGGGCGGGACCATAGCACCGGGCGCGGCGGCTGCACCCATGGGTGTTTTCCCTGAGTCGGCGGACAGCCGTTTGACAGGATACGGGCGCATCATCGGCCCCGTTCGTCATATCTCAAGGAGGCAACCAGCATGCGTCGCGATACCTTCCTCAAATCTTTGGCCGCCCTCGCGGCCGCCGGAGCGCTGCCGCTGTCGGCCCGTGCCGCGGCGGCCATCAAGATGCTGCTGCCTGCCAACCCCGGCGGCGGCTGGGACACCACCGGCCGCGCGCTCGGCAAGGCGCTGCAGGACGCAGGCGTGGCCTCGTCCGTCACCTACGACAACAAGGGCGGCGCGGCCGGCGCCATCGGCCTGGCGCAGTTCGTCAATTCCGCCAAGGGCGACCCGAACTCGCTGATGGTGATGGGCTCGGTCATGGTGGGCGGCATCATCACCGGCAAGCCGCCCGTGAACCTGTCGCAGGCCACCCCGATCGCGCGCCTCACGAGCGAATACAACGTGTTCGTGCTGCCCGCCAACTCGCCGTTCAAGTCGATGGCCGAGGTCATCGCCCAGCTCAAGAAAGACCCGGGCAGTGTGAAGTGGGGCGGCGGCTCCCGCGGCTCCACCGAGCACATCGCGGCCGCGATGATCGCGCGCGAAGTGGGCGTGGACCCTTCCAAGATCAACTACGTGGCGTTCCGTGGGGGCGGCGAGGCGATCGCGGCCATCCTGGGCGGGAACGTGACCATCGGCGGCGGCGGCTACAGCGAGATGGCCGAATACATCAACACCAAGAAGATGGTGCCGGTGGCCGTCACTTCGGGCCAGCGCCTGAAGGGCTCCAGCGTGCCCACGCTCAAGGAGCAGGGCGTCAACGTCGAGATCGGCAACTGGCGCGGCGTGTATGCGCCTCCGGGCATCACCGCGCAGCAGCGCAAGGCGCTGATCGACATGGTGGCCCAGGCCACCAAGAGCAAGAGCTGGGCCGAATCCATCGAGAAGAACGACTGGACGCCGGCCTGGATGGCGGGCGACGAGTTTGGCGCCTTCGTGGATGCCGAGTTCGCCAGCATGCGCGCCACCATGGTCAAGGCCGGCATGGTCTGACCCCCACCGCGGGCCCGGTGCCCGCGGACCGTTTCCACTTGCGGGCCCGGTGCCCGCGGACCCGTTTCCATTCCCCCCGCAGCGCCTGTGCGCGGCAGGGCCCTGAGCAGGCCCCGCCGCGCGGCAGGCCGGCGCGCGCCCGTGCCCCGCGCGGAGGGCCATTTCCGAGGACACATCCATCATGACAGAGCCTCTCGCACCTTCCGCGGCGGATGCCGACGGCGCCGACGGCGCAGTTCCCTCCCGCCGGGCGCAGACCATCGTGGGCGGCGGCGTGCTGCTCGTGGCCGCGCTGCTCGCCGCCGGCGCGCTGCAGATTCCCGGTGACGCCGGCTACGGCGGCGTGGGCCCGAACTTCCTGCCCTGGCTGGCCTCGGCGGTGCTGGCCGCCTGCGGCGGCTTCCTGCTCTGGGAGGTGTTCTCCGGCGGTTTCCGGTCGTTGGGCGCGCCGGGTGGCGCCGCGCGGGCCGACAAGCAGGCCTTCGTGTGGGTGTCGGCCGGGCTGCTGCTCAATGCGGCGCTCATCGGCACGGTGGGCTTCATCGTGAGCTGCACGCTGTGCTACCTGCTGGCCGTGCAGGGCCTGCGCCGGGCGGCCGGGCAGCCGGCCGCGGGCACCGCCCGCACCTGGGCCGTGGACCTGTTCACGGGCCTGGCGATTTCCGCGCCGGTGTTCTGGGCCTTCACGCAATTCCTGGCGATCAACCTGCCGGGGCTCACGCAAACGGGGTGGCTGTGATGATGGATATTTTCAACGCCCTGCTGCAGGGCTTCGCGACGGCGGCCACGCCCGCCAACCTGCTCTGGGCCCTGGTGGGCTGCGCGCTCGGCACGGCCGTGGGCGTGCTGCCCGGCATCGGGCCCGCGGTGGCGGTGGCCATGCTGCTGCCGATCACCGCCAAGGTGGAGGTGACGGCCTCCATGATCTTCTTCGCCGGCATCTACTACGGTGCGATGTACGGCGGCTCGACCACCTCCATCCTGCTGAACACGCCCGGTGAAACGGCCAGCATGGTCACGGCGATGGAGGGCAACAAGATGGCCAAGAGCGGGCGCGCGGGCGCGGCGCTCGCCACCGCGGCCATCGGCTCGTTCGTCGCGGGCACCATCGCCACCATCGTGGTGACGCTGTTCGCGCCCTCCGTGGCCGAATTCGCCGTCAAGCTCGGTCCGCCCGAGTACTTCATGCTGATGGTGCTGGCCTTCACCACGGTGAGTGCCGTGCTGGGTCAGAGTACCGTGCGCGGCATGACGGCACTGTTCCTGGGCCTGGCCCTGGGCTGCGTGGGCATGGACCAGATCTCGGGCGCTGCACGCTATACGCTGGGCCAGCCCGAACTGCTGGACGGCATCGACATCGTGCTCGTGGCCGTGGGCCTGTTCGCGGTGGCCGAGGTGCTCTACGCGGCGATGTACGAAGGCCGCATCGTCGATACCCAGAACCGCATGGGGCGCGTGCACATGACGGCGCGCGACTGGAAGCGCTCGGTGCCCGCCTGGCTGCGCGGCACGCTGCTGGGCACCCCGTTCGGCTGCATTCCCGCCGGCGGCACGGAGATCCCCACCTTCCTGAGCTACGCCGCCGAGAAGAAGCTCGCCAAGGGCACCGACCGCGAAGAGTTCGGTACGAAGGGCGCCATCGAAGGCGTGGCCGGCCCCGAGGCCGCCAACAATGCCACCGTCACGGCTGCGCTGATTCCGCTGCTCACGCTGGGCATTCCCACCTCCAACACCACGGCGGTGCTGCTGGGCGCCTTCCAGAACTACGGCATCAACCCCGGCCCGCAGCTGTTCACGAGTTCCGCCGCGCTGGTCTGGGCGCTGATCGCCTCGCTCTACATCGGCAACGTGATGCTGCTGGTGCTCAACCTGCCGATGGTGGGCCTGTGGGTGAAGCTGCTCAAGATCCCGAAGCCGCAGCTCTATGCCGGCATCCTGATCTTCGCCACGGTGGGTGCCTACGGCATGCGCCAGAGCGCGTTCGATCTGTTCCTGCTCTACGGCATCGGCCTGCTGGGCGTGATGATGCGCCGCTTCGACTTCCCCACGGCACCGGTGGTGGTCGGCATGATCCTCGGGCCGCTGGCCGAGGCGCAGATGCGCAACGCGATCTCGATCGGCGAAGGAAGCTGGTCGGTGTTCGTGACGCGGCCGATGTCCCTCACGCTGATCGTGATCGTGGTGGTGGTGCTGGTGCTGCCGCGTCTGCTGCGCGGCTGGGCCGCACGGCGGCTGCAAGTGGCAACCCCCTGAGGCGCTTCGCGCCTTCCCCCTTCTCTCACGCTGCGCGTGGGAAGGGGGAAGCCGCCAGCGCGGCGGGGCGGCCCTTGCGCGGCGGCCGCTGGCCTGGCCTGCTCCGCGGCCTTCTGACAGGTAGTGCGCTAGGCGGCTTTCGCTCAGCGGCTACTGTCGGCGTCGGTTGTGGATGGTCAGTTCCCCGCGGTACGCGCCGCGGACGGTTCCAGCGGGGCGCCTTCGGGCGCCCCGTTGCGTTGGCGGCGCGAGGCCGCTTCTTTCTCCTTCTCCTTCTGCGTGGCCGTGGAGCCTTTCTTCAGCCACAGGTACAGCCCGCTGCCCAGCACGATGATGGTGGCGATGTCGAGCAGCGCCCAGAGGATCTGCATCGGCATGCCCGCGTAGTCGCCGAAATGCAGCGGCTGCGAGATCAGCAGCGCGGTGAGGTACCACGGCAGCTCGGGGGCGGCCGTGACCTGCGTGGTGCGCGCATCCACCAGCACGGGCTGGTAGAGCTTGGAGGTGAGCGGCTCGCTGCCGTGCAGGAAGAAGGTGTTGTGGTGCGGGCTGGAGAACGCCGTGCCCGGGAAGGCGATGAACGACAGGCGCGTGCCCGGCGCGCGCTCCAGCGCCGCGTCGAGCGATTTCTGCAGGGAACCGCGCTCGGCCTGCGGGGTGATGGGCTGGCCGGCATAGGGCGCGAGCAGCGCCGAGAGCTGGTCGTGCTGCCAGTACTTGATGACCAGGTCCGCCCAGGTGTTGATCATGCCGGTGCCGCCCACCACGAAGGCCCAGACCAGGGTGACGATGCCCAGCAGGTTGTGCAGGTCCAGCCATTTCACGCGCGCGGAGCGCTGCTCGCGCACCGTGCCGAAATCCAGCTTGCGCATGAACGGCGCATACAGCACCGCGCCCGAGACGATCGCCACCAGCAGCAGCAGGCCCATGAACCCGAGGAACAGCTTGCCCGCCAGGCCCGCGAACAGGTCCACGTGCAGCTTGAACATCACGTACATGAAGCCCTCGTCGAACCGCGGCTGCGCGAGGATGGCGCCGGTGCGGGCGTCCACCGCCACCGAGCGGAAGTCGGTGGTGGGGTCGGGCGTGTGGGTGAGCGTGACGTACCAGACGTTCGGGTCGTCCTCGCCCTGCGAGGCGAACTGCACGATCCGGTCCGGATGCTGCGCGCGCGCCACGTCCAGCACCTGGTCGAGGCTGGCGCGCGGCGTGTCCTTCGGCATGGCCGGTGCCTCGATCTCGGTGCCCAGCAGGTGCCCGATCTCGTGGTGGAAGATCAGCGGCAGCCCCGTGAGGCACAGCAGCAGCATGAACACCGTGCACACGAGGCTGCTCCACTTGTGCAGCCAGGACCAGGTCTTGAGGGCTTTGGGCGTCATGTCGTTTTCCTGTGAAGAACGGGGGCGGGCCGGATGGGCTGCGCGGTCAGAAGTCCACGCTCGCGCTCAGCGTGAAGGTGCGCGGCGCGCCCACCACGAGGTAGCCCGAGCCGGGGTAGCCGCCGGACGAGGCCCAGTAGTTGCGGTCGGCCACGTTGTCCACGCGCGCGCGCAGCGTCACGAGGCGGCCGCTCCATTCGGTGGTGTAGCGCACACCCAGGTCCAGCCGCGTCCAGCCCGGCACGCGCAGCGTGTTGGCACCGTCCGCGTAGCTCGCGCCGGTGTAGAGCGCGCGGGTGTCCAGCGCCAGGCCGGGCACGCCGGGCACGTCCCATTCCACGCCCGCATTGGCCTGCAGGCGCGGCACGCCGATCACGCGCTTGCCGTCGAACAGGGCGCTGCCCGTGGTGCGCTGCTTGGCGTCCAGCCAGGTCACGCCGCCGAGCAGCCGCAGGCCGCGCACGGCCTCGCCCTGCACGTCCAGTTCGACGCCCTGGTGGCGGTCCTTGCCGGCCGCGCTGAAGAAGTTCTCGGCATTCACGTACGCCCGGGGCTTGGTGGTGCTGAACAGCGCCAGCGAGCCGCGCAGGCGGCCGCCGTCGTACTTCACGCCCACTTCCTTCTGCTTGGCGACGTAGGGCGCGAGCTGCTGGCCGCTGTTGACCACCGGGGCCCCGTTGGCCGTGGCCGGCGCGGTCTGGCCCTGGCTCAGGCTCTCGATGTAGTTGCCGTACAGCGACCACTGCGGCGCCACCTTGAACACCAGCCCGGCCATGGGGCTGTTGCGGCTCTGCTCGTAGTGGCCGAGCGGGGCCGACGTGCCATAGGCGAAGTCGGACACTTCCAGGCGCTGGTGGCGCAGGCCCAGGGTCAGCAGGGCGGTGCCGTCCAGGAACGAGAGCGTGTCGCCCAGCGCATAGCTCAGCAGCCGCGTGCGGCCCGTGAGGTTGGGGCTGGCCAGCGTGCCGCCGTAGAGCGTAGAGGCACTGAACGCGGGCTGCGCGGTCGGCCGGTACTGGTAGAGGTTGGAGGCGATGGTGTTGCGCCAGTCCATCGCATAGGCGTTGTCCTTCTCGGCCTCGAAGTACGACAGCGCGGTCACCCATTCGTGGCCGACGGAACCGGTGCGCAGCTTGCCGCGCAGGCCCAGCTCGCCGGTGTCGACGCGGTCCTTGCGGGTGTTGTCGAAGCGGTAGGTGCTCGCGGCGCCCGTGGCGGCATCGTTCACCGTCAGGTTGGCGAGCGAGTTGGCTTCCTTGCCGCGGCGCATGCCCCAGGCCCCCCAGGCCGTGACGCCGGGCGAGAGATCGACCTCGCCGCGCAAGGTGCCGAACACGTCGCGCTCGTTGGAGTACGACCAGGGCTGCGAGAAGTTGGCGGAGGCATCCGGCGCGGCGGGCACGGCTGTGGCGCCCGAGAGCGAGACGTTGGGACGCGAGCCCTTCAGGCGGTTGTCCTGCCAGCCGATGTCGGCCGACAGGCGCACGTCGCGGCTGCGCCAGTCCAGGCCCAGGGCGGCGAGGCCGAGGCGGCTCTTTTCATGGTCCACCGCCGTGTCGCCGTCATGGTAGGCGGCGTTGAAGCGGATGCCCGTGCTGTTGTCCGGCCCGAAGCGCCGGCCGATGTCCACCGCCGTCTCCACGCGGCCGCCGGAGCCGGTGCCCACCGTCACGCGCGACAGCGGCTCGTTGGGCGCGCGCTTGGGCAGCAGGTTGACCGCGCCGCCGATAC
>DHAE01000003.1 GCA_002397315.1 Comamonadaceae bacterium UBA4962
GGTCTGGGGGCGTTTTGCTTTGTGGCGGTGCAAATCGGAGATCGAGAGTGCAATTGCAGGACGTCCTTTATTCCCAGGGATTCGGAACCAGACGGGTGTGTGCCGGCCTGGTCCAGCAGGGCCACGTGCAGTTGCTGGAGCAGGGCAGTGTGGGCGGGCCCGTTCTGTGCACCGACTCGACTTACGACGTCGAGCCTGAAGGCCTGCGTTTCATTGTGCAGGGGGTCGAGTGGGCGTGGCACCGCCATGCTTATCTGATGATGAACAAGCCTGCCGCGGTGGAATGCTCGCAGAAGCCCTCCACCTATCCCAGCGTCTACACCCTGTTGCCGGCGCCGCTGCGTGCCCGCCCGACAGCCGGAAAGATCCTGGGCGTGCAGACCATCGGACGGCTGGACCAGGACACGACCGGGTTGCTGCTCCTGAGTGACGACGGCAGCTTTATCCACAAGGTCAGCTCCCCCAAGAAGCACATTGAAAAGACCTACCGGGTCTATGCCAAGTATGATTTGACTCCGCAGCAGAAGGACCGATTGCTGCAGGGTGTCGTGCTGAACGACGATCCGAAACCCGTGGTGGCTACGGATTGCGTGGTGCAGGACGGTTCCGTGTTCGACCTCACAGTGACCGAAGGGAAGTACCACCAGGTCAAACGCATGGTGGCCGCCGTCGGGAATCGGGTCGAGCAACTGCACCGCATCCGTATTGGCGGGCTTCATCTTCCCGAGGATCTCGCTTCGGGCGCATGGCGCTGGCTGGACGAGCGCGAGATCGCCATGGTGTTCCAGGGCTGAACCTGCCCGGAACGAGGCTGCCGGTTGAAATCTAGAGAGTCGCGAACAACGACGCGACGTGAGTATGCGCAGACGCCATCATTTGCTTTTGTCCCTCTCGTGCCTTGCCTCCCTGTCGGTCGGAGCGGCGGGGGCTCTGGCTACCCCTCCTGCTTCTTCCTCGTCTCCCGCTTCCAACGTTGCTCCGGCACACCCGCCGGTGTTCGTGCTCAATTCGCTGGATGCCGACGTGAGCGTGATCGATCCGGTGACGTGGCAGGAGGTTCGCCGCATCCCGACGGGCAAGGAGCCGCACCACCTGTATCTCACGCCCGACGAGAAATCGGTGGTCGTCGCCAATGCGCTGGCCGACAGCCTGACGTTCATCGACCCGGTGACGGCGCAGGTACAGCGCACGGTGCGGAACATCGTCGATCCCTACCACCTGCGTTTCACGCCGGACATGAAGTGGCTCATCACGGCCGCCAACCGGCTGGACCACGTGGACTTCTACCGGTGGGATGGCAAGGATCTGACGCTGGCGCAGCGGGTCTCCACGGGACGCACGCCGAGCCATCTGTGGGTGGACAGCGGCAGCCGTACGGTGTATTCGACCATGCAGGACAGCGATGAGCTCGTGGCCATCGACATCGCGACGCAGAAGATCCGCTGGCGCACGAAGACCGGGCCCATGCCGGCCGACATCCACGGTTCGGCGGACGACAAGTTCCTGTTCGTCGGCCTCACGGGAAGCGATGGCGTGGAGGTGTTCGATGTGTCGGGACCGGAACCCCGCAGTGTGAAGCGCATCCCGACGGGCAAGGGTGCCCATGCGTTCCGGAGCGCCGGGGACAAGCGGCACATCTTCGTCAGCAACCGGGTGGCCAATACGATCAGCAAGATCGACATGACGGCGCAGAAGGTCGTGGATGTCTATTCGGCGCCGGGTGGACCCGACTGCATGGACGTTTCGCCGGACGGCCGCTGGCTCTACGTATCGGCCCGCTGGGCCAAGAAGCTGCTCGTGATCGACACGGTGGAGCGCAAGGTGGTGCAGCGCGTCAATGTCGGCAAGTCGCCCCATGGTGTGTGGACATTGCAGCATGCGCCCCGCTGAGCTTTTGTTGGCAATGGGAGGCCGCCCGCGGCGGGCATTCCGTGGGGTCGTGCTGGCCACCGTGGCGGTATCGCTGTTTGTCTCCCTGGTACCAACCCATGCGCGCGCAGCCTGCGACAAGCCGGTCTACCTGACGCTGGACACCGGCCACATGGGCGTGGCGCCGCTGATCGCCGACGTGCTCAAGCGCCAGCATGTGCTGGTCACGTTCTTCGCGGCCAACGAGAAGACCCAGGAGGGCGATGGCAGCCTGGGCGACCATTGGGCCGGATGGTGGAAGGCGCGGGCCGCCGAGGGGCACGCGTTCGCCTCGCACACCTTCGACCACGTGTATTGGCGCGCAGACCTGGCGGGAGATGCCGCGTCGTCCGGCTTCCGGGTGCGGCCATCCGCCGGGCCGCAGGCGGGCAAGGAATTCAAGATGACCGCGCGGCAGTATTGCGACGAGATCGCGCGCTCGGAAACCCGGCTGAAGGAGATCACGGGCCAGGCGCCGCTGCCGCTCTTCCGGGCCCCAGGCGGCAAGACGTCGCCGAAACTGCTGGAGACGGCGCGGCGCTGCGGCTACGCGCACGTGGGTTGGTCGCCCGCGGGATTTCTCGGCGACGAGTTGCCCAGCGAGCGTTACAGCAATGCGGCGCTGCTGCGGCAGGCCCTGGAGCGGGTGAAGCCCGGCGACATCCTGCTCGCGCACCTCGGCATCTGGTCGCGCAAGGATCCGTGGGCGCCGGCCGTGCTGGAACCGCTGATCGAAGGATTGAAGGGCAAGGGCTTTTGCTTCCGCACGCTGAAGGACCATCCCGACTACAAGGCATGGATTTCGTCGCATTCCCGGCCTTGAGCGGGAACCTGGGCAGCGGCGGGTTGATCGGAGCGGGGTGATGGAAAGTCTCGGTCAAATGTTCGACATGGCGCAGCAATGGCTGTTCGAGACGGTGGTGCAGCCGCTGCTGTTCTCGATGGGAATGGCGAACTTCCTGGAAGACGGCTACACCGCGACGGGCTGGCTGCTCGTGGGGGTACTGCAACTGCTCGTGATGCTGTGCCTGATCGCCCCGCTGCAGCGCTGGCGTCCGGTGGAACCGGTGACCGACCGGCCGGCCATCCGCACCGACATCCTCTACACGCTGATCCACCGGTTGGGGCTGTTCCGCATCGCGCTGTTCTTCAGTGTGGATCCGCTGTGGGACCGGCTTTTCGGTGCATTGCGCGTCGAAGGCTTCAGCACGTTCCATCTGGACGAGATCTGGCCGGGCATTACGGACGTTCCGTGGGTGAGCCTGCTGCTCTACCTGGTGGTCTTCGACTTCCTCAATTACTGGATCCACCGCGGACAGCACCAGTTCGACTGGTGGTGGAAGCTGCACTCGCTGCACCACTCGCAGCGGCAGATGACGATGTGGAGCGACAACCGCAACCACCTGCTGGACGACGTGCTGACCGATGCGATCGTGGTGGTGGTCGCGCAGCTGATCGGCGTGCCGCCGGGGCAGTTCGTGGCGATCGTCGCCATCACGCAATTGAGCGAGAACTTCCACCATGCCAATCTGCGGGTGTGGTTCGGGCGCTGGGGCGAACGCTTGTGGGTGAGTCCCCGCTTCCACCGGTTGCACCATTCCATCGGCCTGGGCCATGAAGGGCCATCCCGGCCGGGCATGCCGACGCCGGTGCTGGGCGGACACAACTTCGGAGTGCTGCTGCCCTGGTGGGACATGCTGTTCGGCACCGCCAATTTCGAGCTTCGCTACGATCCCACGGGTATCCGCGACCAGGTGGAGGCCGACGCGCAGGGCCGGGTGCGTGACTACGGCAGGGGGTTCTGGCGCCAGCAGTGGCGCGGGCTGCTGCGCCTCGCGGGCCGGGATTGAAGAAGCCCCCGTTCACTGAAGCGTTCATGCTTCGGCGCTATGCTTGGCGCCCATGAGGCTGCTCATCGATTCGTTCTGGCGTGCCGCGGCGTATTGCCTCCTTCCGCGGGTGATGGCGCTGTCGCTGCTGCCGCTGTTGGTGATCGCGCTGCTGGCATGGCTGTTCGGCCATTTCTGGTGGGATGCCGGCGTGGTGTGGCTGCAGTCCGTGCTCGATTCCTGGGCGTGGCTGTCGTTCCTCCGGGGCTGGCTGCAGGATGCCGGGGTGCAGGGGCCGTCGCTGCTGGCGCCGTTGCTGCTGGCGGTGCTGGTCACCCCCGTGATCGTGGTGGTGTCGGTGCTGGCAGTGGCCATGCTGATGACACCGGCGCTGGTGTCGCTCGTGGCGCAGCGGCGGTTCCCCGCACTCGAGCGCCGGGGCGGCGCGTCGTTTCTTGCCAGCGTGTTCTGGTCGCTCGGTTCCACCGTGGCGGCGCTGGTGGCGCTGGCCGTGTCGGTGCCGCTCTGGTTCATCCCGCCGCTGGTGCTCGTGCTGCCGCCCCTGATCTGGGGATGGCTGACCTACCGCGTGATGGCGTTCGATGCCCTGGGCGAGCATGCGGACAAGACGGAGCGCGAGGACATCATGCGCCGGCACCGGATGCGGTTGCTGGGCATCGGCATCGTCACCGGCTACCTCGGCGCGGCGCCCGGCATCGTGTGGGCTTCGGGCATCGTGTTCGCGGCGGCCTTCGTGGTGCTGATTCCGGTGGCCGTATGGATCTACACGCTGGTGTTCGCCTTCTCGTCGCTGTGGTTCACGCACTACTGCCTCGCCGTGCTGGAGCAATCGCGGGCGGCCAGGTCCCGTGGGAACGGTACCGCCGCTGCGCGGGACATCCTGCCTGGCACGGCGGCAGCGCCGCCGCCACCGCCTGACCCCCTTCTGCCTTCCTCTCCTCCTTCTGGACCTTCCGCATGACATCGGTTCCCTCGTTCGGCCTCATCATCGTCGGTGACGAAATCCTTTCCGGAAAACGGGCGGACAAGCACCTGCCCAAAGTCATCGAGCTGCTCGCGGCGCGGGGCCTGCAACTGGCGTATGCCGATTACGTAGGGGACGATCCGGAGCGCATTACCGCCACGTTGCGCCGGGCTTTCGCGTCGGCCGACATCGTGTTCTCGTGCGGCGGCATCGGCGCCACGCCGGACGACCACACGCGGCAGTGCGCCGCGCGCGCACTGGGTACCGCATTGGAACTGCACCCCGAGGCGGCCGAGCTGATCCGGGAGCGGATGCGGGACGTCGCGCAGGAGCAGGGCACCGCCTACGAGCCCGACCGCGCGGACAACCTGCACCGGCTGAACATGGGGGTGTTTCCCCACGGCGCACGGATCATTCCCAACCCCTACAACAAGATTCCCGGTTTCTCGTGCAGTGGCGCGGGCGGCGGCGCCGTGCATTTCGTCCCCGGCTTTCCGGTGATGGCATGGCCGATGATCGAATGGGTGCTCGACGCGCATTGCCGGCAGTGGTTCAATCGGCAACCGCAGACGGAGCGCTCCGTCGTGGTGTACGGCGCGATGGAAGCGGCGCTCACGCCCCTGATGGAGCGCGTGGAAGCCGCGCATGCCGGCGTGAAGGTGTTCAGCCTGCCGAGCGTGGACCACCCTGTGCATGGCCGGCACATCGAACTGGGCGTGAAGGGGGCGTTGGCCCTGGTGCCCGGTGCGTGGGACGATCTATTGAAGGGGTTGCACGAATTTGGTGCAAATTTGGGCCCTGAATTGGTGCGAAACACCTGATCAGGGGCACCTACGAGAATGAGGCCCGCTTCTGGTGCATTGGCGAAGTGCGGGCCCGGCGGATGGCGTGCATGCTCCGCGTTAGTGCATGCTGGCACGCAATCTGCTTTTTGAAACCGTGGTTTTTTTCAACAAACGCTAAATCCTGGAGATCCTGATGGCAAAGACCGTTGCAGACGTGATGAAGATGGTGAAGGAGAACGAAGTGAAGTTCGTGGACTTCCGCTTCACCGACACCCGCGGCAAGGAGCAGCACGTCACCGTGCCGGTGTCCCATTTCGACGAAGACAAGTTCACGTCGGGCCATGCGTTTGACGGCTCCTCCGTGGCCGGCTGGAAGGGTATCGAGGCGTCGGACATGCAGCTGATGCCCGACCCGAGCACGGCCAACATCGATCCGTTCTTCGAAGAAACCACGCTGTTCCTGCAGTGCGACGTGATCGAGCCGGGCGACGGCAAGGCCTACGACCGCGATCCCCGCTCCATCGCCAAGCGTGCCGAAGCCTACCTGAAGGCCTCCGGCCTGGGCGACACGGCCTTCTTCGGTCCGGAACCCGAATTCTTCATCTTCGACGGCGTGCGCTGGAGCAACGAGCCCGGCAAGGTCATGTTCGAGATCGAAGAGTACGAAGCCCCCTGGAACACGGGCGCCAAACTCGAAGGCGGCAACCGCGGCCACCGTCCGACGGTCAAGGGCGGCTACTTCCCCGTGCCCCCGGTCGACAGCACGCAGGACATGCGCGCCGAAATGTCGCTGATCCTCGAATCCCTGGGCATCCCGGTCGAAGTGTTCCACCACGAAGTGGCGGGCGCCGGCCAGAACGAGATCGGCACCAAGTTCAGCACGCTGGTCGAGCGCGCCGACTGGACGCAGGTCCTGAAGTACGTGGTCTGGAACGTGGCCAACGCCTACGGCAAGACCGCCACCTTCATGCCCAAGCCCTACGCCGGTGACAACGGCTCCGGCATGCACGTGCACCAGTCCATCTGGAAGGACGGCAAGAACCTGTTCGCCGGTGACGGCTATGCGGGTCTCTCCGATTTCGCCCTGTACTACATCGGCGGCATCATCAAGCACGCCCGTGCACTGAACGCCATCACCAACCCCGGCACGAACAGCTACAAGCGCCTGGTGCCCGGCTTCGAAGCCCCGGTGAAGCTGGCCTACTCGGCCCGCAACCGCTCGGCTTCGATCCGCATTCCCTACGTGGCGAACCCGAAGGGCCGCCGCATCGAAGCGCGCTTCCCCGATCCTTCGGCCAACCCGTACCTGTGCTTCTCCGCACTGATGATGGCCGGCCTGGACGGCGTGGAAAACAAGATCCATCCGGGCGAAGCCGCCACGAAGGACCTGTACCATCTGCCGCCCGAGGAAGACAAGCTGGTGCCGACCGTGTGCCACAGCCTCGACCAGGCGCTGGAGTACTTGGACAAGGACCGCGGCTTCCTGACCAAGGGCGGTGTGTTCTCGGACTCCATGCTGGATGCCTACATCGAACTGAAGATGGGCGAAGTCACGCGCTTCCGCATGGCGCCCCACCCGGTCGAGTACGACATGTACTACTCGCTGTGATCTGCCCGGCCCCGGCGTCCCGCCGGGGTGGCAGCAGGCGACAAGGGCGGCTCCGGCCGCCTTTTTTCATGGGCGCGGTGCCAGCCTGCAGGGCGCCGAGGGCCGAGGAAGACCCTCCAGCGCGCGGCGGCCCGTGGCGGCAGGGGGGCGATTGGGGGATACTTCCGTCCAGCTTCCGCATGCCGGCGGCATGCCCTGCGAGGACTTTGAATGACGAAAACTCTCACCGTGCTCATGGCGCTGGCCGCCCTGGCGCCGGCGGCCTGGTCCCAGGACCGCATCTACCGCTGCGGCAACGAATACACCAACAATGCGTCCCAGGCCCGGGAACGGGGCTGCAAGCTCGTGGAGGGCGGCAACGTCACCGTGGTGCAGGGAACGCGCCCTTCATCGGCCGCGGCGTCCCACCAGGGGGGGGGCGCGACCACCGCGGCGCCGGCCGCATCGCCCTCCAACGCGCCGCGCGTGGATGCCAATGATCAGCGGGCCCGCGATTCGGACGCGCGTGCCATCCTGGAGGCGGAGTTGCGCAAGGCCGAAGCGCGGCTGGCCGAGCTGAGCAAGGAATACAACAACGGAGAACCGCAGCGCACCGCGCTGGAGCTGCGCAATCCGCAGGTCTACATCGAGCGCACGGCGGAGCTGAAGGCGGCCGTGGCGCGCGCCGAGAGCGACGTGGCCGGCATCAAGCGCGAGCTCGCGCGTCTGCCCGGCGGGGCTGGCCGTTGAGCGTGGCCCCCGCATCCGCTTCCGCTGCCCGCTCCTCGGAGCGCTATCTCGCCCTGGACCTGGTGTCCACCCTGGTGGCGGTGCTGCATCAGGATGGCTCCGTCCTGTTTGCGAATGCCTCGCTCGAGGACACGCTGGGCCTGTCCCGCCGCACGCTGGAAACCACCGATTTCTCCACCCTGTTCACCGACCCCACGCTGCTGCAGACCGCGCTGGCGGGTGCCCGTGGACAGGACTTCGCCGCGCTGCGCTTCGAGGCGGGACTGCGGCGCGGCCCGCTGCAGGAGCAGATTCCCGTGCACGTGCACGTGGCGGTGGCCGAGCAGACGGGCGAGATCCTGGTGGAGCTGTGGCCGCTCGAGGCCCAGGCCCGGCAGGACCGCGAGGAGCGCCTGCGCGAGCAGGCCCTGGCCAACAAGGAACTGATCCGCAACCTGGCCCACGAGATCAAGAATCCGCTCGGAGGCATCCGCGGCGCGGCGCAGTTGCTGGAGATGGAGCTGGACAGCCCGGAGATGACGGAATACACGCAGGTCATCATCCACGAGGCGGACCGGCTGCAGAGCCTGGTGGACCGGCTGCTCGCGCCGCACCGGCATCCGCATCTGGTGGGCGACGTCAACATCCACGAAGTGTGCGAGCGCGTGCGGTCGCTGATCCTCGTCGAATTCCCGCACGGGTTGCGCGTGCAGCGCGACTACGACATCTCGATCCCCGAGTTCCGCGGCGACCGGGCACAGCTCATCCAGGCGCTGTTGAACATCGTGCAGAACGCCGCGCAGGCGCTGACCGAGCGCATCGCGGCGGGCGACGCCACGATCACGCTGCGCACGCGCGTCGCGCGGCAGGTGACGTTCGGCCGGCAGCGGTATCGGCTGGCACTGGAATTGCATGTCATCGACAACGGACCGGGCGTCCCCGAAGCGATCAAGGAGCGGATCTTCTATCCGCTGGTCACGGGGCGTGATGGAGGATCGGGGCTGGGACTGACGCTCGCACAGACTTTCGTGCAGCGCCACGACGGCTTGATCGAATGCGACAGCGTGCCGGGTCGCACCGATTTCCGCATTCTCATTCCCTTGCCTTGAGGTCCGGAGACATTCATTCTCGAGACAAGGTAGAACCACCACATGAAGCCGATCTGGATAGTAGACGACGACCCATCGATCCGCTTCGTCCTCGAAAAGGCGCTGGCGCGCGAGAACCTGCCCACGCGCAGTTTCACCCATCCCCGTGAAGTGCTGGACGCGCTGGCCGATGTGGCCGCGGGCGATTCGGCGCGGCAGGGGCCGCAGGTGCTGGTCAGCGACATCCGGATGCCCGGGGGCTCGGGCCTGCAGCTGCTGGAGCAGGTGCGGCAGCAGCAGCCGGGCCTGCCCGTCATCATCATGACGGCGTATTCGGACCTCGACAGCGCGGTGTCGGCCTTCCAGCGCGGGGCCTTCGAGTACCTGCCCAAGCCGTTCGATCTTCCGAAGGCGGTGGAGCTGATCCGCCGCGCCGTGGAAGAGAGCCAGCGCGAGGAAGTGACCGAGGAGCGGCAGACCGCCACGCCCGAGATGCTGGGGCAGGCCCCGGCGATGCAGGACGTGTTCCGGGCGATCGGGCGGCTGAGCCAGAGCCAGGTGACGGTGCTCATCACGGGCGAATCCGGCTCCGGCAAGGAGCTCGTGGCGCGGGCGCTGCACAAGCATTCGCCGGTGGCCGAGGGGCCGTTCGTCGCGATCAACACGGCGGCGATTCCGAAGGACCTGCTGGAGAGCGAGCTGTTCGGCCACGAGCGCGGCGCTTTCACCGGCGCGCAGACGCAGCGGCGCGGGCGCTTCGAGCAGGCCGAGGGCGGCACGCTGTTCCTCGACGAAATCGGCGACATGCCGTTCGACCTGCAGACGCGCCTGCTGCGGGTGCTGTCGGACGGGCAGTTCTACCGGGTGGGCGGCCATGCCGCGGTGAAGGCGCACGTGCGGGTGATCGCGGCGACACACCAGAACCTGGAGCAGCGGGTGAAGGACGGCGCGTTCCGCGAGGACTTGTTCCATCGCCTCAACGTCATCCGCCTGCGGCTGCCCGCGCTGCGCGAGCGGCACGAGGACGTGCCGATGCTGACGCGGCATTTCCTGCAGCAGAGCGCGCGGCAGCTGGGCGTGGAGCCCAAGCGCATCTCCGATGCGGCGCTGGCCCGCCTGGGGCAGTTCGCGTTCCCGGGCAATGTGCGGCAACTGGAGAACATCTGCCACTGGCTCACGGTGATGGCGCCCGCGCAGGTGATTTCACTGCAGGACCTGCCGCCGGAGGTGCTGGATTCAGCGCCGGGCGCGGAGCAGGCCGCCGCAGGGGTGGAGGCGCGCGAGGCGCCTGGGGCGTCGTCCGAGACGGTGGACGGTGCCATGGTCCCCTCCACCGCTGCAACCTCCCGCGATGAGCGGCCCGTGGCCTGGCCACCGGGCCTGACGGCGACCGGCCATGGAACCGGCAGTGGTGGTTTCGTACCCGCCTCTCCGTCCGGTTCTGCGGCTGCCATGCCTCCGGCTGCCATGGCACCCGGCGCCGGCATGACCGACGCTGCCGGCTGGGAGCCGGCGCTGGAGGCGGAGGCGCAGAAGCTGCTGGCGGCCGGGCAGACGGAGGTGTGGGACGTGCTGACCCGGCGCTTCGAATCCCGCCTGATCCGGACGGCGCTCGCCGCCACGCACGGGCGGCGCATGGAGGCGGCGCAGCGCCTGGGCATCGGCCGCAACACCATCACCCGCAAGATCCAGGAACTGGGGCTGGACGCGGCCGAAGACCTCGGCGTTTGAGCCCCTGATGCACCGCAGCAAATGCGGTGCATGCTATTATTTTTGAAGCATCCGAGCCAGTCGTGGTGGGCTGGCGCTCATCCATGCTCTGGCGAACGTCCTACAGGGTGGAAGTCTGCACGCCGACCCTCCGGAAAAACGGAGCCTTCCACAATGAAGGCACTGTTCAACCAACCGGAGCGAATTCATGTCGGATTTCAACGATGCAAACCGCGACCCCTTGACCAATGAACCCGGCGCCCATCCCGTGGGCACCGGCGTTGGCGCAGCGGGTGGCGCTGTCGCCGGCGCGGCGGCCGGTGCTTTCGGCGGCCCGATCGGCGCGGCCGTGGGCGGCGTCGCGGGTGCCGTGGTCGGCGGCCTGGCCGGCAAGGCGGCTGCCGAATCCGTGAACCCCACGGTGGAAGACGCCTACTGGCGCGAGAGCTACCAGCGCGAGCCCTACTACCGCGGCGGCCGCACGTACGACGAGTACCGTCCGGCGTACGAACTGGGCTGGAGTTCCGTGGGTCGCTACGAAGGCGACTTCGACACGGTGGAACCGCACCTGGCGCGTGACTGGGGCCAGGCCCGCGGCACCAGCGGCATGGAGTGGGACGAAGCCCGTCCGGCCACCCGCGCCGCCTGGGAGCGTGCCGGCCGTGGCACCACCACCGACATGGACCGCGGCATGAGCACCGCAGGCGGTGCCGGAGTCGGTGCCGCCGTGGGCAGCATGACGCAATCCACCACCGGTGACACGGCGATGGTGGACAACGACGACGTGGTGGACGTGCTGGACGATCTGCTGGAGTCCTGCCGCGACGGTGAGTACGGTTTCCGTGCCTCGGCCGAGCATGCCGAATCGCCCGAGCTCAAGGGCATCCTTCTGCGCCATGCCAGCGAATGCGCTTCTGCCGCGGCGGAACTGGAGCGTGAGATCCGCAACCACGGCGGCGAGCCGTCGAGCGGCGGCTCCGTGTCCGGCGCACTGCACCGCGGCTGGGTGTCCGTGAAGACGGCCCTCAGCACCAGCGACGACAAGGCCGTGCTGGAAGAATGCGAGCGCGGCGAGGATGCCGCGGTGGCCCGCTACCGCAAGGCGCTGAAGGCGTCCCTGCCGGCCAGCGTGCGCACGCTGGTCGAGCGCCAGGCCGAAGGCGCCCAGCGCAACCACGACGAGGTGCGCGCCCTGCGGGATCGCTACAAGGCCATGTCCTGATTCTTGGGGCTTCGTCCCTGAGTCAAAACGCCGTGGCAGTGCCACGGCGTTTTTCGTTGGGGCGAAGCTTCAGGGTATCCCCGCCGACCCGCCCAAAGAAAGTGCAGCGACGCATTACCCGAGGGTGACCACCACGGGCGCATGATCGCTGGGCTGCGGGTTCTTGCGGGGCTGCCGGTCGATGGTGCAGGCGCTCACCTGCGTCCTGAGGGCGTCGCTCACGAGGATGTGGTCGATGCGCAGGCCGCGGTTCTTCTGGAAGCACAGCATGCGGTAGTCCCACCAGGAGAAGCTTTTCTCCGGCTGCTCGAACAGCCGGAAGGCGTCGGTCAGGCCCAGATCGAGCAGCGCCCGGAAATGCGTGCGCTCTTCCACCGTGTGGTGGATCGTGTCCTTGAGGCCCACGGGATCGAAGGAGTCACGGTCTTCGGGGGCGACGTTGAAATCCCCCACCAGCACCAGGCGTGGGTGGGCCGCCATTTCTTCCTTCAGCCAGCGGTGCAGGGCCTCCAGCCACAGCATCTTGTAGGCGAACTTGTCCGAGCCAGGCGCCTGGCCGTTGACGAAATAGCAATTCACCAGCCGCAGCGGGCCCTCGGCCGTGTCGAGCGTGGCGGCGATGACCCGCGCCTGGGCGTCTTCGTGGCCGGGAATGTTGCGCACCACGTCGCGCAGGGGCGAACGGCTCAGGATGGCGACGCCGTTGTAGGTCTTCTGGCCGAAGCTCGCGGCATGGTAGCCGGCGGCCTGCAGGGCGTCGAAGGGAAACTTCTCGTCGACCAGCTTGAGCTCCTGCAGGCCGATGGCGTCCACGGGGTTGTCGGCGAGCCAGGCCAGCACCTGCGGCAGTCGGACGGAGAGGGAATTGACGTTCCAGGTGGCCAGCTTCATGGGGGCAGTTCGGTGGACGGACAAGGGGGTGACAGGCGGTGTGAGAGAGGGGTTCAGCGCCGCCGGTAGCTCACGAAGGAGAACGGCAGGCCGCTGCCCGCCGACTGCTGTACGGGGCTGCGGGCGACTTCGTGCCATTCCGGCCCGAGGACGGGAGCGAACGCATCGCCGTCGAAGTCCTGGTGGATCTCGGTCACCTCGACGCCATTCGCGAGCGGCAGCGCCTGCGCATAGATCTGGGCGCCGCCGATGACCCATGCCACGGTGCCGTGCGCCTTCGCGGTAACGAGGGCCTCTTCCAGGCTGCCGGCGCGCACGGCGCCTTCCGCGTTCCAGTCCGTCTGCCGCGTGACGACGATGTTGGCGCGGCCGGGCAGGGGGCGGAAGCGCGGCGGGAGCGAGTCCCAGGTCTTGCGGCCCATGACGACGGTGCCCCCCAGGGTGAGTTGTTTGAAGTGCGCCAGGTCTTCGGGCAGGTGCCAGGGCATGGCGTTGTCCCGGCCGATGGTGCCGTTGGCGGCGCGTGCGTAGATGAGTCGCAGATCCATGGTGGTGGTGTTCCCGTGGCGGGCCGCGCGCGGCCTCAGAGGTGGAAGAACGCCAGGGCGCCGACGGCCAGGCCCACGGCCGCGACGCCGTACATGCCGCGTTCCAGCCACTTGCGGCGCGTGAGCAGGGCGATCGCGGCCAGCGCGATGGCGACCTGCAGCACCGTGGTGGCCTGCGCCCAGCGGTGGTGCTGGTGCATCTGTTCCTCGCTCTGCCGGTCGAGCGCGAGCGATTGCGCCTCGAGGGCTTCGGCGCTCTTGCGGATGTCGTTCTTTTCCTGCTCGTACCGGTCCAGCTTCGCCTGCAGTTCGGGCTTGCGGGTATCGGGTGCGAGGTCGCGCGCGAGTTCCGTCACCGACTGCTTGGTGCTCTTGGACTGGTAGTACGCCCACTGGTTGGCCGCCTCGGTCTTGCGGATGGCGGCGTCGTTCTTGATCAGGCCGGCATTGGCCTGCGTGGCGCCGCCCATGTACGAGAAGATGGCGCCCACCGTGGCGATGATCGCCGTGGCCATCGCGATGCGGCTGGTCATGGTGCCGTGTCCGGCATCGGAATGGGCGTGCTGGGCGGCGTGCTCGACGGCGTGGTCGTGCGGCCCATGGACGTGGAAGCCGTGGGAAGACATGGAGGTTCGGAAAGAAGAAGCGGAACCGGAAAGGCGGGAGGAAGGCGCCGGGGATCTGCGTTCAGACGGCGACGGGGGCCTTGATGGCGGGATGGTGCTGGTAGCCCGTGACCTCGAAGTCGTCGTATTCGTAGTCGAACAGGCTCGCCGGGCGGCGGCGCAGGTGCAGCGTGGGGTAGGGATGCGGGTCGCGCGACAGCTGGAGTTGCACCTGCTCCACGTGGTTGTCGTAGATGTGGCAATCGCCGCCGGTCCAGATGAAGTCGCCGACGTCGAGGTCGCACTGCTGCGCCACCATGTGGGTGAGCAGGGCGTAGCTGGCGATGTTGAACGGCACGCCGAGGAAGATGTCGGCGCTGCGCTGGTAGAGCTGGCAGCTGAGCCTGCCGCGTTCGCCCGGCGCCTGCGGGGGCGCCACGTAGAACTGGAAGAAGGCGTGGCAGGGCATGAGCGCCATCTGGTCGAGCTCGGCCACGTTCCAGGCGCTCACGATGATGCGGCGCGAATCCGGGTTCTTGCGCAGCGTGTCGATCACCTGCTGGATCTGGTCGATGTGGCCGCCATCGGGCGTCGGCCAGCTGCGCCACTGCACGCCGTAGACGGGGCCGAGGTCGCCGTCCTCCCGCGCCCATTCGTCCCAGATCGTGCAGCCGCGCTCCTGCAGCCAGCGGACGTTGCGGTCGCCGCGCAGGAACCACAGCAGTTCCAGAATGATGGATTTGAGGTGCACCTTCTTGGTGGTCACCAGCGGGAAGCCTTCGTTCAGGTCGAAGCGCATCTGGTGGCCGAACACGCTGCGGGTGCCGGTGCCGGTGCGGTCCCCCTTGGCCACGCCGTGCGTGAACACGTGGCGCATGAAGTCTTCGTACTGGTGGCGGATGGGGCGGTCGGTCATGGCAATCCCTGCGGGGCGGGCAACCCGCGATTCTAGGGCGTCCGGCCCGGGCCTGCTCCCGGGCAGGGCCGGGCCGGTTCCGTCAGGTCCGCTGCGCCAGCACGCGGCCGGGGTTGAGCAGGCCGCGCGGGTCCAGGGCCTGTTTGATCGACCGCATCATGGAGAGCGCCACCGGCGACTGGTAGGCCTCGAGCGTGGACACTTTCAGTTCGCCGATGCCGTGCTCGGCCGAGAACGAGCCGCCGAAGCGCGCCACGGCCTCGTAGACGAGGTGGTTCACGCGCTTCTCTTCGTCGCGCAGGAAGGCCTTGGCATCGCCTTCCGCCGGGGCCTGCACGTTGTAGTGCAGGTTGCCGTCGCCCAGGTGGCCGAAGTTGACCAGCCGCACGCCCGGGATCTCGCGCACGAGCAGGTCGTCGGCATAGGCGACGAACTCCGGGATGCGCGAGATCGGCACCGAGATGTCGTGCTTGATGTTCAGCCCTTCCTCGGCCTGGGCGAGCGGGATGTTCTCGCGGATGTGCCAGAGCTGGTGCGCCTGCGCGAGGTTCTCCGCCACGACGGCATCGCTCACGCAGCCGTCTTCGAACGCGGTTTCCAGCAGCGCTTCGAATCGGCCGCGGGCGTGCTCTTCCGATTCGCTGTCGGCGTTCTCCAGCAGTACCGCGTAGGGCACGTCTTCCTGGTCGACGAAGGGCACGCGCAGTTGCGGCATGTGGCGGGCCACGAGGCCGAGCGCGAAGCGGCCCATCACTTCGAAGCCCGTGAGCCCGGCGCCCAGGTGGCGGTGCGCGAGGCCGAGCAGGCGCACGGCCGCCTCCATCGACGGTACCGCGGCCCAGGCCGTGAGGCTCGCGGCGGGCCGCGGATAGAGCTTCATCGTCGCGGCCGTGATGATGCCCAGCGTGCCTTCGCTGCCGATGAACAGGTCCCGCAGGTCGTAGCCGGTGTTGTCCTTGCGCAGGCCCTTGAGCCCGTTCCAGACTTCACCCTGCGCGGTGACCACTTCGAGCCCGAGGCAGAGGTCGCGGGTGTTGCCGTAGCGCACCACCTGCGTGCCGCCGGCGTTCGTGGCCAGGTTGCCGCCGATGGTGCAGCTGCCCTCGGCGGCCAGGCTCAGCGGGAACAGCAGGCCGGCCTTTTCCGCCACGTCCTGCAGGTTCTGCAGCACGCAGCCCGCCTCGACGGTCATGGTGAGGTTGTCGGCGTCCACCGAGCGCACGGCGGCCATGCGCGACAGGCTCAGCACGATCTGCGTGCCGGAGGCGTCGGGGATGGAGCCCACCGCCAGACCGGTGTTGCCGCCCTGGGGCACGATGGGCACGCCGGCCTCGGCGCAGGCGCGCACCACGGCCGCCACCTCCGCCGTGGCGGCCGGGCGCACCACGGCGCGGGCCTTGCCGCGGGCGCGGCGGCGCCAGTCCTGTTCCCAGGCCGTGAGGTCGCCTTCGGTGAGTACGTGGGCATCGCCAACGATCTGGCGCAGGTGGTCGAGCAGGAAGGAGGGCATGGCGTTCGGTGTCAGGGCAACGGAGCGGACGAAAAGGGCGTCGGTCGGCGGAACCGGAGGGCGCCGGGCCGGCGGATCGATTCAAGTGGGCGCGGCGGCCACCGCCTGGGCACGGGCATGGCGCTGGCGCAGCCGCACGTGCAGCGCGCAGGCCGTGAAGAGGCCCAGGCAGAGCACGATCTCGGCGCAGGCCAGCCAGCGGCCCGGGGGCGCGTCGCTCCAGGCGCGCACGACGCCCTCGGTGAAGTAGAGCCACACCACCAGACTGACCCAGCGGTAGGTGTACATGCGGTGCTTGAGCAGGCCCGCCAGCGGCAGCGCGAGCGGCAGGGCCTTGAGCGCGAGCCACGAGCCGCCGGGCCGCAGCGGCGCGAGCCAGAGCTCCCACGCCAGGCTGAGCACGATGAGGCCCAGCAGGCTGCCGACCGCGAGCCAGCGGGTGGCGGCCACGGTCGGGTCGGGGGCGGGCGCGGCCGTCGCGAAGGAAGATGTCATCGGAGTGGCATCATATCGGCCATGCCCATTGCCCCACTCGCGAAGCGCTTCGAAAGCGTGCTTTCGGACCTGTCGCGCTTTCCCTGGCGCACGACCGCGCAGACGCTGCGCGAGCGCTTCCGGGAAGACCGCCTGGGCCTGACGGCCAGCAGCCTCACCTTCACCACGCTGCTGGCCCTGGTGCCGTTCTTCACCGTGGCGCTGGCGATCTTCACCGCGTTCCCCATCTTCGGTGCCCTGCAGACGGGGCTGCAGCGCTGGCTGGTGGACAGCCTGGTGCCCGACAGCATCTCCCGCCAGGTGCTGGGCTATCTGACGCAGTTCGCGGCCAAGGCGAGCGGGCTGGGCGTGGCGGGCTTCTCGATCCTGCTGGCCACGGCGCTGGCGCTCATCCTCACGATCGACCGCACGCTCAACAACATCTGGCGCGTGCCCCGCCTGCGGCCGCTGGGGCAGCGGGTGCTGATCTACTGGGCCGTGATCACGCTCGGGCCCCTGGTGCTCGCCGCGAGCCTGGCCCTGACCACGTCGGTGGCGTCCAGCGCGTCGCGCGGCCTCGAAGGCGCACTGCCGGACAGTGCCCGGCTGCTGTTCGATTCCATCGAGTTCCTGTTGCTGGCGGGGGGCACGGCGGCGCTTTACCGCTACGTGCCCAACACGCAGGTGCATTGGCGGCATGCGTGGTCCGGCGGGGTGTTCGTCTCGGTGGGCATCGAAGTGGCCAAGAAGGTGCTGGGGCTCTACATCGCGTCGGTGCCCACCTATTCGGTGCTGTACGGGGCGTTCGCCACGCTGCCCATCCTGCTGGTCTGGATCTACGTGGCGTGGGTGATCGTGCTGCTCGGCGCGGTGGTGGCGGCCTATCTGCCCAGCCTGCTCACCGGGGTCGCGCGCAACGCCAGCCGGCTGGGATGGAGCTTCCAGATCGCGATCGAGGTGCTGCAGCAACTGCATGCGGCCCGCGGCTCCGTGCGGCGCGGCCTGCCGGCGGGCGAGCTGGCCCAGGCGCTGCGCGTGGACGTGCTGCAGCTGGAGCCGGTGCTGGAGGTGCTGACCGGGCTGGACTGGGTGGTGCAGGTCAACGAGGCCGCGCACGGGGCGGTGGACGCCGAGGAGCCGCGCTACCTGCTGGTGGCGGACCCCGCCACCACGTCGCTGGAACCCCTGGTGCAGCGGCTGCTGATCGAGCGGGACGGCAGCCTGGAGCGCTTCTGGGGGAACACCGGCATGGCGGTGTTGAAGCTCGCCGACGTGCTGCCCCGGCCGGGCGGCGAGCCGGCCGTGGCGCTGGGCTTTTCGGCTTAGGGCGGCCAGCACCACCCTTCTGCGGGCGTTGCCGCACCGTGCGCCTGACCTCGCGGCAGCGCCCGGCCGGCCGCGGTGCCGGAGAGCACGGCGCCCTCCAGCGTGGCGGGGTAGGGGCCTTCCACGTAATCGCCGCAGGCCAGCAGCCCCGTGGCGATGGTGGCGCCCGGGCGTGCCAGTGCCGGCACACAGGCGAAGGTCGCGCGCTTTTCCACCACCGTCTGCAGGATGCGCACGCCGGGAAGGTCCAACTGGCGTGCCGCCTGCCGTACCACGGCGTCTTCCAGCGCGGCGCGTTCCCCTTCGAAGGCACTCACGACGAAAGCGAGCTGCCCCACGCCGGAACCGAGACGGCCCCGGTCGAAAACGAACTGCGCCGGGGCATCCGGGCCGTTGCGCAGGGCCAGCATGGGTGCCGGCAGCGTGGCTGCGCTACTGCCCGCCGAGAGGGCCTGCGCATACACCGTGGCGATGGCCGTGAACCGCAGGGCCCGGGCCCGTGCGGCCCAGGCCTGCAGCGGGCTGGCGGCGGTGGCAGGAAGCGCCTGCGCGGCGTCCTCCACCAACCGGGCGGCCTCGGTGCTGGGCGTGGCCAGCACCACGGCGTCGAATGCGTCCCCGTCCACCCGCCACGACGGGGCGGCCTGCGCGCCACGCGCCATGACGGTTTCGAGCCGTTGCACGCGCCGGCCCGGGTGCACGGCATGCCCGCGCGCGCGCAGCCACGCGGCAGCGGCCTCGGGCCAGAGTGCGCTCAGGTCGCGCCGGGGCAGCAACAGGTTCGACCCGCCCCGGCCGCTGAAGAGGCTGTCGCGCAGCACCCGCAGGAACACCGCGCCGCTCGCTTCGGCGCAAGGCGTGTTGAGCGCGGACACGCAGAGCGGATCGATGAACTCGCGCAGCAGCCGCTCGGGCAGCCCCGTGCAGAGGTCCGCCACGGTGGCATGGGGATCGCACCGGAAGCCGCCGAGCCGCCAGCGTGCCGCACGCGCCAGCAGCGCGGTGCGCTCGCGCACGCTCCAGCCCCGCGCGCTGGCGATACCCCACAGGGCATCCCAGGGCGGCGGAGCGTCGGGAAAACGCAGCCCCGAGCCGCCCGGGAACGTGAGCGCGAGCGGCATGCGCAGCAGCGCCTCGTCCGGGTCGATGCCCACCAGCCGCATGAGCCGCAGGCATTCCGCGTAGGCACCGATGAGGATGTGCTGTCCGTTGTCGAGGCGGGTGGAGGCGTCGGCTCCAGCGCCCGGCGCAAGGGCACGCGCGCGTCCACCGAGCATGCGCGCGGTTTCGAGCACCGAAACGGTGTGCCCCGCCTGCGCCGCGGCAATGGCGGCCGCGAGCCCGGCCCAGCCCGCTCCGATGACGGCCACGCGCATGGGCATCAAACGCGTGCGCAAGGAGGAAGAGGGCAGGCCCGGCCCAGCGCGCAGGCGGCGATGCCGGACCGCAGGCAGAAAGCCATCACATCCGCCCGAGGGCCTGCATCTTCCAGGCCAGCCACAGCTTGCGCAGCGGCGTGAGCGCGATGCGTTGGTGCAGCACCTGGAATTGGTCACGCTCGATCTCGCGCAGCAGCGTGCGGTAGATGCTCGCCATCATCAGGCCCGGCTTCTGCGCACGCCGCTGTTCGGGCGGCAGGAGCGCGAACGCCTTGTCGTAGAGGCCGTGGGCGCGCTCGGCCTGGAAGCGCATGAGCGCGGTGAAGCGGTCCGAGTACTGGCGCTTGGTGATCTCGTGGGCCTTCACGTCGAACTGCTGCAGCTCCGACACGGGCAGGTAGATGCGGCCCATCATCGCGTCTTCGCCCACGTCGCGGATGATGTTGGTGAGCTGGAAGGCGAGGCCCAGTGTGTGGGCGTACTGCACCGTGCGCTCGTCCACCGGCCCGAAGATCCGCGCCGCCACTTCGCCGACCACGCCGGCCACCAGATGGCAGTACCGGGAGAGGCCGGCGAAATCCAGGTAGCGGGTCTGCTCCAGGTCCATCTGGCAGCCGTCGATCACCGCCTGCAGGTGGCGCTCCTCGATGCCGTAGGTGGCGGTGTGCGGCATCAGTGCCTGCAGGACGGGGTGCGACGGGGGCTGGCCGGCGAACGCGCGGGCCACTTCGGCCTGCCACCAGGCCAGCTTGGTGCGGGCCACGCCGGCATCGGACACCTCGTCCACCACGTCGTCCACTTCGCGGCAGAACGCGTAGAACGCCGTGATCGCGGCGCGCCGGGCGGGCGGCAGGAACAGGAAGGCGTAGTAGAAGCTGCTGCCGGACGCCGCGGCTTTTTGTTGGACGTACTGTTCCGGTGTCATGGCGGGGGATTGTCCCATGCGGGAGACGATGGACCTGGCCGCGGCCCGCAGGAAATGCGGGCTCGCGCAAGGCGAGGGGAGAGCGATACAGACGCCGGCACGAATCGACCGGGCAACAAAAAAGGCCCCGGAGGGCCTTTTTGTGTTGAACAGCGCATGTGCGTGTTCAGGAATTGGAGCGGGAAAAGAGTCTCGAACTCTCGACCTCAACCTTGGCAAGGTTGCGCTCTACCAACTGAGCTATTCCCGCGTTTGCTGTTGATTCGTTGCCTCGTCAACAGACTTGAATTGTAGCACCAATTTTTGGCGCTTTTGCCAAGTGGCCTGTCACCCCGTGGTGCGCAAGCCGCTTTCAGTACTTGGAGGCGCGGGCCGGAGTCGAACCGACCTACACGGATTTGCAATCCGGTGCATAACCGCTTTGCTACCGCGCCGAAGATGCTTTCCTTGGCAAAAAGGGGAAGCGGTGGCTTCCCCTTTTTTGGAGTCTGGAGCGGGAAAAGAGTCTCGAACTCTCGACCTCAACCTTGGCAAGGTTGCGCTCTACCAACTGAGCTATTCCCGCATTTACCGAAGCCTTGCATTCTACAACGTTTGGCGTCGATGGGATGAATTGTAGCGCACTTTTTGGGCGATTCCCAAAAAATTCGACATCAAGACATCAATGTTTCACGGAGCCCGCAGCGGCCGCCGCCTCGCGGCTTTCGCGCGCGGACACCGATGCAGCGATCTCCTCTTCGGTGAGGGCGATCGGCTTGCGCTCCAGCGCCACCTCGAGCACCTTGTCGATCCACTTGACGGGCACGATCTCCAGGCCGCTCTTCACGTTGTCCGGAATCTCCTGCAGGTCCTTCACGTTCTCTTCGGGAATCAGCACCGTCTTGATGCCGCCCCGCAGCGCCGCGAGCAGTTTTTCCTTCAGGCCGCCGATGGCGGTGACTTCGCCGCGCAGGGTGATCTCGCCGGTCATCGCGACGTCGCCGCGCACCGGGATGCCGGTGAGCGCGGAGACGAAGGCCGTGGTCATCGCGGCACCCGCGCTCGGGCCGTCCTTCGGCGTGGCGCCGTCCGGCACGTGGACGTGGATGTCGCGCTTCTCGAACGCCTCGTCCTTGATGCCCAGGCGGTGGGCGCGGCTGCGCACCACGGTGCGGGCGGCTTCCACGGATTCCTTCATCACGTCGCCGAGCGAACCCGTGCGCGTGATGACGCCCTTGCCGGGCATGGCCGCCGCTTCGATGGTGAGCAGGTCGCCACCGACCTCGGTCCAGGCGAGGCCGACCACCTGGCCGACCTGGTTCTGCTGCTCGGCGCGGCCATAGGTGTGCTTGCGCACGCCCAGATACTCGGCCAGGTTGTCCGCCGTGACCACCACCTGGGGCTCCAGCTTCTTGAGCTGCAGGCCCTTGACCACCTTGCGGCAGATCTTGGAGAGTTCGCGCTCCAGCGAGCGCACGCCGGCCTCGCGGGTGTAGTAGCGGATCACGTCGCGCACGGCGCTTTCCTCGACCCGCAGTTCCTCGTCCTTCACGCCGTTGTTCACCATCTGCTTGGGCAGCAGGTACTTGATGGCGATGTTGGCCTTCTCGTCCTCGGTGTAGCCGGACAGGCGGATCACTTCCATCCGGTCCAGCAGGGCCGGGGGGATGTTCATGGAGTTGGACGTGGCGACGAACATGACGTCGCTGAGGTCGAAGTCGACTTCCACGTAGTGGTCGCCGAACTTGTGGTTCTGCTCCGGGTCGAGCACCTCGAGCAGCGCGCTGGACGGGTCGCCGCGGAAGTCCGTGCCCAGCTTGTCGATCTCGTCGAGCAGGAAGAGCGGATTGCGCGTGCCCACCTTGTTGAGGCTCTGCAGCACCTTGCCCGGCATCGCGCCGATGTAGGTGCGGCGGTGTCCGCGGATCTCCGCCTCGTCGCGCATGCCGCCGAGCGCCATGCGCACGTACTTGCGGCCGGTCGCCTTGGCGATCGACTGCCCCAGCGAGGTCTTGCCGACGCCCGGGGGGCCGACGAGGCACAGGATGGGAGCCTTCACCTTGTCCACACGCTGCTGCACCGCGAGGTATTCGAGGATGCGGTCCTTGACCTTGTCGAGGCCGTAATGGTCTTCGTTGAGCACTTCCTCGGCATTGGCGAGGTCGTGCTTGATCTTGGTGCGCTTGCTCCACGGCAGGCCCGTGAGCACTTCGATGTAGTTGCGCACGACGGTGGCTTCCGCCGACATCGGCGACATGAGTTTGAGCTTCTTGAGCTCGCCCTCGGCCTTCTTGCGCGCGTCGGCCGGCATCTTGGCGGCCTTGATCTTCTTCTCGATCTCCTCGATGTCCGCGCCTTCCTCGCCTTCGCCCAGTTCCTTCTGGATGGCCTTGACCTGCTCGTTCAGGTAGAAGTCGCGCTGGTTCTTCTCCATCTGCCGCTTCACGCGGCCGCGGATCTTCTTGTCGACGTTGAGGATGTCGACTTCGCGGTCGAGCTGCTCGAAGAGGTTCTCGAGCCGTTCCTTGACGTCCGCCAGGTCCAGCACCGCCTGCTTGTTCTCGAGCTTGAGCGGCAGGTGGGCGGCGATCGTGTCGGCCAGGCGGCCTGGATCGTCGATGCTGGCGATCGAGGTGAGGATCTCGGGCGGGATCTTCTTGTTCAGCTTGACGTACTGGTCGAACTGCTGCATCACGGCGCGGCGCAGCGCCTCGATCTCGCTGGGCTTGTGGTCGCCGTCCGCAGGCGGCACGGGTGTCACCGTGGAGGTGAAATGCGTCTCGTGGTCTTCGATCGAGGCGACCCGCGCGCGCTGCTGGCCTTCGACGAGCACCTTCACGGTGCCGTCGGGCAGCTTGAGCATCTGCAGGATGGTGGACACGCAGCCGACGTCGAACATGTCGGAGACGAGCGGCTCGTCTTTCGCGGCCGTCTTCTGGGCGACCAGCATGATGCGGCGATCCGCTTCCATGGCCAGCTCCAGGGCCTTGATGCTCTTGGGGCGGCCCACGAACAGCGGAATCACCATGTGGGGGAACACCACCACGTCGCGCAGCGGCAACAGGGGCAGATCGATCGGTGTGTCTGGCAGGGGGGTATGTCCGGACATGGGAATCCTTGTGAAGCTGGGTGGAATATGGTCCACCCGCCGATATTTTCAACCCGCGGCACGCCTCGCCGGCCGCCGCGGTCCTGGCAGGCCCACCGGGCCCACCGTCGCAGGAAAGTGCCCTTACCGGAAACGCACGGCCGGGTTACGCCTTCTTCGCGGCTTCCCGGTACACGAGCAGGGGCGCCTTGTTTTCTTCGATCGTGGACTCGTCCACCACGACCTTTTCCACGTTGCTGGTGTTGGGCAGGTCGAACATGGTGCCGATCAGGGATTGCTCCAGGATCGACCGCAGGCCGCGGGCGCCGGTCTTGCGGGCCAGCGCCTTGCGGGCGATCGCCTTGAGCGCCGCCTGCCGGATCTCCAGCTCGACGCCTTCCATGGCCAGCAGCTTGCTGTACTGCTTGACGAGCGCGTTCTTGGGCTCGGTGAGGATCTGCACCAGGGCGTCCTCGCTGAGTTCTGCGAGCGCGGTGACCACCGGCATCCGGCCGACCAGCTCGGGAATCAGGCCGAACTTGATCAGGTCCTCGGGTTCGATCTCGGTGAACACCTCGGTCAGCGAGCGCTGCTTCTTGCTCTTGACCGCCGCGCCGAACCCGATGCCGGAGGCCTCGGTACGGTTCTCGATGACCTTCTCCAGGCCGGCGAAGGCGCCGCCGCAGATGAACAGGATGTTGGTCGTGTCGATCTGCAGGAAGTCCTGGTTCGGATGCTTGCGCCCGCCCTGCGGCGGCACACTGGCCATCGTGCCTTCGATGAGCTTGAGCAGGGCCTGCTGCACGCCTTCGCCCGAAACGTCGCGCGTGATCGAGGGGTTGTCGGACTTGCGGGAGATCTTGTCGATCTCGTCGATGTAGACGATGCCGCGCTGGGCGCGCTCCACCTCGTAGTTGCAGCTCTGCAGCAGCTTCTGGACGATGTTCTCGACGTCCTCGCCGACATAGCCCGCTTCCGTGAGCGTGGTGGCGTCGGCCATCACGAACGGCACGTCGAGCATGCGCGCGAGGGTCTGCGCGAGCAGGGTCTTGCCCGAGCCAGTGGGCCCGATCAGCAGGATGTTGCTCTTGGAGAGCTCGACCTCGTCCTTGCCCGCCTTGTCCTTGTGGCGCAACCGCTTGTAGTGGTTGTAGACGGCCACGGCCAGCGTGCGCTTGGCGACCTCCTGCCCGATCACGTAGTTGTCGAGGTTGGCCTTGATCTCGGAGGGCGTGGGCAGATCGCCACGGGAGTCGCGCGCCCCTTCGGCGGCGGGAAGCTCGTCGCGGATGATTTCATTGCAGAGATCGATGCACTCGTCGCAGATGAATACCGACGGGCCAGCGATCAGTTTCTTGACCTCGTGCTGGCTCTTGCCGCAGAAGGAGCAATAAAGGGTTTTTTCGCTGGAAGAGCCTTTTTTCTCGGCCATGGGGGCATTGCCTCGTGTTGCAGGACGTTGCAGGGATGATAACGAAATGGAAAACGGCGCCTTGCCGGAGGGAGCCGGCAGGCGCCGCCGGAGGCAACGCCGCCTCGGGTCAGGGCCGCTGGGCGACGACCTGGTCGACGAGGCCGTATTCCTTGGCCTCGTCGGCGGTGAGGAAGTAGTCGCGCTCGGTGTCCGCCTTGACCTTGTCGAGCGGCTGTCCGGTGCGCTCGGCCAGGATGCGGTTCATCTGGTCCTTGGTGCGCAGGATGTCGCGGGCATGGATCTCGATGTCCGTGGCCTGGCCGCGGGCGCCGCCGAGCACCTGGTGGATCATGATCTTCGAGTTGGGCAGCGAGAAGCGCTTGCCCTTGGCACCGGCCGCCAGCAGGAAGGCGCCCATGCTGGCCGCGAAGCCCAGGCACATGGTGGACACGTCCGGCTTGATGAACTGCATCGTGTCGTAGATGGCCATGCCCGCCGTGACGCTGCCGCCCGGGGAGTTGATGTAGAACGAGATGTCCTTGTCGGGGTTCTCGCTCTCGAGGAACAGCAGCTGCGCCACCACGAGGTTCGCCGTCTGGTCGTTCACTTCGCCGATCAGGAACACGATGCGTTCCTTGAGCAGGCGTGAGTAGATGTCGTAGGACCGCTCGCCGCGGCCCGACTGCTCGATGACCATGGGGATCATGCCCAGGGCCTGGGTTTCCAGTGCGCTCATTTTTTCTCCAGTCATGCAGGTACTGTACCGAGAAATGAATTGGGGCCTGTGCTCGCCAGCACAAGCCCCACATGGACGGGAGGCCGGCGCGCCGAAAAAGGCGGCCGGCACCGGGGCATCAGCCCTGGCCCATCAGTTCGTCGAAGGAGATGGCCTTGTCGGTGACCTTGGCCTTGTCCAGCACGAAGGCGGTGACGTTGTTCTCGACCACGACGGCCTCGACTTCGGCCAGGCGCTGGCGGTCGCCGAAGTACCAGCGGACCACGTCCTCGGGCTTCTCGTAGCTGGCGGCCAGCTCGTCCACGTGGGCCTTGAGCTGCTCGGGCGTGGCGTGCAGTTCGTTGGCACGCACGAGTTCGGCCACCACCAGGCCCAGGCGAACGCGGCGCTCGGCCTGGGGACGGAACACGTCCTCGGGGATCTCGGCCTTGTCGGCGTCCTTGATGCCGCGCTGCTTCAGGTCGGCGCGGGCGCCTTCGAGCAGGCGGGCGATTTCGGACTGCACGCTGGCGTTGGGCAGGTCCAGCTCGGCCTTGGAGACCAGGGCTTCCATCACGGCCTGCTTGTTGCGGGCCAGCAGGCGGAACTTGACTTCGCGCTCGAGGTTCTTCTTGATGTCGGCGCGCAGGCCGTCGACGGTGCCGTCGGCGATGCCCAGGGACTTGGCCAGCTGCTCGTTGACTTCGGGCAGGTGGGCGGCCTCGATCTTCTTCACGGTGACGAGGAAGTCGGCGGTCTTGCCGGCCACGTCCTTGCCGTGGTAGTCCTCGGGGAATGCCAGCGGGAAGGTCTTGCTCTCGCCGGCCTTCATGCCGCGCACGGCGTCTTCGAATTCCTTGAGCATCTGGCCTTCGCCGACCAGGAACTGGAAGTCTTCGGCCTTGCCGCCGGAGAAGGTCTCGCCGTCGATCTTGCCTTCGAAGTCCACGGTCACGCGGTCGCCGTCTTCGGCGGCCGTGCCCTGGGCGCGCTGCGCGAACGTGCGGCGCTGCTTGCGCAGGATGTCGATGGTCTTGTCGATGGCGGCGTCGGTCACTTCGGCGGACAGCTTCTCGACTTCGGCGGTGGAGAGGTCGCCGATCTTCACTTCGGGGAACACTTCGAACACGGCGTCGAAGGTGATCTGGCCTTCGGGGGCGCCTTCCTTCTCGGTGATGCGGGGCTGGCCGGCGACGCGCAGGTTGGCTTCGTTGGCGGCCTGGGCGAAGGCTTCGCCGACCTTGTCGTTCAGCACTTCGTACTGCACGGAGTAGCCGTAGCGCTGGGCGACGACGTTCATCGGCACCTTGCCGGGGCGGAAGCCGTCCATCTTCACCGTGCGGGCCAGGCGCTTGAGGCGCGAGTCCACTTCCGTCTGGATGGTGGTCAGGGGCAGGCTCAGCGTGATCTTGCGCTCGAGCTTTTCAAGGGTTTCAACAGTAACGGCCATGGCTCTTCCTCTATGTAATGGGACCGTGACAGCCGTCCCGTGCCGGGACTGCCTCACCGTGTTGTGCGTGGTGCGCGGGGGGGGACTCGAACCCCCACACCATTGCTGGCGTCAGGACCTAAACCTGGTGCGTCTACCAATTTCGCCACCCGCGCTTTTTCCACTTGGCTTTCACCCGCCGTCTCCAGCGGACCACCGACAAAAAGCGGCGGACCGGGGAGGCCGCCGCTTTCCTGAAATTGGTTAGCCCTCGATTTTACCCTGTCGGCGGGCGGTGTTCCTTTCAGGCCGCTGGCGCGGGGGGCGTTTCGGGCCGCCGCACGCGGAACCAGGCCGCGTACATGGCCGGCAGCGCCAGCAGCGTGAGCACCGTGGCGACGACGAGCCCGCCCATGATGGCGACGGCCATCGGGCCCCAGAACACGCTGCGCGACAGCGGGATCATCGCCAGGACGGCAGCCGCCGCGGTCAGCACGATGGGCCGCAGCCGGCGCACGGCCGACTCCACGATGGCGTCCCAGGCGGGCACGCCGCGCGCCCGGTCGCTCTCGATCTGGTCGATGAGGATCACCGAGTTGCGCTGGATCATCCCCATGAGCGCGATCACGCCCAGCAGCGCCACGAAGCCGAACGGCCGGCCGAGCAGCAGCAGCGCGCCCGCCACACCGGCGATGCCCAGCGGCCCGGTGAGGAACACCAGCACTGCCCGGCTGAAGCTGTGCAGTTGGAGCATGAGCAGCGTGAAGGTGATGAACAGCATGATGGGCACGCCCGCCGCGATCGAGGCCGAGCCCTTGGAGCTTTCCTCCACCGCGCCCGCCACCTCGATCCGGTAGCCCGTGTCGCCCGCGTCATGCCATCCGGACTCCAGCTGGCGCAGGCCGGGCAGCAGCGCTTCGGTGACGGTGGCGCCCTGCAGGCCCTCGACGACGTCGCCCTGCACGGTGATGGCGTATTCGCGGTTCTGCCGCCACATCACGCCGGGCTCCCACACGAAGACCGGCCGCGCGATCTGCGTGAGCGGTATCGCGCGCCCGGACGCCGTGGGCAGGTAGGCGTTGGCGATGTCGGTGATGGCCTGGCGCTCGTCCGGCGGCTGGCGGAAGACGATGTCGATCAGCCGGTCGCCCTCGCGGTACTGGCCCACGGTCGTGCCGGTGAACACGGTGCGCGCGGCCTGGGCGATGGACTGGCTGCTCACGCCGAGAGCGCGCGCCTTGTCCTGGTCGATCTCCAGGCGCATCGTCTTGACGGACTCGTTCCAGTTGTCGTTCACGCCCTGCATCTGCGGATGCTCGCGCAGGATGGTGCGGACTTCGTCGGCATGCTGGCGCAGCCGCGCCGGATCGTTGCCGATCACGCGGAACTGCACCGGGTAGGCCACGGGCGGGCCGTTGGGCAGCAGCTTGACGCGGGCGCGCACTTCGGGGAATTCCTGCGCGAGCAGGGCGGGCAGCGAATGGCGCAGTTCTTCGCGCCGGGACAGGTCCTGCGGCAGCAGGATGATCTGCGAGACGTTGCTCTGCGGGAAGACCTGGTCGAGCGGCAGGTAGAAGCGCGGCACGCCCGAGCCGATCCAGGTGCTCACCGAGGTCACGCCGGGCTCGGCGAGCAGGCGCTTTTCCATGCGCTTGAGCAGTTCCTCGTTGGCGGCGAAGGAGGTGCCTTCGGGGAACCAGGCATCCACCAGGATCTCCGGCCGGCTCGAATCGGGGAAGAACTGCTGCTGCACGCGCCCCATGCCCACGATGCCGAGCACGAAGAGCAGCACCGTGACGCCGATGGTGATCCAGCGGTGCTCCACGCAGGCGTCCACGGCGCGGCGGAAGGCGTTGTAGAAGCGGCTGTCGAAGACCTCGTGCGGGCCCTGTGCGGCGGCGGCGCCTGCTGCGGCGCCTTCCGCGGGCGGGTGCGCTTCCGCCTTCGGATGCGCGGGCGCCTTGAGGATCAGCGTGCCCAGGTAGGGCACGAAATACACCGATACCAGCCACGAGAGCACCAGCGCGATCACGGTGACCGCGAAGATCGCGAAGGTGTATTCGCCGGTGACGGATTTGGCCAGGCCGATCGGCAGGAAGCCGGCGGCGGTGATCAGCGTGCCGGTGAGCATCGGCATGGCCGTGATCTCGTAGGCGAAGGTGGCGGCGCGGACCTTGTCGTAGCCTTCCTCCATCTTCCGCACCATCATCTCGACCGCGATGATCGCGTCGTCCACCAGCAGGCCGAGCGCGATGATGAGCGAGCCGAGCGAGATCTTGTGCAGGCCGATCTTCCAGTACCACATGGCCAGGAAGGTGACGGCCAGCACCAGCGGGATCGTGATGCCCACCACGAGGCCGGGGCGCACGTCCAGCGTCCAGCGCCGCCAGAACGGGTGGTGGCCGGGGCGCTGGTGCAGCCCCAGGCTCAGGAAGCTCACGGCCAGCACGATCACCACGGCCTCGATGAGCACCTTGACGAATTCGTTCACGGAGGAGGACACGGCGCGCGGCTGGTCCTGCACGTTCACGAGGCGCACGCCCGCGGGCAGGGTCTGCTCGATGCGGCGGGCGGCGGCGTGCAGCGATTCGCCGAGCCGGATGATGTCGCCGCCCTTGGCCATGGAGACGCCCAGCGCGACCACTTCCCGGCCCTGGTGGCGCACCTTGATGCTGGGCGGATCGACGTAGCCGCGCCGCACCTCGGCGATGTCGCCCAGGCGCAATTGCGCGCCCGAGGCGCCCCGGATCGGCATGGCGCGCAGGTCTTCGACGGCGCCGAACTGGCCCGCCACGCGGATCTGCACCTGGTCCTGCGGTGTCTGGATGGTGCCGGCGCTCTCGACCGCATTCTGCTGCCCGAGCTGGGACAGCACCTGGTTCATGTCCAGGCCGAGCTGCGCAAGCCGCTTCTGCGAGATCTCGATGTAGATCTTCTCGTCCTGGATGCCGAACTGCTCGACCTTGGCCACGTCCTTCACGCGCAGCAGCTGCTGGCGCACGTCGTCCGCGAAGTTCCGGACTTCGGCCGGGGTGAAGCCGTCCGCTTCCAACGCATAGATCACGCCGTAGACGTCGCCGAATTCGTCGTTGAAGAACGGGCCCTGCACGCCCTGGGGCAGGGTGGCGCGCATGTCGCCGATCTTCTTGCGCACCGTGTACCAGACATTGGGCACCTCGCCGGGCGGCGATGAATCCTTGAGCTCGAAGATGATCTGCGACTCGCCCGGCTTGGAGTAGCTGCGCATGCGGTCTGCGTACGGCACCTCCTGCAGGGTGCGTTCGAGCTTGTCGGTGACCTGTTCCGCCACCTGCTGCGCGGTGGCGCCGGGCCAGTAGGTGCGCACCACCATGGCGCGGAAGGTGAAGGGCGGGTCCTCGTCCTGGCCGAGCTGGAAGTAGGCGCCCACGCCCAGCAGCATGAGCACCACCATGAGGTAGCGCGTGAGGGCGGGGTGGTCCAGCGCCCATTTGGACAGGTTGAATCCGCCGGTGGGCGGCTGCGGCGTCGCGTTTTCCATGGGGGCCTCAGCGTGCGGCGGCGGAGGCCGCGGGGGCGGTGCCGGATGCGGCCGGAGCCGGTGCGGATGCGGACGTGGCGGCTGGAGCCTCGCCGCCACGGGACGCGCGCGGCTGGTAGACCAGCACCTTCTGCCCCGGAGAGAGCACATGCACGCCGGCAGCCACCACCTGCATGCCCGGCGCGAGGCCGCTGCCCACGACCACGTCGTTGCCGTCCGCGCTCGCGATCTGCACGGCCTGCGAGCGCACCGTGCCGCTCGCGGGCTCGTACACCCAGACCGCGGTCTGCGAGCCCTCCTGGCGCAGCGCGCTCGTCGGCAGCTTGATGGCCTGCGGCCCTGCCTGCGCGGACCCGTCGGGCGTCACGTAGGCGGTGGCGCCCAGCGGCGGGGGCGTGTCGGATTCGATGGCGACCTTGGCCAGGAACGTGCGCGTGACCGGATCGGCGCTCGCGGCCACTTCGCGCACCCGGCCCGGCAGTGCGCCTCCGCCCGACCACGTGCGCACGGTCACGGCCTGTCCGGGGCGCACGCGGGCGAGCCGGTCTTCGGGCACCGAGAACACCAAGTCGCGCGGCCCGTCCTGGGCGATCCGCACGACCGGCGTGCCGGCCGCGACCACCTGGCCGGGCTCGGCGTCGATGCCGGTGACCACGCCGGCGGCATCGGCCACGAGTCGCGTGTACTGCGTCTGGTTGCTCTGCGAGGCCGCCTGGGCCCGGGCCTGTTCGAGCGAGGCCTCGGCGGCTTTCAGGGTGGCCGAGCGACGGTCGAGCTCGGCGCCGCTGATGAAGTTCTGCGCCTTGAGCGCGGAAAAGCGCTGGTAATCCGCCGCCGCCAGATCCCGCTGGGTCTGCGCCGCGGCCACCTGGGCGCGTGCCGCGTCCGCGGACAGCTGGTAATCGCGCGGATCGATCTGCGCCAGCACCTGGCCGGCCTGTACGCGCTGTCCGAGCTCCGCCTGCCGCTGGACGATCTTGCCCGCCACCCGGAAGCCCAGGCGCGATTCGATGCGGGCGCGCACTTCGCCGGCATATTCCGCACGCGTGTGGAGCGACGACGTGCCGACGGTGAGCAGCTTGACCGAGCGCACGGGTTCCGGCGGCGGCTCCTTGCGGGAGCAGGCGCCGAGCGCCAGCGTTGCCGCGACCGACGCGATCACGGCCCACTGCCGGCCGGGCCGCCACGAAAAAGCCCCGCATGGGGGCTGGAGGGGGCGAAGGCGCCTGGAGGTCCGGGGCTGCGCGGAGAGCGGCATGGTGGTTCCCGAGTGAATCGGTTAATGACTGACTGGTTAGTAATCTAGGTGAAAGCCTCGGCAGCGTCAAGCGACAATCGCCGGGTGACCACCCCACATTCCCCGCGCCGCGATGCAGACATTCCCGAGGTGGCTGCGCCTGAACCGCCTGCAGCGCCCCACCTGCCCGCCACCCCGCCTGCCACGCAGGCACCGCGAGGCTTCCAGCCGCAGGCTTGTTCTTCGCGTCCTCCGGAAGGAACTGCGGAATGGCGCGCGCAGCCCGTCACGCATTACGAGAATTTTCCGGTGGCGTCCTGGCTGTGCCCACCGGCACTGCGCGAGCCGATCGCCGCGATCTACGGCTTTGCCCGGACGGCCGACGACATCGCGGACGAGGGCGATGACACGCCTGCGGAGCGGCTGGAGGTGCTGGCGGCATACACCGCGGAACTGCACCGCATCGCCGCCGGCCACGCCCCCGGAGCGCGGTGGGCGGCGGTGTTCGGCCCGCTCCAGAGGGCGATCCGTGCCCACGCGCTTCCCGTCCCGCTGCTGGCGGACCTGCTGAGCGCGTTCACCCAGGACATCGTGCGGACGTCGGCCGGCCTCACCTATGCGGACCGGGACGAACTGCTCGACTACTGCCGGCGGTCCGCCAACCCGGTGGGGCGATTGCTGCTGCACCTCTACGGCATCGGCGATGCCCGGGCGCTGGCCCGCAGCGACGCGATCTGCACCGCGCTGCAGCTCATCAATTTCTGGCAGGACTTCAGCGTGGACCTTCCCCGGGAGCGGCATTACCTCACCGATGCCGATCTGGCGCGTTTCGGCGTCGACCGGGCGCTGCTGCAGCAGCAGCCGCTCGATCCGCGGGCCCGTGCCCTGGTGGCCGACAACGCGGCGTGGGCGCGGGCGCTGATGGAGGAGGGCGCCCCGCTCGTGCACCAGTTGCCCGGCCGCATCGGTTGGGAGTTGCGCCTCGTGGTGCAGGGCGGGCTGCGCATTCTCGACAAGGTCGAAGCCTTGCGCGGCGACAGCCTCGTGCGCCGGCCGGTGCTGGGGGGCTTCGACTGGCTGCGGATGGTGGCCCGGGCCGTGGCGATGTGACCCGACGGACGCGGCGCCGTCGGGCGAAGGCTGCGCTGCCTCCCCTGCCTGCCAGCGCGCCCCGCAGCCATGGCGCGGCGATGGCCGCTCAGGGGCGTGATGCGTCTGCTGCGGTGTAGGCCCCGGACTTGTTCCGGGGCGGTTGCACGACGAGGGTGCTGTATCCCCGGTAGGTGCCGGTTTTCGATTCGTCCGACACCCAGACGATCCACTCCGGCTTCCGGCCTTTGCCCGGGTCGACGGTGGCCACCACTTCCAGCCGGAAGCGCTGGTCCGGCGTCTCGACCGCGATGGCGGTGCCTTCGGCATGCGAGGCCCCGGGAAGCACCGTCTTGACCGTATGGCGCTTCGCATCGGCGCGGTTGCGCAGCGATGACGGGAACGTCCGCAGATCGAGCCTGTCGTGGAGCGTTCTGGCCTGGCGCACGGCGACCCCGGCCTTCTCCGCGGCGAAAGGCTTGCCGGCCACCAGATGCAGGGCGTCGCACAGCAGGTATTCGCTGCGGATTTCGAAGTTGCGTTCCGACTCGACGGGGCGGCTCTTCGGCAGCAGCTCCGCGTACTCGCGGCAGTTGCGGGCCGACTCGCCGTTGTCGAATGCGAGCGGCGTGCGCGCGGCCTGAAGGGCCGCCTCGGGATTCTGCAGCGCGGCCAGCAGTTCGGGGTTGGCGACGCGCACGGTGGGGGCGGGGCCCCCGGCAGCCTGCAGGGTGCCGACAGCCAGCGCCGTGGCCGCCAGGGCGATCCATCGTTTCATTTGATTTTCTCCAGCAGTGCGGCTTCCTTGCCGCGCCGGGTAGGGTACACATCCCCGAAATTCTTGAGCAGCTTCACGGCCTCGGTCCAGTCCTGCGCTGTGACGGCCTTCCAGAACTTGGGCGTGGCCGAGTCCAGGTTGATGCCGTACTGGAACGACACCGAGGCGATGACGGTCTGCGCCTCGGCCGGCAGATCGATGAAGCTTTTCTTGGAGGCCGAGTCGTATTTCAGCTTCACGCTGGCGATGTGGCTTGCCTTGACGGCCTTGTCGATCGATTCGGCCTCGGCCGCGGTGATGGAAAGCGGCGTCTGTTCGATCAGCTTCTTGGCGTCGGCGCCTTTGGACGTCAGGTAGGGCTTGAGCTTGGCGATCAAAGTGCTGGCGAGGCCGAGGTTCTTCAGGTCGTTCTCGGACCTCTGGCCGAGATCGAACCCGGTCGCGATCGTCACGCCGCTCTTGCTGACTTTCTCCGCCGGTACGTAGCCGGTCGTCTGCGATCCGCCTTCCAGGGCGCTCAGGAAGGCGTAGTCGATTTGTTCTGGCATGGAAGGGCCTCTGTGGAGGGTAATCAACCGCCGCGTATTCACGGGAAGCGCGCGATTTGCCGCGCGTGTGCCATCGGCCGGTACGCCAGGGCGCCGGGAGATAACTTTGCGAATAACGGGGGATGGGCGAATATGCCGAACGCTGGCCTGGCCCGACTATCGTCGCCGTCCCCAATGGCGGCAGGTGGTTTCAGTGGGAATGCATGCAATTTATTTATGCATTGCATGAAAAAAGCCGGAGCCTTTGCGAAGGTTCCGGCTTTTTGCGAGGCGAAAGAATCAGGCTTCTTTGTTTTCCTTGATGTTCCAGCCGGCCGAGCTTTCTGCGCCCTTGCCGCCCTGGTTCGTCTGCTCCCAGTACTGGGTCTTGATTTTGGCGGCCTGGAATGCGTAGTTCACCAGAACCGCATCGCTGCCGTCGGTGCCGCTCACGGTCACGCTCGTCACCAGCACATCGGTCAGCGTGATCTTGCTGAATTCGATCTGCGTGCCGCCGGCCTTGCACATGGAGATCTCCACCTGGCCCAGGTGCTTGCCGGTCGAGCAGTGCTTCAGGACGGCAGGGTAGGCCTTGTCGATCTTGGCCACGACGTTCAGGTCATGGAACGTCACCTTGCCCGCGCCGGCGCCGCTGCCCGTGGCCATCGAGTTGGGTTGGGTGGCACCCCAGGTGAAGGAGCGGATATCGGTCCAGCTCTTGTGGTTGGCGTCTTGGGATTCGCCGCTGGCACCTTCAACCTTCATGAACATATCGACGGACATGGAATACTTCCTTTTTGATGGTCTGCGCGTCTGCGCTGGGAAAGATGAAATGGAGCCGCACGGCTTTCTGGGCCATGCAGGAACTCCTCACGAACACGGCTTTTCACAAAGAGGCCGTTACCCATAATCACCTCGACGCTTCCCCCCTCCCGAGGGTTGCGCGAATGCGGCACAGGCTGGCTTCCTTGAACGCCTAGTTGCGCCGGCGATCATAGGTGGGGTACCACGCATTTGGAAATACCCCAGGTCCCAACATTGTCCAGTGCCAAGAAACAAAGGAAACAATTTGTCTTTTTTCTCTCCGCCGCCGGGGATATCGGAGACGTGTCACATGTTACCGTTACACTTGGCCCCTTCTCGTGGAGGTCGCCCCAGGCGGCTGCGGGATTGAACGCACAAAGACGGCGGATGGCGGCACCTGCCGCCATCTCCATACAGAGTAGTAGAAACAGCCGGCCGGGAGTGATGCCTTTGACGTTGGTTCGCGACGTGCAGGAGCGGGGAGCTCCGAAAAGGTGGGCGCCCGGCGGCCGTCGATGTTCGCGCCGCCTGCCGCGGTGCTTGGAAGCGTGAACCCATGCAGAAGGATTTCAGTGGCTCGGCGAACTGTCTAGGCCCCGGCGTTCAGGTCGGCGAGTACCGGCTGAACGACGTTGTGGGCGAGGGCGGGTTCGGGATCGTCTACAAGGCGCGCGACCTGAGCCTGGATCGCATCGTGGCGATCAAGGAATACATGCCCGCCACCCTGGCCGGCCGCAAGGACGGCAGCGAGGTGCACGTGCGCTCGCAGCACCGCGGCGCCTTCGATGCGGGCCTGCGCAGCTTCATCAACGAGGCGCGGCTGCTGGCCAAGTTCTCCCATCCGGCCCTCGTGCACGTCTACCGGTTCTTCGAGGCCAACGGTACGGCGTACATGGTGATGCAGTACTACGAGGGGCAGACGTTCCGGTCGTTCCTGGCGCAGCAGCCCGCGATGGACGAGGCCTGGCTCTCTGCCGTGCTCGTGCCCATCCTCGACGTGCTCGAGATGCTGCACGCGGCCGACTGCTACCACCGCGACATCGCGCCGGACAACATCTTCCTGCAGGAATCGGGCATGCCGGTGCTGCTCGACTTCGGCGCGGCCCGCCGCATCATCGGCGACATGACGCAGGCGCTCACGATGGTGCTCAAGCCGGGGTTCGCGCCGATCGAGCAGTACGTGGACGACGGTGCCATGCCCCAGGGCGCATGGACCGACATCTACCAGTTGGGCGCCGTGCTCTACCAGGCGATCACCGGCCGCCCTCCCGCCACCTCGGTGGCGCGGATGATCAACGACCCGCTGGCGACGCTCACGCCCGAGAACTGCCCGGGCTTCAGTGCCCGGTTCCTGCAGGGCGTGCAGAGCGCGCTGGCCGTGAAGCCGCAGGACCGGCCGCAGACGATCGCAGAGTTGCGGCAGCAACTCGGCCTCAAGACGGTGACCATCTCCTGGCCGCACGCCTCGGCCGCTGCCGCGGGCGCCGAGGTGGCCGTGCGCGCCGCCGGGCCGGGCGTGGACGCGGCCTCCGCGGCCGTGGCGGCCACCCACCGGCCGGTGGAGGCGGTGGCATCCATCATTCCGTCGCACCTTCCGCATCCGGCCGCCGACGGCGCCGGGACTCCTGTCGCCACAGCGGCGCGCGACTATGCGCCGACCCAGCCCGCGCCGTTGCCGGAGCCGATGCCTGCCCGCGCCGAACCGCCCGTGGTGGCTCCTGCGCCCGCACCGGTCGCTCAGGGTCGTGCCGCCACCAGTGAGCGGCGCGCTGCAGCCGCGGCCGCGGAGCCTGCGGCGCGTCCTGCCGCGCAGCGCGGCGCGGTGCCCGCTGGCGCGCGCGCGGCGTCGGGCGGCCGTCCGGCATGGCTCATCCCCGCGCTGGCGCTGCTGGTGGCGGTGCTCATCGGGGGCGTGTGGTGGACGGTGAATGCCTCCAGCGAAGCCGCTGCCCGCGAGAGGATGGCGGTACAGGAGGCCAGCCAGTGGGAACTGGCTTCGCGCATCAACACGGTGGAATCCATCCAGGCGTACCTGAACGCCTTCCCGAACGGCATCCACCGGCTGCAGGCCGAGGAAACGCTCACGCGCCTGACCGCGCAGTCCCTGCAGACGTCCGCCACGCCTGCGGACGTCGCGGCAGCCCCGGTGTCCGTTCCGTCGGCCCCCGCTTCTGCGGCCGCGCCGGAAGCCACGCCCCGCGCCAGCACTCCGGCGGTGGTGGCGTCCGCGCCGCCCCCCGCGACCCCGACGGTCCCGGTGGCTCCCGTTGCGGCAGCCTCCACGCCGGCCGCGGACGACGCGGGCCGCACGCAGCGGGCCGCCACGCGGGACGCCGAGAACACAGGGCGCGTGATCCTGCGGGTCATGCCCTGGGGCAACGTGACCGTGGACCGCATTCCGGCCGGCACGACGCCGCCTCTCACGCAGCTGACGCTGGCGGAAGGTTTCCACCGCATCGAGCTGTCCAATCCGGCGTCGCAGACGGTGACCCGGATGGTGCAGGTGCGCAAGGGCGAATCCGTGATCCTGACCCACAAATTCGAATGACGGCCCGATCGCCGCGGCCGTGATGGCGCGTGGCGGAGGTGCCGGGACGACCCGCAGACAGACGGCGGCCCGTGGCCGCAGGCCGGACGGCCACCTGCCATTTTGACGAGGAGAGCATGGGAACTACGACGAAGCTCATTGGGATCGCCTGCCTGGCAGGCGTGCTGCTCGGCGGATGCCAGACGCCGCCCGCGGGCGAAGGTGCCGGAAACGGCGGGCAGGCCGCCTCCGAGGCGGGTGCTGCCGACGGCAGGGACGGCGCGAAGCAGAAGGACCCGACCACCTTGAAGGAAGAGGCCCTGGCGCAGGCGATCGATGTCTACACCGATGGCCGCTACGACGAGGCCATCGCGGCGCTGGCGCCCCTGAGCACGGCGCCCGAGTTGCCGGTCGCCTCGCAGATCAAGGCCTACAAGTTCATCGCCTTCAGCCATTGCGCCTCGGGGCGGCAGCGCCAGTGCCGCCAGACGTTCGAATCGGCGCTGCAGCTGGACCCGAACTTCCAGTTGAGCGACGTCGAGAAGGGGCATCCGGTGTGGGGCAAGGAGTTCCTCGCCGCGCGCGCCGCGGCGGCCGCCGCCGCTGCGCGCAGCAAGCGCGCCGCACCCGCCAGGAAGACGCCATGATCCGCAGGGACTGCAACCGACATGGATAAGGTCGAACTCAGGGTCGTCCGGCAGGCCGACGGCGAAGTCAACCGCCTCTGGGGGGCGGTATTTGGCGTGGCGGGCGGAACGATCGGCCGCGGCGGACAGAACAAGCTCGTGCTGCCCGATACCGACGCCGGGGTGGCGCGCGTGCATGCGATGGTGCGCATGGAGTCCGAGGCCGCGTACATCGCCAACCTCTGCGAGCGCCGCTCGATCTTCGTGGCCGGAGAGGAAGTCCGCTCCGGCGAGGAAGTGGAGCTGTCCGTCGGCGACGAGGTCCGGATCGGGCCCTACACGCTGTATTCCGTCGTGCCGGGCGCGCCCTTCGTGGCGCCCGTGCCGGCGCCGTCCCCGGTGGCTGTCGCGGTCGACACCCCGGCCCCAGCCCCGGCCCCGGTTCCTGGGCCGGCGAGCGCTCCGGTGATGGCCGCGGTGCCCGCTGCAGCAGCCGCTCCCCTGCAGGAAACCTTGCCTGCCGTGGCGGACATGCCGGAGAGGGGCGTACCGTCCGCCTCCGTTTCGCCGCCTGAAACCGTTTTCGAGGCGCCGTCCGCAAGCCTCGGTCATCCTGCCGCCGGTCAACCGCTGCCGGGCCTCGCGGAGATCGTCCCGTCGGCGGAAGACGACGACAACCCCTTTGCGATGCTGGGGCGCGTGGAGTCGCCGGCCGGTACCGCGCCCGTCCGCGCGCCGCAGCCGGTGTCGGCCCCGGTCGCCTCGGGTCCGGATGCCGTGCCTGTGCCGGCATCCGGGTTGCCGCTGCTGTCTGGCGTGCCGCAGGCCGGACTTGCGGAGCTGGCACCCGCGCCTCTCGCCCCCGCAGAAGGCATGTTCGCCGCCGTGCCGTCGGCAGCGCCCGCAGGGGCCGGAGCGTTGCTGCCGGGCCCGGACGCCGGTGTGCCGGACAGGCCAACCCAGACTGCGGCACCGTGGAACGCGCCAGGCGTCCCGAGCGCCCCGGGTACGGCGCCGGTGGCAGGGAAGGCGGCGGCCGCTCCCCGCGCGCTGGTCATTCCAGAGGATTTCGACCTGTTCGCTGCCGATCCGCGGCGGGGCGAGGAGAAGAAGGACGTATGGGGCGGCGGCCTGCAGGGCAAGAGCCTGAGCGAGATCGCCAATCTGCGCCACGACGAACTGCTGCAGTCGCTGCCCGCCAGCGGCACGAAGTTCGCGCACGATATGGACAATCCCTCGCATGCCGGCCTGCCCAAGGGGCTGGATCCGCGCAGCGAGCTGGACCCGTTGCGGCTGTTCGGCGGTGCGTCCGCGCCGGTACTGCACGATCCCGAGCGCGGCGCGGTCGCGCTGGGATCGGACCTGTCGCAGTCGTTCAGCCTGCCCAAGGGGGTACCGGTGCCGCAGGGCAATGGCGATGCTTCGGCCGGCAAGCCGCTGGAAGCCCATCCGCCGCTGCCTCCGATTCCGGTGCCGCAGGCTCCCGCCATGGGCGGGACGGAGGCCGGAATGTCGCAAGCCTCCCAGCCACTGCCCAATGCACAGGCACCTGCCGTGGGGCAGGCCCTGTCCGGCGCGGCATCCGCCGCAGGATCTCCGGCAGCGCCTCTGCAGGGATTGCTGCGCGTGGAGGGCCTGGACCTGGGCGCCTTCGGGTCCGATCCCGCATCGGCGGACCGCCTGGACTGGACGATGGCTGACACATTGCCCGAAGCGGGCAGTGCCGGGAATGCAGGCATGCGCGAAGGCGACCGGCCTGCAGTCGCCACCAACGCGGCAACGGACATGGCGATGCCCTCGCTCTTCGGACAGGATGCTGCACCCAGCCATCCAGGCCCGCAGGCGCTCCCGATCTCGGGGCTGGGCCTGGAGGGCTCCGGCATGCTTCCTGGCGGAAGCGGTCTGTCCGGAGTCCTGCCATCGGTGGCAACGTCGACGTCGGTGCCGGCCTCGGTGCCGATGCCGCCCGCGCCCGCGCCTTTGGACGCGCCGATGCGCTCGACAGAGCCGGCCTTGCCTCCGGCGGCCACCAGCGCGGTTGCGCAGGAGGGGCCGGAGCCGTCCGCCGCCTCGGTGCGCTCGCCGCTGGCGCCCATGCTGCCGGAGCTGGAGGCCGCGTCGCCCGCCGAACTGCAGTCGCTGATCTCCGCCTTCCTGGAGGGGGCGGGCGTGCTGTCGAAGAAGGTCGAGCCGCAGCGGCTCAGCCCGGAGTTCATGCGCTCGTTCGGCGAGGCGTTCCGCGTGGCCGTGCAGGGCACGATCGACCTGCTGGCCGCGCGCTCGGAGATCAAGCGCGAGTTCCGGGCGGGGGTGACGGTGATCTCTTCCGGGGCCAACAATCCGCTGAAGTTCCTGCCGACCTCCGAAGGCGTGGTGATGCAGATGCTCGGCCAGAACTTCCCCGGTTTCATGAAGCCGATTCCGGCGATGGAAGAGGCCTACGACGATCTGCGCGTGCACCAGGTGGCGCTGATGGCGGGCCTGCGCGCCGCCTACGCGGAGGCGCTGGAGCGCTTCGATCCGACCGTGCTCGAACAGCGCACGGACGTGACCGGCGGCGTGTTCGGCATGCTGTCGGCCACCAGCCGCAAGGCCGCCCTGTGGGACGAGTACAAGCGCAGCTTCGCCGAGATCCGGCGCGGCGCCGAAGACGATCTGGCCGCGTTCTCCGGCCAGGCCTTCCTGGAGGCCTACGAAAGCGCCGAGGCGGCGGCAAAGGCCCGGACGTGATCTTCCATATCGCAGGCGACGAATTCCGGCTCCGCGTGATGGCGGCCTCGCTCTCCGACAAGGGGGCGCGGGAAGTGAACGAGGACTTCCTGGGCCTGGTGGACATGGGCCACCGGGGCCTGTGCTGCGTGCTGGCCGACGGCGCGGGCGGGCACGGCCATGGCGGCCTGGCCGCGCGCATCACGGTGGACGCGGTGCTGGAGGGCTTCGGCCACAACCCGCTGTTCGCGCCGGCCGGCCTCGCCTCGCTCATCTCGCTGGCCGAACATGCCGTGGCGGGCGCGCAACCGCTGTCGATCTCGCGCAAGCACATGAGCGCCACCGTGGTGCTGCTGTGCATCGACCGCAAGACCGGGCGCGCGCTCTGGGCCCATTGGGGCGACTCGCGGCTGTACTGGTTCCGCGACCAGAAGGTGCGCCAGATCACCGAAGACCACAGCGTCGTGCAGCAGTTGCTGCATGCCGGCGTGTACCGCAACCAAGATCCGCGCCGGCTGCCCAACCGCAGCGTGCTGGCCGGCGCCATCGGGGCGGAGTCGCAGATTCCCCCCACGGTGCTGCCGCGGCCGGTGGAACTGGCGGCCGGCGATGCCTTCCTGCTGTGCTCGGACGGCCTGTGGGAAGGGCTGCAGGACGAGCAGATGGAGAGCGCCCTGCGCCACAGCCAGTCACCGCAGGAATGGCTGGAACAGATGGAAGCGGCCGTGCGCGCCCAGGCGCGGTCGTACCAGGACAACTTCAGCGCGCTGGCCGTGTGGGTCGCGGCCAGCGAGGACGGCGGGGCCTGACGCGCCGCCGCCGCGTGTTTTACCGAATCGAAGGGAGTCGACTATGCACCGGGATGCGATGGTACGGAAGGGATCGGTCGGAACGGGAGCCACCGCAGTGGCGGCGGCCCTGCTGCTGGCGGGCTGCGGAATGATCAGCAACCTGAACCGGCCGCAGGAGGCCCCGACGGCCGTGCCGCCGGCCGTGTTCGAGATCACCGCGGACCCGGGCATCAACCCGGACATGCACGGCACGCCCAAGCCGATCCTGCTGCGGATCTACGAATTGCGCGCGGGCGCGGCGTTCGACCGCGCGAGCTACCTCGACCTGCAGGACAAGGACGAAGCCCAGCTGGGCACCGATTTCGTGCGGCGCGACGAAATCCTGCTGCAGCCCGGCGAGCGCCGCACGATCGAGCGCAAGGGCAGCCCGGACGTGCGCACCTTCGCCGTGTTCGCGGGCTACCGCGACCTGGAGCGCAGCACCTGGCGCGCCACCGCCGGTGCGCCGAACTCCGTGGAGATGCGCCGCCGCTGGTGGGGCCTGGGCGAGACCGAGCGGCTCAAGCCCGTGCTCTACCGCATCACGGTGGGCAAGGATGCCGTGAAGATCCAGCCCGCGCCTTGAACAGAACAACACCGACAAGAACGAAAGCCTCGCATCGATCATGGTTTGGCAGCGCAAGGTCGTCTGGGCCGAGGGCATGTTCCTCCGCCCCCAGCATTTCCAGCAACAGGACCGTTTCACCGATTTCCTCGTGCAATCGCGCACGTTGCCCGCCCAGTTCTTCTTCTGGGGGTTCTCGCGGCTCGCGCTCGACACCGAGCTGCTGGGCCTGGGCAAGGTGGGGCTGCTATCGGCCGAAGGGGTGCTGCCGGACGGCACGCCGTTCAGCTGCCCGGGCCATGACGAGGCGCCCGCCGCGCTCGCGATCGGCAAGGACGTGAAGGACACCGTGATCCACCTGGCCCTGCCGATGCGCCGCCGCGCCGGGGCCGAGGTGACGCTGGGCGGGGCCGGCGGCGCGTCGGTGCGCTATGCCGCGGAAGTGGCCGAGGTGCCGGACGTCAACGACGTGGGCGCGCAGGCCGCCGAGGTGCAGATCGGCAAGATCCAGCTCTCGCTGCGCGCCGCCCAGGACGTGACCGACGGCTGGGTGAGCCTGCCGGTCGCGCAGGTGGTGGAGCGCCGTGCCGACGGCTCGGTGATGCTGGACCCGTCCTTCATCCCCACGGTGGTCAACAACTCGGAGATCTCGGGCCTGGCCGTGTTCTGCCGCGAACTCTTCGGCCTGCTGCGGCAGCGCGGCGCGGCCCTGGAAGAGCGCCTCAGCCAGCCCGGCCGGGGCGGCGTGGGCGAGGTGGGCGATTTCCTGATGCTGCAGTTCCTGAACCGCTGGGAGCCCGCAGTCGAGCACTGGGTGCGCGTGCGCGCCATCCATCCCGAGCGGCTGTTCGACGATCTTCTGAAGATGGCCGGCGAGCTGGCGACCTTCACGCGCGAGCAGCGCCGCCCGGCGGCCATGCCCACGTACGACCACGACGACCTGCGCAGCTGCTTCCTGCCGCTCATGCTGGAGCTGCGGCGCGGCCTGTCGTCGGTGCTGGAGCAGAACGCGATCCAGATCGAGCTGCAGGAACGCCAGTACGGCGTGCACGTGGCGCTCATCCCCAGCACCGAACTGCTCACCAGCTGCGACTTCGTGCTGGCGGTGCATGCGCAGACGGCCGTGGAGTTCCTGCGCGCGCACTTCCCCACGCAGATCAAGATGGGCCCGGTGGAGCGCATCCGCGACCTCGTGAACCTGCACCTGCCCGGCGTGCCGCTGCGCTCGCTGCCGGTGGCCCCGCGCGAGATTCCCTACCACGCGGGCTATTCGTACTTCGAGCTCGATACGGGGCACGACCTGTGGCGCCAGCTGCAGAACTCCGGCGGTCTGGCGCTGCACGTCTCGGGGGGCTTCCCTGAACTGCAGCTCGAGATGTGGGCCATCCGGCGCTGAAAGCGGCAACGTCCATGCAGAACTCCAACGTCTTCGCCTCCGACCAGTTCGGCGCCTCGCCGGGGCCGGCGCCCGCGGCCCCGCCGCAGGGCGATTCCGGTGCGTCCGCCGGGCAACCCAAGGCCTCGGGACTGCCCGACATCGTGAGCGGCGGCAACCCGCTCGTGGCCGCCGCCAACACGCTGCTCAACCTGATCCCGCAGATCCGCCGCATGGCGACCAACCCCGATCCGGCGGCGTTCCAGCACTACCTGCTGGAATGCATCCGCCAGTTCGAGAGCCGAGCGGGCAGCGCGGGCGTGCCGATGGAGACCATCATCGGCGCGCGCTACTGCATCTGCACCGCGATCGACGAGGCGGCCGCGCAGACGCCGTGGGGCGGGTCGGGCGTGTGGCCGCAGTACAGCCTGCTGGTCGCCCTCCACAACGAGACCTGGGGCGGGGAGAAGTTCTTCCAGTTGCTGTCCAAGCTCGTGCAGACGCCGCACCAGCACATCGACCTGATCGAGCTGATGTACTTCTGCCTGATGCTCGGCTTCGAGGGGCGCTACCACGTCATCGACAACGGGCGCAGCCAGCTCGAGAGCCTGAAGGCACGGCTGCTGCAGGTGATCGAGAGCACGCGCGGCGACCGCAGCGGGGCGCTGTCGCTGCACTGGCGCGGCGTGCAGCGCGCCGCGGTGCCGCCGTGGAGCCTGGTGCCGTTCTGGGTGGCGGCGGCGCTGACGCTGCTGATCGCGTTCCTGATCTTCCTGTGGTTCAACTACCGGCTGGCGTCGCAGTCCGACGAGCTGTTCGCCGCCATCAACGGCATCCGCCTGCCGAAGATGCCCACGGTGGCCGCCGTGGCGCCGCCGAAGCCGCGGCTGCGCCAGTTCCTGGAGCCGGAGATCCGCGAGGGACTCGTGGAAGTCAGCGACCAGCCGGACCGCAGCATCGTCACGCTGCGCGGCGACGGCCTGTTCGAGCCGGCATCGACCGAGGTGAAGCCGCGCTACGTGTCGGTGATCCAGCGCGTGGCCGCAGCGCTCAACGAGGTGTCGGGCAAGGTGGTCGTCAACGGCTACACCGACAACCAGCCGATCCGCACGGCGCGCTATCCGTCCAACTGGCACCTGTCGCAGGAGCGTGCGCAGGCCGTGTCGGCGATGCTGCAGCGGTCCATCAGCGACGGCACGCGCCTGAAGGCCGAGGGCCGCGCCGAGAGCGACCCGATCGCGCCGAACTCGACGCCCGAGGGCCGCGCGTTGAACCGCCGCGTGGAGATCGTGCTGCTGGTGCCGCCGCAGGCGCGCGACGCCGAACTGCAGCTGACCCCGGGCCCGGCGCCCGCGGGCCCGTCCGCCCCCGGCACACCGAAGAACTAAAACATGCTGCGCAGAATCTTTTACTTTTTCTTCAACCGGTTCACGCTGGTGCTGTGCGGGCTGGTCCTGCTCAGCCTGCTGGTCTGGTTCGTCGGCCCGCTGGTGTACATCCAGCCCTACCAGCCGCTGGAGAGCGCCGCAGTGCGCGGCTGGATCATCGCGGCGATCTTCGGCATCTGGTTCCTGCGGCTCCTCGTGCGCTGGTGGCGCGCCAAGGAGATGAACGCGCGGCTGCTGGGGCAACTGGCGCGCATCGGCGCCTCGGACGCCTCCACGCCCGAAGCCGGGCCCGGCAAGGAGGAAGTGGCCGAGCTCGAGAAGCGCTTCAAGGAAGCGATCGACGTGCTGGGCAAGACCCGCTTCGGCCAGACCGAGCAGGGCTGGTTCGGCCGGCTCTCGCGCCGCTACGTCTACCAGTTGCCGTGGTACCTCATCATCGGCTCGCCCGGATCCGGCAAGACCACGGCGCTGGTCAATTCGGGCCTGGATTTCCCGCTCGCCGCCCAGTTCGGCAAGGCCTCCATCCGCGGCGTGGGCGGCACGCGCAACTGCGACTGGTGGTTCACCGACCAGGCGGTGCTGCTGGACACGGCAGGCCGCTACACCACGCAGGAAAGCGATGCGGACCAGGACAGCGCCGCGTGGTCCGGGTTCCTGAGCCTGCTGCGCCGGTTCCGCGGCCGCCAGCCGATCAACGGCGTGCTGGTCACCCTGAGCGTGCAGGAACTGCTGAGCGGCGGCGATGCCGAGCGCGAGCGGCTGGCGCGGCTGATCGGCCTGCGGCTGGCGGAGCTGTGCGAGGGGCTGTCGATCAAGTTCCCGGTCTACGTGCTGGTGACCAAGACCGACCTGCTGTCGGGCTTCAACGAGTTCTTCGGCAACATGAACCGCGAGGAGCGGGCGCAGGTCTGGGGCTTCACCAACCCGTACGTGGAGGGCCAGGCCCAGGACGACCCGGGGCTGCAGTTCAAGAAGGAATTCGACGCGCTCGCCGACCAGGTGAACCGGCTGCTGCCCCAGCGCCTGCTGACCGAGCCCGACCTGGCCCGGCGCGGCCAGATCTATGGGCTGCCGCAGCAGTTCGTCGGGCTGCGCGATGTGGTGCAGCAGACGCTCTCGACCATCTTCGCCTCGTCGCGCTTCAAGGAAAAGCCGCTGTTCCGCGGCGTGTACTTCACGAGCGGCACGCAGGAAGGCATGCCGTTCGACCGCGTGCTGTCGGCGCTGTCGCGGCGCTTTTCCGTGTCGCCGCCAGCGCAGGCCACGGAGCCGCGCACGGGCTCGGGCAAGAGCTATTTCATCGAGACGCTGCTCAAGGGCGTGATCTTCAACGAGGCCGGGCTCACGGGGCGCAACGCCAAGAAGGAGCGCCAGCTGCGCATCCTGCAGGCGGCGGGCTTCTTCGCGCTGGCCGCGGGGCTGGCCGGCGCCACCCTGGCCTGGACGATCAGCCACGGCAACAACCAGAAGTACCTGGACGAGGTGGCGGCCAAGGTGCCGGCGCTGCGGCAGGCGGTGGAGGAATCGCGCGACGCCGACCCCGACAACATGGTGGCGCTGCTGCCGCTGCTCAACCACGCCGAGGCGCTGGCGGTGAGCCAGCGCTACACGGGCGATTCGCCGCCGCTCAGCTGGCGCTACGGCCTGCTGCAGGTGCCGAAGGTGCAGACGGCGGCCGATGCGACCTACATGCGTCTGCTGGAGGATGCCTGGCTGCCCCGCCTCGCGCGGCACCTGCGCAACTCGCTGCAGCAGGCTTCCACGTCGAACCCCGAGGCGAGCTACGAGGCGCTCAAGGTCTACCTGATGCTCTACGAGCCCGATCGCTTCAATCCGCGCGTGGTGAAGGCCTGGATGCTCAACGAGTGGGAATCCACGCTACCGCCCGCGCTGGTGCAGTCCGGCATGGTGGACCAGCTGGCGCACCACCTCGACCGCCTGATGGAGGATCGTGCGCTGGTCTCGCCGATTCCGATCGACCAGCCGCTGGTGGACGAGGTGCGCCAGCGCCTCGCGCAGCTCTCGCCCGCGCAGCGGGCCTACAGCCGGCTCAAGCAGCTGCTGACCTCGGGCACGGCCTTGCCGCCGGACTTCACGCTGGTGCGCGCCGCCGGCCCCGAGGCGCCGCAGGTGTTCACGCGGCGCAGCGGCCGGCCGCTCACGCAGGGCATTTCGGGGCTCTTCACCTACGACGGCTACTACGGTGTGTTCGCCCATGAACTGCCCAAGGTGACCGCGCTGCTGGCGCAGGAAGAGACCTGGGTGCTCGGCAAGGCGCAAGGCCAGCGCAGCGTGGCCAACGAGGTCATGACGGGCCAGCTCGCGCAGGAGGTCAAGCGCCTCTACCTGATGGAGTACGCCAAGGTCTGGGAAGATTTTCTCGCCGACGTGCGGCCGGTGCGCGTGGCCTCGCTGGACCAGGCGGGCGAGCAGGCGCGCCTGTACTCGTCGGCCAATTCCAGCCTGGAGCAGTTCATCCGCGCGGTGGCCCGGGAAACGACGCTCGCGCAGAAGCCCGGCTCGGGCGGCAGCACCAGCAGCTGGCTGGGCGAAAAGATCAACCGCATCAAGGAGGAGCAGGAGCAGCTCAGCCGCCTCACGGGCAAGCGCGTGAACGTCGGCGGGCTGGCCACGAGTTCGAACCTGGAAGCCGATCTGGTCGATTTCCGGTTCCGGGAATACCGCCGGCTCGCCGCCTCGAACGGCTCCGGCCCCGCGCCCATCACGGCCAGCCTGCAGGTGCTGAACGAGGCCGCCGCGGTGATCTCCTCCGCGCGGCAGCAGGTCGCCTCGGGCGGCACGGTGCCGCCGTCGCTCTCGCCGGCGCTCGAGCGCGTGCGCATGGAAGCCAAGCGCGTGCCGCCGCCGCTCAACACGATGTACGAAGACCTGGCCTCGTCCACTTCGGCACTCGTCGGTCGCGACGTGCGCGCCACCGTGGGCAGCAACCTCAACGCCACGATCGGCACGTTCTGCCGCCGCGCGATCGGCGGGCGCTATCCCTTCACCCGGGGCTCGGCCAGCGACGTGACGACGGACGACTTCGCCAGCCTGTTCGCCCCGGGCGGCATGATGGACGAGTTCTTCCGCAGCAACCTGCAGCCGATGGTGGACATCTCCACCACCCCGTGGCGCTTCCGCCAGGGCGTGGACGGCACGCCGGTGGGCGGCTCGGCCGCGCTCGCGTCGTTCCAGCGCGCGGCCACCATCCGCGACGTGTACTTCCGCGCGGGCGGCAAGGTGCCCTCGATCCGCATGGACATCAAGCCGCTGGAGATGGACGCCAACATCTCCCAGATGGTGCTCGACATCGACGGCGAGGTGCTGCGCTACCAGCACGGGCCGCAGATCCCGAAATCGATGGTCTGGCCCGGCACGCGCGGCACGGGGCAGGTGCGCCTGCAGGTCACCACGGGCGGCGCCGAGAACACCGGTCTCGTCACCGAGGGGCCCTGGGCGCTGCACCGCTTCTTCGACAAGGCGCAGATCCTGCCGGGCAACACCCCCGAGCGGTTCGTGGCGGCCTTCGACATCGGCGGGCGCAAGCTGCGCTTCGAGGTCACCTCGGGCAGCGTGCTCAATCCGTTCCGCCTCAAGGCCATGGAGGAATTCGCGTGTCCTGGCAATCTCTGATGCCGTGGTCGCACGCGCAGCCGCGCGTGGCCTGGTTCGGCAAGCTGCCCGGCCAGGGCGACTTCGTGGGGCGGCGCATGCCGCGCGCGATGAGCGGCGCCTGGGACGACTGGCTCAGCCACGGACTGGGGCGGCTGAAGGCCTCCGGGCAGGCCGACTGGGAGCGCACCTTCACGCAGGCCCCCCTGTGGTCGTTCGTGGCGTGCGGCAGCAAGGGCGCGGCGCCGTCCTGCGGCGTGCTGGCGCCGAGCATCGACCGCGTGGGCCGCTGCTACCCGCTCACCGTGATCGCGGTGGGCGAGGGCAAGCGGCAGGCCCTGGAGGCCGATGCCGTGCTCGGGCGGTTCTTCGAGGAGGCCTGCCACGCGGTGATCGAGGCGCGCCGGCTCGCGCTGCCCGCCGATGCGCTGGATTCGCAGCTGTCCCGCCTGCCCTGGCCGTTCACCGCCGCACCCGCTGCAGCATCCTCGGGACCGGCGTCCACCACCAGCCAGGCCGGAGCGATGGCCGGCATCCTGTCCGACCTCGGCATGGGCCAGGGCGGTGCAGCGGGGCGCGGCGCAGCGTCGTTTTCCCGTGGGCGCGAGATCCTGCGCGCCGGCCAGCCCGCGAGCTTCTGGTGGGCGCATGCGGCCGGCCCCTCCGCCGGTCGCAGCTGCGAACACTGGGGCGAACCCAACGAGAGCCTGTTCCTGCGCCTGTTCGGCGGCGGCGGCGCCGCGGCCTGACGGCACGCCCCGCCCTTTGGCATGCACAGCAACGACTGACACCCCATGATCGACAACGAAGCCCTTCTCGAACCCACGGCCGACACGCCGCCCTGCGGGCAGGACCTGACGTACGACGCCGAATTCATCGCGCTGGAGAGCGCCGCCAGCGGCAAGCCGGAGCAGCAGTTCGGCGAGACGGTGATACCGGCGGAGCCACCCGACTGGCGGGACGTGGAGCGGCGTGCCTCCGCGCTGCTGGTGCGCACCAAGGACGCCCGCGTCGCGGCGCTGCTGTGCCGCGCGCTCACCAACACCAGCGGCGTGCGCGGCATGTCGTCCGGCATCCAGCTGATGGCGGGCCTGTTCGCCCGGTACTGGGACGACCTGCATCCGCTGCCGGAGGACGGCGACCATTTCATGCGCATGAATGCCGTCGCTTCGCTGAACGACGTCACCGGCCAGCTGCGGGAGTTGCGGCAGCAGGATTTCGTGCGGCTGCCGGCCGGCCCGATCAGCGTGCGCGACGCCGAAGCGGTGGCGCGCGGCAACACCGGCGAGGGCGGCACCCGGATCTCCCTCGACCAGCTGCGCGTCGCGCTGGCGCAGGCCTGGCAGCAGGGCGACGAATCCCTGCGCGCCTGGAATGCGGCCTGCGAGGCCCTGCGCAGCCTGCAGACCACCTTCCGCGATCGGCTCGGCGCCTCGCAGCTGCCGGACATGGACCAGATCCAGCCGCTGCTGGTGGCGCTCAACGACCTCGTGCCCCACGCCCCGGTGGGGGTGGCCGATGCGGGCGCGGCGGTGGCGGAGGGCGCGGGGGACGCCGGTGGCGGCCCTGGCGATGCCGCTGCCGTCCCCGCCGGACAGGGGACCTACGCCGCACCGGTGCAGCCCCGCGGCCTGCGCACCCGCGACGATGCGATGGCGCAGTTGCTGGAGGTCGCGGCGTTCCTAGAGCGCACCGAACCCACCAATCCCGCGCCGCTGCTGATCCGCCGCGCCGCCAAGTTGATGGGCCTGAGCTTCATCGACATCCTGCGCGAGTTGTCGCCCGACAGCGTGGCGCAGGTGGAAACGATCACGGGAGGTTCGCAGCCGTCTTCCTGATTGGAAAACGAAATGTAACAGCGGTGTTTTGTTGGGGGCCGGATACTTGTCCAGCTGGCGTGTCGCGAGAGGAGGGGGAGCCCCCGCGACGGCCCCGTCGGCGCCATCCGGCCGATCTGTGTTTTCAAGCCTTACGAGAGAGAAGAGTTCAACATGGTGACCTTAACCAAGACCGGCAAGAGCGGTCAGAAGTTCATTGCCCGCAACCGGGCGCCGCGCGTGCAGATCGAGTATGACGTCGAGATCTACGGATCCGAGAAGAAGGTGCAGATCCCCTTCGTCATGGGCGTCATGGCCGACCTGTCGGGCAAGCCGGTCGATCCGCTGCCCGAGATCGCCGACCGCAAGTTCCTCGACATCGACATCGACAACTTCGATGCGCGCATGAAGTCGATCAAGCCGCGCGTCTCCTTCAACGTGCCCAATACGCTGACGGGCGATGGCCGCCTGCACATCGACCTGACCTTCGAGAGCATGGACGACTTCTCCCCGGCCGCGATCGCGCGCAAGGTGGGGGCGCTCAATTCGATGCTGGAAGCCCGCACCCAGCTGCACAACCTGCTGTCGTACATGGACGGCAAGCAGGGCGCCGAAGAGCTCATCAGCAAGGTGCTGAAGGATCCGGCGCTGCTCAAGTCGCTGGCGGCGATGCCCAACCAGCCCGCGGGCGGCGGCACGGCCGAGAAGACCAACGACGCTCAGTGAAAGGGACAGCCGCATGAACACGACGACCTCTCTGGACGCGGTCCAGGGCACCCAGGTGCTCGAAGGCAACGAATTCACGTCGCTGCTGCAGAAGGAATTCAAGCCCAAGACCGACCAGGCCCGCGAAGCGGTCGAATCGGCCGTGCAGACGCTCGCGCAGCAGGCGCTGGCCGCCTCGGCCACGCTCTCGGACGATGCCTACCAGACGGTGCAGGCCATCATCGCCGAGATCGACCGCAAGCTCTCCGAGCAGATCAATCTCATCATCCACCACACCGAGTTCCAGCAGCTCGAAGGCGCATGGCGCGGACTGCACCACCTCGTGCACAACACCGAAGTGGACGAGCTGCTCAAGATCCGCGTGATGAACATCTCCAAGAAGGAGCTGCACCGGAACATGCGCCGCTACAAGGGCGTGGGCTGGGACCAGAGCCCCATCTTCAAGAAGGTGTACGAAGAGGAATACGGCCAGTTCGGCGGCGAGCCGTTCGGCTGCCTGGTGGGCGACTATTACTTCGACCACAGCCCGCCCGACGTGGAACTGCTCGGCGAGATGGCCAAGGTGTCGGCCGCGGCGCACTGCCCGTTCATCGCCGGCGCCTCGCCCGCGATGATGCAGATGGACTCCTGGCAGGAACTCGCGAACCCGCGCGACCTGACCAAGATCTTCACCAACACCGAGTACGCCGCATGGCGCAGCCTGCGCGATTCCGATGATTCGAAGTACATCGGCCTGGCAATGCCGCGGTTCCTGGCGCGCCTGCCGTACGGCGCCAAGACGAACCCGGTGGACGAGTTCGACTTCGAGGAAGAGACCGCCGGCGGCGACCACAGCAAGTACGCCTGGGCCAACTCGGCCTACGCGATGGCGGTGAACATCAACCGCTCGTTCAAGTACTACGGCTGGTGCACCTCGATCCGCGGCGTGGAGTCCGGCGGTGCCGTGGACAACCTGCCCGCGCACACCTTCCCGACCGACGACGGCGGCGTGGACATGAAGTGCCCCACCGAGATCGCGATCAGCGACCGGCGCGAGGCCGAACTGGCCAAGAACGGCTTCATGCCGCTGGTGCACCGCAAGAATTCCGACGTCGCGGCCTTCATCGGTGCGCAGTCGCTGCACAAGCCCGCGGAGTACTACGACCCGGACGCCACGGCCAACGCCAACCTGTCGGCGCGCCTGCCCTACATGTTCGCGTGCTGCCGCTTCGCGCACTACCTGAAGTGCATCGTGCGCGACAAGATCGGCTCGTTCAAGGAACGCTCGGACATGGAGCGCTGGCTGAACGACTGGATCCTGAACTACGTGGACGGCGACCCGGCCAACTCCTCGCAGGAAACCAAGGCCCGCAAGCCGCTGGCCGCGGCCGAGGTGCAGGTGGCCGAGGTGGAAGGCAACCCGGGGTACTACACCTCGAAGTTCTTCCTGCGCCCGCACTACCAGCTCGAAGGCCTGACCGTGTCGCTGCGGCTGGTGTCGAAGCTGCCGTCGGTGAAGCAGGCGGGCAACTGACCGGCGCCGACAGATGCGGGCAGGGCGGCCTTGCCGTCGCGCCCGCTCTGTGCGAAGAGACTCCGCGCGGCGTGGCAGGGCGCCTGCGGCCTCCGCCGCGCTCCTCGCGCACGGCACGCGATTCCATAACGATTGTGCGGACCACCGCATCCATTTCCATGAATTTCGATTTCAAGCGGCCGCTGGACCGCCAGATGGCCGAGCTGAAGGACGCGATCCGGGCCAGGCCGCAGGACGCCACGCTGCGCGTGTTCTATTTCCAGATGCTGGCGGTCATCGGCGAATGGCAGAAAGCGCTGGACCAGCTGCAGATCTGCGCGCAGCTCGACCGCAAGTCGGAAACCATGGCGCGCGCCTACCGCGAGGTGATCCTCTGCGAGGTCGCGCGGCGCGAGGTGTTCGCCGGCAAGCGCACGCCCAACATCCTGGGCGAGCCGCCGGAGTGGCTGGGCTGGCTGCTGGAAGGCCTGCAGAGCCTGGCGGAAGGCCGTGCGGAGCAGGCTGCCGAATTGCGTGCCGCCGCCTTCGAACAGGCCCCGGCATCGGCCGGCGAGATCGACGGCGAGCCCTTCGAATGGATCGCCGACTCCGATGCGCGCCTCGGGCCGGTGTGCGAGCTGTACGCCAACGGCAGCTACTACTGGATGCCGTTCTCCAGCGTGTCGCAGATCGCCTTCGAGAAGCCGCAGGATCTGCGGGACCTCGTCTGGTCGGCCTGCGAGGTCACGCTGCGCAACGGCGGAACGATGCACGGCTTCATCCCCACGCGGTACCCCGGCTCGGAATCCGCGGAGCGCGACGAGATCCGGCTCGCGCGTGCCACCGAGTGGCGCGATCTGGGCGACGACCAGGCCACGGGCTGGGGCCAGCGCGTGTGGGTGACCGACCAGGCCGACGCCGCGCTGCTGGACGTGCGGCGCGTGAAGTTCTCCGCCGCCTGAGCGGGGCATCCGGGCGATGGCGACGCAGCAGGGCAGGGACGGGGGCTACGGGCACGGCAAGGACCGGCTGCAGCCGGCGCTGCTGGACCGCCTGACCGACCACGAGCCGTCCCGGCGCACCGAACGGGCCGAGTCCGTCTACGTGACGGAGCCCCGGCTGCGGCAGGCGCTGCTGCGGGACCTGAACTGGCTGCTCAACGCGTCCGACGCGTCCTCGCACATCGATTTCGAGGGGCTGCCGCACGCCGAGCGCTCGGTGCTGAACTTCGGCATGAAGCCGCTGGCGGGGCAGTTGCTGTCGGAGCTGGACTGGAAGGACGTGGAGGCCGCGATCCTGCGCGCGATCCTGCAGCACGAGCCGCGCATCCTGGCGGACACGCTGTCGGTGTCGCTGGCGCCGTCGAGCAAATTGTTCGGCCACCACAACATGCTGCAGTTCGAGATCCGGTGCCAGTTCTGGTCGTCCCCCTATCCCCTGGAGCTGCTGCTGAAGACGAGCCTCGACCTGGAGACGGGCCAGGTGGCGGTGTCCGAGCAGCGGTGATGGTGCGCGCCGCCGGCCGGCCGGGGCGTGCTTGCATGAATGTCCGCCACGGCGCGGAGGGAGCCTGATTGAGATGAATCCGCGGCTGGTCGAGTACTACAACCGGGAGCTGAGCTACCTGCGCGAGCTGGGGGCGGAGTTCGCCGCCGCCTTCCCGAAGGTGGCGGGGCGGCTGTCGCTGCGCGAGCTGGAAGTGGCCGACCCGTACGTGGAGCGGCTGCTGGAGGGCTTCAGCTTCCTGACGGCGCGCATCCAGATGAAGATGGACGCGGAATTCCCGCGCCTGTCGCAGCGCATCCTGGAAATGGTCTGCCCGCACTACCTGGCGCCCACGCCGTCGATGGTGGTGGTGCAGATGGAGCCGAGCGGCACCGAAGGCAGCCTGGCGGAAGGCTACACGCTGGAGGCGGGCAGCGTGATCCGCGCGCGCAAGACCGCCGAGGACCAGACCCCCTGTGATTTCCGCACGGGCCATGCGATCACGCTGCGGCCGATCGACCTGCTGCAGGCGCGCCTGGGCGGCCCGCCGCTCGATCTGCCGCTGTCGCGCTTCGGGCTGGCGGAAGAGGCTGCGGGGCATCTGCGCTTCACGCTGGGCGTGCGCGGCGCGGCGCAGTGGCGCGCGCTGCGCATGGACCGGCTGGACCTGCACATTTCCGCCGTGGACACGGTCGCCTCGCACCTGCAGGAATTGATCCACGATTCGGTGACCGGCGTGATCGTGCACGACGCGCAGGACCCGTCGCGCGTCTGGGCGCAGCTGCCGGCCGAGGCCGTGCAGCCCGAAGGCTACGAGCAGTCGCAGGCGCTGCTGCCCTACACGCACCGCAGCTTCCAGGGCCACCGGCTGCTGCACGAGTACTTCGCGTTCCCCGCGCGGTTCCGGTTCTTCTCGATCCGCGGGCTGCGGGAGGCGCTGGAGCGCGCACCCGGCGCCCAGGTGGCGATCACGCTGCTGCTGCGGCGCGCCCAGCCGTCGCTGGAGGCGCAGGTGGACCGCCACAAGTTCCTGCTGCACTGCGTGCCGGCGATCAACCTGTTCGAGCGGTCCGCCGACCGCATCCACGTCTCGCCGGGCGTGAACGAGTACCACGTGGTGCCGGACCGTACGCGGCCGCGCGATTTCGAGGTGTACTCCGTGCTCGGGGTGACGGGCCACCGCGAGGGGCAGCTGAAGGACCAGGAGTTCCTGCCGCTGTTTTCCTCCATCCATGGCATCCGAGCGAACGAGCAGGCGTATTTCGCGGTGCGCCGCGAGCCGCGGCTCTTTTCCGAGCATGCCGCGCGCTTCGGGCCGCGCACGCAGTACCTGGGCAGCGAGGTGTTCCTCTCGCTGGTGGACCAGCGGCAGGCGCCGTTCGCGGACGAACTCAAGCAGCTCAGCGTGCGCACGCTGTGCACCAACCGCGATCTGCCGCTGCTCATGGGCGGGCGCGGCGAGCAGGGAGAATTCACGCTGGTCGAATCCGCGCCGGTCGCCTCGGTGAAGACGGTGGCGGGCCCGACGCGGCCCACCGCGAGCGTCGCCGAGAACGAAATCACGTGGCGGCTGATCTCGCACCTGTCGCTCAACTACCTGGCGATAAACGATCTGTCGGAGGAGGAGGGCGCGGCGACGCTGCGCGACCTGCTGCGGCTCTACATCGACCTCGGGGACCGCGATCTCTCGGGCCAGATCGCCGCCATCCGCTCGGTGGGCATCGCGCCCGTCACGCGGCGGCTGCCGCAGCACGGGCAGCTCGTGTACGGGCGCGGCGTGGGCATCACCCTCGGCGTGGACGAAGGGCCGCTCGCCGGCGTGAGCCCCTGGCCGCTGGCGGCGATCCTGGAGCGCTTCTTCGCGCGCCACGTGGGCATCAACAGCTATACCGAGCTGACGCTGCGCTCGCGCCAGCGCGGCGCGGTCGGGCGCTGGCGCGTGCGCCCCGGCCAGAGGCCCAACACGTGAGCGGCGATCGCCTGCCGCCGGAGGCCGGCGCTGCGCCCGGGGCGCAGCCGCACCCTCATCCGCAGCCGCATCCCCAGCCGCAGCCGCATCCCAAGCCGCAGGGCGCCGCGCAGGAAAACGGCCCGGACGCCGCCGGTTTCTGGCAGCGGCTGCGGCAGGACCCGCACCCGTTCGATCTGTTCTTCGCGCTGCGCGTGCTGCAGGCGCGCAGCCGCCGGCATCCCCGCTTCGGCAAGGCCCTGCGCCCGCGCGACGAACCGCTGCGGCTGGGGCAGGATCCGTCGCTGGCGTTCGCACCCGCGACGCTGGCCGAGGTGCTGCCCGGCGCGGCGGGGCAGCCGGAGCGCCTGACGGTGTGGAACTTCGGCCTCTACGGGCCGAACGGGCCGCTGCCCACGCACCTGACCGAATACGTGCGCGAGCGCCTGCGGCAGTACGACGACCCCACGCTGGCGCGGTTCTCGGACATCTTCCACCACCGGCTGCTGATGCTGTTCTTCCGGGCGTGGTCCGATCCGCAGCCCGTGACCTCGCTCGACCGGCCCGACAACGACCTGTTCGGCCGCCACCTGCGCAGCCTGATCGGCTACGGCGAGGCCACGCAGCGCGAGCGCGACGCGGTGCCGGGACATGCCAAGCAGTACCTGGCCGGCCACCTCACGCGCTGGACGCGCAACCCCGAGGGGCTGGCGTCCGCGATCCGGCTGTTCTTCGAGGTGCCGGTGGAGCTGGTGGAGTTCACGCTGCACTACCTCGCGCTGGATCCGGACCAGCAGACCGCGCTCTCGCGCATTCCGCGCAACGCGCGCCTGGGCGTGGACACCGTGGTGGGCAGCCGCGTGCCCGACGCGCAGGGCAAGTTCCGGTTGCGCATCGGGCCGCTGCCGCTCGCGCAGTACGAACGGTTCCTGCCCGGCGGCGAGGATTTCCAGGCCCTGGTGGACTGGGTGCGCAACTACGTGGGCATCGAGTTCGCGTGGGACTACGAATTGATCCTGCGCCGCGAAGACGTGCCGCCCTGCCAGCTCGGCGGCAGCGTGCGGCTCGGCTGGACGACGTGGTCGTTCGCGGGGCCGGCGCAGCGCGATCCGGACGACTTCCGGCTCGATGCCGAGCAATGGCTGGCGGAGCGCAAGGCGTCGCGCCGGGCCGCGCAGTCCGCGGCGGGCACTGGCCGGGCCGATGCCGCGGCTCGTTCCAGGCACCCCGCGGAATCCGCCGGGGCGGAGGTGTCCTGACGGCGCGCTCCCTGCCGTGTCCTGCACCGCTCCCGCCATTTTTCGTTTTGCTGTTTCCTTTTCCAGAACCTTTTCCATCCATCTCCGCGAGGTCCCATGTCTGAAATCAGCCGGCAAGCCCTTTTCGGCAAGCTCAATCCCCTGCTCTTCAAGTCGCTGGAAAGCGCGACCGTGTTCTGCAAGCTGCGGGGCAATCCGTACGTGGAACTGGTGCACTGGCTGCACCAACTGCTGCAGGAAACGGATTCCGACCTGATCCGGCTGCTGCGCCATTTCGCGGTGGATTCCGACCGGCTCGCCGCCGACGTGCTGCAGAGCCTGGACCGCTTGCCGCGCGGCGCGACGTCGATCAGCGATTTCTCGGCGCAGATCGAATCCTCGATCGAGCGCGGCTGGGTGTATGCCACCCTGATGTACGGCGAATCGCAGATCCGCAGCGCCTACTGGCTCTCGGGCATGCTGCGCACGCGCGTGCTGGCCAACGAGCTGCGCGCGATCTCGGCGGAATTCAACAAGCTGGGCGAGCCCGCTCTGAGCGAGGTGTTCGGCCGCCTGCTGCCGGATTCGCCCGAATCGCGCCTGAAGGCGGCGGACGGCAGCGGCCTGGGCGGCGTGCCCGGCGAGGCGAGCGGCGCCACCGCCGAGGCGGCCGGGCCCGGCGAGGCGCTGAAGCGCTACACGGTGGACCTGACGGAGCGCGCGCGCCTGCAGGAGCTCGATCCGGTCACGGGCCGCGACGAGGAAGTGCGCCAGATGGTGGACATCCTCATGCGCCGCCGCCAGAACAACCCGATCCTCGTCGGCGAGGCCGGCGTGGGCAAGACGGCGGTGGTGGAGGGCCTGGCGCTGCGCATCGCCGCGGGCGACGTGCCGCCGCCGCTCAAGGACGTGCAGCTGCGCGTGGTGGACATCGGCCTGCTGCAGGCCGGCGCGAGCATGAAGGGCGAGTTCGAGAACCGGCTGCGCTCGCTGCTCGACGAAGTGCAGGCCAGCACGGTGCCGATCGTGCTCTTCATCGACGAGGTGCACACGCTGGTCGGCGCGGGCGGGCAGGCGGGCACGGGCGATGCCGCCAACCTGCTCAAGCCGGCGCTGGCGCGGGGCGTGCTGCGCACCATCGGCGCGACCACCTGGGCCGAGTACAAGAAATACATCGAAAAGGACCCGGCGCTCACCCGCCGCTTCCAGCTCGTGCAGATCCACGAACCGGACGAGGCGAAGGCGGTGCACATGCTGCGCGGCGTGGCCGCGAAGCTGGAAGGCCACCACAAGGTGCGCATCGGCGAGGACGCCGTGGCCGCCGCGGTGACGCTGTCGCACCGCTACATCCCGTCGCGCCAGTTGCCCGACAAGGCCGTGAGCCTGCTGGACACCGCCTGCTCGCGCGTGGCGCTGGGCCTGCACGCGACACCCGCGCGGCTGGAATCGGTGGTGCGGCAGCTGGAGGCGCTGGCGGTCGAAAAGGACATCGTGCAGCGCGAACTCGACCTGGGCGTGGGCGACGCGGAACGCTTCGCGGCCATCGGCACGTCGATCGAACGCCTGCGGGCCGAACAGGCGGAATTGCAGGAGCGGTTCGAGCGCGAGAAGGTGCTGGTGCAGCAGATCGTGGAGGCGGAGGCGGCGTTGCTCAAGCCGGCCGGCGAGCCCGCGGCCAAGGGGACCGCATCGGGTTCCGCAGAAGTGACTGGCGCGGCATCGGCAACGGCTGCCCCATCGGCAACCTCCGAACCTACCAGCGCGGAAACCGCCGCATCCACCGCGACCCCCACGGGCACCGACGCGGCCCAGGGCACCGCGGTGTCCCCGGCCGGCACCGCGCCGCAGGCGCTCGGTGCGCTGCGCGAGGAACTGGCCCGCCTGCAGGGCGAGGACCCGCTGCTGCAGCCCGTCGTGGACGCGGGCGTGGTGGCGGCCGTGGTGGCCGAGTGGACGGGCATCCCCGTGGGCCGCATGGTGCGCGACGAGGTGCAGTCCGTGCTGACGCTCGCCGACACGCTGGAGAAGCGGGTGATCGGCCAGCGCCACGGCCTGGAGGCGATCACGCGGCGGATCCAGACGGCGCGCGCCCAACTGGACAACCCGGGCAAGCCGATCGGCGTGTTCCTGCTGGCCGGCCCCTCGGGTGTCGGCAAGACGGAAACCGCGCTGTCGCTGGCCGAGGCGCTGTATGGCGGCGAGCAGAACCTCATCACCATCAACATGAGCGAGTACCAGGAGGCGCACACCGTCTCCACGCTCAAGGGCGCCCCGCCCGGCTACGTGGGCTACGGCGAAGGCGGCGTGCTGACCGAGGCGGTGCGCCGCCGGCCCTACAGCGTGGTGCTGCTCGACGAAATCGAGAAAGCCCATCCGGACGTGCACGAGCTGTTCTTCCAGGTGTTCGACAAGGGCTGGATGGAGGATGGCGAGGGCCGCTACATCGACTTCAAGAACACGGTGATCATCCTGACCTCGAACGTGGGCTCGGAGCTGATCGCCGGCATGTGCCGGGACCCGGAACTGGCGCCCCAGCCCGAGGCGCTGTCCCAGGCGGTGCGCAAGCCGCTGCTGGAGAAGTTCCCGGCGGCGCTGCTGGGCCGGCTGGTGGTGGTGCCGTACTACCCGATCTCGGACGCGATGCTGGAGCAGATCATCCGCCTGCAACTGCAGCGCATCCAGACGCGGATCGCCGAGCGCCACGGCGCGGTGCTGGAGATCGACGATGCCGCCGTGCAGCTCATCCGCCAGCGCTGCACCGAGGTGGAATCCGGCGCGCGCATGGTGGACGGCATCATCACGCAGAACCTGCTGCCGCGCCTGGCGATGCAGTTCCTGCAGAGCTCGGTCGATGGGAAGTCGATCCGCCACATCCGCCTGGGGGTGGAAGGCAGCGATTTCTCCATCGCGTACGACGAGGCCTGAACCAGGCGCGGCAGGGCACATCCCGCCGCCGCGGGGCGGGCCTGCGTGCAGGGCGCCGCAGGATCGCCTGGCGAGGCCCCGCGCGACTTGGTACATAATGAGGGGTTTCCCGCGGCCGGGGCCATGCCCCGCCGACTGGAGCCACTGCCGGGAACCCACAAAGTTCCCACCCATACGACGAGGGAAGCCGCGGCTTCCCTTTTTCCTTTGCCGTGCAGGCCTCCTCGCCTGCAGGCCCCTCCCGGAAAAGCCGGGCGGGCGTTGCACGGTCCCCATTCCGGGGTTACGCTGCAATGCGGAACCCGGGCGGCGCAGCCGGCGCCCCGATGGTGAAATTGGTAGACACTGCGGACTTAAAATCTGTTTTGTCAAGTCCTTTCTGCTAGAACTACCGAGCCAGAAGGTCAATAGTGACAACAGTTTGCGGGCATCCGAGCTGTAGCTTTGCAGCTAGGCTTGACGGCCAGGGGCCAGCTAGGCGCCAGTAGATGGAGGTAGGTGTTTTCAGTGCGTTGAGCACTACGCCCGAGTGGTGAAATCGGTAGACACAAGGGACTTGAACAATTTGAGCCTTCGGGGGGAAACGCCCGAAGTGAAGCCCGTCAAAGTCGGCGAACGCCCTGGATGCTCTTGCACCCGAGCCAACGCCGAGCCAAGCCCAAGCTGCCGCTTGGGAAGGTGTAGAGAGCAGACGGCGGGCACCTACGGCCGCAAGGCTATGGTGAAGGCGTGCTCCAGACCACGAACGCCCTGCGTTGAGCAGGGCGGCGGCGAAAGTCGAAGTGGTAAGAAAATCCCTCGCCGAAAGGCGTGCCGGTTCGATTCCGGCCTCGGGCACCAATCCAGAGCCGCCCCTGTTCACGCAGGGGCGGCTTTTCCGTTCTTGGGCTGTGTGCGCTTGAATCCCCGATCCCCCGCCATGAACGCCTCCAGCATGTGCGGGATCAGCGTCACGGCATCGATCGCCTCGCCATATGCCTGCGCGTGCAGCGCGGCGTAGCGGTCAAGGTCGGCTTTCAAGCTGGCCGGGCAGGCAAATGTCAGCTTGACGTTCTCGATCTTGGGCAGTGGCCCGAGCCGCAGCTTCTTGGTCGTGCTCATTGCGAAGTTCCCCGATTGAAGAACAGCGGCTGGTACGGTCGCAGCACCAGATCCCGGTTGACGATGATGCGAACCGGCAGGCCGGGCCGGCTGGTCAGCGTCGGCTGGATATTCATATTGCGCCGGGTGATCTCCTGCCCGACCTGATTGATGCTGTCCTGGGCGCTGTCACGTCCGGCGATGACGATGCGGTTGCCGTCCTGGCGGTTCTCCGGCGCGGCCAGCTCTGCGCCGACGCCAAGCAGCGTCGTCAGCACCGCACCGGCAAAGATGCGGTTCCAGTGCCAGTCCACGTCATCCTCCAAGCCCGCGTAGCCGGCCGGGTCGGTGCCGACAAGGTTGTCGAGCGTTAGCGAGGACGTGTCGGGCAGGATGATCCGGTTCCACACCACCTGCACGCGGCTCTGTCCGTAGCTGACCTGGCTGTTGTAGCGCCCGAGGATGCGTGACCCCTGGGGAATCAGCAGGAACTTGCCGGTGGCCGTGTCATAGACCGGCTCCGTCACAGTGCCGATCACGTCGCCCGGCAAGTCCGACTTGATGCCTGTCACCAGCGCGCCGGCGATCACCGTTCCGGCCATCACCTGATAAGGCGACGCGGGCAGCGCCAGATTGCCGGAATTGCGGGTTTCCGTAGAACCGGCTTTCAGGAACGCCTCCTTCTGGTCTTGCCGGTTCTGCACGGCGGTCGGGTCGGCGGGCTGGGCCGCCGTCGAGGCAGGCCCAGCAGCGAGCGGATCGAAGGCCGCAAGCGTGCTTGCAGTCCCCGGCGCTGCCTGCGCGACCGTGGCGGCGGTCTGCCCTTGGCCGCCCGAGCGGAAGAACACCGACGAGGCCGCCGCCGCGTCCGCCTCCTTGCGCAAGGCATCTTCAGGATCATGGCCTGGCGGCGAATAGCCCGGTGTCACCGGCTGCTGCGAAGCGACGATGGCCGGGCCAAGGTCGCCGGGCAACGGCGGCCCCAGCTCGGGCACATCGGGCGGCAAGGCTGGTGGCAGCTTCGAGTAGTCCGTCGGCAGCGCATCCAGCCCTTCGGACTTCGAGACGCGATCGACGTTGTAAAGCTCGGCCTGCTCGCTGGTCCCGCGCCGCTGCGGCTGCAATGACCAGATCGTGGCCCCGAGCACGGCGACCGACAGGCCGCCGGCGAGGATGGCCAGCGTGCGCCGGTTCAGGCGCGTGACCGGGCGCGGCTGGGCGCGCAGCGCCACCGCCTCGGGCGCTACCTTGCCCGTCTGCGGCGTGGCGAGGTCGGGGGTGTCGTCCTGGCTCATGGTCAGTTCCTCCGTGCAACGCCGTCCGTGCGCTCGATTCGCACCACGTCGCCCTTGTCCCCGCCCAGGCGCAGTTCGGCGGCACCGAACAGCCGATCCACGATGTAGTACGGCGAGCGGAAGCGGTAGTTGACCAGTTGCCCGTCGCCTTCTGGCCCGATCACGAACAGCGGCGGCAGCTCGCCTTGCGCGATGCCGGCGGGGAACTGGATATAGACCTTCTGCCCGTCGTCGAAGGCGCGCAGCGGCTTCCACGGCGGGTTGCTACCGCTGACCGCGTAGCGGAAGCGCAGGTTTTCCAGCGACAAGCCGGAGTCCACCGGCGCGGCGGCGCTGGCCGCCTGCGCCTGGCGCTGCAAGGCCAGTATCCGGTCACGCGGATACTCCCAAGAAGCCGACGCCATCCACGTCTTTTCCGTCGAAGCCAACTCCAGCAGGTACGTCCTGCGGTTGGTGGTGATGACGAGATTGGTCTTGAGGCCCGAGCGGATCGGCTTGACCAGCACATTGACGCGCAGGTCAGCACCGCTGCCGCTCGACGTATCGCCCACGATCCAGCGCACGGTATCGCCAGCGGCCACCGTCACCAGCTCCTCGCCCGACTGGAGCGAAATCACGGTCACGCGGCCCACGGCTGCATAGACTTGGTAGAGCGCGCCATCGGTGAACGGCCACACCTGAATCGCGTTGACGTATCCCTCGCGCGTGGGTGCGACGCGCGCCTCGGCATTGGCCCGAGAGACGCGCACCTTCTCGTCGGCTGGCTCCGGCGTGGGCTTGGCGTCCTCGGCTTCGGGCAATGGCTTCAACTGCGCCGGCATCGGCAGCACCTCGGGCACCGCCACCACCTCCACCGGCGCGGGTGGCTCGGGTAGCTGCTGGGCCTGCACTGGCTCATCGAGCGAGATGGTCGGCGGTGGCTTGCCCTGCGTGGCGCAGCCCGCCAGGGCAAGCAAGATCACCGGCAAGGCGGATTTACGGAAAAGATCATTCATGGCTTGGCTCCTTCGGAAGAATCCAGTTCGCGGCTCCACGACAGGCCGTTGACGTAGATGCCCAGGGGGTTCTTGCGCAGGCGTTCTTCGGTGCGCGGCGGCTGGAGCACGATGGACACCACGGCCGTCCACCTCTCCAGGCCCGCCGCGGCGCCGTTGACGTAGCGGCGTTCCGTCCAGCGCACGTTGAAAGACGTATCGCTGGCGCGCACGACGCTGGTGATCTGCACCGTCACCGACTCCTTGCCGATGCGCGCGAACGGATCGTTCACACGCGCGTAGTCGTTGAGCACGGCTGCACCCTTGTCTGTGGTGTGGTCGTAGGCGTCCAGCCAGTTCTGCCGCACCACGATCGGGTCGATGGACAGCGACCGAACCAGCGTGACAAAGCGCGCGATGTGGTGCGCCGTCTGCGCATCGCTGGGCCGGTACGGCGTGGCGGCTTCGCCCACGGCGCGCACTTGGCCCGCGTTGTCCACCTCTACGACGTAGGGCGTCACGAAGGACTGCGCCGAGCGCCACACCAGGCCGCCGGCCATCAACAGCGCGAGCGTGAGGCAGCCGAAGGCCATCAGCCGCCAGTTCTTCGCCTGCACGCGCGGCGTTCCGATACGGTCGTCCCACACCTGGCCGGCAGCTTGGTACGGCGTGGCAGGCTGCGGCGTGTCGGCGTAGCGCACCTGCGGTTTTCTGAATCGCATGGTCAGTTCTCCTTGTGAATCGCTTTAGTCGTCGGAGCCGCGCAGGCTCGGGCCTTGCCCCGAGCCGCCACCGTCGCCGCCGCGCAGCGTGTGCGCGGCGGTGGTCGCGGCGTGGGTGAGTTGCTGGCGGCGATGCAGCCGCTTGGCCCAGGCGGGTTGTTCCGGCTTCTGTGCAGCGGCGCCGCCTGCGGGGGCTTCTCCTGCGGAGGCTTGGCCGACTGACGCGCCAGTGTCGGCCGTCGAGCCATTCCAGCCAGCACGGAACGGAGCGGCCATCCGCTGCCCGGCAGCGGAAGCACGGGATGCTGCGGCGCGTCCGGCGGATTGCGCGCCGGTCTTGGCGACGTTGCCCAAGCCCGCCATCGCGCCCTTTGCGCCGCCGCCAGCGGCGGCGGAACCGGCCTGAAACGTCGACTTCGCACTGCTGGCCGCCGACGTTGCGGCGCGCGCACCGCTACCGGCCAGCTTTGCGGCAGCCGGGGCCATGCGCGCGCCAGCAGCCACGGCGCCACCCACGCCCGTCGCGGCGGCACCGATGACAACGGCCGTGCCGGCAGCGCCGACAGCAGCACCGGCCATTGCGCCCGCGCCGAGCTGCGGCGCACCGGACACAAGGCCCGTGGCGATGCCGGGGCCAAAGATCCCGAGCGCCAGCAAGGTGAGCGAGGCCAGCATGATGACCAGCGCGTGGTCGATAGACGGCTCGGCAGGATGGACTTGGAACTGAGCGAACAAGCCCGAGCCGATACCGACGATCACAGCCAGTACCAGAACCTTGACGCCGGAGGCCACCACGTTGCCCAAGACCTTTTCGGCGAGGAACGCGGTCTTGTTCCAGAGCGCGAACGGCACCAGCACGAATCCGGCGAGCGTGGTCAGCTTGAACTCGATCAGCGTGATGAAAAGCTGGATTGCCAGCACGAAGAAGCACAGCACCACGACCAGCCACGCGAGGAACATCACCACGATGGGGTCGAGGTTCACGAACACTTCGGGAAAGCCTGCCATCTCGCCGATCTGCTCCAGAATCGGCGCCCCGGCGTCGATGCCGGTTTTCGCCAGCCGGCCCGGCTGCAAGAAGTTCTCCATCGTGATGGCCGAGCCGGTGGCGGTGATGCCCAATCCCGCAAACGAGCGGAACACGATGCTGGCCAGCCAGTTGAAGTTGTTGATGATGTAGGCGAAGGCACCGACGTAGAGCACCTTGCGCAGCAGCTTGGCGATCACGTCCTCGCCTTGGCCGGTAGCGTGGCTCATGGCCCAATACAGGCCGGCGATCGTCATGTCGATGACGATCAACGTGGCTGTGAGGAACGCCACTTCGCCCCGCAGCAGTCCGAAACCCGAGTCGATGTAGGCGGCGAATGTGGCGAGGAACTGGTCGATGATGGTCACGTCATTCATGGCGTGTCCTCCGGTGCGGCAGGCAAGGCCGGCGCGATGCCATCGGCCGATTCCTCGAAGCTGGGCGGGATCGGCGGCAGGTCGGCCAGCGTCCGGTATTCGTCTGGCCCGGCCTCGCCGGAAAAGAAGCGCCGCCGGAAGGCTTCGGCGGCGGCGCGGCAAGCGTCCTCGCCCGTGGCCTGCATGACCTGTCGTGGATGGGCCGTGCATTGTTCGCGCAACGCCTTGAGCCGCACTGGATCGGCGGCCAGGGCATCTGCAAGGTGGCCGACCGGCTGCTCGCCGCAAGCGGCCAGCAGCGCGGTACATAGGACGAGGACGCATCGCATGGCGGCCTCCGTCAGTTGCCGTAGAAGTTTACGGACTGCGGTGTGTACGGCGTGCCGTCACCCAGGAAGCGCCGCCGCACCTCGCGGGCGCGCTCCGTGGCCGCCGCCTGCCGCGCCAGCTCCAGCGAGGCAGCCCGGTCTTGCGTGATCTGAAGCCGCTGCGCTTGGATCGACTGCTTGGCCTGCAAGGCCAGCAACTGGTTCATGGCCTGCATCGCCTGCAGCGCGCCCTCGGCCGACTGGCTCTTGCCCACGAGGTCGGCCAGCACGCTTTCGTCTTCGCCCAGGTTCTGCGACACCTGCGCCTGCATCTGCATGGTGGTCTGCAAGCCGTTGAGCGTGTTCTTCCAACGCTCCTGCGCATCGCGGACCATCTGGTCGCCGGTCACGGTGGCGGCGTACTGCTCCGGATACAGGCGCCGGAACTCCCGATCCAGGTTCGTTACGTCGTAGGCTAATCCCCTGGCCTGGGCGATCAGCCGATCGGTCGTCGCCAGATTGGCGCGCAACTGGCCGACCACGCTGGACGGCAGGCTGGCGAGGTTGCGCGCCTGATTCATCAGCATCTGCGCCTCGTTCTGGAGCTGGCGAATCTGGTTGTTGATCTGCTCCAGCGTGCGGATCGCGGTCAGCGTGTTCTGCACATAGTTGGTCGGATCAAAGACGATGCGCCAGGCCAACGCTGGTGACGAGGTCAACAGCGAGAGCGACAACGCGGCGGCGAGCGAAATGGAAAGCGCATGGGTCTTCATGGCTGGTTCTCCTATGGGTGGTCAGCGGTACGAGAGGAACCCGGCGCAAGTCCGGGGAGTGAGGGCAGCAGGTCGGCCGCCCAATCGAGGCTGCGATGGCGCAGCCAGGCGCCCGCGAAGCCGGTTACGCCGGCATCCAGCAGCACGCGATCCATGTCGCGCTGGTCCTGCGGCGTGGAAGCGCCCGCAAAGGCCAGCGTGGCCGGCCCCAGGTCGAGGTCGAACAGGCGATTGCCGAGGCGGGACTGGTAGTAGTAGTCGCGCTTGGGCTGCGCGGTCGCCACGATCTCGATCTGGCGCGAGTTCAACCCGAAGCCCTCGTAGATCGTGCGAATCTGCGGCTCGGTGGCCTGCGGGTTGGGCAGGAAGATGCGGCTGGCGCAGCTTTCGATGATCGCGGGCGCAATGCTCGAATCCTTGATGTCGGCTAGGCTCTGCGTGGCGAAGATGACGCTGACGTTCTTCTTCCTGAGCGTCTTGAGCCACTGCCGGATACGCGCGGCAAACACCGGGTCATCCAGGAACAGCCACGCTTCATCGAGGATCAGCAGCGTGGGCGCCCCGTCGAAGCGTTCATCGAAACGCGCAAAGAGGTAATGCAGCACGGCCATGACGGCGGCCTTGCTGTGCATCAGTTCCTCCATCTCGAAGCACTGCACGTCGGCCATGCCGAGACGGTCATGGTCGGCATCCAGCAGCTTGCCGTGGGCACCACCGAGGACATAAGGCGACAACGCCTGCCGCAGCGTGTTCGATTGCAGCAGCACGGAAAGCCCTGTCATCGTGCGCTGCTCCACCGGCGCACCGGCGAGACTGCCCAGCGCCGACCAGATGGATGCTTTCTCGTCGGGGCCGACCGCCACGCCTTCGTGCAGCAACCGGCCTTCGATCCATTCAGCAGCCCAGGTGCGGTAGCCCTCGCGGTCGATGCGCGCGAGCGGCTGGAAGGCGATTTCGCCATCCGTGCCCAGGTCGTAGTGCTCGCCGCCCAGGCCGAGGATGGTGGCCCGTATGGAGCGGCCCATGTCGAAGGCGAAGATGCGCGAGCCGCGATAGCGGCGGAACTGCATCGCCAGCGTGGCGAGCAAGACCGACTTGCCCATGCCGGTCGGGCCGGCGACCAGCGTATGGCCCACGTCGCCGATGTGCGTCACGAGGCGAAACGGCGTGGCGCCATCGGTGCGTGTGACGATCAGCGGCGGGCCGTCGAGGTGGTCGTTCTTCTCTGGCCCGGCCCACACCGCCGACACCGGCATCATGTGCGCCAGGTTCAGCGTCGAAACGATGGGCTGGCGCACGTTCGCGTAGGCGTTGCCGGGGATCGAAGACAGCCACGCATCCACGGCGTTGAGCGTTTCGGGGATGGTCACGAAGCCCCGGCCCTGGATGACACGCTCCACCATGCGCAGCTTCTCGTCCGCCACGGCGGCGTCCGTGTCCAAGACGGTGACGGTCGCCGTCAAGTAGCCGAAGGCGACTTGGTCGCTGCCCAACTCCTGCAAGGCAGCGTCGGCGTCGGCCGCCTTGTTGTTGGCGTCGGTGTCCACCAGCGGGCTTTCCTGCTGGAAGATCGTTTCGCGCAGCAGCGCGATGACGTTCTTCCTTTTCGCAAACCACTGGCGGCGCAGGCGGGAAAGTTCTTTCTCCGCCTCGGATTTGTCGAGGCACAGGAACCGGGTTGACCAGCGATAGGCAAATCCGAGGCGGTTGAGGTCGTCCAGAATCCCCGGCCAGGTCGAGGTCGGGAAGCCCCGCACCGACACCACGCGCAGGTGCTGGTCGCCCAGCATGGGTGCCAAGCCACCGACCAGCACGGAGTCGGTCAGCAGCGCGTCGATGTGGAACGGCACCTCGGGCACGCCCACGCGATAGCGCCGCGTCGAGATGGTCGCGTGCAGGTAGGTCAGCGTCTGCGCGTCATCGAGCCAGTCAATTTCCGGCATCACGCCGTCGAGCAGGTCAAAGACGCGATCCGTTTCCGCGACGAAGGCTTGCAGCCGCTCGCGCCAGTCCACGCCATTCGTGGGCGTGTTCTCGTAGAGCATCCTGGCTGCGCGGGCGCGGGATTCTTCCGGCGGCAGGTAAAGCAGCGTCAGGTGATAGCCACTCTCGAAGTGATTGCCCGAGTCCTCGAAGGTGGCGCGGCGTTCCTCGTCCACGAGCCACGACAGCGGCTCTGGAAACTCCGAGTGCGGATAGTCGGCAGCGGGACGGCGCTCGGCTTCAATGAACAGCGCCCAGCCCGATCCCATGCGGCGCAGCGCGTTGTTCAACCGCGCCGACGTGGCGATCAGCTCGCCTTGCGTCGCGCTGTCGAGGTCAGGCCCGCGAAACCGGGCCGTGCGCTGGAAACTGCCATCCTTGTTCAAGACGACGCCCGGTGCGACCAGCCCGGCCCAGGGCAGCCAGTCGGCAAGCAAGGCCGGGCGCTGGCGATATTCGGCGAGGTTCAGCATCGCGGCGTCCTCCCCTCACACGTCCAGCAGCGGGCGGTGCTTGATGTGCCGGGCGAAGACCTGCATGAACTGCGGATCAACGCGCGCACCCCACACCGCCAAAGAATGGCCGACGATCCAGAACACCACGCCGGGAATCCACAGTTGCAGGCCCAGGCCGACAGCGGCGGCCAGCGTGCCGTTGGCGATCGCCACGGTTCGCGGCGCACCGCCCAGCAGAATCGGCTCGGTCAGCGAGCGATGCAGCGGTACCTCGAAGCCGTCCGCGAAGGTGTCGGGGGCACTCATACGACGGCCCCGCCGGAGAAGCTGAAGAACGACAGGAAGAAGCTCGAAGCCGCGAAGGCGATGGACAGACCGAAGACGATCTGGATCAGCTTGCGGAATCCGCCGGACGTGTCGCCGAAGGCGAGCGCGAGGCCCGTGGCGATGATGATGATGACCGCGACGATGCGCGCCACCGGCCCTTGAATCGACTCCAAGATCGACTGCAAGGGGCCTTCCCACGGCATCGAGGAACCGGCGGCCTGCGCGGTTCCGGCCAGGAACAGCAGCAGCGCGGCCAGCAGCAGCCCTTGCCCCGCAGGGCGGGCCAGGCAGCGCAGCCGCGCAAGACGCAAAGCCGGATTTGCAGAAAAACGGAAAGCAGGAACGATCATCTGCGTCATGGCAGTTCTCCAAGTGAGTGAGGGGATGGGGAAGTCGCCGCAGCGGGTGCGGCATCGGGAAGTGGCGGCAGCTCGGGAAACGGCGTTTCCAGCGCGTCCGCCAGTTGGTAGCCCACGCCATCGAAGCCGACGACGCGGGCGATGCTCTCGATGCGGCGCTTGCGCCCGCGCCCGGCGATGTGGATCACCACGTTGACCGCCTCGGCGATCAGCGCACGCGGCGGGTTCACCGCCACTTCGAGAATCAGTTGCTCCAGGCGCAGCAGCGCGCCGAGCGCGGAGCCGGCATGGATCGTGGCGATGCCGCCGGGGTGGCCCGTGCCCCACACCTTGATGAGATCCAGCGCCTCGGCACCGCGCACCTCGCCGACGACGACGCGATCCGGGCGCAGGCGCATCGACGAGCGCACCAGCTCGGTCATGGACACCACGCCCGCGCGCGTGCGCAGCGGCACGTGGTCACGGGCCGCGCATTGCAGCTCCACCGTGTCTTCGAGCACCAGCACGCGATCGCCCGTGGCGGCAATCTCGGCCAGCAGCGCGTTGGCAAGCGTAGTCTTGCCGCTGCTGGTGGCACCGGCGATCAGGACGTTCTGCCGCTCGCGCACGGCCCGAACCAGAAAGCCCGCCTGGGCGCTGGTCATCATTCTGTCGACGACGTACCGCTCCAGAGGGATCACGCCGATGGCGCGCTTGCGCAAGGCGAAGGCCGGCCCCGGGGCGGCCGGCGGCAAGATGCCCTCGAAGCGCTCCCCGGTTTCGGGCAGCTCGGCGGATAAGAGCGGCTGGCCGCGATGGACTTCCGCTCCGACGTGGGCCGCGACCAGCCGGATGATGCGTTCGCCGTCCGCTTCGGACAGCTCCACGCCCATCGGCGCGCGGCCCGAGGACAACCGATCTACCCATAGCGTCCGGTCGGGATTCAGCATCACTTCCACCACGTCCGGGTCCTCCAGCGCGGCAGCGATCAGCGGCCCCATTGCCGTGCGCAGCATCTGAATGCGCCGGTCGAGCGACGTGGCGGTCATGGACTGCCCTTCAGTGGAGATGCGGGCGCTCATGAGGCACGCTCCCGCGCTTCGGCAACTGCCGCCGCGTCATCCATCCGCATCGGGTCGGGGTGCAGTTCCTCCACCACGTCACGCACCAAACTGCGCCCGCGCATAAGGTGGCGGCCCAACTGTTCGACGAACTGCTCGAACCGCGCCTTGCCATGCGCGCGGGCCGCCTCCTGATGCGCTTCGGGAACCGGCGTGCTGACGGTCAGGAAGTAGCGAATGAACAGCGCCAGCGTTTCGATCTGGATGTTCTGGTCGCGCTCCAGACGCTCGGCTTGGCGCGATAGGCGATCCAACCGCTTGGCGATGGCCGCCTCGCGCTGGTCGGCGGCATCGGGCGACAGCCACGATGCGAGCGCCGCCGCGACGATGGACGACTTGGACACGCCTTTCTTGGCGGCCAGCTCGTCCAAGCGCTTTGCGTGCTCCGGCTGGATAAAGAGATTCAGGCGGTGTTGGCTCATAGCTCGATTCCGTCGTTGGGGTCGAGGGATGCCAGCCGGGCCGTTCGCTGCATGGCCGGATCGAGCTGACGAAGAAGGGGAAGCGGCAGGTCCTCGTCGTCATCGAGCAGCGCCAGGTCGGCCGCGGGCGCGGCCAACTCGGGGTCGTAGGTGACGGTTTCGGTGAGTTCGGGCTGACGGCGCGGGCCACCGTCATCGGTGGACCCCAGGCCATCGGCGGATGCCGTGGCAGGTGCAGCGGGTACGGCAGGAATCGCCAGCTCGCTCCAGTCGTCGGGCCGCGACGGCGGCGCGTCGGCGTACTGCCCATCCGCAAGCGCAGGCGGCCGCAGCACGCGGCGCTTGAAATTGCTGTCCGCGTAGTAGCGCAGCTTCTTGGCTTTGATCGGTGCCACGCTGGACACCATCACCACGGCCTCGTCGGGCGGAAGCTGCATGACTTCGCCCGGCGTCAGCAGCGGGCGGGCCGTTTCTTGGCGCGACACCATCAGGTGCCCCAGCCATGGGGCCAGCCGGTGGCCGGCATAGTTGCGCTGGGCGCGCAGTTCGGTGGCCGTGCCTAGCGTCTCGGAGATGCGCTTGGCGGTGCGCTCGTCGTTCGTGGCGAACGTCACGCGCACATGGCAGTTGTCCAGGATCGAGTGGTTTTGGCCATAGGCTTTGTCGATCTGGTTGAGCGACTGCGCGATGAGGAAGCTGCGGATGCCGTAGCCCGCCATGAAGGCCAGCGCCGTCTCGAAGAAGTCCAGACGGCCCAGCGCCGGGAACTCATCGAGCATCAGCAGCAGCTTGTGGCGGCGCTGGATGCCATCGCTGCCGTCGAGCGATTCGGTCAATCGCCGACCGACCTGGTTGAGGATCAACCGGATCAGCGGCTTCGTGCGGCTGATGTCCGATGGCGGCACCACGAGGTACAGCGACACCGGATGCTCGGCTGCAATCAGGTCAGCGATGCGCCAGTCGCAGCGCGAGGTGACTTCGGCCACCGTGGGATCGCGGTACAGGCCGAGGAACGACATGGCCGTGGACAGGACGCCCGAGCGTTCGTTGTCGCTCTTGTTGAGCACTTCGCGCGCCGCCGAGGCCACCACCGGATGCGGGCCATCGCCCAGGTGGGGCGTTGTCATCATGCGGTGCAGGGTCAGCTCGAAGGGGCTGGCCGGATCGGACAGGAAGTTGGCAACGCCGCGTAGCGTCTTGTCCTCACCTGCGTAAAGTACATGCAGGATGGCGCCGACCAGCAGCGCGTGCGAGGTCTTCTCCCAGTGGTTGCGTTTCTCCAGCGCGCCCTCGGGATCGACCAGGATGTCGGCGATGTTCTGCACGTCGCGCACTTCATGCGCGCCGCGCCGCACTTCCAGCAGCGGGTTGTACGCGGCCGACCGGCTATCCGTGGGGTTGAACAACAGGCAGTGGCTGAAACGGCTACGCCAGCCGGCGGTGATGCTCCAGTTCTCCCCTTTGATGTCGTGGATGACGGCGGATTCGGGCCAGCTCAACAAGGTCGGCACTACGAGGCCGACGCCCTTGCCCGAGCGCGTGGGCGCGAAGGTCAGGACGTGTTCCGGGCCTTCGTGGCGCAGGTACTGGCGATCGTGCTGGCCGAGGAACACGCCGGTCGACTGCGTGAGGCCGGCCTTGCGAATGTCCTCCGCATTCGCCCAGCGGGCCGAGCCGTAGGTCGTGACCAAGCGCGATTGCCGCGAGCGCCAGATCGACATGCCGATGGCGACCACCAGCGCCAGCAGGCCGCTGCCGCCCGCGATGGCGCCGCCGGTGTCGAACACGCGCGGCGCATAGGCATCGAAAACGAACCACCACTCAAACAGTTTCCACGGGTGGTAGATCGGCGTGCCAAGAAAGTCGAACCAGGGCGAGCCAAGGCGTACTTGATAGCCAAGGGCCGCTGCTGTCCATTGCGTGGCGCCCCACACGCCGGCTATCACGATGCCGAATACCACGGCGATCTGACCGAACAGCACGTTCGTCCCTTGCATTGCCCGCCTCCGATCGCGGCACAGCGAGGTGCCGCAGGCATCAGGATCAGTGCCGCCGGGCATGCCGGTCAAAGACCGTTGTCAACAGGTCGAAGACGCAAAAAGCATCGTTTCAGGCAGGAACGAATAGTGTCAAAACACCGCGTGCACAAACGCACTGCGGCGCATCAAGAAAGAAATGCAGGCCGCGTTGCGGCCAGCCGACGATTAGAACTTGGGTGGCTCCTTCGGCGGCGTATAGGGCACTTTGCCATCGCCGAAGAAGCGTTGGTTCGTGGCCTCGCCAACGCGGTTGCACAGCACGTCGCCCATCGTCGGGCGATCCGTTTTGCACTGCTTGCGCAGTTCCTTCAGGCGCACGGGGTCGGTGGCCAGCTCCTCTACGCTCGGGAGGTCGGCGGGCTTGGGCGCCTCCGACCGGCTACAAGCAGCCAACAGTACCGTCAGCGAAAGCGATGCGGTGATCCTGAGCAGGTTCATGACGGGTTCCTCCAAGGTGTGAAGCATCAAGGCGTGAGCTAACGGTCAGGTAACTCCGGCCCCAGGGCCTCCACCCGCTCGATGAAGCGGGCCAGCGGCTGCGAGGGCTCGGCGTCGCGGCGCAGCAGATAGGTGGTCAGCAGGGGTGGCTTCCCCGCCAGCGGTCGGCCCAACACCCCCGGTTCACGGCTGGAGCCGATGTGCGCTGCACCGGCCAGCCCCAGAGCCAGGCCGGCCGAAACAAAGGTCATCATCACGTCGAACGTGGCAACGTACTGCACGATCAAGGGCTCTCTGTCCTGCTTGCGCAGGATGCGATCGATCTGCCGGGCATGGCCCTCGCAGATCGCCGGGTCGCCCAGCACCAACGGGTGGCGCAGCACCTCTTCCGGCGGCACCCGCTTGTAGGCCAGCAGAGGGTGGCGCGCGGGCACCGCCACCATCAACTCGTCTTCCCAGGCTGGCTCGACGATGATGCCGTCGCCCACTTCATCTGCCATCGAAAAGCCCGCGTCATACAGGTCATCGCGCAAGCCATTGAGTTGCTGGGCCAGCGGCACCTCGAACAGGCGAACCTCGGTCTCCGGGTCTTCCTCGCGGCAGCGCGCCAGCAGCGCCGGCAGGCGTGAAGGTGTGATGCCATCGGACAGGGCGATGCGCAACTGGCCGTGAAAGCCATTGGCCCCAGCCTTCACGCTCTCGCGCGCCTGCTCCAGCGCCAGGAACACGCGGGGCGCGCTCTCCATCAGCAGCTTTCCCGCCAGCGTCAGCCGCGTGCTTCGGCTGGTGCGCACGAACAGTTGTGCGCCCAATTCCACCTCCAGTTCCTTGATGGCTCGCGACAGCGGCGATTGCTCGATGTGCAACCGCTCAGCCGCGCGCGCGAAATGGAGTTCTTCTGCCACGGCTAGGAAGTAGCGCAGATGTTGTAATTCCATGATATCTACTCCATAGTTTGTGTACGGCGCGCTGCTTTTCTGCAACGCGCCGTCACACATGGCGCTGAAGGCAGCAAAAGCGCGACAGCACCGTCAGCCGAGCCGTGATCTGGCCAGTCGCGGAGCGCGCACTACCAGCCGGAGACGAGACTTGGCAGAGCCACTACACTCATTTCAGTTTTCCATGGCGCTGCGCGCCACCCGCAGGGCATGAAACATAAGAGGAGTCCGCAGGCCGCGGAGCCGGCCAAGTCAGCGAACGCCGTGGCCGGATCTGCGCCGGCCACCGGCGTTGTCCCCCCTCACGCAGGAGAGGGGGGATGGTGCGAAGCGACTCAGGGGGTGTTTCACTTCAGCGTGAAGCGGGCGGTCGCCGCCTTGCCATTGACCGTGACGACCGCCACGGCCTTGGTGCCAGGGCCCACCTTGAAGCTGCCGGTGGCCTGCAGCCTATCGCCAGCCGGTTGGAGCTCGACCTCCTGCTTTTCGGCGCCGGTCAACAGTGTGACTTTCGCGCTGGCCTTCGAGACATCGGCAGGCTTGCCGTGGTCGCGCACATGGAGCTGGATCGCTTCGGGCTTGGCGACGAGTTCGTAGTCCATGTCCCTGACCTCGACCACGACGCCGCCGTGCATCGGCTGGTGCTCGTGGGCGTGGTCATGCTTGCCGCCAGCGGCGAAGGCCGCGCTGGCGAAGGTTAGGCTGATGGCAGCGATGGTGGCATGCGTTTTCATGGGTTTCCTTTCGGACAAGTGAAGAAAATTGGATGGTTTGGGTGTCACAGCGCCTCGGCATCCTTGTCGTTTTCCAGCCGCTCTGCATCCTTGCGGCCGAATAGCCAGAACAAGACGGGTGTGAGGAAGGTGTCGAGCAGCGTCGAGCTGATCAGGCCGGAGAAGATGACCACGGCTACCGGATGCAGCACCTCGGTACCAGGCTGCTCGGCCTCGAACAGCAGCGGCGCCAGCGCGAAAGCCGTGACCAGCGCAGTCATCAGCACCGGGCTCAACCGTTCGAGCGAGCCGCGCACGATCATCTTCTTGTCGAAGCTCTCGCCCTCGAAGCGCATCAGGTTGATGTAGTGACTGACCTTCAGGATGCCGTTGCGCACCGAGATGCCGGCCAGCGTGATGAAGCCGACGAGCGCGGCCACCGACAGGGGCTGGCCCGACAGCCACAACCCGATCACCGCGCCGACCAATGCCAGCGGGATGTTGACCATGATCAGTGCCGAAAGCGTGCTCGACTTGTAGCGGCTGTACAGCACCACGAACATCAGCACCAGCGACACGATGGACAGCAGGCCGACGAGGCGCGAGGCCTCCTCCTGCGCCTGGAACTGTCCGCCCAGCGTGATGAAGTACCCCTCGGGCAACTTGGTTTCAGCCACGACCTTGCGAATGTCCGCCACGATCTCCGACAGCGCACGGCCTGACGCATTGGCCGACAGCACGATGCGGCGCTTGCCATCGTCGCGGCTGATCTGGTTGGGGCCGTCGCCGTCCTCGATCGTCGCGATCTTTGACAGGGGTATGCGTCCCGTCGGCGTCTCGATCAGGATCTGGTTCAGCCCATCAATTGACCGCGCGGTCTCGGGTAGCTTCACCACCAGCGCAAAGCGCCGACCGCCCTCGACGATCTGCGTGATCTTCTCGCCCTCGACCAACGATTGCAGCGTGGTCAGTACCTGCGGTGCCGGCACGCCATACTGCGCGGCGGCGGCGTAGTCGATATGCACCTTGATCTGCGGCGCGAGCACCTGCTTTTCGATCTGCAGGTCGGCGATGCCGGGAATGGCCGCCAGCTGTTGCCGCAGGGCCTCAGCTTGCCCGCGCAACGCATCCAGGTCCTCGCCGAAGATCTTGATCGCGATCTGCGAGCGCACACCCGAGAGCATGTGATCGATGCGGTGCGAAATAGGTTGCCCGATCTCGATGGCAGCCGGCAGGTTGGACAGGCGCGCGCGAATGTCGGCCCGAACCTCGTCCATGCTTCGCGTCAGCTCGGCGGTCGATTTCAGGCCGACATCGAGTTCGCTCACATGCACGCCCTCGGCATGTTCGTCCAGTTCGGCGCGGCCACTACGCCGCCCGACGTGCGTGACCTCGGGCACCTGGCTCACCAGCACCTCGGCCTGGCGCGCCACCGCGGAGCTTTCGGATAGGGTGACGCCGGGGTTCAGTCGCAGGCCGATCAGCAGCGTGCCTTCGTTGAAGGGCGGCAGAAAGGTCGTCGGGAAGAAAGGCACCGCAGCCGTGGCCGCCACGACCGCGATACCCGCCGCGACGATCGCGGCTTTGGGCCGTTCCAGCACGGTCTCCAGGCCGTTGCGGTAGCGCGCCTTCAGCCAGGCGAGCACCTTGGTGTCGCCGTGGTCGAGGTTCTTCATACGTGGCAGCAGGAAGAAGCTCAGCACCGGCGTGATCGTCACCGACACCACCAGCGAGGCCAGCGTCGAGACGATGAAGGCGATGCCCAGCGGCACGAACAGCTTGCCTTCCAGCCCCGGCAGCGCGAACAGAGGGATGAAGACCAGCACGATGATCACCGTGGCATAGAGGATGGCCGAGCGCACTTCCATCGTCGCGCGGCTCACAACTTCGAGCGGGTGTAGCCGCTTGTCGGGGTGTTTCGCGCGGTCTTCCTTCAGCCGGCGCAGCACGTTCTCCACACCGACCACGGCATCGTCCACCAGCCCGCCGATCGCGATGGCCAGGCCACCGAGCGTCATCGTGTTGATCGATAGGCCGAAATAGCGGAAGACCAGGGCGGTGATGAAGATCGAAACGGGGATCGCGGTCAGCGCGATGACCGTCGGTCGCAGTGTGCCAAGGAAGAAGAACAGGATAGCCGCGACGAAGACCGACGCGCCGATCAGCTTGCCTTGAAGCGTGGTGATCGATGCTTCGATGAAGCGTGCCTGGCGAAAGGTAACGCGAGGCGCTTCCATGCCTGCGGGCAGCGAGGCCTTCAACCCGGTCAGCGCGTCCTCGATGGCGTTGGTCAGGGCGATCGTGTCGGCGGTGGGCTGCTTCTGGATGCCCAAAATCACGGCCGGCTTGCCCTCGAAGCCGGCATCGCCACGCTTGATGGCAGCGGCAAAGGTCACCTCGGCGATCTGGCGCAACAGGATGGGCTGACCCTGGCTGGCGGTGAGCGCAAGGTTCTTTAGATCATCCAGGCGTGAGGTGCGCCCGAGGTTGCGGATCAGGTACTCCCGGCCGTTCAACTCCAGAAATCCACCCGAGGTGTTGGCAGAAAAGCCCTTGAGCGCCGCTTCGAGCTGATCGTGCGTGATGCCGAGCTCGGCCATGCGGGCCGTGTTCGGCTGTACCTGGAACTGCCGTACCTCGCCGCCGATCGGGATCACCTGCGCCACGCCCGGCACCGACAGCAGTCGGGGACGCAGTACCCAGTCGGCGTACTCGCGCACCGCCATCGGGCTGATCTTCTGCGGATCGACGGGAATCGCGATCTGCATGATCTCGCCCATGACCGAGCTGATCGGACCCATGCGCGGCACGACGCCTTCGGCGAGGCCTTCCTCCATGGCCGACAGTCGCTCTGAGACGAGCTGCCGCGCGCGGAAGATGTCCGTGCTCCAGTTGAACGTGACGTAGAGGAAAGACAGGCCAGCCGACGAGGTCGAACGCACCGACTCGACGCCGGGCAGCCCGTTCATCGTCGTCTCCAGCGGGAAGGTGATGAGCTGCTCCACCTCCTCGGCGGCCATGCCGCCGGCCTCGGTCATGATCGTGACCGTGGGCTTGTTGAGGTCCGGGAACACGTCCACCGGCGTTTGGGACAGCGTGAAGGCGCCATAGGCCATCAGCACGACGCTGGCGATGATCACCAGCATCCGGTTGGCCAGGCTGTTGTCGAGAAGCCACTTGAACATGCGGACTCCTCAGCGCACCTGGTTGATCAGTGTGGCCCCCTGCGTGGCCACGCGGTCGCCGGCCTTCAGGCCCGACGTGATCGCCACGTTCACACCGTCCAGCGGCTCGGCCGTGACGGTGCGGGGCTCGAATCGCTCAGGCGCGGTCTTCACCCAGACAATGCTCTGATTCGCCGGGTTCTTCATCAGCGAGGCCAACGGCACGGCGATGCCTTTTACCTTGCTCTTGCTCTGCACGAAGACGCGCACCGGTTGGCCTACCGCCAGCGCCGACAGCGCGGCAGCTTCAGCGCGGAAGGCCAACGGCAATGCCTGTTCGCGCAGACTGTGCGCCGCACCGACGAAAGTCAACGGCACGCGCTCCTTGCCGACGGCGAGCGTGGCGCTACCGACATCCGAGCTGATCGCCGCATCGAAGGCGAGCGCCTCGATGCGCAGCCGCGCCGGATCGATGACTTCGAAGATGAGTTCGCGGGAATCGACTACTTGGCCCGCCACCGCGTTGGCGGAGGCAATCACGCCCGAGACGGGCGCAATCAGCACCTCGCGGGTCGCAAGTCCCCCACCCACAGCAGCGATGCGCTCGGTCAGGCTGCGTGCCTCGCTCTCGGCCGCCTCGATGTCCTTGCGCGGCACGGTGTCGGCCAGCTCCTGCAAGCGCGCGACGCGCTTGTCCGCCAGGCTCTTGGCTGCGCGCAGCTCGGCCAGTTGCGCGGCCTGGTTCGATCGCTCGATCGGCGCGGCCGAGGGCACGACATAGGCCAGCACTTCCCCTTTGCGCACCGCCTGTCCGGGATTTGGCAGACCTCGTGGCCCCGGTTCGATGCGGCCGGCATTCAGTGGCTGTACCTTGCCCCCTGCGTTGGGGTCCATCACCACCTTGCCATTCAGCTCGAACGAGCGCGGCAACTCGGCCTCTTCGGTGAGCAAGGTGCGCACGCCGAGTTGCCGCTGCGCGGGCTTGGGCAGAAACACGCTGCCATCAGGTAAGCGTTGTGGGCCATTGGCGTTCGGCGCGGCGGCTGCGTCGCCATGATCATGGCCTTCGCCGGCGAAAGCTGGAGTGGCTGCACCCAGCGACAGAGTGATGGCTATGGCAAGAAAAATGCGTTTCGAGGTCATGCGGCATCTCCAGCATGGCGTTGACGGGAGGACACCATGCGGCGGCCAATGGTGAACAGGGCCGCAAGCGCGGCCACTATGCCAATGGCCCAGGCCGCATAAGGTGTCCAAGGCTTGGAAGGCCCGGCAGCATCGGTATGCGCTTCTTCGTGGTGATCGAGTTCGCCGGCGAGCAAGTCCACCTCATTGCCTGCGGCGACCGTTGCGGTGATCGGCAGTACCCCAGGCCCAGGCTCAGCCGTCAGAACGACCTCGTAAACATCTTCGTGCTTCTCGGCCTTGAACTTTTCACCGGCAACTTCGAGTTCGATCTGGGCGTCTGTCACCGGGGTGTTGTCAGCGGTACGGTCAAGATAGAGGGTGATGTGCTTGCCGTTGAGCACGCCGACAAGTTCGAAGATGTCGGAGACGGCGATGAACCGTGGGAGCGCGGGGCCAGTAGTGGCCGGGGTCGCGTCGCCGTGGTCATGGCCTTCGCTAGCGCGCGCCAGCGGAGACAGGAGAAGGGCCGTGGCGATGCTGAGCACCGCCAGTAGGGGAGAAAGTTTCATGGTGAAGGTTCCAGATGGGATTCCAGATGGATGTGCTGCGTTATTAATAGCTGTTTACGATTGATGGATAAGCTCTGGGTGCCAATTTCACTCATATCCTGCCGTTCACTGCGGCAGCAGGCCCAGTGCCTGGCGCCATGTGGAAATCGCCGAGGCCAGCTCTATGCGGCTGCGCGCCGCCTGCCGTTCGGCCTCGGTGGCTTCGGCTTCGATGCGCAGCCGTGTCGGAAGATCGGTCTCGCCCAGGCGGAAGGATTTGTCGAAGAATCCGCGCGTCTCACGAGCCAAGGTGGCGCGGCGTTCCGCGGCTGCAAGCTGCGTGCGTGCCGCATTGACCCGGACCTCTGCGGCCTCCCTCTCCGACTGCAACCGCGCACGATCCAGCGCGAATTGGGCCTGTGCTTCCACAGCATCGGCCCGAGCAGCCGCCACGCGGCTGTCGTGGCGAGGGCCTGCGCCGAACGGAATTCGAATGCCCACCGTGATGGCTTGGTCGTAGCGCTCGCCGAATGCCCCACGTTCCCGCGTGGTGGACAGTGTCAACTCCGGGTTCGCCCGCGACTGCTTGGCGGCCAGGGCCGCGGTGCGCTCGGCCACGGCGGCACGGTCTTGCAACTCGTTGAGTGCAGGGTGTATTGGCATGTCTGACGAGGTGGGTTCAACCTCGGCAGGCGATGTACCCGTAGGCGCAGCGAGGGCAACACTGCCGGTCAGCGCCTTCAATTGCTGCTGCGCCGTCGTCGCTCCTGCCTCGGCCTGCGCCACGGCCGCTTCGGCTGCGGCCACAGCACCGTCGGCCTGGTGTTGGTCGGCCTGCGCCAGGTCGCCGGCCTTGGCGCGCCGCGCAACGTCGGTGGCGATGCGGCGAGCATTGTCCAGTTGCCCACGTGCGATGTCGGCGTCGATGCGCGTGCGTTCCCAATTCCACCAGGCCTCACGTACCGTGGCGGCGAGTCGCAGTCGCGCCGCTTCCACACGGCTCTCCACGGCCGCAGTCTGCGCATCTGCCAGTGCACCGCTGTTGCTTCGCTCACCTGGCAGCCACAGAGGGATGGCGATGCCGGCCTCTAGCTCACGGGCACCGTCGTTGCGCGTAAGCCGGTCCGTCTTGTTACTGATTTCGAGCGCGGGTGGCTCGGGCGTCCATGCCGCCGCCGCACGCCGCTGCGCTTGGACGGCATCACGGCGCATCAGCAGCGCCTGCGATTCGGGCTGCCGCGCCCAGGCTGCGTCGAAGACGTCCTTCAGGTTGGCTGGGAGCGCTTCCGGTTGGGCATATACGCCGGCGTTCACGCCGGCCAAGAAAGCGGCAAGTACGGCTTGCCGCAGACGGATTGATGTTTTTGTCTTCGGATACATCCGATGCTCCAGTGTTGAGGGGGATACACGGGAGACCGGCGAATAGCGACCATACGGCCGCGCCACATCTGAACGCCCACGTCAGCAGGCGTTCGGACGCGAACGGGAATCAGAAAAGGAAGACCCCGCCTCGCCGATCAGGCAAGGTGAGACCACTTGGGGCGCTCGGGTCTAAGGGAGTGGTACGCAGTACATGGCTCATCGTTGACCGCGATGGATGGACTGGGTATTTGTTCGAATCGCAGTGACTCGACACGGAGCAGCATGCCAGCGTATTGCCCGTGGCAGTGCCCGCAGTCATGACTCACGCCGAGCGTGGCATCGCTGCTGGAAACCGTCGTATCCGATTCATCGAGGAGCGTGGAAGCATGGCCGTGCGCAGCATGGTCATGGTGTCCGAGATGGCTCACCGCGGAGCCTAGCTTGTGCACGCAATAGCCAGCCACCACCGCCCAGGTTGCCTGGGTAGGCAGTAGTACGAGCAGAAGTATGGCGAGCCAGCGGCGCATGGAGAAAGTGTAGCAGTAGCAATGTCAGTCCAGGAGCAACGATGAGGGGGTGTCTCTCCGGCCACCTCAATGCCCAGCGAGGTGCTGCTCGCTTTGATGAGGCGAGGCGGCATGGAAACAAACTCTGGCAGAGTGCGCGGGTGTCAGCAGTGTCAACCGCCGGAATACAGTTCCAGTCGCGCACGCTGTGCTTCCGGTGCTTCGCTACGCATCTCATCGACAACCTGCTGGCGCGTCTTCGGTGCTGCGGAACTCTTGATCGGCACCGACCGTCCACGCTGCATCAACGCGAGCGTACCGTCCTTGCGGGCTGCATCGACCTCGGCCATCAGCTGGGCGCGTGTCTTGGTGCTCTTGAAGTGATCGGAGTGATACGTAAAGCCTTGCTCCGTAGGCGCCGGATGCCAGAGCGAATCGGCCTGGGCCGTCATGGGCAGCGCCGTAGCCAGGACGATGGCCTTCAGGGCGATAAGATGGGTCAGTTTCATTGCATGGTCCTTTCCAGCGTGATTTGCAAAAAATCGATATGCCCGAAGGCATGAGCACAATGTAAGAACCGACACCGAACGGGAGTAGAACGTACAGATGACAATTTGGACAGGTTGCGAGCGACCGTGGAAGGAACGGCACGCATGAAGCTGCTAATCGTGGAAGACGAAGCCAAGCTCGCGGACTATCTTCGCAAGGGGCTCTCTGAAGAAGGCTACGCGATCGATGTGGCTGCCAACGGAATCGATGGCCTCCACATGGCCTCGCACGGCAGTTACGACCTGATCGTGCTCGACACCATGTTGCCGGGCATCGATGGCTTCGGCTTGCTGGCCGCGCTGCGGCAGAGCAAGCAGACGCCGGTGATCATGTTGACGGCCCGCCATCGCATCGAGGACCGCGTGCGCGGACTGAAGGCGGGAGCGGATGACTACCTCGTCAAGCCGTTCGCCTTTTCCGAGCTGGTGGCCCGCATCGAAGTGCTGCTGCGCCGCGTTGCTGGCACTGCGCCCGCACCCGATGCGCTGGTGCTGTGCCTGGGGGACTTGCAGGTGGACCTGGCGCGGCGGCGCGCTACTCGGGCCGGCCAGCGCATCGACCTGTCGGCAAAGGAGTTCCAACTGCTGACGCTACTCTTGCGCCGCAAGGGTGAGGTACTGTCGCGCACAGAGATCGCCGAGCAGGTGTGGGACGTGAACTTCGACTACGGCACGAACGTGATCGATGTTGCTGTGCGTCGGCTGCGGAACAAGCTCGACCTGCCCTTCGAGCGTCCGCTGCTGCACACAGTCCGTGGCATGGGCTACATGCTCGAAGATCGTCAGCCGTGAGACTGCGGCCTGCCGGATCACTAGGACGGCGGCTTGCCCGCTGGCTCGCCTTTCTTACGCTGGCCGGACTCGCCTTGATCTGCTTGGGCGTCTACACCGTCACCGCACTGAGTTTCAAGGAGCGGCAGATGGACACGCTGCGGCAGAAGCAGCTCCAAGTGAGCCATCTCATTGCCGAGGCGGGAGAGTTGGACAACGACACGCTTACGCACAAGCTCAATGACGCCATGGTCGGCCAGCAGGACGTGATGGTGATCCTGAGCGGTGCCGACGGCAGTGTTCTTTATGCCAGTTCAGCCGTTCCAATGGATCACCGCACGATCGACATGCGGTTCGAGGCCACGAACGGCACCACCTCCATCCAGGCGGTGCTGATCCTGGACGCCAGCGAGGACGATCGCGTGCTTGAGCGCTTAGCCCGCACGCTGGTCACGGCGGCGCTTGCTGGGACAGTGGTGATTGCCGTCGGTGGATTCACGCTGGTGCAAATCGGGCTGCGTCCAGTACACGATCTTTCGGCACAAATCCAAGCACTGGAGGCCGATACCCTGCACCAGCCTCTGGATGGCTCCGCTCAACCCGACGAACTGGTTCCGCTGGTGGCCCATGTCAATGAGTTGCTGAAGCGTCTGCACAAGGCCTATGAACAATTGGAAGCATTCAATGCCGATGTTGCCCATGAACTGTTCACGCCGTTAGCAACCTTGATGGGAGGCACCGAGATCGCTTTGCGCAAGGCACGCGACGCCGACGCGCTTCGGGATGTACTGGGTTCGCATCTCGAAGACCTCCAGCGCATGTCGATGATCGTGCAGGACATGCTCTTCCTGTCGCAGGCCGACCGCGGAGCCGAGGCCCGCCGCGAACACGTCGACAGCCTGGCCGATGTTGCGGGCGCGGTGGTGGACTTGCACGAGGCGGCCATCGAGGAAGCCGGTCTTCAAGTCCGTATCGACGGCGATGCCACATGCACGGCCGACGTGCGCCTGCTGCAGCGCGCGCTATCCAACCTGATCGGCAACGCAACCCGGCACGCGCATCAGCGCAGCACCATCTTGGTGCAGATCGACCGGCTGGACGACGAGGTGGCCCTACGGGTGGTGAACCAAGGTCACACCATTCCGACTGAACATCTACCCTACCTGTTCCACCGCTTCTACCGGGCGGATGCAGCGCGGTCGAACGCCGCCCGCAATCACGGACTGGGCTTGGCCATCGTGGCCGCCATCGCTCGCATGCACGGAGGGCGGACCGTGGCGGAATCAAACGGTGGCGTCACGTCCATCGGACTCACGGTGCCTGACCCTTTCAAGCCTTCTGCACCGCACCCAGAAGCCGCAACCCGTTGAGCACAACCAGCAGGCTGGCTCCCATATCGGCGAAGACGGCCATCCACATCGTTGCTCCGCCAAAAAGGGCAAGCACGAGGAAGACGGCCTTGATACCAAGCGCCAGCGTGATGTTCTGCCACAACACCGCGTGCGTCGATCGCGAGAGCTTCACTGTCTCGGCAATGCGTCGCAGGTCGTCGTTCATCACGACCACGTCGGCTGCTTCCATTGCTGTGTCGGTTCCGGCCGCACCCATCGCCACGCCGATGTCGGCCTGGGCCAGCGCGGGCGCGTCGTTGATGCCGTCGCCGGTCATCGCGGTCGGCCCCAGGTCTCGCTGCAAGGCCCTGATGGCTTCCAGCTTGTCCTCGGGCAGTAGATTGCCGCGTGCCTGCTCGATGCCGGCTTCGTGTGCTACAGCCGTGGCCGTGGCTTGGTTGTCGCCTGTCAGCATGACGGGAGTGATGCCCAGCGCTTGCAGCGATGCGACCGCCTCACGAGACGAAGGCTTGATGGTGTCAGCGACGGCAAACAACGCGATGACCCGCTCCGGACTGGCCAACAGCGTGACGGTTCGGCCTGCCTCTTCGTGCTGCTTCAGCCGTTCCTCCAGCGCCGGTGAGCACTGTCCGCGCTCTTCGATCAAACGGTGGTTGCCGAGCACATAGCTCACGCCGCTGACCTCTGCTTGTGCACCGCGCCCCGCCAGCGCCGTGAAATTCTTCGCTTCGACGCCATTCGGCTTCAGTCCGGCCGCGATCGCGCGCGAGACTGGATGGTCGGAATGGCTGGCCAACACCACGGCGACGTGTTCCGCGTCCGCCGACTCCGTCTGCGAATCGACGACGGCCCAGTCCACCAGCCTCGGCTTGCCCTCGGTGATCGTGCCGGTCTTGTCCAGCGCAATCGCCTTGAGCTTGCGCGCCTCTTCAAGGTAAATACCTCCTTTGATGAGAATGCCGCGGCGGGCGGCTGCCGCGAGCCCACTGACAATAGTCACCGGTGTCGAGATCACCAACGCACACGGACAGGCAATGACCAGCAGCACGAGCGCCTTGTAGATGGCCTGCATCCAGGTCCAGTCCAGCAGCCATGGTCCGAGCAACGCGACCGCCAGCGCGAGCACGAAGATGGCTGGCGTATAGACAGCCGCGAACCGGTCGACGAAGCCCTGCGTAGGCGCGCGCGTCGATTGCGCTACTTCGACAGCGTGGATGATGCGCGCAAGCGTTGATTCCGATGCGAGGGCCGTGACTTCGAACTCGAAAGTGCCCGACTCGTTGATCGTGCCTGCAAAGACGGTATCGCCAGCCGTCTTGTCGACAGGAATACTCTCGCCGGTGACAGGGGCCTGGTTAATGCTCGTCTGACCGGAGCGCACCACACCATCCATTGGCACGCGCTCACCGGGTTTCACGCGCAGCACTGCACTGACGGCGATCTCGGCCACCGGCAGGGTAGTCCAACTGCCATCGACTTGCCTCACCGATGCCTGCTCAGACGCCATCTCCAACAGGCCCTTGATCGCATTGCGCGCGCGATCGACTGCCCGCGCCTCGATCGCCTCAGCGATGGCATACAGCGCCATCACCATCGCAGCCTCGGGCCACTGGCCGATCGCAAACGCGCCTGTCACCGCGACAGTCATCAGCGCATTGATGTTCAGGCGACCATGCCGCAGGGCCGTCAGTCCCTTCTTGTAGACATCAAAGCCGGCTAGCCAGATCGCTACCGCCGCCACGGCGAGGCCAGCGGCGCGCCAGATTGCGGTCTCCGGTGCGAAATACCCGATCAACTCGGCAGCGATGGCCATGATCAGCGCGGCAGCCAGCTTGGGCAATTGGCCTCGGACGCCTTCGTGATCGTGGCCGCCTTCCTCCGAATGCACCTGTCCTGCGCCTGCCGCAACGACCGGCTGGGGGTCAAACCCCACCTTGCGAATGGCCTCCAGCGCTGGCGCAATGGACGGTTCGTCAGCATCGACGGTCAGCATCCGCTGGCCGAGTTGAAAGCGCAGCCCACGGATACCTGGAACTCCGTCGAGAGCTCGGCGGATTTCCGACTCTTCCGCCGCGCAATCCATCGTGGCGATACGAAAACTGCGGCCGCGCGTGGCGGTCGGAACACGGGAAATAGGTGCCGTGTCGATGGAGCAGGCGCCGCAGCAATCGTTGCTGCGAGCGTCCGCATAATCTTGGTCAGTGTGAGTGTTTTTCATGGACGATCCTTTAACCTTTCCCATATTGCAAACCCTGTAGTCGGTGTAGAGTCAAGCCCATACTGCCTTGAAGACAGGCGGAAAGGGGCTGCTGATGAAGATTGGAATCTTGGCCGAAGCCACGGGAACGCCCGTTGAAACCATCCGCTTCTACGAGCGCGAAGGTCTGCTGCCGCCTCCGGCGCGTGCCGAAAACAACTACCGTATGTACTTGCCGGTCCATGTCGAGCGGCTGGCATTTGTCCGGCAGTGCCGCAACCTCGACATGACCCTCGACGAAATCCGCGCGCTGCTCGCGCTGCGGGAATCACCCGCGCAGGATTGTGGCGACATCAACACGTTGCTCGACGAACACATCGGCCACGTCGCGCAGCGCATCCGGGAACTTCGCGCGCTTGAGGCAGACCTCAAGGCGTTGCGCGCGCGCTGCATCGCACCGCATGCGGTCACCGAATGCGGCATCCTCAGTGGCCTCGACACCGCGGCTGCGGCGGGGCCGGAGCTAGCTAGGCGACGTCATGTGCATGGCGCGCACTGAGGGGTACAGCGGCGCATAGACTGTCGCCATCTGGGCCAGTCATCGCGGTTCGGCCAAGGGCTAGAGTCGGTTGCAGCACATCTGCTTGACATTGCGTTGACTTCAGGGTTTGAAATGGCACCGTCAAAACTCGACGTTGATTTTGTCAAGCCATGCCCGGCATACCGGCCTCACTGCTGCGGCTGGATGCAATGCGCGCAGCGCCTACCAGTCCCAGGGCCAGCCCTACGGAAACCAGTGTCATCATGACATCGAATGTCGCCACCCGGTGCGCGATCAACGGTTCCAGCGCGGTCTGTTGGCGCTGGAAGTGATCCACTTGGCGCGCGTACCCTTCGCAGTTTGCCGGGTCACCCAATGCCAATGGGAAGCGCAGAACTTCATCCAACGGAATGCGCCTATAGGCCAATAGCCGTGGAAAGCACCGGCGCCGACATCGATGCCAAGACCCTGCCCCGGCTGTTCAACCGCTTCTACCGCGCCGATGCATCCAGGGCCCATCCGGATTCCGACGGCTCCGGGCTGGGTGTGCCCATCACGCGGGCCATCGCCGAGGCCCATGCCGGCCAGGTCACGGCGACCTCGGGCCAGGGGGCGAACCTGCTTCGCTCTGGTGTTTCCGCATCGCGTTGCCAAGCCCCGAAGCTGACAACAATGTCATCGGGTTGTCTGGGTTCTGTTGGGTAGGGGTTTCTACCATGAACACATCTCCTCAACGCCCGCCCAAGGCATTAGAGATGCAAGTTTCATCCAACCTCGTCAGGAGCTTTGACCATGACCCAACAACGCCTCTCCCTCTCCTCCATGATCGCCGCCGCGGCCGCAGTGGCCGCCCTGGGCCTTCCGGGGATGGCTTCGGCCGCATACGAGCACCCTGCCAACAACGAAACCGGAGTCATCGTTCACCCGGAGCACTTCAAGAGCGAGAAGACACGAGCACAGGTGATTGCAGAAACCAAGGCTGCCATGCAACAAGGCCGCCTTTCCTACGGTGAAAGTAATTACCCGATCGGCACGCCCACACCCGATGCAGGCTCTGGCAAGACGCGAGCACAGGTGATTGCGGAAACCAAGGCTGCCATGCAGCAAGGCCGCCTTTCCTACGGTGAAAGTAATTACCCGATCGGCACACCCACACCCGACGCAGGCTCTGGCAAGACGCGAGCACAGGTGATCAACGAATTGCAGAACGAATCGCCTGCCGAACGCAATGCTCGCCTGCGTTTCTACTCCCGGGGTTGATGGCCCCCCAGTTGGGATTGCAGTGGACTGCGTTGAATCCATTTTATGGGATCGTTGGGGTCGGCCTGACTAGCCTCGGGACAGCCCAGGCCGCCGCCCAATTTCCCATGAAACCCCACCGCTGCGCACCGTCGCGGCGATCTGCCGCCCCAGCCGCTGTTCAATCACCGACCGCCACGGCACCAAGCTAAATCCCATGCCGTCATCGAGTACGGCGTAGCGTCCGCTGGCGAGCATGACCGAGCGCCGGTAGATGCCGGCCACACGCTGCCCGTCTGCCGTGGGGCGGTGCGCCAGGCCGGTTTCGGCGGCAATGTCCTGGGCAACCTGCGCCAGTTCCCGGTTGCGCAACGTGCCCAGCAGGTTGCGTGCCAGGATCACCCGCTGCCCCCGCCGCTCGGCCAGCCCCTGTTCGGCCAGGAAGTCGGCGCGTTGCTGCATCGCCTGCTTGGCCTCGCCGCCAAAGCCCAGGTCGCCTAGGCCCTTGCCGCCGCCGATCAGTTGCTGGTCGAGCCAGGTGGCGCCGATCACGCGGGCCTGCCGCTCGATGGGTATGTGCGATTTCAGCTCCACGGCCACGCCGCCCAGGCGCTGCGCGTCGTACTGGCGGCCACGCTCGGGCAGGTCGTCCGGCACCTTCCATAGCCCCTCGGCCACGCGCTCCACGATGCCCGCTCGGCGCAGGGCTTCCAGGCGCCGGACGTGGACCGCCACGACTTCGTGCGGGTCGCGGTCGGGCGTGGCCTGACCTTGCGCGATGGCGAAGTGATGATCGGTGCGGTACAGGCCATCGCCCGCCAGCGCGGCGATGTTCTTGTCGGCCGCGCGCACGTCGGCCGATCCCTTCACCTCCACCACGGCGCCGGTGGGATAGTTCGCCAGCTCGTCGCGGGCATTGAGTGCGACGTAGTGGGCCTTGCCGTCCACGCCGTCGATCACCAGATAGCCGCGGTCGCGCAGCTCGTCGGCCAGCCCCTTCGCGGCCACGCGGCCGAGGATGGTTCGGCCGTCGTCGCCTGGCTCGAACACCGCCAGCTCGCGCGGCTCGCCGCGCATGGCCCGCTGCATGGTGCGGATGATGTCGCCGCGTTCGCCCAGGGCGCGTAAGGTCTTTTCAGCATCGGCATGGACGGCCCAGGTTCCGGGCTGCATCTCGTCGGCCAGGCCCAGGCGCTGCAAGCGCTGCAGGCGACCGATCAGCAGCAGGCGCTGGCGTTGCAGCCGGGGTTCGTTGAAGCGTTCGATCTGCACGCGGCCATCGTCGTCAGCCTCGCGTTGCAGGGTACGGTCGAGACTCGTCCACCGTTCCTGTTCTACCTCGCGCTGCAAGGTTTGCTGGATCTCCAGCTCGGTGCGCGGCCCCAGCCATTCGGTCGCTAGCTCGGCGGCCCGATGGCGGAAGCCATCGGCGATGTAGTCGCCCGCGATGATGAGGTCTTTGCTTGTGTCGTCGCGCCCGCGCACGACGATGTGCGTGTGTGGGTTGTCGGTATTCCAGTGGTTGACGGCCACCCAATCGAGGCTCGTGCCAAGGTCGGCTTCCATGCGGCCCATCAGGTGCCGGGTGTAGGTGCGCAGGTCTTCCAGCTCGGCGCCATCCTCGGGCGAGAGGATGAAGCGGAAATGGTGCCGGTCGTCCTGGCAGCGTTCTTTGAACGCATCGAGGTCGGCTTCGTCGGTCTGCGACCCGTAGGCCCGGCCCGGCTCGCCATCGCGGCCCACGCCGTCGCGCTCGATGTAGCGCAGGTGCTTGGCGAGCGACTGCGGGCTGGCCTGGCGTTGATTGACCAGCAGCGTCTTGATGGTCACGCGCCGCGACATGGGCGTCAGCTTTGCGCCCGCGAAGCGCGCGGCCGTGTGGCCGCGCCCCAGGCGCGAGCCGGGCCGCTGGCCGGTTCCGGCACCCTTGCCGGCTCCTCCGGGACGGCGCACCGAAGACTTGCCGCTGCTGGCCTTGCCGGTCTGCTTGAGCACCTTGGAGACGAAGCCTTGGCCCCGATTCTTCGGGGCGCTGGGGCGGATGCGGAAATCATCGTCGCGGCGGTCGGTCATGGCCGCGCTCCCTGCAAGCCCCGGCGTGTCCGGTCGTGCGAAGCACGCGGACATGCCTGCATTGGTGCGGGCCACGCGCCCCACGCGGCACGGCGGCGAAGCCGCCCCGTGCCGCGCCACCCCCACGTGCAGACTGGCTTTGCGGGCGGCCAGGTGTCGCCCCCTTTTGTCTTGCCTTCCGCCTTTGCCCTTCGCTGTCGCTCCGGGTGTCGGCGGTCCGGCGGCGCTGTGCTGCTTGCAGCTAGCGCGCCGGCGAGCGCGCCAATGGCCGCAGGCCGGGCGCGTTCGAGGCAAGACGCCTGCACATTGGACGGCTGCGCCGGATGTTGCGCGAAGCGCGGCGCGGATGCGTTCGCGCTGCACGCGCGACGACATGGCAACAGCATCCAGAACGACATGCCAGATGGCACGATGAGATGCACGGTGACGTGCAGCGAATCGGCGGCCATCATGAGCGTGTCTCCAGCCAGACCGGATGCGCGACGCCGATCAGGACGGATGCGCTGACCGGCCCGAAATAGCGGCTGTCGAACGATGCCGGATTGGTCACGCTCAATAGGAACAGCTCGCCCTCGGCCAGCGGGCGGCAATGCGGCCAGGATGGCAGCGGCCGGCCCAGCCGATCAGCAGGCAGCGCGGCGGCCGTAGGCACGCCGTCGATGCGTACCTGACCGGCGACGATGCAGACGTGTTGCGGCGCGACCGCGCCCACACGTTTGAGCAGCGGAACGTGTGCCGGCAGGTAGCCGCGCTGCGCAGCGAGCGCGGCAGCGTCGGCAGGCAATAGGGTCAAGACGATGCTGCCCACGGACAAGGAACGTGGCAGCGAGGTGGCCCGATGGTCGAGCGGCTTCACGCGATACCAGCCGACCGGCACGCTGTCGGACGGGTTGTAGATCAGGCGCGGCAGCGGCTGCACGAACGCCGCCCAGGCCAGCGCAGCGAGGCCGCAGGCGGACAGGCCAGCCAGCACGATGCGAGCGCGCAGGCGCGAGCGAGGATGCGGCGCGGCTTCGGGCGTGCGTGCGACAGTGGAATGGACCGTCATGGCAGCGCCCTCCCGGTCAGCCAAGCGGCGTGCCGCTCGGCGGTGTATTCGGGCAGCGGCAGACGGGCCGCCAGACGGTTGCCCAGCGTGCGCCAGTACGCGGGCGAAACGTCGATGGCGGCGATGCCCTGCGCGCCGATGCCGTCGATGCGTTCGAGCACGGCACGCACCGCGTTCTCGCCTTCGGCGTGCAGCAGCAGGCGTGCGCCGGGCCGCACGCCGGGGATGCGCTGCACGTCGTCCAGCGGCGTGCCAGCCTGCATCACCATGAGCTGCCAGCGGATCGTTCCGTAGTCGTTGGCCTGCCAGCGAATGCGGCAGAACATCGCGCCCGGCAGGAACACCGCGCAGCGCCGCCAGCGGTCGAGCCGCAGCATGCGTGCCGGTTCGCCGAAGCGCAGGTAGAGCTTGAACTGCGGTTCGATGTAGGCCAGCGAAACGCGCGTCAGCGGCACGCTGCCGACGAGGCCAGCGAGTACCGAAGGCGCGCGCAGCGGCGCAGCCGTGGCCGCGTGCGCCGCAGGTAAAGCGGATGCGTTCATGGCATCTTCTCCGGGGGAAACTCCCGCTCCAGCAGGCCGCGCAGCAAGTCGGCCACGGTCACGCCCTGCGTGAAGGCCGACACCTTGATACGCGCCCGCAGCGCGGGCGTGATGTCGAGGGTCAGGCGGGCTGTGTAGAGGTCGCCCTTGTTCAGCGCATCGGCATCGCCCTGGCGAATCCACGCCTCGGCGTGTGGATTCGTGGGCGGACGCGCGCCAATGCCGACGCGCTTGGCGCGTGGTGACGGTTGCGCTGTCATGTCGGCCACCGCATCAGTTCATCCACCAGGGCGGTGATTTCGCGTGCGGCGGCGCTGTCAGGTGCCGTTTCGCGGGCGAGTCGGCCAGCGGCCACGCTGTCGGCGAACACAATGCGCTGATGCACTTCCGCGCGCAGCGCAGGTAGCGGCTGGTCGGCGAGCGCCTGGCGTGCCTCGCGCCCGATCACGGTGGTGCTGACGCGCCGATTGATGACAAAGGCCGCGCGCAGCGCAGGCCGAAAGACTTGCGCCTCTCGGATCAGCGCCACCATCTCGGCGCTGGCCCACAGGTCATAGGGGCTGGGCTGCACCGGGATCAGCACGCGCTCGGCCGCCAGCAGCGCGGAACGCGCCAAGGCGGCGATGCGCGGCGGCCCGTCGATGACGACGTGATCGGCCCGACTGGCGAGTTCTGGCGCTTCCTGATGCAGCGTTTCGCGTGCCAGGCCCACGGCGCTGAACAGCCGTGGCAAGCCTTGCTGACTTCTGCGCTGCGCCCAGTCGAGCGATGAACCCTGCGGGTCGGCATCCAGCAGGATGACGTGCTGGCCACGCATTGCCAGTTCGCCGGCGATGTGTGTGGCGAGCGTGGTCTTGCCGACGCCGCCCTTCTGGTTGAGCAGAGCGACGATCATGGCGTGGCCCTCCATGCTGGAAAGCCTTGCTTTGATCGGTCTGCAAAACCTGTCGGCTGGTGGCTGGTATTACCTGCCGTTTCTGGCCGCGTGGTGGTTGTCCACCGCAGCGGCGTTGCCCTACTAAAAGTTAGAGAAATTAAGTTAGGGAAGTTAGAGGGCGCGCAAACCCAATGCTGGCGCGGGTTTGCGGCCGATCGGCACGCCTGATAGCACGATAGTCCCACGCCTGATAGCACGATACCCCGCACGCCTGATAGCACGACACCATTCACAGGCTCTCCCGGAGTTATCCCCGTGCCGTATGCGGCACTGGCCGGAACGTCAGCAGCTCCATGCCGTTGTCCGGCATCCGCTCGATGCCCAGGACGTAGCCGGGCAGCGACTGCCGCGCGACCAGGGCGCGCAGGTCGCAGGCGAAGTCGTAGGGCTTGGCGGTGCTGCCGGATTTCTGGTGCAGGTAGCGGAAGTCGAACTGCCAGCCGTATGCCTGCTTGCCGCCGTGCTTGCGGACGAGCCGGTACAGCCACCGCTCGATGCCGCCGGTCAGCCGGAAGTACGCCGGGTCGATGGTCAGCACCAGGGCGGCGTCGAGCACGCCGGCATAGAACCAGTCCGGCAGGATCAGTTCGATGCCCAGCGGCGTGCCGCTGGCATCGGCCAGTTCCTTCCATTCGTTGATCCACGAAAACCGATGCAGACGCCGCCCGGTTGTCTCGCGGATGGACGTGGCCACCGTGGTCGATTGCAGCCGGTCGAGTGCGGCCTTGAGGCGCTGGTAGTCGCGCAGCGACTTGCCGCGCCCGATGAAGCGCAGGATCTCGTAGGGCGTCGCGCGCATCAGCCGCGACGGGCGCAGGCCCGCGTCCTTCGCTTCCACGATCTGCGAGGCCGCCCAAATGAGGATGTCCGCATCCCAAATCGTGGCGATGCCGTGCTCGGCGGTGCCTTCCACGCGGATCGTCACGTTGCCCGCGCGGAAGTCGATGGGTTTGACCCGCTTGGACTTGGCGAGCGAGAAGAAGGGATAGGCCATCAAGTCCTGACTGTCGCGCGGCGCCATGTCGCCCGGCAAGGCGCGGAACAGGTCGAGCTGTTCGCGCTCTTGCAACGGCCGCTGCCGGGACGGCAGCGCAGGGCTGGACATGGCGATGGCCTGCCGCGCGCCGCCGATCAGCGCGCACGGCTGTCGGCCGAGTGGTGCTCGGCGTACTCGGGATCGGAAGTCGTCTCGAAGCTGCGGTCGGCGGCCCAGGCATCGAGGTCGGCCACGGCGTACATGACGCGCCGGCCGAACTTGCGAAAGCGCGGACCACCACCGATCACGCGCTGCTTTTCCAGCGTGCGCGGCGACAGGCGCAGGTATTCGGCCGCTTCGTCGTTGGTGAGATAGCGTTGGGGCTGCGCGGCAGCGGTCGAGACAGTGGCGGCAGGCCGCAAGGGAGCGGGACGCATGGTGTGAACCTCCATCGGTTGAAAGCGCCCGGCCACACAGCGCGACCGGATGGAGGCAGTCTCAGAAAACGCGGCCCTTCTACTCAGGGTCGTTTTGCGTCCACATCAAAACGACCCTTCTCAAGCGGCGGAAGCTGTGCTAGGTGGCGATAGCCGCCGCGCATCAGCGCATCGCCGCGCCGCACCAGGCGGCGCACCTTCGAGCGCAGGCCGCCGTCGCTGTACCAATCGGCCACAGCGTCGGCACCGAACAGTCCTTCGCCCACATCGCGCAAGGACGCGCCCGCGAGGGTCGCGTCGAGCGCCTGCAAGGTGTGCAGTTCCAGCAGCGCGGAAGGTGTTGGCCTGGGCGTGGTGGCAGCGAAGGTCGCGCCGCGTGCATGACCGCGCACAGGCGCGGCAGTGCCGCTCCGTTGGGCATAGGCCACGGCCATGCCGTCTTCCAGGCCGGGCGCCAGCGCAAAGCGCAGGCAATGGCCTGGGCTGCGCGCGATCAGCGCCAGCTTCTTGCCGTCGTGGAACAGTTGCTTGTGGCCGGGGATGCGCCAGAACGCGAAGGCGGTGGCATCCTGCGGCGGATCAGCGTCGGGGTAGAGCTGCACCACGGCGGCATGACCAGGCAGCCAGGCCGGATGCGCGTCACGCGCATCCAGCATCGGATCTTCCAGCAGGCGCAAGCCCCAGCGATGCGCTGCTTCAGGCCGGCCATGACGGCGCAGCCAGTCGAGCCGGTAGTCGGGATGCCTGCGCAGGTACTCCCAAGCGAGCGCGAGCGCATCCAGCCAAAAGACATACAGGTATGCGGCAGTCGGATACCAATGCGCGAGGTGATGAGGATTGACCATGACGTCTCCTCCTGCGAACAGGACTCGCCGCCACGGAAGAACTACGCGCTACATCGCCCTCGTCGGAACGTCATGGGTTACAAAGGCGGATGGGGCTGTCAAGACCGATTGGCTCCGATGTGTTGCGGTATTCGTCTCAATGCTGCGGCGGCAGCGCCCCGACCGGGGACACTGCACAAGCCAGCCTGCCGCGACCCGCGCCAAGCATCCTGTCTATTTGGGTCAGACTGGTGGGGCTACGCCGCAAGAATCCCGATTGAGACTTACCCGGTATGACACCAGACTGAAAAAGTCACAGTAAGCCGTATTCAGTCCGGGATCGCTCCGTCGCGCTCGGCCAGCCGGGTGTATTCCGACAGCGTGCGCGTGGGGCGGAAATAGAGGTCGCGCATCACGGGCTGCTGGCGCGGCCCGACGATGCCGGCCAGCTCGGACAGCTTGACGGTTCCCTGCGCCGGCATCCCGATTCCCAGGTCGATGAGTCCCCAGGCGGTGTCGCCATCGGCGGGATCGAGTGCGGCCAGCAGCCAGGTCACATGCGCGTCCGGCGTGAACAGCCGCACCACGGGCACCGGGTCGATGGCCCGGCCAGCGGCGCGGGCCTCGCCGTTGGCGAGCAGTTGCGCGCGTTCCGGGGCGGTGGTGAGCGGCTGCGGCATGGTCGGCAATCCCACAAATCCAATGGTGCACGAACGCGGTTCCACGTCGAAGCGCAGAACCGCGAAACCGGATTTGCGCCTTCGTGCGCAAGCACGGATGCGGTTCCGTGGCTCTACAGGAACCCGCCGATACGGATTTCCGTAAAAGCACAGGCATTGAATGAACACTATAGATTGTAGCTCTATAGGATGCAATGGGGTGTCATCTTGGTATTTGTGGGGAACCCAAGGTGGCAACAACTTACTCGCTGGCGAAGGCATTGAAGACGGTCAGGAAGGCGCGCGGCTTGAGCCAGGAAGCGTTCTCTGACGTGTCTAGCCGCACCTACATGAGTACCCTGGAGCGCGACCTGAAAAGCCCGACCTTGCACAAGCTGGCCGAACTGTGCGAAGTGATGAAGATCCACCCGCTCACGTTGCTGACCTTGGCGTACTCCGGCGACAGCGAACAGAAAGCCGATCACCTTTTAATGTTAGTTCGACAGGAACTCAAAGAATTGGCTGTGGATGATTCCGGCCAAAGATAGGTTTCTTCAAGGGACTTAAAAACAAACTCCGCACACCATGCCTAAGACTCAACTAAAAAAGCTAACAATCGAGAAATTCCGCGCATTGAACGATGTGGCGGTTGAGTTCGGCGATTACATCACTGTTGTTTGCGGGAAAAATGGCACATCAAAGTCCTCGATACTGGGCATAGCTGCGCAAATTTTTAGCTTTGAAAAAGATTACGTCAAGGATGAGTCCCTTGCATTCCGGCAGATTGCAGGAGGGATGTTCAAGTCTCAATACAGTGACCATTTCAGGATATCCGAAAAGTTTGATGTCCCCGGCTCCATGTCCGTGAACATTGATTTGCTTGATGGATATACAAATCAGGCTGCGACCGCCAAACTTGAGCTGATGAAAAGAGGGAAGTCACCCAGGCCTGTGGTTAGGAATAATAGTACAGCGGCCGGAAGCAGCAACACGAGCAGGAATTTTACTCATCCGGTGATTTTTCTTAGCTTGAAGCGTCTTTACCCTATCGCGGCCAGAGACTACAAGCTAGGCGACTTTGATTATCTAGAGCAACACAAGAAAGATTTCATTGCGCTAACGAACGAACTTCTCAATCGCAACGCATCGCTTGCAACAGGGACTGATGGAACAATCAGTTCTGCGGTGGCGCACGGGGAGAACTACGACCAAGACTCTGTTTCGGCGGGTGAGGACAATGCAGGCCAGATCATATTGGCCTTGATGTCTTTCAGAAAGCTGAAGGAAGATTATGCTGACTATAAAGGCGGTTTGCTTTTAATCGACGAGGCTGATGCTGGGCTATTTCCGACTGCACAAGTAAATCTACTGAAGATGCTTGATCGCGAGTGCAAGAACTTGGATCTTCAAGTTGTCATGACTTCGCATTCGCCAGTTCTGATTGAGTATGCATATGAGCAAAGTCGCCAGTTCAGAAGAAAGTACAAGACCATTTATTTGAGCAACACCTATGGCAATGTCCAGGTGATGCAAGACTGGTCATGGGCGCAGATTAGTGCAGACATCAACACAAAGACCATCGATACATCGTCTGGAGTTTCACTGCCTCGCATCAATATCTATTTCGAAGATAAAGAGGCTGAAGACTTTTTTGCAACTTTGCTGTACAGGCAGCCAATAAAGAAGTTCACAAACCCGATGTCGGAAGTGTCACTCGGATGCTCCAACTATCTTCAGTTGATCCAGAAGAAAATCCCTGAGTTCTCGGAAAGAAGCATCGTCTGTCTGGATGCAGATCAAGGCTCTCAAGTTACAGGGAAGAGCTATAAGACAGTGACTCTCTTGCCCGGGCATCTCCCGCCTGACCAACTTGTATTCGAGCACTTGTACAATCTCCCTGCCGCACATCCATTTTGGAAAAATGACTTGCAGTTCACAAGAGATGTTTTCACCAATGCAGCTCGCGAGGTTTTGAACGAGTTTTCAATCAACGGGGATTCTGTTGAGGTGAAGGAGCGGGTGGCTGCATACACTGGAACCAAGAAGCCGAGAGAGGTTTTTAAGCGTTTTTATAAGAGTGTCGAATTTCAGAAATTGCTCACCTCTGGAGCCAAGCCCTACAATCCTTGGAAGCATTGGGCAGATAACAATCCAGTGCTTATTAACGAATTCTTGGAAAATTTCAAGACGGCTGTTCACGGTGTGATGAGCATAGGGTATGCTGTGGACGTCACCAAGTTGGCCGCCTTGGAAGTTAAGCCAAGAAAGGTATAACGATGTTCTCAAACAGACTGTATAGCCCTCTGCGCTACCCTGGCGGGAAGGCGCCATTTGCTCCATTCATTGCAAAAATAATGGAAACGAATGGTGTCACGGGAGGGCATTACTTGGAGCCATACGCTGGCGGGGCAGGCGTTGCACTTGATCTACTCTTTCATGGGCACGCAAGTCATATCCATATCAACGATGCTGATCCTGCCGTATACGCTTTTTGGGTTGCTGTAACAAAGCATTCAACTGAGCTTCTTGATTTACTCGAATCCACCCCTATTACCATTGAAGAATGGTTTAGATGGCGAACCATTTTGCGCGAAGATTGCGTTGCCAGCCTAGTCGAGAAAGGATTTGCGACTTTATTCATGAATCGGACGAATCGATCTGGAATTCTCAAGGCAGGCGTCATTGGCGGAAAGAGTCAGAACGGGAACTACAAGCTGGATGCTAGATTTAAGAAGGACGTTGTTGCTTCACGCATTCGTGAAATCGCCCGGCGACAGAGTGACATATCGGTGTATCGTGAAGATTCATTGCGCCTTCTGAATCGCTGCTCGGATTTTCTGCCGAAACAATCTCTGATATACCTCGACCCCCCATACTACGTTAAGGGAAAGGGGTTGTATCGAAATTACTACGAGCATGATGACCACGCGGCCATTGCCAAAGTCATTCAACAGAAGAAGTTCAAATGGCCTTGGGTTGTTTCTTATGACAACGCGGAAGAAATTTGTGCCATGTATCGCATGAGCCAATCGTTGAGCTATGGTCTGAACTACACCGCACAAAGACGATATGTTGGTAATGAGGTAATGTTCTTCAGTCAGAACTTGACAGTGCCTGATGAAGCCATTCCTCAAACTAGGGCCGTGAGCTAAAAACGCCCCGCCGCAATGGGCGGGGCGCTGCGGCGGTCACGCCGCTTGGGGCTTGCTGCGCGACCAGATCAGGTCGTGCGTGCCGTCCTCGCCTTCAATCAGGCGGGCATAGACCGGAGCCGGGAACGAAGGGTCATCGAGGGTCACGGACAGGTAGTCCCGCCCGGCCTCGCTGGTCTTCTTCCACGCCGCGCCGATATCGTGGCTGGCGACCTGAACGCGGAAGTCCGGGGCTTTCTCGCTGTCCCCCTTGTCGTTGGGAACCAGCTTGACCTTGACGTTGAGCGTCAGGGTGCGAAGCGTGCCGGTGAAGCCGTCTTTGTCTGCGGTGAAGGTGCCGATGTTGGCCATGATGATTTCTCCTTTCGGTTGAACAAGGTTCGCGCCCATCGCGTCCTTGTTGTGATCCGGCCGGCGGGGGACGGGCTGGCTGCACCGCTTGCGGTCGAAACGCAGTGGAGAGCCGGGAGGCGAAAAGAATTTGCTGCGCGAGGAAGCCGCGCAGCGGCGGGGAAATTGTTTTCGCCGGACGGTTGCAGCCATGAAGCCCGAGGCGCAGCCGCGCCCCCGCCAGGATTCATAACGAGACAAGGACGCCTTGGGCCGAACCGCTCCGAAAGGAGATGGGGCCAACTCGGCATCCCCGCCCGAAGGCTTCTCCGGCTCGCCCGCTGACGCGGGCCAGGTCAGCCCCGCAACGACAGGCGAGAACGCCTCCGCCACATCTTGCGGTGCCGGTCTTGAGGCGTGGCGTGGAAGTTCCATAGCGATGCCGGGCGGGTTGTCCGTGAACCGTCCATCGTGACGTGATGGGCAGGAACCGCCAGCGTTGAGGACGGCACGCACCTGCACAACCTGCCGCAGCAAGCGCCAGCGTGGTCGCCAGCGCTCCGTTCATCGCGGCGGGGCGCTGGCCGGGCCGATCCGGCGCAGCCGGTTTGGCCGCATCGAGAGGCGCCAAGCTGCGCGCGGCGGGGATAGCCCGCAGGGCTTTCCCTTGGAGGCAAGCGCAGCGCCGCAGGCGCGAAGGCGTGAGGGATTGAAGCCGAATGGCCGTGACAGCGAAGTCGGCACGGGGCGCAGCCCGAAAGCCCGGCGGCGCAGTGCGCCGACACGCCCAGGCAGTTCCAGATTTCCAAACAGGAAACGCGGACATGCCTCTGATGAAATGGGCGCCGCCTACGCTGCGGGGTATGCACGCGGCAAGCCGAAAACTGCTGGTGATTCCTGCGCACCGCGGGCGCTTCGGCTTGCAGGTCCATGCGGGCCTGGTATTGCCGGGCGGGAAGCCCGGTCACGTCAACGCCGCCGCCTGAACTGTGGTGATGGCGACGGCGTTCCGATTCGGCTGTGCGCTTGGAACACCGGGCGCGGCCACTGCCGCGCCCGGATTTTGCGTCCACCGCGTCCAGGTCGGAACGGCCTGGACGCGGTGCTGAACGCGATTATTACTTCGTCTCGATGAGCCACCACACGGCACGCGGCAAGGCGTGGCCCGTGATGGGATGAATGTCGGTGAGGTCGGCGCAAGCCGACCAGCCCGAGGGCGGGCGGTAGCCGCGCACGTCGCCTGCGCCGTGCCAGCGGCGGGCGCGTGCCTTGCCGGGGGCGTAGATCGCCGCCATGCGCGGGCGGCTGTTGGTGATGTGGGTCATGGGGCCTCTCCTTCCAGCGAAGCGCCCCGGTCGAGGCCGGGGCGCTTGCCTTCGGCGCGGGTCACGCGGCCAGTGCCTCGGCGGGTTCATCCGCCATTGCCTCGGCATCCTCCGGGGCGTCCTGCACCGGGCCTGCCTCCTGCGGGCCTTCGGCCTTGAAGATGGCGGGCATCCAGCCCTTGCCATCGGCCAGCCGCTCGGCTTCGCTGGCAATGTCGGCCTTCTTGAGCTTCGCCAGCCGGGTGACGGATTCCGGGGCAAACGCGCCCACGGCATCCAGAATCACGGCCTTGGAAACGTGATTGAAGTAGCCTTCTGCGGTCGGCTTCCACCATGCGGCCATGTCGAGGCCCACGGCCTGCGCCAGTTCCTCGCCGGGTTGCTGCACCGTGGCGCGAAGCGTCACCACGTCCACCGTGGAAGCCACGCACACGGCCAGCAGCCGTACCAGTTCGTCTTGCGGCTTCGCCAGCAGCGCGGCGAACAGTTCGGCGCTGTCCTCCGGCAACCCTTCCCCGGCCATCTGTTGCAGTTCGAGCAGTGCCACAGCGGCGGGAGATTCCGGCCAATCCGGGGCCATGCCTTCCAGCCGGTCTTGCACCTTCAGGCCCACGCCCAGCGGCAGAGAATCACGGCTGCGGCCGTAGCGGCTTTCCTGCAAAACGGTCTGCACCATGCCATGCACCACGGCGGCCAGCGCCGCCTGCGGATGCCGGGCGACTTCGATTTGCAGCGCAGCGGTGCGATGGGCGCTCAAGCGTTGCGCCAGCCGGTCGGACATGGCGGGGGTTTGCGCTTCGTCTGCCGTTTCGCCTTCGTCGTCGTTCTCAGCATCCTCGCCGCTGAACCCTTGGCGCAGCCGTTCCAGCGTGCGCAGCGCCTTGGCTTCGGCTTCGCGCATCAAGCCGCGATGAATCACGGCCTCGCCGTTGCGGTCGATGGTGACGATGGCACCGGCTGCGGCCTTCACGTTCGCGCTGTAGTCCTGCAAGCCATCTTCCAGTGCCTGCAACTGCTCGCCCACGGCTTCGCCGTCCTCCTGCAAGGCATCGGCCTTGTCCTCGTCGTCGGCGTCCAGCGCAGCATCCACGGCTTCGGCCAGTTCCTGCATCTTAGTTTGCAGCTTCTCGATGCGTGCGGCTTCGCGCTTGTTCGGTTCGCGGCGCTCCTTCGGTGCGCGTTGGAAAGCGTGCAGGTCGGCATGGGTAATGCCCGGCGTGGCATCCACCCACGCCCAACCCTCGGTGCGGACAGTGGCGGCGATGCCTGCCAGCTTGTCTTGCGCCAGCCGTTCCAGCAGCGCGGCGTCGGTCAGATACACGCCCGCGTCATCTTCCGCGAACAGGTCACGGCGGATGCCACCGCCTGCGGCTTCGTAGGTGTCCAGCCCGACGAAGCGCACCAGCGGATGCCGGTAGGCGTCGATTTCGCGCTCGGTGAGGCGTTCGCGCAAGTGCGAAGGATGGCGCTGCCACTGCGGGGCATCGTAGAACGCGCTTTCCTGCGCGGCGTGGTCGTCGGTAATTGAAAGCGCCATCAACTGGTCAAGGCTCACGGCATCGGCGCGATAGTCGGCCATCAAGCGCGGGGAGACATTCGCCAGCTTCAAGCGGCGCTGCACCACCAGCGGCGTAACGGAGAAATCCGCCGCAATGTCCTCGATGGGTCGGCCTTCGGCCACCAGCGCGGCGAAAGCCTCGAACTGGTCGGCGGGGTGCATGGCTTCGCGCTGCACGTTTTCGGTGAGGCTGGCCGTGCGGGCGGTGCCATCGGCCACCAGCAGGCAAGGCACTTCCCATTCCTTGCTGATGCGGTGCTTCTTCGCCAGCAGCTTGAGGGCTGCGAGGCGACGGCCACCGGCCACGACTTCGTAATGCTCGCCATCGGCGGATGCGATCACGATCAGGTTTTGCAGCAGGCCGACACGCTGGATGCTTGCAGCCAGTTCGGGGATGGACATGCGCTGGGTCTTGCGCACGTTGCGGCCCGTGGGGCGCAGCACCAGCCGCGACAGTGGAACCAGAATCAGGTTCTTGGTCGGGTCGGCGGCTTCCAGCGCAGGGGCTTGGATGGCGCGGGCTTCGGTTTGGGTAACGGCGTTCATGGTGATAACTCCTATCGGTTCAGGGATGCAGCGATGAAAGAAGCGGCAAGGGCTGCTGCCTGCCCCTGCCGCGTGGGGACTCAGGCTTTCAACTGGCGCAGGCCATCGGCCAGCATCCAGAGGGCGCGATTGAGGCGCACATCGGAATCAATGCCCTGCACGGGGCGGGTCTGTTGGCGGCGTCCGTTGGCGCTGCGGCCATGCAATCCGCCCTTGGTCAAGTTCTCCTGCGTGCGGTTGAACACGCTCCACAGGTCGGGGCGGCGGTCGTCGAACCGGCGCGGCATCAGGATTTGCGATTCGGTGATGGGCGCGGGCTTGTTGTCGGTGGGGTCGTACTTGAGGGCCAGCGCGGAACGGGCGAACACTTCGGCTTCGCCTTCATCCAGCGTGATCGCGCGCATGGCATCGCGGGATTCCTTCACGCGCTCGAAGCCGCTCAACACCTCGAAAGCGCCTTCGATGACGTGCCCGGCCACGTCGCCTTTGTGGGGTACGCGCACGTCCGCCACGGTGTCGCCGCACACAAGGCCATTGCTGCACACGAACCGGAACATCCCGGCAAGCATCTGATAGCTGCTGGTGCCGTCGTGCGAGTTCAGCAACACGATTTCATTGGCTTCCGCGCCGTTGATCTGGCTGGCGTGGCGCAGGCGAATCATGTGTTTGGTGTGCTCGCGGCGGCCTTCATCGCGCACGCGGGTCTGCGTCACCATGAAGGGTTGAAACCCCTCCTTGCGAAGCTCGGTCAGCACCGTGGCGGTGGGGATGTAGCTGTACCGCTCGGAACGGCTCTCGTGTGGGGCATCCGCGAAGATGGACGGGGCCACCCTGCGAATCTGGTCATCGGACAGCGGGTAGTCGCTGCGCAGTGCCGGGGAATGGGAAGCGAAACGGGATGCGAGTTGCATGTCTTTCTCCTGAACAAAAGGCTGTTGAAGAAAACCGCACACCGGATTCCAAGATTCGGAGCCCAGCCTTTCGGCTGTTCGGTGCGGTCGGCACGAGGAACCCGGTTGGCCCTGTTGCCACCGTCTTTCCTGAGTTCATCGCCCGCGACGGTCAGGAGCGCGCGAACGGGCGCCGTCAAGGAGACAAGCGCAGGGTTGGTGCGGCCCGCAGGCGCAGCCGAGGACACGGCCCTGCGCGCCTTGACGGCACACGGGCGTGGGCTACAGTCGCGGTGAAGGTGATGGAGTCAGGGAAGACGGCTGGACATGGCAACGGCCTTCCCTGTGTGCCGAACCGCACGGCAAGCGAAGCGCGCAGGCCCGAAGCTGGAAGCCGGGCCGGAGGCGTCAGCCGAGCGGAGCGAGGGAACGATGGAAGCCCGGAAGGGGCGAGACGCCGCAGGCGGCTCGATGCGCAGCGCGCACGACAGCGCGACCGGCCATGTTTCTTGGCCGGGGACGCACAGCATTCAATGCTCGATGCACAAGCTCATGCGTCAGTCATGGGGAAACAGGTTCGACAACGACTGCTGTGGTCTGGCCGATCCGGCGCAGCCGGTTCGGCGGTCTTTGAGGGGCGCCAAGCACCGCGCGGCGGGGATAGCCCGCAGGGCTTTCCCTGGAGGCAAGCGAAGCGCGCAGCGCCCCACAAGGGGCGCGTAGGCATCACGCCGAGTCGTCAGGGCGCAGGCTGGATTCCGATACCGGCATCCACGGCGATGACGAGTCCAGCAGGTAGCGCGCACCACGCGCGTACAGACCCGACAGCCCGGTGGGCTGGTAGAACCCGGTGACGCGGCGCCGGAACTGCGCGCCAAACTCGTTGGTGTAGATCACCGCGTCGCCGATCTTGAAGCGCAGGGGCTGGCCGTTCTCCGGCGCGAACGGCTTGAGCGCATCGTGCTGCGCAGTGATTTCGATGATGTAGTCGTGATGGCTGCTCATGGCATGGATCTCCTGCGAAGGTTGCGAAAGCGCAAGGAGCGCCTTGCGGCGCTCCCAGGGCCGGGTCAGACAACGATCCGCCCGGCCAGCCGCGCATCGCGCGCGTAGGCGCTCAACCGCTTCTCGGCCCGGAAGGACAGGTCACGCTCGATCAGCAGACCCAGCCCGCCGCGCACCGTCGCCAGCTCGCCCAGGCTGACCCAGCCGATTTCCGGCATCCCCAGGCCCAGGTCGCAAAGACCAAAGGCGTGGTCGTGGTCATCGGGATCAATCTCGGTCAGCAGCCAGGTCGCGCCGGCGTCCGGCGTAAACAGCTTGACCACGGGTGCCGGATCGAAGTCCGGGTTCTCCAAGGATTCGCGGCCGTTGGCCAGCAGCACGATGCGCTGCTCGTCAGTGATGAGTGCGTTGTTCACGGTGAACTCCTGAAAGGATGCCGGGCGGTATTGCCCGACCCTTCCGGGGCACGGCGCAGCGCAAGCAGTCAGGGGTCAACGACGGCCGCCAGGACGCAAGCGCCATCGGCGCGCAGCCCTTGACGGCGAGAACGCCGTGGCACGATGAAGGGAACAGCAAGACCGCCTCTCTCGCACCTCCACGCACCCCGGTTTTCGGCAAGTGCGCAGCACGCGCAGGCCCGCGAGGGCCGGAGTCGCGCGGCCGGGCGCAGCAAAAAAAGGGGGCCGAAGCCCCCAAGGGTCAAAGCAGGCCGCGCTCGGCGAATGACGTGGTACGGCTTCCCGCGACGATGACGTGATCCAGCGTGCGAACGTCCACCAGCGCCAGCCCCTGCCGAAGCTGCGCGGTCATCGCCTTGTCGGCCGCGCTCGGCTCGGGGTTCCCACTCGGATGGTTGTGCGAAACGATGACCGCCGCCGCATTGAGCCGCAGCGCCAGCTTCACCACCTCGCGCGGATGCACCTCGGCCGCGTCGATCGTGCCGTGGAACATCTCCACGTAGTCGATCAGCCGATGGCGCGTGTCGAGGAACAGCACCGCGAAGACTTCGTGCTCGAAGCCGGCCAGCTTGGCGCGCAGGTAGTCCTTGACCACAACTGGCGAAGTGAACTCGGCGCCGCGCTGCATCTTCTGTTCGATGACCTGGCGCGCGGCTTCCAGAATCTGGTCGGCGTCCGCCGGCCGATAGCGCCCACGGCCATCGCGCACCATCAGCGGAGTATCGAGAGAGAGGGAAAGTTGCGACATGATCGTGCTCCGGTTGCTCGGGCGGAATTGCCCGGAACCGGCGCCAGCACGGCGCAGCGCAAGCAGTCAGGGGTCGCAGACGGCCGCCAGGACGCAAGCGCGCATGGCGCGCGCCGCCCTTGACGGCGAGAACGCCGTGATACGGTGAAGGGAACAGCAAGACCGCCCACACCCGCCCACTGCACACAGTCGGCTTTTGGGGCAAGCGGAGCGCGCAGGCCCGAGAGGGCCGGAGGCGTCAGGGGTCAAAGCCGAATGGCCGCGATTCGGCACGAAGCGCGGGGCGCAGCCCGCGAACCCGACGGCGGCACGCCGGGACGCCCGGCTATTGCGGCAGCTTCTTGAGCTGCTTCGCCGCACGCGACTCCAGCAGTCGCCGCGTGGTTTCCAGCTCCTTCTGCAACAGTTCGGCATCCGGCAGCACGGTACGGTAGTTCGCCGCCATCACCTTCGTCGGCAAGCCCTCCAAGGCATACCGCGCCAGCGCGTGGCCCTTGTCGGCGCAGAGGATCAAACCCACGGGCGGGTTTTCGTCGGGATACGCCCAATGCTCCTTGGCGTAGTTGCAATACATGTGCATCTGGCCCACGTCCGCATGGGTCAGGCTGCCCAGCTTCAAGTCGATGATGACCAGGCAGCGCAGCCGCCGGTGGAAGAACAGCAGATCCACCCGATACCACGTCTGGTCGATGCGCAAGCGCCGCTGCCGACCGACGAAGGTGAACCCTTCGCCCAGCTCCAGCAGAAAATCCTCCAGCCGCTGGATCAGGGCTGCTTCCAGATCGGATTCCGAATACTCGTCCTTGAGGTTCAGGAACTCCAGCACATACGGGTCTTTGATCGCATCGTCCGGCCTGACGGCATCCTCCGGCCTAGGCGCAGCGCCCTTGACCAGCATCGCCGCCTTGTCCTTCGACAAAGCGGTGCGCTCGTAGAACTGGCTGCCGATCTGCCGGTCAAGCTGGCGCACGCTCCAGCCGCCGCGCAGCGCCTCGGCCTCGTAGAAGCGGCGGGCGTGCTCGTCCTTGACCGACAGCAGCCGCACGTAGGCCGACCACGGCAGCGTGAACACCTGCGCCAGCTCGCCCAAGGCCAATTTCCGAGACACTGTCTCGGATTTCTCGGCGGGCAGCCCGTCGCCCGATTTCCGAGACAGTGCCTCGGAAATCACCGGCCGGGGATAGGCGGCGAAGAACCGCCGCATGTTCTCCAGGTTGTCCGGGCTGAACCCGCGCCCGAAGCGCGCGGTCAGGTCGGCGGACAGCCGGGCAATCAACTGTTCGCCGTACCCTGCGCGCCGTTTGCCCTGTTGCTCGGCCTCCACGATGCGGCGACCAATCTCCCAATAGCTGGCCGTCATCAGCGCATTGACGCTGCGCGCCGCCGCCTGGCGGGCGGCATCGAGCAGTTCCACGATGCCGCCGTGGATGCCGGCGTAGCCGGCAGGCACGGCAGCGCCTTTTACTGCTTTGGGCGTCCGGGCGCTCATGCCGTGGCCTCCTGGGGCTGGCGTTGCCGCGCCTTCGTGATGGTCTGGCGCCGGGTCGCCACCAGCTCGGCCGCCTGGCGCACAGGATCGTCCTCGGTGTGGACATAGCGCATGAACATCGCCACGGTCTTGTGCGCTGTCAGCGCCATGCCGACCTTGAGCGGCACGCCCGAATTGGCAATGTCCGTCGCCGAGCGGTGGCGGATGCCGTGGGTGCCGACCTTCGGCACACCGGCACGGTCAAGGATGCGCCGCCACGCCTGATAGTAGGAGTGGGGGCTTAGCGGCTTCTTGTGATCGAGGATCGCAGGGCAAACGTAGGGCGAATCGCCATAGTGGGGGGCGCTCTCCAACAGGCGGCGAGCCTCGGCGCTCAGGGGCTTGGACATATCGCCGGTCTTGCTGTCCGGCCAGACCACCCGGCCGTTGGGCAGGTCGAGCCAATCCCATTGCAACAGCAGGATTTCCGACATGCGCGCCGCGAACTCGAATTGCAGCCGGACGGCCAGCAGGTGGATGGGATGTTCTAAGCCCTCGGCCTCGGCCTTCTCCAGATAGGCGAACAGCTTGGTCATCTGGTCGTCGGTAATGAGCCGGGTCGAACCCTTTTCCGGGTACTTGGGCACATGGCGGCAGGGATTGGAGCCATCGGGCCGGTAGCCCCACAGTTCGGCCAGGTTGAACATCTTTCGGACGAGCGACAGCACGCGGTTGGCCTGGGTGGGCGACTTCTCCATGCGCTTCATCAGCGCAGTGATGTCGTTGCGCGTGACCTCATGAACCTTCTTGCTGCCGAAGGCCGGGATGACGAAGCTGTCAATCTGGTACTGGTAGCCGGCCTGCGTGCTGGGCTTGTTGTGCGGCTTGGAGTGGTCGTCCATGAACCGGCCGCACAGCTCCTTGACCGTCGGCGCCTTGCGGGCTTCGGCCTTGTCGAGTCCGGGATCGCCCCCGCGCCGGACTTCGGCCAGCCAGTCTTGCGCCAGCGATCGGGCCTGTTCGACCGTCAGTTCGCCGAACTGGCCGATTGCCGGCTTGCGCCGCACGCCGGAGTTCGTGCGGTACTGAACCATGAATACCTTGCGGCCGGTTGGTGTAACCTTGCACAAGAAGCCCGGAACGAGCGTATCCCGGAGTTCCATGTCGCAGGTTTGCGCCTGCGCCGTGTCAACGACGGACTTGGTGAGTTTGATCTTTGCCATGAGGTGCTCCTGAAAGGCCCCGATTCCAGGGGCCGGCTAGGAGCCAGGCGGAGGAGAACCGGGGCGGTTTGCATCGCGCACCGGGATATGATCGAAGGCATTGGTCTGGCGGAAAACCTGCTACAGCAAGCCACATCCAAGTCCAGCGTTAGCCCGGTGCGGATGCCATGCTCTGGCTTAAAATCCGCCGCTTCCTGCGAAGGGGCGTGCCGGTTCGATCCCGGCTCGGGGCACCACTACGATTCGATCATGTCAAGTTACAACGCTCCTTTTGAAATCCATGTCCACGGCCAGGTGCAGATGCGTGCCGACACCACGTTCGAGCAGCTGCAGGACGCGCTCAAGCCGCTCTGGAAGTACGCGGGAGCCCGGTCGCTGGCCGACGGTGCGGCAAGCGCGTACGAGGAAGAGCCCGGCATCGAGTTCGACGCCAAGGAGCACGTGCTGAACATCTGCTGGACGGTGCACGGCGACGAGGATTTCCGCCAGTCGCTCGACGAGATGTGCATGAGCCTGAACGAACTCTCGGAGCAGGGCGCGGCCATCGAGGTCACCTTCTACGACACCGAGTTCGACGAAGAGGAAGAGGACGACGGCACCGAGGCGCGCGACGATTTCGTGATGCTGTTCGTGGGCCCGACGCCCGCGGCCATCATGCAGGTGCAGCGCGATCTGCTGGTACAGGACGTGGTGCACCTGATGGAGCGCCATTTCGACGGCGCCGAACTCGGCGGCGTGGTGACGGAGATCGACAAGCTGTTCTCGCAGCGCTTCGACGCCCTGGTGAATTCGCTGGAGATCGGCAAGCCGCCGCGCGGCACGGGCGGCGGCCCCGGCAGTGGCGGCCATGGCGGCGGCGGCGGCCGGCGTCCCCGCCACCTGCACTGACACGATCGATCGATCCAGCGATCCCGGCCGGCCGCGGCCGGACCGGTTGCCATGCCTCCTGCCACCCATCCGCTGCCCTATCTGCAGGGCTACCCCGAGCCGCTGCTCGCACAGGTCGCGGCCCTCGCGGACGGTGTCGGGCTCGGCGGACTGCTGCTGCGGCGCTATCCGCAGGCGCATGCGATGCGCGACGACAAATCCCTCTACCGCTATGCGGCCGACCTGAAGGCGCGCCACCTGCGCCATGCGGCGCCCGTGAACAAGGTGGTGTTCGACAGCAAGATCCACGTGATGCGGCATGCGCTGGGGCTGCACACGGCGTCGGCGCGCGTGCAGGGCGGCCGGCTGGCGGCGCGCCACGAGATCCGCGTGGCCTCGATGTTCAAGCGCGTGCCCGAGGAATTCCTGCGCATGATCGTGGTGCACGAGCTGGCGCACCTGCGCGAGAAGGACCACGGCAAGGCCTTCTACCAGCTCTGCGAATCGATGGAGCCGCGCTACCACCAGTACGAGTTCGACACGCGCGTGTACCTCACCCACCTGGAGCGCGGCGGCGAGCCGCTCTGGAGGGACTGACGGCGGGTGCGGGGAGGGCAGGCCATCTCCCGCCGTGCCATGCCAGCCCCGGAGCAGGGCCGGCAGGCGATACGGCCGCTGGTTACACCGCGGTCCGCGGCATCCCGGCGATCAGCTTGTCGAGCGTGACGGGATAGTCCCGCACGCGCACGCCGGTGGCGTTGTAGATCGCGTTGGCGATGGCCGCGCTCACCCCGCAGATGCCCAGCTCGCCCACGCCCTTGGCTTTCAACGGGGATGCGCGCGGGTCGGTTTCGTCCAGGAAGACGACCTCCTGGTGCGGGATGTCGGCATGCACCGGCACCTCGTAGCCGGCCAGGTCGTGGTTCGCGAAGAAGCCCAGGCGCGTGTCCACCGCGAGTTCTTCCATCAGCGCGCTGCCCACGCCCATGGTCATGGCGCCGATCACCTGGCTGCGCGCCGATTTGGGGTTCAGGATGCGGCCCGCCGCGCACACGGCCAGCATGCGGCGGATGCGCACCTCGGCGGTGAACGCGTCCACGGCGACCTCGACGAAATGCGCGCCGAAGGTGGACTGCTGGGTCTCCTTCTCCAGCACGCCGAATTCGATGGTGTCTTCGGCCTTCAGTTCGCCATCGCGGGCGGCATCGGAGAGCGCCACGCTGCGGCCTCCCGCCGACACCTGCCCGTCGGCGAATTGGGCCGTGGCCGGGTCCAGGCCCAGCTTGGCGGCGACGGCCTCGCGCAGTTTCACGCAGGCGGCATAGACGCCCGAGGTGGAGCTGGCCGCGCCCCATTGCCCACCCGAGCCGGCCGAGACGGGGAAGTCGGAGTCGCCCAGCCGCACCGCGACGCGCGAGAGCGGCACGCCCATCATCTCGGCGGCGGTCTGCGCGATGATGGTGTAGGTGCCGGTGCCGATGTCGGTCATGTCGGTTTCCACCAGGATGCGGCCTTCGCCATCCAGCCGCACGCGGGCGCCGGACTTCATGACGGGCGCGCCGCGGTAGGCCGACGCCACGCCCAGGCCCACCCACCAGCGACCCTCGCGGCGCTGCGCCGGCAGCGGGTTGCGCGTGTTCCAGCCGAAGCGTTCGGCGCCCAGGCGCAGGCATTCCACCAGCTGGCGCTGCGAGAAGCGTTTTTCGGGGCGCTTGCCTCCACTTTCCTTGTCGCCGCCCTTTTCGCCCGTGGTGTCGGGCACGACCTGCGTGTCGTTGCGGATGCGCAGCTCCACCGGGTCCATCTTCAGCTTCTCGGCGAGTTCGTCCATGGCGACTTCGAGCGCCATGTGGCCGGTGGCCTCGCCGGGTGCGCGCATGGCATTGCCTTCGGGCAGGTGCAGTTCCGCCAGGCGCGTGGCGGTCATGCGGTTCGCGCCCGCATACAGCCTGCGGGTCTGGTCCACCGCGCCGTCGGCCTGGCCGCCGGGCAGGTCGCCCGACCAGCACTCGTGGCCGATCGCGAGGATCCTGCCCTGCGCGTCGGCGCCGATGCGCACGCGCTGGATGGTGGCCGGCCGGTGCGTGGTGTTGTTCATCATCAGCGGGCGCTGCAGCGCCACCTTGACCGGGCGTTTCGCGGCGCGCGCGCCCAGGGCGGCCAGAAGGGCGTCGGCCCGCAGGAAGAGCTTGCCGCCGAAGCCGCCGCCGATGAAGGGCGACACCAGCCGCACCTTCTCTTTCGGGATGCCGAGGGTCTTGGCCAGCTCGCCCTGGCCCCAGGCGATCATCTGGTTGGAGGTCCAGACGGTGAGCTGGTCGCCCTTCCACGCGGCGATGGTGGCGTGCGGCTCCATCATGGCGTGCGACTGGTCGGGCGTGGTGTAGGTGGCATCGACCTGCACGGGTGCGGCGGCGAAGGCGCCCGCGAAGTCGCCCACCGCCGTATCGGGGGCATCGCCGTTGATGTCCTTGGGCTTCTTGGCCGAGTCCTTGCTGGCGGCCAGGTCGTAGTTGCCGGGCTGGCGGTCGTAGTCCACGCGCACCAGTTGCGCGGCGGCGCGGGCCTGCTCGAAGGTGTCGGCCACCACGAGCGCCACGGCCTGGTGGTAGTGGTCGACCTGCGGGCCGGCCAGCAGCGGCGCGGTGTTCATCTTGCCCTGGCCCAGCTTGCCGGCCGACTGGGCGGTGACGATGGCGAGCACGCCGGGCGCGCGGCGGGCGCGGTCCAGGTCGATGCGGCGGATGGTGCCGCGGGCGATGGCCGATCCCACGACGAAGCCATAGGCCGCGTCGGGCGCGACGTCGTGCCTTTCATAGGCGTAGGGTGCGGTGCCGGTGGTCTTGCGCAGGCCGTCGATGCGGTTCACCGGCTGGCCCACGACCTTGAGCTGGTCGATGGGGTTGGCGGTGGCGGGGGTGTCGAACTTCATGGCGGTCAGCTCCGGGCCTGGGAGAGGGCTGCGGCCAGCGTGCGCTCGGCCAGGGGCAGTTTGAAAGCGTTCTCGTGCGTGGGCCGGGCGCCGGCCAGCAGCCGTTCGGCCACGGCCTGGGCGCCCTGGGGCAGGGCGGCTTCGGCGGCTTCGATGCGCCAGGGCCGGGGCGCCACGCCGCCGAGGGCCACGCGGCCGGTGCCGCCCGGCTGCACGATGGCCGCGACCGAGACGAGTGCGAAGGCGTAGGAGGCGCGGTCGCGCACCTTGCGGTACACATGGGTGCCGCCCACCGGCGCGGGCAGCGTCACCGCGGTGATGAGTTCGTCCGGCTGCAAAGCGGTCTCGATGTGCGGGGTGTTGCCCGGCAGCCGGTGGAAGTCGGCGATGGGGATGACGCGGGTGGCACCGTCGGCGCGCACGGTTTCCACCGAGGCATCGAGCACGCGCATCGCCACCGCCATGTCGCTCGGGTGGGTGGCGATGCACTCGGCGCTGCCGCCGATCACCGCGAGCTGGCGGCTGAAGCCGCCCAGGGCGGAGCAGCCGCTGCCCGGCTGGCGCTTGTTGCAGGGCGTGTTGGTGTCGTAGAAGTACGGGCAGCGCGTGCGCTGCAGCAGGTTGCCGCCGGTGGTGGCCATGTTGCGCAGTTGGCCCGACGCACCCGCCACCAGGGCCCGCGTGAGCACGCCGTAGTCGCGCCGCACGCGCGGATGGGCGGCCAAGTCGCTGTTGCGCACCAGCGCGCCGATGCGCAACCCGCCCTCGGGCGTGGGCTCCACGGTGTCCATGCCGGTGCCGTTCACGTCGACCAGGTGGGCCGGTGCCTCGATCTGCAGCTTCATCAGGTCCAGCAGATTCGTGCCGCCGGCGATGAACTTGGCGCCCGGGCGGGCGGCGACGGCGGCCGCGGCCTGCGCGGGCGAGGTGACGCGTTCGTAGCTGAAGGGTTTCATGCCTTCACCTCCGCCACTTCGGTGATCGCGTCCACGATGTTGGAATAGGCGCCGCAGCGGCAGAGGTTGCCGCTCATGCGCTCGCGCAGCTCCTCGGCCGACAGCATCGGCTGGGCGACGATGTCCGCGCTGGCGTGGCTGGGCGCACCCCGGCGCAGCTCGTCGAGGGCGCCAACCGCCGAGCAGATCTGTCCGGGGGTGCAGTAACCGCACTGGTAGCCGTCGTGCTTGACGAAGGCGGTCTGCAGCGGGTGCGGCGCGGCGGGCGTGCCCAGGCCTTCGATCGTGGTCACCTTGGCGCCCTGGTGCATCACCGCCAGGCTCAGGCACGACACCACGCGGCGGCCGTCCACCAGCACCGTGCAGGCGCCGCACTGGCCGTGGTCGCAGCCCTTCTTGGTGCCGTTCAGGTGCAGGTGCTCGCGCAGCGCGTCGAGCAGGGTGGTGCGGGTGTCCAGGTCGAGATCGTGCGCCGTACCGTTGACGCTGAGGCGCACGGGCGCATGGACCGGCGCCGGGGCCGCATCCGGCGGGGTGGCCGCGGAGGCCGGCACGGCGGAAGCCGCAGCCGAGGAAGCGCTGGCGATCAGCAGATCGCGCCGCGAGAGGGGGAACTGGGCGTTGGTTTCCATCGTGGTTCCGTGGGGGTGTTGTGGCCATGCCGGCAAGGCTGCGTGCGCACGGCACGCGCTCAGTGCAGAGCCTCGTTCACCCCGCGGCCTCGCCATGTAGGCCATGCGCTGAAACCGCCGTGGGCCCGGCCAAGTTCAGCGGCGGCGCAGGCGGCAGCGGGTGGCGGAAGAGGTGGGAGCGAGCAGCTTGTCGCTCCAGCGGGAACGGGCTAGGTGCCGGTTACCCATGCGACCGCATCGTCCTGCGGCACTTCGACCAGCGCGCAGGCGGATGCGGGCAATTGCAGCCAGCGGCGGGCGGCCGCCTGCAGCAAGGGCAGGGCGCCCGTCGTGAAGAGGCTGGCGGTGCCTGCTTCCGGCGCGGCGGCGGGGGCCAGCGCGCCCGCCGCTTCGAGCAGCCGGCGGGTCTGGCGCGCCACGGGCTCCCCCGTCTCCACCAGCCGTACCCGCGGGCCGGTGTGCGCACGCAGTGCGTCCTCGGCGAAGAGGTAGTGGGTACAGCCGAGCACGAGGGTGTCGATCTCGCCCGGGGCCGTGCCGAACGCGCCGAGTGCCGCGGTGTACCGGGCGCAGAGCGCGCGGATCTCGGCGGTGGCGGGGTCGCCCGGATGGGTGTCGGCGGTGCTGCGCTCGATGGCGTGCGCCAGCCCGTCGCAGGGCTGCACCACGAATTCGACGGTGCCCTGCAACGAGGCCTGCAGGCGCTGGAACTTGGCGCTCGCCAGCGTCCCGCGCGTTCCGATCACGCCCACGCGGCCGGTGCGCGTGAGCGCCATCGCCGGCTTGAGGGCCGGCTCCACCCCGACCAGCGGCAGGCCGGCGTGCCGGGCGCGCACCTCGTGGATCGCGGCCGCGGTGGCGGTGTTGCAGGCCACCACCAGGGCCTTGATGCCGTGCGTGCGCTGCAGGTGGGCCGTGATGGCGTGGGTGCGCGCCGCCACGTAGGCATCGCCGCGCTCGCCGTAGGGCGCATGCGCGCTGTCGGCGAGGTAGACGAAGCGCTCGTGCGGCAGTTCGGCGCGCAGCGCGCGCAGCACGCTCAGGCCGCCGACGCCGCTGTCGAACACGCCGATGGGTTGCTGCGCGGTGGACGGCACGTCAGGCGGCCACGACGCCGATCGACTTGAACTCGCCGGTGGCGATACGCTGGCTCCACTCGGCCGGGCCGGTGATGTGCTTGCTGGTGCCGCCCGCATCCACCGCCACGGTGACGGGCATGTCCACCACGTCGAACTCGTAGATCGCTTCCATGCCGAGGTCTTCGAATCCGACCACCTTCGCGGTCTTGATCGCCTTGCTGACGAGGTAGGCGGCGCCGCCCACGGCCATCAGGTAGGCCGACTGGTGCTTCTTGATCGCCTCGATGGCGACCGGGCCGCGCTCGGACTTGCCGATCATCGCGATCAGGCCGGTTTCGGCGAGCATCATCTCGGTGAACTTGTCCATGCGCGTGGCCGTGGTCGGGCCGGCGGGGCCGACGGCTTCGTCCTTGACCGGATCGACCGGGCCCACGTAGTAGATGACGCGGTTGGCGAAATCGACGGGCAGGGGCTCGCCCTTGGCCAGCATGTCCTGGATGCGCTTGTGCGCGGCGTCGCGGCCGGTGAGCATCTTGCCGTTCAGCAGCAGCGTGTCGCCGGGCTTCCAGCTGGCGACCTCTTCCCGGGTCAGCGTGTTCAGGTCGACGCGCTTGGACTGGTTGTAGTCCGGTGCCCAGTCGATCTTCGGCCACAGGTCGAGCGACGGGGCCTCCAGGTACACGGGGCCGGAGCCGTCGAGCACGAAGTGCGCGTGGCGCGTGGCGGCGCAGTTGGGGATCATGGCCACGGGCTTGGAGGCCGCGTGCGTGGGGTACATCTTGATCTTGATGTCCAGCACGGTCGTCAGGCCGCCCAGGCCCTGCGCGCCGATGCCCAGGGCGTTGACCTTGTCGAACAGCTCCAGGCGCAGTTCCTCGACCTGGTCGAGCTTCTCGCCGCGCGCGGCCTTGGCCTGCAGCTCGTACATGTTCAGGTCGTCCATCAGGCTTTCCTTGGCGAGCAGCACGGCCTTTTCCGCCGTGCCGCCGATGCCGATGCCCAGCATGCCCGGCGGGCACCAGCCGGCGCCCATGGTCGGCACGGTCTTGAGCACCCAGTCGACGAGGTTGTCGCTGGGGTTCATCATGACCATCTTGGACTTGTTCTCGCTGCCGCCGCCCTTGGCCGCGACGGTGATGTCCACCGTGTCGCCCGGCACGATCTGCGTGAAGATCACGGCAGGCGTGTTGTCCCGGGTGTTCTTGCGCAGGAACTGCGGATCGGCCACGACGCTCGCGCGCAGCGTGTTGTCCGGGTGGTTGTAGCCGCGGCGCACGCCTTCGTTCACGGCGTCTTCCAGGCCCTGGCCTGCAGGGAAGCCTTCCCAGCGGACGTCCATGCCGATCTTCAGGAACACGTTGACGATGCCGGTGTCCTGGCAGATCGGGCGCTGGCCGGTGGCGCTCATCTTGCTGTTGGTGAGGATCTGCGCCATCGCGTCCTTGGCCGCCGGGCTCTGCTCGCGTTCGTAGGCACGCGCGAGGTGGGCGATGAAGTCGGCGGGATGGTAGTAGCTGATGTACTGCAGGGACGCAGCAACGGATTCCACGAGGTCGTGGTACCGGATGGTCGTGGTCATGGTGGGGAGCTTGTTGTGGAAGAACTGACGCCCCCGATTATCGCGCCGCACCCGGCAGGGCGCATGGAAGGGCCGGGCGCGCTTGCTCAGCCCGGTGCGGCCGCGCCGGCCAGCGGCGCTCCGGCCGTGTCGGCGTAGCTGCCGATCATGGACGGGCTGAAGTCCGCCGCGCCGTCGGGTTTGTCGCCTTCGGCCCAGGCGAGCAGGGCGTCGGCCGGCATGGGCCGTGCGAAGAAGAAGCCCTGCAGCTCATCGCAGTGCATGGCCGCGAGGATGTCGCGCTGGCCGGCGGTCTCCACGCCCTCGGCGACCACGCGCAGCCCCAGCGCATGCGCGAGCCGCACCACCGCATCCACCACCGCGCGGGCGTCGTCCTGCTCCTCGAGGTCGCGCACGAAACTGCGGTCGATCTTGAGCTGGCGCGCGGGCAGGCTGCGCAGATAGTGCAGGCTGGAGTAGCCGGTGCCGAAGTCGTCGATGGCGAGGTACACGCCGATGCGCCCGAGTTCCTCGATGGCGCGCTGGGTGGCGCGCGTGTCTTCCATGGCGACCGATTCGGTGATCTCGCACAGCAGGTGCGACGCCGGCACGCCATGGCGCCGCAACGCATCGCGGATGCGTTCGGCCAGGCCGCTTTCGCGCAACTGGTAGGCCGAGAGGTTGATCGCCACGCGCATGCGCAGCCCGTCCCAGTTCCATGCCGCCATCTGACGGCAGGCCTCCTCGATCACCCAGTTGCCGAGCAGGGCGATCAGCCCGAAGCGCTCGGCCACCGGAATGAACTCCACGGGGCTGACATTGCCGCGTTCCGGATGCCGCCAGCGCAGCAGGGCCTCCACGCCGTTGATGCGCCCGCGCCGCGCGTCGATCTTCGGCTGGTAGTGCAGCGACAGTTCGCCCCGCGCGATCGCCTGGCGCAGGTCCTGCTGCAGCGAAAGCTGGGCCGTGGCGTCGGAATCCATGTGCGACTCGAACAGCGCATAGCCGTTGCCGCCGGCCCGCTTGGCGGCATACATGGCGGCGTCGGCGTTCGCCACGAGCTTGTCGCGTTCGCCGTGGTCCGGGTACACGACGATGCCGATGGAGCATGCGATCTGCACGGTCTTGCCGGCCACCTCGAACGGCTGGCCGAGCGACGCGAGCAGCCGGTGGGCGACCGCGAGGCACGCGGCCGGATCGTCCACGTCCTCCAGCAGGAGCAGGAACTCGTCGCCGCCCACCCGGGCGACGGTGTCGCTATCGCGCGCCTGCAGCCGCAACCGCTCGGCGGCGCTGCGCAGGATGGCGTCGCCGGCCGCGTGGCCGAAGGAGTCGTTGATCGGCTTGAAGCCGTCCAGGTCCACGAACATCACGGCCAGGCGCTGGGCCTTGTCGCGGCGCCGGCCGCGGTCCAACCGTTGCAGTGCGTGGGAGAGCCGGTCTTCGAACAGCAGCCGGTTGGGCAGCAGGGTGAGCGGGTCGGCGAATGCCTGCTTCTGCAACTGGGCGTTGGCGGCCATGAGCCGGGCATTGCTTTCCTGCAGCGAGGCATTGAGCTGGCGCGCGGTGCTCTGCAGGCGTGCGTCCAGCACGGAGGTGAACAGCGTGCTCAGCAGCAGCATGCCGGTGGACAGCACGACCATGGCCGTCAGGCCCTGGCCGCCGAGCCCGTCGGCGCTCAGGCAGACCGCGCCCTCGGGGAACGAGGCCGCCGCCATGCCCGTGTAGTGCATGCCGCAGATGGCCAGGCCCATGACCAGCGCGGCCGTGGCCTGGTACCACGTCCGCCGCCGGTCCTGCTGCATGTGGACCAGCCAGCGGAAGATGAGCAGGGCCGTGGCCGAGGCGACGACCGCCACCCCGACGGACAGCGCCACCAGGGCGGGGTTCCAGACGATGTCGAGCGACATCTTCATCGCGCCCATGCCGATGTAGTGCATGCCGCTGATGCCCGCGCCCATGAACGCGGCCCCGAACAGGATCTGCCGGAGGCCGAAGTGCGGCAGGCTCGCGAGCCCGAGCGCCATCGCCGATGCCGATACCGCGGCCAGCCACGACAGCAGCGTGAGCCCGCCGGTGAAGCCCAGCGCCACCGGCAGTTCGAACGCCTGCATGCCCAGGAAGTGCATGGCCCAGATGCCCGTGCCCATCACCAGCGAGCCTGCCGCCCACCAGACGATGCCGATGTGCCGCTGCGCTGCATGCACGCGGCGCGCCAGGTCCAGCGTGACATAGCTGGACAGCACCGCGATCGCGAACGAAGCGGCCACCACCAGCGGGTCGTACCGCGAGGGCATGAAACCGGGGGCGTCGGAGAGAGAAAGGAACGACATGGAGGGACGACGGGGCTGCGGTGCGCAGGGATGGACGCGGAGTGTATCTATTGGTTACGCCCCTTGCCGGCCACCGGGATTGGCCGCCTGGATGAGAATCGTTCCTGATGGCGTATGCTGGCGGGCTGGCCGCCGCACCGTCTTCTTCCACCGGAATCCACACATGACCACCCGTACCGAACGCGATACCTTCGGCCCCATCGAGGTCCCCGCCCACCAGCTCTGGGGCGCGCAGACGCAGCGCTCGCTGCAGAACTTCGACATCTCCGGCGAGCGGCAGCCGCTGGAGATCCTGCGCGCGCTCGCGCAGGTCAAGCGCGCCTCGGCCCGCGTGAACCATGCCCTGGGCCTGCAGGACGCGAAGAAGACCGAGGCCATCGTGGCCGCCGCCGACGAAGTGATCGCCGGCCGGCACCCGACCGAATTCCCGCTGGTGGTGTGGCAGACCGGCTCGGGCACCCAGACCAACATGAACATGAACGAGGTGCTCGCCAACCGCGCGAGCGAAATCCTCGGCGGCGAGCGTGGCGAAGGCCGGCTCGTGCACCCCAACGACGACGTGAACCGCAGCCAGTCGAGCAACGACGTGTTCCCCACCGCCATGCACGTGGCCGCGGTGGAATCGCTCACGCACCGCCTGCTGCCGGCCATCGCCAAGCTCCGCGCCACGCTGGAGAAGAAGGCCGCGGATTTCGACGGCATCGTGAAGATCGGCCGCACCCACCTGCAGGACGCCACGCCGCTCACCCTGGGCCAGGAGATCTCGGGCTGGGTGGCGCAGCTGCGCCATGGCGAGCGCCACGTGCGCGATGCGCTGCCGCACCTGTGCGAACTGGCGCTGGGCGGCACCGCGGTGGGCACGGGCCTGAACGCGCCCAAGGGCTATGCGGAAGGCGTGGCCAAGGAACTGGCCGAGCTGACCGGGCTGCCCTTCGTCACCGCGCCCAACAAGTTCGAGGCGCTGGCCTCGGTCGATGCGCTGGTGCATGCGCATGGCGCCCTGAAGACGCTGGCCGCCAGCATGATGAAGATCGCCAACGACGTGCGCTGGCTCGCGAGCGGCCCGCGCAGCGGCATCGGCGAACTGACGATTCCCGAGAACGAGCCCGGCTCCTCGATCATGCCCGGCAAGGTGAATCCCACGCAGAGCGAGGCGGTGACGATGCTGGCCGCACAGGTGTTCGGCAACGACGTGGCGATCAACGTCGGCGGCGCCTCGGGCAATTTCGAGCTGAACGTGTTCCGCCCGATGGTGGCCCACAACTTCCTGCAGAGCGTGCGCCTGCTGGCCGACGGCATGGTGAGCTTCAACGACCACTGCGCGGTGGGCATCGAGCCGAACCGCGAGCGCATCGGCGAGCTGGTGGACCGCTCCCTGATGCTGGTGACCGCGCTCAATACCCACATCGGCTACGACAAGGCCGCCTTCATCGCCAAGAAGGCCCACAAGGAAGGCACCTCGCTGCGCGAAGCAGCCGTGGCCTCGGGCCATCTCACCGGCGAGCAGTTCGACCGGTGGGTGGTTCCGGGCGACATGGTGGGGCGGTAAGAGCGCTCCTGCCGGCGAATGGCTACTGCTTGCCGGCCTTGCGCTTGCGTGCCCGGGCCGTGTCTTTGAGGAAGGCCATCAGCCGGCGCTCGACCGCGCTGAGGCCGCGGCCGCCCGCGCCGGAGCTGCGCTCGCCGATGCGCTCCCAGACCGCCTGCATGTCGGGCCCGGCGTCCGACGCGAGCCGCGAGCCCAGTTCCAGCACGGCCGGGTGGATGTACGACTTCTTGCAGACCGCCGGGGTGTTGCCGAGCTGGCGCGCCACTTCGGCCAGGATGTGCTTCGCGGTGGATACCGGCGCGCCCTCCGGCTGGGTGCAGGCGATGCGCGTGAGCTCCAGTGCCTGGGCCGTGCCGTGCCAGGTGCGGAAATCCTTGGCGGTGAAGCGCATGCCTTCGCCATCGCCGCCATCGCCATCACCGTCCTTGCGGCGCCCGTTGGCGATCTCGTGCAGGTAGTCGTTCACGTCGCTGGAGCCGACCGCGTGCCGCGTGCCGTCCTCGTCCTCGTACTGGAACAGTTCCTGCCCGGGCAGTTGCTGGCAGCGGCGCACCACGCGCGCCACGCGCGGGTCTTCCAGCGTGGCCTGCTGCTCCACGCCGCTCTTGCCGCGGAAGCGCAGGGTCAGCCGGCTGCCTCGCACGCCCGCATGGCGGTTGCGCAGGGTGGTGAGGCCGTAGGAGCGGTTGGCCGCTGCGTATTCCTCATTGCCCACGCGCATGAAGGTGGTGTCCAGCAGCCGCACTATGGTTGCGAGCACCACGGTGCGCGAGAGGGCCGGCTCGCCGCGGCGGGGCTTCAGGTCGCGCGCCACCCGCGCGCGGATGCGGGGCAGGGCGCGGCCGAAGGCCTGCATGCGTTCGAACTTGGCTTCGTCGCGCTGCAGGCGCCATTCGGGGTGGTAGCGGTACTGGCGGCGGCCGCGGGCGTCCAGTCCGGTCGCCTGCAGGTGGCCCTCCGGCAGCGGGCAGATCCAGACGTTCGTGTAGGCCGGCGGGATCGCCAGCTTGCGGATGCGGGCGATCTCTTCCTCGTCGGTCACCCATTGCCCGTCGGGCCGGCGGAATTTGAAGTGCTTGCCGCGCAGCACGCGGGTGAGGCCGGGCAGCGTGTCGGGCTGGACGTACCGCAGGCCGCCGGGCAGGCGCGCGGGGCGGGACGCGGAAGAGGGCAGGGATTCGGCGGGGACGGACATGGCGGGCATGGGGTGCGGGACTGTGCACATCACACCCCGATCCGCGCCGCGCGCGTGTAGGAAGGACCGGAGCCTGCCGGTGGGAAAGACGCTCGGGCGCTCAGTCCGCGGGCGGTTCGAAGGAAAACCCCACGCCGTACACCGACCGGATCCATTCGTGCTCACTGCCGTCGGCGGCGCGCAGCTTGCGGCGCAGGTTCTTGATGTGGCTGTCGATCGCGCGTTCGTTCACGTCGAGCGTGTCGTCGTAGGCCATGTCGAGCAGCTGCGCGCGCGAGAAGATGCGGCCGCGGTGGCTCGCCAGGGCCTGCAGCAGGCGGAATTCGCGCGGCGTGAGGGCCACCGGCGTGCCGCGCAGCATCACCTGCCAGAACGCCTCGTCCAGCACCAGCAGCGGGTCCTGTGCGGCGGCGCTTGCGTCGCCCGATGCGGTGCGGCGCAGCACGGTGCGCACGCGGGCCACCACCTCGCGCGGGGAGAAGGGCTTGCAGATGTAGTCGTCCGCGCCCAGTTCCAGGCCGATCAGGCGGTCGACCTCTTCCACGCGCGCGGTGAGCAGGATGATGGGCCGATCGGTGTGGCGGCGGGCCTGGCGCAGCACGTCGAGGCCGTCCATGCCGGGCAGCATGATGTCCAGCACGGTGAGGTCGGGCGGCGTCGGGCCGGTCAAGCGCCGCAGCGCCTCGGCGCCGTCGGCCACGTGTTCGGCGTCGAAGCCCGAGTGGCGCAGATAGTCGATCACGACGGCCGCGATGTCGGGCTCGTCTTCGACCACGAGGATGCGTTGGGGAGCGTCGGTCATGGACGGGGAGTCTCCAGCAGGGGAAGGGTGAGAAGGATGCGCAGGCCGCCGAGCGGCGAGGCTTCGGCCGTGATCCTGCCGCCGTGGGCCTGCACGATGGCCCGGCAGATCGCGAGGCCCAGGCCCGATCCACCGGTGTCGCCCGCGGCGCGGGTGCGGGAGGCTTCGGCGCGGTAGAGGCGGTCGAACACGCGCGGCAGTTCATGGGCGGGCACGCCAGGAGCGGTGTCGTCCCACTGCAGCACGAGCTGCAGGGCGCCGTTGCCGACGCCGGGCGCGCGCTCGGTGCGGGCGGAAAGGCACAGCCGGCCGCCGGCCTCGGTGTAGCGCAGGCTGTTCTCCAGCAGGTTCAGGTACACGCGGTGCAGCTGGGCCGCATCGCCCCGCACGAGTGCGTCCGCGTTCTGCGGCGGGTCGCCGGCCCAGGCGCCCAGGGCCGAGGTGTCGAGCGCGATGGCGGCGTTGTCGAAACGCGCCTGCATCGAGGCCACCGCCTCGGCCAGAAGCGCGAGCGGGCGCACGGGCACCAGCACGGCGGGCATGGACTCGCCGGCCGCATCCAGGCTGGCGCGCAGGTCGCCGACCAACTGGATCAGCCGCATCACCTGGCGGTGCAGCCGCAGCGCGGTGCTGTCGTCGAATCGCCGGATGCCGTCCTGCACGGCTTCGATCTCGGCGCGCATGGCGGCCAGCGGCGTGCGCAGTTCGTGCGCGGCATCGCCGATCCACTGGCGGCGCGAGGCTTCCATGCCGGCGAGCTGTTCGGCCATGTCGTTGAAGGTGCGCGCGAGCCGCGCCAGTTCGTCGTCGCCATCCACCGGCACGCGCGTGTCCAGCCGGCCGGCCGCCACCTGGCGGGCACCGTTTACCAGCGCGCCGACGGGCGCGAGCCAGCGCCGAGCCAGCCACCAGGAGAGCGCCAGCGCGAGCACCAGGCCGGCGGCTCCCGTCCAGGCCACGAACACCAGTTGCTGGCGCAGGAAGGCCAGGTCCGCATCGGTTTCCACATCCAACGGCGGCAGCAGCACGAGCTGGCCGATGGCTTCGCCGCGTGGGCCGCGCAGCACGCGCCGGGCGGAGCCGGGCTGTGGCTCCCTCCCCGCGATGACGTTGCGCTGGCCGTCGATCAGGCCCAGGCGCTGTGAGAGCGCGTGGCCCGACGGGTCGGGCGGCGAGGCGGTTCCGGCGGGCCGGCCCGGTGAGGCGACGTCGCTGGCAGGGGCACTGGCGGAAGGTGCCGGGCCGCCATCGCCGGAAGCGGTGGCATCGCTGCTGCAGATGGTGGATGCGCCCGTGCCTTGCTGCACCGCGGACGGTCTGCCATCGGTACCCGCGCCCGGTTCATCGCGCTTGCTGGGCGGCGTCGGGCCGAAGGTCGCCCGGGGCAGCTCCCCGGGCTTGTGCATCTGCCGCCAGAGTGCGGGCTGGGTGCGCAGCGTGTCCCAGCCGCCGTGCAGCACGTAGACGCGCTCCAGCCGTCCCGCGAGCCAGTCGAGCCGGCCCAGTTCGATCTCGGCGATGTAAGGCCCCAGGCCCCGTTGCAGGCCCAGCCGCGAGAACCCCATGAAGAGCGCCAGCAGCACGGCCAGCAGGATGCTGAGCGCGAGGAAGGCTTTGCTTTGTAGGGTGAGGCGGGGCATCGGCGAACGGGGCGGGCGGCGGTGGGTCAGCGGGCGGGCGGAGGGCCGCCGGCACCCGGCGGGCCGCCCGCGGGCAGGGCCACGAGGGAGCCGTTCATTGTGCGGCAAGTGCCCGGCAGTGTCTGGCGGTCGGGCATGGTCAGCGTGACCGGCGCGCCTTCCGCCAGGCCCTGGCAGACCGTGTACGCCTCGCGCGGCAGCGGGGGCGGCTGGCGGCCCTGGCGCTCGCCGGGGGCGGGCTGGGCGGTGGCCATGCCGGCGTAGAGCAGTGCCACCACGGCGAAGGCCGCGAGCGGCAGTTCGCATGCCGACGGTTCGGCCGGCGGGCGGCCGAGGCATGCCGTGGCCGCGGGGGAGCGGCCAGCGATAGGCAGGTCGTCGAAGCGGGGCGGCGGGGCCATGGTCTCTCCTGGAACGTGCGATGGCCCGACTGTGCCGGCCAATCCAGGAGAAAAAATGCGCCCGGCCGCGCACCGCCGCTAGAGCGTGGCGACCTCCGGCGCCTTGGCGTGCGCCCGCGCGATGTCCTGCGTGGCGCGCAGGAAGCGGTCCACGTCGTCCGGGGTGTGGCAGTGCAGCGGCGATACGCGCACCGCGCCCGCGATGCCGAACGAGTCGAGCATGCGGCGCGAGTAGATGCTCGCGATGCTGCGCTCGTAGACGGTGATTCCGCGCTGCGCGTACTCGCGCACGGCATCGGTGCACTCCAGATGGTCGAAGCCGATGGCGATGATGAGGTCGCGCCGCACGAGGTCGTCGTGGTCGAGGAACACCTGCACGCCCGGCTGCGCCCGCAGCCCCGGAGGGCCGCCGTCGCCGCCGCCCGCGAGCAGGCGCCGCAGCAGGGCCCGCTCGTGCAGTTCGATGCTCTCGATACCGGCCGCGAAGCGTTCGCGCCGCGGTGCATCGGCGGCCACCCCGCCGCCCTGGGGATGGGTGCCGATCCAGCACACGTAGTCCACGATCTCGGTCATCACCGCGAACTGCCAGGGCGAGGTGCTGCCCAGATCCCAGTAGCCCGCGGGCTTTCCGGAAAGCTTGTGGTGCGGTAGCGCGGCCGCCCGGTCGGAGAGCCAGGCGAAGCCCGAGCCGCGGCAGCCGAAGAACTTGTAGGGCGCGATGTTGATGCCGTCCACCGGCGCGGCCTGCAGGTCGATCAGGCCGTGCGGCGCGTGCTGCACGGCATCCACGAGGATGTACAGATCGGGCCGGATGGCGCGCGCGGCACGCACGATGGCGGGCAGATCGAGCTTGGCGCCCGAGATGTTGGAGGCGTGGATCACGTTCAGCACGCAGGTGCCTTCGTCGATCAGCCGCGCGATCGCTTCCACGTCCACCCCGCCCGTGGCGGGATTGCTCGGCGCCACGCGCAGTTCGCGCCCGGTCTGGCGGGCGTAGCGCTCCATGGCGTCGTAGGCGGAGGGGTGCTCCAGCACGGTGGTCACCATGTTGGTGCCCGGCACGTTCTCGGCCACGGCGCGCACCATGTCGAACATCGCGCCGGAGGCGGTGAGCGCGGCGTACGCGCTGCCGCCGCGGGCGTTCAGCAGCATGCGCAGGTCGTCCGCGCCGCGCGCCTGCACGTCCTGCAGCTCGCGCGCCGTGTCGTGGATGCGCTCGGTGTTGTCGGGCACCGCATCCACCTGGGCGAAGCGCTCCACCGCGGCGCGCAGGCGCAGCGAGCCCCCGGCGTTGTCGAAGTAGAGCCGCTCGCGGCCATGGTGGTCGTGGTCCACGTGCAGGAAGCGCCCGCGCACCTCGGCCATCAGCGCGGGCGGGAACAGCAGGCCCTGCGGGTAGGCGGCACCCGCGCCATGAAGGGGGGCCGCGCTCATTGCACGCCCTTGCTGTTGGGGTTGCGGTAGGCCTCGCGCACGGCCTCGGTCATCGGGAAGTTCAGGTTCACGTTGCTCGGCGGGATCGGCTGCGTGAACCACCGTGCGTAGAGCTTTTCCATTTCGCCCGACTTCATGAGCTGGGTCACGGCCTGGTCCACCACGGCCTGGAAGGCCGGATCGTTCTTGCGCAGCATGATGCCGTAGGGTTCCTGGCGCAGCACCACGTCCTTCAGGATGCGGTAGTCGCCCGGATTGGGCGCGGTGGCGATCAGGCCGGCGAGCTGCACGTCGTCGAGCACGTAGGCCTGCGCCCGGCCGTTGGCGAGCAGCAGGAACGCGTCGGCCGTGTCCTTGCCGGAAACCTCCTGCACGTCCATCTTCTCGGAGCGGCGCAGGCCGCGCAGCAGCTGCATCGAGGTGCTGCCGGCCACGGTGGCCACGGTCTTGCCGCCCAGGTCGGCGAGCGACTGGATGCCGGAATCCTTCTTCACCGCGACGGTGATGTTGGTCACGAAATGGCTGGGCGCGAACGCCACCTGCTGCTGGCGGGCCACCGAGTTCGTGGTGGTGGCGCAGTCGAGGTCCACGGTGCCGTTCTGCATCAGCGGGATGCGGTTGGTGGAGTTGAGCAGCATGTACTGCACGCGCAGCGCGGGCAGGCCCAGCTTGGCCTTCACCGCGTCCACGATCTTCAGGCAGATGTCGTTGGAGAAGCCCACCGGCTCGCCGCTGCCCGTCGGCTTGTACGAAAACGGAATGGAGCTGTCGCGGTTGCCGATCACGATGGTGCCGCTGTCCTGGATCTTGCGCAGCGTGTCGATCTCCTGGGCGGAGGCAGGCACTGTCATGAGCAGGGCCGCGAAGGCGGCGCACAGCGCGGGCAGCGCGGGAAGGGTCGGTCGGCGGATGGTCATCGGGGGTCTCCTGGGAATCACGGGGCCGGGCGGTGCCTGGGCTGGATGCATTCTGGAATGCCACGACGCTTGGGAAAAAGCGATTTTTTGTGCTCGAATCGCATGAAAAAAATCGATGATCAATGCGGCGCTCAATGAGCGTGTGCACCACGCACGCACTCCGTCGTGAAGAGGCCTTTCCCATGATGACTTTCAAGCAACTCGAAGCGCTCTACTGGATCGTGCAGCTCGGCGGCTTCGGGCCCGCGGCGCACAAGCTGCACACCACCCAGTCGGCCGTGTCCAAGCGCATCCAGGAGCTGGAGCAGCTCTTCGATACACCGCTCTTCGACCGCAGCCTGCGCACGGCGCGGCTCACGGAAAAGGGCGAAGAGATGTTCGTCATCGCGCGCAAGCTGCTGGAGCAGCGCGATGCGGCCGTGGAGCAGTTCGGCAAGCCCGGCGTGATCGAGCGCCGGCTGCGCCTGGGCGTGACGGAACTCACCGCCATGACCTGGCTGCCGCGGCTCGTGGCCCAGGTGCGTGCCCACTACCCGAAAGTGATCCTGGAGCCCGACGTGGACGGCAGCCTGCCGCTGCGCGACAAGCTTCTGGCCGACGAACTCGACCTGGCGATCCTGCCCGACGCGTTCGACGATGCGCGCCTCGTCGCCACCCGCGTGGGCCGCGTGGAGAGCGCCTGGATGGGCAAGCCCGGCCTCGTGCGCGGCACGGGGCGGGGGCCGGTGCGCCTGCACGAACTCGCGCGCCACCGCATGCTGGTGCAGGGCAGCAGCTCCGGCACGGGGCGCATCTACGACGCCTGGATGGCCGAGCGCGGCGTGGAGCCCGCCGATTCGATCGTGGTGAGCAACCTCGTGGCGCTGACGGGGCTCGCCGTCTCCGGCCTGGGCGTGGCCTACCTACCGCGCGATTGCCTGGCGCCGCTGGTCGCGGCCGGCATGCTCGAAGTCCTGCAGGTCGATCCCGCCCTGCCGCCCGTGCCCTACGCAGCGCTGCACAAGGGCGGCCAGCGCAGCGCGCTGGTGGCCTCGATCGTCATGCTCGCCCAGTCCTGCTGCGATTTCTCGCGCGTGTTCCAGACAGGCGGCGAGGTCACCTGACCCGGCTCACGCGACGCGGGCACGGCCTGCGCCCACCAGCCAGGGGCTCAGTGCGCCGCGGCCTCGCGGGCCTGCCGGATCCAGCCGTCGAACGCGGCCTGGTGCGCGCGGATCCAGCCGTCCACGTGGCGATCGATGTCGGCCTGCCGGGCCTGGCCATTGCGCATCGCGAGGTTCTGCGCGTTGATGTCGGCCACCGGCAGCTGCATCACTTCGAACAGTTTCGCCGCGGCCGGGTTCTTGTCGGCGAAAGCCTTGTTCGCCACGATCTTCTGCACGTTCGGAATGAAGCCGTAGTTTTTGCCGTCCGGCAGCCGCGTGTCGATGCCGGCCTGTTCGCCCGGCAGCGAGGAACGCGGCACCTGCAGCCACACCACGTCCCGGCCGGGGCGCAGCACGCCGCTCACCCAATAGGGCGTCCAGGTGTAGTAGAGGATGGGCTTGCCCTGCTTGTAGCGCGCGATGGTGTCCGCCATCAGGGCCGCATAGCTGCCCTGCACGTGCGCCACCGTGCCCGAAAGCCCGAAATCCTTCAGTTGGTGGTCGATCACTCCCTCGCAGCCCCACCCCGGGTTGCAGCCCGTGAGGTCGGCGCGGCCGTCGCCGTTGGCGTCGAACAGCGCGGCGAGCTTCGGGTCCTTCAACTGGTCGAGGTGCGTGATCTTGTACTGCTCGGCGGTCTTGCGGTCGATCAGGTAGCCCTGCACCGCATTGGGCGAGTAGGCGCCCTTGCGCCAGAGCTTGGCGTCGCCGCCCGCGTTCTTGTAGAAATCGGCGTGCAGCGGATCCCAGTGGTCGGCCATGAAGGTGGCATCGCCGTTGGCGATCGCCACGTGGGCCGTGGCGTATTCGATCTCCTTGACGGGTTGGGTGTCGTAGCCGAGCTTCTGCAGCGCGCGCGCCACGAGCAGGGTCTGGAAGGTCTCCTCGGCGTTGGAGCTCTGCAGCGGCTGCACCCGAATGCCCTTGCCGGGCAGCGCGGAAGCATCACCGGCAGAAGGCGCGGCCAGGGCAGGGGCCAGCGACAGCGTGCCCGCCAGGATGCAGGCAGCGGCAGCGGCGCGGCGGGTAAGGGGCCCGACGGATCGGAAGCGGAAAGGCATGGGTTTTCTCCTGGAATGCAAACGGACTGGATGGGGGCGCGGGCTTTCAGCGGGCGGCGCCCGCCAGGGAAGGTCCATCCTCGGTATCGGAGCGGTCCGCCGCCAGGGGTGCCGCTTCCTTCACACGGGCGAGGGTCGCGACAGGGGCCGCACCGGGCTCGGCAGGCGCATCCGCCGTGCGCCGCCGCAGCGCCGCCGCCACCAGGCCCACCGGGCCCGTCTGCCACCAGTGCCGTGATCCGCGCTTCGGCTGGCCGAGCGCCTGGGTGATACGGTCCAGCGTGATCGCGAGCAGCACGATGCCCAGGCCGCCCACGGTGGCCAGGCCCATGTCCAGCCGGCCGATGCCGCGCAGCACCATCTGGCCCAGGCCGCCCACGGCGATCATCGAGGCGATCACCACCATCGACAGCGACAGCATCAGCGCCTGGTTGACGCCGGCCATGATCGAGGGCAGCGCGAGCGGCAGCTGTACCTTCCAGAGCATCTGGACCGGGGAGGCGCCATAGGCCCGGGCCGCCTCCACCAGATCGGGCCGCACCTGCCGCAACCCGAGGTTGGTGAGGCGCACCAGCGGCGGCAGCGCGAACACGATCGTCACCACCACGCCCGGCACGTTGCCGATGCCGAACAGCATCACCACGGGCACCAGGTAGACGAAGGCGGGCGTGGTCTGCATCGCGTCGAGCGCCGGCCGCAGCAGGCGCTGCGCGCGGTCGCTGCTGGCCAGCAGGATCCCTAGCGGCAGCCCCAGCACCAGGCAGAAGGCCAATGAGGTGAGCACCAGCGACAGCGTCACCATCGCCTCCTGCCAGATGCCCAGCATCGCCACCAGCAGCAGCGAGACCACGGCCCCCAGCGCCAGCGCACGGCCGGCGAACTGCCAGGCCAGCAGGCCCACCACGGCGACCATGCCCAGCGTGGGCAGGCCGGTGAGCAGCGCATGCACGCCGCCGAGCGTGGCGTCCACCGGCGCGCGCACGGCCTGGAACGCCGGCCGGAAATGGTCAACCGTCCAGGTCAGGCCCTGGTTGATCCAGTGCTCCACGGGCAGCGATCCGTCCCAGAGCTGGGACAGGTGCAGGCCGCCCGCCGCCTGCGACGGATCGGCCGCGCCGGCCAGCGCATCGTGCGGCAGCGAAGAGGAAGAGGCAGCCGCACCGGAGGCCGCGTCGGGGGAGGCGTTCAGCCAGTCGGCGCCTGCGGCGTCGTTTCCGGTGGCCGAGGTCGCGGCCCACGGGTCCGCGGCTGGAGCGGCTTGCGCCATGTCCGCTGCCTGCGGTGTGCCCGCGGGGGCCACGTCGGCGGGGCCATCGCCCGCGGCGGCCCAGGGGTTGGTGTCCGGCGCCGGGGCGGGCAGGGGGGCGGCCTGCGCGATCGGCGTGGCCTGCAGGGGAAGGTCGCCGCCGGTGGCGGCTTGGGGCGCGGAATGCGTGGCGGTGGCGTTCATGCGAGGCTCCTGGCGGTGTCGGAATCGGCGGTGGCGAGGGCTTGCGCTGGCGCGCTGGGCGGCAGGGGCGGGGTATCGCGGTCCAGGAAGCGCAGCAGCGCCGTCTTGCTGACCACGCCCCGGAAGCGGCCGTCGGCCTCCACCACCGGCAGCGCGCAGGGCGCCTGGGCGACCTGGCCGAACAGATCCGCGACGGGCGCGTCGGCGGGCACCGTGCTCACCTCCGGAATGAAGGCGTGCTGCAGTCCCAGCGGGCCCGAATGACCGTGCAGCGCGGCGCGCAGAGAGTCGGCCGACACGGTGCCCAGGTAGCGCTGCGACGGCGTGACCACGTAGGCGAAGTTGTCGTCGTGCCCTTCGATGAGCTGCAGCGCGGGGCGGCAGCCGCGGTCGGTGTGCTCGCGCACCACGGTCAGCCGCTTGCGCGCGATGTCGCCGGCCTTGAACACGGCCGCCGCATCCACCCCGCGCACGAAACTGCGCACATAGTCGTTCGCCGGGTTGCGCAGGATGTCGTCGGGCGTGCCCACCTGCACCACGTGGCCGTCCTTCATGATCGCGATGCGGTCGCCGATGCGCATCGCCTCGTCCAGATCGTGCGAGATGAAGACGATGGTGCGCCGGCGGATCTGCTGCAGCCGCAGCAGTTCGCTCTGCATCTCCGTGCGGATGATCGGGTCCAGCGCCGAGAATGCCTCGTCCATCAGCAGGATGGATGGATCGGAGGCGAGCGCGCGCGCCAGGCCCACGCGCTGCTGCATGCCGCCCGAGAGCTCGTCGGGATAGCTCTGCGCCCAGCCGGCCAGGCCCACCTGCTCCAGCGCGGCGGCGGCCTGCCGCTGGCGCTCGGCGCGGTCCACGCCGGCCAGTTCCAGGCCGAAGGCGGTGTTGTCCAGCACCGTCATGTGCGGCATCAGCGCGAACGACTGGAACACCATGCTGATGTCCTTGCGGCGCAGCGCGCGCAGCGCCCGGTCGGACAGCCCGTTGATGTCGGTGCCTTCGACCAGGATGCGGCCGGCGGTGGGCTCGATGAGGCGGTTGAGCATGCGCACCAGCGTCGACTTGCCGGAGCCCGAGAGCCCCATCACGACGAAGATCTCGCCGGCCTCGATGGTGAAGGTGGCGTCGAAGACGCCGATGGACTGGCCGGTGCGCGCCAGGATCTCCTGCTTGCTGCAGCCCTGGCGCACGAGCGCGAGCGCATCCTCCGGCGCGTCGCCGAATACCTTGAATACATGGTCGATGGTGATCTGTTTGGCCACGTCGTGGGTCCTCCCTCGGTCGGAACGGGTTGAACGAACACGCCCGGACGGACGCCCTGCCTGGCAGGGGCCCTCCCGGGCACGGGGCCGGTCTGCGGCTGGTACCTGATGCGGCGGCCCCGCGCGGTGCGCCCTGAGGGCAGGCACCGGCGTTGCCGGAAGGAAGGTGGGCGGAGGAACCGGCCCGGGTTTGGCCCGCATGGCACGCGAAGGTGCGCAAGGGCGAGGGGCGCGCGGCGGAGAGGTCGGGCTGCGAGGACTCCGCCGGTGCCCCGTGGGACATCAGGGCCGTGGACCGGCCGTGGCGCCGGCAGCGGCAGCTCGGGCTGCGGCGGTGCCGGCTGGAAGATCCAGGTCCGCGGAGCGGCAGCATACGGATGAACGCACGCAGGGCGGAGCTGGATTACCTGCACTGCAGGTTGTAAAACACCGCGAAAGTGTAAGCATTTGGTGTTTCTGGGTCAAAACACCGGGTTTTACGGATGTGTTATGCGCGGGCGCGACCGTGGCGCTTTGGGGCAACCCGCACGGCGGGAGGTCAGTGTTTCTCGTGCGAGACGTGCAGCAGCCGGTCCGTATACGCGATCGCGATGGCGCTCGCCAGGAACGCCACGTGGATGATGGTCTGCCACATCAGCACCTTGGTGTCGTAGTTGGCCGCGTTGATGAAGGTCTTGAGCAGGTGGATCGAGCTGATGCCGATGATCGACAGGCCCAGCTTCACCTTCAGCACCGACGCGTTGACGTGGCCCAGCCATTCGGGCTGGTCGGGGTGCGTATGCAGGTTGAGCCGGCTCACGAAGGTCTCGTAGCCGCCCACGATCACCATGATGAGCAGATTGGAGATCATCACCACGTCGATGAGCGCCAGCACCACCAGCATGATCACCGTCTCGTTGAGCGCGACCACTTCCACGCCCGGCTTGTAGCCGATGCTGGTCACCAGCGCCTGCAGCGCCGGCTGGTGCCCGAAGGCGGCTTCCACCAGGTGCCAGAGTTCCACCAGGAAGTGCCAGACGTACACCCCCTGGGCGACGATGAGCCCCAGATACAGGGGCAGCTGGAGCCAGCGGCTCGCGAAGATCAGCGAAGCGAGCGGGCTCAGGGCAGCGCCCTGCGGGCGCGGGACGGGGGCTTGGGGGAAGGCCATGGCGGTGGGGAGGGAATGGATGGAAAAACCGGAGGGCGGGAGGATCGCGGCGGGATTCTAGGGCCTGCGGTAGAGCCGCCGGACCGTGGGGCTGCTGCCCTGGTGGAACGCGTCGGCCCGCCGGTGCCGGGAGTAGCATGGAGGCCGAGCCGGCGGCGGGCCGGGCCCCGTCTGGCGCGCACCGACCGCCTGCGTCAGTGGCATGTAAGTGGGGCCGCCCAAAGTACCGCCGAAAACCCGTTCCAACGACTCCCTGGAGACACAAGCAATGAGTGCGTCAACGTCCACGATCGAATCCGTGCTGGTGGAAAACCGCGTTTTCCCCCCGCCCGCCGCCTGCGAGCAAGCCGCCCGCGTGTCCGGCATGGCCGGCTACGAGGCGCTGTGCGCCGAGGCCGAGCGGGATTTCGAGGGCTTCTGGGCGCGCCTGGCGCGCGAGAACGTGCAATGGACCAAGCCCTTCACCCGCACGCTCGATGAATCCAACGCGCCCTTCTTCCAGTGGTTCGCCGACGGCGAGCTGAACGCGAGCGCCAACTGCCTGGACCGCCACATCGGCACGCCCGTCGAGAACAAGACCGCCATCATCTTCGAGGCCGACGACGGCGCCGTGACGAAGGTGACGTACAAGGAACTGCTGGAGCGCGTGGGCCGCTTCGCCAACGCGCTCAAGGCCGAGGGCGTGAAGAAGGGCGACCGCGTGCTCATCTACATGCCCATGACCATCGAGGGCGTGGTCGCGATGCAGGCCTGCGCGCGCATCGGCGCCACGCACAGCGTGGTGTTCGGCGGCTTCTCGGCCAAGGCGCTGCAGGAGCGCATCATCGATGCCGGCGCGGTGGCCGTGATCACCGCCAACTACCAGATGCGCGGCGGCAAGGAGCTGCCGCTCAAGGCCATCGTGGACGAAGCCCTGGCCATGGGCGGCTGCGACACCATCCGCAGCATCCTCGTCTTCCAGCGCACGGCCACGGCCTGCAACATGGTGGAAGGCCGCGACAAGACCTTCGAAGACGCCCTGGCCGGCCAGAGCGCCGACTGCCCCGCCGAGCCCGTCGGCGCCGAACACCCGCTGTTCATCCTCTACACCAGCGGCTCCACCGGCAAGCCCAAGGGCGTGCAGCACTCCACCGGCGGCTACCTGCTGTGGGCCAAGCTGACCATGGACTGGACCTTCGACCTGAAGCCCGAGGACGTGTTCTGGTGCACGGCCGACATCGGCTGGATCACCGGCCACACCTACGTGGCCTACGGGCCGCTCGCCGCCGGCGCCACGCAGGTGGTGTTCGAGGGCGTGCCCACGTACCCGAACGCCGGCCGCTTCTGGCAGATGATCGAGCGCCACAAGGTATCGATGTTCTACACCGCGCCCACGGCGATCCGCTCGCTCATCAAGGCGGCCGAGGCCGACAAGTCGGTGCATCCGTCCAGCTCCGACCTGTCGAGCCTGCGCATCCTGGGCAGCGTGGGCGAGCCCATCAACCCGGAAGCCTGGATGTGGTACCACAAGAACGTGGGCGGCGAGCGCTGCCCCATCGTTGACACCTTCTGGCAGACCGAGACCGGCGGCCACGTCATCACCCCGCTGCCGGGCGCCACGCCGCTGGTGCCGGGCTCCTGCACGCTGCCGCTGCCGGGCATCACCGCCGCCATCGTGGACGAATCCGGCAACGACATCGCCAACGGCACGGGCGGCATCCTGGTCATCAAGCGCCCCTGGCCGAGCATGATCCGCACGATCTGGAACGACCCGGAGCGCTTCAAGAAGAGCTACTTCCCCGAGGAGCTCAAGGGCTACTACCTGGCGGGCGACGGCGCGGTGCGCAGCGCGGACCGCGGCTACTTCCGCATCACGGGCCGCATCGACGACGTGCTGAACGTCTCGGGCCACCGCATGGGCACGATGGAGATCGAATCCGCCCTGGTCGCCAAGACCGACCTCGTGGCCGAAGCCGCCGTGGTGGGCCGCCCCGACGACCTGACCGGCGAGGCCATCTGCGCCTTCGTGGTTCTGAAGCGTCCGCGCCCCACCGGCGACGAGGCCAAGGCCATCGCCAAGGAGCTGCGCGACTGGGTGGCCAAGGAAATCGGCCCGATCGCCAAGCCCAAGGACATCCGCTTCGGCGACAACCTGCCCAAGACCCGCAGCGGCAAGATCATGCGCCGCCTGCTGCGCTCCATCGCCAAGGGCGAGGCGATCACGCAGGACACCAGCACGCTGGAAAACCCCGCGATCCTGGATCAGTTGGCGCAAGCCAACTGATCCAGGCGGGCCATCGCAAGATGGCCCGGCGCGCAGCGCTCGCGGGGTTTGACGTCACTCATATCGCCGAAGGCGATGTGGGTGACGGCAGAACCCTCTTTGTAGAGGCGCATGGGACGAGTTCACCGGTCACAAGCCCGTCCTACTCCCACCCCCGGCGCACACCTACCAACGCCGCGCCCGCCTCATCGCAGCGCTCCACCGCGTCCTGTAGGACGGAATCTGTTTCACCACTCCCGCCGCCGCGGGAATGCCATGGCCGGGTTACAACCGGGTGCCAACGCCGCCGCGCTGCCGCAGCGCAGTGGGTGGCGCCCGACATCCCTTCCGGAGAACAACCATGGCCTTCCGATCCATCGTCATCCTGCTCATCGTCGCGGCCATCGCCGTGCTCGCCGCGCTCAACTGGACCACCCTGGCCACGCCCTCGGCGATCTCGCTGGGCTTCACCTCGTTCCAGGCGCCGCTCGGCCTGCTGATGCTGGGCCTCACGGTACTGCTGGGCGTCTTCTTCATCGCCTACGTGCTCTCGCTGCAGGGCTCGGTGCTGCTGGAGACGCGCCGCCACGCCAAGGAACTGCAGGCCCAGCGCGAACTGGCCGACCGTGCCGAGGCCTCGCGCTTCACCGAACTGCGCACCTATCTGGAATCGCAACACCAGCAGGGGCAGGCGGCGCTGCTCGCGCGCATCGATGCGCTGGAGTCGCACTTCGCCGCGCGCGCCCAGGAGTCCGACAACGCCACGGCAGCCTACGTGGGCCAGTTGGAAGACCAGATGCGCATGCGCCGCGATCCCGTGCTGTGAACGGCTCTGCGGGGCTCCCGTCCCCACGGCAGCGCAACGCACAAGGAAAAGCCGCCCGGAGAGGGCGGCTTTTTCGTCCGGGGCAGCGACGGAGGCAGCAGCCCCGCCAGGGAGAACGGATTACTTGAGCGACAGCACCCAGGCGGCCAGCTTCTTCGCCTCGGCCTCGTTGACCTGGGAGTTCGCCGGCATCGGCACGGGGCCCCACACGCCCGAGCCGCCCTTCATGATCTTCACGGCCAGCTTGTCCACGGCGTCCTTCTGGCCGGCGTACTTGGCCGCCACGTCCTTGTAGGAAGGGCCCACGAGCTTCTTGTCCACGGCATGGCAGGCCATGCAGTTCTTGGCCGTGGCCAGCGCCTGGTCGGCCAGGGCGGGCGTGGCGGCGGAGAAGGCCAGCAGGAGGAGGGGGAGCGTGCGCTTCATCGGGTGACTTTCGGTGGGTTAGTATGCGGCTCAATGAAATTGTAGTGGCCGGGGTTGACAGGGCGGGCCGGAGGGGTCTTCCGGCGGCTGGCCCTGGCTGCAGTTGCCCGGCCCTGGAGGTCGATACCGTCATGTATACCCTGGCTCTCGGAATCCTGCTGGTGCTGCTCAAGTACCTGGAAATCGGGCCCGTCGCCACGTGGAGCTGGTGGTGGGTGCTGTCGCCCTTCGCCGTCACTGCCGCCTGGTGGGCCTGGGCGGATGCCACGGGCTACACCAAGCGCCGGGCCGTGGAGAAGATCGAGCGGCGCAAGCAGGCCCGGATCGACCGGCACAAGGAAGCCCTGGGAGCGCGTGCTCGCCGCAAGTAGGGCCCGACCGAGCCAGCATCGCCGGCCCACGGCATCGGTGGCCCTGGGCGCAAGGGTTCCGCGGTCACGCCCCGGGACCCGGCAGGGAGAAAGCGCTGGAGGATAATCGTGGATCGCCCCCGCGCGACCGACCGAGCCCTCCAACCGCTTTCTTCCGACCCACGATGCCCGCATACCGTTCCAAGACCTCCACCGCCGGACGCAACATGGCCGGTGCCCGCTCCCTGTGGCGCGCCACCGGCATGAAGGACGACGACTTCAGCAAGCCGATCATCGCGGTGGTGAACTCGTTCACCCAGTTCGTGCCGGGCCATGTGCACCTGAAGGACCTGGGCCAGCTCGTCGCGCGCGAGATCGAGGCGGCCGGCGGCGTGGCCAAGGAATTCAACACCATCGCGGTCGACGACGGCATCGCCATGGGCCACGACGGCATGCTCTATTCGCTGCCCAGCCGCGACATCATCGCCGACTCGGTCGAATACATGGTGAACGCGCACTGTGCCGATGCGATGGTCTGCATCTCCAACTGCGACAAGATCACGCCCGGCATGCTGATGGCCGCCATGCGCCTGAACATCCCGGTGGTGTTCGTCTCCGGCGGCCCGATGGAAGCCGGCAAGACGCGCCTGGCCAACCCGGTCACCAAGACGATCGAGTTCAAGAAGCTCGACCTGGTGGACGCGATGGTGATCGCCGCCGACGACAAGTATTCCGACGCCGACGTGGCCGAGGTGGAGCGCTCCGCCTGCCCGACCTGCGGTTCCTGCTCGGGCATGTTCACCGCCAACTCGATGAACTGCCTGACCGAGGCGCTGGGCCTCTCGCTGCCCGGCAACGGCACCGTGGTGGCCACGCACGCCGACCGCGAACAGCTCTTCAAGCGCGCCGGCCGCCGCATCGTCGAGCTGGCCAAGGAGTACTACGAGCAGGAGAACGAACGCGTGCTGCCGCGCTCGGTGGGCTTCGATGCCTTCGAGAACGCGATGACGCTGGACATCGCCATGGGCGGCTCCACCAACACCATCCTGCACCTGCTGGCCATCGCCCGCGAGGCCGGGATCGACTTCACCATGGCCGACATCGACCGGCTCTCGCGTTCCGTGCCGCAGCTGTGCAAGGTGGCGCCCAACACCAACAAGTACCACATCGAAGACGTGCACCGCGCGGGCGGCATCATGGCCATCCTGGGCGAGCTGGCGCGTGCCGGCAAGCTGCACACCGATGCGCCCACGGTGCATGCGAAGACGCTCGGCGAGGCGCTCGAGCAGTGGGACATCGCGGTCACGCAGGACGAGGCCGTGCGCCATTTCTACATGGCGGGCCCCGCCGGCATCCCCACGCAGGTGGCGTTCAGCCAGAACACGCGCTGGCCGAGCCTGGACCTGGACCGCGCCGAGGGCTGCATCCGCTCCTACGAGCACGCCTTCAGCAAGGAAGGGGGCCTGGCGGTGCTGACGGGCAACATCGCGCTCGACGGCTGCGTGGTCAAGACGGCGGGCGTGGACGAATCCATCCACGTGTTCGAGGGTTCCGCCCACGTCACCGAATCGCAGGACGAGGCGGTGGAGAACATCCTGGCGGGCAAGGTGCAGGCCGGCGACGTGGTGATCGTGCGCTACGAAGGCCCCAAGGGCGGCCCCGGCATGCAGGAAATGCTCTACCCGACCAGCTACATCAAGTCCAAGGGCCTGGGCAAGGCCTGCGCGCTGCTGACCGACGGGCGCTTCTCCGGCGGCACCTCGGGCCTGTCGATCGGCCACTGCTCGCCCGAGGCGGCGGCCGGCGGCGCGATCGGCCTCGTGCAGAACGGCGACCGCATCCGCATCGACATTCCCAACCGCACCATCGACGTGCTGCTGAGCGACGAGGAACTGGCCCGCCGCCGCGCCGAGCAGGACGCCAAGGGCTGGAAGCCCGCGAACCCCCGCCCGCGCAAGGTGTCGGCCGCGCTCAAGGCCTATGCCAAGCTCGTGATGTCGGCCGACAAGGGCGCCGTGCGCGACCTGTCGCTGCTGGACGACTGACCGCCCCGGCGGGAACAAAAAAGAAGCCGCACCGGCGACGGTGCGGCTTTTTCATGGGCGGTGCGTGGCGGGCGCTGCCGCAGTCAGGGCGTTCCGGAAGCGGTCTGCGACTGCAGGTAGTTCGGCAGGCCCACGCGTTCGATCAGGCCGAGCTGCTTTTCCAGCCAGTAGGCGTGGTCCTCCTCCGTGTCCTTGAGCTGCGCGAGCAGGATGTCGCGGCTCACGTAATCGCGTGCGCTTTCGCACAGATGCACGCCGGCCTGCAGCGCGGCGCGCACGTCGTACTCGGTCTGCAGGTCCTTGCGCAGCATCTCGGGCACCGTGGTGCCGGGCGTGAACTCGCGGGGGCGCATGTCCGGCAGGCCGCCCAGGAACAGGATGCGGCGCAGCAGCGCGTCGGCGTGCTGGGTCTCTTCCTCCATCTCGTGGTGGATGCGCTCGTAGAGCTTCAGGAAGCCCTGGTCCTCGTAGATCCGCGAGTGGATGAAGTACTGATCGCGCGCAGCGAGTTCGCCGCGCAGCAGATCCTTGAAGTAGTCGATGACCTGTGGGTTGCCCTGCATGGTGCGCTTCCTGATGTTGTTCTTGTGAGCTGCCGAGTATCGCGCGCGCAGGGCCGTTTGTCGCGAAAGTCCCCGGCGCCATGGTATGCATGCGCACGGGGATCAGAAGCGTTCGCGTTGGAGCGGTGTCAGAAATCCACCGCCGCCGACAGCATCAGCGTGCGCGGCGCGCCCACCGTCACGTAGTTGCTGACCACCCAGTAGTTCCTGTCGAACGCGTTCTCCAGGCTCGCGCGGAACACGACGGGCTGGTTGGCGACCTTGGTGGCGTAGCGGGCGCCGATGTCCAGGCGCGTCCAGTCGCCCACTCGCAGCCGGTTGGCGGCGTCAGCGTACACGGACGAGGTGTGGATCACGCGGCCGTTCAGGCTCAGGCCCGGCACCCAGGGCGTGTCCCAGTCGAGGCCGAGGTTGAAGGTGCGGCCCGGCACGCCCGCGGCGTCGTTGCCCTGGTTGACGCCCCCGGCGGTGCGCGTGAGCCGGGCATCGTTGAAGGCGGCGCCGGCCATGAGCCGCAGGCCGCGCTGCACTTCGCCGTAGGCCGTCAGTTCCAGGCCGCGGTTGCGCTGCTCGCCGCCGTAGCTGTAGATGTTCGTGACCGGGTCGGTGAACGCGCTGGGCCGCTTGATCTGGTAGACGGCGGCCTGGGTGGTGATGCGGCCCCAGTCCACCTTCACGCCCACCTCGTGCTGCTTGGATTTCTGCGGCGCGAAGGTTTCGCCCGCGTTGGCGGTGTCCACGCCGGCCGTGGTGCCGCGCGTGAGGCCGGCGGTGTAGTTGGTGTAGACCGAAATGTTCTTCGCGGGCTTGAACACGAGGCCGGCGAGCGGTGTGACGGCGCTCTTCTGGTAGTGGCTGGTGGCGGCGCCGCTCGTCGGGTTGAAGTTGTCCTGCTCCATGCTCTGGTCGCGCAGGCCGAGGGTGACCAGGAAGCGGTCGTTCGCGAACGACATCGTGTCGGCCACGGCGATGCTGTGCTGCTGGGTGACCGAGCTCCTGCCCGGCGTGCCGCGCGCCACGGTCATCGGGGGCAGGGGCGCGGGGTCGTACAGGCTGGACGGGTTCGTGGTGGCCGAGGTGGCGTAGAAATAGCCGGTCTCCTGGTCGAGGTAGTTCACGCCCACGGCCAGCGTGTGCTTCACGCCGCCGGTGGAAAAGCGGGTGCGCAGGCCCGCGTCGGCGGCCTTGGACTTCGTGTACTGGTCGTAGTAGGCGTTGGAGACGTTGAAGGCGCCCGCGGCGTTCGGGCGGCCGCTCGGGAAGGTCTGCTCGTAGTCCAGATCCATGTAGCCCACGCTGCCGTACACCGTGGTGCTGTCGTTGAGGTCGTGCTCCAGGCGCGACATCACGGTCTTCACGTTGTCCTGCAGCTTCGTGCCGGGGTAGAAGTTGAGGCGCGCGTCGGGCACGGCCGGCACCGCGGTGGCCGTGCCGGCGAAACTGGTCTGGGGGCGGAACTCCTTCGTCTCGCCGCGCGTGGCGAAGGCGTCGAGCGACCAGCGCGTGCGCGCGCCGGCGTAGTCGAGGCCGATGGAGCCGAGGTGGAGGTTCTGCCTGCCGCCGTCGATGTTGCCCTCGCCGCCGCGCACGAGGCCGTTGACGCGCACGCCCCACTGGTTGTCCTCGCCGAAGCGGCGGCCCACGTCGATGTGGGTGCCGAACTGGGCTTTGCCCATGTAGGTGCCGGTGACGCGCGTGAGCGGAATGTCGGAGGCGCGCTTGGTCACCACGTTGATGCTGCCGCCGATGCTGCCGCCCGGCCCGACGCCGTTGGCGAGCGCGCCCGGGCCCTTGAGCACTTCCACGCGCTCGATCATCTCGAGCGGAACGCGCGTGGAGGGCGCCAGGCCGAACAGGCCGTTCATGCTGATGTCGCCGTTGGAGACGGTGAAGCCGCGGATCTGGAAATCATCGCCGAAGCCGCCGCGCGAGGTGAGCGTGCGCACCGAGGCGTCGTTCATCACCACGTCCGCGACGCTGAGCGCCTGCTGGTTCTGGATCAGCTCCGAGGTGTAGTTGGTGGTGCTGAACGGCACGTTCATGAGATCGGTCGTGCCCAGGATGCCCAGGCTGCCGCCGCGCGCGAACTGGCCGCCCGAGTAGGTCTTCTGCAGGCCGCCGATGGCCTCGGCCTGCTCGGAGACGACCACCTCGTCCAGCGCCGTGCGGCCGGTGGATTGCGCGGCCGCGCCGGCGGCGGCGACCGCCAGGCCCGCACCGAGGCAGCTGCGCAGCACGAGGGCGAGCGGGGTGGGCGTGGGCGTGAAGCGGGGAGCGGGGCGGGTGAAAGAAGGGCGGCGCGAAGCGGTCATGGTGCGGACGGGAAATACAGGGGCAGAGGAACGACGACGGTGGGAAACAACGAGGGCCGGCGGCACCGCACGGTGCAGCGCGATGGGCGGGCGCGCTCCGATCCGGCGCGCCACGAAGCCGGCCGGATTGGATGCGTGAATACGGAAAACAATGAGAATTGTTATCAATTATTTTCCTTGAGAGCGCACTCGATCCCCTCCTTTCGAAAGATTCCATTTCCGGCCCGACCGTGTGCGGCCACCGATTGCCGTGCCGCGGAGTCCGCCGCCCCCGACGCGGCGGGCACAATACCGGCCACCATGCTCATGTACCCGCACATCGATCCCATCGCCCTGCAGATCGGGCCGCTCGCCGTCCACTGGTACGGCCTGACCTACCTGGCCGCGTTCGGCCTCTTCATGTTCCTGGGCACGCGCCGGCTGCGGCACGAGCCCTACGCGTCGATGACCGGCGCGCAGGCCTGGACCCGCAAGGACGTGGAGGACATCCTCTTTCTCGGCGTGCTCGGCGTGGTCGCGGGCGGGCGGCTGGGCTACTGCCTCTTCTACAAGCCCGGTTACTACCTGACGCACCCGCTGGAGATCTTCTACATCTGGCAGGGCGGCATGAGCTTCCACGGCGGGCTGCTGGGCGTGATCCTGTCGATGGTGTGGTTCGCCCGCTCGCGCCGCCGGCCCTGGCTGCAGGTGGCGGATTTCGTGGCGCCCTGCGTGCCCACGGGCCTCGCAGCCGGGCGCGTGGGCAACTTCATCAACGGCGAACTCTGGGGCCGGTTCTGCGATCCGTCGCTGCCCTGGGGCATGGTGTTCCCGCAGAGCGGCTCGATGCTGCCGCGCCATCCGTCGCAGGTCTACCAGTTCCTGCTGGAGGGTCTGCTGCTGTTCGTGCTGCTGTGGCTCTATGCGCGGCGCGAGCGCCGGCAGGGCGAAGTGGCTGCTGCCTTCCTTGTGGGCTATGGCTGCTTCCGGTTCATCGCCGAGTACTTCCGCGAGCCGGACGCGTTCCTGGGCATCCTGTCGCTGGGCATGAGCATGGGGCAGTGGCTCTGCGTGCCGATGATCGTGGCCGGGGTGCTGCTGTGGATATGGGCGCGGCGGCAGCCGGCGCGCATGACGCCGGCGCACTGAAGGCTCCGGCGCGACCGGAAAGCCGGGGGGTACTAGGCTTCTGTAGCGTATCGGGCGGGAACGGGCCCCGGCTCGGTACGTACCCCATGGCGGAGGGCATTCGCCACGTGCTGCTGCCGCTGCGCTGCGCGCAGGACTGTTTCAGATTGACAACGAACCGGGTCCGGGTGGAAATCCTATGTCGAGGTTCGCTGCAACCACTCATAATTATGAGAAATTACAGCTGGGCCGCCGGAGCTTCACCGGGGCCTCGCCGCCCATTGGCTCCTTGAAAGGCCTTTTCAGGCAATCGCTGCATGCGCATACCGACCGCCTCCCTGCACGACAACGTCGCGGAACGCCTGCGCGAGCAGATCTTCGCGGGCGAGTTCGCGCCCGGTGCCTTCCTCGACGAGACGGCGCTGTGCGAGCGGCTCGCCATTTCGCGCACGCCGCTGCGCGAAGCGCTCAAGGTGCTGACGGCCGAGGGGCTGCTGCGCCACGAGCCGCGCCGGGGCTGCTTCGTGGCCGAGGTGACGGAGCGGGACCTCGACGAGATCTTCCCCGTGATCGCGCTGCTGGAGGGCCGCGCCGCGCACGAGGCCACGGTGCGCGCCGGCATGGCCGACGTGGCGGCGCTGGATGTGCTGCACGAGCGGCTGCAGGCGCATGCGGCGGCCGGGCGCATCGCCGAGTACTACGCCGCCAACTACGCCATCCACGAAGCCATCATCGTGCTCGCCGACAACCGATGGCTGGCCCAGGTGATCGGCGACCTGCGCAAGATCCTGCGCCTCGCGCGGCTGCAGCAACTGCATGCGCCCGGCCGGCTGCAGCAGAGCCTCGCCGAGCACCTGGCCGTGTTCGCGGCGCTGCGGCGCGGCGATGCCGAGGCCGCCGAGCAGGCCATGCGCGACCATCTTCTCGCACAGCGCGTGGCGCTGCGCGACATCGCCCGCCAACACCACTCCAGGATCGCACCATGAATGCCGCTTCCGAATGGATCACGCGCAGCGTCGCCCGCCTGCGCACCGAAGCCCCGCTCGCCGACCTCGATGCCGCGGGCGCGGCAGGCGGGGGCCGTCCGGTTGCGGAGGCCGCCCCCGCACCTGCGCCGGCCAAGGCGCCGCCGCCGCGTTCCACGTCCGAGCGCATGGCCGCCACGCTGCGGCGCGCGAACGAGGCGCTGTCCCCCCGCGCGCTGCGCCGGCTGCTCGCCGATCTGCAGGCGGTCGCGGCGCCGCAGGCCAGCGAGGTGGAGGGCGGCCGGCAGGCCGAGGCCGTGGCCGCCTGGTACGCGGAGGCCAAGCCGGAAGAGCGCCGCGACATGTGGCTGCTGATGTGCGAGCAGTTCGCACCCGACGCCACGCGCTTCAGGACGGCGCAGAAGCGCTACGAAGCCGCCGCCGGCACCGAGGACGAGGCCCATGCGGAAGTGCATCTGCGCCGCGCGCTGGTGTCGCCGCGCACGCGGCTGCTGCAGCGTTTCGCCGTGTTCCCGCAGGGCATGCGCTTCCTCGTCGATCTGCGCGCCGAGCTGCTGCCCCAGCTCAAGGGCGACAAGCGGCTGCTGCCGCTGGATGCGGAACTGGAGCAGCTCTTCTCGACCTGGTTCGACGTGGCGTTCCTGCAGCTGCAGCGCCTGTCGTGGGACTCGCCCGCGTCGCTGCTGGAAAAGCTCATCAAGTACGAGGCGGTGCACGACATCCGCAGCTGGGCGGATCTGAAGAACCGGCTCGACAGCGACCGGCGCTGCTACGGCTTCTTCCATCCGCGCCTGCCGAACGAGCCGCTCATCTTCGTGGAGGTGGCGCTGGTCAACGAGATTTCGGACAGCATCACGCCGCTGCTCGACGAGGACGGCGCGGCCGTGGACATCGCCCGCGCCAACACGGCGATCTTCTATTCGATCAGCAACACGCAGACGGGCCTGCGCGGCGTGAGCTTCGGTGATTCGCTCATCAAGCACGTGGTGGAGACGCTGTCGGCCGAGTTCCCGCGGCTGCGTACGTTCGCCACGCTCTCGCCGATTCCGGGTTTCCGCGCATGGTTCGGCAAGCACTGCGCGGGCATGCTCGAAGCCATGGACGACAAGCGCCGCGCCGAACTGGGCCGTGCCATCGGCGCGGAAGCACCGCAGGCCGCGCAGGTGATCGCCGCGGCCGAGAAGGCGCTCGAGCTGCCCGTGAAGTCGCCGCTGCGGCAGTGGCTGCTGCACTGCGCGGCGCGCTACCTGGGGCGCGAGCTGCAGGACGGCCGCCCGGTGGATGCGGTGGCGCGCTTCCATCTCGGCAACGGCGCGCGCGTGGAGCGGCTCAACTGGGCGGGAGACCCTTCCGCCAAGGGGCAGAAGCAATCCTTCGGCCTCATGGTGAACTACCTCTACGACCTGAAACGCATCGACAAGCACCGCAGCCTGCTTGCCCAGGGCCGCGTGCCGGTGTCGGGAGACATCGACGGCCTGTGCCGCGACTGAGGCGATGGCCGTCGCAGCGCTCGGCCGGTTGGGCGGTCGGGCGTTCGGCCCTGCGGCCCGGTCGTGGAGCGTCGTGCACGGGTGTTCGAAGGGGCCTGCCCGGTGCCGCCCATGGAGTTCGGATCGGAAGACGAGACAACAGAGTGCCCCCGGTGGGCGCGGCGCTTCGGCGGTGCGCCCGACCTCTACAACGACGACAGGAGACAAGACCGATGCCAGTGATTCCTTCCCAGGCGCCCGACGCGGCGCTGCACCGCCGTGCCGTGTTGCGCGGCGCGGCCGCCACGGGCCTCGCGCTCGCGGCGGGGCGAGCCTTCGCGAACGACCCGTGGCCCGCCAAGCCGGTGACGCTGGTGGTGCCGTTCCCGGCCGGCGGCGGCACCGATGCGTTCGCCCGGCCGCTGGCCGCGCAATTCTCCAAGTCCACCGGCAAGACGCTGGTCATCGACAACCGCGGCGGCGCGGGCGGCACCGTCGGCGCGAGCTTTGCGGCCAAGGCCGTGCCCGACGGCTACACGCTGTTCATGGGCGGCACCCACCACGTGATCGCGCCCTCGATGTACCCGCGCCTCGACTACGACATCGAGAAGGACTTCATCCCGCTCGCGCTGCTCGCCAACGTGCCGCAGGTGCTGGTGGTGAACCCGCGCAACGTGCCGTTCACCGCGTTCCCGGCGTTCCTCGACCACGTGCGGCGCAACCCGGCCAAGCTCAACTACGCCTCGGCGGGCTCGGGCACCTCCCACCACTTGGCCGGCGAACTTTTCAAGCTGCAGTCCAACACCTTCATCACGCACATCCCATACCGCGGCGCCGGGCCCGCGCTGCAGGACCTGATCGGCGGCAACGTGGACATGATGTTCGACGGCCTGGGGTCGTCCGCCGCGCACATCAAGGGCGGGCGCATCCGCGCACTGATGGTGTCGGGCACGAAGCGCAATCCGGCGTTCCCGGACGTCCCGTGCGCGGCCGAGGTCGGCCTGCCCGACTACACGGTGACCACGTGGTACGGCCTCTGGGCACCGAAGGGCACGCCGGCGGACCTGCAGGCGCGCATCGTGGAAGAGGTGCGCCGGATCGGCGCGGCCGACGACATCAAGGCCGTGTGGGCGAAGAACGGCGCCGACTACGGCGGCCTCACGCAGGCGCAGTTCGGCACGATGGTGGGCGCGGAGGTGAAGCGCTGGGCGCAGGTGGTGAAGGCCTCTGGGGCGAAACTGGAGTGAACCCCCTGAGGCGCTGCGCGCCTTCTCCCTTTCTCGCGCTGCGCGCGGAAGGGGGGCGACGCCGGTGGCCCGGCGGAGCCGGTTCCACGGCGTCTGCTGGCTTGGCCTGCTCCGCGGCCTCTTGATCGGAGGCATCGCGCGGGTTCCGAGATTTATGTGCGTGGCGATAGTCGGGTAAACAGATGGACTTTTCTTGAACAGGGGCTGATGAATGGCGGGTGGTGAGGTCGGGGTGGCGTGGCCGGAAGACGCGGCGCAGGAAGGGCGTGGCATCGTGCGTGTCACGCTGCGGCATCCGGGGCGGCTCAATGCCATGTCGCGGGCGATGTGGCGGCAGTTGCGCGAGGTGTTCGAGGCCATCCAGGCCCGGTCGGATGCGCGCTGCGTGCTGATCGAAGGAGAGGGCGAGGCCTTCTGCGCGGGCGGCGACATTTCCGAGTACCCGTCGTTCCGGTTCGATCCTGGCAGCCTGCACGATTTCCATGAAGGCGACGTGTGGGGCGGACTGTCGGCGATGCTGGAGTGCGACGTACCCATCGTGGCCGCGATCCGCGGTGCCTGCATGGGCGCGGGCGTGGAGATCGCGGCCTGCTGCGACGTGCGTGTCGCCGCGGAGTCCGCGCGCTTCGGCGCGCCGATCGCCCGGCTCGGGTTCCCGATGGCGCCGCGGGAGGCCGCGCTGGTGGCGCAGGCCGTGGGCGATGCGCTGGCCCGTCGCATGCTGCTGGAGGCCGCGACGTTCGGCGCGGCGCCGCTGGCCGCGCAGGGTTTTCTCGCCGCCGTGGTGGCGGACGGCGATCTGGCCGCGCACGCATGGGCGAGCGCGGAGCGCATCGCGGCGCTGGCGCCCCAGGCGGCACGGCTCAACAAGCGGACGCTGCGTGCGTGCCGGCAGCCCGGTGGCGACGGCATGCAGGCCGGGCCCGATCCATATGCCTATGCCTCCGGCGCCGAGCACCGGGAAGGCATCGCGGCGTTCCTGGAGAAGCGGGTACCGAAGTTCTGAGGAACGCACCGGCCTCCTTCCTGTTTCCCTCCCTTCCTTCTTTTTCCCTTCTTTCTTCCAACCACTCGTTCCAACATGTCGTCCCAACCGCTCGCACCGACCGATCGCACGCCGACCCCCGCAACGGCCACCGGATCACGCAACCTCTACAGCACCCTGCGCGCCGCCTTCCCCGCGGACCTCGACACCACCGCCGTCGAGGCCACGGCCGCCGACGGCACGCCGCTGCACTACAGCTGGCGCGACCTGGACCGCGCCAGCGCCCGCATGGCGAACCTGCTCGCGTCGCTCGCGCTGCCGGAGGGCAGCCGCGTGGCCGTGCAGGTCGAGAAGTCGGTCGAGGCCATGATCCTGTACCTCGCCACGCTGCGCGCGGGCTACGTGTTCCTGCCGCTGAACACGGCCTACCAGAGCGCCGAGATCGAATACTTCGTCGGCAATGCCGAACCGGCCGTGGTGGTGTGCACGCCGGCGAATTTCGGCTGGGTGTCGAAGATCGCCTTCACCGCCGGCACGCAGCACGTGTTCACGCTGGGCGAGGACCGCAACGGCAGCCTGCTGGAGCGCGCCGCGCACCAGGGCGACGAGCACACGCCCGCGGTCCGCTCGGCCGACGACCTGGCCGCCATCCTCTACACGAGCGGCACCACGGGCCGCAGCAAGGGCGCGATGCTCACGCACGGCAACCTGCAGTCGAACGCCGAGACGCTCAAGGACTACTGGGGATGGAAGCCGGGTGACGTGCTGATCCACGCGCTGCCCATCTTCCACGTGCACGGCCTGTTCGTGGCCATCCACGGCGCGCTGATCAACGGCAGCAAGATGATCTGGCTCGCGAAGTTCGACCCCAAGGCCGTGCTCGCCGCCATGCCGCGCGCCACCGTGTTCATGGGCGTGCCCACGCTCTACGTGCGCCTGCTGGCCGAGCCCGGCCTGACGCGCGAGGCCGCGCGGAACATGCGCCTCTTCATCGCCGGCTCGGCGCCGCTGCTGATCGAGACCTTCAAGGAGTGGCAGGAGCGCACCGGCCACACCATTCTGGAGCGCTACGGCATGAGCGAGACCATCATGCTCACCAGCAACCCGTATGCGGCCGATGCGCGCCACGGCGGGCAGGACGAGCGCCGCGGCGGCACGGTGGGCTTCCCGCTGCCGGGCGTGGGCCTGCGCGTGGTGGACGACGCCGGCCAGCCGCTGCCCACGGGCGAGATCGGCAACATCCAGGTGCAGGGCCCGAACGTGTTCGTAGGCTACTGGCGCATGCCCGAGAAGACGCAGGAAGAATTCGCCACCGATGCGCACGGCGGGCGGTGGTTCAAGACCGGCGACGTGGGCCGGGTGGACGACCGCGGCTACGTGAGCATCGTCGGCCGCAGCAAGGACCTGATCATCAGCGGCGGCTACAACGTGTACCCGGCGGAGATCGAGGGCTACATCAACGAGATGCCCGGCGTGGCCGAAAGCGCGCTGGTGGGCGTGCCGCACCCCGACTTCGGCGAGGTGGGCGTGGCGGTGGTCACGCCCAGGCCGGGCGCGCAGCCCGACGGCGACGCGATCATCGCGCAGCTCAAGGGGCAGTTGGCCAACTTCAAGATCCCCAAGCGCTGCTTCATCGCCGCCGAGCTGCCACGCAACACCATGGGCAAGGTGCAGAAGAACCTGCTGCGCGAGCAGTACAAGGGGTTGTTCGGCTGAGCTGGCGCGCGCCGGCAGGCGTCAGGCGGCCTTCGGTGCATCCTCCGCGCAGAAGATGCATTCGGCCACCGGCGCCGCCGCGGCCGTGCCGTCCTGCGCGGGCGTGCCATGGCTGCAGCAGTGCTCCAGCCACGCGGCCACGAGTTTGTACACCGACAGGTTGGTGCGGGCCGTGGGCGCGCACAGGTAGTAGCCCAGCGGGCTCTCGAACCTGCGCCCGAGCGGCTCCACCAGCGAGCCGGCCTGCAGTTCGTCCTCCACGAGGCAGGTGGGCACGATGCCCACGCCGAAGCCGGACACCGCGGCGCGGATGATGAGCGAGTAGAGATTGAAGCCCGGCCCGAAGCGGCTGCCGGCGGTGTCGCACTGGTGGGCCTCCATCCAGTCGTGCCAGGCGAGCGGCACCTCGATGTGCTGCAGCAGCGTGGCGTGTTGCAGGTCCTGCGGCGTTCGCAGCCGCAGGGTGTCGCGCAGCTGCGGGCTGCAGACGATGCTCGTTTCCTTGCCGATCAGGTAGCGGGCATTGGCGCTGGGCCAGTTGCCGTAGCCGTACTGGATGGCCGCATCGAATTCATGCGGCACCGCGAAATCGTGCGCGTGCTGGTAGCGCACGAAGTTCAGCGCCACCTGGGGCAGGGTGCGCTTGAAGTGCCCCAGCCGCGGGAACAGCCACTGCGCCGCGAACGTGGGCGGCACCGAGAAATTGAGCGCGCCGCCGCTGCCGCCGTAGGACATGAGCTGCGCCGTGGCCGACTCCAGCGCCGCCATCGCGGGGCGTGTCGCGTTGAGGTAGGTGGCGCCCGCGTCCGTCAGCTCCAGCCCGCCCGCCTTGCGGATGAACAGCTTTTGCCCGAGGTAGTCCTCCAGCGATGCGATGTGGCGGCTGATGGCGCTCTGCGTCACGCACAGCTCGCGCGCGGCCATGGTGAACGCCTGATGCTATGCCGCGGAGTGGAAAGCGTTCAGTTCGGAAATGGTCGGGCAGAGGCGGCGCATGGGGTGTATGAGTGCTGCTCATGGGGGCGTGAGATTTTAGGCGTTGCGGCCGAGGTGGGTCTGGCCCGATAAATGCGTCCGTGACATCCATGTGACCCGTGCGCTCCAGACGCCGGAAGCCTTCGCACCAGCGGTGTGCGGCGCCCGCAGCGGATGCGGGCGTGGTGCCTGTTGCCATGAGTAATTGCGAAGCCGATCCTCCCATCCAACGACACAATTCATGACTTCCCTGCTGATCGAAAACGGCCGCGTCCTGGACGTACACACGCTCACGCTGCGCTCCGGCGTCTCGGTCCTGGTGACGGACGGCCGCATCGCCGCGGTGGGCGAGCAGCTGCAGGCGCCGGAAGGCGCGCAGAAGATCGATGCCCGGGGCATGACGCTCATGCCGGGCCTGATCGACTGCCACGTGCACGTGGTGGCGTCCTCGTTCAACCTGGGCACGGTGGCGAAGATGCCGAACGTGTTCACCATGCTGCGTTCGCTGCCGATCATGCGCGGCATGCTCGATCGCGGCTTCACTTCGGTGCGCGATGCGGGCGGTGCGGACTGGTCGCTCGCCGAAGCGGTGCGCACGGGGCTGGTGCAGGGCCCGCGCATCTTCCCGTCGGGCAAGGCGCTGTCGCAGACGGGCGGACATGCGGACTTCCGGCAGCGCAACGACGACCTGGACGTGTGTTCGTGCGCGTACAAGCTGGGCAACATCGGCCGCGTGGTCGATGGTGTGGACGCCTGCCGTCTCGCGGTGCGCGAGGAGATCCTGAAGGGCGCCACGCAGATCAAGGTGATGGCCTCGGGCGGCGTGGCCTCGCCCAACGATCCGATCGGCAACCTGGGCTACTCCGAGGCCGAGCTGCGCGCCATCGTCGAGGAGGCTTCCAACGCCAGCACCTACGTGATGGCCCATGCCTACACGCCGCGCGCCATCGCCCGCGCCGTGCGCTGCGGCGTGCGCACCATCGAGCACGGCAACCTGGTCGATGCGGCCACGGCCGATCTGATGGCGGAGATGGGTGCCTTTATGGTGCCCACGCTCATCACCTACGAAGGCCTCGCGAACGAAGGCGAGCGCTACGGCCTGCCGGCCGTCTCCATCGCCAAGATCGACGCGGTGCGCGGGCAGGGCAGGCAGGCGATCGAGATATTGGCGCGTGCCGGCGTGAAGATGGGCCTGGGCAGCGACCTGCTGGCCGAGACGCACTATCTGCAGTCCGACGAGCTGCGCCTGCGCGCCGAGGTGCTGGGCAACGGCCCGGTGCTGCAGCAGGCCACGCTGGTGGGCGCCGAGATCCTGGGCCAGCAGGGCCAGCTCGGCGAGATCACCCCGGGCGCCATCGCCGATCTGCTGCTGGTGGACGGCGATCCGCTCGCAGACATCGCCTGCCTGCTGGGCCAGGGCGAGCGCATCCGCGCCATCGTCAAGGACGGCGCCTTCGCCAAGAACACCCTTTGAATTCCCACCCCCGCATCCAGACCGGAGACACACCATGCAACGTAGAAACCTCATGAAGCTCGGCGGCGCCGCGGCCGTCCTGCAGTGCCTTCCCTCCCTCGGCTTCAGCCAGCAGGGCGACGTGTTCCGCATCGGCTCGCTCACGCCGATCACGGGCGCGGGCAGCCCCTACGGTCCGGGCATGCAGCAGGCGATCCGCCTGGCCGTGGACGAGGTGAACGCCGCCGGCGGTGCGGGCGGCCGCAAGCTGGAACTGTTCACCGAGGATTCGCAGACCAAGCCCGACGCCGCCGTGCTGGCGGCCAAGAAGCTCATCGAGGTGAACAGGGTGCAGGCCGTGCTGGGCACCTGGGCTTCGGGCGTGTCGCTGGCCGTGCTGCCGCTCACCGACGCCGCCGGCATCATCGAGATGAACGTTTCCGGCGCGCCGGCCATCTCCACGCTCGACACGAAGGACCTGGTGTGGCGCTTCCAGGCGACGAACGACCGCTTCGGCGCGGCCTTCGCCGAGATCTGCGCCAAGCGCGGCTTCAAGCGGCCGGCCACCATGGCGTTCAACAACGCCTCGGGCCTGGGCAACGTGGAAGGCTTCACGCGCGTTTGGGAGAAGCGCGGCGGCAAGGTGGCGGCCCACGTCACCTACGAACCCAGCCGCCCCAGCTACCGCAGCGAGCTGCAGAAGATCCTGGCGGCGAAGCCCGACGTGATCGTGATGGGCTCGTACCTGCCGGACACCACCATCATCCTGCGCGAATGGTTCCAGTCCGGCGCCGCGAACCAATGGATCATCCCGGGCTGGGCGGCCAATCCCGACCTGGTGAAGGCCCTCGGTGCGGAGGTGTGCGAGGGCATCATCTCGGTGGACACGGTCTCCAACGAAAAGAGCCCGTCGTTCGCGAACTTCGATGCGGCCTACACCAAGGCCACGGGCAAGCCCGCCGCCACCAACATCTACGCCGCCATGGCCTACGACATGGTGATCTCGCTGGCGCTCGCGATGGAAGCCGCCGGTCCCAAGGCCACGGTGGAACAGGTCAACGCGAAGATCCGCGACGTCTCCAACGCGCCGGGCACCGCCGTCCACACCTTCGCCGAGGGCAAGGCGCAGCTCGCCAAGAAGACCAAGGTGAACTACGAAGGCGCCTCCAGCAAGCTCGATTTCGACAAGTTCGGCGATGCGACGCCGGACTTCGGCGTGTACGTGATCGAGAAGGGCCAGCTGGTGCGCCGCGACGTGGTGTCCATCTCGGTGTGATCTTTTTTCCTGTTCCCGAACGGCAATGGCGGGGCGCCCCTGGCACCCGCCAGGGGCGATGCATGAGATGACGCAATGACCTGGATCGACTTCGCAAACCTGCTGATCAACGGGCTGATCGAAGGCCTGGTGGTGGCCCTGCCCGCGCTGGCCATGACGCTGGTGATGGGCGTGAACCGCTTTCCCAACGCCGCCACGGGCGATCTGATGACCACCGGTGCCTACGCCGCCGTCGCGGTGCAGCTGCTGGGCGGTGTGCCGCTGTGGCTGGCCGCCATTGCCAGCGTGGCGGTGACGGCGGTGGTCTCGGCCGGCTCGTACCAGCTCATCTTCCGCAAGCTGGCGGGGCGGCCGATGGTGGCCTCGATGCTCGCGGCGATCGGGCTGGGGTTTCTGCTGCGCAGCCTGATCTCGTTCTTCGCGGGGCACGACCAGCGCACGTTCGAGATGCCGCTGGTGCGTGCCTGGAACTTCGGCGGCATCCGCATCCTGCCGACCGACCTGCTGATCGCCGCCATCGCCGCCGCCTGCCTGGCGGTGGTGTTCGTGATCATCTACCGCACCAGCTTCGGCCGCCAGCTGCGTGCCGTGGCCGACAGCGCGGACCTGGCGCGCGCCAGCGGCATCCGTGCCGGCGGGCTGATGCTCTGCCTCTGGCTGCTGGTGGGCGCGCTGTCCTCCATCGGTGGGGTGCTGCTGGGCATGAAGGCCATCGTCACGCCCGAGATGGGCTGGGAGAGCCTGATCCCCGCGTTCGCCGCCATGGTGCTCGGCGGCATCGGCAGCCCGGTGGGGGCCGTGCTGGGCGCGCTGGTGCTGTGCGTGGTGCAGGAGCTGTCGGTTCCGCTGCTGGGGCCGTCGTACAAGCTCGTGCTGTCGTTCGTGGTGCTGGCGCTGGTGCTGCTGCTGCGCCCGGCCGGGATCATGGGCCGCGTGCAACTGGTGCGCTGAAAGGAGCGAAGAACAACATGCTTGCCTATCTCTGTGCCATCGGCATCGTGGCCCTCATCTACTGCCTGCTGGCGCTCGGCCTGAACCTGCAGTTCGGACTGACGCGGCTGGTCAACTTCGGCGTGGTGGCGTTCTTCGCCGTGGGCGCCTACACCTCGGGCCTGCTGTCGCTCCAGGGCCTGCCGCTGCCGGCCTGCTTCATCGCGGCGGGCGTGCTGTCGGGGCTGCTCGCGCTGCCGATCGGGCTGCTGTCGCTGCGGCTGCGCGACGATTACCTCGCCATCGTCACGCTCGGGTTTTCCGAAGCGGTGCGCATCACGATCCAGCAGGAGAGCTGGCTCACCCACGGCGTGCAGGGCCTGCCGGGCCTGCCCAAGCTGTTCGCGGCATGGGGCCCGGGGGTGTCCGACACGGCCATCTTCGTGGTGCTGGCCCTGATCGTCGGCCTCGTGTGCTGGGGTACTGTGCGGCTCACATGCAGCCCCTTCGGCCGCCTGCTGAAAGCCATCGGCGACGACGAGGCCGCGCTCTCCGCCCTCGGCAAGGACCCGGCGCGCTTCAAGGTGCAGGTGTTCATGCTGGGCGCGGCACTGGCCGGCGTGGCGGGTGCCTTCTACGCGCACTTCATCACCTTCATCACGCCCGAGCAGTTCATCCCGCTCATCACGTTCTACGTGTGGATGGGGCTGGTGATGGGTGGTTCGGGCTCGGTGCGCGGCGCCATGTTCGGCTCCCTGCTGCTGATGGTGTTCCTGGAAGGATCGCGCTTCGCCAAGGACTGGGTGCCGGGCGTGTCGGAAGTCGGCATGGCCAGCCTGCGCCTGGCCGCCGTGGGCCTGGCGCTGATCCTGGTGACGCTCTACCGGCCGAACGGCCTGTTCGGAGGCCCGTCGAAATGAGCATGCTGCAAGTGGAAGCCGTGACGCGGCTGTTCGGTGGCTTCAAGGCGGTCGACGACGTATCGCTTCAATTGGCCGACAGGGAAATCCTGGGCATCGCCGGCACCAACGGCGCCGGCAAGAGCACGCTGTTCGCCGCGATCGCGGGCCAGCAGCCGGCGAACGCCGGGCGCATCGCTTTCGCGGGGCAGGACATCACCCGTCTGCCGCCTTACCGGCGCGCCCGGCTGGGGCTGGTGCGCACCTTCCAGATTCCGCGCGAGTTCAAGAGCCTGACCGTGCACGAGAACCTGATGGCCGCGGCCGCCAACCCGCAGGGCGAGCGGCTGCTGAACGCCTTCTTCCAGAAGCGCGGCCTGCGCGAGCACGAGGCGGAGCTCGCGGCCAAGGCCGACGGCATCCTCGCGTTCCTGAACCTGGCCCGCGTGCGCGACGTGCCGGCCGGCGGCCTTTCGGGCGGACAGAAGAAGCTGGTGGAGCTGGGCCGCGTGCTCATGCTGGACCCGCGCTGCATCCTGCTGGACGAGCCCTTCGCGGGCGTGAACCCAGTGCTGATCGACGAGATCTGCGAGCGCGTGCGCGAACTGCAGGGCCGCGGCATCGCCTTCATCGTCATCGAGCACCACCTGCAGGCGCTCAAGGCGCTGTCGCACCGCATGATCGTGATGGACCGGGGCCGCATTCTGGCCGAGGGCGACCCGCATACCGTGCTGGACGATCCGCGCGTGCAGGAAGCCTACATGGGAGGGGTGGTATGAGCGGCCCGGTGATGAACGACAAGAACCATGGCGACAGCCTGCTGCAGATCGGACAGCTGCGCGGCGGCTATTCGGAAGTGGACATCATCCACGGCATCGACCTGGCCGTGGCGCCGGGGCAGATCGTGACCATCGCCGGTACCAACGGCGCGGGCAAGTCCACGCTGGTGAAGGCGCTGCTGGGCCTGCTGCCGCGGGTGGCGGGCAGCATCCATCTCGACGGCCGCGACATCACGCGCCTGTCGGCCGAGGACCGCTTCGACGCCGGGCTGGCCTACGTGCCGCAGGTGGCGAACGTGTTCCCCTCGCTCACCGTGCGCGAGAACCTGCAGGTGGTGCGCGGCGTCAGGCACCTGAAGCAGCGCATGGACGCGGTGCTGGCCGACTTCCCCGCGCTGGTGGAACGGCTGCCGCAGCCGGCGAGCAACCTCTCGGGCGGCGAGCGCCAGCAACTGGCCTTCGCCCGGGCCCTGATGCCGTCGCCGCGCATCATGGTGCTGGACGAGCCCACGGCCGCGCTCGCGCCGTCGCTGGTCGGCAAGGTGTTCGACATGGTGCAGAAGCTGCCCGCCGCCGGCGTGGCCGTGCTGATGGTCGAGCAGCGCGCGCGGCAGGCGCTGGCCATCAGCCAGCAGGGCTACATCCTGGACCAGGGCCGCTGCGTGCTGCACGGCCCCGCACACGAGCTGCTGGAAGACCAGCGCATGGCGCAGCTGTACCTGGGCAGCCACTGAGCCGGTGGGCCGGCCTCAGCGCAGCACGAGCACGGGCAAGTTGGAGTGCGTGAGCACGTGCTGGGTTTCGCTGCCCAGCAGCAGGCGCTTGATGCCCTTGCGGCCGTGCGAGGCCATCACGATGAGGTCGCAGTCGTGCTTGGCGGCCGCGGCGATGATCGCTTCGGCGGCGAGATCCGACTTGGCGACCACGGGCTTGACCTTCACCCCCTGGGCATCGCCCAACTGCCGGATGCCGTCCACCAGCGCCTGGGCGCTGGCGACCCACTGGTTCTCGATGCGCCGCGCCTCGGCGGCATCCACCGGCGAACCGCCCTCGAAGTAGCTGCGTGGATAGCGCGGCACCACCTTGAGCGCGACCACGCGGCCGCCCGAGAGCCGGGCCAGGGAGAGCCCGTGCTCGACGGCCTTGCCGGACAGGTCGGAACCATCGGTGGCGATGAGGATGCGGCGGTAGGACATCTTTGCTCTCCTGGAAGAGGTGGGGAGATGACGCGGCCGGGACGGCCTTGGCGCATGCCCGCAGAGTAGGGCGAGAAGGTTGCCCGTGTCTTGACATGCGTCAACGTGGGCGGGCGCCATGGGGCCTAGCCTCCGGGTCCATGATCTCCGATCCTTCCGCGCCGCTGGACGCCGCCGATTCCGCTGCCGAGCTGCTCGACGATCCGCAGGAGTGGGGCGCCTTCGGCCGTCCGCTCCCCGTGCCCGGCGGCGACTCCGTCGCGGCGCCGCAGGGCCTGTGGGAATCGCACGTGGTGCTCGGCGGCATGCACTGCGCGGCCTGCGCGCTCACGGTGGAGGATGCGCTGCGCGCCGTCCCGGGCGTGCAGCAGGCCGAGGTGAGCGCCGCCACGCACCGCGCCCGCGTGGTCTGGGACGCGGGTGCCGTCCGGCCTTCACGGTGGTTCGCCGCGGTGGCGCGCGCCGGCTATCCCGCCTTGCCGGCGATGGATGCACTGGGGCGGGAGCAGCGCCGGCGCGAGGGCCGCGGCGCCCTGTGGCGCTGGCTGGTGGCGGGCTTCTGCATGATGCAGGTGATGATGTACGCATGGCCCGCGTACGTCGCGCAGCCGGGCGATCTCACCGCCGAGATGGAGCGGCTGCTGCGCTGGGCCTCGTGGGTCATCACGCTGCCGATGGTGATCTTCTCGTGCGGGCCGTTCTTCGCGAGCGCGCTGCGCGACCTGCGGCTGCGCCGCGTCAGCATGGACCTGCCCGTGGCGCTGGGCATGGGCATCACCTTCGCCGTGAGCACGGCAGGCACCTTCGATCCGGCGGGCATGTTCGGGCGCGAGGTCTACTACGACTCGCTCACCATGTTCGTGTTCTTCCTGCTCACCGGCCGCTGGCTGGAGACGCGCCTGCGCGACCGCACTGCGGGCGCGCTGGAGGCGGTGATGAACCGCCTGCCCGACAGCATCGAACGGCGCGGCGCCGATGGCACCTTCACGCGCGTGGCCGTGCGCCGGCTGGCGGCGGGCGACGTGGTGCGCGTGCTGCCGGGCGAAGCCTTCCCGGCCGATGGCCGCATCGCGCGCGGCAGCACGCAGGTGGACGAGGCCCTGCTCACGGGCGAATCGACGCCGCTGCCGCGCGGCGAGGGCTCCACCGTGGCCGCCGGCAGCTACAACCTGCGCGCGCCCGTGGAGGTGCGCATCGAACGCGTGGGCGGGGATACGCGGTTCGCCGAGATCGTCGCGCTGATGGAGGCCGCATCCGCCCAGAAGCCGCGGCTGGCGCAACTGGCCGACCGCATCGCGCGGCCGTTTTTGCTGGGCGTGCTGCTGTCCGCCGGCCTGGCCGCCGCGTGGTGGTGGCGCACGGACCCGGAGCATGCGCTGATGGTCGCGGTGGCGGTGCTCATCGTGACCTGCCCGTGCGCGCTTTCGCTGGCCACCCCGGTGGCGATGCTGACGGCCGCCGGTGCGCTCGCGCGCCAGGGCGTGCTGGTGCGCAACCTGCAGGGCCTGGAAGCGCTGGCGGCCGTGGACACGGTCGTGTTCGACAAGACCGGCACGCTCACGCAGGACGGCATCCGCATCGCCGGCGTGCATCCGGCGCCGGGTTTCGCGCCGGCCGATGCGCTGGCCCTGGCGGCGGTGCTGGCGCGGCATTCGCTGCATCCGCTGTCGCGCGCGCTGGTGGAGGCGGCCGGGCCGCAGGGCGAGGGCGCCGCTGCCCGCTGGAACGTGAGCGACGTGCGCGAGGTGGCGGGGCAGGGCCTCGTCGCGCGCGTGGACGATGGCGAGGGCCGGCTCGCGCCCGCGCTGCTGCGGCTCGGCCGGGCGGCGGAGAGCGCGCCGGAAGCAGCGCAGCAGATGGCGTTGTGCGCGGAGCCGCTGCCGGAAGGCCCGGCGTCCGTGGGCGGCGCGGATCGCATGCCGCCCGCCGCCTGGCCGGCCGAGATCGCGCGCTTCGACTGGTGCGAAGACCTGCGCGCCGATGCGGCCGGCGTGATCGCCCGCCTGCGCCGTGCCGGCATCGCGGTCGAGTTGCTTTCCGGCGACCGTGCCGATGCGGTGGCGCGCGTCGCCGCGCGCACGGGCATCGCGGTGGCGCGGGGCGACTGCTCACCGCAGGACAAGCTCGACCGCATGCGCGCATTGCAGGCCGCCGGGCACCGCGTGGCGATGGTGGGCGACGGTCTCAACGACGGGCCGGTGCTCGCGGGCGCGCATGTGTCGTTCGCCTTCGGCCGCTCCGTGCCGCTCGCGCGTTCGCGCTCGGATTTCGTGGTGATGGGCGAGCGGCTCGCGCTGGTCGAGCGCAGCGTGCGGCTCGCGCGGCGCACGCTGCGCGTGGTGCGCCAGAACCTCGCCTGGGCGGCTGCCTACAACGCGCTGTGCGTGCCGCTCGCGGTGGCGGGCTGGATGCCGGCCTGGCTCGCGGGCCTGGGCATGGCGCTCAGTTCGCTGCTGGTGGTGGCGAATGCGGCGCGCCTCGCGCGCAGCGGGCGCGGGGAGGGCAACGGGCCGGAAACAGCGGCCGCGGCGCCGGGCGCGGCCGTGCCGCAGGCCGGCGCAGCGCTCGCGCAGGGAGCCGTGTGATGGACATCCTCTACCTGCTCATACCCCTCTCCGTGGTGCTCGTGCTGCTGATCCTCGTGGGCCTCTGGTGGGCCATCGACCGGGGCCAGTTCGAGAACGTCGAGCAGGAAGGCGAACGCATTCTTCGGGACGATTGACGTTCGTCAAAGGCTCCCGGCCCCCCTCTCGTCAAAATTTGTAAGCAAACCAAAGAGGTGCCCGATGGATTCTTCTGTCTCGAACGCCGCGCACTACAACGACACGGTCGTGCGGCAGTTTTCAATCATGGCCGTCGTGTGGGGGGTGGTCGGCATGCTGGTCGGCGTGCTCATCGCCGCACAGCTCGCCTGGCCTGAACTCAACTTCGGCGTTCCGTGGCTCAGCTACGGCCGCCTGCGTCCGCTGCACACCAACGCGGTGATCTTCGCGTTCGGCGGCTGCGCACTGTTCGCCACCAGCTACTACGTCGTGCAGCGCACGGGGCAGGTGCGCCTGTTCGCGGGCCGCCTCGCGTCGTTCACCTTCTGGGGCTGGCAGGCGGTCATCGTGGCCGCGGCCATCAGCCTGCCGCTGGGCTACACCACGGGCAAGGAATACGCCGAGCTGGAATGGCCCATCGACATCCTGATCACGCTCGTGTGGGTGTCGTACGCCATCGTCTTCTTCGGCACCGTGGGCAAGCGCCGCGTGCGCCACATCTACGTGGCCAACTGGTTCTTCGGCGGCTTCATCCTCGCGGTGGCGCTGCTGCACGTGGTCAACAGCGCGGAAGTGCCCGCGGGCTGGATGAAGAGCTACTCGGCCTACGCCGGCGTGCAGGACGCGATGGTGCAGTGGTGGTACGGCCACAACGCCGTGGGCTTCTTCCTCACGGCCGGCTTCCTGGGAATGATGTACTACTTCATCCCGAAGCAGGCCGGCCGCCCGGTGTACAGCTACCGCCTGTCGATCGTGCACTTCTGGGCGCTGATCTTCACCTACATGTGGGCCGGTCCCCACCACCTGCACTACACCGCGCTGCCCGACTGGACGCAGTCCGTCGGCATGGTGTTCTCGCTGATCCTGCTGGCTCCGAGCTGGGGCGGCATGATCAACGGCATCATGACCCTGTCGGGCGCCTGGCACAAGCTGCGCGACGACCCCATCCTGCGCTTCCTGATCGTGTCGCTGTCGTTCTACGGCATGGCCACGTTCGAGGGCCCGATGATGTCCATCAAGACGGTGAACGCCCTGAGCCACTACACCGACTGGACCGTCGGCCACGTGCACGCCGGCGCGCTCGGCTGGGTCGGCCTGATCACGATGGGCTCGCTCTACTACCTCGTGCCGCGCCTGTTCGGCCGCGAAAAGATGCACTCCATCAAGGCGATCGAGCTGCACTTCTGGATGGCCACCATCGGCATCGTGCTCTACATCGCCGCCATGTGGATCGCCGGCGTCATGCAGGGCCTGATGTGGCGCGCGGTGAATGCCGACGGCACGCTCACCTACACCTTCGTCGAGAGCGTGAAGGCCACCTATCCCTTCTACGTCATCCGCTTCGCCGGCGGCCTGCTGTACCTCGCGGGCATGGTGGTGATGGCCTGGAACGTGTGGAAGACCGCCATGGCCGGCCGCTCGGTCAAGGTGCAGATCCCGGCCGTGGCACCCGCCCACGCCTGAACCCCAGGAGCGCTTTCCATGTCCGACAACACAACGACAAAAGCCGGCTTCTCCCACGAGAAGATCGAGACCAACAACTTCTTCATGATCGTGCTGATCGTGCTGGTGGTGGCCATCGGCGGCCTGGCGGAGATCGTGCCGCTGTTCTTCCAGAAGTCGACCACCGAGCCGGTCGAGGGCGTGCAGCCCTACACCGCCACACAGCTGCTGGGCCGCGACGTCTACCTGCGCGAGGGCTGCTACAACTGCCACTCGCAGATGATCCGCCCCTTCCGCGCCGAGACGCTGCGCTACGGCCACTACTCGGTGGCGGGCGAGTTCGTGTACGACCACCCCTTCCAGTGGGGCAGCAAGCGCACGGGCCCGGACCTGCACCGCGTGGGCGGCAAGTACAGCGACGAGTGGCACCGCATCCACCTGAACAACCCGCGCGACGTGGTGCCCGAGTCCAACATGCCCGCCTATTCCTGGCTGGAGAAGACCGCGGTGGACCCGTCCGTCGCCGCGCCCCGCATGAAGGCGCTGCGCGTGGCCGGCGTGCCCTATACCGACGAGCAGATCGCCGGCGCGGCCGAAGAGGTCAAGGGCAAGACCGAGCTGGACGTGCTGGTGGCCTACCTGCAGGTCATGGGCCGCGCGCTCAAGTAACGGGAGGCCGCCATGGACATCACCACGGTGCGCATCATCGCGACGCTGGTTTCGTTCGCGCTCTTCCTCGGGATCCTGGTCTGGGCGTTCTCGCGCGGCAACCGGTCCCGTTTCGAGGAGGCCGCGCAGCTGCCGTTCGCCGAGCAGGACGCTCCCCTCTACTCTTTCAAGAACGAGAAGAACCATGAGTGACTTCACCCACAATTTCTGGTCGGTGTACGTCGTCGCGCTGACCCTCGGCGGCATCGCCGGCTGCCTCATCCTGCTGTGGATCACCGCGCGCAAGAAGGTCGAGCCGCGTGCGGACAACACCACGGGCCACGTCTGGGACGGCGACCTCACCGAGATGGACAATCCCATGCCGCGCTGGTGGATGTGGCTGTTCGTCATCACCATCGTGTTCGGCCTGGGCTATCTGGCCGCCTATCCCGGCCTCGGCCGCTTCACCGGCCAGCTGGGCTGGTCGCAGCGCGGCGAGTACGAGAACGAGATGGCCAAGGCGAAGGCCGAGCTGGAGCCGCTCTACGCGCGCTTCGCAGCGATGTCGACCGAGCAGGCCGCCGCCAGCCCCGAGGCGATGGCGATCGGCGAGCGCCTGTTCATGAACAACTGCTCGCAGTGCCACGGCTCGGATGCGCGCGGCAGCAAGGGGTTCCCGAACCTGGCCGATGGCGACTGGCTGCACGGCGGCGCGCCCGCCAACATCCGCGAGACGATCGAGAAGGGCCGCATCGGCACCATGCCGCCCATGGCCGCGGCGGTCGGTTCGCCCGAGGACGTGCGCAACCTCGCGCACTACGTGCTGAGCCTGTCGGGCAGCCCGCACGACTCGCTGCGCGCCTCGCTGGGCAAGTCCAAGTTCACGGCGTGCGCGGCCTGCCACGGCATGGACGGCAAGGGCAACACCGCGCTGGGAGCGCCCAACCTGACCGACGACATCTGGCTGCACGGCTGGGGCGAGGGCGCCATCACCGCCATGATCAACCACGGCAAGGTGAACCAGATGCCCGCGCAGGCCGGCAAGCTCACCGATGCGCAGATCGGCGTGCTGACCGCCTACGTGTGGGGCCTGTCCAACCGGGCGGGCGCGAACACCGCCGCGGCGGCCCCGGCCCGCTGAAAGAAGGGGCCGCACGGGAGCGCCGCCGGCCGGCGCGCCGCTCCCCTCCGGCTCCATGCGCCATTTCCATGACCCGTCCCCACGATACGAGACCGCCGGCCCACAGAGCAAAGCAGCACCACCATGAAGCCCCCTGACGGACAGCCGCGCAAGGTCATCCCGATCGCCCCCGCTCCCGCGGACGGCGGTTCGGCACAGGCCGAAGTCGTCTCGCTTTACGAAGCCCAGAAGAAGATCTACCCCCGGTCCATCGCCGGCGTGTTCGCGCGCTGGCGCTGGGCCATGGTCGCTTTCACGCAACTGGTGTTCTACGGGCTGCCGTGGCTGCAGTGGGGCGAGCGGCAGATGGTGCTGTTCGACCTCGGCGCGCGGCGCTTCTACCTGTTCGGCCTCGTGCTGTATCCGCAGGATTTCATCTACCTGACGGGCCTGCTCATCATCTCGGCGCTGTCGCTGTTCCTGTTCACCGCGGTGGCGGGCAGGCTCTGGTGCGGGTTTTCCTGCCCGCAGACGGTGTACACCGAGATGTTCATGTGGATCGAGCACAAGGTGGAGGGCGACCGCAGCGCGCGCCTGCGGCTCGACAACGGGCCCTGGACCTTCGAGAAGGTCCGCAAGAAGGTCCTCAAGCAGTTCCTGTGGATCGCGGTGTCGGCATGGACGGGCTTCACCTTCGTGGGCTACTTCGTGCCGATCCGCGAGCTGGGCGCCGAGGTGATGGCGTTGCAGGGCTCCTGGCAACTCTTCTGGGTGGCGTTCTACAGCTTCGCCACGTACGGCAACGCCGGCTTCCTGCGCGAGCAGGTCTGCAAGTACATGTGCCCGTATGCGCGCTTCCAGAGCGCGATGTTCGACAAGGACACTCTCATCGTCACGTACGACGAGATCCGCGGCGAGCCGCGCGGCCCGCGCAACAAGTCCGTGGACCACCGCGCCAAGGGGCTGGGCGACTGCATCGACTGCACGCTGTGCGTACAGGTCTGCCCGGTGGGCATCGACATCCGCAACGGCCTGCAGTACGAATGCATCGGCTGCGGCCTCTGCGTGGACGCATGCAACACCGTGATGGACAAGATGAAGTACCCGCGCGGGCTCATCCGCTACTCCACGCAGAACGGCGTGGCGAACCGCTGGACGCAGCCGCAGATGCTGCGCCGCGTGCTGCGTCCGCGCGTGCTCATCTACACGGCCGTGCTGGTGGCGCTGTGCATCGGCATGCTCACGAGCCTGGCGCTGCGCACGCCGCTCAAGGTGGACGTGGTGCGCGACCGCGCGGCGCTCTCGCGCATCGTCGCGGGCGGGCGGCTGGAGAACGTCTACAGCCTGCAGATCATGAACGCGACCGAGGCGCCCCAGCGCTACCGCATCGCCGCCACGGGCCTGGAAGGGCTGGTGGTGGCCTCCGATGCCGAGCTGGAGATCGGCGCGGCGCAGTCGCGCTGGGTGGCCGTGCGGCTGCAGATTCCCTACGGCTCGGCCGCGCCGGGATCGCACCCGGTGGCGTTCGACGTCGAGGCACTGGGCACGCAGGCCCATGTGCGCGAGAAGTCCATCTTTCTCGTGCCGCGCTGAGCGCGCGCAGAGGATGGGTGGATTGGTGTTATCCGGTATTGGCGTGCCCCGCGACCGCATGGTGTGATGGGCACGCGGCGAGGAAGAAGGAGTCGATCATGACGACAGCAATCAACGCAACGGCACAGGCAGGTGCGGCCGCCGGCGGCAACGCGGGCGGCACGGGCGCCCAGCCCTGGTGGAAGTTCGGCCACGTGTGGATGGTGATCGCGGGCCCCGCGATCGTGGTGGTGGCCGGCGCGGCCACCGCATGGCTCGCCGTGCGCCAGCCCGACCCGGTGGTGGCGGAGGACTACTACCGCCAGGGCATCGAGATCAACCGCACGCTGGCGAAGGAGCGCGCACGCGCGGGCATGGAGCCCGCGATGAAGGCGCGCAACCACGCCGCCACGCCGCAGCAGGACCAGCCGCGCTGAAGAAGCCTTCGCCCCGGCGGCATCGCCGCCGCATCCGCGCGGGGCGGGGCAGGGAAGGGCGGTGGACAGACGAAAGGGGCGGGCCCGGTGTGCCGCCCGGTTCCGGTACCGACACATGCAACGGAGGAAATCGCGATGAAAGCCCAGCGCCTGATGTGGATCGCCTGGCCCGCCTTCCTGGTGGCCGGCCTGATCGAGATGGTGGTATTCGCCTTCGTGGACCCGGCCGCCCTGCACTGGGCCGACCAACCCCTCGCGATCTCGCGCGAGGGCGTCTACACGGTGGCGTTCTTCGTGTTCTGGGCGCTGTGCATGCTGTCGGGCGCGCTCACCACGCTGCTGTCGATGTCGCCGTTCGAACTCAACCGCTGCCCCGTGCCGACGGGGGAGCGGCCGCTGGAGTGCGGCAAGTTCATGCAGTGAGATGTCCCCCTTCCCGCCGTGCGCAGCACGGCGAGAGAAGGGGGAAGGCGCGCAGCGCCTCAGGGGGATGTTCCCTGTCTAGTGGCATGCCTGGCTGTTGACGAGCCGCTTGAGCGCATCCGGCTCGATGATCCGCACGTGCCGCTGCTTGACCTCAACGATGCCTTCCTCGACGAACTTCGAGAAGGTGCGGCTCACGGTCTCCAGCTTGAGGCCCAGGTAGCTGCCGATCTCCTCGCGCGTCATGCGCAGCACCAGCTCTGATTGCGAGAAGCCGCGCGCATGCAGGCGCTGCACGAGGTTGAGCAGGAACGCGGCCAGGCGCTCCTCGGCGCGCATGCTGCCGAGCAGCAGCATCACGCCGTGCTCGCGCACGATTTCGCGGCTCATGATCTTGTGCACGTGGTGCTGCAGCGCGGTGAGTTCGCGCGACAGCTCCTCGATGCGGTCGAAGGGCATCACGCACACCTCGGCATCTTCCAGCGCGACGGCGTCGCAGGTGTGGTGGTCGCTCACGATGCCGTCGAGCCCGATGATCTCGCCCGCCATCTGGAAGCCCGTCACCTGGTCGCGTCCGTCCTCGGTGGCCACGCAGGTCTTGAAGAAGCCCGTGCGGATCGCGAAAAGCGAGGTGAAGGCCTCGCCGTTGCGGAACAGCGTGGCGCCGCGCTTGACCTTGCGGCGCGTGGCCACGATGTCGTCGATGCGCTGCAACTGCTGGTCGTTCAGGCCGAGCGGCATGCAGAGTTCGCGCAGGTTGCAGTTCGAACAGGCGACCTTGATGGTGTGCGGATTCATGGATGAGCGGCCCTTCCCTTCTAGGCATTTCGGCCACTGCGCGACTGCCGTGTACGGGAGCGGACACGCGGTCAATGTGGCAACCAACTGTGATGCGTCAATTGTGGCAGCGGTGGGCTTCCAAATGCTTGACCGATGTCAAGGACACGGGCATGGCACCTGGTGCACATTGTGAATCGACAAGGAATTCCGCACCATGAACGCTGTGACTCCCGAGCTTCTGCGCCGCTTCGACGTGCCGGGGCCCCGCTACACCTCCTACCCGACGGCCGACCGCTTCGTGGAGGCCTTCGGTGCGGACGAGTACGTCCTGGCCCTGCAGCAGCGCCGGCTCGGCTCGGCCGCCAAGGCGGTGCCGCTCTCGCTCTACGTACACATCCCGTTCTGCGAATCGCTGTGCTACTACTGCGCATGCAACAAGATCATCACGCGCCATCCGGAGCGTGCCGACGTCTATCTGCGCTACCTGAGCCGCGAGATCGATCTGCACATGGCCCACTGCGCGCCGGGACAGGCCGTGAGCCAGCTGCACATCGGCGGCGGAAGCCCCACGTTCCTGAGCGACGACGGGCTGCAGGAACTCATGAACATGCTGCGGCGCAGCTTCACGCTCGTGCCCGGCGGCGAATACTCGATCGAGGTCGATCCGCGCACGGTGGACGCGCAGCGGCTCGCCAAGCTCGCGCAGCTCGGCTTCAACCGGCTGAGCTTCGGCGTGCAGGATTTCGATCCGGCCGTGCAGAAAGCCGTGCACCGCGTGCAGCCCGCCGAGCAGGTCTTCGCGCTCGTGCAGGAGGCACGCCGGCTCGGCTTCGAGTCGATCAACGTGGACCTGATCTACGGCCTGCCCCGGCAGACGCCCGAATCGTTCGACCGCACGCTCGCGCAGGTCGCCGAGCTGCGGCCCGACCGCATCGCGCTCTACGCCTATGCGCACCTGCCCGAGCGATTCAAGCCGCAGCGGCGCATCGTGTCGGCCGAGCTGCCGATGGCGTCCGCCAAGGTGTCGATGCTGTCGCGCTCGCTCAACGCCTTCCAGGAGGCCGGCTACGTCTACGTGGGCATGGACCACTTCGCGCTGCCCGAGGACGCCCTGGCCGTGGCCAAGCGCCAGGGGCGGCTGCACCGCAACTTCCAGGGCTACAGCACGCAGCCCGACTGCGACCTTATCGCGCTGGGCGTCTCGGCCATCGGCCGCGTGGGCGCCACCTACAGCCAGAACGCCAAGACGCTGGACGACTACTACGACCTGATCAACCAGGGCCGCCTGCCCGTGGTGCGCGGCCTGGCGCTCACGCGCGACGATCTCGTGCGGCGCTCGGTCATCATGGCGCTGATGTGCCAGGGCGAGGTGCTGTTCGAGCCGATGGAACAGTCGTGGCTGATCGACTTCCGCCGGTACTTCGCGGCCGAGCTGGAGGTGCTGGGCGGCATGGCCGAAGACGGCCTCGTGACCGTGGGCGACGACGGCATCACGGTGACCGAGATGGGCTGGTTCTTCGTGCGCGGCGTCGCCATGGTGTTCGACCGCTACCTGCAGGCCGACCGCACGCGCGCCCGGTTCTCGCGGATCATCTGAGCGGCCACACGCCTCAAGCGATCTCGACCTTCGGAACCACGCCATGCCCGATGCCCTGATCTGGACGGCCTTCGCCATGGGACTGGCGGGGGGACCCCACTGCCTCGCGATGTGCGCGGCGCCCTGCGGCGCGATCATCGGCGGGGCGGGTCCGCGCGCGGAGCGGGACCGCCAGGAAGGGCCGCGCGTGCAGTGGTTGGCCGTGGCCCCGGCGGCGGGGCCGCACGCAGGTTCCGGCGCCGGTGGGGGCGCCGTTGCCTGCTCCGGCAGCGCCGGCCCGGGCGGCACGGCCGCGCGCGCGGCATGGTTCCATCTCGCGCGCCTGGCCGGGTACGCGCTGGCCGGCGCCACGGCCGCGCTGGCCATGGACCGGCTCGCCTGGCTCACCCAGCAGTCCGCCGCGCTGCGCCCCGTGTGGACGCTGCTGCACGTGGGCATGCTCGCCTGGGGCGTGCTCATGGCGCTGCAGGCGCGGCAGCCCGTCTGGGTGGAGCGCGCCGGCCGCGCGGCGTGGGCACGGCTCGGGCCGGTGGTGCGCGCGCCGGGCGGTGCCGCGGCGGCCGGCCTCGCCTGGGCGCTGATGCCGTGCGGGCTGCTCTACTCGGCATTGCTGGTGGCGGCTTTGGGCGGTGGGCCCCTGCAGGGCGCGGCGGCGATGGCGGCGTTCGGGGTGGGCGGCGGCGCCTGGCTGCTGGGTGGTGCCTGGGCATGGCGGCGGCTGCGCTCCCGTGGGGACGCGGCGCGTGCCACCTGGGGCACGCGCATCGCCGGCGTGCTGCTGGCGGCGGTGGCGGGCTGGGCGTTGTGGATGGACGCGGCGCACCGCACCGTGGAACTCTGGTGCCGTTGAGCCGGCAAATTTTGCGCGCTTCTCGAAACAGGTGCTGACGAACTAGTGATAATGGTTGCGAATGAGAGGGGTTGCCATCTCCTCCCTTTGCGCCATTCCTGTGAATCCCTCCTTCCTCATCGACGTCGGCCGGCTGCGCGTGGGCATGTACATCCAGCTCGAGCTCGGATGGATGAACCACCCGTTCCCGGTCAGCAGCTTCCGCATTTCCTCCGGTGAACAGATCGGCACCCTGCAGTCCCTCGGCCTGCAGCAGGTGCGCTGGATCCCCTCGCGCAGCGATCCCGGTGTGCAGGACGCGGTGCACGCGGAGGACTCTTCCAGTGCGGCGACACCGCATGCTTCGGACGCCGCCCTGCAGGGCGCGGCCGGGACGGCGGCCCTGCAGGCAGCGGCAGCGGCAGAGCCCGCCGCGGTGCTGCAGGCGCAGTTGGCGGCCCAGCGCCGCTCGCTCGCCCGCTGCGACGAGCAGTTCGCGCGTGCCACCCGGGCCTACGAACGCCTGGCGCTGCATGCCGAGCAGGATCCGGACGAGGCCCGGCGCGCCACCGCGGCGCTGATCCAGGGCTGTGTCGGCGAACTGACGGACCACGGCGACTCCGCCATCCGCCTGGTGTCGGAGCGCGTTGGCACGCGCGCGGCACTGCATTCGGTGAACGTGGCCGTGCTGTCGCTGCTGCTGGGCAAGACGCTGGGCATGCGGGGCGACGATCTCGGCGACCTCGGCATCGCGGCACTGCTGCACGACCTCGGCAAGATCACGCTGCCGCCGCACGTCGCGCAACCCGGCGCGCCGCTGGGCCCCGCGGACCAGGCGCTCTACGAGGCGCACGTGGGCGAATCCGTGGTGCTGGCGCAGCGCATGGGCCTGGGCCGCACGGTGGTCTCCGCCATTGCCCAGCACCATGAACGCGCCGACGGCGGCGGCTTTCCGCTCGGGCTCAAGGGCTCGGAGCTCAGCCGGGCGGGGCAGGTGCTCGCGCTGGTCAACCATTACGACCGCCTCTGCAATCCGCTGCACGGCGCGCAGCCGCTGACGCCCCACGAGGCGTTGTCGGTGCTGTTCGCGCAGCACAAGGCCCGCTTCGACGCCAAGGTGCTGCAGTCCTTCATCCGGCTCATGGGCGTGTACCCCGCGGGCTCGGTCGTCCAGCTCACCAACGAGCGCTATGCGATCGTCGTCGCGGTGGATTCGAACCGGCCGCTGCGACCGCGGGTGATCGTGCACGACCCCGCCGTGCCGCGCGACGACGCCCTCGTGCTCGACATGGAGGCTGCGCCCGACCTCGGCATCCGGCGCAGTCTGCGGCCCGCGCAGCTGCCGCGCGATGCGCTCGACTACCTGTCGCCGCGCAAGCGCATCTGCTACTTTTTCGAGCGGGCCGTGGACGCCACGGATGCCCTGGCGGACGGGGAGGGCGCTTGAACCGGGCGCCCATCGACATCGCGTGGCGTTCCGTGTTCGCGGGGCTGCGCGAAGCGCTGTGGCTCGTGGACGGCCAGTCGCTCCAGGTCGTGCTCTGCAACCGCGCCGCCGAGGAATTGGCCGGCCGGACGGCGGAGGCGATGGAGGGCCGGCCCGTGCTCGACCTTGCGGCCACGCCGGAGGACATCGCGTTCTGGATGCAGGACCTTCCCGGCCTGCGTGCCGGCATCCGTTCGTATTCGGACCTGCTGCGCAGCGACGGCCGGCTCGTTCCGGTGGACCGCCGCGTCGCGGCCGTCGATTCTCCCGAGGGCATGCCGCTGCTGGTGCTGGGCATGGTGGACCGCAGCGAGCAGACCGCCGTCCAGGGCGAACTCGAACGGCTGATCTGCGAACTGCGGGCCACGCTCGATTCGGCCGCGGACGGCATGCTGGTGTGCGACATGGCCGGCCGCGTGCGGGCGTTCAACCAGCGGCTGGCCCTGCTCTGGAACATGCCTGCCGATCTGCTGGTGCAGCGCGACGACGCCGCGCTCGAAGCGCACATGGCGCGGCAGGTGGTCGATGCCGATGCCTACCGCGCGCGGCTGCTGGGCATCGCCCAGTTCCCGGAGGAAGAGGCGACCGACATCCTGCACCTGCGCAGCGGCACCGTCATCGAGCGCCGCTCCGTGCCGCAGATCAGCCAGGGCCGGCCGATGGGGCGGGTGTATTCGTTCCGCGACCTCACCCTGCAGCACGCCGCGCAGAAGCGCATCGAGCAGCTCGCCTACAGCGACGTGCTGACGGGCCTGCCCAACCGCCTGCTGCTGTCGCGGTGCGTGGCCTCGGCCCTGGAGGAGTCGGCCATCTCCGGCGGGGGCTTCGCGATCCTGTTCATCGACCTGGACCGCTTCAAGATCATCAACGACTCGCTGGGGCACCTGTTCGGCGACCGCGTGCTGCAGCTCGTGGCGCAGCGCCTGCAGGCCTGCCTGCGCCAGTGCGACATGCTCTGCCGGCTCGGCGGCGACGAGTTCGTCATCCACCTGCATGCCGGCGAGGCCGCGGCCGCCGAAAGCGTGGCCCGCCGCATCCTCGACGAGATGCGCCAGCCTTTCGTGCTCGACGGCATGGGTTTCTCGATCCAGTGCAGCATCGGCATCGCGCTGCATCCGCAGGACGGCGCCACGCTGGACGACCTGATCAAGCAGGCCGACACGGCCATGTACCGCGTGAAGGAGCGCGGCCGGGGCAGCTACGGCTTCTACCAGCCGCAGATGAACGCCGATCTGCTCTCGCGCATGCGGCTGGAGCATGCGATGCGGCAGGCACTGGACCAGGGGCATTTCGCGGTGCACTACCAGCCGCAGGTGGCGATGGACACGGGCCGGGTCGTCGGGGCGGAGGCACTGCTGCGCTGGAACGACCCCGAACTCGGCGCGGTGTCGCCGGGCGTGTTCATTCCCCTGGCGGAGGAGTCGGGCTACATCGTCACGCTCGGCGCGTGGGTGCTGGAGCAGGCGATCCGCGAGGCCGCCGAGTGGATGCGCGCCGGCACGCCGCTCGTGGTGGCGGTGAACGTGTCCGCGCTGGAGTTCCGGCAGCCGGGCTTCGTCGAGCGGCTCGTGGCGCTGCTGCGCAGCCACCGCCTGCCGGCCTCGCTGCTGGAGCTGGAGCTGACCGAGACCATCCTGCTGCAGGATGCCCAGGAAATGGAGCAGCGCCTCGCCGCGCTGGCGGCGCTCGGCGTGGGCCTGTCGATCGACGATTTCGGCACGGGCTATTCGAGTCTCGCCTACCTCAAGAAACTCGCGATCGACAAGCTGAAGATCGACCAGTCGTTCGTGCGTGGCCTGCCCGACGACGAAAGCGACCGCGCGATCATCGAGGCGATCGTGCACATCGGCCGCGCGCTGCGCATCCAGGTGGTGGCCGAAGGGGTGGAGACACCGGAGCAGCGGCAGGCGCTGCAGGCCATGGAATGCCACTACTTCCAGGGCTTCCTGGTCGCGCCGGGCCTGCCCGCGCAGACGTTCCGGGCGCTGGTCGCGCAGACGCCGCCGGAGTCCGCGCCGTAGCCTGGCGTGGAAGGAAAAAAGCGCCGCGGGGTGAACCGCGGCGCTCGGGGCAAGAGGGTGTCCGCAGTGGCCACCGAATCCTCATCCTGAACCGGGGGTTCAGGGGGGCGAGGGCAGCCAGGCGTTGGGTTCATCTGACGCGAGATGATCACGCTTGCCGGGCAATGTACCAAGCCCGTGCTCAGTGAGCATTGGTTCAAGGAAATATAAGACCCGGCGGCACTGCGGACGCCTCCATTGTAGGCACCCCGGGCGACCTTTGGAAGCGCAGGGTCGCCGGATTCTTCAGGCCGGCCGGCGCTCGTCGCCGAGCGCGTGGTCGAGGCGCCGCAGCAGCGCCTCCAGCGCGTCGCCGGCGGAGGGCTCGCCCGCGGACAGATCGTGCCGGACCGGTTCGGTGGCGGGTCCGCCGGCCGCCATGGGGGCGGATGCGGGCGCCGTGTCCTGCAGCGGCTGGGCTTCCTGCAGTTCCTGCGCTGCAGGCGGCGCAGCGGGTTCGCTGCCCGACAGCGCCCCGGCATCGGCGGATTCCGGCGCGGCGGCACGCTCTTCCTGGTCCGCCAGTTCGAAAGCGAGATTCAGGGCCGCCAGCACGGCGATGCGCTCGCGCGCCCGCACCTTGCCGGCATCGCGGATGCGGGTCATGGCCGCGTCCACGCGCCCGACGGCCTGCAGCAGCCGCTCCTGCTGCCCTTCGGGACAGGCGAGCCGGTAGCTCTGCTGCATGATCTGCACTTCGATCTGGTTCATTCGGCGTCCTTCGGGGGATCGTTCGGGCCGGCCGGCGCGGCATCCTGCGCGGCGGGCAGCTTCTCGAGCAGCGCGTCCACGCGCATGCGGGCGGTGCTCAGGCGCGAGCGCAGCGAATCGCGTTCCTGCGTGAGCGAGACCACCTGGGCCGTGAGCAGGGCATTCGCGCGCTGCAGCTCGGCATGGCGCGCGAGCAGCCGCTCGACACGTTCGGTGATCTGGTCGAGGGGAGAGGGAGAATCCATCCGGTCGATTGTAGGTGGCGATGCGCGCGCGCCGCAGGGCCGGCGCCCGCGCTGTCCGCCGTGGCGCAGGTGGACATGCATCGAAACGTGAACAGGCCGTAAAATCGGCTCCGTTGGTGCCTGCGGTTCCTGGTTCACAGGCCGCGGTTCAACGGGAAGCAGGGAGGCGCCGTCCGCCATGGGCGCGCCGTGCCTGCGCTGCCCCCGCAACGGTCCATGGAAGAAGCCTGCCGCCTTTGGGCGCGCCGGCCTTCTCGCCTCCTTCACGAAGCCACTGGGCGCCTTGAACAAGCGCCTGGGAAGGCGTCGGAGCGCGTCCATCCATCAGCCCGGATACCGGCCAACACGGAGGCCGCACCCCGATGCTCACCGCGCGGGGCGCGGCCGTGTCGCCCAATGCCGGCGGGGAGGCCGGCGCGGGCCCGCTTTCTGCCCACCGTTTCCATGCATTCTCCGATCTCCCGACCCCGCGGCGCCGCCGGCGCGCGCGCGAACTCGCCCCTGCGCCGCACCCCCATGGCGCTGGCCCTGCTGGCCGCAGGCCTGCTGCCCTCCCTGGCCGCCGCCCAGACCGCGACACTCCGCGAAACCGTGGTCACCGCGACCCGCACGCCCCAGCCGCTCGCGGACCTCGTGGCCGACGTGTCCATCGTGGACCGCGAGACCATCGAGACCAGCGGCGCCACCGGCCTGGTCGACGTGCTGGCCCGCGTGCCGGGCGTCGAGATCTCGCGCAACGGCGGGCCGGGCACCACGACCAGCCTGTACCTGCGCGGCGCGGAGCAGCGCTTCACGGCCGTCTACATCGACGGCGTGCGCATGGATTCGCAGACCACGGGCGGCGCCCCCTGGGAGGCGATCCCGCTCGGCCTCATCGACCGCATCGAGGTGCTGCGCGGCCCGGCCGCCGCCGTGTACGGCTCGGACGCCGTGGGCGGGGTCATCCAGATCTTCACGCGCAAGGGCGAAGGCCCGGCGCAGCCCTACGTGGGCATCGGCGCCGGCAGCCACGGCACCTACAAGGCCGAGGCCGGCGTGAGCGGCTCGGCGGGCGAGGGCCGCGCCGTGGATTACGCGCTGGGCCTGGAGCGCGAGATCAGCGACGGCTTCAACGCCCGCCCCATCGCGGGCCAGAACCCCGACAAGGACGGCCTGCGCCGTTCCGCCGTGAACGCGCGCGTGGGCCTGCAGATCGATCCGCGCCAGCGCATCGAGGGCACGCTGCTGGGCGCCGACACCAACGCGGGCTACGACACCGCGCCCCTGGGCAACGACGACCGCGCACTGCACCGCATGCATGCGCTGGGGCTGAACTGGCGCGCGCAGTGGACCGGGCACTACACCACGCGCCTGTCGGTCACCGATTCGCGCGACCGCTACGAGACGCGTCCGTCCCCCTACCTCACCGACACGCGCCTGCGCGGCTACCTCTTCCAGAACGAGTGGCGGCAGGGCGGGCACCTCGTCACCGCGGCGCTCGAGCGCCGCGAAGACCATCTGAGCAACGGCGAGATCGACGGCGACCGCTCGCAGGACGCGCTGGCGCTCGGCTACGGCTTCACCGCCGGCCCGCACGCGGTGCAGCTCAACGCCCGCCACGACTCCGACAGCGAGTTCGGCGGCCACACCACCGGCAGCATCGCCTACGGCTACGCGATCACGCCGCAGTGGCGTGCGACGGCATCGGCCGGCACCTCGTTCCGCGCGCCCACGCTCTACCAGCGCTTCAGCCCCTACGGCGTCGCCTCGCTGCAACCCGAAGAGGGCCGCAACGTGGAACTGGGCCTGCGCTGGGCGCAGGGCGCGAGCAGCGCGTCGATCGTGGCCTACCGCAACCGCGTGAAGAACCTCATCGTGTTCGGCGCGGCCGGTCCCTGCCGGGACGACTTCGGCTGCTACGCCAACGCGGGCCGCGCGCGCTACGAGGGCGTGACGCTCTCGGCCCAGCACACGCTGGGCGCCGTGCAGCTTCGCGCGTCGGTCGATCTGCAGAACCACCACGACGAAACCACCGGCCGCCAGCTGGCGCGCCGCGCCAAGCGCCACGCCACGCTGGGCGCCGACACGCGCATCGCCGGCTGGACGGTGGGCTCCGAAGTGCAGGCCGAGGGCCGGCGCTTCGACAACGCCGCCAACACCACGGTGCTGGGCGGCTACACGCTCGTCAACCTGTACGCCAGCACGCGCGTGGCGCAGGACACGACGCTGCTGGCCCGGGTGGACAACATCGCCGACAAGAACTACCAGACCGCGCGCACCTACGCGCAGGCGGGCCGCACGTTCTACGTGGGCCTGAAGTGGGCGCCGCGTTGAGCGGGCCTGCGGACCCGGCCGGCACGATCCGCTGCCCGGCGATCGCCATCGCGGCGCCATCGTCGGGGCAGGGGAAGACCACGGTCACGGCCGCGCTGGCGCGCCTGCATGCGCGGCAGGGGCGGCGCGTGCGCGTGTTCAAGTGCGGGCCGGATTTCCTCGACCCCTGCTGGCTGGAGCGGGCGAGCGGCGCGCCGGTACACGCCATCGATCTCTGGATGACCGGCGAGCAGGACGCGGCGGAGCGCCTGCATGCCGCCGCGCAGGAGGCCGACCTGGTCCTGATCGAAGGCGTGATGGGCCTCTTCGACGGCACGCCGAGCCTCGCCGACCTGGCGCGGCGCTTCGGCCTGCCGGTACTCGCGGTGGTCGATGCATCGGCCATGGCGGGCACCTTCGGGGCGCTGGCCTGGGGCCTGCGCCACTACCGGCCCGGCCTGCCGTGGGCGGGCGTGCTGGCCAACCGCGTGGGCAGTGCGCGCCATGCGGGCATGCTGCGCGACAGCCTCGCCGATCCGCAGGACTGGCTGGGGGCGCTCGCGCGCATCGCGCCGCCCGAAGCCGCCGATGCCCCCACGCCCGCGCGGCAGCGGGCAGGCCTGCTGCCCGAGCGTCACCTGGGCCTGGTGGCCGCGCACGAGCTGGAGGACGGCCTCGCGCGCCTGGACCGCGCCGCCGACGCGCTCGCGCAGACGCCGCTCGGCCAGATGTCGATCGATGCGTTGCGGCAGCGCTTCCCGGTGCCGTTCGCCGCGCCCGCGCCGCGCCCGCCGGTGCCGCCGCTGCTGTCGGGCCGCACCGTGGCCGTGGCGGACGATGCCGCCTTCTGCTTCGTCTACCGCGCCAACCTGGACACGCTGCAGGCCCTGGGCGCGCACGTGGTGCGGTTCTCGCCGCTGGGCGATGCCGCGCTGCCGCCCTGCGATGCCGTGTGGCTGCCGGGCGGCTACCCGGAGCTGCATGCGGACCGCCTCGCCGCCAACACCGGCATGCAGGCCAGCCTGCGGGCCCACGTGGAAGCCGGCCGGCCGGTGTGGGCAGAATGCGGCGGCATGATGGCGCTCTTCGAATCGATCCTGCTCGCGGACGGCACCCGCAAGCCGCTCTGGGGCCTGCTGCCGGGCCATGTCGCCATGCAGCGGCGCCTGGCCGCCCTGGGTCCGCAGGAGCTGGACCTGCAGGGCCACGTGCTGCGTGGCCACACCTTCCACTACTCGACCTGCGAGAGCAGCGCGGCGGTGCGTGCGCGCACCACGCGGCCGCAGCAGGGGCAGGAGGAGGGCGGCGGTGCCGGCGGCGAGGCGTTCTACCGCCATGGCAGCATCCAGGCGAGCTATTTCCATGCGTGGTTCCCGTCCAGCCCCCATGCTGCGGCGTCGCTGTTCGGCGCGGAGGGCGCGCCGCGGGCGGTGGCCGATCCGCAGGAGGCCTCGGCATGAGCGACAGCACGGCGTCGGCGCTTTCCGTCGCACGCAGCGAACTCATCCTGGGCGGCCAGAAGAGCGGCAAGTCACGGCGCGCGGAAGCACTGGCGCGTGCCTGGGTGGACGCCTCCCCCGCGCACCGCGCGGTGTTCGTCGCCACCGGGCAGGCCTGGGACGACGAGATGCGCGAACGCATCGCGCGCCACCAGCGCGAGCGCGCGGTGCGCGTGCCCGGCATGCAGACGGTGGAGGCGCCGCGCGACGTGGCGGGTGCCCTGGTCCGGCATTCGGGGCCGGAAACCATCGTCGTGGTCGATTGCCTGACGCTCTGGCTCACGCAGTGGCTGATGCCCCTGCCGGAACCGGGCGGGGATGTCGCGCCCGCCGACGGTCTGGAGCCGGCCGCCGCGTTCGAAACCCAGTGCCGCGAGTTCCTGCGGGCGGTCCGGCAGTCGGCCGGGCCGGTCGTGATCGTCGGCAACGAGATCGGGCTGGGCGTCATCCCCATGGGCCGCGAGGTGCGTGCCTTCGTGGATGCGCTGGGCGTGCTCAACCAGCGCACGGCCGAGGCCTGCGACCGGGTCACGCTGGTGGCGGCCGGTTTGCCGCTCACGCTCAAGCAGGAGGCAGGGCCATGGCAGTCCTGAACGGCATCCATCGCGCGGCGGCGGCGCTTTCCGCAATCCTGTGCGTGGCTCCGGTGCCCGCGAGGGCACAGGCCGTGCCGACCCCTGCGGCACCCACCGCTTCCACGGCATCCGCGGCGCCGGCCGGCCCGATCACGATCGTCGACGGAAGGGGCCGCCGGATCACGTTCGCGCGGCCGCCGCAGCGCATCGTGAGCGTGCTGCCCTCGCTCACCGAATCGGTGTGCGCGCTGCAGCAGTGCGCGCGGCTGGTGGGCGTGGACCGCTATTCCAATTGGCCCGAGGCCGTGCGCGGGCTGCCGCAGATGGGCGGCGGCATCGATCCGAACATCGAAGCCATCGTGGCGCAGCGGCCCGACGTGGTGTTGCTCGCCACCAGCTCGCGCGCGAGCGACCGGCTGGAGGCGCTGGGCATTCCCGTGGTGGCGCTGGAGCCCAAGACGCATGCCGGCGTGCGCGACGTGCTGCGCACGCTGGGCACGCTGCTGGCCGTGCCGCCCGAGCAGGGTGCCGACCGTGTCTGGCGCGAGATCGATGCCGGCGTGCAGGCGGCCGCCCAGTCGCTGCCGCCGAAGGCGCGCGGCGTGCGCGTGTACTTCGAGGTGAGCCGCGGGCCCTACGCGGCGGGCACCGCGTCCTTCATCGGAGAGACGCTCGCGCGCCTGGGCGCCCGCAATGTGGTGCCGCCCGAGCTGGGTCCCTTCCCGCGGCTCAACCCCGAATTCGTCGTGCGCGCCCAGCCCGACGTGCTCATGGTGGGCAACAGCAGCATGCAGGCCCTGGTGCCGTATCCCGGCTGGGACAGCCTGCGCGCGGTGCGTGCGCAGCGCGTGTGCCTGTTCTCGCCGGCGGAAGCCGACGTGGCCGTGCGGCCCGGCCCGCGCATGGCGGATGCGGCGCGCATCATGGCACGCTGCCTCGCGGACAAGGCCCCATGAGCGGCGGTGCGGCGACAGCGTTCGCGGGTTCCGGCGGTGCCCGCCGCGCGGCCTGGCTCGCCGCCGGGCTGCTCGCCGCCAGCGCGCTGCTGCTCGCGCTGGGCTCGGGCGTCGGCAGTACCGGCATCGGTTTCGCCTGGGGGCCGGACGCCGATCCCGTCGCGCGCCAGATCCTCTGGGACATCCGCCTGCCCCGCACGCTCGGCGCCTGGCTGGCGGGTGCGCTGCTCGGGCTGGCGGGTGCCGTGGCGCAGGGGCTTTTCCGCAATCCGCTGGCAGACCCCTATCTGCTGGGCAGTGCCTCGGGTGCGGCCCTGGGCGGGGCGCTGGCGATGGCGCTCTTCGGCATGTCGCCGACCGCGGCGCACTGGTTCGCACGGCTGGGCGTGACGGGCATGGCCTTCATCGGCGCGGTGGCGGCGGTGCTGCTCACGCTCGGGCTCGCGCGCGGCGTGCAGCACACGCTGCGACTGCTGCTGGCCGGCGTGATCGTGGGCGTGGTGCTGGGCGCCGCGCGCGACCTGGTGGAACTCGCGTCGCCCGACATCCTGCAGGCCATGCAGGCCTTCACGCTGGGCAGCACCAGCTTCGTCGGCTGGATCGCGTGCGGCTTGATGGCCGCCGCCTGGGCGGTGAGCGCGGGCGCGGCCTGGGTGCTGGCGCGCGCGCTCGACGGCCTGGTGCTCGGCGAGGCCACCGCGGCCAGCCTCGGCCTGCCGCTCGCGCCGATGCGCGCGGGGCTGGTGGCGGCCATGGGGCTCGCCACCGGCACGGCCGTGGCGCAGACCGGGCTGATCGCCTTCGTGGGCCTGGCCGCGCCGCACCTGGTGCGCTCGCTGGCCCCCTGCACGCACCAGCGCCACGTGGTGCTGTCGAGCCTGGCGGGCGCCGTGCTGCTGCTCGCGGCCGACATCCTGGCGCGCTGGATCATGGCGCCGCAGGAGCTGCCCGTCGGCGTGCTCACCGCCGTGCTCGGCGGCAGCTACCTGCTGTGGCTCATGCACCGGCGCACCCGGCTCGGGGGCGGGGCATGAGCGGCATCGCGCTCGCCACCACCGGCATGGCGGCGTCGCTCGGTGGCACACCGATCCTGCACGGCGTCGACCTGCGCCTGCCCGCCGGCCGCTGGACCAGCATCGTCGGCCCGAACGGCGCCGGCAAATCCACGCTGCTCAAGGCGCTCGCGGGCCTCCTGCCGCGCGGCGCCGTGCGCGGCGGCATCGCGCTGTTCGGCCGGCCGCTGGAAGATTGGGGCACGCGCGAGCGCGCCCGCCAGCTCGCCTGGCTCGGGCAGAACGAAACCGGCGCCGACGAGCTGCCCGCCTACGACATCACCATGCTCGGCCGCATGCCGCACCAGCCCTGGCTCGCGCCGCCCGGCCCGGCCGACCATGCTGCGGTGCGCGCTGCGCTGGAGGCCACGCAGGCCTGGGAATGGCGCCACCGGCCTCTGGCCCAGCTCTCGGGCGGCGAGCGGCAGCGCGTGCTGCTCGCGCGTGCGCTCGCCGTGCAGGCCCGCGTGCTGCTCATGGACGAGCCGCTGGCCCACCTCGATCCGCCCCACCAGGCCGACTGGCTGCGCACGGTGCGCGGGCTGGTGCGCGAAGGGAGCACCGTGGTGAGCGTGCTGCACGAGGTCTCGTTCGCCCTGCAGGCCGATGCGCTGGTGGTGCTGGATGCGGGCCGCGTGCTGCACCATGGCGATGCCGCCGATCCGGCCACGCATGCGGCGGTGGAGGCGGTGTTCGGCCACCGCATCCGCGTGCGCGAGGTCGACGGGCTGCGCGTGGCCCTGCCGTGCGTGGAGGCGACGCCGCCGCCCGGATGATCCGGCCGCGCGCTGCGCGCCGTGCGCTTTTGTCGCTGTTGCCGCAAGTCCGCGCCGCCCGATCCGTTCCGCCCTGATCCGCCGTTCCGCCGGCACCGTGCCGCGGTTTTTTTCCAGAACACCATTCCACCGTACTCCGCCATGCAGATCGAAAACCCACCCACCGAGCGCCGCTCGGACAAACCCGCCGGCGAGCGCCGGGGCCTCGTGCTGGTGAACACCGGCGACGGCAAGGGCAAGAGCACGGCGGCCTTCGGCCTCGCGCTGCGCGCGCACGGGCGCGGCAAGCCGGTGAAGATCTTCCAGTTCATGAAGGTGCCCACTGCGCGCTTCGGCGAGCACCGCGTCTTCGAGCAGCTCGGCATTCCCATCGAGGGCCTGGGCGACGGTTTCAGCTGGAAGAGCCGCGATCTGGAGCATTCCGCCGATCTCGCACGTGCCGGCTGGGAGCGCGCCCGCGCGGCCATCCTCGGCGGGGAACACTTCCTGGTGGTGCTCGATGAGGTGACCTATCCGCTCATCTACGGCTGGCTGCCGCTCGCGGACGTGCTGCAGACGCTGCGCGACCGCCCGCGCGAGGTGCATGTGGTGCTCACCGGCCGCCGCTGCCCGCAGGAAGTGATCGACCTCGCCGACACCGTGACCGAGATGGGACTCGTCAAGCACGCGTTCCAGGCCGGCGTGCCGGCGCAGCGCGGTATCGAGGACTGAGCGTATGGCGACGACGACGCCCGGGACGTCTGGGACGACCGCCATGCCCTGCGCAGCGCCGTACCCGGATGCCGACCGCGAGGCCGTCTACCGCGCGATCCGCGAGCGCCGCGACATGCGGCATTTCGCGGGCGGCCAGGTCGAGCCGGCGGTGCTCGAACGCCTGCTGCGCGCCGCCCACCACGGGCCCAGCGTGGGCTTCATGCAGCCCTGGCGGTTCATTCGCGTGTCCGACCCGGCGCTGCGCCGCCGCCTGCATGCCTGCGTGGAGGCCGAGCGCCTGCGCACGGCGGACGTGATGGGCGATGGCACCGCCCAGCAGGCCGATGGGCCGGCGGTGCAGGGCGCGGGGCGGCAGGCGGAATTCCTACGGCTCAAGCTCGAAGGCATCCTCGACGCAGCGGAGCTGATCGCCGTCGCGCTCGCCGACGGGCGCGAGGGGCACGTCTTCGGCCGCCGCACCATGCCGCACATGGACGTGGCCTCGGCGGGCTGCGCCATCGAGAACCTCTGGCTGGCGGCGCGCGCCGAGGGCCTGGGGATGGGCTGGGTGTCGATCTTCGATCCCGCCGACGTCGCGCGGCTGCTCGGCCTGCCGCCGGGGGCGGAGCCGCTGGCGCTGCTGTGCCTCGGGCCCGTGCGCGACTTCTATCCCGAACCGATGCTGGAGCGCGAACGCTGGGCGCGCCGTGCGCCGCTCGCATCGGTGGTGTTCGAAGGCGCCTGGGGGCGGTCCGCGCCATGGCTTTCCGCCGAAGAGGCGGAGCAGGAAAACCCCGCAGCCCGTCGACCGGAAGGCGCCACCGAAAGCGACCGCAAGCGCGGCCCTGCCCACCGCGAACCCGAACCTGGGGGCGCGCGCTCCGATGGCTGACGGCGCGTCGATGCTGCTGCAGGCGTCGGGGGCTGCGTTGCCCGCGGGCCTGGTTTTGGTGCTCGCGCTGGCCATCGACCGCTGGTGGGGCGAGCCGCCCGTGGCCGTGCATCCCGTGGTCTGGATGGGGCGCGCGCTCCAATGGTGCGGCGAGCGCATCGCCCCCGAGCGGCCGGTGCCGGCCGATGCCCGCGCCTTCCTGCTCGGCGCGGCGGCCTGGCTGGCGCTGGCGTCGCTCACGGCGGGCATCGCCTGGGCGCTGCAGCGCTCCGCAGGGCAATTGCCATGGTGGCTCGCCGCGCCCGTGCTGGCCGTGCTGCTCAAGCCGATGCTCGCCTGGCGCATGCTGCACGACGAGGTGGCAGCGGTGGAAACCGCACTGTCGCAGTCGCTGGCGGCCGGGCGCGATCGCCTCGCACGCCTGGTGAGCCGCGATGTGATTGGGCTGGAGGCCGTGCAGGTGCGCGAATCCGCCATCGAGTCGCTCGCGGAGAACCTCAACGACTCCGTCGTGGCGCCGCTCTTCTGGTTCGCCGTGGCCGGGCTGCCCGGCGCAGCGGTCTACCGCCTCGCCAACACCGCCGACGCCATGTGGGGCTACCCCGGCATGCGCGGCGGCCGCTACTGGCAATGGGCCGGCAAATGGGCAGCCCGGGCGGACGACGTGCTCTCGTGGATGCCCGCCCGCATCACGGCCGCGCTGCTGGTGTGGTGCGCGCCGGGCGCATCCGGCGCGCGCTGGGCCGCCGTGGCCCGGCAGGCCCGCCACACGCCATCGCCCAACAGCGGCTGGCCCATGGCCGCGATGGCGCTGGCGCTGGACGTGCGGCTCTCCAAGCCGGGCGTCTACACGCTGCATGGCAAAGGCCGGCCGGCGGCTCCGCTCGATACGCGGCGCGCCGCCCTGCTCGCGGGGCGGGCCGTGCGCTGGTGCGTGCCGCTGGCCCTGTCGGTCCTGTGGCTGCGCGCCCTGCTGCAGGCCGGCAGCGCCATGGGGTGGGGCGTATGAAGAACGCGCTACACCCCGCAGCCGGCATGAGCGCTGCCGCGCAGGCCGTTCCAGTGCACGGCGGGCCCGATGCCCTGGGCGTGCCGCTGCATGATTTCTCCACCAACGCGAACGCCTGCGGCCCGTGCCCGATCGCGCTCGCTGCCGTGCGCGCGGCCGATGCCGTCCGCTACCCGGATCCGGCCTACACCGCGTTGCGCGAGGCGCTGGGCGCGTGGCACGGCGTGCCGCCCGACCGCATCGTGCCGGCCGCGAGCGCGAGCGAATTCATCCACCGCATCACTGCCTGGGCCGCGCGGCAGCGTGCGGCCGGCGTGGTGCTGCCTGCGCATGCGTATGGCGACTATGCGCAGGCGGCCGCGGCCTGGGGCCTGCCGGTGCTGCCGGCATCGGCGGTGTCTTCCGGGGCGCCATTCCCTTTGCTGCTGCACTGGGCCTGCGAGCCTTCGAGCCCGCTCGGCACGGCCGATCCGGCGCTGGATGCATGGCACGCGGAAGACGCCGCCGCCGCCACGGGCGCGACCGCGACCGTGGACCGTGCCCTGCGCGTGATTGACTGCGCCTATGCGCCGCTGTGCCTGGAGCCGGCGGGCCCGGGACGCCACGGGTCTGCACTACCGCCGAGCGCCTGGCAGCTCTGGACGCCCAACAAGGCCCTCGGCCTCACGGGCGTGCGTGGCGCCTATGCGATCGCGCCGGAGCATGCGCGGCCGGCAGACGCCGCGGCACTGCGGTCGCTCGCGCCTTCCTGGCCCATCGGCGCGCACGGCGTGGCGATGCTGACGGCCTGGGTGGATCCTGCCGTGCAGGCATGGCTCGCCGGATCGCTGGAGGCGCTGCGCGACTGGAAGGCGCAGGTGTTGCAAACGTGCGAGGCCATGGCCTGGGCGGTGTACCCGGGAAGCCAGGCCAACTACCTGGTCGCGCGTCCACCCGTGGCCCACCTGGCGCAGCACCTGCAGGATCTGCGAGCGCAGGGCATCAAGCTGCGTGACTGTGCATCCTTCGGGTTGCCCGGCCACGTGCGCCTGGGCGTGCTGCCGCCGGTCTCGGTGGCGGCGCTGCGGGAGGCGTGGGAGTCATGCGCGCGGCCCGCGCCCGCATGAGCCGCGCGCCGCGCTCCGCCGGTGCCGTGGGGGCGCAAGAAGCGCCAGGTGCCGCTACCATGCCGCCTTCCCGCATCCCGCGGTCCCTTGTCTTTTCCTACGGAGCCCTACCGTGCGTTCCATCACCGTGAGCCGCTACGTGACGCCCCTGCGCGAAGGCGGATCGATGCCCGCCGTCGTCGAAGGCGACGACCTGGGCGTCTACGTCCTCAAGTTCCGCGGGGCCGGGCAGGGCGTGCGCGCCCTCATGGCCGAGATCATCGCGGGCGGCATCGCGCGCGCGCTGGACCTGCCCGTGCCCGAGATCGTGCTCGCGCAGCTCGACCCCGCGCTCGCGCAGACCGAGCCCGATCCCGAGATCCAGGACCTGGTGCGCGCGAGCGCCGGTCTCAATGTGGCCCTCGATTACCTCTCGGGCGCCGTCAACTTCGATCCCGCGGTGGACCGCGTCACGCCCGATTTCGCGTCGCGCCTCGTCTGGTTCGATGCGCTCGTGGGCAACGTGGACCGCACCGCGCGCAACACCAACCTGCTGATGTGGCACCGCAACCCCTGGCTCATCGACCATGGCGCCGCGCTCACCTTCCACCACGCGTGGAACGGCACCGCCGCGCAGCCCGCCAAACCCTTCGCCCCGATCGCCGACCACGTGCTGCTGCCGCAGGCCACGCGGCTCGCGGAGGTGGACGCGGGCCTGGCGGAGCGCCTCACGCCCCGGTGCCTGCAGGCCGTGCTGGCCGACGTGCCCGATGAGTTCCTCGCCCTGGCCGGCGCGGAGCACACGGAAGGACCTTTGGCCGCGCCAGCGTCGCACCGGCAGGCCTACGTGGACTATTTCCTGGCGCGGCTCGCGGGCCGCCAGGCCTGGCTGCAGGGAGCGATCGATGCACGCGGCTGACGTCTACGACTACGCGATCGTGCGCGTCGTGCCGCGCGTGGAGCGCGAGGAATTCATCAACGCCGGCGTGATCCTGTCGTGCCAGCGCACGGGCTTTCTGCAGGCGGCCATGGCGCTGGACACGCCGCGGCTGCTCGCGCTCGATCCCGATGCCGACGTGGAGACGGTGCGCCGCCACCTCGGCGCGATCGTCGCGATCTGCGCGGGCGACCCCGGCTGCGGCCCGATCGCCGCGCTGCCGTACCGGGCACGCTTCCACTGGCTCACGGCCCGCCGCAGCGCCATCATCCAGACCTCGCCTGTCCACACCGGCCGCTGCAGCGACGCAGCCGCCGCGCTCGACCACATCATGGACCGCATGGTCCGGCGCTGAGCCGGCCACGGCCGAGGCAGAGGGGTTGCCTGCCGGTCCATCCATGGAAAGCGGCGACGGTCCAGCAACGTTGGATGCGGAGAGGGACGGGCGAGCAGCACGGCATGCGGGATGCCGGCTGACATGCGGACGGCGCCCCGGGCGGGGCGTCCACCACCGGGCCGGGCGAAAGAATCGGGGACCGAATCCTCCGTTCATTCCCCCGCAAGGAACTCCCATGGCCTCCTCCCCCAGCCCATCCACCCCATCGCAGCGCTTCGCCGGCAAGGTCGTCATCGTCACGGGCGCAGGCTCCGGCATCGGCGCGGCCACCGCGCGCCGCTTCTCGCAGGAAGGCGCCATGGTCGCGATCGCCGACCTGAGCGACGAGAAGCTCGCCGCCACCCGGGCCGACCTGCCGTCCGACCGCACGCTCGTGCAGCCCGCCGACGTTTCGCTGTTCGATGAAGTCCAGGCCCTGGTCGATGCCACGGTCGAGCGCTTCGGCCGGCTCGACGTGATCGTCAACAACGCCGGCATCGCCGTGCAGGGCAAGGTCACCGAAGCGAGCCTGGAAGACTGGCACCGCATCCTCGCGACCAACGTCTCGGGCGTCTTCCACGGCGCGCGCGCCGCCATGCCGCACCTGATCGAATCCAAGGGCTGCATCGTCAACACCTCGTCCGTCTCGGGCCTGGGCGGCGACTGGGACATGAGCTTCTACAACACCTCCAAGGGTGCCGTCTCGAACCTGACGCGCGCGCTGGCGCTGGACCATGGCAAGGACGGCGTGCGCGTGAACGCGGTCGCGCCCAGCCTCACCTTCACGGGCATGACGGAAGACATCAAGAGCGACCCCGAGCTGCTCGCCAAGTTCGCCGAGCGCATCCCGCTGGGCCGCGGTGCCGAGCCCGAGGAGATCGCCTCCGTGATCGCCTTCCTGGCGAGCGAGGACGCGGGCTTCGTCACCGGCGTGGTGCTGCCGGTGGACGGGGGCGTGTCGGCATCGAACGGGCAGCCGCCGCAGGGCTGAGCACCCGCCGCGTCGAGGGGCCTGGGGCTGGCCAGCGGCACGCAGCGGTCCGCGGGCGGATCCGGTACCGCAGGGCAGGGGACAATAGGCAACCAGCGCGATCCGGGCGGGCCATCCGCCGGGACGCGTGCCTGCCGTCCCCTTCCCGCTGTGCCGTGATCCCCACCTTCCACCTTTTCCGCAACGCGTCCGGATGGCACGTCCGTGCCGCACGGGCCGTGCATCGCCCATCTTCAGTCCACCGGCTTTCACATACCGTGCAGGAGGTGGCATGACCGCCCGCTGCATCATGGTCCTCGGCACCTCCAGCGGCGCCGGCAAGAGCTGGCTCGCCACGGCCCTGTGCCGCTGGTTCAGCGACCAGGGCCTGCGCGTCGCGCCGTTCAAGGCGCAGAACATGAGCAACAACGCGCGCGTAGTGGCCGCGCCCGGCGGGGGCCTGGGCGAGATCGGCAGCGCGCAGTACTTCCAGGCGCTCGCCGCGCGCGCCGAGCCCGAGGTGCGCATGAACCCGCTGCTGCTCAAGCCCGAGGCGGACACGCGCAGCCAGGTGGTGCTGATGGGACAGGTGAGCGACGAGCTCACGCGCATGCCCTGGCGCGGCCGCAGCACGCATGTCTGGCCGCACGTGGCCGCCGCGCTCGATGCGCTGCGGGCCGAGAACGACGTGGTGGTGATCGAAGGCGCGGGCTCGCCGGCCGAGATCAACCTGCACGCGAGCGACATCGTCAACATGCGCGTGGCCCGGCATGCCGGCGCGCACTGCCTGCTGGTGACCGACATCGACCGCGGCGGCGCGTTCGCGCACCTCTACGGCACCTGGGCGCTGCTGCCCGAGACCGAGCGCGCCCTGATCCAGGGCTTCGTGCTCAACAAGTTCCGCGGCGACGCCGCGCTGCTGGCACCCGCGCCCGAGATGCTGCGCGAGCGCACCGGCGTGCCCACCGTGGCCACCATCCCCATGCAGTGGCGCCACGGCCTGCCGGAGGAAGACGGCGTGTTCGACGATGCGGGCCACGTGCGCGCGGGGGCGGGCGGGGCGGTGCACACCACGGTGGCGGTCATCGCCTATCCGCGCATCAGCAACCTCGACGAATTCCAGCCGCTCAAGAGCGTGCCGGGCCTGCGCCTCGTCTGGGCGCGCAGCCCCGCCGAAGTGGCCGGGGCCGACTGGATCGTGCTGCCCGGCTCCAAGGCCACCGCCGCCGACCTCGCCTGGCTGCGCACCCAGGGCCTGGACGCCGCCATCGCGGCCCACGCCGCGCGCGGCGGCCGCGTGCTCGGCATCTGCGGCGGCCTGCAGATGCTCGGCGAGGCGCTGATCGACACCCACGGGGTGGACGGCAACGCGCCCGGCCTCGGCCTGCTGCCGCTGGTCACCGCCTTCGAACCGGCCAAGACCGTGCGCCGCACGCGTACCGATTTCGGCACGCTGCAGGGCGCCTGGTGCGCGCTCTCGGGCACGGCGGTGCAGGGCTACGAGATCCACCACGGCCGCACCGCCCAGCATCCGGCCATGGCCGCGGCCGGCGACGTGGCGCGCGAGGTGATCCCCGGCCTGGCGTGGCAGAACGCGCGCGGCAACGTGCTGGGCCTGTATGTGCACGGCCTGTTCGAGGATGCGGGCGCGCTGCGCGCGCTCTTCGGCGCGGACGTGCCCACGCTGGACGCCGTGTTCGACCGCCTTGCACGCGGTATCGACCAATGGTTCGAGCCTGCGTGGCGCGCCGCACAGCGCGCAGGCCGATGACGACGACGGTGGCGTGCGCAGCCGCCGTGCCTTTCCTGGAACTCGGAACCCATCCATGACGCAGAAGACCCCGACCGCAGCCGGCACGATCACCCCCGATGTGGGAAACGCAGCCTGCCACACTGCCACAGCCCGCCTGGACGATCACACCCTCGCCGCGCGCCTGCAGCACCGCATGGACCACAAGACCAAGCCCCTCGGCGCGCTGGGCCGGCTCGAATCCCTGGCCGTGCGCATCGGCCGGATCCTCGGCACCGAGTCGCCGGAGCTGCGCGATCCGCAGATGCTGGTCTGCGCGGCGGACCATGGCATCGCCGCGCGCGGCGTCTCCGCCTATCCGAGCGAGGTCACCGCGCAGATGGTGGAGAACTTCCTGGCGGGCGGCGCGGCCGTGAGCGTGCTCGCGCGCCAGCACGGCCTGGCGCTCACCGTGGCCGACTGCGGCGTGGCGGCGCCGGTGCCCGCGCGCGAAAGGGTGCCAGGAGAGCCTCGCCTGCTGAGCCACTGCCGCGTGGCCGCCGGCACCGCCGATGCATCGGTCGGGCCGGCGATGACGACGGCGCAATGCACGCACGCCCTGGAGAACGGCCGCGCCATCCTGAGGTCCCTGCCGGGCAATGCGCTGCTGCTGGGCGAGATGGGCATCGGCAACACCTCGGTCGCCAGCCTGCTGCTCGCGCGCCTCTGCGGGGTCGCGCTGGAAGACTGCACCGGCGCCGGTACCGGGCTGGACGCCGGCGGCATCGCGCGCAAACGGGCCGTGCTGCGGCAGGCGCTGGAGGCCAACGTGGACGCCACCGACCCGCGCGAGGCCCTCGCGGCCCTCGGTGGCCTGGAGGTGGCCACGCTCGTGGGCGCCGTGCTGCAGGCCGCCGCCGAGCGGCGCGTGATCGTGGTGGACGGCTTCATCACCAGCGCCGCAGTGCTCGTCGCGAGCCGCATGGAGCCTGCGGTGCTCGATTGCTGCGTGTTCTCGCACCGCTCCGGCGAACCGGGGCATGCGCACCTGCTCGCGGCGCTGGGGGCCGAGCCCCTGCTCGACCTCGGCCTGCGCCTGGGCGAGGGCTCGGGCGCGGCGCTCGCCTGGCCGCTGCTCGTCTCCGCCTGCGCGATCCTGCGGGAGATGGCGAGCTTCGAGCAGGCGGGGGTGTCGCGGCAGCGCGATTGATCGCGTCTTTCAGCGCGCAGCCCGGTACCACTGCAGTGGCTCGCAGACCAAAGACTCTTCGCCCGAGCGGATGTATGCGTGCAGGCAGGCCGCATTGCGTTCGATCCGGGAGCGCTCCTGCGATGCAAGGGTTTTCAGAACGGAATCGGCCGCGAGCGACGATTCGTAGAAGCGCACGGCGTGCCGCACGTCGTCCCGCACCGTGTCCCCCGTAACGGGCTCGCGTGCGCGGACCTTCGCCAACATTTGCAGCTCCGCATCGGCATACCGGGCCAGGGCCTCGGGTGCCGGGTAGCGGACCATGCTCTCCCCGAACAGCTTGACCGCGGCCGACCAGTTTCGGCGCTGCATTTGCCGCTCACCCTGCTTGCGCAGTTGCATCGCCATCTTCTTCGCCACAGGGTCTGCGGGTTGTTGCAAGCGCTGGGTCACGGCACGCGCATCTCCCGCTTCCTGCTCCGTGAGCAATCTGCCGTGCTGCGGGCTGGCCGCCGCCCAGGCCGCCGTGCAGCAGAAACTAACGCACCACAGCAATCGTGCCCATCGTCGCGCCATCACCCCTCCTGCACAGAATCAGATACTTGTACAACGCCGTCCATTCACTCGGATCGACTGTAATGCAACCCCCGCTCACCGAGCCTGGATGCAGATAACGATCGTTATTTCCCGGGACGGCATGGCCTTGGCCAAGATAGAACCACGTCTTCGCGTAAGGAGATTGGTCCGAATAAATGGCACCCATGCCGTGGGGGAAGTCAGGCAGCTGTATGGGATGGGTGCCGGCCCGTATGGGATTCCGCGCATGGGTGATCGCTCTGATTTGCCCACCAGGAAATATCAGGCGCTCCATGCCCACGCTGAACTGAAGGCTGGCGCCAGTACGCCAGCCTGGGTTGCCTGCTTTCAGATAGCTGGGCTTGGCGGAGAATTTTTTGCCGCGTTCGATGCCTTCCTGCACCGTAAAGAATTCCCGCGAGCCGTCCGAGCCATCGAATTGCACTCGGAGCATTTCCGGCAACGCAATGATGGCTCCTGACGTTTCACGCCTGGCATTCAACCATCCGTCCGCCCCTCCCGTTAAATAGCGCTGTTCCGCCATCGCTCCCTCTTCGTGTCTTGTCGAGCACGAAATTGAAGCAGCCGCAGTGGATGGATGGAAGTGTTAAGACGTGATGCAATGCCAAGCGAATGCTTTGCTTCGTCGATCAATGATCGTGGTGCAGATAACTCGCCTGCCGCGGCAGCCGCAGGCTCACCAGGAACGCCACCACCATCATCACCGTCACGTACCAGAAGAACGCCGACTCGTGGCCCAGCGTCTTCAGGCCCAGCGCGACGTATTCGGCCGAGCCGCCGAAGATCGCGTTCGCCACGGCGTACGCCAGGCCCACGCCCAGCGCGCGCACTTCGGGCGGGAACATCTCCGCCTTCACGATGCCGCTGATCGAGGTGTAGAAGCTCACGATGGCGAGCGCCACCACGATCAGCGCGAACGCCGCCACCGGGTTCGTCACGTGCTGCAGCGCGGTGAGGATCGGCACCGTGCCGATGGCGCCCAGCGCACCGAACAGCAGCATGTTGTTGCGCCGGCCGATGCGGTCCGACAGCGCGCCGAAGATCGGCTGCATGCACATGTAGAGGAACAGCGCGCCGGTCATCACGTAGCTGGTCGTCTTGATCGGCAGGCCCACCGTGTTCACGAGGTACTTCTGCATGTAGGTCGTGAAGGTGTAGAAGATCAGCGAGCCGCCGGCCGTGTAGCCCAGCACCGTGAAGAACGCGGCCTTGTGGTGGCGGAACAGGCCGGCGATGGAGCCGGCGTCTTCCTTCTTCTTGTCCGCGTCGCTCTGCGTCTCGTGCAGCGTGCGGCGCAGCATCAGCGCCACCACCGCGGAGATCGCCCCGATCACGAACGGAATGCGCCAGCCCCAGGCCTTCAGCTCCGCATCGGAGAGCACCGTCTCCAGGATGACGATCACCAGCACGGCGAGCAACTGCCCGCCGATCAGCGTCACGTACTGGAACGACGAGAAGAACCCGCGCTGGCCACGCAGCGCCACCTCGCTCATGTAGGTGGCGGTGGTGCCGTACTCGCCACCCACCGACAGGCCCTGGAACAGCCGGCACACCAGCAGCAGGAAGGGTGCCCAGGCACCGATCGCCGCGTAGGTGGGCAGGCAGGCGATGACGAGCGAGCCGGCGCACATCATCGTCACCGAGATCAGCATCGAGGTCTTGCGGCCGTAGCGGTCCGCGATGCGGCCGAACAGCCAGCCGCCGATGGGCCGCATCAGGAAGCCCGCGGCGAACACGCCCGCCGTGTTCAGCAACTGCGCCGTGGGATCGGACTTCGGGAAGAACGCCGGTGCGAAATACAGCGCCGCGAACGCATACACGTAGAAGTCGAACCATTCGACGAGGTTGCCCGAGGAGGCCGCCATGATCGAGAAGACGCGGTGGCGCTTCTCCTCGGCGGTATAAGGGCGGGGCGCGGGATGCTGCGCATCGGCCGCAGCGGGGGAGTTCGTGCTCATTGCTGGATGCCTTTCCGGCCGCGCGCGCCGCGGGGTGCCGGCGCGCGGGATATGTGGTGTAGTTTCTGGCCGGCAGCGATTGTCCGGCACGGCACCGGCGCGTTGATGTCAGTCAATCGCGCAAGTGCACAGGCCCCGTGCGCGTGCACGCAGGGGCGATCATCACGTGGCAGGCAGCAGCGGACGCCGGACCGCAGGAAGACAGAGGATCGCGGCCTACAGGCTTCGGCGCCTGCGGCGCAGCCGGGGAACCAATACGGCCGAGTAGTCTCACTCGGTTAGCCGGCATGTGCACGCCTGCGCGCCTTTCGCGCGCGGACCACGTGCCCTTCCATCGACCACCGTCACCGACAAGGATCTTCCGCATGCAGCCTGAACAGACCCGCGCCGTCATGACCCTGGCGCTCATGGCCGCCTTCGCCGATGGGCAGAAGGACGACCGCGAACGCGACCACATCCGCGACATGGCCCAGTCGCTCGGGTCGTCCGCCGGTGGCGCCGACCTCATGAAGACCTACCAGGACGTGCTGCTGGGCCGCGCACGCCTGGAGGACGCCGCCGCCGCGCTCGACACGCCCGGCCTGCGCCAGTTGGCCTTCGAGATGGCCGTGGGCGTGTGCGATGCCGACGGCGTCTGCAACGAGCGCGAGAGGGCGTTCCTGGAACAACTCCGCGGCGCACTCGGCATCGCACCCTCCGAGGCGAGCGCCATCACGGAGCAGGCCGACGCCCTGGCGAGCGCACCCGTGCGGGCCGTGCCCGTCGAGGGCGAGGACGTACCGCCCGCCGCGCTGGCCGTGGCCGCCGCGCCCCTGGCCGCCGGTGCGGCAGCCGCCGCTACCGCCACGCCCGCGCAGGGTGCAGCGCCAGGCATGCGCGCCGCCTCCGTGAGCGATGCCGAGATCGACTCCATGGTGCTCAACGCCGCCATCCTGAACGGCGCGCTCGAACTGCTGCCCCAGTCCCTCGCCTCCATGGCCATCATCCCGCTGCAGACACGGCTGGTGTACCGCATCGGCAAGGTGTACGGCTATGAGCTCGACAAGGGTCACATCGCCGACTTCCTGGCCACCGTGGGCGTGGGCCTCACCTCGCAGTACGTCGAACAGTTCGGCCGCAAGCTGGTGGGCGGCCTGCTGGGCAAGGTGATGGGCGGCCTGGGCCGCGCCGTGGGCAGCGCCGCCACCGGCTCGGCGTTCTCCTTCGCCACCACGTACGCGCTCGGCAAGGTCGCGCAGCGCTACTACGCCGGTGGGCGCACGCTGGGCACGGACGCGCTCAAGTCCGCCTTCACGCGCACGGCCGAAGAGGCCAAGGGGCTGCAGCAGCGCTACGCGCCGCAGATCCAGGAACGGGCGCGCGGGCTGGATGTGGGCAAGCTGCTCAAGGAACTGCGGGCTTGAGGTCGCGCGCCCGCAGGGCGTTTCAGTGTGCCCGGCGGCGCCGTGGCACTGCTCCGAATGCGAAGGCCGCGACCAGCCCGCTCAGCGCCAGCAGGCTCCATTCGGACAGCGTGGGGATAGGAGTCGCGTCCGCCGACAGCACGGCAGGGCCGCCCGGATCGACGATGACGCTGTTCGGGCTCAGATCGTCGTCGCCCACGGCCCCGTCGGCGATGGTCAGCGTGATGCTCTTGCGGTCCTGTGAAAATGCCACCTGGCTGGAAGGCAACTGGTACCAGTGGTCGGCGGCGCAGGCGGCGCCGGAGCAGTTGTAGCCCTCCGGGCTCTTTCCGTATTTCATGTATACGGCGCCGGCCGGGACGGCCGAGGTGTAGTTGATGGTCACGCTCGCGGACGAGCCGGGGGTGCCGCTGGTGAGCGTGAAGTTGGCCAGGCCGTAGGGCAGGCTGGTCCGGGCGGGTGGAGGTGCCGGCGGGCTGGAGAAGCCCGCGTTGGCGAGCACCCAGTTGTTGTTGTCACCCGGGGCCGGTGTGGACAAGGACCCTTGGGCTTGCCCGGTGGCGGTACTGCTCCAGGGGGCCGTGCAGGAGGCATTGTTTCCACCCTGGGTGCCGGCGCATGTCCAGGCATACTGGTTCGCCCCAATGGTTACGGTGGAAGCATTGCCCGCCGTGCACAGGTTGGCAGCGGGCCGAAGGCTGGCGGGGGCGTTGGCTGCGGATCCGCAGGCGCCATCGACGGGAGCGGCAACAACGAGGCTGGACGGGCTCGAACACACTTCGGCACCCGTGCCAGTACCGGTCAGGGCCACCGGCACCACGCAGAAATACAGGTATTTTCCTTCGTCGCTGCTGCCCAGGGTGTAGTTCTGCGTGCTGGCGGCATTGGTGCCGCCGGCGATGCCGGTGTTCACGCTGTTGCGTACCCAGCGGTAGGTGGAGGTGCCCTGCGCGTCCTGGTCCGCATCGGTATAGGTGTAGGTGCCGGATAGCTGATGGCCCACTTGCGCCGTGCCTGTGAACGACACGTTGCTGGCGACCGGCGCGGCATTCGCCAGGACGGTGATCGTGAAAGCCTTGTAGCCGATGTTGCCTGCCACATCCGTCGCAGACAGGTAGGCATGGTACGAGCCGGCCGAGAGGGCCGCCGCCCCCACCTTCAATGTGCTGCCGCTGATCGTGAACCGGCTATTGTCGGCATCGTTGGTTCCGTTTCCCACAGCCAGTGCAAAACTCACGCTGTAAGAGTCGGAGGCGCTCAACGTACCGATCGTCGCACTCTGCGTGGCGGCACTGACGAAGATGGTCGTGGGCGACAGCCCCACGCCGGAGGGCGCGGCGGTGTCCACGGTGTAGGCGACGGGCGTCGAGGCCACCGATACATTCCCGGCGGCATCCCGCTGCCTGGCCCTCAGCGTGTGGGTGCCATCGGCCAGCGTGCTGCTGGTGATGCTCCAGCTGCCGGTGGTCGCGTTGGCAACGGCCGTGCCGAGCAGGGTGATGCCATCGGTGTCGTATAGCGACACCTTGGCACCCGGTTCGGCGCTGCCCGTGATGACCGGCGTGGCGACATTGCTGATCCCGTCGCTGGCGGAGGCGCCGCTGTCGCTGCCCGAAGTGACGCCCAGCGACGTGGGAGCCGCGGGTGCCGTCGTGTCGATCTTGACCGTCAGCCCGCTGCTCAGGGGAGACGTCGTGTTCGATCCATCGGTTTGCGTGACTTTGAGCGTATGCGAACCATCCGCCAGCACGCTGCTCGTGATGCTCCAGTTGCCGCTGGAATTGGCGATGGCCGTGCCCAGCAGCGTGGTTCCATCGGTGTCGTACAGCTTGACCGTGGCATTGGCCTGGGCCGTGCCGGTAATGGTCGGCGTATTGACGGAGGTTATGCCGTCGCCTGCCTGTCCCGTATCGCTCCCGCTGTCCAGCGTCGGGGCGGCAGGTGCGGAGGGCCCGGGGCGTGTGATGGCAACGATGATCGAGTGGCTGAAGCCCGCCGCATCGGTTCCATCCGTCCCTTGCAGCGCGTTGGTATCGTTGCCTGGCGTCGGATCGGTGTAGATGAAGTCGATGATGTCTCCCGGTAGCAGGGAGGCGTTGGTCGAAATCTTGATGGAATTCGCGCTGTCGCCCATGGCGACGCCCGTCACGGTGACATCGGTTCCATTCACCTGGACATTGAATGCGCTGGCAGGTGGCAAATGCGTGGTATCCAGCGCCACGCTCATGACCACGGTGAAGAATTGCTCGCCGATGTAGCCTGTGGCGCTCGAGTACGAGGGTTGCGGCAGCGTGTGGGAATACCGGGCCAGCTTGTCCAGGTCGAAGGCCGGGGGCGTGGAGAGCGCTGCCGTGGAAACTTCCAGCGTCCAGTCACCGCCCAGTGCCGCGTTGCCGGTGGTGTTCGTGGAGGCCGCCACCACCGCACCGGTGACGCGTGCCAGGGCCTGCAGGTAATCGTGGCCGATCGCGCCTTCACCGACGCTGCAGCCGTACAGCAGGATCCCGCCCCCGGGCGCAAGGGCATCGCCGATCTGTGCAAGCTCTTTCCGGTATGCGTGCAGATGGCCGGTGTCCAGCCGCGAGCTTCCGAACGAGACCACGCCGCGGTCGCCATGCGAGACGATGGAAATGGACGAAAGTCCGTGGAGCCCGCGTGCGACTGCCGCCATCTGTGCGACGGCATCCTCGCCGGGCCGGAGCGTGACCACGATGGAGTCGTCGGCAGCGGCATCGGCAATCTGCTGGAAATCCGGCAAACCGCCATCGATGAAAACCAGCCGGCTGACGGGTCTATGCACGGCGGACGGGCGTTCCTTCGGCAGGCTGCCGCTCTGAGCCTGTACCACCCGCCCGGCCATGTTTGAAAGATTCGCCATGCCGTTGGCGTGCGTGCTCATGTGCATGCCCATCGACAGCGCAAAAACTGTCGCTAGCGCACCTGGCTTCTGGAGGCGGGCAGTGCGTAAGGGGAGGGTGTGACTAATAGGCATCAAGGCTTCCCGGAAAAATCAGTTATTTGGCATTTTGTAATCCTTGTATCCAATTTTTTTGGGTTTTAGTGGTATTTTTCCGGCCTGCGGAAACAAATGAGGATTGGCGGTCTCAGGAGGAAAATGCAGCAGAGGGGCAGCACCAGCTCATCTGGCAAGGGTCATGTGTCAAATCACGCGCGCGCACTTGGCAACGCGGGTGGGGCACCCCGTCGCGGATGAGGCATCAACCCACGCGCCCGCACGGGACACGACGCTGGCCGCGCTCGAGCAGATGCACGGAGAGCGGGAGTTTCAACTCACGCGCCCCCACGGGGCGCGACGCTGGCCGCGCTCGAGCAGATGAACGAAGAGCGGGAGTTTCAACCCACGCGCCCGCACGGGGCGCGACCGCCGGCTACATCGTGAAGGAGTTCGCCGAAGGGGTTTCAACCCACGCGCCCGCACGGGGCGCGACTCGAGACGATCGCAGCGCGCCTGCGCTCGCTCACGTTTCAACCCACGCGCCCGCACGGGGCGCGACTGCCGCACCATCTACAACCCCCGCACCCTGTTCTGGTTTCAACCCACGCGCCCGCACGGGGCGCGACGCTCACCACCGCGCTGACCAAGAGCGACGACGAGGCGTTTCAACCCACGCGCCCGCACGGGGCGCGACGCCCAGCGCTCGGTGGTCCAGCCGCGCAGGCTGGCGTTTCAACCCACGCGCCCGCACGGGGCGCGACTGCTGTGTTCGGTGGGTCCGCCTACGGGGCGCCGCAGTTTCAACCCACGCGCCCGCACGGGGCGCGACGCCTGCCATACCAGCATCTGCCTCATCCCCTCAGTTTCAACCCACGCGCCCGCACGGGGCGCGACCACTTCGTTGCCAGGCAGCAGCAACAAAAGCGGCTCGTTTCAACCCACGCGCCCGCACGGGGCGCGACAGGGCAAGGCCGACAGACCCATCGCGGCCCAGGCCGTTTCAACCCACGCGCCCGCACGGGGCGTGACTGCCTATGTCGCAACCCTGGTGCGCGAGGTGTTTCCGTTTCAACCCACGCGCCCGCACGGGGCGCGACTTCCGGTAAATACCGTAATGCAGATGGTTGCTGTGTTTCAACCCACGCGCCCGCACGGGGCGCGACACAGGCCAGTGCGGTTCGCCATCGGCCGGTGTGGGTTTCAACCCACGCGCCCGCACGGGGCGCGACTCGCGGCCCTCGAAAAGATGACTGCCCGGCTGGACGTTTCAACCCACGCGCCCGCACGGGGCGCGACAAGGCGATGGGCTCGACGATGAACGTCTCGCTCTCGTTGCAACCCACGCGCCCGCACGGGGCGCGACCCATGTAGATGCTGCCGTCCTGGCCGGTGATGTGGTTTCAACCCACGCGCCCGCACGGGGCGCGACCCGAGTACCGCCGCGAGCAGCTCACCATCCTCGGGGCTCAGCACCTGCTGTGGCCCTACCGCGTCGCGACCCGAGTACCGCCGCGAGCAGCTCACCATCCGGACGGTTTCAACCCACGCGCCCGCACGGGGCGCGACCTGCCACCGCCACCGCTGTGGAAGAAGCCGAAGGTTTCAACCCACGCGCCCGCACGGGGCGCGACTGCAAAATTTCACGCTCGTTAGTTTCAACGGCTGGTTTCAACCCACGCGCCCGCACGGGGCGCGACCGAAAAGGCAAAGCGTTGCACGAATGTCGGACATGTTTCAACCCACGCGCCCGCACGGGGCGCGACGAGCGCCTGGACCGGGCCGCCGCCCGCGCGCGGCAGGTTTCCAACCCACGCGCCCGCACGGGGCGCGACTTCCCGGACGGGGCTACGGTGCGCCGAGTCGGCAAGTTTCAACCCACGCGCCCGCACGGGGCGCGACCTTGCTGTTCTCGGACATACGGACTCCAGAAAAAGGGTTTCAACCCACGCGCCCGCACGGGGCGCGACACACCCGGTACGCCCACCACGATGCCCAGGCGGTGTTTCAACCCACGCGCCCGCACGGGGCGCGACTCCCGGACGGGGCTACGGTGCGCCGAGTCGGCAAGTTTCAACCCACGCGCCCGCACGGGGCGCGACCCGTCCTGGGTGGAGGCCTCGGCGTTGAGGATCTTGTTTCAACCCACGCGCCCGCACGGGGCGCGACACGCGCGGCACGCTGTCCAGCTACGCAGCGCTCCCGTTTCAACCCACGCGCCCGCACGGGGCGCGACCAGAGCGACGAGCCGCCAGCCGGCGTGTTCAAGGAGTTTCAACCCACGCGCCCGTACGGGGCGCGACCCGTCAAGGTAAGGCGCCAAAAAGAAAGCGGCCAGTTTCAACCCACGCGCCCGTACGGGGCGCGACCTTGGTGTAGAGATCGCTCGCGCTGATACCCGTGGTTTCAACCCACGCGCCCGTACGGGGCGCGACCTGGAACAGGGTGAGGACCTTGCGCGCCAGCCGGTTTCAACCCACGCGCCCGTACGGGGCGCGACGCGTGGTCACCATGGCATCCGTGAGCGATGCGATGTTTCAACCCACGCGCCCGTACGGGGCGCGACACGGCATCGCTACCGGGCTCCGTGCTGAGCATCCAGTTTCAACCCACGCGCCCGTACGGGGCGCGACTGCCCATGGCCCAGCCGACCACGGACCAGCACGCAGCGTTTCAACCCACGCGCCCGTACGGGGCGCGACTCCTGGCCAAGATCAACGGCGGCATGTCGCAAGGTGTTTCAACCCACGCGCCCGTACGGGGCGCGACGCGAGTATCCGGCGTCGTCCCGCGCCCGACGGAGGTTTCAACCCACGCGCCCGTACGGGGCGCGACCCAGCAAGGCAACAGCAGCGACGGCAGCGCGGAAATGTTTCAACCCACGCGCCCGTACGGGGCGCGACAGATTTCCTGCATGTGTTCCAAAGTGAGCTATGAATGTTTCAACCCACGCGCCCGTACGGGGCGCGACCATCTCAGCTTGACAACCCTTTACGCACGCGGTGTTTCAACCCACGCGCCCGTACGGGGCGCGACCGTGGACGCCAGTCCACAACAGGGCAACGAGAACGTTTCAACCCACGCGCCCGTACGGGGCGCCACAAAGAGGCAGTGCGCGAGGGCCGCCGTGTGGCCACGTTTCAACCCACGCGCCCGTACGGGGCGCGAC
>DHAE01000004.1:0-240595 GCA_002397315.1 Comamonadaceae bacterium UBA4962
GGCGCCCGCCCGCGCCGCGCAGCCGCCCGCCGTGGCCGCGGCCGCCGCCGAGGCCCCGGTGCCCGCGCAGGACGCCGCCGCCCCGGAAACCGTCCGCGAAGTGGTGCGCGAGGTGGAGGTGGTGCGTGAAGTGCCCGCCCCCGCGCCCGGCACGGTGGTGGTGGACAAGCCGCTGCGCTCCGGCCAGCAGGTGTATGCGCGCGGCTCCGATCTCGTCGTGATGGCCGTCGTCAGCTTCGGCGCCGAGGTGATCGCCGACGGCAACATCCATGTCTACGCGCCGCTGCGCGGCCGCGCCATCGCGGGCGCGCGCGGCGACACGTCCGCGCGCATCTTCAGCACCTGCCTGGAGCCGCAGCTCGTGTCGGTGGCCGGTATCTACCGCACCACCGAGACCGAACTGCCCGACAACGTGCGCGGCAAGCCCGCACAGGTGCGGCTCGACGGCGAAAAGCTGATCATCGAGCCGCTCGCCTGAGGCCCCGCCTCCACCGAACTCCAGAACCAACGCCCCAAAGGGAATTTGCATACATGGCCAAAATCGTCGTCGTGACCTCCGGCAAGGGAGGGGTGGGCAAGACCACCACCAGCGCGAGCTTCGCATCGGGCCTCGCGCTGCGTGGCCACAAGACCGCGGTGATCGACTTCGACGTCGGTCTGCGCAACCTCGATCTCATCATGGGCTGCGAACGCCGCGTGGTGTACGACCTCATCAACGTGATCCACGGCGAGGCCAACCTGAACCAGGCCCTCATCAAGGACAAGCAGTGCGACAACCTGTTCGTGCTGGCCGCCAGCCAGACGCGCGACAAGGATGCGCTCACGCAGGAAGGCGTCGAGAAGGTGCTGAACGACCTCGCCGCGATGGACTTCGAGTACATCGTCTGCGACTCGCCCGCCGGCATCGAGAGCGGCGCGCTCATGGCGATGCACTTCGCCGACGAGGCGCTGCTCGTGACCAACCCCGAAGTCTCCTCGGTGCGCGACTCCGACCGCATCCTCGGCATGCTGGGCAGCAAGACGAAGCGCGCGATCGAAGGCAAGGAGCCGATCAAGGAACACCTGCTGATCACGCGCTACAACCCGCACCGCGTGCAGGACGGCCAGATGCTGAGCCTGGAGGACATCCAGGACATCCTGCGCATCGAGCTGATCGGCGTCGTGCCGGAATCCGAGAGCGTGCTGCAGGCGTCCAACCAGGGCACGCCCGCCATCCACCTGCAGGGCACGGACGTGTCCGAGGCCTACAAGGACGTCGTGGCGCGCTTCCTCGGCGAGGACAAGCCGATGCGTTTCATCGACGCGCAGAAGCCCGGTTTCTTCAAGCGCATTTTCGGCGGGAGGTAACGCATGGCATCCTTTCTTTCCTTCCTGCTCGGTGAGAAGAAAAAAACCGCCAGCGTCGCCAAGGAGCGGCTGCAGATCATCCTCGCGCACGAGCGCAACGGACGCAATGCCGCCGAGCCCGACTACCTGCCCGCGCTGCAGCGCGAACTCGTGGCGGTGATCTCCAAGTACGTGAAGATCAGCCCCGAAGACCTCACGGTGCAACTGGAGCGCCAGGAAAACCTCGAGGTGCTCGAAGTCAAGATCGAACTGCCCGACACGGTGCGCTGAACGCCTTCCGCGGGCGCAGCCCTCCGCGCAGGAGGGCGGCGCCGGTGCGTTTCAGAGCGGGTGCTCGGTGTAGAAGCGCCCACCGTGGTAGAGCAGCGGCGGCACGCCCGGGCGGTGCGCGCAGCGCTCCACCTCGCCCACGAAGATCACGTGGTCGCCTTCGTCGTAGCGGCTGCGGTTGAAGCATTCGAAGGTGGCCACCGCGCCCTCGATCAGCGGCGCGCCCGCCACGCCAAGCGCGTACTTCACGCCCGCGAACCGGTCGACGCCGCGGCTGGCGAAGCGTTCGGCCAGCGCCTGCTGGTCGGCCGCCAGCACGTTGATCGCGTAGTGCGACCCCGCGGCCAGCGCATTCATCGAGCCGGCCGCGCGGCCCAGGCTCCAGAGCACCAGCGGCGGCGCGAGCGACACCGAATTGAACGAACTCGCCGTGAGCCCCACGAGGCCGCCGGCGGCGTCCTGCGCGGTGACGATGGTCACGCCGGTGGCGAACATGCCGAGCGCGTCGCGGAATTCACGGGGCGAGAAACTCGGGGGATGGGCCAGCGCGGGCCGGATCGGGGGACGTGTCACGGGAAGGTCGGTGGCGCGTCGCGCGCCGGGCGGAGAAAGGGGTCGGCTATTATGGGCCGGCATCCACCGGCCTGCCGCCACCGGGCCCGCGTGCCCCCACCGGCCGCGTTGCCGTTCCCCTTTTTCCCATGGCCCTGCTCCCCACCTTCTCCACTTTAGGCGCCGGCTCCACCGTGCTCATGCTGCACGACGCGGACGGCGGCCACCTCACTTTCGCTCCCCAGGTCGAAACCCTCGCGGGCGCCGGCTACCGCGCCATCGCCTGGGACATGCCCGGCTACGGCCACAGCGCGCCCATCGAACCCTATGGCTTCAAGGGGCTGGCGCAGAGCTGCATCGCGCTGCTCGACGCCCTGCAGTGCACGGAAGGCGCCACGCTCGTCGGCCACGGCCTGGGCGCGATGCTGGCCGTGGAAGTGGCCGCACGGGCGCCGCGCCGCGTGGGCCGCCTCGTGCTCTGCGCGGGCGGCCCGGCGCTGGACGACGAAGGCCTGCAGACCTGGGTGGAGCCGCGCGTCGCCGCGCTGGACGCAGGCCAGTCGATGGAGCGCCTGGCCGAGGTGCTGGTGCCGCGCCAGACCGGCACCGGGGCCCTGCCCGAAGGCGTGCGCCTGGCGCGCCACGCCATGGGCGAGGTGCACCCCTCCACCTTCCGGCGCGCGCTGGAGCTGCTGCCCACGTTCGCGCGCGACGCCTCCCACCTCGCCCACCTGTCGATGCCCACGCTGCTCGTGAGCGGCGCGCAGGACCGCTGCATGCCGCCCGAGGCGCTGCAGGCCCTGGCGCACGTGCTGCCCGACGCGAGCCACCTGAGCCTGCCCCACGTCGGACACTGGCCGCAGCTGGAAGATCCGGAAGGTTTCGACGGCGCGCTGCTCGACTTCCTGGGCTCCCGCGCCCCGCGGACGGTCCACTGATGGCGGCGCCGGACACCGGAACCCCGCGCGCTCCCGGGGCGGCCGCTCCCCTCCGCCGCACCGGCCCGCTGTGGCTGCTGCCGCCCGTGGCCGTGCTGGCGCTCGGCGTGCTCGGCGCGTCCATCTGGGAGCCGCGCGCCTTCCAGGATGGCGGCCAGCCGGGCGCGGGCACCGCATCGGACGCCGTGGTCGCCGTCGGACGGGGCCACCTGGGATCGGGCGACGCGGGCGCCGGCTACCACTCGGTGGTGGTGCTCGGTGCGCCCGCCGAGCGGTCCGACACGGTGGCCGCGCCCGCCGCCGCCGCCATGCCCCCGGCACCGCCCGCGTCCGCGGCGGCGCCGGCGCGTCCGGCACCACCGCCTGCCGCCGAGGCGCAGGCCCAGGCTCCCGTGCCCGTGCCGCCCCCCGGCGCGCCGGAGTCGAAGGCCGCCTGCCAGCTGCTATTGCCGCGCCTGCCCACGGTGGACCGGGCCCTGTGCGAATCCACACGCCTCGCCGAAAGCGGTGCGCAGTCCCGCAAGGGCCTGCCCCTCTACTGGCGCGACGTGTTCCCTGCGCGCGCGTCCGCAGCTTCCCGGGCGGGGGCTTCCGCAATGCCGCCGCCGCTGCGCGTGCTCGTGGTGGGCGCCATCCATGGCGACGAGCCCACGTCCGCCTCGCTCGCGATGCGCTGGATCGGCTTCGCCGCCCAGCCCGAGCGGGCCCTGCGGCAGCCCGTGCACTGGCGCTTCATCCCGGCGCTGAATCCCGACGGCATGCTGGCGCGCCCGGCGACGCGCGTGAATGCCCGGGGCGTGGACCTGAACCGCAACTTCCCCACGCCGAACTGGGAGCGCGATGCGCCCATCTACTGGCAGAAGCGCACTCACCGCGACCCGCGCCGCTGGCCGGGGCCCACGCCGCTGTCGGAGCCGGAATCGCGCTTCCTGCACGAACAGATGGAGGGCTTCCGGCCCGACCTGGTGGTGAGCATCCACGCGCCCTACGGCGTGCTCGACTACGACGGGCCCCTGCCGCCGCCCAGCCGCCTGGGCCAGCTGCGGCTCGACCAGCTCGGCATCTTCCCCGGCTCGCTCGGCCACTACGGCAGCGTGCGCCAGGGCATGCCCGTGGTCACCATCGAGCTGCAGCACGAGCTGCGCATGCCCGACGACAGCCAGGTGCGCCAGATGTGGGTGGATCTGCTCAGGTGGATGGACACCCACCTCGCCACGGCCGACACGCCGCCCGCCGGCACCGCCGTCCGCTAGCGCGGCAGGGACGGGGCCCGGCCAGGAAGCCCGCGGCCTCCTGTGCGTCAGGCGGCGACGGGAACGGATCTCGCTGGGCGCCCTTCCGTGCCGAAACCCAGGAACCCGAAGTCCATCGCCGGCCGCTCGCCGGTGAGCAGCTCGGCCATCGCCTTGCCGGAGCCCGCGCCGTGCGTCCAGCCCAGCGTGCCGTGGCCCGCGTTCACCCAGAGTTTGCCCACGCGCGTGCGGCCGATGAACGGGATGTTGGTCGGCGTGGCGGGGCGCAGGCCCGTCCAGTACTGCGGGTCGCCGCCTTCCTCGGGCGTGCGGGTGTCGCACACGCCGGGCAGGATCTCGGCGATGCGGCGCGAGAGCATGTGGCAGCGCGCGCGGGCCACGGGGCTGTCCAGCGAGAGGTCGTAGCCGCCCAGCTCGATCGTGCCGGCCACGCGCAGGAAGTTGCCCAGCCGGCTCATCGCGATCTTCTTGCCGTCGTCGATCGTGGAGACCATCGGCGCGCCCTCGGGCTTGAGCAGCGGGAAGGTGGCGCTGTAGCCCTTGCCGGGGTAGATGGGCAGGTCCACGCCCACCGTGCGCAGCAGCGGCGCCGTGTACGAGCCGCAGGCCGCCACGAAGGCGTCGGCGCGCAGCTCCTGCACGGCCGCGCCGGGCTCGCGGGAGCGCACGGCCACGGAATCGATCGCGTCGCCGGTGCGCTGCAGCCGCAGCACGTCGTGCCCGAAGAGGAACTGCGCGCCCCGCTCGGCGCAGCGGCGCGCCAGTGCCTGGGTGAACACGCGGGCGTCGCCGCTCTCGTCGGTGCTGGTGTAGGTGCCGCCGGTGATGCGGTCGCCGTAGGCGCGGAACGCCGGCTCGATCTGCAGCAGCTCGTCGCGGCTCACCAGGCGGCGCTGCACGCCGTACTGGCGCATCAGCTCCACCGCGTGGCCGGCCGCGTCGAAGGATTTCTGGTCGGTGTAGAAATGCGCGATGCCGCGCTCCAGCCGGTGGTAGTCGATGCCCGTGGAGCGCACCAGATCCTTCAGCGCGGCATGGCTGTAGGCGCCCAGGGCCACGATCTGCTGCACGTTGCGGGCGAACGCCGCGTCGTTGCACTGCGCGAGGAATTTCAGGCTCCAGCGCCACTGTTCCCAGTCCATGCGGGGGCGGAACAGCAGCGGCGCCTCCTTGTCCAGCATCCACTTGAGCGCCTTCCAGGGCGCCTCGCGGTTCGCCCAGGGCTCGCAGTAGCTCACCGAGATCTGCGCCGCGTTGGCGTAGCTCGTCTCCAGCGACGCGTCGGGCTGGCGGTCGACGACGATGACGTCATGGCCGCGCTCCAGCAGGTGCCACGCGGTGCTGATGCCGATGATGCCGGCTCCGAGGACGATGGTTTTCATAGCTGCGCAGTGTGCGGCGGGGCTCGTTTTTTTTGAAGAGGAATTAAACTTCCTCCAAATTCATCAGTTCACCTAATGAAGCGAACGCCATGAGCACCTTCGATCCCGCCGCCCTGGAATGCCTGGCCGCCATCGTGGAAGAGGGCGGCTTCGAGCGCGCGGCCCAGCGCCTGAACGTCACCCAGTCGGCCGTCTCGCAGCGCCTGCGCGCGCTGGAGGCCCAGGTGGGCTCGGTGCTGATCGTGCGCAGCCGGCCGCTCAAGCCCACGAGCGCGGGACAGCTCCTGCTCAAGCACACCAAGCAGCTGCGCCTGCTGCGCGCCGATCTGGAGCGCGACCTGCAGGACTTGGCGCCCAGCGCGCCCGGCGGCGCCCGCGAGGACGAACGCATCGCCATCGCCATCAACGCCGACAGCATCGCCACCTGGGCGCTCGACGCGCTGCACGACCTCGCCCGCCAGCGCCTGCCGATCGAGATCATCGTGGACGACCAGGATTTCACCCAGGAGTGGCTGCGCTCGGGCCAGGTGCTGGGCTGCGTGACCACGCTCCGGCAGCCGATGCGCGGCTGCAAGGTGGTGCCGCTGGGTGCGATGCGCTACGTGGCGGTGGCCTCGCCCGGGCTGGCGGCGCGGCACCTGCCGCAGGGGCTCACGCCGCACAACTTCCGCGACGTGCCCTTCCTGTCGTTCAACCGCAAGGACGACATGCAGTCGGAATTCATCATGCGCACCTTCGGCCTCAAGCGGGTGGCGCTGCACCACCTGTTCGTGCCCAGCTCCGAAGGCCAGGTGCGCGCGGTGATCGCCGGATGGGGCGCGGGCGTCGTGCCCGAACTGCTCGCGCGCCCGGCCCTCGCCAGCGGCGCGCTGGTGGACCTCGCCCCGGGGCACGCGCTGCCGATCCAGCTGTACTGGCACTGCTGGAACCTGGAATCCGAGGTGCTCGACGCGCTGACCGAGGCGCTCACGGCCACCGCGGCCCGCACGCTCGCCGCCGATGCGTGACGAAGGCGTCTCGCGTGCGTGCGCGCCTTACGGTCGAGTTGCCGGCGAAGGCCCTAAGATGCGCGCATGAACACGCCCGTTCCACCCCGCCGCTCCTTCAAGGCACAGATGCACGAGGCCCGCGCCCAGGCCATCGTGGCCGCCGCGGGCCGGCTGCTGGGCGAAAAAGGCTTCGAGGCCATGACGCTCGAAGAGGTCGCCGCCGAAGTGGGCGTGGCCAAGGCCAGTCTCTACAAGCACTTCGCCGGCAAGGAAGACCTGTGCGCCGCGGCCATGGCCCATGCCGTGGAGCGCCTCGGCGACTTCCTCGACGGGCTGCCCGCCGATCTGCCGGCCTTCGAATGCCTGCGCGAACTGCTGCGCTGGCTGCTCTCGCAGCAGCTCACCGACGAACTGCCGCTGATGCTTGCCCGCAATTCGGGCCTGCGGCGCCCGCTCAAGGAGTGTGCCGCCTACCAGTGCGCGCTGCAGGGGGTGAGCGCACGCGCCATGGAGTGGATCGCCGCGGCCCAGCGCGAAGGCCGGCTGAGCGAGGCGCTGCCCGCCGAGGTGATCCTCTTTTCGCTCTACGCCCGCAGCGCCGATCCGCTGCTGTCCATGCTGCGGGAGCAGGGCGGCTGTACCGACGAGCAGATCGTGGAATGGGCGGTGCAGGCGTGCTTCGACGGCCTGAAGTCTAGGTAGGCAACGGCTTCCACGGATCGACGAGCGTCACTCCCGTCGGCTCGAAGTCCGCCACGTTGCGCGTGGCCACGGTCATGCCGTGCACCATGGCCGTGGCTGCGATGAGCGCATCGCGTTCGCCGCGTCTGTCGGGCACGTGCAGCCGCGCGCGACGCTGGGCCACGGCGGTGTCGACCCGTGATGGCGGAAATGAAGAGGTCGGCGGCATCGACGCTCTCCGCCCAGGCCACCACGTTCGCATCGGCCCGGCAGAGACGCGCCTTGCGCAACTCGGACAGCACATCGGTATCCAGCACGAACATCATGAGAGATCGGCCGGACGGGTTTCGATGACCATGCGCGGTTACTACATTGTTGGCATGCGGGGGGCACAGCGCGAAAGATGGCTCCGTGGCAGTCCTAGGCCGAGGACTTGACCCAGGCCCTTGCCACGCCCTCCTCAACGCACCAGCAGCACCGGCACCCGGCTGCTGGCGAGCACCTGGGTGCTGACCGAGCCCATGACGAGCTGGCCCAGGGCGCCGTGGCCGTGGGAGCCCATCACCAGCAGATCGAACTTGCCGCTGTCGGCCGCCTTGGCGATGGTCTCGCCGACGGGGCCGGTCTTCACGAGGCGCTTGGGCGTGATGCCGTGGCGTGCGAGGAACTTGGCGACCGGGCCGATGACCTTCTCGGCCTCTTCGGCGTAGTACTTCTCGACCACGTCCTTGCCCAGGGCCGCGCGGGCCCGCGGAGGCAGGGGCGACTGCACGGTGATCGCGGTCACGTCGTGCGTGCCGCCCGCGAGCAGTTCGTCGTGCGTGGCGAGGTAGGCCAGCATTTTCTTGGTATAGGCGCTGCCGTCGACGGCCAGGAGGATCTTCATGGTAGGGACGCTTTCACAAAGGGATGGAGAGAGACTAAGGTGCGCCTGTGCCTGTTGTCTTGACGTGGGTCATCTTTGTGCTGCCGTGCGCGTGCGGGCGGGGCGCTTGCATGCGTACGTGCGTACGTGCGTGCGTGCGTGCGTGCATGCGGCCCCGGCGCCATCATACGGTGACGGTGAAATGCGGCCGGAAGGTCTCCTGCTCGCCCTTGCCCGCGTAGCCGAGCGGGTTGGCGACCACGCGGCAGGCCCAGGCGCTGCCGTCCGGGCGGGTGCCCTGGGCGGTGTAGTCGCTGGGCGCATGCAGGTGGCCGTGCATCCACACCTGCGCATGCGGCAGCAGGTCGTCGAGCGCGTTGCAGAACCCTGCGGTGCCGGGTACCAGCCCGTAGCGCGGGTCGGCGCTGCGCAGGCTGGGGGCGAAGTGGGTGACCGCTACCGTGGGCCCGTCGAAGGGCGCCTGCAAGGCATCGCGCAGCCACTCCTGGCAGCGCAGGGCCTCTTCGCGCATGGGCTCGGCCAGGAACGGTTCGCCGCCCCGCGTGCCGCCGGTCTTGCGCAGGTAGAAGTTCGCCGCGCGAAAGGCCTTGTCGCGGTGGCGCAGCAGCCGGGCCATGTCGGCGCCCTGGTCGCTCTTGTCCAGCGCGAGCGCGTCGAAATCGCTCCAGAGCGTGGTGCCCACGAAGCGCACGCCCTGCAGCACCGCCGTTTCGCGGTCGAGCCACTGCAGGCCCAGGCGGTCGCAGGTGGCGCGCAGCCGCTCGCGCCCGGCGCCCAGGTCCTGCATGTCGTATTCGTGGTTGCCGGGCACGAACAGCACCGGCACGGGCCAGCCCGCATGCTGCGGCAGCGGCGAGAAGCGCGCCAGCCCGAAATCGTCGTCGGCGAGGCGCGAGCCGCTCTGGTAGGAGCCGATGTCCCCCGCGAGCACGAGCAGGTCGGCATCCGGGGCGGGGCTGGGCTGGAACGCGGGATGGGCCTCCAGGTGCAGGTCGGACAGCAGTTGGATCTTCATGTGCCCCGATTGTCCCGCGCGGCCGGCGGGCTCGCTGCCGGAGGGCGCGCCGTGGTGTGCAGGGCCGAGCGCGCCATGGCGCCGCGCAGCCAGCGGTGGGCGGCGTCGTGGCCCTTGTTGCGGTGCCAGAGCGCATCGACGTGCACCGTGGGCAGCGGCATCGGCAGTGCCCGCCAGACGAGCTCGCCGCCCAGGCTGGCCACGCCCACGAAGTGGCGCGGCAGCACCGTGAGCAGGTCGGTGGTGGCCACCACGCGGCCCGCGGTGAAGAACTGGTTCACGGTGAGCACGATGCGCCGCTCGCGGCCGAGGGCGGTGAGCGCCTCGTCGATGAAGCCGTAGGGCTTGCCCGAGAAGCTCACGAGCAGGTGGCGCGCCGCGCAGTACTGGTCCAGCGTCAGCGGCTCGGCCGCCAGCGGATGGTCCTGGCGCATCACGCAGACGTATTCGCCGTCGTAGAGCCGCAGGCTTTCATAGGCGACCACGCTGTCGGTCTGCGCGCGGGCCGTGAGGTCGGCCATCACCGCGGGGAAGTAGCCCACGGCCATGTCGGTCGAGCCGTCGTCCAGCAGGCCGCGCGGGTCGCGCGTGGTGAGCGGCACCACGCGCAGCGACACGCCGGGCGCCTCGCGCTCCACGATTTCCACGAGCGGGGGCATCAGCGTGGCACCGGTGGCGTCGGCCAGCGCGAGCACGAAGGTGGAGCTGGCCGAGGCCGGGTCGAACGCGCCCGGCGCCAGCGACTGCTGCAATTGGGCCAGCGCCTGCCGCACGGGCGGCCACAGGGCCAGCGCGCGCGGCGTCGGCTCCACGCCCTGGCCGCTGCGCACCACGAGGTCGTCGCCCAGCACCTCGCGCAGCCGGCGCAGGGCATTGCTGACCGCCGGCTGGGTGATCGCGAGCTTGGCGGCGGCGCGGGTCAGGTTGCGCTCGGCCATGATTTCGTCGAACACCCGCAGCAGGTTCAGGTCGAGCGAGCGGAAGTTGAGCCGTGCCATGGTCGAATCATCACAGTTGTGAATGTCTGGGATTCAAAATATAAAGTGGAAGAACCATGGGGTAAACCCTAAGATACCTGCATTCGCCCGGCAAACTCGCCACAAGCGATCGAAAGGGAAGACCATCATGACCAGCTTTGTCCACATCGACTACCGTACCGAACACCCTGGCGTGGCCCGTGCCGAACAGGCCGCCGCCACCCTGAAGAATGCCTTCGACGGCGCGCGCGGCGCCTCCTCCCTGCTGCTGGCCGCCGTCGTGGCCGCCGTGCTGGTGGTGGCCAACCAGATCGTCGACACCTGGAGCGAAGGCCACACCCTCACGGCCTGGATGGTGCTCTGGCTGATCGCCTTCGCCGCCCTGGCCCTGCTGGCCGGCCCCGTGCGCCGCGGCGCCACCATGCTGCGCGCCGGTTTCCACGCCTGGACGGAAGCCCGCCGCCGCGATGCCGAAGACGAGCAGACCTGGAACGCCGCACTGCACGACGCCCGCATCATGGCCGACCTGAGCCGCGCCATGAACGGCATCGCCGTGGACAACATCCGCCGCTACTACTGATCTGACTCCGACTCCATCAGGTCCCGGGCCATGCGCCCGGACCGGCCGGACGGGGCCACGAACCCCGGGCTGTTCCGGCACTTTTCAGGGCACCGCAAGGTGCCCTTTTTCGTGGGCGCGTGCAAGGCGGGTATGCGTGCCTGCCTGCACCGCTGAACAGGGCCCGCGATGCCACCCCCGCCAAAGGAAAAGCCCCGGCCATGAACGTGGTGCGGGGCTTTCCTCAAAAGGACGCCCGCCGTTGCGGGCGCGTCCGTGCGCCGATCAGGCTTCTGCGAGGCGCTTTTCCAGCGCCGCCTTGGTCTGGAGCATCTGCTCGGGCAGGCGGTGGGCCAGCTGCTCGAAGTGCGTGTCGTGCAGCTTGAGCTCGTCCGCCCAGGCGGCCTGGTCGATGCGCGTCACGGTGTCGAACTGCTCGCCCGAGAAGTCCAGGCCCGTCCAGTTGATCTCGCCGTACTGCGGCGCCACGCCGAAGGCGGTCTCGCGGCCGGCGGCGCGGCCTTCGATGCGGTCGATCATCCACTTCAGCACGCGCATGTTCTCGCCGTAGCCGGGCCAGACGAACTTGCCGGCCTCGTCCTTGCGGAACCAGTTGGTCGTGTAGATGCGCGGCAGCGTGGCGCCCGAGGCGGCGATCTTCTCGCCCAGGCCCAGCCAGTGCTGGAAGTAGTCGCTCATGTTGTAGCCCATGAAGGGCAGCATGGCGAACGGGTCGCGGCGCACCACGCCCTGCGCGCCGAAGGCGGCGGCGGTGGTCTCCGAGCCCATGGTGGCGGCCATGTAGACGCCTTCCTGCCAGTCGCGGGCCTCGGTCACCAGCGGCACGGTGGTGGAGCGGCGGCCGCCGAAGATGAAGGCGTCGATCTTCACGCCCTTCGGGTCGTCCCAGGCCGGGTCCAGGGCCGGGTTGTTGGTGGCGGCCACGGTGAAGCGGGCGTTCGGGTGCGCGGCCTTGGCGCCGGTCTCGCGGGCGATCTGGGGCGTCCAGTCCTTGCCCTGCCAGTCGATCAGGTGGTCCGGCAGCTTGCCGGTGTCCTTTTCCATGCCTTCCCACCACACGTCGCCGTCGTCGGTCAGCGCGACGTTCGTGAAGATCACGTCACGGTCCAGGCTGGCCATGCAGTTGGGGTTGGTGTGGTAGTTGGTGCCGGGGGCCACGCCGAAGTAGCCGGCCTCGGGATTGATCGCGCGCAGCGAGCCGTCGGCCTGGGGCTTGATCCAGGCGATGTCGTCGCCGATGGTGGTGACCTTCCAGCCCTCGAAGGCCTTCGGCGGCACCAGCATCGAGAAGTTGGTCTTGCCGCAGGCGCTCGGGAAGGCGGCGGCCACGTGGTACTTCTTGCCTTCGGGGTTGCTCACACCCAGGATCAGCATGTGCTCGGCCAGCCAGCCCTGGTCGCGGCCCATGGTGGAGGCGATGCGCAGCGCGAAGCACTTCTTGCCCAGCAGCGCGTTGCCGCCGTAGCCGGAGCCGTACGACCAGATCTCGCGCGTCTCGGGGTAGTGCACGATGTACTTGGTCTTGTTGCAGGGCCAGGACACGTCCTGCTGGCCGGCCTGCAGCGGTGCGCCCACGGTGTGCACGCAGGGCACGAAGTCGCCTTCCACGCCCAGCACGTCGTACACGGCCTTGCCCATGCGGGTCATGATCTTCATGTTGACGGCCACGTAGGGGCTGTCGGAGAGCTCGATGCCGATGTGGGCGATGGGCGAGCCCAGCGGGCCCATGCTGAAGGGCACGACGTACATCGTGCGGCCGGCCATGCAGCCGTCGAACAGCGGCTGCAGCGTGCTGCGCATCTCGGCCGGGGCCATCCAGTTGTTGGTCGGGCCGGCGTCTTCCTTCTTCTCGCAGCAGATGTAGGTGCGGTCTTCCACGCGGGCCACGTCCGACGGGTCGGACCAGGCCAGGTAGCTGCCGGGGCGCTTGGCGGGGTTGAGCTTCTTGAAGGTGCCGGCGTCCACCAGCTGCTGGCAGAGGCGGTCGTACTCTTCCTGCGAGCCGTCGCACCAGTGGATCCTGGCGGGCTTGCAGAGGGCGGCCATGTCGGCCACCCAGGCGAGCAGGCGGGCGTTCTTGACGTATGCGGGGGCCTGGAGGTCGAGGCCTTGCATGGTGGGTGCGTTCATCGCGGGCTTCCTGAAGTTGAAAAACGGTTTTTCAAAGGAAGCGGCCGGGATGCGGCGGTGCCACGCTGGCTCCTGAGCGCTGTCTTTGAAAAAACGTCTTGCGGCTCAGTCGGCGGGCGGGTGAACGGCGCCAAGGCAGGCGGTTCGCCAGGGGGCGTTGCGTCATCCGCAGGTCGGCTGGGATGACGATTTTATGAATCCACCCCCATCCTGTCTGTCAGACAGGGGGGAAATCCATGCAAAAGATGCATGGAGTTATGCGCGATTTCAGGCGGATCGTCCTGCGGTCCAGCGCTCGAAACCGGCACGGCGCAGCGCGCAGGCCGGGCATTCGCCGCAGCCGTGGCCCCAGGCGTGCAGGGCGCCGCGCTCGCCCTGGTAGCAGGTGTGGGTGTCCTCGACGATCAGCCGCACCAGGTCGTCGCCGCCGAGCTGCCGGGCCATTTCCCAGGTGTCGGCCTTGTCGATCCACATGAGCGGCGTCTCGATCGTGAAGCGCTGGCCCATGCCCAGCGAGAGCGCCACCTGCAGCGCCTTGAGCGTGTCGTCGCGGCAGTCGGGGTAGCCGGAGAAGTCCGTCTCGCACATGCCGCCCACGAGCGTGTACAGGCCACGCCGGTAGCCCACGGCCGCGGCGAGCTGGAAGAAGAGCAGGTTGCGGCCGGGCACGAAGGTGTTCGGCAGGCCCGCCTCGGTCATCTGGATGGCGGTGCCGCGGGTGAGGGCCGTGTCGCTGATCTGTCCGAGCACGGCGAGGTCGATCATGTGGTCTTCGCCGAGCCGCTCGCGCCACTGCGGAAAACGCGCGCGCAGCGCGGCCAGCACCTCGGTGCGCGCGGTCAGCTCCACGTGGTGGCGCTGGCCGTAGTCGAAGCCGATGGTCTCCACGCGCTCGAAGCGCTCGAGCGCCCAGGCCAGGCAGGTGGTGGAGTCCTGGCCACCGGAGAAGAGGACGAGGGCGTGGCCGGCTCGCATGGAATGGGTCCTTGGAAGGAAAGACGAGGGGAGGGGAAAAGAAAAAGCCCCGCATGCGCGGGGCCGTGACCGCCGAAGCGCGCCGGGGCGTCAGGCCATGTAGATGGCGATGAACGCCAGCAGCAGCATCAGGATGCCGCCCGCGACGGGCAGCACGATGGGCATGTAGGGCACCACGGCTTCCACGCCGTCGGGCGCGTGCTGCTCGCCGGCGTGCGGTGTGGTGGTGGTGTCGTGTGCCATGGCAGGTTCCTCGGTTCGGGGTTGCGGAGGGGTGGGACCATTCTAGCCACAGCCCCGCCGCGCCCGGCCCGCGGTTACCTCGGTACAAACCTCAGTATTCGGGGCCGGCCGGGCTTGCGGTTCAGTAGGGTTTGCGATCGGCGGGTGCGGGCGGCACCCACTGGTACAGCCATGTCTCGGTGAGCGGCGCGCCGTTCTCGCCGCGCAGGAACATGCGGATGGTGATCGGGTCGGTGCGGTCGTCGTCGGGCTTGATGTCGAACATCGCGCGCCAGCCCTGGATCGCGTCCTGCGGCCGGGCGGAGGTGATCTCGACCGTGCCGCGGCTCGCGGTGATCACGGGCTCCACCTTCGCATTGCGGCCCAGGGCCACGAGGTTCTCGCCCGCGAAGTCGACCGCGAAGCGCCACGAGAAGTACTTGCGGGGCTGGCCGACCACGCCGCCGAGACCCGTCCAGGTGGCCACGCAGCGCGCCAATTGCGACTGCGCGGGCGGGTGCGCGCCCCAGAACAGGCGGTAGCCGATGAGCAGCTCCTCGCCGGCCTGCGGCTTGCGGTCGGGGTTCCAGAACGCGACGATGTTGTCGAAGGTCTCGTCGACGGTGGGGATCTCCACCAACTGCACCGATCCCGCGCCCCAGTCGGATTTGGGCTCCACCCAGAGCGACGGGCGGCGCTCGTAGAAGACGCCGTCGTCCTGGTAGTGGTCGAAGTTGCGGTCGCGCTGCACGAGGCCGAAGCCGCGCGGGCTCTGGTCCGCGAAGGCGTTGAACTGCAGCGTCGGCGGATTGGTGAGCGGGCGCCACACCCATTCGCCGTTGCCGCGCCACATCTGCAGGCCGTCGGAGTCGTGGATTTCCGGGCGCCAGTCGTTGGCCATGCGGCGGTCGTTCTCGCCGTGCTGGAACATGCTGGTGCAGGGCGCGATGCCCAGCCGCTCGATGGGCTTGCGCGGGTAGAGCGCGGCGTCGATGTCCATCACCTGCGTGTCGCCCGGCGTGATCGCGAAGCGGTAGGCGCCGGCCACGCTCGGCGAATCGAGCAGCGCCAGCACCACCACGGTGTTGGAGCCCGGCAGGGGGCGCTCCAGGTAGAAGGCGGTGAAGTCGGGGAACTCCTCCGGCCGCTGCATGCCGGTGTCGATCGCGAGGCCCCGGGCCGACAGGCCGTACTGCCATTCGCCGCCCACCGCGCGGAAGTAGCTCGCGCCCAGGAAGGCGGCCACGTCGCGCACCGGGTCGGTGTGGAAGTTGAGGCGGAAGCCCGCGAAGCCCAGGCTCGGCGGCAGGTCGCCGGCCTTCAGGCCGCTCTTGCCGTAGTTGAACATTTCCGGGTCGTACGCCAGCTCCTGGGCGCGGCCGTCGGCGAGCTCGAACATGCGCACGGGCTTCTTGAAGAACAGGCCCAGGTGGAAGAACTTGGCCTGGAAGCGCAGCTTCTCGTCGGCCCAGAGGGCGTGGTCGCCCTGGAACTGGATCGACTGGTACTGGTCCCAGTCGAGCTTGGAGACGGATGGAGGAATCGTGTCCTTGGGCGGTTCGTAGGCCTTGGCGGCGAGCGCGCGGGCCTGGCCCTTGAGCGCCGCGAAATCGAAGGGCTGGGCCTCGCCCAGCGGCTTGAGGGCGGCGAAGGCCTGGGTCCAGTTCAGGCCCAGCCCACCTGCGGTGGCCAGCGCGGCGCCGCTGCCGAGGGAGCGGAGGAAATGGCGTCGTTGGGGTTTCTGCATGGGGCAGCAGTGTGCCGAAAACGATGCGGCAGCGATGCAACGCCCTGTGACTCAGCAGGCAATAGCCGCAAAACCCGCCCGCGTCCTACAGTGGAGCGGGTCGGAGGCTCACAGGAGGTCGGCTTCCATGGACGCGGCGCGGAGGTGGGCGAGCACCTGCTGCACATGCTCGCGGCCCCGCGTCTGCAGCACCAGTTCGATCTCCACGTTCTGCGCGGCCAGCATGGTGAAGGCGCGCTGGTGGTGCACTTCCTCGATGTTGGCGCCGGCCTCGGCCACCGTGGCGGTGATGCGCGCGAGCACGCCGGGCACGTCGCGCGCGCTCACCTTGACGCGTGCCAGGCGGCCGGAGCGCACCATGCCCCGCTCGATGATCGCCGCCAGCAGCAGCGGATCGATGTTGCCGCCGCACAGCACCAGGCCCACGCGCTTGCCGCGGAATCGCTCGGGATGGCGCAGCAGCGCGGCCAGGCCGGCGGCGCCCGCGCCCTCGACCAGCGTTTTCTCGATCTCCAGCAGCATCAGCACGGCCTGCTCGATGTCGCCCTCGTCCACCAGCAGCAGGTCGTCCACCAGCCGCTCGATCACCTCGCGGGTGATCCGGCCGGGCGTGCCCACCGCGATGCCCTCGGCGATGGTGGAGGTGCCCTGCGGGTGCTGCGTGCCCTTGACGGCGTTCACCATGGCGGGGAAGCGCGAGGTCTGCACGCCGATGATCTCGATGCCGGGCTTCAGGGCCTTGGCGGCAGTGGCGATGCCGGCGATCAGGCCGCCCCCGCCCACGGCGATGGCCAGGCAGTCCAGGTCGGGCACCGCCTGCAGCATCTCCAGCCCCACCGTGCCCTGGCCCGCGGCGACGGCCTCGTCGTCGTAGGGGTGCACGAAGGTGAGCCCGCGCTCCTCGGCGAGCGCATAGGCGTGCGCCCGGGCTTCCTCCAGCGTGTCGCCGTGCAGCACCACTTCGGCGCCGAAGCCGCGCGTGCGCTCCACCTTCACGCCGGGCGTGAAGCGCGGCATCACGATCACGGCCACGAGGCCCAGGCGCTGCGCATGGTAGGCCACGCCCTGGGCATGGTTGCCGGCGCTCATGGCGATCACGCCGCGCCGCTGCTCCTCGGGCGAGAGCTGGCTCAGCTTGTTGCAGGCGCCGCGCTCCTTGAAGGAGGCGGTGAACTGCAGGTTCTCGAACTTGAGGAACACCTGCGCGCCCACGATCTGCGAGAGCGTGCGCGATTCGACGCAGGGGGTGTCGAGCACCTGGCCCTGGAGGCGGGCGGCGGCGGCCTGGATGTCGGGGAGGGTGAGCATGGGCGCCATTGTGGCGCCTGCGCGGAAAGTTTCCGCGCCCGCCGTTCAGTCCGGGAAGGCCCGCGCCAGGATCGCACCCGTGTCCAAGGCCCGGGCATCGAGGGCACCCACCACGCGTCCCGCGTTCCCCGGGGCCAAGCGCGTAGCGACGAACGCATCCGCCACGGCCGCGGGCGCGTGCCGGCGCAGCAGGCAGGCCTGGGCCAGCAGCACCAGCCGCTGCACCAGCAGGCGGCCCAGGGATTCGAGGGCTTCCGGGGGCTCGGCCAGCAGCGCCTGCAGTTCGCGCAGTGCGGCGGCGATGCGCGGCTCGCCCTGCATGGCGGGCGCGAGTTCTTCCAGCAGGGCGTGGGCGGCCTCGGGATCGCGGGAGAGGGCGCGCAGCACGTCCAGGCACATCACGTTGCCCGACCCTTCCCAGATGGAGTTGACGGGCGACTCCAGGAACAGCCGGGCCATCACGCCTTCCTGCACGTAGCCGTTGCCGCCGAACACCTCCATGGCTTCGCCCGCCAGTTCCACGCCGCGCTTGCAGACCCAGAACTTGGCGGCCGGCGTCATCACGCGCTTCCAGGCGCGGTCGGCCGGGCCCGCGGTGCCATCGTCGTCGCGCTCGAAGGCTTCGGCCAGGCGCATCAGCAGGGCGAGCGCGGCCTCGCTCTCCAGCGCCAGATCGGCCAGCACGGTGCGCATCAGGGGTTGTTCGGCCAGCGCGCGGCCGAAGGCATGGCGTTGGCGTGCATACGCGATCGCCTGCACGGTGGCCTGCCGCAGGATGGCGGCGCTGCCGGCCACGCAGTTGAGGCGCGTGTACGTGGCCATCTCGATGATGGTGGGAATGCCGCGGCCCTCCTCGCCCATGAGCACGCCCCAGGCGCCGTCGAACTCCACCTCGCCGCTGGCGTTGCTGCGGTTGCCGACCTTGTCCTTCAGGCGCTGCACGTGCACGCCGTTGAGCGTGCCGTCCTGCAGGCGGCGCGGCACGTAGAAGCAGGCGAAGGGCCCGCCCTCGCCGGTGCGCGCCACGACCAGGTGCGCATCGCTCTGCGGTGTGGAGAAGAACCATTTGTGGCCGCGCAGCAGGTATTCGCCGCCGCGCCCGCCCGCGCCGACCGGCGTGGCCACGGTGGTGTTGGCGCGCACGTCGGAGCCGCCCTGTTTTTCCGTCATGCCCATGCCCAGCCAGATGCCGGCCTTGTCGTGCACGGGCAGGTCGCGCGGGTCGTGCGTGCGGCTGTGGAGCCGGCTCTCCAGCTGCGCCCACAGCGCGGGCTCCTTGCGCAGCAGCGGGATCGATGCCTGCGTCATCGTGGCGGGGCAGAGCGTGCCCTGCTCCACCTGCCCGTGCAGGTAGAAGCCCGCGGCCCAGGCAGCCCAGCGGCCGGGCCGGTCGCTATCGAAGGGCATCGAGACCAGGCCCTCGCCGCGGTAGAGCGCCATCAGCGCGTCCCACGCGGGATGGAACTCCACCCGGTCGATGCGCCGGCCGCGGCTGTCGAAGCGGTGCAGCGCTGGCGTGTGGTGGTTGGCCCGCTCGGCCAGGGCATAGGTGCCGGCGCTGCCGAGCCGGCGGGCATAGTCGCCCAGCGCGGGCAGGGCATGGGCGGCGCCCGCGCGCTGCAATGCCTCCTGCAGCGCGGCGTCGGTGGCGAGCAGGTCGTAGTCGGCCAGCTCGGCGTATTGGTTGAAAACCGCGTGGGTGGCCTGGGCCATGGGTGTCTCCTCCACAGGGATGCGATGCGGCGGCGTGCGCCGAAGCCTCCATGGTGCTCCTACTGGCCCGGGCCTGCACGCGCCTTCAGGACACGGGCGAAGAAGCCACCTCGCGCAGCGCGCGCAGCATGGCGGCCACGGCCGTGCGGTCGGTGGTGTTCTCGCGCCAGTACATCGACACCGATCCGAAGCCCGACAGCCGCACCGGCAGCACGCGCAGCGCGCCCATGTGCGAGAAGCGCAGCGCCGCGCGGTGCGAGGCCAGGCCGATCATGTCGCTGTGGCCCAGCAGCGTGAGGTTGATGGTGACGGAGTTCGATTCCACGCTGCCCGGCGGCAGCGCATGGCCGGCGGCCGCCAGCGCGCCTTCGAGCGCGTTGCGGATCGGCGTGCCGCGCGGCCAGACCAGCCAGCGGTAGGCCATCAGGTCGCGCCAGTCGGGCGCCTCGCCTTCCGCGCGCTGCAGCAGCGGATGCTGCGGCCGGGCCACCAGGTGGATCGGCTCCATGTAGAGCGTCTCGGCATGGATGTGCGCATCGTGCAGCTCGGGCGCGGAGCGGCCCACCACCACGTCGAGTTCGCCATGGGCCAACTGCTGCATGAGCACGTTCATGGTGCTCTCGGCCAGCCGGATCTGCGCGCGCGGCAGCCACTCCAGCAGGCGCAGCACGGCCATCGGCACCACGTCGGAGGCCGATGCGCCCGAGGTGCCCACGACCACCATCCCGCTGCCGCCGTCGCGCAGGGCCTGCATGTCGTCGCGCGCGCTGTCCAGGTGGGCCTCGATGCGGCGGGCATGGGCGATCAGCGCCTCGCCCTGCGGTGTGGGCCGCAGGCCGCGGGCATGGCGCTCGAACAGCACCATGCCCAGATCGTCCTCCAGCTCCTTGAGCCATTTGGAGAGCGCGGGCTGCGCGGTGTGCAGTTGCTGCGCCGACTGGCTCATGTTGCCGGTCTGCGCGAGGCTGAGGAGCATCTGCAGCTGGCGCAGCCGCAGGCGGTGGGTCCAGTCCATGGGCGATCCAGGCGGTGGAAATGTGGGGTGAGGTATATCCAAAAGCTTATGGATAAGACCAATAAATGATTTTACGGACTATCGCTCGCTTCGAATAATGGACTCCATGGCACGGCCGAGCCCTCCCCCCGAGGGCGCGACGCCGGGCCGCTGCCAAGGAGACAACCATGGACACCACCACCCTCGCCCGGCCCGCGGCCCAGGGCGCCGCGTCGGCTCAGGCACAGGCACCGGCTCCGACATCCCGGACCCCATCGCCCGAACGGCAGGCCTACTACGACCGCATCGCCGGCCACGGCATGGCCCCCCTGTGGGAATCGCTGCACAGCCTCGTGCCGCGCGAGCCGCGCCCGCAGGCCGTGCCCGCCTTCTGGAAGTACGACGACGTGCGCCCGCTGGTCATGCAGGCCGGCGAGGTCATCAGCGCCGAAGAGGCCGTGCGCCGTGTGCTCATCCTGGAGAACCCCGGCCTGCCGGGCCGCTCCAGCATCACGTCCACGCTGTACGCGGGGCTGCAGCTGATCCTGCCCGGCGAGGTGGCGCCCAGCCACCGCCACACGCAGTCGGCGCTGCGCTTCATCGTGGAAGGCAAGGGCGCCTACACGGCCGTCAACGGCGAGCGCACCACCATGCACCCGGGCGACTTCATCATCACCCCGTCGTGGACCTGGCACGACCACGGCAACCCCGCGGTGGACGAGGGCGGCGAGCCCGTGGTGTGGCTCGACGGCCTGGACATTCCCCTGATCGGCCACCTGGACGCCGGCTTCGCCGAGAACTACCCCGAGGCCGTGCAGCCGGTGAACCGCGCCGAAGGCCACAGCTTCGCCGCCTTCGGCCACAACATGGCGCCCGTGCGCCACCGCGCGGCGGACCCGACCTCGCCGATCTTCAGCTACCCCTACGACCGCAGCCGCGAGGCGCTGGACCGGCTGTTCCGCCAGGGCGAGCTGGACGCCTGGGACGGCGTGAAGCTGCGCTACGTGAACCCCGCCACCGGCGGCTGGCCCATGCCCACCATGGCCACCTTCCTGCAGTTGCTGCCCGCGGGCTTCCAGGGCCGCACCTACCGCGGCACCGACGCCACCGTGTTCAGCGTGGTCGAAGGCCAGGGCACGGCGCGCATCGGCGAGCGCACCTTCCAGTTCGGCCCGCGCGACACCTTCGTCGCGCCGTCGTGGGCGCCGGTGCAGCTGGCCGCCACGCAGGACGCGGTGCTGTTCAGCTATTCCGACCGCCCGGTGCAGGCGGCACTCCATCTCCACCGCGAAGAACGCATCTGATTCCGGGCGCGGTCCACAGAGCCCTGCTGGCGGCGTTGCCGCATCTTGCCGTGGCGCTGCCACTGTCTGCGATGCGGCGCCTTGCCAGCAGGGCTCTGTGGACCGCTCACGAGCGTGACCCGCGTCCCCTTTCGAACGATTCAACTCCAGAAAGAAAACCACATGGCCTTCGTTTTCCCTGCTCCTCCTACCGTTGCCGTGCCTGTCGTGGGCACATCGGATGCCTTCGCCGTGCGGCGCGTCTATTGCGTGGGGCGCAACTACGCGGCCCATGCGCGGGAGATGGGGTTCGATCCGGACCGCGAGCCGCCGTTCTTCTTCTGCAAGCCGGCCGATGCGGTGATTCCCGTGGCCTACGGCGAGACGCTGCGGCTGCCGTATCCGGTGCGCACCGACAACTTCCACTACGAGGCGGAGCTGGTGGTCGCCATCGGCAAGGCCGGCAGCGACATCGCCCGCGAGAACGCGCTGGAGCACGCCTGGGGCTACGCCGTGGGCCTGGACATGACCCGCCGCGACCGGCAGATGGAGATGCGGCAGATGGGCCGCCCGTGGGAGATCGGCAAGGCCTTCGACGCCTCCGCGCCCATCGGCCCGATCCACCGCGCGAGCGACGTGGGCCACTTCGAGCAGGCCGGCCTCTGGCTCACCGTGAACGGCGCGGACCGCCAGCGCAGCGACGTGTCGCACCTGATCTGGTCGGTGGCCGAGACCATCGCGGACCTCTCCACGTATTTCCGCCTGGAGCCCGGCGACCTGATCTACACCGGCACGCCCGAAGGAGTGGGCCCGGTGGTGCGCGGCGACCGCATGGTGGTGGGCGTGGAGCGCCTGGGCGAGCTGACGGTGGACGTGGTCTGAATCGAAGCGATAGCTCCACCATGCAGCTCTACAGCTTCTTCAACAGCTCCACCTCGTACCGGGTGCGCATCGCTCTGGCGCTCAAGGGGCTGCCGGCCGACTACCACGGCGTGAACATCCGCACCGGCGAGCATCGCGCGGCCGACTATGCCGAGCTGAACGCCGCGCGCGTCGTTCCCACGCTCGTGGATGGCGACTTCGCCCTGGGCCAGTCGATGGCCATCCTGGACTACCTGGACCAGCGCCATCCCGAGCCGCGGCTGATCCCGCTCGAACCCCGCCTGCGCGCCCGCGTGCTGGAGCTGGCGAATGTGATCGCCTGCGACATGCACCCCGTGAACAACCTGCGCATCCTGAAGTACCTGCAGGGCCCGCTGGCCTTGAGCGCCGCGCAGAAGGACGCGTGGTACGCCCACTGGGCGGCCGAAGGCTTCGCTGCCGTGGAGCAGTTGCTGGTGCGGCATGGCGGCGAAGGCCCCTGGTGCTTCGGCGATGCGCCCACGCTGGCCGACGTGTGCCTGGTGCCGCAGGTGGCGAATGCCCTGCGCGCGGGCTGCGACCTCGCGCCCTACGCCCGCGTGATGGCCGTCCACGCGCATGCCGAGCAGCACCCCGCCTTCATCGCGGCGCGGCCGCAGGCGCAGCCGGATTACCAGCCATGACCTGACCTGAGCGAGCCCACGGGCCCAGAGATCCGCAGGCCAGGGTGGAGCACACCACCCGGCACCGGCGGGCCGGGCCTTCCATCCACGACAACGGAGCGAGACAACAATGACCCCATCCATGGCCGCCGGCATTCCGGCGGCAGACCGCGCCGCCTTCGGGCCGCTGCAATTGCGCGTGACGCTGCTGTGCGCCATCGTCGCCATGCTCGACGGCTTCGACACCCAGTCCATCGCCTACGTGGCGCCGCGCATCGCGGAAGACTGGGGGCTCAAGGCCTCCGAGTTCGGCCCCATCTTCGCGGCGGGCCTGTTCGGCCTGATGGCCGGCGCCTTCCTGCTCAGCCCGGTAGCGGACCGCTGGGGCCGCAAGAAGGTGATCCTGCTGTCCACCTTCATCTTCGGCCTGTTCGCGCTGCTCACCGCCTGGGCCACCAGCATGAACGAACTGCTGGCCTACCGCTTCATCACCGGCGTGGGCCTGGGCGCGGCCATGCCCAACATCATCGCGCTCACCAGCGAATACGCGCCGCAGCGCCTGCGCGCCACGCTGGTCACGGTGATGTTCTGCGGTTTCCCGCTGGGCTCCACGCTGGGCGGGCTGGTCTCCAGCTGGCTCATCGCGCATTTCGACTGGCACTCGGTGTTCGTGCTGGGCGGCGTGCTGCCCCTGCTGCTGTTGCCCGTGCTCGCGCTGCTGCTGCCCGAATCGCTGCGCTACCTGGCCGCCAGCGGCGCCGCGCCCGCGCGCTACGAGCCGATCGTGAAGAGCGCCTACCCCGGCGAAGACCCGGCCACCGTGATGGCCGGCCTGCGCGGCGAGGCCGCGGGCGTGCAGTCCGGCTTCGCGGTGTTCGAGCTGTTCCGCCACGGCCGCCTGCACACCACCGTGCTGCTCTGGCTCGCCTTCTTCCTGAACCTGCTGGTCATGTACTTCTTGGTCAACTGGCTGCCCACGCTGCTCAAGAGCGCCGGCCTGCCGCTGGAAAAAGCCATCCTCTCCACCGCCATGCTCAACCTGGGCGGCGTGGTGGGCGCGCTCGTGCTGGGCCGGCTCATCGACCGCTTCAGCGCCTACACCGTGCTGGGCGCCGCCTATGCCGCCTCGGCGGGCTTCATCGCGCTGATCGCCTTCAGCGGGCAGAACCTCACGGGCCTGCTGGCCGGCGCCGCGCTCTCGGGCTTCGGCGTGGTGGGCGCGCAGATCGGCTGCAACGCGCTGGCCGCCGCCATCTACCCCACCCACATCCGCGCCACCGGCGTGGGCTGGGCGCTGGGCGTGGGCCGCATCGGCGCGATCGTGGGCCCGCTGGCGGGCGGCTCGCTGTTGGCTGCGGCCTGGACGCCGTCGTCCATCATCCTCGTGGCCGCGGTTCCTGCGGTGCTCGCCGCCGTGGCGGTGGTGCTGCTCGGGCAGGCGCGGCGCGGCGCCTGACAAGGCATGCCATGCACGGCGGCCTTCGCACCTGGACCACCGACGCCGTTCCCCCCGCGCAGCGGGCCGACTACTGGGTCGGCGCCGTCTGCGACTGCTTCCTCGACATGGAGGTCGAGCCCGGCCAGCGCCACGCGTTCTCGGCCACGCTCACCTCCGTGCCCTGCGGCGGCCTGCGCATCAACCGCGTGAGCGGCAGCGGGCAACGCGTGCGCCGCACGCAGCAGGCCATCCGCCACGGGGACGGCGACAACTTCTACTACCTGCTCTGCAAGGACGCCGCGCCCTGCCACGTCGCGCAGGACGATGCCGGCGCCGCGCGCCTGCTGCCCGGCGACCTGGCCCTGGTCGATTCGCGCCGCCGCTACCTGCTGGATTTCCCGGACGTGGTGGACACCGTCTCCATCCAGATCCCGATCGGCTGGCTGGGCACCTGGCTGCCCGACGCCGGCCCGTGGCTGGGCCGCTGCGTGGACGGCTCCGCCGGCTGGGGCCGGGTGCTGAGCGCCTACGTGAACCAATTGCAGGCCGAGACGCCCGACCGGCTGGGCGCGCTGCAGGCCGAGCACCTGGGCGGCCTGCTGTCCCTGGCCTGCGGCGTGGCCCCCGAAGCGCCGCCGCGCCCGGGCCTCGTGCAGCGCATCGAACACTGCGTGCGCGAGCGCTTCTGCGAGCCCGGCCTCACCGCCGCCGACGTGGCCGAAGACGTCGGCGTCTCGCTGCGCACGCTGCACCGCGCGCTGTCGTCGGGCGGCACCACCTTCGCGGTACTGCTCCTGCGCGAGCGCATGGCCGTGGCGCAGCGCATGCTGCACGCGCCCTCGCACCGGCACCTGACCGTCGCCGAGATCGGCCGGCGCGCGGGCTTCCTGGACCCGTCGCACTTCGCGCGCGCCTGCCGGCAATGGTGCGGCAGAACGCCCGCACAGGAGCGGCGCGCGGGCCCAGGTGCAGGCGCAGGCGCGTTGGGCGCAGCGGCACGCTCCTGAACCCTCGCCCCGCCTGGCATCCAGCGTCCGCCCCGCTGGCACGCATCGGCCATCCGCGGCCCCACCGCCGGGCCACCATGGGTCTCCCACACCACAAGGAGACAACGACATGGCGGACACCTACGTTCTGGTCCACGGCGCCTGGCATACCGGCGACACCCTGGCGGCCACGGCCAAGCACCTGCGCGCGCGCGGCCACACCGTGCACTGCCCCACGCTGCCGGGCAACCGCCCCGGCGACGGCACGGCCTCGCTGGGCCTGCAGCACGCGATCGACGGGCTGGTGCAGTTCCTGGAATCGAACGACCTGAAGGACGTGCGCCTCGTCGGCCACAGCTACGGCGGCATGCTGCTCTCCGGCGCGGCCGACCGCGTGCCCGAGCGCATCCGGCGGCTGGTCTACGTGAACGCCTTCGTGCCGTTGCCCGGCGAATCCCTCGCCGACATGGCGCCACCCTCCTACCGCGCCATGTTCGAAAACATCGCCGCGGCGAACGGCGGCGGAGTGCAGCTGCCGTTCGCGGTCTGGCGCGAAAGCTTTATCAACGATGCCGATGCGGAGCTGGCGCGCACCACCTATTCGCTGCTGCACCCGCAGCCGCTGCGCTGCCTGACCGACCCCATCACCCTCTCGCAGCCCACCGCCGCACTGGCGCTCGGCAAGTCGTACCTGAACTGCCGCGAGGACACCGCGCTGCCGCAAAGCCTGCCCTGGCACCCGCGCCTGTCGGAGCGGCTCGGCCTGTTCCGCTACGTGGAGGCCGGCGGCAGCCACGAGGCGCTGTTCACCGACCCCGAAGGCTTCGCGCGCGGCATCGAGCGCGCGGGGCGGGATTGACCCGCGGTCACAACAGCACACACCCAGACAGCCAGGAGACAACGCCATGCAAGCCACTGCACACCGCAACACCCCGGTCGCCGCCGCCGCCGCGCGCCCGTTCCTTTCCCGTTCACGGCCTGCCCGTGCGGCCTGTGCCGCAGCCGCCGCTTTCGCGAGCCTCGCCGCCGCGCTGCCCGCGCAGGCGCAGACTCAGGCGCAGACCCAGGCGCCCGACGCGGCTCCGAAATCGCCCTGGCGCATCTACGCCGGCCCCGCGCACATCGGCTTCAGCACCTCGGCCGAAGTGCGTGCCGGCGGCCAGCGGGTGCCCGGCGCCGACGCCCGGGCCGACGCCAACCACAGCCTCGGCTTCGGCGCCACCTACGACTTCCACCCGGGCTGGAGCGCCGAAATCGCCCTGGGCCTGCCACCCACCACCGCCCTGAAAGGCACCGGCACCCTGGCCGGCGCCGGCACGCTCGGCAAGGTGAAATACGGCCCCGCCGTGCTCTCCGTGCGCCGCCACCTGTGGGAAGACGGCCCCGTGCGCCCGTACATCGGCGCGGGCATCAACTACACCCTGGTGCTCGAATCCCGTGATGGGTTCGTCTCCAACTTGGACGTGAAGAACGGCTTCGGCCCCGTGCTGCAGGTCGGCTTCGAGGTGCCGATCGACCAGCGCTGGAGCTTCTTCGTCGATGCCAAGAAGATCTGGCTCAAGGCCACGGCGACGGGCACGCTGCCCGCGCTGGGCGGGGCGCCCGCGCATGCGAAGGTGCGGTTGGATCCGTTGGTGGTGACGGCGGGGGTGAGTTATCGGTTTTGAGTCCTCCGCAGCGCTGCGGCCCCCCGGCCCCTCGGGCGGACGGCTGGAGGCGGGCGTGGCCTGTCCCGGCTACCAGCAGTCGCTGCAATTCAGCCTGCCGGTCCCTACTAGCGCGTGGGCGTCGCTGGCACCGTGAAGGTGAAATTCCGCGTGTGGGACGGCGCGGTGGTCGGTGAACCCGGTGGCCGGCCCCAGCGAGTACTACCGCACCGTGCGTTCGGCCGTGCGCCGCTTCCATTTCCAGGCCCGGGGGGAGCGGGGATGCGCTGGTGTCGCTGGATATTGTTTCGGGGGAGTAGGGCGGGGCGGGAGCGGTCAGTCTGGGCGGGCGTTGCTTGGGCCTTGCTGATGTAGCGAACAAAGGCATATTGGAGGAGACTCCGATACGCCTTTCCTACTTTCTGGACCGCGTGTGCTGTTAACGGCAGCGATACGCGGGGCTCGTTGCTGTGAAAGAGGTTTCGATGACTGCTTTGCAGCGATCTCAGTCGGTCGATGACGATCATCGTGTGTCCGGTGATGTAACCACTGCAAACATCGAGCACAGTGAGCGTCCAGTCCACCCATCTTGAGAATCTGCTCGGAGCATAGGAGTCTTGTGTCCACCTCAACTCTTGGTGGACACGTGAACACTATCCCCGATCAGCAAGCCGGCGGGCTCCGGCGGCGTCGCGCGCACAGCGATGAGTTCAAGGCCGATGCGGTGGCAGCCTACGCGCAGCCGGTCATGTCGATGGCTACGGTGGCGATGGCCCATGGCATCAACGCCAATCTGCTGCGTCGGTGGGTGCGCGAGGCCGGGATGAAGCCCAGGAGCGAGGTCGCGCGCGCAGACGTCGTTGCCGACGCCAAGGCGCCAGAGTCCAAGACCGTCTTCGTGCCGGTCAGCTTGCCCCCACCGGTGCCGCCGGCTCAGGCGTCGGACACCAGGAGCGCTACCTGTTCGCGTTGTTGTACGACCACCTCGGCGAGCACGACCTGCTGCGCGTACGAACCGACGCCGAGAAGTACCTGCTGCTGGCTTGCCTCAACCTCGTGGAGTGCGTGGCCTACTTCGGAACACGGCTGCAGTCCAAGTGAGCCGCACGCGGCTAATCAAGATGGGATGCCTGGACGCTCACCGAGCACAGTCCGCGCGGAGCCTTGAGCGCCCGGTCTGTGGGGCGGAGCTGCCGTCGGTTGCGCCTGACGTCGTCAAGCACGACTTGCGCGGCAGCGGAGGTCTGATTTCTGCGGTTCTGAACTCATGCAGTCGACCTACAGGAGTCAGTCGAGGTTCGAAACCAGCACCCAAGCATCGCTTGCTAGCAAACTCGCCAAGGTCGCGCCCGTGGCAGCGGCCCCTTCTCCCGCGGCGCCAACAGGTGTGATCACCAAGATGTGACCGCGGCGCTCACCTGGCTCGAGAAAACGGCGTCGGGGGGGGCTTGCTAGTCGAGGTCTGCGAAAGTCGAAAATCGCCATCCGCCTTTGGGCTCGTACTTGCGTGGGTTCTCGAAGTACCTCGATAGTTCACCTTGGTCTGTGATTTTCAGCTCCTCGTAGAGCAGATCCCACAGGACGCGACCGATGACCGACATATCAGCTCGCTCATGCGGCTGCTCCTTCATTGTCCACTCGAACAGCCGCGGCAAAATGAGACCGCCGGGCAGATCCATGGCAGCTAGCTCAGCCGCGCGTCGACTTACCAAAGCACGCAGGCCACCGTTGTGCACCTCGCTGGCGTACTCGCCCATGCTCGCAAAACCCTGCAACGGTTGCAGCATTAGTACCCGGTACAAGAGCAAACCTAGGCCCCAGCTTTCATAGGTGCCTCCGAAATGAACGCTCCTTTGCCAAGGGCGAAATACCTCTGGGGGAAGACTCGTGAGTGCGCCTCCGATCATGCGCGGCGCATAGGCGAGCAGCACGAAGTTGTGATCCGGTTCGTCATCGTAGTTGCCGGAGATGACTGGAAGTGCTTCACCCCAATCGAGCACCTTGACACCCGCCTTGGCGTCGATCTGGCTGACGAGCGGCCCCATGTGCACAAGGCTCTCGGGTAGGAGCATGATGTTTCCAGGATGAAAGTCCCGGTGCTGATAGTTCCTCGTAGCTGTGGCCATCGCGTAGGCGACTCGATGAAAGACACTGAGGCGCTCCAACGGAGTCAGTAGGTGCGCGCGTTCCAGCCAAGTCGACAGCAGCTCACCATCGACCCATTCAGTGACGAGTGCAATGGTCTGAATGTCATCGAATTCTTCGAAGTGCAAGACCTTTGGCGCAACGTCGTCGAAAGTAAACTTCGTGATGTCTTCGAGGGCATCTCGTTCGGTCATGAACTTCGCTCTTTCACCTTCGCCTCGCGGACAGATGAGATACTTCATGAAGACTCGGTGACCAGTCTCTGTATCAGTTCCGGAGAATGTGGCACCTCCAAAAGAGCTGCCGATGGCGCGATCCGCCCGAAAGCGTCCACCCAGCGTTTCCACTCCCAGATTCTTGATAAGTCTGGTGTCGTTAATTGAGGTATGAGCAGCGACCGCCGTCGAAATCGGGGGCTGGGCGGACGAGGGTAGGGGAGATGTGCCGGTCATATCGATCTAGTTAAAGGGTGGGGTGACGAAAGATCGTGGCGCTAACATCGCTGCAAACAAGCATGATTTCGTTGTTTGAGCGAATCGCTGAGGCCAGGTCGTCGCACCTGAAATCAAGGCGCTTTAGCAGCATCGGAATCGACTCGCCGTAGGGCGAGTCCAGAAATTCACCATAGAGGTCTTCGCATAGCGGGCTCCAGCAGAAACAATAGTCGGCTGTTGGACGCAGTATTCTGACTTCTCCAGTGTCTCGAGCATAGTTGCGAGCTATCTCGAGGGATCCGGTTGAAAAAATCGATTGCTGGCGGAATCGGATACCGAAGTGGGCTTCGAACCAGTCGTCGATCTCCACCTGCACATGTGGTGGCATGTTCACTGGCGCCCGGCTCTCTGGCGAGCTGAAGTGAAACGTCTGTTCGTGGGAACGAGTCGAAAATCCACGCAGGAGACTGAAGCTCTGTGTGAGCTCTTCCCACTGGTCTGATGATTTCCAAATGGACATTTTGGTTGAGGTGCCCGCACCGAGTGGGCGTGTGTGGATCTGGCTTGCGGAAGCCGGCACTGGTTAAAACGAATTTCTAAGATGTAACCCGACATAGGTTTCCTCCTCGAACATCGATGCCACCTCGACGGGCTTATCTGGGTCGAGGCCGATTGGACGTAAAAGTGCCCGAAGCTTGGCTGGAGGTAGGCGCGCGGGGGATCGGAAATTCGGCGAGATAGTTGACTGGGATTTGAAATGTCGCTAGAGGGTCGGCGTCCGCGACCAGGAATCGGAGTTGTCGACGACGTCGTCGAGCGCGTCATCGTCTGCCGTCGGTGCGCCGAGCAACGGCGTCTTGATTTCGAAATCCTGCGGGTTGCGGGTTGCGGGTCGAGAGTCGGGACGAGGGCGGAATAGCCAGACGCCGAGGTGGCTGCTTGGCGACGCGTTCGATCTCACTCAGGGGGTGTCCCTGGAAATGCTGGCGAAACGTCTTCTTGAGGGCGGTACTGTTAGTGCCAGCAACCAAGCGCCCCAGTTCGTCACCTTCGACAACCCGAAAGTCGTAGCGCCTTACGCGCGCCGCTTCGCCCGCGATTAGCCCGCGGGCCCGCTCCGACAGTACGCCGCTGGTCCAGTACTCGAAGACTTGCCGGCACTCGCGCCACTGCCAAGTGGCCTGAGGTGAACGTCGCATCACTGGGATGCGCTCTTTTAGCCAGACCTCGACCATCTCGTCAGGGACGGTGCCGCCGGGCTTGTAGCCCTTGCACTCGATGAATCGGACGGACTGGTTGACGTGATAGACCAGAACGTCGACCTCGGCCTGGCCGCCGGCGTCATCCTTGAGAATCTCGTTGAGGTCGATCGACGTGTGTGGGTCACGCTGACGCACGAGGTCGGCGACGATGTACTCGAATAGAGCGCCTCGCAGGTTGGTGGCAGCGCCCTCTATGTGGCTGAGCTTGTCGAAGACAGCCGCGACCCTATCGAACGAGTCCGGGCGAAGGTATGCGTCCTTGAGGATGTCGGTCAGCTCTCGAAGAGCCTTGGCGACCTCGAGCCCGAACAGGCTCGTCGTGGTCGCCGGAACGACACCGTTCTCCCTCGCAAGCGCGAAGGCCTCTGGCGTGTAGCCATCCGCTACAAAGACCTGCATGCAGCGGCCCACCTTCGCAAGCGCCCGCAGCGAGGTGCATTTATTGATAAACGGCTGGAGCTCGTGTGCACCGACGTTGACCCCGAGCAGCACGTCGCAGACGAGATAACCAGGCTTTTTCTTGTTGGCGGCCTTGTCCCACTGCGTGAGCGGGCCAATGTAGGAGGCGCCGGTCAGATCCCAGTTGAAAGTGCCCACCCGCGGCTGACCATCGTCCGTGTCACGGAGTGCCACCGTGTTGTAGCTCACGAGCGCCAGGTTCCGGGCCCAGTTCTTGACGGCGCTGAGTAGCACAGCCTCTGTGTTCAGACGTGCGCGCAGACAGTTGAGCTCCCACGGCGTTGCCTCGACAGTCTGAGCAAGCTCAATGCATTCACCTATCCCCGGGGCGTCGAAGCACGTCACCAATTGAGCGCTCTTGAGGCGGTCAAGAACGCCTTGGGCCGGGATGTGGCCCTTCTGGGCGATGGGGGCGCCACACGCGATAAGGAAGTGCCTGACCGGCATGATGCCGCCGCGGGCCATGAGGGCGGCAAGACCGCCGCCATACGACGCGCTGTGCTGTAGAAGTCGCTTGACGAGCTCGTGCCAGAACTCCGGCGAGGCGTAGTCGCTCTGCAGGTAGACGAAGCGCACCCCGCGAGGGAACACAAGGTGGGCGAGCTTCTTGATCTCCGTCGAGCGCGAGACGCGCTGCCGGGCCGTCGCGGGCGCCACACCTTCCTTGACCAAAGCGGCGACAAGCTCCGTGCTCAAGCATGGTCGGAGGGTCTGGAGCAGACGAGTAAGCGAGTCAGCCATGGGATGCGAGTGCCTACGATGTCACACTGCGCTGTTTATAACACGTAGATACGTGCTCGATCATAAAACGCGAGTCCCAGCGAGAGCCTGTGAAAATATGGGGTTTATCGGGTTGGTCGAACGGCCCGCTCAGCCAATGATGTCACAGTGGCGGTTTTGTGGGTCGACCGGGAAGGAGCGGGAATGCGCTTGGTCTATCTCGGCAGGACAGCTCACGTCAGGCGCATGCGAGCCTGATCCTACGGGCCTGCCGCCGCTTGGGTCGACATCAGCCTGTCGCGACGAGCGGAAGCGGTCGCCCAGGAAGGCTCGAGACGGGCGACGCTGTCGAGCGACCAGTTCGGACGGCCAAGCCGTCGTCCAGACGCCTCGACCTGAGTGGCCGGTCTTGGCGCGGGCAGCCGGTCAGGACCTGATTTCCGAACGACTGAGATCAGCCTCCAGGCGACATTGATACGCGCCCCCCGTGATTCATAGAAAATTAGCGCAGCAATAGCTCCCGAATACCGACGGCCGAAACGGCGGTGCCGCCGCACCCTCCTCACTCCCCCTCCGCAAACATCTCCACCACCACCCCCCGCAACCACTGGTTCCCCGGGTCCCGGTGGTACTTCGTGTGCCAGAACAGGTTGATCGCCACCTGCGGCAATTTGGCGGGGTGGGGCGCATACGCCAGCCCGAAGGGCTCGGCCATGCTCTGGGCCATTTTCTCGGGCACGGTGGCGACCATCTGGGTGGCCTGCAGGATGTGGCCGATGGCGACGAAGTGCGGGACGGTGAGGCGCACGTCGCGGGCCACGCCCATGCGCTCCAGCAGTTCGTCCACCTTGCCGTGGCCCGTGCCTTCGGAGACGACGACCACGTGCTGCGCCTTCGTGAAATCCTCCAGCCCGATGCGGCGGCGCTTGTGCAGCGGGTGGCCCTGGCGGAAGAGGCACACGTACGGCTGGCGGAACAGCCGGCGCTGGAAGAAGCCGGCCTTCAATTGCGGCAGCAGGCCGATGGCGAGGTCGATCTTGCCGGCCTCCATGGCGTCCTTCAGGTCGGTCGCTGAATTGCGCACGGTGGTCAGGCGCACGCCGGGCGCCACCTGGGCCAGGTGCTCCAGCAGGCGCGGCAGGAAGTAGATCTCGCCGATGTCCGTCATGCCCACCTTGAACACGCGCCGGCTGGTGGCGGGGTCGAACCCCAGCTTGTGGTTCAGGGCGCCGTGGATCATCGCGAGCGCGTACGACACCGATTCCGCGAGCTGGTCGGCGTAGGGCGTGGGCTGCATGCCGTGGGCCGTGCGCAGGAACAGTTCGTCGCCCAGCAGGCGCCGCAGCCGCGCGAGGGCATTGCTCACCGCCGGCTGCGTGAGGCCCAGGTTCTCGGCCGCCTGCGATACCTTGCGCGTGACCAGTAGCTGCTGGAAAACCACCAGCAGGTTCAGGTCGATCTCTTCCAGTTCCACGCGGCACCTTTATTCATCGGAGTGATGCGATGTATTCATGCCATTCTATTGGCTGATGGGTCATTCGCAGGAATGATCGGGGCCATAACGAAAACCTGGAGACAGTCCCCGATGGAGTTGCATATCGAGCCGCTGGGCCGCGTGTTGCCCGTGGCGCCCGGCGCCAACCTGCTGGAAGTGCTGCTCGCGCACCAGATCCCCGTGTCGTATAGCTGCATGGCCGGCCGCTGCGGCACCTGCCGCTGCAAGGTGGTCGCGGGCGAGGTGCTGGATTCGGGCCAGGCGCTGCGCATGCCGCCACTGGGCGGCGATGGCGAGGCGCAGTACGTGATGGCCTGCCAGACGGTGCTGAGCGAGTCCTGCACCATCGAGATTCCCGAGCCCGACGAGGTGGTGGTGCACACCGCGCGCACGCTCAAGGCCACGGTGACGGCCGTGGAAACGCTCACGCACGACATCCGCCGCGTGCTTCTGAAGCCGGCCAAGCCGCTGGATTTCTCGCCGGGGCAGTACGCGCAACTGCAGTTCGGGCCGGGCCTGGTGCGGCCCTATTCGATGGCCGGGCTGCCGCACGACGGCGAACTCGAATTCCACGTGCGGCTGGTCGAATGCGGGCTGGTTTCCACCCACGTCGCCAGCGTGCTGGCCGTGGGCGATGCGGTGCGCGTGAGCGGGCCGCTGGGTTCGGCCTATCTGCGCCGCAAGTACGAAGGGCCGATGCTCTGCGTGGCGGGCGGCACGGGGCTGGCGCCGATCCTGTCCATCGTGCGCGGCGCGTTGGAGGCGGGCATGCCCAACCCGATCCACGTCTATGCCGGTGCGCGGTCCGCGCGCGACGTCTATGGCCTGCAGTGGCTGGCCGCGCTGCAGCAGCGGCATCCGCAGTTGCAGGTGCATGCCGTGGTGGCCGCGGCCGATGCGGCGCCGGGCCAGCGCACGGGCCTGGTCACCGATGCGATCGCGCAGGACTGGCCCTCGCTGGAAGGCTGGCGCGCGTACCTGTGCGGATCGCCGCCGATGGTGGAGGCCGTGTCGCTGCTGGCGCGCCAGCGCGGCATCGCGCCCGAGCACGTCTATGCCGACGCGTTTTATGCGAGTACCCCCTGAGCGGCTGCGCCGCTTCCCCCTTCCAGGGGGACGACGCCAGCGGCCGGGCCAAGCCCGTTCCGCGGCGTCCGCTGGCATGGCCTGCTCCGCGGCCTTTCGATCGTGACGCGCCGTGCATTGAACAACCATCACAAGGAGACAACGACATGAGTACGCCCCACCCTGTCTTTCCATTGCAGCCCGTCTGGGAGAGCCCCGGCACCCACCGCGTGCCGTTCGCGGCCTACACCAGCGAGGAGATCTACCGCCGCGAGCTGGAGCGATTCTTCTACCGCGGCCACTGGTGCTACGTGGGGCTGGAGGCCGAGGTGCCGAACCCCGGCGATTTCAAGCGCACGGCGATCGGCGAGCGCTCGGTGATCCTCACGCGCGGCGAGGACATGCAGCTGTACGTGGTGGAGAACGTCTGCGCGCACCGCGGCATGCGCTTCTGCCGCGAGCGGCACGGCAACCGCAAGGAGTTCGTCTGCCCCTACCACCAGTGGAACTACCGGCTCGACGGCGCGCTGCAGGGCGTGCCGTTCCGGCGCGGCGTGAAGCAGGACGGCAAGGTGCACGGCGGCATGCCGGCGGATTTCAAGCTGGAAGAGCACAGCCTCACGCGGCTCAAGGTGGCCGTGCGCGGCGGGGTGGTGTTCGCCTCGTTCGACCACGGCGTGGAATCGCTGGAGGACTTCATGGGTCCGGTGATCCTGGGCTATTTCGACCGCATGTTCAATGGCCGCAAGCTGAAGATCCTGGGCTACAACCGCCAGCGCATTCCGGGCAACTGGAAGCTGATGCAGGAGAACATCAAGGACCCGTACCACCCCGGGCTGCTGCACACCTGGTTCGTCACCTTCGGCCTCTGGCGGGCGGACAACAAGTCGGAGCTGAAGATGGACGCGCGCCACCGCCATGCGGCCATGGTGTCCACGCGCGGCGAGGCCAAGAAGCAGTCGGACGTATCGAACGTGTCCAGCTTCAAGGCCGGCATGCAGTTGGAAGACCCGCGCTTTCTCGACATCGTGCCCGAGCCCTGGTGGGGCGGTCCGACGGCGGTGATGACCACGCTGTTCCCGAGCGTGATCCTGCAGCAGCAGGTCAACAGCGTCTCCACCCGCCACATCCAGCCGGTGGGCCACGACGCGTTCGATTTCGTGTGGACGCATTTCGGCTACGAGGACGACACCGACGAGATGACCGAGCGCCGCCTGCGCCAGTCCAACCTGTTCGGCCCGGCGGGCTTCGTGTCGGCCGACGACGGCGAGGTGATCGAGTTCTCGCAGCAAGGCTTCGAGCAAAAACCCTTCCACCGCGCGCTGGTGGAGCTGGGCGGCCACGGGGTGGGCGACACCGACCACATGGTGACCGAGACGCTGATCCGCGGCATGTACGAATACTGGCGCGGCGTGATGGAAAAGGAGGACTGAAGCCATGAGCATGAAGACACCCATCGACTTCGCCGACTGGTTCGCGCTGCAGCAGCTCTATGCCGACTACGCCTCGGCGCTGGACGCCGCCGACTGGGACCGCTGGCCCGGCTTCTTCACCGAAGACTGCGTGTACCGGCTGCAGCCGCGCGAGAACCACGAGCGCGGCCTGCCGCTCGCCACGCTCTCGTTCGACAGCCAGGGCATGCTGAAGGACCGCGTCTACGGCATCCGCGAGACGCTGTTCCACGACCCGTACTACCAGCGCCACGTGATCGGCGCTCCGCGCGTGCGTGCGGCCGGCGAGGGGCGCTGGGAGTGCGAGGCGAACTACGCCGTGTTCCGCACCAAGCTGTCGGAGCCCTCAACGGTGTTCAACGTGGGCCGCTACCTCGACGTGGTGGTGCGCACGCCAGGCGGGCTGCGTTTCGCCCGCAAGGAGTGCATCTACGACAGCGAAATGATCCTGAATTCCATCATCTACCCCATCTGATCCGAGGAGATACACCATGACCGCCATCGATACCGCATGGACCGAGGCCGCCGCGCTGGACGACGTGCCGCAGGACGACGTGATCGGCGTGACCGTCGGCGGGCGCGACGTGGCGCTCTATTCGGTGGAGGGCAAGGTGTTCGCCACCGACAACCTCTGCACCCACGGCAATGCACGGCTGTGCGACGGCTTCCTGGAGGGACACGAGATCGAGTGCCCGCTGCACCAGGGACGCTTCGACGTGCGCGACGGCAGCGCGCTGTGCGCGCCGCTCACGCAGGGGCTGCGCACCTACCCCGTGCGGATCCAGCAGGGCCGGGTGTACCTGCAGCTCGACGGCGCGGTGCGGAGCGGCTGACACGACCCTTCCGGCGTCGTTGCCGCATCTTGTCGTACTGCGCGTACTGCCTGCGATGCGGCGCCTCGCCAGAACCGCTTCGCTGGGTCGTGCCCGCCGCTCTCAGCGTTGCCGGCCCGCCTGCCGCTGCGCGAACCAGAACACCGGCAGGGCCAGCACCGCGCAGCCCGCGAGCACGGCGAAGGCCAGCCCGAAATGCCCCTGCGCGCCCACCACGCTGTTGGCGATGGCGGGGCTCAGCGCGGCGCCGATGCCCTGCAGCGTCATCACCAGGCCCAGGGCGGTGTTGTAGCGGCCGCTGCCGCGCACGTAGCGCTCCACCATCAGCGGCGTGGCCACGCCGAGCGCGCCCGCGGCGAGGCCGTCGAGGATCTGCACGGGGATGTTGGCCCAGGCCTCGGGGATCGCCCATGCCAGGATGCCGCGCACGGGTAGCGCGAGGATGGCCAGGTAGACGAACACCTGCAGATCGAAGCGGCGGCTGCGCGACACCCACAGCGCCACCGGCACCATGGTGAGCTGGGCGACGACGATGGCGATGCCGGTCCACAGCAGCGGCGCGGAATCGGGCACGGTGGCCGCGAGCCGCTGGTTGAGCAGCGGCAGCATGGCGGCGTTGCCCAGGTGGAAGAGCGCGCAGGTCAGGCCGAAGAGCCACAGCGCGCGGTGCGACAGGAAGGCGCGCCAGCCCTCGGGCGCCGGGTGGGCGCCGGTGGCGGCGGCAGGGGCCCGGGTGCGCACCGGCTCCGGGGCGGCTTCGCTGCCGCGGGCGGCCACGTGGTCGATGTCGCGGTCGCGGATGGACAGCAGGCAGGCGAGGGCGCCCACGGCCATGGCCGCCATGACGACCAGCATCCAGGGGGCGCCCAGCCAGTGCGCGAAGGCCGCCGCGCCGAGCGCGGAGACGATGTTGCCGGCGTGGCTGAAGGCTTCGTTGCGGCCGGTCTGGTGGCGCAGGCCGCTGCTGCGCGCGAGGCCCAGCGTGAGGGCCGCGAGGCCGGCGGCCAGCAGTGCGCCGGCCACGCCGGTGAGCACCTGCGACAGGATCAGCATGGCGGGCGAGCGCGTGCTGAAAGCGAGGGCGCTCGCGCCCAGGACGGCGATGGCTGCGACCGCGATCAGCACCCGCTTGGCGCGGGTGCGGTCCGCCCAGGCGCCGGCCAGCGGCGTGGCCAGCATGGCCGCCAGGCCCCCGGCCGACATCACGATGCCGATCATCGTCTGGTCGATGCGCTGCGTCTGCAGGTAGGTGGCGAGGAAGGGGCCGAGCCCGTCGCGCACGTCCGCCATGAAGAACGCCATCCAGGCCAGGGCCGTGAGGGAGGCCCCGGCGGCCACCGGCGCGCTGCCGCCGGCAGTCCGTGTTCCCGAGGGCGGATCGCCGAAAAGGCCGGCGGGAGCGGTGTCTGCGGTGGCGGTGTGCGCGGCGGTGGTCATGGGGTCACCCGTGGGTTGTCGTGGGGAGCGCCTGGCCGTTGACGGTGCGGGCCTCGATCACGTGGCCCGGGGCGCCGCGCAGCGGGCGTGCCGGGCCGCTGGCCTCGACCGCGTCGCCGGGCTGCAGCGGCAGCGCCGCGAAGCCGTCGGGGCGCATGTGGACGAAGTCGCCCGAGTCCAGCACGACGCCGTTGGGCTCGCCGTGGCGGGCGTGGTGGATGCGCGCCACGCGGCCTTCGGCGCGGCGCACGGCCTCGTCGGGTGCGGCGGGTTCGCCGTCGATCGACACCAGCCGTTCGAGCGCATAGACCTCGTGCGCGGCCTCGCCATGGCGCGGGGGCGCCGCCACGGTGCCTTCGACCACGAGGGCCTGGCCGGGGCGCAGGGCCTCGAAGGCACGTGCCGCGCGCTCGTCCTGCTTGCCGAAGGTGAACTGCGCGGGCACGCCGTCCACGTCGATCATCGCGCCTTCGACTTCGCCGCGCGGGCTGTGGAGCAGGTGCTGGAAGCGGCCTTCGAGGGACCAGACTTCGATGGTTTCCTGGGGTTGGGTCATGGACAGGGTTTCTGTGAACGGGTGGTGTGCGGGGTGGGTGGCACGGGGCGGATCAGGGCAGGCGCGGCGGGCCGCCGGCGGGGCCGCGGAACACTTCCTGCAGCGTGCCGGCCGAGGTGCCGAGTTGCGTGGCTTCCAGCGCGGTGCCCAGGGCGTTGCGCGTGCCCCAGCCGCGGGCCGACACGGTGGCGCCGGGCTGCAGCAGGGCGCCCATGCTGGCGGCCACGTGCGGCGGGAAGCGCACGATCACGCCGTTGTCGAGCAGCAGACCGTGGGCATCGCCACGGGTGTTGAGCAGCACGGTGGCCACGCGGCCGTCGGCCTGCAGTTCGGTGAGGGCCGGCCGTTGCGGGGGCGGCGGCGGCACCTGGCCGGCGGCGGGCGGCGTGTCTTCGACGGTGCGGCCCTGCGAACGGATCGCGCTGGCACGCAGCACGGGCACGCCGGTGTGGTGCCAGCCGGCCACGTCCACCGCGGCACCGGGCTGCAGCCAGGCGGTCAGGCTGCCGGACAGGTGCGGCGGGAAGTTCACCTGCGTGCCGTCCTGCAGCAGCAGGCCGTCGGCCTCGCCGTTGGGGTTGAGCAGCCAGCGCTGCAGCACGCCGCTGTGCGTGGCCTGTTCCACGGCGGCCGGCTGGCCGATCGGGCCCGGGGGCTGGCCGGCGGCGGGCGGCGGGGGCGGCACGGCGCCGGGAGCGGGGGCCGTGGGCTGGGCCTGCGCTGCGGCACAGGCGAGCAGGGCGGCGGCGAGGCCGGCGCGGGTGATGAGAGACAGTCGCATGGAGAAACTCCTTCGGGTGTGGATGCCCTGGTGTCTCAAGACGCGTGCCAGCACCGGATGCCTTATGAATCAACGGGTTGCGATGCCAGCAGCGCGTGCGCGCTGCATGGCGTGGCGACAGCTTGTCCGGATTCGCGACATGGCGGATGGCCCCGGGTGTCTCATTCCATGCCGTACTGCGCCAGCTTGCTGTAGAGCAGCTGCCGGTGGATGCCCAGGCGCCGCGCCGCGAGCGAACGGTTGCCGCGGGCCTCGGCGAGCGCATGGGCGATCATGCGGCGCTCCAGCCGCTCGACGGCCTCGGGCAGGTTGCCTTCAAACGCATCCGGGGCCTGGGCATCGCCGCCTGCCGGATCGGTGACGGTGGCCGCTGAGGCCGGCCCCAGATCGAGGTCGGCCGCGCCCACCACGGGGCCACGCTGCAGGGCGTGGGCGCGCTCCATGGCGTTGCGCAGTTCGCGCACGTTGCCGGGCCAGGTGTGGGCGATGAGGGCGCGCGCGGCGCCCGGCGCGAGGCGCTTGGCCGGCTGCGGCGCCGCGGCACGGCGCAGGAAGTGTTCGGCCAGCGGCACGATGTCGGCGAGGCGCTCGCGCAGCGGCGGCAGCGCGATCTGCAGCACGTCGAGCCGGTAGCGGAGGTCTTCGCGGAAGCGCCCCTCGCGCACGGCGGCGGCCAGATCGCGGTGCGTGGCGGCCACCACGCGCACGTTGACCTTCACCGGGCGGTGGCTGCCCAGCGGCGTCACCTCGCCCTCCTGCAGCGCGCGCAGCAGCTTGGCCTGCACGTCGGGCGCCATGTCGCCGATCTCGTCGAGCAGCAGCACGCCGCCGTCCGCCGCGCGGAAGCACCCGGGCCGGTCGGTGGCGGCGCCGGTGAAGGCGCCCTTCACGTGGCCGAACAGCTCGCTCTCGAGCAGGTCCTTCGGGATGGCCGCGCAGTTCAAGGCCACGAACGGGCCTGCGCTGCGGGCCGAATGCCGGTGCAGCGCCCGCGCCACCAGCTCCTTGCCGGTGCCGGTCTCGCCCTGCACCAGCACCGGGGCCTCGCTCGCGGCGGCCAGCCCGATGCGCTTGTGCACCTCGCGCATGGCCTCGCTCACGCCGATCAGTTCGCCCTCGTCGTCCGCGCCCGCCGGTGCGGCGGGTGCGGCCGGGGTGGCCTCCGCATCGGCGCGGGAGCGCAGGGCGCGGTCCAGCGCCTCGATGACGGCGGCGCGGCCCACCGGCTTGGTCAGGTGGTCGAAGGCGCCCAGGCGCATCGCCTCGATGGTGCCGGAGCCGCTGGCGTAGGCGGTGAGCACCAGCACCGGCGGCAGCTGCGGCAGCCGGGCCGCGAGCGCGGCGAGGGTTTCCAGGCCGTCCATGCCGGGCATGCGGTGGTCCAGGAAGATGGTGGCGTAGCGGGTTTGCTGCGCCTGCCTGAGCGCCTCTTCGCCGCTGGCGGCCTCGTCCACTTCGTGGCCCAGGCCCTGCAGGGTTTCGGCGAGCGATTCGCGGAAGGCCGCGTCGTCGTCGACGATCAGGATGCGCGCCATGGCAGCTCCAGGATGAAACGCGCGCCGCCGCCGCCTTCGCGCGGCGCGTAACGCAACTCGCCGCCGTGCGCCAGCGCCACCTCGCGCGCCAGCGCCAGGCCCAGGCCGTTGCCGTCGGTGCGGCCGGTGGCGAAGGGCTCGAAGAGCTGGGCGCGCAGGTCTTCGGGCACGCCGGGGCCGTCGTCTTCCACGGTGAGCACGCACAGCGCGCGGGCGGCATCCACCTGTACGGAGAGCGCGGCCTCGCCGCCCTCGGGCGCATGGCGCACGGCGTTGTCCAGCAGGTTGTCGATGGCGCGGGCGGCATGCACCGGGTCGAACACCGCCCGCGGCGGGGCGTCGCCGCGCAGGGCCAGGCGCACGCCGCGCGCCTCGGCGGCGGGCCGCACGGCCTCCAGGCGCTCCTGCAGCCAGGCGGGCAGGTCCACGGCGCGCGGGGCCAGCTGCAGCGGCTGCACCAGCGAGAGCAGGCTCTGCACCAGGCCTTCGAGCCGGTCGATCTGCGTGCCGATGGCCGTCAGCGCGCCGGCCTCGCGACCGGGCGGCGCGGCCAGGGCGTTGTCCACCTTCAGCCGCATCGCGGCGATGGGGTTGCGGATCTCGTGCGCGACCGAGGCCGTCATGCGGCCCAGCGCCGTGAGCCGCATGTCGCGGTGCTGCTGCGCGAGCGCCTCCTGCAGGCGGGCGCGGGCCTCCTGCAGCCGCGTGCCGAAACCGTTGAAGCCGTCCACGATGCGGTCCAGCTCGCGGATGCCGGTGCGCTCCAGCACGGGCACCGTGTCGCCCCCGGCCCCGGCCAGGGTCGCTTCGAGCCGCCCGACCTGCCGCAGGCCGCGCAGCAGCACCCAGCCCAGCCAGGCGCCCGAGACCACCACCAGCAGCGCCAGGATGCCGATGCCGGCGCGCAGGCTGTCCTGCGCGGCGATGGCACCGGCATGCACGCGCGTCATGGTCCAGACGGCGGTATCGGGGTGGGCGGCCAGCGGGCAGGCCGCGACGATCAGCACTTCGTGCGTGCCGCGCACGAGGTTCACCAGGGGCTGGCGCCCGGCGCCGGCCTGGCGCGCCATCTCCACGATCAGCGGTTCTTCGGCGGAGGGCACGTCGCTCTTGACGCCGCTGCCCTCGTAGGTGGGGTAGGCGTAGCCCAGCATGCCGCCGCTGGCGCTCCACACGCCGCCTTCCACACGCGGCGCCTCCAGCAGCACCACGTGCAGCAGCACGCGCAGCAGGTCTTCGCGCGGGGCATCGGCCGCCACGCCGGGAACGGACTGGGCATAGCGCGCGGCAATGTCGCCGCAGGCCTGCGCGACGCGCGCGCGCCCGGCGGCCACCTGCGCCCCGGAGCCGGACTGGTAGAGCACCGTGAGGACCACGGCCACCAGCGCGCAGGCGCCGAGCAGCAGGGTCCAGAAAAGGGTGAGTTGGATACGCAGGGAGCGCACGGCAGGTCCGCGGAAGGGAATCCCGCGCATCCTACGGCACCACGGTCGAGCCGGCGTAGGAGGCCGGCCCATCCGTGGGCGGGCCGCCGCCGCTGCCCTCAGAGCGGCTCACACGACCCTTCTGGCGTTGTTGCCGCATCTTGTCGTACTGCTCGTACTGCCTGCGATGCGGCGCCTCGCCAGAACCGCTTCGCTGTGCCGTGTGAGCCGCTCTCAACGGCGTGCGCTCAGGCGGCTTCGGGGTAGAACAGCCTGCGCGCCGGCACGGGCGCCACGGCCTGGCCGATGGCGGCGATGTGGTCCGGCGTGGTGCCGCAGCAGCCGCCCACGATGTTCACCAGGCCCTCGGCCGCGAACTCGTGCACGAGGCGGCTGGTGACCTCGGGCGTCTCGTCGAAGCCGGTGTCGCTCATCGGGTTGGGCAGGCCGGCGTTGGGGTAGCAGCTGATGAAGGTGTCTTCCGCCACCCGGTTCAGCTCCTGGATGTAGGGGCGCATCAGCGTGGCGCCCAGCGCGCAGTTGAGGCCGATGGCCAGCGGACGCGCGTGGCGCACGCTGTGCCAGAAGGCCGTCACCGTCTGGCCCGAGAGGATGCGGCCGGAGGCGTCGGTGACGGTGCCGCTGATGATGAGCGGCAGGCGCTCGCCGCTCGCCTCGAAGTATTCGTCGATGGCGAAGAGCGCGGCCTTGGCGTTGAGCGTGTCGAAGATGGTCTCGACCAGCAGCACGTCGGCGCCGCCCTCGACCAGCGCCTGGGTCTGCTCGTAGTAGGCGGCGCGCAATTGCTCGAAATCGACGTTGCGCGCGCCGGGGTCGTTCACGTCGGGGCTGATGCTCGCCGTCTTGGGCGTGGGGCCGAGGGCGCCGGCCACGAAGCGGGGCTTGTCCTGCGTGGAGAACTTGTCGCAGGCGGCGCGCGCCAGGCGCGCGGACTGCAGGTTCATCTCGCGCGCGAGATCGGCCATGTGGTAGTCCTCCTGCGCGATCGTGGTCGCGCCGAAGGTGTTGGTCTCGATCAGGTCCGCGCCCGCGGCGAGGTAGCGCTCGTGGATGTCGCGGATCACGTCGGGCCGGGTGAGCGAGAGCAGCTCGTTGTTGCCCTTCACGTCGTGCGGGAAGTCCTTGAACCGGTCGCCCGCGCCGCCGGGGCCGGCATACCCCTCGCCGCGGTACTGCGCCTCGCCCAGCTTGAAGCGCTGGATCATGGTGCCCATGGCGCCGTCGAGGATGGCGATGCGTTCGGCGAGGATGCCGGGGAGCTGCTGGGCGCGGGTGTAGTGGAGGGGTTGCATAAGCCGCCATTGTAGAAAACGCGCTGGCTTTCCCGTCGCCTCGGATGCCGGGCGCCGCACCCCGACCGGTCAGGCGGTGTCGGGAGCGGACTGCAACGCCTGCAGCGCCTCCTCCAGCAGCGCCAGCGCCGGATGGCGGTGGGCGTTGCGCCGCGCGATCAGCTCATAGGGCTCGCTGCGCGATTTGAGGCGCAGCGGCAGGCGGGCGACCAGGCCGTGCCGGCAGACGTAGTCGGCCACGTCGTCCGACACCAGGGCCACCAGGTTGGGGTCGTGGCTCAGCAGCGAGAGCGTGGCCAGCGCGGACGTGGTCTCGATCAGGTGCGCGGGGAAGAACAGGTTCTCTTCGAAGAATTCCCGCTCGAGCGTGCGGCGCATCGGCATGTGCGCCCGGTACACCACCCACCGGTTGGCGGAGAGGTCCTGCAGCGTGATCGACGGCAGGCCCGCCGCCGGGTGCGCCTGGTGGGCGATGACGGCCAGGGACTCCTCCTTCACCACGACGGCGTCGTACAGGTGGGGCCGGGGGCTGACCGACAGCCGGCAGATCGCCGCATCGAGCCGCCCCTGGTCGATCAGCGCGAGCAGGCTTTCGCTGGTGTCTTCGACGATCTCCACGGACAGGTCGGGCTGCTGCGCCATGAGCCGGGTGAGCGCCCGCGTCAGCAGCGGCACCGCGCCCATGATGGTGCCCACCGCGATGCGGCCGCCCGCGCCGCTCGCGATGGCGCTCAGTTCCTGCTGCAGGTGCCCGATGTCCGACTGGATCAGCCGCGCGAAGCGCACCGCGCACTGGCCGGCCTGCGTGGGCACCAGCCCGCGGTTCGTGCGCATGAAGAGCGTCGCGTTGAGCGTCGCCTCCAGCTCCTTCAGCGCCTTGCTGGCGCCGGGCTGCGTGAGTCCCACCCGGTCGGCCGCCGCCAGCAGCGAGCCATGCTCGGCCACGGCGATCAGCAGGCGCAGCTGCCGCGCGTGCAGGCGCGACATCACGGAGTTGAGGCTGTGCGGGCTTTGCATTGAGGAAAAGTTATAGAAGTATGGATAAAGGTTAGTTTATCTAGCATGGCCTTCTTCCTAGACTCCTGCTTTCCACATGAATATGAGAATTACTGATAGCAGGAGCACAAAGATGGCGGTGATCAACTACGTGACGGAAATTCGCTTCGGCATGGGCTGCTCCGCCGAGCTGGCCCAGGTCTGCGAGGCGCAGGGCTTCAAAAAGCCGCTGTTCGTCACCGACAAGGGCGTGGTGGCCGCGGGGCTGATCGACACCCTGCTGTCCCTGAACGATCTGCCGCAGCACCATGTGTTCGACGGCACGCCCTCCAACCCGACCGAGGCGGCGACGCGCGCGGGTGTCGAGCACTTCAACGAGGCGGGCTGCGACGGCATCGTCGCCGTGGGCGGCGGCTCTTCGATCGACCTGGCCAAGGCCGTCGCGGTGTCGGCGCGCCACCCCGGCCCGCTGAAGCAGTTCGCGCTGATCGAGGGCGGGCTCTCCCGCATCACGCCGGCCACCGTGCCGATCGTGGCCATTCCCACCACGGCGGGCACGGGCAGCGAGGTGGGCCGCGGCGCGATCATCATCCTGGACGACGGCCGCAAGGTGGGCATCATCTCGCCCCACGTCATCCCGAAGGTGGCGCTGTGCGATCCGGCCTTGACGGTGGGCCTGCCGCCGGGCCTCACCGCCGCCACCGGCATGGATGCCGTGGCGCACTGCATCGAAACCTTCCTCGCGCCCGGCTTCAACCCGCCGGCCGAGGGCATCGCCCTCGACGGCCTGCGCCGCGCCTGGAAGCACATCGAGCGGGCCGTCCACGAACCGGGCGACCTGGACGCGCGCAGCAACATGATGAGCGCCTCGCTGCAGGGCGCGCTGGCATTCCAGAAGGGCCTGGGCTGCGTGCACAGCCTCAGCCATTCGCTGGGCGGCATCGATCCGCGCCTGCACCACGGCACGCTCAATGCCGTGCTGCTGCCGGCGGTGGTGCGCTTCAATCGCGAGGCGGAGACGGTGGTCCGCGACGACAAGATCGACCGCCTCGCGCAGGCCATGGGCCTGCCCCCGCACGTGTCGGTGGAGGACGCGATCCAGGACATGTCGCGCAAGCTCCGGCTGCCCACGGGGCTGGGGCAGATGGGCGTGACCTCCAACCTGACGCCGCGCATCGTCGTCGGGGCGCTGGCCGACCACAGCCACAAGACCAATCCGCGCGAAGCCAGCGCGAACGACTACGCGCACCTGCTCGAAGCGTCGATGTGAGCGTGCGATCCTGCCGCCGGCGCGCGTCGGCGGAGATTCTTTTGAGTTTTCCCACAACGAGCCAACCATGACCTTGACGGGCGAGATGCTGATCGGTGCTTCCTGCGTAGCCGGCACCGACGGAGGCCAGCGGGCCTTCAACCCCACCACGAATGCCGAGATCGCCGAGCCCGTGTTCGGCTTCGGCACCGCTGCCGACGTGGACCGCGCCGCCACCCTGGCGGCGGCGGCATTCGACGAATACCGCGCCCTGCCGCTCGCGCGCCGCGCCGCGTTCCTGGAGGCCATCGCCGACCGGATCATGGCGCTGGGCGATGCGCTGCTGGAGCGCGCCCATGCCGAAACCGGCCTGCCGATGGCGCGCCTGACGGGCGAGCGCGGACGTACCGTCGGCCAACTGCGCCTGTTCGCGGCGGTGGTGCGGGACGGCCACTTCCTGCACGCCACCATCGACCCGGCCCAGCCGCAGCGCCAGCCCGCGCCGCGCGCGGACCTGCGGCTCGCCAGGATCCCGCTCGGGCCGGTGGCGGTGTTCGGCGCCAGCAACTTCCCGCTCGCGTTCTCGGTGGCCGGAGGCGATACGGCCTCGGCGCTGGCCGCGGGCGCGCCCGTGGTGGTGAAGGCGCACGGCGCCCACCTGGGCACGTCCGAACTGGTGGGCCGCGCCATCCAGCAGGCGGCGCGCGAACAGGGATTGCCCGAAGGCGTGTTCTCGCTGCTGATCGGCGCGGGCCGCAGCATCGGCGAGGCGCTGGTCGCCCATCCCGCCATCAAGGCCGTGGGCTTCACCGGCTCGCGCCAGGGCGGCCTGGCGCTGGTGGCGATCGCCAACCGCCGCCCCGAGCCGATTCCCGTCTATGCCGAGATGAGCGCGATCAACCCGGTCTTCCTGCTGCCCGGCGCGCTGGCGCAGCGGGCTGAAGCCATCGGCCAGGGATTCGCCGATTCGCTCACCATGGGGGCGGGGCAGTTCTGCACCAATCCCGGTCTGGTGCTGGGCATCGACGGCCCCGATCTGGACCGCTTCGTGCGATCCGCGGCCGAGGCCCTGGGCCGCAAGAATGCGCAGACCATGCTCACGGCCGGCATCCATGGCGCGTACCGCAGCGGCGTGGAGGCGGTGGCGGCCACGCCGGGCGTGCAGCCAGTGGCCCAGGGCCAGGCCGCGGGGGAGCTGCACAACGCCGCGCAGGCCGCGCTGTTCACCACCGACGCAAGCCACTTCATGGCGCAGCATGCGCTGTCGTCCGAGGTGTTCGGCCCGGCATCGCTGGTGGTGCGTGCGAAGGACATGGACGAACTGATCGCCGTCGCCGAGCAACTGGAAGGGCAGCTCACCGCCACCCTGCACCTGGAAGCGGCCGACCATCCGCTCGCTCGCCGGCTGCTGCCGGTGCTGGAGCGCAAGGCCGGCCGGCTGCTGGCCAACGGCTTTCCGACGGGCGTGGAGGTCTGCCATGCCATGGTGCACGGCGGCCCGTACCCCTCGACCTCCAATTCGATGTTCACCTCGGTGGGCGCCAGCGCCATCGACCGCTTCCTGCGGCCCGTGTGCTACCAGGATCTGCCGGACGCCCTGTTGCCGGAGGCGCTGCAGCAGGCCAATCCGCTGGGCCTCTGGCGGCTGACGGACGGCCAGCCCGGGCGCGCGTGACGGGCGTGGCATGCCACCGGCCGCCCGGGACGGGCCCGTGGCTGCCCCCGGGGCGTGAGGCGCCCTACCGCGGCGCCGCTGCGCCCGCCACTTCCAGAAACGTCTGCAGCGCCGGGTTCGGCGCCGCCTCGTGCCACGCGAGCACGCCCACCGTGGGATGCTCCAGGTGGGCGATCGGCACGAAGCGCACGCCCTGCACGGCGGCCTGCGCCATCGTGGCGGGCACCAGCGCCACGCCCATGCGCATGGCCACCAGGGCCACCACGGTCAGCCACTGGCGCGTGGCGTGGCGCGTGTGCGGATGGATGCCGGCGCGGTGGAAGAGGGCGATCACGTTGTCGTGGTTGGCCGGCGCCACGTCGCGCGCGAACATCACGAAGGTCTCGTCGGCCAGGGCGCGCAGGTCCACCTGCGCCGCGCCGGCCAGCGCGTGGTCGTGCGGCAGGCAGGCCACGAAATGGTCCGGCGCCAGCGGCAGGCTGCGCAGCGGCACGGGCACCACGCTGGCGTTGATGAAGCCGGCGTGCAGCTGCCGGTGCAGCAGCGCCTCGATCTGCTCGCCCGAGGACATCTCGCGCAGGTTGACCTCGATGCCCGGCGCGCGTTCGCCGAAGGCGCGCACGATGGCCGGCATGTCGCGGTAGACCATCGATCCGGTGAAGCCGATGTCCAGCCGCCCGCGCAGGCCCGCGGCCACGGCGCGCGCCGTATCGCCCGCGCGCGCCACGCGGTCGAGCACCACGCGCACCTCGGCCAGGTAGGCCTGGCCCGCGGGCGTGAGCGCCACGTGCTTGCTGCTGCGGTCGAACAGCTTCACGCCCAGCGCGTCCTCCAGCGCCTTGATGCCCGAGCTGAGCGGCGGCTGCGTGATCGCGAGCCGCTCCGCCGCGCGGCCGAAATGCAGCTCCTCGGCCAGCACGGCGAAGTAGCGCAGCAGGTGAAGTTTCATGCGGGGCATCATGCCAGCCGCCGCAGGTGCGCGAATCCAATGCGCGGAACCCGCCGAGCCCGAAGCGCTGTGCGTCAGACGGCCGCGGAGCAGGCCACGCCAGCGGACGCCGCGCAAGGGCCGCCCCGCGGCGCAGCCGCTCAGGGGGATGTCAATAAGACTTCCGCAGGCCCAGCACCTTCTCGGCGATGAAACACAGGATCAGCTGCGGGCTGACGGGCGCGAGGCGCGGGATCCACGATTCGCGCATATAGCGCTCCACGTGGTACTCCTTGGCGTAGCCCATGCCACCATGGGTCAGGATGGCGCGCTCGCAGGCGTGGTAGCAGGCCTCGGCCGCGAGGTACTTGGCGGCGTTGGCCTCGGCGCCGCAGGGCTGGTGCCGGTCGTAGAGCCAGGCGGCCTTCTGCACCATGAGGTGCGCGGCCTCCAGCTCCATCCACGACTGCGCCAGCGGATGCTGTATGCCCTGGTTCTGCCCGATCGGGCGGCCGAACACCTCGCGCTCCTGCGCGTAGCCGGCCGCGCGTGCCAGCGCCGCGCGGCCCAGGCCCACGGCCTCGCTCGCGATCAGGATGCGCTCGGGGTTGAGGCCGTGCAGGATGTACTGGAAACCCTTGCCTTCCTCGCCCACGCGGTCCTCCACGGGAATGCGCAGGCCGTCGATGAACACCTGGTTGGAATCCACGCACTTGCGGCCGAGCTTCTCGATCTCGCGCACTTCCACCGTGCTGCGGTCCAGGTCGGTGTAGAACAGGCTCAGGCCTTCGGTGCCGCGGAACTCCTCCAGCGGCGTGGTGCGCGCCAGCAGCAGGATCTTGCTGGCCACCTGCGCGGTGCTGATCCACACCTTCTGGCCGTGCACCACGTAGTGGTCGCCCTGCCGCACGGCGCGGGTCTTCAGCTTGAGCGTGTTCAGGCCCGTGTTGGGCTCGGTCACGCCGAAGCAGGCCTTGTCGCGGCCCTGGATCAGCGGCGGCAGCCAGCGCGCCTTCTGTTCGTCGGTGCCGAACACCACCACCGGGTGCAGCCCGAAGATGTTCATGTGCACGGCCGATGCGCCCGACAGGCCCGCGCCCGTGGCCGAGATGGTGTGCATCATCAGCGCGGCCTCGCTGATGCCCAGGCCCGCGCCGCCGTAGGCTTCGGGCATGGCGATGCCCAGCCAGCCGGCATCGGCCAGCGCCTGGTGGAAGTCGTGCGGGAAGCCGCCATCCCGGTCCTTCGCGAGCCAGTAGTCGGCATCGAAGGGCGCGCAGACGCGCTCGATGGCATCGCGGATCTGTTCCTGTTCCGGCGAGAGGGCGAAATCCATCATGCGCCTTTCGCGGCCGGGCGGATCACCTTGTCGGGCGACTCGCCGTAGGGCGGGCTGTAGATCACCAGCAGCTTCACGGGCGTGTCGCTGGTCACCGTGAACACGTGCATGCGGTCGGCCGGGAAGAAGCACATGTCGCCCGGCACCATGTCGAAAGCCTCGCCCTCCACCTCGGCGCGGGCCGTGCCTTCCAGCAGGTAGCAGGCCTGCTCGATGCCCGGGTGCGCGTGCGGCAGCGCGCCGCCGCCCTTATGCAGGGTGCCGAGCAGCACTTCCATCTGCCGCGCGCCCACGGTCTCGGGGCCGATCAGGCGCTGGTTCACGGTGTGGTGGTGGTTGGCGGGCTGGTAGCCGGGCACCTGGGCGGCGCGCACCAGGTAGCGGGAGGGAGCGGCAGGGGACATGGCGGTGGTCGCGGTGGTCGTTGTGGGAGGGGTTGCGGGAAGGGCCGTGGGGGCGGCGGTGGAGGTCATGCGCCGTCTCCGGCGGCGCGGCAGGCGCGCTGCACGAGCAGGGCGTCGATCTGCGCGGGCGTGTAGCCGGCCTGGGCGAGCAGGCTGCGCGTGTGTTCGCCCAGGCGCGGCGCGGGAGCCAGGTCGCGTGCCGGGGGCGTGGCGGACCAGCGCGTGGGGTGGGCCATGGCGTGCATCGGCCCCTCGGTGGGATGTTCGGTGTCGTGCACGAAGCCGGTGGCGCGCAGCTGCGGGTTCTGCAGCAGGTCGGCCGGGGAATTCATCGGCATATTGGGCACGTCGGCCGCGTCCAGGAGCGCCTGCCATGCGGCCGTGGTGCGCGTGCGCAGGATGCGCGCCACCTCGGCGTACACGGCGTCGATGTGCGCGGCGCGCGCGCCGTGCGTGGCGAAGCGCGGGTCGTGCGCGAGGCCGCCGCTGCCGTCCTCGCCGATCGCCGCGAAGAAGCTGCGCCAGTGCTTGTCGTTGTAGATCAGCACGCAGAGCATGCCGTCGGCCGTGGCGTAGGGCTTGCGGTGGGCCGTGAGCAGGCGTGCGTAGCCGGGCTCGCCCAGCGGCGGCTCGAAGGTCAGGCCCGCCATGTGGTCGCCCAGCACGAACTGCGCCATGGCCTCGAACATCGGCACGACGACGGCCTGGCCCCGGCCCGTCTTCTCGCGGGCGTAGAGCGCCGCCGTCACGGCGTACACCGCGTGCAGGCCCGTCACCCGGTCCGACAGCGTGGTGGGCGCGTACGACGGCTCCGGCGCGCCGTAGCGCTGCATGAGCCACGGAATGCCGGTGGCGCCCTGGATCAGGTCGTCGTAGGCGGGGCGCGCGGCGTCCGGCCCGTCCTGGTCGAAGCCGCAGCAGCTCACGTGGACGATGCGCGGGTTGCGCGCGCACACCGCCTCGTAATCCAGCCCCAGCCGGGCCAGCGCCTGCGGCCGCACGTTGCTGATGAGCACGTCGCAGCCCTCGGCCAGCCGCAGCGCCGCCTCGCGCCCCTCCGGGTGCTTCAGGTCGAGCGCGATGCTCTGCTTGCCCGCGTTCGCGTGCAGAAAAATATGCCCCATGCCCGCATGCCGCATCGGCCCCACGTGCCGCATGTTGTCGCCCTCGGGCGTCTCCACCTTCACCACCTCCGCACCGAGTTGCGCGAGGATCTGCGTGGCGAACGGCCCCATGATCACCGAGGTGAGATCGAGCACACGCACCCCCGCCAGTGGGCCGGTGCGTGAAGCGGATGGAGCAGGGAAAGAAGAGTCGTCTGTCATCTCGTGTCCCGTTGGACAAGTCTGTTGGCGCGTTTAGGCAGCGTTACCTATGCCCACGGCCTTCACACAGGCGCGGCCCAGGCCAGCAGACGCCGCGCAAGGGCCGCCCCGCCGCGCTGGCGGCGTCCCCCTTCCCGGCGAAGCCGAGAGAAGGGGGAAGCGGCGCAGCCGCTCAGGGGGATGTCGCTTGAATAGCGGCTTGCTGGATCAAAGTCCGCCAGTGCGATAGCTGCTGCGCCACGTACTGCGCGAACTCCTCCGGCGTCTTGCTGGGCCAGACCTGGAAGCCGATCTGCGCGAGCTTGTCCTGCGTGTCCTTGTCGGCCAGCACGGCCTGCAGTTCGGTGTTCAGTCGCTGCACCACCGCGGGCGGCATGCCGGCCGGGCCGAAGACGCCGTTCCACGAGGTCAGATCGAACCCCTTCACCGTCTGCCCGATCGGCGGCACGCCCGGCAGCAGCGGCGAGGGCTGGGCGGTGGTGATGCCCAGGGTGCGCACCTTGTCGCCCGTGAGCATGCTCTTGCCGGAGCCCAGGTCCACCACGTAGGCCTGCACCTGCCCGCCCAGCAGATCGGTGAGCGCCTGCGGGCTGGACTTGTACGGCACGCTCAGCAGGTCCACTTTCGCGATGTGTTTGATGCTCTCCATCGCCACCAGCGAAGTGCTGTTGGGCGTGGCGTAGCTCAGCGTGCCGGGATGGGCGCGGGCGTAGTCGAGGAACTCGGGCAGCGATTTCACCGGCAGCGCCGGGCTCACCACGAGCGCGAAGGGCAGCTCGCCCACGCGCGCCACGGGCGTGAAGTCCTTGATGGGGTCGTACTTGAGGCTGGAATACAGCGCCGGGTTGGCCGAGTGCGAGGTGTTCGTGGTCATGAACAGCGTGTAGCCGTCCGGCTTGGCCCGGGCCGCCAATTGGGCGCCCACCTGGGCGTTGGCGCCGGGCTTGTTGTCCACCAGCACCGGCTGCTTCAGGCGCTCGGACAGCTTCTGGCCCACGGTGCGCGCCACGGCATCCGTGCCGCTGCCCGCGGCGAAGGGCACGATGAGGGTGATGGGCGCATTGGGATAGTCGGGCGCCTGGGCCAGGGCTGCCGAGGCGGCCAGCGCGGCCACGGCGCCGCAGGCCCGCCGCAGGGCGCGGGGAAGGGAAAAACGCATGGTGTTGTCTCCTGGAAGGGCGGCCTCTGTACCCGGGCCTGATGGCATCTTGGGCGCGCCTCTCATTCGCGTCCAATTCAATCCTTGATGCGTGCGATAGCTTTTGCGAATGGTTGCCACGCTTCCGGTCTGCGGGACGGAGCACAATAGACCCCTTGCCTGCGTGCAGCGCAGCGGCTCCGCCGGGATGCCGTCCTGCCCTGCACCCGCCCAGCGCCGCTGCCGCGCGGGCACCCGACGCCACCGACCAGAGAGTTCCACCGCCTTGTCCCCCGCGCTTTTCGTCCTGCACGACGTTTTCGGCTACGAGCATTTCCGCGGCCCGCAGGAGGCCATCGTCGAGCACGTGATCGCTGGCGGCGACGCACTGGTGCTCATGCCCACGGGCGGCGGCAAGTCGCTGTGCTACCAGGTGCCCGCCATCGTGCGGCGCGATGCGGGCAAGGGCGTGGCCATCGTGGTGTCGCCGCTGATCGCGCTCATGCACGACCAGGTGGGCGCGCTGCACGAAGCGGGCGTGGATGCGGCCTATCTGAATTCCACGCTCGACTGGCAGCAGACGCAGGAGCTGGAGCGGCGCGTGGCGCGCGGCGATATCACGATGCTGTACGCGGCGCCCGAGCGCCTGACCACGCCGCGCTTCCTGGAGTTGCTCGACGGCCTGCACCAGCGCGGGCAGCTCTCGATGTTCGCGATCGACGAGGCGCACTGCGTGAGCCAGTGGGGCCACGATTTCCGCCCCGAATACCGCTCGCTCACCGTATTGCACGAGCGCTATCCGGGCGTGCCGCGCATCGCGCTCACCGCCACGGCCGATGCGCTCACGCGCGAGGACATCGTCGAGCGCCTGCAACTGGAAGACGCGCGGCATTTCGTCAGCAGCTTCGACCGGCCCAACATCCGCTACCGCATCGAGGAGAAGAAGGAGCCGCTCGCGCAGCTGCTGCGCTTCATCGAGCGCGAGCACCCGGAAGACGCGGGCGTGGTCTATTGCCAGTCGCGCAAGCGCGTGGAGGAGATGTCCGCCGCGCTGGTCGACGCGGGCCTCAAGTCGCTGCCCTACCACGCGGGCTTGGCCGCAGAGGTGCGCCAGGAGAACCAGGACCGCTTCCTGCGCGAGGAAGGCATCGTCATGGTGGCCACCATCGCCTTCGGCATGGGCATCGACAAGCCCGACGTGCGCTTCGTGGCCCACGTGGACATGCCCAAGAACATCGAAGGCTACTACCAAGAGACCGGCCGCGCGGGCCGCGACGGCCTGCCCGCCGACGCCTGGATGGCCTACGGCCTGCAGGACGTGGTGAACCAGCGGCGCATGATCGACGAGAGCCCCGCCGGCGAGGAGTTCAAACAGGTGATGCGCGGCAAGCTCGACGCGCTGCTCGGCCTGGCCGAGGCCACCGACTGCCGGCGCGTGCGGCTGCTGGGCTATTTCGGCGAGCCGTCGGAACCGTGCGGGAATTGCGACAACTGCCTGAACCCGCCCGCGGTGTGGGACGGCACGGACGCCGCGCGCAAGCTGCTGTCCACCATCTACCGCGTGCACGAGGCGAGCGGCCTCACCTTCGGCACCGGCCACATCATGGACATCGTGCGCGGCAAGGACACGGAGAAGATCCGGCAGTTCGGCCACGACAAGCTCTCCACCTTCGGCGTGGGCAAGGAATACACCGAGCCGCAGTTGCGCGGCGTGCTGCGGCAACTGCTCGCCACGGGCGCGGTGGGCCTGCACAAGGTGATGCTGGAGAGCGGCCACAGCTTCGACACGCTGAGCCTCACCGAAGGCTCGCGCCCCGTGCTCAAGGGCCAGGTGCCCGTGCAACTCCGGGAATCCACCGCCAGCACGCCGGCCAAGCGCACCCGCCGCAGCACCGCGCCGCCGGCCGCCGCCGCCAACCTGGGCCCGGACGCGCAGGTGCGCTTCATCAACCTCAAGGCCTGGCGCGCCGAGGTGGCGCGCGAGCACAACCTGCCGGCCTACGTGATCTTCCACGACGCCACGCTGGCGGCCATCGCGGAACGCCAGCCCGCTTCGCTCGCCGACCTGCAGGGCATCAGCGGCATGGGCGCCAAGAAGCTGGAGGCCTATGGCGCCGATGTGCTGCGCGTGTGCGCCTCGGCGGGCTGAGAGCCGCTCACAGAACCCTTCTGGCGTCGTTGCCTCATCTTGTCGTACTACTCGTACTGCCTGCGATGCGGCGCCTAGCCAGAACCGCTTCGCTGGGTTCTGTGAGCGGCTCTGAACCGCTCGCCTAGCCCGGGCCCGTGGCCGGCCGGCCCTGCAGCAGCGTGCGCGTGATCGCGCGGCCGATCTGCTCGAACAGCCGGCCCGCCTGCCGCATCTCGTCCATGCCCTCGGCGCAAATCGCCACCACGATCGCGTGCGCGCCGCCGTCCTGCGGGTCGATCACGCCCATGTGGCAGGCGCGGTGGTACTGCGTGCCGGTCTTGTGGATGAAGCGCACGGTGCGCGGCAGCCCCGCCTCCAGCCGGTAGGCGTCGTAGGTGTCAAACTTCAGGTCCTTGTAGAGCATCTGCTGGTGCGGCGGCGTCAGCAACTGGCCGCGCACCAGCTTCTCCAGCATGCCGCCATAGCCCGTGAGGGTGGCGGTGTTGGCGCCCCGCGCGTAGTAGCGGTCGTACGCCTCTTCCATCGTCTTCACCTGCAGCGCGTCCTTCTTGACCTGCAGCGTGCGCGCCAGCGCCTGCACGCGCTGCGGGCCCATGGGCGCCGCGGCCACGCGCACCAGGTCCATCGGCGCGATCTCACGCGCGCGGGGGTGCAGCTCCGCGTACACGTCCTGGCGCACCTGCGTGAAATTGGTGAGCGGGCCGACGTTGCGCGCGCCCATCAGCGCCTGCGCACGGGTGTTGAACGTGTCCTGCCCGATAGTGCGGATCAGCAGGTTCGCGGCGGTGTTGTCGCTGTCCATCAGCATGCGGCGCAGCAGCGTCTCGACGCTGTGCTGCGTGCCCACGGGCTGCCAGACCAGCGCGCCGGAACCGTCGATCTTGTCGCGCTCTTCCACGCGCAGTTCCTGGTCCAGGCGCAACCGGCCCTGCTGCACTTCCTGCAGCACCGCGATCGCCAGCGGCAGCTTCGCCGACGAAGCGAGATACCAGCGCCGGTCGGCCTGCCAGGTGAAGGTCTCGCCGTTGTCCAGGCGCTTCACGTACAGGCCGAACTGGCCGGGCGTTTCGCGCTCGAGTTTCTGCACCTGGGTGCCCAGCGCCTCGGCCCACGCGGGGGCGGCCAGCGCCCGCTCAGGCGTCGTCGTCCCCAGCGCCGTCAGCAGCAGGGGCAGCGCCGCCGCCAGCACCGTGCGGGCGAGCCGCCGGCGCATCGCCGGACGGCGCGGCACCGGAGCCGGATGCCCGGGTGGGCAGGGTGGGGCAGCGTGGTTCATGCGATCTCCCGTCGGACAGCAGGCCCGACTGGCAGAGGGCGATGCCGACCTGCCGGAGCGCGCGATCGGACCGGGCCGTGGAAGGTTCGCCGCGCGTGCAGGCCACCACCAGCACGCGCCGCTCCGGGAGGGAGCGCGGCACGGTGACCAGGCCTGAATCGCATGTTCGTGCGCGCTGCGTGCCGGTCTTGTGGGCGAAGCGCGCACCCGGCGGTAGTCCCGCCTTGATGCGCTGCGGGCCGGTCTTCACGCGCTCCATCACCGACAGCAGGTAGGCCGTGTGCTGGGCATCGAGCGCGCGGCCTTCCACGAGCGCCTGCAGCAGATCGGCGTAGGCGTCGAGGCGCCCGCTGTTCAGGCCGCCCGCGTAGTAGGTTTCGTAGGCCGAGGCCAGGTCCGTGGGCGCGAGCGAGCGTTCGGGCACGCGCAGCAGCGTGGCCAGCGCGGACCGCGCCGCCGCGTCGCCGTGCAGCCGCTGCTGCTGGCGCAGCGCGAGGAAGTCGGTGCCCGAGAGGTGCGCCGCCTCGGGCGTGAGCACGCCGTACACGTGGCGGCGCACGTCGGCGAGCGAGGTGATGCGCCCGAAGCCCCGGGGCACCAGCGACTGCACCACCGCGTTGACGGTGCCGATGCCCACCAGGCCGATCAGCATGTCGCTGGCGGTGTTGTCGCTGTAGACGATCATCTGCTCCAGCAGGTAGCGCACGGTGAGCGGCGCGCCCACGGGCCGGCCGTTGGTGGGGCCGGCGCCGTCCACGTAGTCGGCGGCGCGCAGGGTGAGCGGGGTGTCGAGCGTGAAGTCGCCGCGCTCCACGCCGCGCAGCACCGCGATCGCCACGGGCACCTTGACGGTGGAGGCCAGGTACCACGGTTCCGATCCGTGGAACGAGGCCGAGGCGCCCGTCTCCAGATCGCGCACGTAGACGCCCAGGCGCACGCGGCTGTCCGCCTCGGCCTGCGCCAGTGCGCGCTCCAGGGGCTGCACCCACGCCGGTGCGGACACCACCGGGGCAGGCGCGGCCGGCTGCGGCGCGGTGGCGGGCGGCAGGTCGACGGGTTGCGCTGACCGGGCCGTTTGCGCCATGGCGGGCGCCAGGGCGACGCACCAGAGCGCGGAGACGGTGCAGGCCAGGCGCCGCAGCGGGCGGGCGGCGCGGGAGGAAAGAGCAGCTGGGGTGGCGGTAGGGGCGGAGTGGGGAGTGGCGGGCATGCGGGCGGTCCCGGGATGCGGGCGATGACGGGGAATGGCGAAGCCCGGCCGCGGCACGGGCGCGAGGTTCCACCCTATCGTGCCCCCGGGCGCTGCGCCGTAGGGCAATGCCCCTTGCGCCGCGGATGGTGAATGGCCGGGCCCGGACTCGTCCGTGGCACTGTATTTACAATCAGTGCTTTGACATCCCACGCCATGCCGGACATCGCCATCCAACGCATCCACCGCACGCGCCTGCTGCAGATCTGGCGGTCCGCGGGCTGGCCCTGCCGCGATGCGATCGAGATCGACCTGCTCGCGGCCGGCATGGTGCGGCTGGCGGAAGAGCCGGGCGGCCACGAGGTGCTGCGCCTCACCGATGCCGGCATCGTCTGCCTGGCCGAGGCGCGGCAGAAGGGCGCGCGCGCCCTGAGCGCCCACGACCGGCTGGCGATGCGCTTTTCGGAGCAGTTGCGCGCGGCGGGCCGCATCGTCTGGCGCGAGCTGTCGCTGCGCGCGGCCGTGGAGGCCCTCCCGACCGCGCCCGTACCTGCACCTGCGCCGGCACCCACTGCCGCACCCCTGCCGCAGGCCGTGCCCGCCGGCCGCCTGGCCCTGCGCAGGCTGTGGGACGACGACGAGGAGGGCGCCGGCGGCGCGTGCGCCCCCACGCCCGCCGTGGCGCGCATCTGGCGCATGGCGCGCCCCGACCTGTTCTCGATCCGGCACACCAGCGTGCCCGCCTACCTGCAGCCCATGGTGCACGAGGTGAAGGCCAGCCGCGCCGACCTGCTCTCCGACCTGCGGCACGCGGCCAAGCGCGAGGCCTACCAGTGGCTGTGCGAGGAGTGCTACTACGTCTTCCCCGCGGGCATCGCCCAGCCCGAGGAAATCCCCGAGCCCTTCGGCGTGTGGGTGCTGCACGGCCCGATCGAAACCGGCCGTTTCGAGCTGCTGCGCCCCGCGCGCCATGCCCGCTGTCCGCTGCCCTTCGCCGTGTGGATGGCGCTGTGCCGGGCCACGCCGATGTACGGCGACGGCGAGCCCGCGCAGGCGCTGCTGGGCGAAGGGGTGGAGGGCGCGGACGGGCCCGCGGCGGAGCCGGCCCTTGCGGAGACGGCGCCCTGCGCCCCGGAAGCGGCCGGATCGCCATCCCCCGAGCTCCCCGACCCCGATCCCCTGTCGCCTCCGGTGCCGCCTGCCGCCGAGGCCGCGCCGGTGCCCGCGCCCGCGTCCGCGGCGCAGCCCTGACGGCCCCCACCATGCAGGCGGTGCCCATGGCCGTGCCCCCGGACGGCGCGCAGCAGCACCCGGTCCTGGACCGCAGCTACACCGTCGCGGTGCGCGAGCTGTGCGAATTCACCGCCAAGGCCGGTGACTTGGATCTGCGATTCACGCCGGCGCCCACCGCGCTCGAAGGCATCGCCGGCCATGCGGTGGTGGCCGGGCGGCGCGGCGCCGGCTACGAGCGCGAAGTGACGCTGGCCGGCGACTGGCGCGACGGCCCGCTGCACCTGCGCGTGCGCGGCCGGGCCGACGGCTTCGATGCCGCCGCCGGCCGGCTGGAAGAAGTCAAGACCTACAAGGGCCGGCTCGACCGGCAGCCCGCGTCGCACCGTGCGCTGCACTGGGCACAGGCCAAGGTCTACGGCTGGCTGCTGTGCGAGGCGCGGCAGCTCGGCGCGGTCGAGGTGGCGCTGGTGTATTTCGACATCGGCACGCAGCAGGAGACGGTGCTCACCGAACAATGCACCGCCGAGGCCCTGCGCGCGCATTTCGACACGCAGTGCCGCCGCTTCGTGGCCTGGGCCGCGCAGGAGGTGGCGCACCGCCGCGCACGCGACGCCGCCCTGGCCGCGCTGGCGTTCCCGTTCGGGGCCTTCCGCACCGGGCAGCGGCCGCTGGCGGAGGCCGTCTACCGCGCCGCCACCGCCGGCCGCTGCCTGCTGGCCCAGGCGCCCACGGGCATCGGCAAGACGGCGGGCACGCTGTTCCCGCTGCTGAAGGCCGCGCCCGGCGAGCGGCTGGACAAGGTCTTCTTCCTGGCCGCCAAGACCTCGGGCCGGCAGGTGGCGCTGGACGCGCTCGCCCGCATGGCGGGGCCCGCGCGCGAGGACCGCAGCGGCGGCGCCCTGCCGCTGCGCGTGCTGGAACTCGTCGCGCGCGAGAAGGCCTGCGAACACCCGGGCCAGGCCTGCCACGGCGACGCCTGCCCGCTGGCGCGCGGCTTCTACGACCGGCTGCCCGCCGCCCGCGCCGCGGCACTCGACCCGCTTGCCTTCGCCACGGACGCTGCGACCGCTCCGACTGCCCCGACCGCCACCCACGCCACCGGCCCGCTGGCGCTGGACCAGGCCCGCGTGCGCGACGCCGCGCTGGCCCACGGCGTGTGCCCCTACTACCTCTCGCAGGAACTGGCGCGCTGGGCCGACGTGGTGGTGGGCGACTACCACTACTACTTCGACCTGGGGGCGATGCTGCACGGCCTCGCGCAGGCCAACCAGTGGCGCGTGGCCGTGCTGGTGGACGAGGCGCACAACCTCGTCGAGCGCGGGCGGCGCATGTACACGGCCGAACTGCTGCCCGGCACGCTGCACGAGGCGCGCCGATCGCCGACGGCCGCCGCGGTGCCGGTCGTGAAGAAGGCGCTGGACCGCATCCGCCGCGCGTGGGTCGCGCTGGACAAGGCGGTGGAAGCGCAGGTGCAGGCAGCCGCGCAACCCGCGGGGGCCACCGGCTACGTGGTGCAGGAAGAGGGCTTTCCGGCGAAGCTGCTGGCCGCATTGCAGCAGGGCAGCAGCGCCCTGGGCGAGCATTTCGCGGAACACCCCGAGCAGGCCGACGGCGCGCTGCAGGCCTTCTACCTCGAAGCCCTGCAGGCGCTGCGCATGGCCGAACTGCTGGACGCGCACTCCCTGGTGGACGTGCAGCGGCCCGCGGGCGCCGCGCCGGGCGGCTCCACGGTCTGCGTGCGCAACATCGTGCCTGCGCCCTTCCTCGCGCCGCGCTTCGCCGCCGCGCGCACCGCCACGCTGTTCTCGGCCACGCTGGCGCCCACGCGCTACTACGCCGATCTGCTCGGCCTGCCCGCGGGGCACGCGGCCACCGAGGTCGCATCGCCCTTCGCCGCCACGCAGTTGCAGGTGCGGGTGGCGCGGCGCATCTCCACGCGCTATGCGCACCGCGCCGCCTCGGCCGCGCCCATCGCCGACCTGATGGCGCGGCAGTTCACCGAACGGCCCGGCAACTACCTGGCGTTCTTCAGCAGCTACGACTACCTCGCCCAGGTGGCCGAGGCCTTCGCCCGCCGCCATCCGGGCCTGCCGCACTGGTGCCAATCGCGCCGCATGCAGGAGGCCGAGCAGCGCGCCTTCCTGGCCCGCTTCACGGAAGACAGCGAGGGCATCGGTTTCGCCGTGCTGGGCGGCGCCTTCGCCGAGGGCATCGACCTGCCCGGGCGGCGGCTGATCGGCGCCTTCCTCTCCACGCTGGGCCTGCCGCAGATCAACCCGGTGAACGAGCAGATCCGCGCGCGCATGGAGCAGCTCTTCGGGGCCGGCTACGACTACACCTACCTCTACCCGGGCCTGCAGAAAGTCGTGCAGGCCGCGGGCCGCGTGATCCGCACGCCGAGCGACGAGGGTGTGGTGCACCTGATCGACGACCGTTTCGCGCGGGCGGAGGTGCGCCGGCTGCTGCCTGCGTGGTGGGCCATGTGAAGGGTTTTGCATACAGCGTGTATGTGAATTAACATACGCGCCGTATGCCAAAGCGTTCTCCCCTTTCCGCGCCGGCCCCGCGCCGCACGCGCGCCGAAACCATGGCCGCCACGCGCGCCCGCCTGCTGGCCGTGGCGCGCCGCGCGTTCGCCGAGCAGGGTTACGCCGGCACGTCGATGGACGATTTCACGGCCGAGGCCGGCCTCACCCGCGGGGCGCTCTACCACCACTTCGGCAGCAAGCAGGGGCTGCTGGTCGCGGTCATCGAGCAGATCGAGGCCGAGGTGGGCGAGCGCCTGCGCGCCGTGTCCGAGGCGGCGCCCACGCCCTGGGAAGGGTTCCGTCGCCGCTGCCAGACCTACCTCGAACTGGCGCTGGTGCCCGAGATCCGCCGCATCATCCTGCAGGACGCGCGCGCGGTGTTCGGCGACGTTCCGCAGGCCGCGCAATCGGTGGCCATCGCCGCCCTGGAAGACGCCCTGCAGGGCCTGATCGCCGGCGGCACCGTGGCACCCGTGCATGCGGGGGCCGCGGCGCGGATGCTCTATGGCGCGGTCACCGAAGCCTCGTTCTGGATCGCCGAGCCGGACGGCGACCCCACCACGCGCCTCGCCCAGGCACAGGACGGGCTCGACCGGCTGCTGGCGGGCCTGCTCGTCCGCTGAACGCCCACCTCCGCACCTTTTTTCCCCAAGAACCCAGGAGCACACGGCCATGCAGTGGCGCAACACCGCGACCCGCTTCGGCGCGCTCGCCCAATTCTTCCATTGGACGAGCGCCGCCGCGTTCATCGGCGCCTACGCCGTCGTCTACTACGTCATCTGGTTCATGGACGACACCTCGGACGCATCCCTGCCCGTGCTCAACATCCATTGGGTGCTGGGCCTGCTGGTGGGCTTCCTGGTGCTGCCGCGGCTGCTCTGGCGGCTGCTGGACGTGCAGCCTGCCGATCCGCCGGGCCCGCCGATCGAACATGCGCTCGCCCATGCCGCGCACTGGGGCCTGTACGGCCTGCTGATCGTGATGCCGCTCACCGGCTACCTCGGCACCGGGGCGCCGACGGATTTCGGGCTGTTCACCATCACCGGCTTCAACGACACGGCCCTGTTCGGCTGGATCGGCCGCACCTGGGGCGTGGGCTGGGAGGCCTTCGAGGCGCCGATCGATGCGGTGCACCATTTCATCGGCCAGTACGTGGCGTGGGCCGTAGTGCTGCTGCACGTGGCCGCGGCGCTCTACCACCACCGGGTGCGGCGCGACGGCGTGCTGGCGCGCATGCTGCCGGGCGCGCGGTGAACGGCTAGACCCTGCGCCTTACGCAGCCCTGACGCGTCGACGGCGCCCAACGCCGCAGTGGGGCAATGGATTACAAAAGTTCACGTTTCCTCCCTGATTGGGTACAACGTGGCAAACACGTCGGAGGAGAGCGCTTTGGGTTTCAAGCAATGGGCAGCGGCTGCGCTGCTGGCCTGCGCCATGGGTGCGCACGCCTACGAGCCCCAGGCGGGCACCTGGGTCGTCACTTCCGAGGTGAACGGCAAGCCCGGACGGGGCCTCTCGGTCGACGTGCAGAACGGCACGCTCGCGCTGCAGATGTACGCCTACGAGGGCAATGGGCAGCCCACCTTTTATCTGGCCGTGGGCCAGGTGTCCAACAACCGGGTCACGGCGCGCCTGAACCGCTACACCGGCGGACCTTATTTCGGCGGCCCGGCACAGTCCGGCAGCGAGGCCGGCAGCCCGGGCAACGTCAGCATCCGCTTCACGAGCGGCACCACCGGCTTCATCACCTTCCCGAACGAGCCGGAAAAAGCGATTTCCCGCTTCAACTTCGGCTATCCCCGCACGGCGCCCAGCCTCCTGGGCCTCTGGACCTTCACGTCGATCGGCTCCGAGGGCGTGCGCACCGACGCCGTCCAACTGAGCGGCTTCCTGCCGGCCACGCGTACCGGCAACGGCCTGGCCGTCAGCAGCGACAACCTCTTCGCGTGCGAGCACCAGGTGTCCGGCGAGCTGGCCGGCACGGTGCTGTGCGTGCGGGTCACGAGCGGCGGTTCGCTGCTGCGCGCCTATGCGATGAACTACAGCGTGAACGACGGCGAAGGCTACTCGCAAGGCGCTTCCAGCAATACCCAGCAGCTCATGGTGGCGCGCCGCGTGGCGACGCTCCAGGGCGACGGCACGGGCATCGTCTACAAGGCGGCCGAAGAGGCTTCCACGCCGCCTTCGCCCTTGCTGCAGCAGGCCCTGCGCTCGCAGCTGGAGGCCGTGGCCCGCGAGGCCGCCGCGCCCTGAACGGGGCCAGGCCGCCCGGATGAGCGGCCCCTGCGGGCGTCGATGGCTGCGCTCCGGCCGCCCCGCACCGCAGGCGGCACCGATGGCCCGGCGCGGCATCGGAAAGTGCCCCGTTCCTCGCCGCGCGGCTGTTGCGCACGTTGGCGTTCACCGTGCGCCGGCGCAGAATCCCAGCCTGGCCGCCTGCGCACGGGTGTGCGTGCGCAGGGTGCAGCCGGGTCCGGAGTGCCATGCCCCCTTCGTCCATCGATCCGCCCCGCCCACCGCAGGCGCCGCTGGCGCGCCTGCTGGCGGAGGCCGCGCTGCAGCGCCAGGGCATGCTGCTCGGCGCCGACCGTGCCGACGGCGCTGCACAACCCGCAGCAGGCATGCCCCAGGGGCTTGCGTCCGCCCTTCCTCTACCGCAACCTTCCACCGATCGGGTGAGCGTATCGCCCGAAGCGCGGGCGCGGGCCAGTGCCCAGGAGGCGGCCGCCGGCCGGCCCGCTGCCGGGGCGCCCGGCGCAGCGGCACAGCCCGCGGCCGGTGCGGCCGGGGAGGCTGCCGGCCGGAGTGCTTCCGTACCAGGCCGCCCGCAGGCCGGGGCCCCGGCCGGCATGGCCCTGCCGTCGCCCGCGGCCAGCGCGGGCGCGGGGACCGTGGCGGAGGCCGGCGAGACCTGGCCGGCCGGCGGGGTCGCCGGCCCGATGCGCACGCTGCTCGGCCTGCTGGCGCACCGCCTGGGAGAAGGCGGCGCCGCGGCGGCCGTGCGCGTGGTGGCGGCACAGCCCTGGACCGCCGGGCTGGCCCAGGGCCTGCGCAATGCCCTGGCCGCGCAGGGCGGGGCGGCCGCGGCCCTGCAGACCTGGCGGGTGGGCCAGGGCAGCGTACTGGCGCAGGACGGCGAGCGGGGATTCGCCTTCACGCTCCAGGTGCCCGCCGCCTGGGCGGAGCGCGGTGCGGCCGCCGCGGCATCGGCTGCGGGCGCCGCTGCCCCCTCCGCGGGTGCGCCCGGCGCGTCGGGCCCGCATGCCGCGGGCACCGCGGCGCCCTCGCTGGCGCTGCCGTTCCCGGGGCGGATGGGCCGGCTCGAGTCGGGCGTGTTCGCGCTCGTGCTGCAGCAGGGGGCCGGCGAAGCCGGCGCGGCGGGCCGCACCAGCGCCTTGCTGTCGTTGGAATTCCAGCCGCCGCCGCAGGCCGCGCTCTACGGCCGCGAGTGGATGCAGCAGGCGGCGCTGCGGGCCGATCCCTGGCTGCAGATGGCGGCGCTGCAGGCGGGAGGATGGCGCCCGGAGGACGAAGAGGCCGAGGCGGCCGCACGCCGGGGCGCACTGCCGCCCTGCGATCAGCCGGGCTGCCCCTACGAGGGCCGCGCGCCCTGCGAGCAGCCCTTCTGCCTCGCGCTGCGCGTCGAACCCCGCCGCCCGGCCTGACCGGCCCCGCCCGCCGCAGCGCGGCACATCGCCATGCCATGAAAGAAGCCGCCAGGCCCGGGTGGGGCGCTGGCGGCTTCTTTCTGCCGTGCGTGCCGGGTGGGTGCGCACGGCGGGGAGGGCATCGGTCTTGCCGGTGTCAGCGGATCAGGGGTACAGGCCGCGCATCTCGCGGGCGTGCAGGATGCGCTGGCAGGCCACGATGAAGGTGGCGGTGCGCAGCGTCACCTTGTGTTCCTGCGCCACGTGCCAGATGCCGGCGAAGGCCTCCTGCATGATGCGCACCAGGCGGGCGTTGATCTCGTCCTCGCTCCAGAAGAAGCTGGAGAAGTCCTGCACCCACTCGAAGTAGCTGACCGTCACGCCGCCGGCGTTGGCGATCACGTCGGGCAGCACCAGCACGCCCTTGTCGGCCAGGATGTCGTCGGCCTCGGTGGTGGTCGGGCCGTTGGCGCCCTCGATCACCAGCTTGGCCTTGATCTGGCCGGCGTTGTCCTTGGTGATCTGGTTCTCCAGCGCGGCGGGGATGAGGATCTCGCACTCCACGCCCCAGAAGTCGTCCTTCGCCATCGCCTCGGCGCCGGCGAAGCCGCCCACGCCGCCGGTCTGCTTGACGTGCGCCAGCAGGGCGGGCACGTCCAGGCCGCTCTTGTTGATGATGGTGCCGGTGTGGTCCTGCACGGCGATGACCTTGGCGCCCGCCTCGGCGAACAGCTTGCCGGCGATGCCGCCCACGTTGCCGAAGCCCTGCACGGCGATGCGCGCGCCTTCGATCGGCAGGCCCGTCAGCTTGGCCGCCTCGACGCCCACGGTGAACACGCCGCGGCCCGTGGCCTCGACGCGGCCCAGCGAGCCGCCCAGGTCCACCGGCTTGCCGGTGACCACGCCGGTGGCGGTGGCGCCCACGTTCATCGAGTACGTGTCCATCATCCAGGCCATGACCTGGCCGTTGGTGTTCACGTCGGGTGCGGGAATGTCCTTCGAGGGGCCGATCAGCAGGCCGATCTCGCTGGTGTAGCGGCGCGTCAGGCGCTCGAGTTCGCCGCGCGAGAGCTTCTTGGGATCGACGCGGATGCCGCCCTTGGCACCGCCGTAGGGCACGTTCACGGCCGCGTTCTTCACCGACATCCAGGCCGACAGGGCCATCACCTCGGACAGCGTCACGTCCTGGTGGAAGCGCACGCCGCCCTTGCCGGGGCCGCGGCTCAGGTTGTGCTGCACGCGGTAGCCCTCGAAGTGGGCGATGGTGCCGTTGTCCAGTTCGATGGGAACGTCCACCACCAGGATGCGCTTGGGACGCTTGAGCGTTTCCACCCACCGTGCGAGGCCGCCGAGGTACGGCGTGACGCGGTCCACCTGCTGCAGGTAGTTGCCCCAGGGGCCGAGGTGGTCGGCCTGCAGGTAGGAGGGCACGGCGTGCTGGACGAGGGTGTCGTTGGTGTTCGACATGAAGAGGTTCCTTGAAGGATCGGGGTCAGGAGACGGACTTTATGCCTCGGCCCCGGCACTGTCCAAGGCCGGAGCGTTACAGAATCATGCGTTTAATGCATAGTCTTCCCGCGCCGTTTCCCCGGCCTGCCGCCTCACTCCACCTTGAAGTGCGCCAGCGCCGGGTCGCCCTCGGGATAGCGCAGGTCCAGGTTCTGCAGCACCGCGCGCAGCACGGTGGCGATCATCAGGTTGCGGTGCGTCTTGGAGTTCGCCGGCACGATGGTCCACGGCGCCCAGGGCGTGTGGGTGGCCGGCAGCAGGGCCTCGTAGGCGCGCTGGTAGTCGTCCCACTGCTTGCGCGCCGCGATGTCGCCCATCTCGAACTTCCAGTGCTTGGCCGGGTCGTCGAGCCGCGCCTGCAGGCGCTCGCGCTGCTCATCCTTGCCGATGTGCAGCATGAACTTGACGATCACGGTGCCCGTCTCGGCCAGCATGCGCTCGAAGTCGTTGATGTGCGCCAGGCGCTGGGCATGCTGCTCGGGCGTGATCCAGCCCTGCACCACCGGCACCAGCACGTCTTCGTAGTGGCTGCGGTTGAAGACCACGGTCTCGCCGGCCGCGGGCACCTGGGCATGGATGCGCCAGAGGTAGTCGTGCGCGCGCTCGGTTTCGGTGGGGGCCTTCCAGCCCACGGCGCGCACGCCGAGCGGGCTGGTCTGGCCGAACACGCCGCGCACGGTGCCGTCCTTGCCCGAGGTGTCGGTGCCCTGCAGCAGCACCAGCAGCTTGAAGCGGCGGTCGGCGTAGAACAGGTTCTGCAGGCCGTCCAGTTCGGCGGCCAGGTCCTGCACGGCGGCCTTGTCGGTGGCCTTGTCGCCGAGGGAGAAGGGCTTCTTGCCGGGATCGAATTCCGCCAGGGAGAAGGGCTTCGACTTGCTGCCGGCCTGGGGCTGCCAGCGGGACCAGCGTTCGGCCAGCGCCGGGTCGCGCACCTGGAACGCCCGGGCGGCGGGATGGAGGACGTCGTCGGACATGGGGAGGGCTCCTGTCTGCGGCGCGGCGCAAGGGAAGGCCGCGCTGCCGCTATGCATCTTATAGCGGCAGCGGTCCCCTTCTGCGGCGGCCGCGGCCCGGCCCGCCCGGTGTCAGAACTTCACCTGCACCCCCGCCACCACCTGCCGGCCCAGGCCCGGGATGACGGCGATGGCGTTCCACGACGCGGCGGCGTAGTGCTTGTCGAACAGGTTGTTCACGTCCAGCGTGAGCCGGGTGCGCGGGTCGATCTGCCAGTAGCCCGTGAGGCGCGCCGTGGTGTAGGCGGGCAGCCGGTAGGTGTCGGTGGCGGTGCCGGTGCGCTCGCCCACGTGCACCAGGCCCGCGCCCACGCCGTAGCGCCCGCCCGAGGCCAGGCGGTCTTCGCGGATGGCGAACACGCCGGCGCTCACGCGCGGGATGCCGAGCAGGCGCTTGCCCACCAGCGCGGGGTTGTTGTCGCGCAGCACCTCGGTGTCGGTGAAGGCCGCATTGGCCGTCAGGCGCCAGTGGGCATCCAGCCGGCCGGCCACGTCGGCCTCGATGCCGCGGCTGCGCACCTCGCCCGCCGCCACGCTGAAATTGCCGTTGGCGGGGTCGCGCGTGAGCACGTTGGTCTTGCGGATGTCGAACACCGCCACCGAGGCGTTCAGGCGCTGGTCGGGCGATTGCCACTTGGCGCCGGCCTCCCAGGCCTTGCCCTCCTGCGGGTCGAAGGCGTTGCCCGCGGCATCGGCTCCGGCGTTGGGGCGGAACGAGCGGCCGTAGGAGACGTAGACCGAGCTGTCCGGCGTGACCATGTAGCTCAGGCCCACGCGCGGGGTGGCGGAGGAGTGCTGCTGGTTCTGGCGCGCGTTCGCCATCCAGTTCACGAAGTCCTGGTGGAACCGGTCGAAGCGCAGGCCGGCCATCAGCTTCCAGCGCGGCGTCAGGTCGATCTGGTCCTGCAGGAACAGGCCGGTGGCGCGCAGGCGGTCGTCCTGCAGGTAGCCCTGCACCAGCGGGCCGCGCGGCACGGTGCCGTAGACCGGGTCGTAGATGTCGATGGGGTACTTCTGCGCAGAGTAGCGGATGTCCTGCCCCATGTACAGGCGCCACGATTCCAGGCCCGCGAGCACCGTGTGGCGCAGGCCGCCCGTGCTGAACTTGCCCTCCACCTCGGCCTGCACCGACACGTCGCGCGAGGGCAGGGTGCGCCAGCTGTCGGTGCGCGCCAGCGTGCGGCCGTTGGCGGAGAGCAGCCCGATCTGGCCCGTGCCGAAGTCCACGGCATTGCCGTAGAGCTCGGTTTCGCGGTACGTGCCGCCCAGGCGCGTGCGCCAGCCGCCGCCCAGGTCGTGGTCCAGCGTGAGCTGGTGCGTGTCGCCGTTCACGTGCAGGTTGCCGCGGTCGGGCTCCTGCAGGAAGCGGTCGGCGGGCAGGGCGAGGGCGTTGCCGTTCACCTGCACCACGCCCCGGTCCAGCGGCGTGCGGATGCGGATGATTTCCGCCTCGTACTGCAGCACGGTGTCGGCACCGATCGTCCAGGCGAAGGCCGGGGCGACCACGTACTTGCGGTTGTCCACCAGGTTCGTGCGGCTGGTGCCGTCCTCGGCCGCCACGTTCAGCCGGTAGGCGAGGTTCTGCGTGATCGGGCCGGTGGTGTCCAGCGTGGCGCGGCGCAGGCCCAGCGTGCCGATCTGCAGGCCGGCACTGTGCGCGGCGGTGAACTGCGGCTTCTTCGTGACCACGTTGAGCGTGCCGCCGGGCTCGCTGCTGCCGTAGAGTGCCGCGGCCGGGCCTTTCAGGAACTCCACCCGCTCGATGGTGGCCGCATCGCGCTGCGGGCCGTAGCCGCGGCCGGAGGCGAAGCCGTTGAGCAGCGAGCCGCCTTCGGTGTTGCTGAAGCCGCGGATCGCGTAGTTGTCCCAGGTGCCACCGAAATCGTTCATGCGGGTGACGCCGCTCACGAAGTCCACCGTGTCGGCCAGGCGCCGCGCGCCCAGGTCTTCGATGAGCTGGCGGGGCACCACGCGCACCGCCTGCGGGGTTTCGATGAGGGGCGTGTCCGTGCGCGTGGCGGCGGTGTTGCGCTGCGCGCCCTGGTATCCCTGCGCCCCATCGCCCGCGTCGCGCACCTGCACTTCCTGCAGGGTGGCCGTGGCCGGCGCTTGCGCGCCCGGGGCGGACGCCTCGGCAGGTGCAGGCGCGGGTGCGGTGGCGGACTGCGCCGCGGCGAGCCGCGCGGTGGACAGCACGCACAGCGTGATCAGGGAGAGGGCGAGACGCGGGCGGCGGCGCGACGGCGCCGTGGGCAGGGGCTGGGACATGTCGGAGCGTTGGGCGGTGGGTATCGGGCCAGGCAACGGGAGCGAGGGCGCTGCGGGATGCGGCGTCCGGGCTCGGCCGTCGCGGGCGGCATGATACATGCAATGAGATTTATTCTCATCAATTGCCGGGCCGTCGTGGCGCCGATCCGTCACCTGCCGTGGGGCATCCGCCGTGCCTGCCCGGGGCACGGCGTGCCGTCTCCGGGGGCGCTTCAACTCATTTCAGCGGGTTCTCCGGCTCCTTGCCGGCCAGCGCCTTGTCGTTGCGGCAGGTCGCCAGCGGCTGCGAGCGGGCCGAGACGATCTTCGCCACCTCCTGCGTGCCGGGGCGGGCGCTCATCTTCAGGCAGGCGCAGCCGTAGCCGGCGCTGCCGTTGCCGGTCTGCACCCAGCGCGCGCTGGAGAACGCGGGCCACTTCCCTTCGGCCTGGTGGCCGCCCTGCTCCCCGACCGTCCATTCGCCGTCCTTGTCCACCAGGGTGGCGTTGCCCGGCGTGGGGTTGTCGAACCAGCCGCAGCGGTTCTGCGGCGCCGCCGTTGCCGCCGCGGTGGCATTCGGCGGGGCACCGGCGACCGCGAACTGGCAGGCGCCCGCCCACAGCAGGGCATGGACGAGGAGACGGGCGGGCCGGGCAACGAGGGCGGGTGTGCGGGATGGGGTCATGGCTGGGTCGCGGGAGTGGGGACGTTGGCGGCTGGAACCGACTTCAAGAGAATGGCCTCGAATTTCCGGGCGATCGCGGCGATGTCTTCGGCATGGTCGCTGCCGTTGACCATCCTGCGGGCCGTCACGTAATCGGTCACGTCGCCCGCGAAGTACTGCGAGAACTTGCGGCCGTTCGCGAAGCCGGCACCCGTGCGCATGCCGTGCGACATCAGGGCATAGGCGACCTCCGGTGTCTTCACCAGATCCGGGTCGTTCAGCAGGGCGAGCCCGCGCCCGAGCGCCACGCCCGCCTTGGCATAGTTGGACCACCAGGTCAGCTGGACGTAGCCCCGGCCGTAGTAGGCGTGCTCGGCACCGTCGTCGGCGTCGTAGACCTTGCTCGCGGCGCCGCCGTCCTTCGTGCCCATGGCGGCGCCCTTGGTGAGCGGCGACACGTCGCCCGCGGCCGTGACCTTGAACTGGTCGCCGTCCTGCTCGGTGATGCGCACGGTGCCGTCCGGCATCGATTTGACCTTCACGGGTTCGTGGTACCGCCGGCCCTTGCCGTGGCCGATCTCGCTCACGGGCGCCATGGTCATCAGCCATTTCCGCTGCTTGAGGACCACCGGCTTCTTGTGCTTGTCCAGGATGGGCTGGCCCTTCTTGTTGGTCGCCACCTTGGTGATGGTCTGCGGCGAGGTGGTCTCCCACATCACGGTGGCCAGCATGTAGGCGGCCTGGCGCACGTCGTTGATCTGCGTGTCGCGCTCGATCATGCCGAGCAGGTTCAGCATGTCCGGGATGGCGGCGGCGCTGTAGCGGCCGCTCGTGCTGAACTGCTCGGTGAATTCTTCCTGGAAGACGATGCGGTTGTAGGGGCCGGTGTGGTGGTAGTTGGTTTTCTGCGGCGCTGGCATGGGGTCGGTAGCTTCATCCGTCGGGTCGGGGCCGCCAGTCTAGGGCGGCTGTGCGCGCAGCCGTTTTGCCGTTTGTAAGTTCTGCAAACCGATTCGTGCGGCCGGCCCGCGGCCGCCGGTGTCAGCCGTTCCGCTCCGCCGGGGGCCTGGCGGACTGGTGGAACCACTCCACGAAGCGCCGCGCGCCCAGGCCCTGCGACCGCTCCTTCGACCACACCACGTCCACCCACAGCTTCACGCCGTTGCTGAGGTTGTCGAACGGCATTTCGACCAGCGTGCCGGCATGGATGCGCGGCTCCACCAGCTCGCGCGGCTGCCAGCCCCAGCCCAGGCCGGCCTCGATCAGGCTCAGGGCGGCCAGATGGTTGTCGGTGCGCCAGTGGTGCCGCGCGAACACGAAGCGCGGATCGGTTTGCGCCAGGTCGCGCCCGGCCACCACGATCTGGCGCGTGGTGGTGAGGTGGGCCTCGCTGAGCGGTGCGCCCGCGGCGGCCTGCATCACCGGATGCTGCGGCGCGATGACGGCCACCAGCGTGGCGCTGCCCACTTCCTGGAACCCTTCGCGCCCGTCCAGGCTGGAGCGCTCGAACACCAGGGCCAGCTGCGCACGCCCGGCATGCAGCAGCGCCATGGCGTCGGCCTGGGGGGCGGCCAGCACCTCCACCTGCAGTTGCGGGTAGTCGGCGGTGAGCGCGGCGAGCGCCCCGGTCCAGGGGCCGGCCAGCAACTCGGGCGCGATCGCGATGGTCAGGCGCTCCTCCAGCCCCTGCGTGAGCGCCAGCGCCTGCGCGTTCAATTGCCGCAGCTGCGCGCCCAGCAACCGCGCCTGCGGCTCCAGAGCGCGGGCCACGGGCGTGGGGCGGGGCTCGCGGCCGCTGCGGTCGAACAGTTGCACGTCCAGCTCGGCCTCCAGGTGGGCGATGGTCATGCTCACGGCCGAGGGCACGCGCGACAGCGCCCGCGCGGCGGCGGAGAACGAGCCATGGTCGAGCACGGCGAGGAAGACCTGCACGCTGTCGGAAGAAAAGGCCATGCGGCGAAGTATCAGTGAAACTGAAAGAAGCTGACTTTATATATCAGCATGCCGCACATAAAGTGGCCGGCATGCCGTCCAACTCCGCTTCCACCGCTTCTGTCGCTTCTTCTGCATCCGGCCTGCAGGGGCCCGTGCGCCGCGTGGTCTACGTCACGCTCTACGAACTCATCGCCATCGCCTTCGCCACGTTCGGAATGATGTGGGCGACCGGCCAGGGCGCGGGCCATTCGGGCGCCGTCGCCGCGATCGCCTCGGGCATCGCCATCGTGTGGAACGTGGTGTTCAACTGGGCGTTCGAGCGCTGGGAGTCACGTCAGGCCGTGCGCGGCCGCAGCACCGCGCGGCGGGTGGCGCACGCGATCGGCTTCGAGGGCGGCCTGGCCCTGGTCCTCGTGCCCGTGCTGGCCTGGTGGTTCGGCATCGGCCTGTGGGAGGCCTTCGTGATGGACATGGGCCTGCTGCTGTTCTTCCTGGGCTACACCTTCGTCTTCAACTGGGTGTTCGACCGCGTGTTCGGCCTGCCGGCCTCCGCGCAGGGCTGACGGGCTGCGCCCTCAGCAAGCCACAGCGATCTACGGCGCCGCATCCCGCACACGGGCTGCAACACCGGCGCGGCCCAGGCCAGCGGCAGCCGAGCAAGGGCCGCCCCGCAGCGAAGGCTGCGTCCCCCTGCCCGGCTTGCGCAGCAAGGCGAGAGCGGGGGGAAGGCCCGCAGGGCCTCAGGGGGGTGTTTCCCATTGCCCTGCCAGGGCCGCGGCGGCGGTGCGCGTCTCCACGCCCAGCTTCTCGAAGATGTGCTCCAGGTGCTTGTTCACCGTGCGCGGGCTCATGCCCAGGATGTCGGCGATGTCGCGGTTGGTCTTGCCCTTGGCGATCCAGGACAGCACCTCGGTCTCGCGCGGCGTGAGGTCCACGCGGGGCAGGCGTGCCGCGGGCGCCGCGCCGGCGGCCTGCACCGACAGCAGCAGCATGGTCTCGCCCAGCCCGCTGGCGCCGAGCGGGCGCGCCATGAGGCGCTGGCCGGGCTCCAGCCCGGTGGCGCCTTCGCCCGCCTGCTGCGCCTGGGCCAGCCAGCGGGCCATGGCCGGTGCGGGCGCGGGGTCGGCGGCGAACGCGGCCTCCAGCCAGCGCGTGGCCTGGGGCGAACGCCAGGCGATGCGGCCCTGCCCATCCAGCACCACCACGCCCATGCCGGCCACGTCCACCGCCTCGCGCGCCAGCCGGGCGGCGCGGGCATTGGCGACGTGCGTGGCCAGCCGGGCCAGCACCTCGGGCAGGCGCAGCGGCTTGACGACATAGTCCACCCCGCCGGCCGCGAAGCCGCGCACGATCTGGTCGGTTTCCGAGAGGCCGGTCATGAACACGATGGGCACGTGCGACCAGGGCGGCGTGGCCTTGATGCGGGCGCAGAGCGTGAAGCCGTCGGTGCCGGGCATGACGGCATCCATCAGCACGCCGTCGGGCACGGCGAGGTCGAAGCGCTGGAGCGCCTCGTCGGCGTCGCGCGCGGCGAGCACGGCGTAGCCTTCTGCGGCCAGCGCGTCGCCGAGCATGCGCAGCGTGGCGAGGTCGTCGTCCACCACGAGGATGGCGCGCTGCGCGGCGGCGGGGGCGTGGGAATCGGGAGCGGGGTCAGGTGGATGCATCGGTGTCGTCGTCTTCGGGTTCGCGCAGCAGCCGGGTGAGCCGGTCGAAGTCCATCTGGTCGGCGGCGTCCTGCAACTGCGCCAGCAGCGCGGCATGGACGGGATGGTCGGCCCGGGCCGCGCGCAGCCGGGCGCGCAGCGCGGAGGCCTGGCCGGAGCGGGCCAGGTGGTGCAGCGCTTCCCGCAGCGGCTCCGGCAGGGGGGCCGGCCGCGGTTCCGCGGAAGCCGCCGCGGCATCGGCGTGCGCCGCGGGAGTGCCCGTGGCGCGGGGCACCTCTTGCGGCGCGGGGTCGTGCAGCCACTGCAGGCCCAGCGCGGACTGCAGGGCCTGCAGCAGCTCGGATTCCACCACCGGCTTGCCCACGAAGCCCTGGCACCCGTGGGCGGCCACGCGGGCGCCATCGTTGTCGAACTGGTTGGCCGAGACGAAGACGATCGGCAGCGCCGCGGCCGGCAGGCATCCGCGCAGCAGCGCGGCGGTCTGCCAGCCGTCCAGGTCGTCCATGCTGATGTCGAGCAGCACCAGGTCCGGCGGCGACTGGCGCACGATCTCCAGGCATTCGCGCCCGCTCGCGGCTTCGCGCACGTCGAAACCCAGCGGCACCAGCAGGCCCGCGAGCAGTTGGCGCTGCAGCGGCTGGTCGTCCACCACCAGCAGGGTGCGGCGCGGCGGCCGGTAGCCCACCGCGGGCCGCAGGGCGGCGGCCTGCGCGGGCTGCCAGGCGGGGTCGGGCGCGGCGGCGGGCAGGTACAGGCGCGCCGTGAAGGTGCTGCCCTCGCCCACGGTGCTGCGCACGCTGAGCTGCCCGCCCATGAGTTCGGTCAACAGATGGGTGATGGTCAGGCCCAGCCCGGTACCGGGCTCGCTGGCGCGGCGGCCGGCGCTGCCGCGCTCGAACGGCAGGAAGATGCGCTCCAGGTCCTGGGGCTCGATGCCGATGCCGGTGTCGATCACCTCGATGCGCGCGACGTGGGCGCGGAAGTCCAGCCGCAGCCGCACCTCGCCCTCGCGCGTGAAGCGCACCGCGTTGGAGAGCAGGTTGATCAGGATCTGCCGCAGGCGCTTGGCGTCGGCGCGGATCCATTCGGGCATGGTGCCCAGCACCTCCACGGCGAAGGCCAGCCCCTTGGCCTCGGCCTGCGGGCGCAGCATGCCCTCCACGTCGCGCACCAGCTCGGCCAGCGGCAATGGCGCGACGGCCTGCCGCAGCCGCCCGGCCTCGATGCGGGCGAGCTCCAGCGAGTCGTCGATCAGCGCATGCATGTGCCGGCCGCTGCGCTCGATGGTGGAGAGCGCGTCGCGCAGCGCGTGCGCATCCGGCGGCGCCTTCTGCAGGATCTGGGTGTAGCCCAGGATGCTGTTGAGCGGCGAGCGCAGTTCGTGCGTCATGCCGGCCACGTAGCGGGTCTTGGCCATGTTGGCGGCCTCGGCGCGGTCGCGCGCGGCCTGCAGTTCGGCGTCGGTGCGCTTGTGCGCCTCGATCTCCTGCAGCAGCAGCTGGGTCTGGCGCTCGGATTCGTCCTGCGCCATGCGCCGGCTGTCGGTGCTGAGCACCACCCACCACGCGCACACGGCCGCCAGCAGCGCCAGCAGGGCGTAGACCTTGAGGAACGGCATGCGCAGGAACTGCGCGGGCGTCTCCAGCCCTTCCTGCACGTACACCACCCCCACCAGAAAGGCGATCACCGCGCAGAGCGATGCGAACACCATCAGGTACTGGCCCAGCCGGAAGTTCATCTTCGCGGCCCAGGCGCGCGGCAGCAGCAGCGCGGCCAGCGTGCGCAGCTGCTCGGCCGCGCGCGAGCCGGTTTTGCAGCGGTCGTGGCAGCGCGATTCGAGCGAGCAGCACAGCGAGCAGATGGCCGCGCCGTAGGCGGGGCAGCGGGCCATGTCCTCGGATTCGAAGCGGTTCTCGCAGACGGCGCAGCGCACCAGCTCGCCCGGGGCCCAGCCGGTGGCGGGTGGGCGGGCCAGGTAGTAGCGCCCGCCCGTCCACCACGCGAACAGCGGCGCCAGCGCCATCGACAGGGCCAGCGCGATGAAGGGCGAGAAGGCCGCCGCGGCCTCGCCCAGCAGGCCCGCATAGGCGCAGCAGGCCACGGCCGCGGCCACCACCATCGCGCCCAGGCCGACGGGGTTGAAGTCGTACAGGTGCGCGCGGCGGAACTCGATGCCCCGGGGCGACAGGCCCAGCGGCTTGTTGATGACCAGATCGGCCACCAGCGCGCCCACCCAGGCGATCGCCACGTTGCTGTACACCGCCAGCACCTTCTCCAGCGCGCCGAACACGCCCAGCGTCATCAGCAGCGTGGCGATGCCCACGTTGAACACCAGCCACACCACGCGCCCCGGGTGGCTGCGCGTGACGCGCGCGAAGAAGTTGGACCACGCCAGCGAGCCCGCATAGGCATTCGTCAGGTTGATCTTGATCTGCGAGACCACGACGAACAGCACCGTCACGGCCACCGCCATGCCGGGCAGGCCGAGGGACTGCATCACCTGCCGGAACCCCGCCAGGAACATCTGCGTGGGCTCGGCCGCGCGGTGCACGCCCACCTCGAACTGCAGCGCCGCGAACGCGAGGAAGGCGCCGCCCGCCATCTTGAGCATGCCCATGCCGATCCAGCCCGGCCCGGCCACCAGCACCGCGCCCCACCAGCGCCAGCGGTTGGCGGCGGTGCGCTCGGGCAGGAAGCGCAGGAAGTCCACCTGCTCGCCGATCTGCACCACCAGCGAGAAGATCACCGCGCAGGCCGCACCGAACATGAGCGGATCGAACTGGCTGCTGCCGCTCTTGAGGCCCGAGAGGCTGGCGAAGTCGCGGTAGAGCTGCGGCTGCGCGAGCGCGATCCACACGAAGGGCAGCAGCAGCAGGAAGAGCCACAGCGGCTGCGTCCAGGCCTGCAGGCGCGAGATCAGCGTGATGCCGCGCATGGCGAGCGGCAGGATGACGAGCGACGAGAGCACGTAGCACCACTGCAGCGGCCAGTCCACCACCAGCTGCAGGGCGAGCGCCATGATGGCCGCCTCCAGCGCGAAGAAGATGAAGGTGAACACCGCGTAGATCAGTGAGGTGATGGTCGAGCCCAGGTAGCCGAAGCCCGCGCCGCGCGTGAGCAGGTCCATGTCCAGCCCGTAGCGCGCCGCGCAGTAGGCGATCGGCAGGCCGGTGAGGAAGATCAGCACCCCCACCGCGAGGATCGCCCACATCGCGTTGGCGAAGCCGTAGTTGAGCGCGATCGCGCCGCCGATCGCCTCCAGCGCGAGGAACGAGAGCGAGCCGAAAGCCGTGTTCGCCACGCGGAATTCGCTCCAGCGCCGGAAGCCCTTGGGCGTGTAGCGCAGCGCGTAGTCCTCCATCGACTCGTCGGCCACCCAGGCGTTGTACTCGCGCCGGAAGCGGAAGATCGTCTGCGTCGCGGCGGGGGCATCGGCAGGGGGGACGGTGGCGGTGGGGTGGGCGGCCATGCCGGGGCCGCATGCAAGAAACGTTCTTGGCGTGGTGCGCGAGAGAGCAGGGCGGCGTACGCAGGCCCTACGTTAATTGACGTATGGGCGCTTCGCAGGGTTCTCCCTAACCTTCATTCCAGCGCGGCACCTGTCGTCCATCCGGTGCGACACCACCGCCGCCATCCACCCCGCCAGACGCAAGGAGCGCCTTCATGAAGCACCCCCTCGACCCCCGGACCGTTTCCCACCTGGCCAGCGCCGACGCGGGCCGCCGCCGCCTGCTGCAGGCCATGGGCGCCGCGTCCATCGCCGGCCTGCCGGCCTGGGGCCATGCCCAGCCCACGGCCCAGGTCAACACGACCAAGCTGGCCGTGACCGACACCGAAGTGACGGTGGGCCAGCTGCATTCGGCCACGGGCACGATGGCGATCTCGGAGACGGGCTCCATCCAGGCCGAGCAGCTCGCCATCGACCAGATCAACGCCATGGGCGGCGTGCTGGGCCGCAAGATCAAGGTCATCAAGGAAGACGGCGCCTCCGACTGGCCCACCTTCGCGGAGAAGGCCAAGAAGCTGCTCATCAACGACCACTGCGCGGCAGTGTTCGGCTGCTGGACCAGCGCCTCGCGCAAGGCGGTGCTGCCGATCTTCGAGAAGGAGAACGGCCTGCTGTACTACCCCACCTTCTACGAAGGCCTGGAGCAGTCGAAGAACGTGATCTACACGGGCCAGGAGGCCACGCAGCAGATCCTCTACAGCCTGGACTGGGCGCAGAAGGAGAAGAAGGCCAAGACCTTCTTCCTGATCGGCTCCGACTACATCTGGCCGCGCACCTCGATGAAGATCGCGCGCAAGCACATCGAGAACTTCCAGAAGGGCAAGGTCGTTGGCGAGGAGTACTACCCGCTGGGCAGCACCAACTTCGGCTCGCTGATGAACAAGATCAAGGTGCAGAAGCCCGACTGCATCTTCGTGGCGGTGGTGGGCGGCTCCAACGTCGCCTTCTACAAGGCGCTCAAGGCCGCGGGCATCACCGGCGACAAGCAGCTGCTGGTGACGCTGTCGGTCACCGAGGACGAGATGACCGGGGTGGGCGGCGAGAACTTCGCGGGCTTCTACTCGTCGATGAAGTACTTCCAGTCGCTGGACAACGAGAACAACAAGAAGTTCGTGGCCGCCTTCAAGGCCAAGTACGGGCCCAACGCGGTGATCGGCGACGTCACGCAGGCCGGCTACCTGGGCCCCTGGCTCTGGAAGGCCGCGGTGGAAAAGGCCAAGAGCTTCGATGTGGACAAGGTGGTGGCGGCCTCGCCCGGCATCGAACTCAAGACCGCGCCCGAGGGCTACGTGAAGGTGGACGCCAACCACCACCTCTGGAGCAAGTCGCGCATCGCCCAGGGCCTGCCGGACGGCACGTTCAAGGTGGTGTCCGAATCGCCCGAGCTGATCAAACCGGATCCGTTCCCCAAGGGATACCAGTGATCACCCCCTGAGGCGCTGCGCGCCTCCCCCCTCTCTCTCTCGCTGCGCGGGAGGGGGGCGACACCGTCGGTGCGGGGCGGCCCTTCCTCGGTGTCCCTGGCATTGGGCCGCGCCGGTCTTCGTTGCCGCGCCCCATGCGAGCCCCTGCCGCGGTTGGTAGGGGCACGGATCGCTTGTTTCCACAGGTTTGCACGCAGGAGCTGCACCATGACTTTCTCCGAGATGATGAACATCGGCCTGATGCAGGGCTTCGCGGGCCTGAGCCTGTTCGCGGTGCTGCTGCTCATGGGCCTGGGGCTGGCGATCATCTTCGGCCAGATGGGCGTGATCAACATGGCGCACGGCGAGTTCATGACCATCGGCGCCTACACCATCTACCTGGGCTCGACGCTGACGGCGCAGTACGCGCCCGGCTTCATGCCGTTCTACTTCCCGCTGGCCATCGTGGCCGCGTTCGGCTTCGCGTTCGCCGCCGGCTGGCTGGTGGAGTGGGGGCTGATCCGCCACCTCTACAAGCGTCCGCTCGACACGCTGCTGGCCACCTGGGGCGTGAGCCTGGCGCTGCAGCAGTGCTTCCGCACCTTCATCGGCCCCAAGGAAGTGAGCCCCACGCTGCCGGACTGGCTGATGGGCTCCTGGGCACCGGCCGAGGGGCTGGACATTCCCGTCAACGGCCTGTTCGTGCTGGCGCTCACCGTGGTGGTGACGGCCGGCGTGCTGATCGCGCTGCACAAGAGCCGCTGGGGCCTGCGGGTGCGCGCCACCGTGAGCAACCGCGTGATGGCCAACGCCATCGGCATCGACACGAAGAAGACCGACCGCCTCACCTTCGCCATCGGCTGCGGCATCGCCGGCGTGGCGGGCGCGGCCTTCACCACCATCGGCTCCACCGGACCCACCTCGGGCTCGCTCTACATCGTCGATGCCTTCCTCGTCGTGACCTTCGGCGGCGCGGCCAGCCTGCTGGGCACGGTGGTGTCGGCCTTCGGCATCGCGCAGACGCAGTCGATCACCGAATTCTTCCTGGCCGGCTCCATGGCCAAGGTGATCACGCTCTCGCTGATCGTGCTGATCCTGATGGTGCGGCCGCAGGGGCTGTTCGCTTCCAAGGTCCGCCGCTGACGCGCCGCGCCCGGTCGTTCCCTTCTTTCCCGCATCCACCGGAGTCCTCCCATGAACGCCCTCAAAGCCTGGGTCCAGCGCTACCAGCTCGCCAGCCTGGTGCTGCTCACCGTGCTGCTGGCCGTGGTCCTGCCGCTGGCCCTCGACGTGTTCCGCCTGAACCTGGTGGGCAAGTACCTCACCTACGCCTTCGTCGCCATCGGCCTGGTGATGGTGTGGGGCTACGGCGGCGTGCTGAGCCTGGGGCAGGGCGTGTTCTTCGGCCTGGGCGGCTACGCCATGGCGATGTTCCTGAAGCTGGAAGCCTCCGACCCGATCAGCACCGAGATCCAGTCCACCCCCGGCATCCCGGACTTCATGGACTGGAACCAGATCACCGCGCTGCCGTCGTTCTGGGTACCGTTCAAGAGCCTGCCGTTCGCGCTGGCCGCCGTGGTGGTGCTGCCCACGCTGCTGGCCTGGATCGTGAGCTTCGCCATGTTCAAGCGCCGCGTGGGCGGCGTGTATTTCGCGATCATCACGCAGGCGGTGGCGCTGATCTGCACGGTGCTCATCATCGGCCAGCAGGGCTACACGGGCGGCGTGAACGGCATGACCGACCTGAAGACGCTCTGGGGCTGGGACACGCGCACCGACAGCGCCAAGGTCATCCTCTACTACGTGTGCGTGGCGCTGCTGGTGGCGTCCATCGTGCTGTGCCGCTACATCCAGACGAGCAAGCTGGGCACGCTGCTGCTGGCCATGCGCGACAAGGAAGACCGCGTGCGCTTCTCGGGCTACGACGTGGCGAACTTCAAGGTCTTCACCTTCTGCCTGGCGGCGGCGCTCTCCGGCATCGGCGGCGCGCTGTTCACGCTGCAGGTGGGTTTCATGTCGCCGAGCTTCGTGGGCATCGTGCCCTCGATCGAAATGGTGATCTACGCCGCCGTGGGCGGGCGCATGAGCCTGGTGGGCGCGGTCTATGGCGCGCTGCTGGTGAACGCGGGCAAGACGTATTTCTCCGAAAGCTTCCCGGACCTGTGGCTGTTCCTCATGGCGGCGCTCTTCATCGGCGTGACCATGGCCTTCCCGATGGGCCTGGCCGGCCTGTGGGAGGAACGCATCGTGCCCTGGTGGAAGGGCCGCCGCGAGGCCCTGCGCCGCGCCGCCGTGCCGGCACCTTCGCCGGCTCCGTGGCCCGTGCCCGCCACGGAGTCGCAGCCGGAACATCACGCCGCCGCACCTGCACCCGCATCCGTGGCGCCCGCCGCACCGTCGGCGCCGCTGCCGCAGGGCACGCGCCACCAGGGCGTTTGAACCTTTCCACCCCCGCGCAGGAGCCCTGATCCATGAGCAATACCGACTTCGCCCTCGCCGTGGAAGACCTCACGGTGTCGTTCGACGGCTTCAAGGCCATCGACAACCTCACGCTGTACGTGGACAGGAACGAGCTGCGCGTGATCATCGGCCCCAACGGCGCGGGCAAGACCACGCTGCTGGATCTCATCTGCGGCAAGACGCGCGCCACCGGCGGCAGCATCAAGTTCAAGAACGAGGAGCTGACCCGCATGGCGGAGCACAAGCGCGTGCGCCTGGGCATCGGCCGCAAGTTCCAGACGCCGTCGATCTACGAGAACCTGTCGGTGTTCCAGAACCTGGAGGTGTCGTATCCGACGGGCCGCACGGTGTTCGGCGCGCTGGCTTTCCGCTGCACGGATGCGGTGAAGGAGCGCGTGCAGGCCGTGGCGGAGGACATCGGCCTGGCCGAGCGCCTGGAGACCGAGGCGGGGCTGCTGTCGCACGGGCAGAAGCAGTGGCTGGAGATCGGCATGCTGCTGATGCAGGAGCCCGAGCTGCTGATGCTGGACGAGCCGATCGCGGGGATGAGCGCGCGCGAGCGGGAGCTGACGGCGGAGCTGCTGGAGCGCATCTGCCGCAACCGCGCGGTGATCGTGATCGAGCACGACATGGAGTTCGTGAAGCGCATCGCGCACAAGGTGACGGTGATGCACCAGGGAAAGATCCTGGCCGAGGGGCCGATGGACAAGGTGCAGGCGGATCCGAAGGTGATCGACGTGTACCTGGGGCATTGAGCCATGCGGCGCGAACGACAGTTGCCTTCATTGCCCCGGTGTCCGAGCGAAAGCCGCATGGCGCGTGGGTTCGGGGTGGCCCGTGGCGGCGGCATGCCCCGCTCCGCGAATGTCCCCCGGCCTGCGGCCTCCTCCTTTATTTCGCTGCGCGGGGCATGCCACCACCACGGGCAGCCAGCGCCGCGCCTGCTCCATGGCCGGCAAGGCAGAGCGGTGAACTGGCCGGGAGTGCCGGGTGGCCCCTGCAGCGAAATAAAGGAGGAGGCGAAGCCGGGGGACATTCGCGGAAGGGGCCACCCGGCGATCCCGGCCCGGGCGCAGACCTCGCCCATTCGGGACTCTGCGACGGCGGATGACACAGCGCAGAGCCCACACATCCGCACCACCTCAATGCATCCCGCAGGAGCGATCCCATGCTGAAAGTCACCGACCTCCACGTCGCCTACGGCCAGAGCGAAGCCCTGCACGGCATCTCGTTCGAAGGCCACGCCAACGAAACCGTCGCCATCATGGGCCGCAACGGCATGGGCAAGACCACCCTCTTCAAAAGCCTCATGGGCGTGCTCCCCACCAAAAGCGGCAGCATCCGCGTCGCGGACCAGGACGTCACGCGCGACGAAAGCTTCCGCCGCGTCGCCAAAGGCATCGCCTACGTCCCCCAGGGCCGCATGATCTTCCCCACCCTCACCGTGGAAGAAAACATCCAGACCGGCCTGGAGAACGCCAGGGAAAAACGCATTCCCGACGACATCTACGCGCTCTTCCCCGTGCTCTGGGACATGCGCCGCCGCAAAGGCGGCAACCTCTCGGGCGGCCAGCAGCAGCAGCTCGCCATCGCCCGCGCCCTCGTCACCGACCCCAAGGTGCTGCTGCTCGACGAACCCACCGAGGGCATCCAGCCTTCCATCATCAAGGACATCGCGAAGGCGCTCAACGAAATCCGCCGGATGCGCCAGCTCACCATCGTCGTGTCCGAACAGGTACTCAGCTTCGCGATGGACGTGGCCGACCGGCTCTTCGTCATCGAGGGCGGCCGCCTGGTGCACGAGACCACCCGCGCCGACACCGACCAGCAGCGCATCAAGTCCTACCTCTCCGTCTGACCACCATCCATCCCAAGGAGCCCGCCATGACCGACACCCTCATCAAAGTCGACCTCTCCAAGTCGCCCACCGAAAACGAGAACATCCACAACCGCTGGCACCCCGACATCCCGATGGCCTGCTGGGTCAACCCGGGCGACGACTTCATCCTCGAAACCTTCGACTGGACCGGCGGCTTCATCAAGAACAACGACAGCGCCGACGACGTGCGCGACATCGACCTCACCACCGTGCACTACCTCTCCGGCCCGGTGGGCGTGAAGGGCGCCGAGCCGGGCGACCTGCTCGTCGTGGACCTGCTCGACATCGGCGCCAAGCAGGACAGCCTCTGGGGCTTCAACGGCTTCTTCTCGAAGAAGAACGGCGGCGGCTTCCTGACCGAGCACTTCCCCGAGGCGCAGAAGTCCATCTGGGACTTCAAGGGCATGTTCACCAGCTCGCGCCACATCCCGGGCGTGAATTTCGCCGGCCTGATCCACCCCGGCCTGATCGGCTGCCTGCCCGACCGGGCCATGCTCGACCAGTGGAACGCGCGCGAGCAGGCGCTGATCGACAGCGACCCCACCGCCGGCCTCGCCAACCCGCCGTCGCCCGGCACCGCGCACATGGGCAAGATGACCGGCGATGCGCGCGACCGGGCCGCCGCCGAGGCCGCCCGCACCGTGCCGCCGCGCGAGCATGGCGGCAACTGCGACATCAAGGACCTGTCGCGCGGCGCGAAGGTGTACTTCCCCGTCTATGTGGACGGCGCGGGCCTGTCGGTGGGCGACCTGCACTTCAGCCAGGGCGACGGCGAGATCACCTTCTGCGGCGCGATCGAGATGGCCGGCTGGGTGCACATGAAGGTCACGCTCATCAAGGGCGGCATGGCCAAGTACGGCATCAAGAACCCGATCTTCAAGCCCAGCCCGATCGTGCCCACCTACAACGACTACCTGATCTTCGAAGGCATCTCGGTGGACGAGGCCGGCAAGCAGTACTACTTGGACGTGAACGTGGCCTACCGCCAGGCCTGCCTGAACGCCATCGAATACCTGAAGAAGTTCGGCTACAGCGGCGCGCAGGCCTATTCCATCCTGGGCACGGCCCCGGTGCAGGGCCACATCAGCGGCGTGGTGGACGTGCCCAACGCCTGCGCCACGCTCTGGCTGCCCACGCAGATCTTCGACTTCGACATCAACCCCACGGCCGCCGGTCCGCAGAAGATGCTGAACGGCAGCATCGATATGCCCCTGTCGCCCGACCTCGCCTGAGCGAACCAAAAAACGAACGAGGCCGCACATGCCCACCTACGACTACCACTGCGCGGACTGCGGCGGCTTCGACGCGCTGCGCGGGCTGGCCCAGCGCAACGAGCCCGCCGCCTGCCCGGACTGCGGCGCGCCGTCGCCCCGCGTGTTCGCCAGCGCGCCGCGCCTGGCCTGCCTCGGCCCGGAGCAGCGCCGCGCCCACGACACCAACGAGCGCGCCCGCCATGCGCCGCGCTCCTCGCGCGATGCCGAGGCCGGCAGCTACGGCCGGCTGCGCCACCCCGCGGGCTGCGGCTGCTGCAGCGGTGGTGGGGGCAAGCGCGGCGCCACCGTCACCGCGCCCAGCGGCGCCAAGGCGTTCCCGTCCAAGCGCCCCTGGATGATCAGCCACTGAGCGCGGCGCACGGACGGCCTTTTCCTCTCGTCACCGATTCACCGTTTTCCCAGGAGCCCGCGCCATGATCCACGGCGACATTTCGAGCAGCGACGACACCGTCGGCGTCGCGGTCGTCAACTACAAGATGCCCCGGCTGCACACCAAAGCCGAGGTGCTGGACAACGCCCGCAGGATCGCCGACATGCTGGTCGGCATGAAGGCCGGCCTGCCGGGCATGGACCTGGTCATCTTCCCGGAATACAGCACCCACGGCATCATGTACGACCGCCAGGAGATGATGGACACCGCCGCCACGATTCCCGGCGACGAAACCGAGATCTTCGCGGCCGCCTGCCGCCAGGCGAAGGTGTGGGGCGTGTTCTCGCTTACCGGCGAGCGGCACGGGGAGCATCCGCGCAAGGTGCCCTACAACACGCTCATCCTCATGAACGACCAGGGCGAGATCGTGCAGAAGTACCGCAAGATCATGCCGTGGACGCCCATCGAGGGCTGGTATCCGGGCGACCGCACCTACGTCACCGAAGGCCCCAAGGGCCTGAAGATCAGCCTCATCATCTGCGACGACGGCAACTACCCCGAGATCTGGCGCGACTGCGCCATGCAGGGGGCCGAACTGATCGTGCGCTGCCAGGGCTACATGTACCCGGCCAAGGAGCAGCAGATCCTCATGAGCAAGGCCATGGCCTTCGCCAACAACAGCTACGTGGCCGTGGCCAACGCGGCCGGCTTCGACGGCGTCTACAGCTACTTCGGCCACAGCGCGCTGATCGGCTTCGACGGCCGCACGCTCGGCGAATGCGGCGAGGAGGAAATGGGCGTGCAGTACGCCGCGCTCTCCAAGCACCTGATCCGCGACTTCCGCCGCCACGGCCAGAGCGAGAACCACCTGTTCAAGCTGATGCACCGCGGCTATACCGGAGTGCTGAATTCGGGCGAGGGCGACCAGGGCGTGGCGGACTGCCCCTACGGCTTCTACCGGCAGTGGGTGACCGACCCGGCCGCGGCGCGCCGCACGGCGGAGGCCGTGACGCGCGGCACCGTGGGCACGGCGCAATGCCCGATCGAGGGCATCCCGCATGGCGCGCGGGAGCCTTGACGCTCGAGCAGTACGACAAGGTGCGGCAACGACGCCAGAAGGGACGTGTCAGCCGCTCTTACCGCCCCCGGGGCGAGTAATCGCTCTCGACCCACGCCAGCGCGCTGGCCTGGCTGAGCTTGAAATTCGCCTCCACGCGCGCCTCGCCCAGCCACTGGCCGGCGGCGTCGTGCGCCGTCAGAACGGCATACGGATACTCCTCGTCCGGCACGATGCGCAGCGCCACCCGGACGAGGTCGGCGCCGGCACCCACGGCCACCTCCTTGTGCAGTTGCGCATGCAGTTGCTGCTCGTGGCGGCGCAGCACCTCGGAGGCGGTCTTCACCAGCGTATGGAAGGCCGACACGTCCAGCGGCTTGGGGTTCTTCTTGTCGCGTCCCATCGTCCACGGGCCCACCAGCGCCGGCTCGGATTCGCCGCGCAGCGTCATCGACACGGCCCAGCCGTCGTCGTCCTCGTTCTTGATCACCTCGGCCGTCCAGCGGCCATCGCTCCACAGGCGCGCTTCCTGGATCGGTGCTTCGTGGTGCTCGGGCGATGCCTCGTCGGTGTTCTGCAGGGGAGAGTCGTTCATCGCTGCATTGTCCGGCACGCTGCCTGCCGAGCGGCGGCAGTGGCGGTACCGGCAGCGCTGGTGCCCGCCACCGGCCGCAGCCGCGCCACGAACTCGCGCGCCGCCGCGCTGCGCGACGCGCCCCGGCGCCACAGCACGCCTGCGCGGCGCACCGTGGCAGGCTCGGTCAGCGTGATCGCGCGCATGCCCGGCCCGGCCTGGCCCGCCGCGCGCTCGGCCGCGATGGTGGCCAGCGGCCCGCTGCGGCAGGCGTGCAGCAGCGCATCCACCGACTCCATCTCCACCCGCACCACCGGCGCCACGCCGGCCTGCGCGAAGGCCGCGTCGATCATGCGCCGCGTGGCGAAGCTCTGCGGCAGCAGCGCCAGCGGCACGCCGGCCAGCTCGCGCATGCGCAGGCTGCGGCGGCGGGCGAGCGCGTGGCCCGCGTGCACCACGAGCTGCAGGCGCTCTTCGAACAGCGGCTCGGCCTCGATCTCCGCGCGCTGCGCGGGATGGAAGGAAATGCCCACGTCCAGCCGCCCGGCGATCAACTGCTCTTCGATCGGGCCGCCGCGCAGATCGCGCACCACCACCTGCACGCCCGGGTAATCCGCGCTGAAGGCAGCCACCGCATCCGGCACGAGGTGCGTGAGGAAGGTCGGGATCACGCCCACGGTGAGCGTGCCCGCCTGCAGTCCCGCCATGTCGGCCAGCGCCATGCGGCCGGCCTCCAGCTCCTGCAGCGCGCGCCCCGCGTGGCTGCGGAATGCCACGCCCGCCTGCGAGAGCTTCAGGCCGCGCCCCAACCGGTCGAAGAGCGGCAGGCCCAGCTCGGCCTCCAACTGCCGCAGGCCGTGCGACAGGGTGGACTGGGTGACGAACAGCGCGTCGGCCGACTGCGTGAGGTGCTCGGTCTCGGCCACGCTCAGGAAATAGCGCAACTGGCGCAGCTCCATGGAAGAGTTCCCCGGACAGGTACTGAAAGATCGTTCGATGGGAACGAACGGAACGTGCGATATATACCATTGGATCGGATGCTTTCCGCGGGATAAGGTGGCACCCGAAGACCGCACATCCACCCGTTCCTCCCCATGACCGCACCTGTCCCCGCCGGCCTGCGCATCGAGCGCATCGAGGCCCGCATCCTCGACATCCCCACCATCCGGCCGCACAAGTTCTCCTTCGGCGCCATCCACCGCCAAAGCCCGGTGGTGGTGCAACTGTGGCTGTCGGACGGGGCCTGCGGCTTCGGCGAGGCCGCCACCATCGGCGGCCCGTCGTGGAACGAGGAGTCCCCCGAAACCATCCTGCACGCCGTCACGCAGTACCTGGGCCCCGCCGTGGCCGGGCAGGACGCGGGCCGCTTCGGGCAACTGCTGCAGCGCATGGACGCCGTCTGCAAGGGCAACCGCTTCGCCAAGAGCGCCGTGGAGATGGCCGCCATCGACGCCGTGGCGCGCTCGCTGTGCCTGCCCGCGTGGCAGCTGCTGGGCGGCAAGCAGCGCGAGAGCCTGCCGCTGGCCTGGACGCTCGCCAGCGGCGATTCCGCGCGCGACGTGGAAGAGGCCGAGCGCATGCTGGAGGCGCGCCGCCACCGCATCTTCAAGCTCAAGATCGGCGCACGCGCGCCGCAGGACGACGTGGCCCACGTCGCGCGCATCGCGCGCGGTCTGGACGGGCGCGCCGACATGACGGTGGACATCAACCAGGCCTGGGACGGCAACACCGCGCGCCGCTACGTGCCCCAGCTCATCGATGCGGGCGTGACCCTGATCGAGCAGCCCGTCGCGCAATGGAACGTGGAGGCCCTGCGCCAGCTCACCGCCGGCCTGCCCGCCGGCGCGCTGGTGATGGCCGACGAGACCGTCTGCACGCCGCAGGACGCGATGCTGCTCGCGCGGCAGGGCGCCTGCCACGTCTTCTCGCTGAAGGTGGCCAAGCACGGCGGCCTGCTGCGCACCCGTGCCGTCGCCGCCGTGGCCGAGGCCGCGGACATCGGCTGGTACGGCGGCACCATGCTGGAGACGTCGCTCGGCAGCGCCGCATCGGCCCATGTGTTCGCCACGCTGCCCGGCGCGCACCACAACTGCGAACTGTTCGGCCCGCAGCTGCTGGTGGACGACATCGTCGCCGCGCCCATGGAAGTGCGCGATTTCGCATTGCAGTTGCCCGACGGCCCCGGCTTCGGCGTGGACGTGCTGCCCGAGGCGCTGCGCCGCTTCGACCGGGCCCGCGAAGGCCTCGCGCCCGTGCACGTGGACATGGGCCGCGGCACCGCCGCAGCGGCCCCCGCCACCGTTCCGGAAGTACCCACGAACTGACCGCAGGCGGCCGCCGGCCGCTGCTTTGAAGACGCGCCCAAGATTCACAAACCTGGAGACAAAGACCATGGCCCCGTCCATCACCCGACACCCCCTGCCCAGCCGCCGCCGCGCCCTGGCCCTCGCGGCCGGCGCCCTCGCCACCGCGGCAGCCGCTGCCTTCCTGCCGGCCCCGGCCCACGCGCAGTCATCCGACGCGGCGGCCTGGCCCGCCAAGCCCATCCGCTGGGTGGTGCCGTTCCCGCCCGGCGGCGCCATGGACGTGATCGCCCGCACGCTCGGCGAGCGCGCCGGCCGCGCCCTGGGCCAGCCCTTCGTGATCGAGAACCGGCCCGGCGCGGGCGGCAACATCGGCGCGGACGCCGTGGCCAAGTCGCCCGCCGACGGCTACACGATCATGATCACCTCCATCGGCATGGCCACGAACAAGGCGCTCTACGCCAAGCTCAGCTACGACCCGGTGAAGGATTTCGCGCCCATCAGCCTGCTGGCCGTGGTGCCCAACGTGCTCGTCGTGAACGCCAACAGCCCCGACAAGACGGTGGCCGACGTCATCGCGCACGCCAAGCGCGAGCCCGGCAAGCTCACCTATGCCTCGGCCGGCAACGGCACCTCGATCCACCTGGCGGGCGAAGTGTTCGCCTCCATGGCCCAGCTCAGCCTGCTGCACGTGCCCTACAAGGGCAGCGGCCCGGCCATCACCGACATGCTCGGCGGGCAGGTGGACCTGATGTTCGACAGCATCACCTCGTCCGCCCCGCACATCCAGGCCGGCAAGCTGCGCGCGCTGGGCGTCACCAGCGCCAAGCGCTCGGCCGCGCTGCCCAACGTGCCCACCATCGCCGAAGCCGGCGTGCCCGGCTACGAGGTCTCGCCCTGGTTCGCGGTGTTCGCTCCGGCCGGCACGCCCGCGCCCATCGTGCAGAAGATCAACGCGGCCCTGCTGGACGCGATGAAGCAGCCCGACACCAAGGCCCGCTTCGACGCGATCGGCGCCGAACCGATCGGCAGCACGCCCGCGCAGCTCGCCACCCACCTGGACAAGGAAATGGCACGCTGGGGCAAGCTGATCAAGGAACGCAACATCCGGATGGATTGATGGGCGTGTGCCGGTGGCCCCGGGCCGGCCTCACGGCAGGCTCAGATCCATCCCGAGATGCCGGGCCAGGCTGAACGTGAACCACAACACGACCGCGAGCGCCACCAGGAAGGCGGCGCCCACCTTGGCCGCGGTGACGAGCAGCGCGCGCTTGTCCATCGTCTTCTTGTCCTGGTCGTAGTGCCACTTGATGGCAAAGAACATGCAGGTGCCGAAGACGAGGACCTTGAACGTGAGGAAGGCGATGGGGACCCAATCGATCATGGTGAGAAGTTCCGGACGGGTGGTCTGACGCGGGGCAGGGGGCGGCACGATCGCCGCGCTGGAGTACGCGAGGGAAGCCGGCGAAGGGCCCCGACGGCGCAAGGAGGAATCGGCTGCCCGCTACGGGCATAGTAGGGGGAAGCAAGTTCCATACATTCCGGGCGAGAATCGCCACCCTCCCACGCCATGCAAGACGACGACGCCCCCCTCTGGTTGCCCCGCATGGCCGCGCAGGGCGGACCGCGTTTCCTGCAGATCGCGGATGCCTTGCAGGCGGCCGTGGGGGACGGCTCCCTGAGGCCGGGCGACCGCCTGCCGCCGCAGCGCCTGCTGGCGGCACGGCTGGGCGTCGACCTCACCACCGTCACCCGTGCCTACGGCGAAGCCCGGCGCCGCCACCTGCTGGAGGGGCGCGGCGCCCGCGGCACCTATGTCGCGGCGCCGAAAGTCGGGGGCACCCCGATCCTCGACCTGAGCATGAACATCCCCCCGCCACCGGAGGGCGTGGACTTCGACGCACTGGTGAGGCACGGCGTGGCCCAGGTCCTGCTGCGGGCGGACACGGGATTGCTGATGACGTACCACCCGGGCGGCGGCAGCGATGCCGACCGTGAGGCCGGCGCCCGATGGCTCCGGCCGATGCTGGGCGACGTGGACGCAGCGCAGGTGGTGGCCTGCCCCGGTGCGCAGGCGGCGATCGCCGCGTTCATCCTGGCCTTGACGAAACCGGGCGATGCGATCCTCGCGGAGCCCGCCACGTACCCCGGCCTGCTGGCGGCGGCAATGCAGTTCGGCCGGCGCATCGTGGCGGTGGAAGCGGACGGCCAGGGGATGGTGCCCGAGGCGCTGGAGCAGGCGTGCCGGCAGCACCGCCCCGGGCTGGTCTACCTCAACCCGACGCTGCAGAACCCGACCGCCGTCACCATGCCGGAGCACCGCCGCAAGGCCCTGGCCGGCATCGCGCGGCGCTGCAAGGTGCGCATCGTCGAGGACGACCCCTACTGGCTGCTCGCCGAGGCCCCGCCGCCGCCCATCGCCACGTTCGCGCCGCAGCAGGTGATCTACCTCGCGACCCTCTCGAAATGCCTGACGCCCGGCCTGCGCGTCGCCTTCGTGCTGTTGCGTGACCCCCAGGAGCGGGAACGTTTCCTGGCCGCGCTGAGGTCCTTCGCGCTCATGGCCACGCCCCTGACGGCCGCGCTGGCCACGCAGTGGATCCTCGACGGCTCGGCCACCCAGCTGATGGAAGGCGTGCGCACGGAGGCGCGGCTGCGCCATCGCATGGCGCGGGACCTTCTGGCGGGGCGGTACAGCGGCGCCGGAGACGGCCTGCATGCGTGGCTGGAACTGCCGGGGTACTGGAACTCTTCGCGGCTGGCGCAGGCCACCCGCAGCGAGGGCATCGCCGTCATGCCGGCGGAGGCGTTCGCCATCGGCGGCGGGGCCATGCCTGCGAATGCCATTCGGATCTCTCTGGGGAGTGTCGAGGACCGCGGGCACCTGCAGGCGGGGCTTCGGAGGTTGTCGGATCTGCTGGCGCGGCCGCCCGGGCCGGGCCGTCCGGCGCCGTCCTGAAGCGAGTCCGATCGGCCGGTTGCCGCCCGACCGGAGCCGCGCTGGCTATCCGGCCGCGCACACCTCCCGCACGCATTCCCGAAGCCATCGATGCCCCGCATCCGCGTGCATCCGCGGATGCCAGATCAGCGACACCGTGAAATCCGGCAGGGCGAACGGCAGCGCGAATGTCTTCAGCCCCTTGCGCAGACGGCCCGTATGCGCCTCGGGCACCGTCGCCACCAGGTCGGTGTCGCGCGCAAGCGCCAGCGCGCCAGAGAAGCTGTCCACCGTCGTCACCACGCGGCGCGCGAGGCCCAGCGATTCCAGGGCGTCGTCGATGACGCCGCGGTGCCCGGGCCGCCGCTCCACCACGACGTGGCCGGCTTGCGCGTAGCGCGCCGGCGTCACGCGTCCGCGCGCTAATGCGTGGCCGGCATGCACCACACCCACGAAGCGGTCGCGCAGCAGCGCCTGCACCCGCATCTCCGGGCCGGTGGACTGGCCGACGACACCGGTTTCGAGATCGACGCTGCCGTCGCGCAGCGGAGCGTTGTCCTTGTCGGGCTTGGGGGCGAAGCGCAGGCGGACGCCGGGCGCCTCGGCCGCCACGCGGGCGATCAGCGCGGCGCCGAAGTTCTCGACGAAGCCGTCGCGCGTGCGCAGGGTGAACGTCCGCTCCAGCCGCGCGAGATCCAGGCTTTCGGCAGGCCGCAGCAGGGCCTCGGCCTCGCGCAGCGCCGGGCCCGCGCGTTCGCGCAACTCCATCGCGCGCGGCGTGGGCACCAGGCCACGGCCCGCGCGCACCAGCAGCGGGTCGCCGGTGGCCTCGCGCAGTCGTGCGAGCGAGCGGCTCATGGCCGACGCGCTCAGGCCCAGGCGGCGCGCAGCGTGCGCCACGTTGCCTTCGGCAAGCAGCATGTCGAGCGCTACCAGCAGGTTGAGGTCGGGCCGGGTCATGCAGCGATCTTGTCATGACATGGCGTTTCGTGCAGCTATTCCATGCAAACCATGCGTCTTCCGCCGGAGCGCATTCATTCCTACGCTGCGGGAACGACTCCGGAGAAACGCCCATGAAAGACAACCGCCCCGCGCTCGCCGCCCTGTGCCTGGAGATGCTCATGCCCTCGCTCGACTCCAGCATCGCCAACGCCAGCCTGCCCGTGCTCGCCCATGCCCTCGGCGCATCGTTCGCACAGGTGCAGTGGGTGGTGCTTGCCTACCTGCTCGCCATCACCGCGCTGATCGTCGGCGCTGGCCGGCTCGGCGACCTGTTCGGGCGCGGGCGACTGCTCGTCGCCGGCATCGCGCTGTTCACCGTCGCCTCGCTGCTGTGCGGCCTCGCCCCGACGCTCGCCACGCTGACGGCGGCGCGCGTGCTGCAGGGCCTGGGCGCCGCCGCGATGCTGGCGCTGACCGTTGCCCTCGTCGGCGAGACGATGCCGCGCGAGCGCACCGGCGCGGCGATGGGCCTGCTCGGCACGATGTCGGCCATCGGTACGATGCTCGGGCCGTCGCTGGGCGGCTTGCTCACCACGGGTCTGGGCTGGCGCGCGATCTTCCTCGTCAATGTGCCGATCGGCCTCGTCAACCTGTGGCTGGCGCGCCGGCATCTGCCGATGGCGCGCCCCGCCGCCGCGGGCACCGGGCCGCGCTTCGACATCCCCGGCACCGCGCTGCTCGCCGGCACGCTCGCCGCCTACGCGATCGCGACGACCGTCGGCCGCGGCCACGCGCTCGCATGGATGGCCGCGGCGCTGGCCGGCGGGCTCGCGTTCGTGGCGGTCGAGGCGCGCGCCCCCGCACCGCTGGTGAGGCTCTCGATGTTCCGCGACGCGGCGCTGTGCGCCGGCCTCGCGACGACGGCGCTGGTGGCAGCGGTGATCGCCACCACGCTCGTGGTCGGGCCGTTCTACCTGGCCCGCGCGCTGGATTTGCCGGCGGGCATCGTGGGCGTCGTGCTGTCGTGCGGGCCGATGGTGTCGGCGCTGGCGGGTGCGCCGGCTGGGCGTGTCGTCGACCGCGTCGGCGCCTCTCCCGTGGCGATCGCCGGCCTCGCCGCGATGGCCGCGGGTGCCCTGTTGCTGGCGCTGCTGCCCTCGGACCTGGGCGTGGCGGGATGGCTTGCCGGCATCGTGGTGACGACGGTGGGCTACGCCAGCTTCCAGGCCGCCAACAACACCGCGCTGATGCATGGCGCCGACGCAGCGCAGCGCGGACTTGTCTCCGGACTGCTGAGTCTCGCGCGCAACCTTGGCCTCGTGACCGGCGTGGCGGCGCTGGGCGCGGTGTTCGCCGCGGCATCGGCGACGGCCGACATTGCGGGCGCGGACGCGGCGGCCGTCGCGCGGGGCATGCACCGCACCTTCGCGGTGGATGCCGCGCTGATGGGGGCCGCACTCGCCATCGCGCTGGCCGGAGCGTGGCTGCGCCAGGGTCGCTCCTCTGGCAAGGGCAGCACGGAACGGCTCCCTTCGTGAGCCATCGGCTCCACGCCGGAGCAGGGCCGCCGCCACACCGGCTTCACCGCCCCCTGCCGGACCCGGAGGCCGCGCGCCGCCTGATCCGCTTCCTGGCCGCGCCCGCGCCCTGATCCGGCCCGCAGCCTCAATCCGCCGGCAGCGCCTGCGGGGGCTTGCGCGCCGGCAGCAGCACCCGCCGGGCCCAGCGGCTGAGCGGCCGGTCCAGCCACAGGTACACCATGTGCCCGACGACGAGCGCCGACACCAGGATGACCACCACGCCGAGCGGGCGGTAGGGATCGATGAGGCCGAGCTTCTGGTGGGCGATCTTGCGGATGCCCTCGACGACGTAGAAGTGGCTCAGGTACGTGGCGTAGCTGGCGTCGCCGATGCGGCACAGGGCATCGCACACCCTGTCTCCCGGCCCCGGAATCCAGCGCTCGCAGCCCACGAAGGCCAGCACCAGCACGAACGAGGGCAGGCCGAAGACGAACACCCGGTCGATGGTGGCGCCCCGGCTTTCGCAGGCGGCCATGAACGCATACGCCGCCAGGGCCGCCGCGATCAGCCAGGGCGCGCTCGCCCCGGAGAGCCGCCCCTGGCGCCAGAGCAGGTAGGCCACCATCCCGAACAGGAACTCGAACAGCAGCGCCGATCCGAAGAAGCTGGACAGCACCGGCCCGCCGGCCAGGTGCCCCAGGACGATGTACGCGGCGGTCACCAGCGCCGCCACGCTGCCGATGAACAGCGCGAGGTTCCGGCGGCCCGCCAGCAGCACCAGCCCCACGCACAGGTAGAAGAACATCTCGTAGTTGAGCGTCCATCCCAGCGCCAGCATCGGGTGCAGTGCGCCGTTCTCCTTGAAGTACGGAATGAACAGCAGGGATTTGACGTAGTTGCCCAGGTGCGCCGTCGTGGAGTTCAGCAGGTCCGGCCGCACGGCGGCCAGCAGCAGCACGCCGGTGGTCAGCACCCAGTAGAGCGGAACGATCCGGGCCACGCGCTTCGCCGCGAAGGCGCGGGGCGTTTCGCCGTGCCCGCACACCATCGCCATCACGAAGCCGCTGATGACGAAGAAGATGTCGACGCCGAACGAGCCGAACACCACGAGCGATCCGTGCTGGGGAACGGCCCCGAGGTGGTAGTAGACGACGCTGGTGGCGGCGATGGCCCGGAGTATCTGGATCGACCGGAGGTTGTCGGGGGTGGGGGTTGCCAATGCCATTGCCTTCGCTGCCAATGCCTGTCGGTGGGACGCCAAAACGGTTCGGCCGCGTGCCGGCCGGCGGGAGATTGTCACCGCACATTCCTGCGCGGTCCGGGCGCCGCATGCCGAGCTTCGCGCGCCGCCGCGCCTGCCGATAATGCGGAGCACATGTCGTCTCCTCCGCTTTCCCGCCGATGCCTGCTGTGGCAGGGCTGTGCGCTCGCCGGCGCCGCCCTGGCCGGTTGCGGCACGCCCGCCCACACCCACCGCGGCGAAGTGCAGGCCGCCGCCGTGGCGCCCACCGAGCTGGCCCAGTCCGACGTGAACCGCATGGCCACGCTGGGCATGCGCGCCAACCTGGACAGCCTCTACCTGGTGATGGACAAGCTCTACCGCCGCAATCCGTCCGAATGGCGCAAGGGCCAGGAGCCCGGGCAGCTGCCGGGCCGCATCCTGGCGGGCCAGCGCGTGCGCGAGGCCGTCGAGCACCGCCAGCCCTGGGCGCCGCTGCACGGCCGGCGCGACATCGCCGCGCTGGCGCTCGCGCTCGGCCCCGAGTTCACCGGCGACCGCGTGGCGGCGTTCACCTGCGCCACGGCCGACATGCTCATCACCGCGCACGGCGGCAAGACCGAGTTCTTCCTGATCGACAGCCTGGACGCGCAGCACCTCTACAACGCCGCGCGCAACGTGGAGATCGCCGTGTGGATCCTCGCGCAGCGGCGCGGCGCCGACGGCCGGCCGCTGCTGCTGGCCGACGAGATCACGGCGGACACGCGCAACCTGAGCTTCGAGCGCGAGTTCGGCAAGATCATCGCCCGGCTCGATCTGCTGGCCGGCGTGGTGGTGGAGAAGTACCGCCGCGCGGCCATCAGCTACGTGCAGAACCTGGTGGGCGGCACCTTCCTGCAGTTCCTGCCGGTGCGTTGACGGGCGGCCGCACGCCGCCGCGCCCCCGGCCCCGTTAAAATTCCCGGCCCCCGAGGAGCGTTGCAGCGCCCGCCGTCCCCCTGCCGTTGAACCGCAGGAGTCCAGAATGAAGACGGCGGCGTCAGGCTCGGGGCCGGCATCCGCACAACGACGCTCGCCTGTTTCATCCCCGAACCGATCGCACAGGTGAGCCTGATGTCCTCTGCCCCGCATTCCCCGTCCGCCGCCACCGCATCGGCCGTTCCTCCCATGAAGCTGTCCGGCCTGGAGCCGGTCCTGATCGGCGAGGGCACGCTGTTCGTCAACATCGGCGAGCGCACCAACGTGACCGGCTCCAAGGCCTTCGCGCGCATGATCCTGAACGGCCAGTTCGAAGAGGCCCTGGCCGTGGCGCGCCAGCAGGTGGAGAACGGCGCCCAGGTCATCGACATCAACATGGACGAGGCCATGCTGGACAGCAAGGCGGCCATGGTGCGCTTCCTGCAGCTCATCGCCTCCGAGCCCGACATCGCGCGCGTGCCGATCATGGTGGACAGCTCCAAGTGGGACGTGATCGAGGCCGGCCTGCGCTGCATCCAGGGCAAGGGCATCGTCAACTCCATCAGCATGAAGGAGGGCGTGGAGAAGTTCAAGCACGAGGCGCGGCTCGTGAAGCGCTACGGCGCCGCCGCCGTGGTGATGGCCTTCGACGAGGTCGGCCAGGCCGACACCTTCGCCCGCAAGATCGAGATCTGCGAGCGCGCCTACCGCGTGCTGGTCGATGAAGTCGGCTTCCCGCCCGAGGACATCATCTTCGACCCCAACATCTTCGCGGTGGCCACGGGCATCGAGGAGCACAACAACTACGCCGTCGATTTCATCGAGGCCACGCGCTGGATCAAGCAGCACCTGCCGGGCGCCAAGGTGTCGGGCGGCGTCTCCAACGTCTCCTTCAGCTTCCGCGGCAACGACCCGGTGCGCGAGGCCATCCACACCGTGTTCCTGTACCACGCGATCAAGGCGGGCATGGACATGGGCATCGTCAACGCCGGCATGGTGGGCGTGTACGACGACCTGGAGCCCACCCTGCGCGAGCGCGTCGAAGACGTGGTGCTCAACCGCCGCCCCGACGCCGGCGAGCGGCTGGTGGAGATCGCCGAGACCGCCAAGAGCGGTGCCAAGGACGAGAGCAGGAAGCTCGAATGGCGCGGCACGCCCGAGCACCCGAAGACCGTGGGCGAGCGCCTCTCGCATGCGCTGGTGCACGGCATCACCGACTTCATCGTCGAAGACACCGAAGAGGCCTACCGGGAGATCCTGGCGAAGGGCGGCCGCCCGCTGCACGTGATCGAAGGCCCGCTCATGGACGGCATGAACGTGGTGGGCGACCTGTTCGGCGCCGGCAAGATGTTCCTGCCCCAGGTGGTGAAGAGCGCGCGCGTGATGAAGTCCGCCGTGGCCCACCTGATCCCCTACATCGAGGAAGAAAAGCGCCAGGACGAACTCGCCGGCCGCGACGTGCGCAGCAAAGGCAAGATCGTCATCGCCACCGTGAAGGGCGACGTGCACGACATCGGCAAGAACATCGTCACCGTGGTCCTGCAGTGCAACAACTTCGAGGTGGTGAACATGGGCGTGATGGTCCCGTGCCACGAGATCCTGGCGCGCGCCAAGGTCGAGGGCGCGGACATCGTGGGCCTCTCCGGCCTCATCACGCCCAGCCTCGAAGAGATGCAGTACGTGGCCGGCGAAATGCAGAAGGACGAGCACTTCCGCGTCAAGAAGATCCCGCTGCTGATCGGCGGCGCCACCTGCTCGCGCGTGCACACCGCCGTCAAGATCGCGCCGCACTACGAAGGCCCCGTGGTGTACGTGCCCGATGCGTCCCGCAGCGTGAGCGTGGCGCAGAGCCTGCTGGGCGACGGCGCGCAGAGCTACGTCGACGAGCTGAATGCCGACTACGACAAGGTGCGCACCCAGCACGCCAACAAGAAGCAGACGCCGATGTGGCCGCTGGCCAAGGCCCGCGCCAACCGCACGCCGGTCGACTTCGCCACCTACCAGCCCCCGAAGCCCCGCCTGCTGGGCCGGCGCGTGTTCAAGAACTTCGACCTGAACGAGCTGGCGAAATACATCGACTGGGGCCCGTTCTTCCAGACCTGGGACCTGGCCGGCCCGTACCCCGCCATCCTCACCGACGAGATCGTGGGCGAGCAGGCGCAGCGCGTGTTCGCCGACGGCCAGGCCATGCTGAAGAAGCTCATCGAAGGCCGCTGGCTCAGCGCGAGCGGCGTGCTCGCGCTCTACCCCGCCAACAGCGTGGGCGACGACATCGAGTTCTACACCGACGAATCGCGCACCGAAGTCGCCATGACCTGGTATGGCCTGCGCCAGCAGACCGAAAAGCAGATGATCGACGGCGTGATGCGCCCCAGCCGGTGCCTGGCGGACTTCGTGGCGCCGAAGGACAGCGGCGTGGCCGACTACGCCGGCCTCTTCGCCGTGACGGCGGGCCTGGGCGTGGAGAAGAAGGAAAAGGCCTTCGTCGACGCGCTGGACGACTACTCCGCCATCATGCTCAAGAGCCTGGCCGACCGACTGGCCGAAGCCTTCGCCGAATGCCTGCACCAGCGCGTGCGCACCGACCTCTGGGGCTATGCGGCCGGCGAGGCCCTGAGCAACGACGACATGATCGCCGAGAAGTACCAGGGCATCCGCCCCGCGCCCGGCTACCCCGCCTGCCCGGACCACAGCGCCAAGACAGACCTGTTCCGCGTGCTGCAGTGCGAGGAGATCGGCATGGGCCTCACGGAAAGCCTGGCCATGACCCCCGCCGCCAGCGTGAGCGGCTTCTACATCGGCCACCCCGAGAGCACGTACTTCAACGTCGGCAAGATCGGCGAGGACCAACTGCACGACATGGCCGAGCGGCGCGGGATGGACGAGAAGGTGCTGGAGCGGCTGCTAGCGCCGAATCTCTGATTTCCCGAGGCTGGAAAGACGAAGGCCCCGCATGCGGGCCCTGCACAGCGCGCGCGGTGGGAAAACACGAACACAAGCAGACCGTTCGTCAGGCGATGAGCCAGGGTTAACTCATCCGTAACCGACCGCGCGTTACTTTTCTGTTACCCGCACGTCACCCAGGTGCCACAGGCGGCGAGAAGAATGCGAACCCTCTTCGTTCTTCTTTCCCCCTCCCCATGACTCCGCATCCACGGCACTCCCTGCCGTTCTCCCTCGGCCGCCCATTGCTGGCCGCCTGCACCCTCGCGCTCGGCCTGCTGCTGGCCGGCTGTGGCGGCTCCGGTTCTTCTTCGGGGCTGGCCACCTGCGGCAACCCCGACACGCACTGCGCGCCCAAGCCCTGATCCGGCCCGCCCCGCGAACCGCGGGCCGCGTCACGTGCACGGTGCCCGTGTGCATCCCCTCACGTAACCGCCCACACGTGCGCGCCCGTACGGCCGCGTGTCCGCGTTCCTTCCCACGGCAACCCACAACAAAGACTCCCCCAGATGACCGTCGATTCCTCCAAGCGCCATTTCCTCTCCAGCCTGCTCGGCACGGGCGCGGCCGCGGCCACGCTCACGGCGTTTCCGCCGTCGATCCGGCGCGCGCTCGCCATCGAGGCGCACAACGCCACGGGCACGATCCAGGACGTGCAGCACGTGGTGATGCTGATGATGGAGAACCGCTCGTTCGACAGCTATTTCGGCACGTTCAAGGGCGTGCGCGGCTTCGGCGACCGGTTCCCGATCCCCACGCCCAACGGCCGCAACGTCTTCTACCAGACCTACAGCAAGACCACGCCCGCGAGCACCTACGTGCCCTACCGCCTGGACGAATCCAAGGGCAACGCGCAGCGCGCCGGCAGCACGCCGCACACCTGGGTGGATTCGCAGGCGGCCTGGGACCACGGCCGCATGTACAAGTGGCCGGACGCCAAGCTGCCGCTCTCGATGGGCTACTACGAGACGGCCGAGGTGCCGTTCCAGCGCGCGCTGGCCGAGGCCTTCACGCTGTGCGACCACTACCACTGCGGCATGCACACCGGCACCATCGCCAACCGGCTGTTCTACTGGACGGGCACGAACGGCCCGAACGGCGTCAGCCCCGTGGATGGCTCCAAGGTGCGCGTGGCGGGCCTGAACAACCAGTTCAACGCGGGCAACGACGTCGGCGCCTCCACCGAGGGCTGGACGTGGACGACCTATGCCGACCGCCTGGAGAAGGCCGGCGTGCAGTGGAAGGTCTACCAGAGCCTGATCGACAACTTCGGCTGCAACGAGATGATGGGCTTCCGCCACTGGCGCGCCGAGATCGAGAAGATGCCCGCGGACCGCAAGCCGCTCTACGTGGCCAGGACCGACATCACGCAGCCGCAGGGCCTGGCCGGCCCCGTCTACGACCCGGCCATCGACGATGCCCTGAGCCCGCTCGCCAAGGGCTTCGGCAACACCATGCCGCAGGGTTTCCTGGAGACCTTCCGCGAGGACATCCGCCAGGGCAAGCTGCCGGCGGTGTCGTGGATCATCGCGCCCTCGGTCTACAGCGAGCACCCCGGCCCGTCGAGCCCCGCGCAGGGCGGCTGGTACGTGCAGGAGGTGCTGGACGCGCTCACCGCCAATCCCGAGGTGTGGAGCAAGACGGTGCTGCTCATCAACTACGACGAGAACGACGGCTTCTTCGACCACCTGCCGTCGCCCTCGGCCCCGTCGCGCAACCCGGACGGCAGCCTCGCCGGCGCCTGCACGCTGGCCGATGCCGACGTGGCGGCGGAGTACCACGACTTCCAGCCGGCCACGCCGAGCCAGCCGGCGGCGGACGGCCGGCCCTACGGCCCCGGCCCGCGCGTGCCGATGTGGGTCGTCTCGCCCTGGAGCCGCGGCGGCTGGGTGAATTCGCAGGTGTTCGACCACACCTCCACGCTCATGTTCCTGGAAAAGCGCTTCGGCGTGGCCGAGCCGCAGATCAGCCCGTACCGCCGCGCCGTGTGCGGCGACCTGACGAGCTGCTTCAACTTCGTGAACCCGAACACCGAGAAGCTGCCCACGCTGGACGGCCGCACCACCAAGACCGCGGTGGACGCGCGCGTGGCGGCGCAGGTGCAGGCCGGCAAGCTGCCCCAGCCCGCCGCGTCCGTCGATGCGGCCCTGCCGGCCCAGGCGCCCGGCGTGCGGCCCTCGCGCGCGCTGCCCTATGAGCTGCACACGACGGCCCAGGCCAGCGCCGGGGCCGGCACGGTCACGCTGCTGTTCGCCAACACGGCCAGGGCCGGCAGCGCCGCGGCGGTGTTCCACGTCTACGACAAGAAGCACCTCACCGCGATCCCGCGGCGCTACGTGGTGGAGCCCGGCAAGACGCTCGACGGCGTCTGGAACGTGGCGGCCGACGGCGGCACCTACGACCTCTGGGTGCTCGGCCCCAACGGCTACCACCGCCAGTTCACGGGCGACCTCGCCCAGCAGGCGGCGGCCGGCATGCCCGAGGTGCAGGTCTGCTACGAGCTGTGCGACCCGCCCCAGGTGCGCGTGAAGCTCTACAACCGCGGCACCGCGGCGCTGTCCTTCACGGCCGAGGCGGGCGCCTACCGCACGGACGGCCCCTGGACACGCAGCGTCGCGCCGGGCGCGGTGGAGGAACTGGCCTGGGCGCTGGGCGACAGCGGCCACTGGTACGACTTCACCGTGCGCTGCGGCGCCGCGCCGGCCTTCGCGCGGCGCTTCGCGGGCCGGGTCGAGAACGGGCGGGATGCGGTGTCCGATCCGGCCATGGGGCAGGGGGGCTGAAGGGGTCAGGGGCGGCTTGTCCTCCACGGCGTGTCGCCGCCGAGCGTGGCACCCACGGGTGGTCGCGCCCGGCGCGTGACGCGCGTCGCCCCAGGCTTTGACCGTACACTCGGTGCAGCATTCCCTGCCGGGAAAACGGCAGCAGAGGACCATCGACAGGAGGCATGGCAATCAACGCACCAGAAGCGCCCGGAGCGCAGTTTCCCCTGGGCAAGGGCGCGGCATTGCGGTGGCTCGATGGCCGTATCCGGCATGCGCGCGTGCCTGAATTCCTGTCCATTTCCGTCGAGGAGTGGCGCTGCCGCCCCGACAGGGTATTGGATCGCTGCCGCACGTCTTTCGGACGCGCTGATGTGGCGGTGCGCAGCGATGCGACCGCGGAGGATGGCTGGCTGGCCAGCCATGCCGGCGCGTTCCGCACGTTGCTGGACGTGGATTACGGCCGGCTTCCGCAGGCCCTGGAAGAAGTCGCCGCCAGCATGCCGGGACATCCGCTCGATGGGGTCTTGGTGCAGCGCATGGTGCCGGCTCCCCGGTTGGTCGGGGTCGCGTCCACGCATCGTATTGCCGACGGAGCTCCGTGGTACTGCATCGAATGGTCCGAGCATGGCGCCGCAGCCGTGACCGGCGGCCGCGCGACCGGTCGCCAAGTCTGCGTGGCGCGGGATGGGCCTGCCGACCTCCCGGCGCCGACGCCTGAAAACCCCGTGGCGCGGGTGATGGCCCTGCTCCGGGAGGTCGAGGCAGCCGTCGGCGCTTTCCCTCTGGAGATCGAGTTCGCCCTCGGCACGGCTGCCGATGAAAACGCCCGGGTCATGTACCTGCTCCAGATGCGGCCCCTGGCCGCTGCCAGGCAATGGACGCTTGCCGGAGGCCGGCCAGGCCGGGCCCGCCTGCCTCCGCTGGAGTTCCTGGGTGTTCCGGACCGTATTCCGGACGTGGCCGGCGGGCGCACCGTGCTGTCGCTCATGGCGGACTGGAATCCTGCCGAACTCATCGGTGCGCATCCGAGGCCTCTGGCGCGGTCGCTGTTCGAGCATCTGATTGCCGACGGGGTCTGGTGGGAGGCGCGGGCACGGCTGGGGTACGCACCCGTGCCATCCCCCGATATCGCGCTGCTGCGCACCGTGCGTGGCAGGCCTTTCGTGGATGCGCGCCGCAGCGCCAATTCCCTCTTGCCGGCCGGGCTGCCCAGGGATCTGCGTGGGCGCGTGGTGGACCGGTGGATGGCGCAGTTGGCCGAGAACCCGGCCCTCCATGACAAGGTGGAGTTCTGCATCTTCCGTACGGTGCGGGATTTCACGGTCCCTCCCCGGCGGGATTCCATATCCCTGAGTCCAGGCGAGCATGACCGGTGGGATGCGGCGTTGCACGCCCTCACCAGAAGGCTGGTGGGGACGGGAAGCGCATCACCCCTGGGAGACTGGTGCGCCGTGGTCGCGGACCTGGAGCGTGATGATTTGCGCGGATGGGGCGCCCCTTCGCTGCTGTGCCGCTGCCGTGCAGGCACGCTCGCGTTCGCCGCCATCGCCCGCCTGGCTTTCGTGGGAGAGGCCCAGTTGCGCTCCGCCGTCCAGCGTGGCGCCCTGTCGCCGGAGCGGGCACTGGCGTTGCGAGCGGCCGCCCGCAGCGCGCCCATCCCGCATGCTTCCCATGGCGAAGGAATACTGGACTACCTGCGTCCCGGTACCTTCGACATCACCCAGCCGGTGTGGTTGGGTACCCAGGAGACAAGGACTGCGCGCCATGCTTTCCAGCTGGATGGATGCGAGGCCTCGGCGCTCGACCGTCTTTTGCAGGAGGCGGGACTGCCCCTGCCCGCCGCCCGGTGGGTGGCCTTCGTCCAGCAGGCGGCGAGCGCGCGGGAGTGGAGCAAGCAGGTCTTCAGCCGACACCTGTCGGCTGCACTCGAAGACATGGCCGTCCAGGCCGCGGCGGTGGGCCTGGAGCGCGAGCATGCCTCCTGGCTCACGCTGCAGCAATGGCTGCAGGGCCTGCAGGTCGATCCGGCAACCCGCGCAGCGAACTGGGTGCGCAGGGCGGAGCGCGCGCGCCGCATCCACCTTCAGGAGGCGCGTCTCGTGACGGGCCCCGTGCTGCGCGGACCGGAAGACCGCGATGTGGCCGACAGCCTTGGAGCCCTGCCGAATTTCATTGGCGGGAGGCCCGTGCATGGACCGTTGGTGGCACTTGATGACCCGGCGCCCCGCGAGACAACGCAGTTGCGGGGCGCCATCGTGCTCGTCAGCAAGGCTGACCCCGGTTTCGACTGGCTTTTCGGCCAGGGTATCGCGGGGCTCGTGACGGAGTGGGGCGGCGCCAATTCCCACATGGCCATCCGTTGTGCCGAATTCGGACTGCCGGCGGCGATGGGGTGCGGTGCCTCCGTGTATGCGAAAGCACGCAGGGCGCGGATGGCCACGATCGACCCGGGGGCCCAGAGCCTGTGGTTCGCATGATCCCGGACCGGTTGCGCATCGGCATCACCCAGCGGCGTATCGCCGGAACTGCGGATGCCTGGGCCCGGGATGCCCTGGATGCCCATTGGGGCGATTGGCTGGCCTCGTGCTGGCCTCGCAGCCGCTTCCTCGGCATCCCCAATTTTTCTGATCCCGCGCTGGCCGTGCGCCACGTCGTGGAATGGGATACCGACCTGCTGGTGCTGGGGGGCGGCGAGGACGTCGGGACTACACCCGAGCGCGATGCCGTGGAGCGCGCCCTGCTGGACCATGCGCGCGCCCGGTCCGGGCCGGTGATCGGAGTGTGCCGTGGCATGCAGATGCTGCATGCGGCCGAAGGCGGCGAACTCGTGCGACGCACCGGGCATGCCGCCAGCCCGCATCCGCTGCAGGGCAGGGTGCCGGCGGATACCTGCGTCAATTCCTGGCACCATTGGTGCATCGACCATCCCGGACCGCGGTGGCAGGTGCTGGCGCGGGCTCCCGACGGCAGCGTTGAGGCCATGCGCCACGCCCGGTTGCCGTGGCTGGGACTCATGTGGCATCCCGAGCGGCCCGGGGGATCCTTCCCCGCCATGTGGGAGTGGATCCACGACATCATCGCAAATATACGGAGGGATGCATGACGCTTGGGCCTGTCATGGCGTGGGACTACACCCGGCTGGCTGACGCCTACGACCGGCGCGCCGATTACCACGCCGGCCTCGTCGCCCGCACGATCGACGCCATGGACATGGCTCCTGGCACGCTGGCGCTGGAGGTGGGTGCCGGCACTGGCAAGCTCACGGGGCTGCTGTGCCGGCCCGGCCTGGAGGTCCTGGCCACCGAGCCCAACGCCCGCATGCGGGATATCGCGCTGGGCAAGCCGGCGCTGCGGACCGGCGTCCGCTGGGTGGCCTGCCGTGGCGAGGCGTTGCCGTTGCGCGCGGCATCGGCGGGCCTCGTCGCCTACGGCTCGTCCTTCAATGTCCTCCCCGTCCGTGCGGCCCTCGACGAATGCGCCCGGGTGCTCGCGCCCGGCGGGTACTGGATGGCGCTGTGGAACCACCGTGACCTGGACGATCCCCTCCAGCGCGAGGTGGAGGCACTGATACGCCGCCGTCTGCCCGCCTACGACTACGGCCGGCGCCGCGCCTCCCCCGAGCCCGACGTCGCGGCGCATGGAGCGTTCGGCACGGTCCGGGCCGACGCGCAGCGCTTCGTGATCGAGATGCCGGCCGCGGACTGGCTGCAGGCCTGGCAATCCCATGCCACCCTGGAGCGGCAGGCAGGGTCGTCGCTGCCGCACATCCTCGAGGGCATCCGCGCGCTGGTGGGCGATGCGCGGATGCTCCAGGTGCCCTATATCACCCGCGTGTGGACAGCGCGCCGCGTCGCGGCATGAGCAGCCGTCCCCGACAGGCCGTGGTGCTCGCCGCCGGGCGCGGCAGCCGCATGGGTGCGTCCACGGACCATCGTCCCAAATGCCTGTATCCGCTGGCTGGCGAACCCATTCTGGAGTGGACCCTGCGGGGATTGCGCGCCCAGGGCGTGGACCGGGTGCTGGTCATCGGCGGATGGTGTGGGGACATGCTGCGGCCCTGGGCGACGGAACTGCGTATCAATGCGCAATGGCAGACGACCAACATGGTTCGATCCTTGATGCTGGCCTCCGACTGGCTGCAGGCGGAACCGACGCTGATCGTGTACGGCGACGGTGCCTACGGCGCCCGGGCCCTGGCAATGGCCCTGGCACCTTCGGAACACGACCTGCTGGTCCCTGTCGATACCTGCTGGCTGGAACTCTGGCGCAGGCGTTTCGACGACCCGCTGCAGGATGCCGAAACCCTGCAGTTGCGGGAGGGCCGCATTCTTTCCATCGGCCAGCGCCCGCAGGCCTTGCAAGAAGTGCAAGGACAATTCATGGGAATGCTGCGCACTACTCCCCAAGGATGGGAGTTCATGGCCCGCCACTTGGAGCGCACGGAAGCCGTGTCAGGGCGTGCCGCGCTCGACCGCCTGGACATGACGGGCCTGCTCTCGCGCCTGGTGCAGGACGGCGCCGCGCTGCATGCGGCAGAGGTCGCCGGCGGCTGGGTGGAGGTCGATTCGATTTCGGATGCGGCAGCCGTCGAGAAGGCTTTGGCCGAGGGGGCGTTCTCGCATGACTTCCGTGATTGAAGCCCCGGCAGCGCCTGTCCTGTGGATCACCGGGTTGTCGGGCGCCGGCAAGAGCACCCTGGCGCAGGCGGTGGTGGCTCGCCTGCGCGGCGAGGGCCTGCGTCCCCTGCTGCTCGATGGCGACGGGGTGCGGGAGGCGCTCGAGCCCCTCGCATCGGAAGGGGCGCGCCACGAACACACGCCCGAACTGCGGGCCGCGCGGGCCTGGCGAATGGCCCGGCTCGCAAGGCTGGCGGCGGGGCAGGGCGTACCCGTCGTGGTGGCAACGATTTCGCTGCTGCATGCCGTGCAGGCCTGGAGTCGCGCGGGAGCAGTGCCGTACGCGGAAATCCTGCTGCATGCGGACCTGGAAATGCTGAGGCAGCGCAAGCCGGAGCTTTACTGCGAAGGAGCGGCGTGCGTCGTGGGCATGGACATCGTGCCTGAGTTCCCACTGGAGCCCGAACTCGTGCTGCACCAGTCATTCGACCCCGCGGATCTGCCCTCGTATTGCGAGGCTGCCCTGCGCACCTGGCGCAGCATGGTCCATCACCGGGGGGCGAGCCGGTGATGTCCGCATTCACGGTGGACGTGGTGTCTCCCCAGTTCCCATGCGGTGCGGCCTGGCTGGCCAATGCCTTGCTGGAGTTGCAGGTCCCGCTCGCCCATCTCTGGGGTTTCGATACCTCCGGGGAGTGGCTCGCAGGGCCGGACGGAACGTCCCGGTATGCCGCTGCGCATGCTCCCTGGCGCCAGACGCTGGCCAGCCTGCGGACAGGCCGTGACTTCCGCTTCATCCAAGGAGTCCGTCCCCGTTTCACGCATGCATTTCCCTGGCAGATCGCCCGCGCACCGAAGACGGTCTGGATGGTGCGGGACCCGCGCGATGCCCTCCATTCCGAATGGCACCGCCAGCGCCGGAACGAGGGGCTGCCCCCGGGCGTGGACTTCCCGGATTTCCTGCGGCAGCCCTTCCTGGGCGGCCCGGTGTCCGTGGCAGACATGCTCTGGTTGCATCTGGCGGCATGGCAGGCCGTGGCCCTTGCCGAGCCGGAAAGGGTGCTGCTGCTGCGTTTCGAAGACTGGAAGCGCAAACCCATCGATGCCCTGGACAGGGTGGCGCGCTGGATCGGCGTGCCCACGGACGCGGCGGCCCTGCGCCGCGCCTGCGCAGCTTCCGACGTCAGCCATCTGCAGGCCATCGAGCAGTCGCTCATGCTGGAAGACCCGCAAACGCGGCAGTTCAACCGGCGCGGCAGCATCTTCGAATGGGAAGGGACATGGCGCCGGGACTGGTACGCAGCCATGGGGCCGGAGTGGTCCGGGCTGCTCGACGCGCTCGGCTATGCGCCCCTGGACGCCCTGGGGCAGGGTGGCAGCCCCTGCGACTTGCAGGCCATGCTGGCCTGGCGCGGATTGACCGATCCCCAGGCCCTGGATGTCTGGCTGCGAGCCTTGGCCGGTATCAACACCGAGAGGAGCGCCGCGCAGTGAATGCCTCCCGAACTGCATCTGCATCGCCAGCCGCCCTGGTGTACGCCCTGTGGCGCAACCGCCAGCTCATCGGGCAACTGACCTGGCGCGATATCGTCCAGCGCTACAGGGGATCGGTGCTGGGCATGGCCTGGTCCCTGCTCACGCCGCTGGCGATGCTGCTGATCTACACCTTCGTGTTTTCCACCGTCTTCCCCAGCCGGTGGAGCGGCCTGCCGCCCTCGAAAGCCCATTTCGCCACCCTGCTTTTCGCCGGGCTGGCCCTGCATGGCTTCTTTTCCGACGTGCTCAACAGGTCCCCTTCGCTGGTGCTCGGCAACCCCGGCTATGTCAAGCGCGTGGTGTTTCCTCTGGAGATCCTGCCCGTCGTGGGCGTGGGCGCTGCCGTGTTCCAGCTCGGGGTCAGCATGGCCGTGCTGGCCGGTGCCCAGTACTGGCTTGCCGGCGGCCTGCCGGTAACGGCTTTCTGGGTGCCTGTGCTCATCGCGCCGCTGGTGCTGGCCGCTTTGGGGTGTGCATGGTTCATCGCGTCGCTGGGCGTTTTCCTGCGGGACATCGCGTCCATCCTCGTGCCGTTGACCGCAGCACTCATGTTCCTCTCCCCCGTGTTCTACGCCCAGGAAGCCGTTCCAGAGCCCTTTCGGGGATGGCTGGGCCTGAACCCCCTGACCTTCGTGATCGAACAGGTCCGCGCTGCCCTGATGTTCGGCCAGGCGCCGGACTGGCCCGGGCTTGCGGCATACGCCACCGCCGCAGCGCTGGCCGCCTGGGGCGGATACGCATGGTTCCAGTTCACCCGGCAGGGGTTCGCAGATGTCCTTTGAAGCCGTGGTCCAGGCGACGGGACTGGGCAAGTCGTACGCCACCTGTGCCCGGCCCTCCGACCGGCTCGTGCAGATGCTGCGCGAGGGGCTGGCCCGGCTGGCGGGTGGCTGGCCGCAGGCACCGTCTTCCACGGAGTTCCATGCACTCCGGGACATATCCTTGCATATAGCCCGCGGAGAGACCGTCGGCATCATCGGCCGCAACGGATCGGGCAAATCCACCTTGCTGCAACTGCTCTGCGGCACTCTCCAGGCCACCACGGGCCGCGTGGAAGTCCGGGGCCGCGTGGCCGCGCTGCTGGAACTCGGATCGGGCTTCCACCCCGAGTTCTCCGGCCGGGAGAACGTCTTCCTCAATGCGGCGGTGCTCGGCCTCTCCCGCCAGCAGACAGCCGAGCGCTTCGATGCCATCGCGGCCTTCGCGGACATCGGCGAATTCATGGACCGGCCCCTGAAAAGCTACTCCAGCGGCATGGCCATGCGACTGGCCTTTTCAGTGATCGCGCATGTGGACGCAGATATTCTCATCATCGACGAAGCCCTTTCCGTCGGCGACGCATTCTTCACCCAGAAATGCATGCGCTATCTGCGCAGCTTCATGAAGACGGGCACGGTGGTTTTCGTCAGCCATGACATCGAGGCGGTGAAAGCGCTGTGTTCCCGCGTGATCTGGCTCGATGCAGGGGCAGTGCGCCGCGACGGTGCCACGAAGGCGGTGTGCCAGGACTATCTGGACGCCCTGCTCGCAAATGGAGGCGGCACCGCGTCTTCCCGGGCCGCTGCCATGGACGGGCTGAATTCCCCGGCAGCCCCGGACCCGCTCCCGCCCTCCGATCCCCGCCAGGATGAATGGCGCAGACGCTCACTATGCAACGATATCCGCGTCTTCTCGTTCGACAGCGGGCAGGCCGGCCCGGGGGCGGGGGGCTGCACCATCCGTTCGGTCGTTCTGAGGGGCGGGCAGGGTGACGAGATCCCGTGGATCGTCGGTGGCGAAACGGTCCGGCTGGAAGTGGATGTGGAGTGCCATACGACGTTGCGTTCCCCGATCGTCGGCTTCATGGTCAAGGACCGTACCGGACAGGCGCTTTTCGGCGACAACACATGGTTGAGCTATCTGGATGGTCCCGTGGCGGCAGATCGCGGGCAGCGCCTGCAGGCGGCCTTCGTGTTCGACATGCCCCGGCTTCCTGCAGGCGACTACACCATGGTGGTGGCCGTGGCGGATGGCACGCAGCAGGAGAATGTCATGCACCACTGGCTCCATGACGCACTGCGTTTCCGCTCGGAGTCGTCGAACGTCGCCAATGGTCTGGTGGGGATTCCCATGCGGCGTGTCACGCTCGAGAATGCGGATGGGGGGAGAGGTGGCGGACCCTAAAGGGATCAGGAACTCTCCGCCGATTTTGTGTCCTCCGCGAACGCGAAGCCGCCCCCGTGGCGTTTCGCCCCGTACATCGCCAGATCGGCGCAGTGCACCACCTCGGCGCCGATCCGCGAGTGCGCTGGAGCGAACGCGATGCCGATGCTGGTGCCGATTTCGCCGGCCAGGCCGGGCTTCAGGGGAATGGGCTGTCGCACCACCTCCACGATGGCGTTGGCGATGTCGCCCAGCGTCTGCGGGTCGTCGGTGCGCACGAGGATCGCGAATTCGTCGCCGCCCAGCCGGGCCAGCGTGTCGGACGCGCGGATGATCTTCTGGATGCGGGCCGCGGCTTCCTTGAGCACCACGTCGCCCGCGTCGTGCCCGTAGGTGTCGTTGACGAACTTGAACTTGTCGAGGTCCATCAGCATGACGGAGAAGCCCGTGCCGGATTTCTTCAGGTCCTGCTCGGCGCGCTGCAGCCGGGCCTCGAAGGTGCGGCGGTTGGCGAGGCCGGTGAGCGCGTCCTTCTGCGCCACGTCCTCCAGCGGCGTCACCACGCGGCGGGCGACCATCTTCACCGCCAGGGCCGACACGCCGGCGCTGAACAGAATGCTGACGGCGAACAGGGCCTCCAGCCGGAGGAACGGTGCGAGCACCGGGGCGAAGGGCTTGGCCACCACGGCCCAGACGGGCTCCGGGCCGGATCCGTCCATCACGATCACCTTGGCCCGGTAGTCGATGCCCTCGGCTTCGACCGTGAACGGCTCCTGGCTGCTCTCGTTCGGGTGCGCGGTGTCCAGCGGGAAGGAGGGGGGCAGCGAGCTGGCGTGCACCGTGTGGCCGCCGCCCTCCTGGTGCGTGACGAAGGCCATCTGGAGCTGCGTCATGCGCGTGAATTCCTCGGCGCCCGCCCCGGTGATCCGGTAGGCCAGGTAGATGTGCGCCACCGGCAGGGGCGCGCGCATCGTCACCTTGACCCAGTTGTGCAGCACGGGCCTGCCGTCGTCCCCGGCCAGGACGCGCATGTTGCGGCCGGGGGGCTTGATGCCGGCGACGATTTCCTCCAGCCGCCGGTCGAGCGCATCGTCGCGGTCGTTCAGGAACCCGGTCACCGAGGCGCGGGCCAGCAGCTTGCCGTTCAGGTCGGTCAGCACGATCAGCTCGGCGCCCGACCGGGCCAGCTGGTTGTAGACGGCCGACTCCACCGTGGCGCGGTTGGTCTCGTTGAAGACGGTGTTCTGCAGGCCGTAGTCCTTGGCGATCAGCTCGGACGTGGCGTACCGGTACTGCCGCCGCGTCACGGCCGTGTACTCGAAGGTCTGGGTGCCGGCGTCCAGCGCGGCATCCACGCTTTGCATCGCGATTTGCCGGTTGGAAAAATGCAGGAAGACGAAGGCCACCAACTGCGCGGCGATCAGGACGAGCACCAGCAGGGCCAGAAAACGGCCCGACGATGCGGATGGCAGGAAATCCCTCTTCTTCATCATACGTGTTCTCTTCCCAGGCTTCGCTCGAGCTCGTGGTGGCTGCCGTTTCCGTGCCGGCGGGGCTGCTTGGGGCGCATCCCGTGCATGGAGGGCGGCCCCATGATGCCTGCCTTCTGCCCGTCTCTGCAATGGCCCCCTTGGTAATCCCCGCCCACGGCGTGGAGCATCGGCACGCCCGGACGCCCGTGCCGCCGACTGGCGAAGTGCGCCGACACCGGCCGGCTCATCTTTGCGGTGCAATGCCGGCATGCCGTCTTCGTTTCTCAAGACCTGGGTGGAGCGTGCCAAATGCCTGGTGCAGCCCATCATGCCCCTGGTGCGGGCCGTCAACCTCTGGCTGGATGCCGACGGCCTGCGCATGAGCGCGGCCATGTCGTTCTACGGCATGCTGAGCCTCGCGCCGCTGCTGCTGCTGCTGGTCGGGGTGCTCGGCTGGTGGATCGACAAGTCCTACCTCGAAACCAACCTCATCGCCCAGGTGCAGTCGGTGATGGGCGCGCGCGGCGCCGAGGTCGTCAAGCTCGCACTGTCGAGCGCGCGTGAGCCCTCCGAGGGGCGGCTCGCGTCGATCGCCGGCTTCGTGCTGCTGCTCTCGGGCGCGACCGGGGTGTTCGTCGAGCTGCAGTCCGCGCTCGAGCGGCTCTGGACCTCCGGCCATCCCCCCGTGCAGGAGAAGAAGGCCTGGTGGCGCATGGCGTCGCTGCGGCTGCGGGGCCTCACCTACGTGCTCGCCATCGGCTTCCTGCTGCTGGTGTCGCTGGTCGTCTCCACCGCGATCCACGTGGTGGCCACCTGGGCCAGCACGCGCCTGCCGGTGGTGTCCGGCCCGTTGCTGATGCTGGTGAACGAAATCGTGGCGTTCGGCATCGCCGTGCTGCTGTTCGTGGGCCTGATGCGCATCGGCACCGGGCCGAAGCCGCCCATGGGCTGCCTGGTGTTCGGCGCCGTCGTGGGCGCGATCCTGTTCACTGTGGGCAAGCAGTTGCTGGCGGTCTATCTGTCCACCGCCGCCGTGGTGTCGGCCTATGGCGCCGCGGGCTCGCTGGTGGTGCTGCTGATGTGGATCTATTTCTCGTCGGCCGTGCTGCTGTTCTCCGCGAGCTGCGCGCGCGCCATGCAGGAAGCGCACGCCGAGAACGCGGGGCAGCGCCTGGATGCCGCGCATGCCGAAGACGTGCCTCCGGAGCCCGGGGAGAAGATCGCCCCGGCACCTGTTTCCACGCCCACGCCCGCACCTGCGCGCTGAGTGGAGCGTTGCCGCACCACCGCGGCTGCAAGGCCCGGAGGCGGCTCGCGTACCCGGTCACGTCACTCCGCCGTCGAGTCACCGCGCCGCAGGGCGCAGCGTCGCGGGATCGAGCCGCAGGGCGCGTGCCAGGTGCAGCGCGTTCTCGGGCGCGTGCAGTTTCTCGGTGTTGTCGAAGAAGCAGAACACGTCGCGCCCGCCCGGCGGTGCCGCGGGGGCCCGTGCGGCCGGGCCCGCCAGTGCCATGCCACGTGGCGCGGCGCCGCGGTGCCAGGCGCGGATGCGGCCGGCCCAGCGTTCGATCTGCGCCTCGCTGTAGCCGCTCGCGTAGAGCTGCTGCGCACCGTGCAGCCGCAGGTAGACGAAATCGGCGGTCACGTCGCCGAGTTCCGGCCAGCGCCCCGCCGTGTCGGCCACCACCAGCGCGACGCCATGGCGGCGCAGCTGGGCGATGCACTCGGGCGTGGCGAAGCTCGCGTGCCGCACTTCCAGCGCATGGCGGATGCGGCAGGGCGGCGCGGGCGGCTCCAGGCGCTCGCGGCCCCGCATGCGCGGCTCGCGCTCGCGCGCCAGGGCGGCGGCCTGGGCGGTGTCGTGCGGCAGCAGGCGCAGAAACCCCTCCAGCGTGCCCGCGTCGAAGGGCAGCGTCGGCGGGAGTTGCCACAGGATGGGTCCGAGTTTCGGCCCGAGAGCGAACAGCCCGGAGGCGAAGAAATTGGCGACGGCCGCCCGGGGCTCGCGCAGCCGCAGCATGTGGGTGATGAAGCGGGGCGCCTTCACGGTGAAGACGAAGCCCGGCGGTGTGGCCTGCGCCCAGGCATCCCAGCTGTGCGGCCGCTGCAGCGAGTAGAACGAGCCGTTGAGTTCCAGCACCGGGAACTGCCGGGCGGCGAAAGCCAGCTCGCGGGCCTGCGCCAGCCCTTCCGGGTAGAACACGCCCCGCCACGGCGCGTAGCGCCAACCGGATACCCCGATGCGGATCTGTGCGGCGCCGGCCGCGGTCGTGCCCATGGCATCGCACTGTGCCCGCCACCCAGGGAAGCGCTTCGCGGGCGGATGCCGCGGCCCCGTGTCGGACGCTTTCCGGCAGCTCTACAGCTGCTTACGGTGCTTACAGAGCCCGGCGTTATGTGAAGTGGGGCTACGTGTAACCTGCGGGCATAACACCCATGAAAGGGAACACCATGACTCTCGTTGTCCGCTCCAACTCCGATACGGGCCCGGCCGCTGCCGGCGGCTCGGTGAAGTGGCTCTGGGCCGCGATCGGCGCGCTGGGCGTCAGCGTGCTCGCCCTGGGCGCCACCCTGGTCGTCCAGAACAAGGACCGCGCGCCCGACGTGGCCGCGGCCACCGCCGCTCCGGGCACGCCGCAGGCGCTCGCCGCCCACCCGGGCACGGCATCGTTCGCGCCGCAGCAGCTCGCCCAGGCGCCCGCTGCCGCTCCCGCACCGCGCACGCCGGCTCCGGCCGTGGTGCACCGGGCACCGGCACAGGGATCGCAGAACTATGCGCAGGGCTCCGCCCCGTCGTCCTCCTATTACCCGCCGTCGCAGGGCCAGCAGGTCGCGATGCAGCGTGCCGCGGCACCGGTGTGCGCGAGCTGCGGCCGGGTCGAGTCCGTGCAGGCCGTGCAGCAGGCCGCGCCCGCCACCGGCATCGGCGCGGTGGCCGGCGGCGTGCTCGGCGGCGTGCTGGGCAACCAGGTGGGCAAGGGCTCCGGCCGCACGGCCGCCACGGTGCTCGGCGCCGTTGGCGGCGGCTACCTGGGCCACACGGTGGAGCAGCGTACCCGCACCACCACCGCCTACCAGATCCGCGTGCGCATGGACGACGGCTCGGTGCGCACCTTCACGCGCTCGCAGCCGGTCGCCGAAGGCACCTCGGTGCGCGTGGACGGCCGCGGCTTCCGCGTGGACAACGGCAACTACGGCGGCGGGTACGGTGGCGGCTACGCCCAGGCACCCCAGTCGGTGCGCGTGGTGGACAACGGCTACTGAGCCTGAAAGGGACGCAGGCCGCAGCGCCTGATTCCCCCACCCCTTTCGACCCTGGCGGGCGGCTTTCGAGGCCGCCCGTTCGCTTTGGGCGGCCCGTGGCCTCGGCTTTTACTTCTCGACGAAGGCGCGCTCGATCACGAAGTCGCCGGGCTTGGTGGTGTTGCCCTCTTCGAAATCGCGCTGCTCCAGGATCGCCTTGAGCGACGCCAGCATCTCGGGGCTGCCGCACAGCATCACGCGGTCCACCAGCGGATCGAGCGGGGGCACGCCCAGGTCGGTGAACAGCTTGCCGTTCTCGATCAGGTCGTTGATGCGGCCCTGGTTGCGGAACGGCTCGCGCGTGACGGTGGGGTAGTACTTGAGCTGCTTGGCCACCATCTCGCCCAGGAACTCGTGCTTGGGCAGCTCCTGCGTGATGAAGTCGTGGTAGGCCAGCTCGTTCACCTGGCGCACGCCGTGCACCAGCACCACTTCCTCGAACTTCTCGTAGGTGTCCGGGTCGCGGATCACCGACAGGAACGGCGCGAGGCCGGTGCCGGTGGAGATGAGGTACAGGCGCTTGGCCGGCAGCAGGTAGTCGATGAGCAGCGTGCCCGTGGGCTTGCGGCCCACGACGATGCTGTCGCCCACCTGGATGTTCTGCAGGCGCGAGGTGAGCGGGCCGTCCGGCACCTTGATCGAGAGGAACTCCAGGTGCTCCTCGTAGTTGGCGCTGGCGATGCTGTAGGCGCGCAGCAGCGGCTTGCCGTCCACCTTGAGGCCGATCATGGTGAAGTGGCCGTTGGAGAACCGCAGCGACGTGTCGCGGGTGGTCGTGAAGGAGAACAGGCGGTCGGTCCAGTGGTGGACGGAGAGGACTCGCTCTTCGTTGAATGCGCTCATGGATGGATGGCGGAAAGTGAAAACGACAAGGGGCGCGTGGCCTTCGAAGGCAGGGCCGGTGGCTCGTGCGGGCGGCCGCGGGGGCGCCCTGGCTGCCCCCTGCCGGGTGGGCAAACCCCTGCATTGTCGGACAAACGCGGCGGGGAGTGGATTCAGGCCCTCAGGACATGTGCGCGAATCCCGTCCATCGTCACTCGGAAAACCTGCCGGACGGCTGTCTGGAGGCATCCCGCCCCAGATGCTCCCCCACCACCTCCGCCAGCCAATCCATCACCGCCCGCACCCGCCGCGGCAGGTTCCGCCGGTTGGCGTACATCAGCGTGAGCGGCATCGGGGGTGCGGCGTGCTGCGGCAGCACCTCCACGAGGTCGCCCTGCGCCAGCAGGTCCACCACGCCCAGGCGCGGCACCTGGATGATCCCGAGGCCCGCCAGGCAGCCGGCGATGTAGGCCTCGGCGTTGTTCACCGTGAGGGCGCCCTGCATGGGGATGGCTTGCAGCGCGCCGTCCACCACGGCCTCGAAGCCGCCGGAGCGGGCGCCGAGGGTGTTCACGAAGTGCACCAGCCGGTGGTGCGCGAGGTCGTCCAGCGTGTGCGGCGCGCCGTGCGTGCGCAGGTAGGCCGGGCTCGCGCAGTTGACGAGCCGTGCCGGCCCCAGCGGGCGCGCGATGAGGCTGGCGTCCACCACGGCGCCGGTGCGCAGCACGCAGTCGAAGCCCTCGCGCACCACGTCCACGCGGCGCTCGGTGCTGCTCAGCTCCACCTCCAGACCGGGATGGCGGGCCAGTAGCTCGGGCAGGCGCGGCACGACGACGTTGCGCGCCATGCCGGTGGACATGTCGATGCGCACGCGCCCGCGCAGGCCGCTTCCCCCCGCGCCGTCGCCACCGTCGGCGTGCTGGAACATGGACTGCAGTTCGTCCACGTCGGCCAGCAGATCCTTGCAGCGCTCGTAGTAGGCCTGCCCGTCCTGCGTGAGCTGCACGCGGCGGGTGGTGCGGTGCAGCAAGCGCGTGCCGAGCTGGGTTTCCAGCTGCTGCACGGCGGTGGAGGCGCTGGCCTTGGGGATGCCGAGCGCTTCGGCCGCCTGCGTGAAGCTGGCGAGTTCGGCCACGCGGACGAAGGTGTGCATGCGATCGAATGGGTTCATTGTTCTTTTCGGATGAACGATGTGATCGATTTTGCGTGATTTATGGCGATGGCGTCGATCAATAGACTCCATTCCAACGCTTTCTTCCTTGACCCATGCACTGAAAGGACCTCGCCATGACCTCCATCGCATCCACTCCTCCTTCGTCCTCTGCCGCCCACCCCGCCATCGCCCTCATCACCGGCGGCAGCCGGGGCCTGGGCCGCAGCGCCGCGCTGCACGTGGCGCGCTCCGGCACCGACGTGATCCTCACCTACCGCAGCCAGGCGGCCGAGGCCCAGGCCGTGGTCGCCGAGATCGAGGCGCTGGGCCGCCGTGCGGTGGCGCTGCCGCTGGACGTGGGCGCCAGTGCGACGTTCGCGGATTTCGCGGAGCAGGTGCGCGGCGTGCTCGCGCAACACTGGCAGCGCGAACGTTTCGACTTCCTGGTGAACAACGCGGGCTCCGGCGCGCATGCCGGCTTCATGGAGACGACCGAGGAGCAGTTCGACCAGATGGTCGCCATCCACCTCAAGGGCACGTTCTTCCTCACGCAGAAGCTGCTGCCGCTGATGAACGACGGCGGGCGCATCCTGAACGTGTCGTCGGGCCTCGCGCGGTTCGCGCTGCCGGGCTATGCCGCCTATGCGGCGATGAAGGGCGGGGTGGAGGTGCTGACCCGCTACCTGGCCAAGGAACTGGGCGCGCGCGGCATCGCCGTGAACGTGGTGGCGCCCGGCGCGATCGAGACGGACTTCGGGGGCGGCGCGGTGCGCGACAACGCGCAGCTCAACACCTTCATCGCCGGCCAGACGGCGCTGGGCCGCGTGGGCCTGCCGGACGACATCGGCGGCGTGGTCGCGGCGCTGCTGCAGCCGGGCACCGGCTGGGTGAATGCGCAGCGCATCGAGGCGTCGGGCGGGATGTTCGTCTGAACACCGGATCAGAAGGTTTCCCAGTCGTCGTCGCCCCCGCGTGCGGCCGGGGATGAAGCGGGCGACGGGGCCGCGGTGCGCGGCAGTGCGGGCGCAGCGGCCGGGGCGCGGGCTGCTGCCGCTGCGGGGCGGGGTGCCGCCACCTTGGGCATTGCGGCAGGTGCGGCACGGGAGGGCGCTGCGGCCGCAGGCGGGCGCACCGGCCGGGCCACGGTGGCCACGGGTGCCGCCGGTGCCGCTGTAGTGGCCGCGGTGGCGCCCTGCATGCCCGCAGGAATCCGGAACACGCTCACCGCCTGCGAGAGCTGGCCCGTCTGGGCCTTCAACGAACCCGTGGCGGCCGCGGCCTCTTCCACCAGCGCCGCGTTCTGCTGGGTCACCTGGTCCATCTGCGAGACGGCCTGGTGCACCTGGTCGATGCCGCGGCTCTGCTCCTCGCTCGCCGCGCTGATCTCGGCGACCAGGTCGTTCACGCGCTGCACGTTCTGCACGATCTCGTCCATGGTGCGGCCGGCCTCGGCCACCTGGCTGGAGCCCTCGTCCACGCGCGAGACCGAGTCGCCGATCAGCGCCTTGATGTCCTTCGCCGCGGCGGCGCTGCGGCCCGCCAGGGCGCGCACCTCGCTGGCCACCACCGCGAAACCGCGTCCCTGCTCGCCCGCGCGCGCGGCTTCCACGGCGGCATTCAGCGCCAGGATGTTGGTCTGGAAGGCGATGCCGTCGATCACGCCGATGATGTCGGCGATGCGGCGGCTGCTTTCGTGGATGGCGCCCATCGTGTCCACCACGCCGGCCACCACCTGGCCGCCGCGGGTGGCGGTGCCGGCCGCGGAGGAGGCGAGCTGGGCGGCCTGGCGGGCGTTGTCGGCGTTCTGCCGCACGGTGCTGGTCAGCTCTTCCATGGCGGCGGCGGTCTGCTGCAGGGAACTGGCCTGCTCTTCGGTGCGCGACGACAGGTCCTGGTTGCCGGCGTCGATCTCGTTCGATGCGGTGGCGATGCTGTCCGTGCCCGCGCGCACGCGGCCCACCACCTGCGCGAGGCTTTCGTTCATGTCCTTCAGGGCCTGCAGCAGCTGGCCCGTTTCATCCGAGGACGTGGCGGTGACGTGGCTGGTCAGGTCGCTCGCCGCCACGGCGCGCGCCACGCGCACGGCCTCCGACAGCGGCCGCACGATGCCGCGCGTGAGCCACACCGCGCAGGCCGCGCCCAGCGCGAGCGCGAGCAGGCCCAGCACGCTCAGCAGCAGGCGGCTCTGCGCATGGATGTCCTGGATGCGCGCGGCCGTGGCGTCGATGTCGGTGCGCTGCAGGTCCAGCAGCTTCTGGATGAGCGCCACGTATTCCTTCGTGGCCGGCAGGTAGACCTGGGTGAGCAGGCGTTCGGCCTCATCGGCCTGGCCCGCGGCCTTGGCCTTCACGGCCTGGTCGCGCGAGGCCAGGTAGGCCGCGCGGGCCCGGCCGATGTCCGCCCAGACGGCCTTCTCGGCGGGGCTGTCGAGCAGCGGTTCGATCTTCTCGACGAGCTTGGCGGACTCGCGCGTGGTCATGGCCGAGTCTTCGGCGAAGAAGCCCGCCAGCGACGGGTCGGTGCTCTTGACGATGGCCGTGGTGCGGCGCGCGGCGCTGTCCACGTAGCGGTACCAGTCGCTGATCATGCGCTCGTTGGCGAGCGGCTGCTGGGTCATGTCGTGCGTGGCCTGGGCGACGCTCTGCAGCCGCCAGAGACCGAAGACGGTCATCAGGGCCATGAGGCCGAGCACCATGGCAAAGCCGGCGCCGAGGCGTGCGCCGATGGAGAGATTTCGCATGGGAGTTCCTGGAGGTCGATGCGGTAGAAGGCCGCCGGGGGGCGTGGGGGCGCAGTGCCCGTCCACGGCCGCTGCGCCGTGCGGCGCCGCGTGGGAAGGTCGGTGCGGCCATGCGCGCGAGGCCCCTTGGCCGCTGCGCGCAGGCGTGGCAGGTTATCGGCAGCGGATGCAGGGGCTTGAACGCGACAGGAGAAAAAAAGAGGTGCGCGGCCCGCGCAGCTCCACCGTATCAGCGGCGGAATTTGCCGTCCGCGCCGACGATGGAGAGGTCCGCGAAGTCGAGCCCCGTGTGGTCCGTGGGGCTGTAGCCCACTTCCAGCCCGCCCAGGTCGAACCGGCGCATGCCTTCGAGCGCTGCCTGGAGTGTCGCCCGCGTGGGCTTGGGGCCGGCGCGCCGCAGCCCTTCCACCAGCACCTTGGCGGAGGCGTAGCCTTCGAGCATCGCGGCGCTGAGTTCGCCGTCCGGTGTGCCCTTCTTCGCGAGCGCCTGCGCCTCCTTCACCATCGGCACCGCCACGGAGCGCTCGTTCGGGAACACCTGGGTGACGATGGTGCCCGCGGCGTTGGGCCCCAGGCCGGCGACGAAGCCGGGCGTGGCGTTGTTCGACAGCGTCACCAGCTGCGCCTTGGAGCCGGCCGCGCGGATCGCCGCGATGCCGTCCGCCACGGCCTGCGCGGTGCCGACGATCAGCACGCCCTGGGCGTCCGCGCGGGCGACCTCGGGGGCGATGCGGCTGAAATCGGGCCGGCTGCGGTCGAAGGTGGCCCGCATGGCAGGCTCCAGCCGTGCCCGCCCCAGGCCGCGCAGGGCGCCCTGCAGCGCGTCGTTGCCGAAGCTGTCGTCCACCGTGAGCAGGGCGATGCGCTGCATGCCGATGCCGGCCAGGTGGCCCATGGCCTTCTCCGCCTCGCGCTGGTAGGAGGCGCGCACGTTGAACACGTACTTGCGCAGCGGCGCGTGCAGCACCATCGCGCCCGTGGAGGGGCCGACGAGCGGCACCGCATGGCGGTCGAGCAGCGGCAGCACCGCCTCGGTGTGCGGCGTGCCGCGCGTGAGGAAGAGGGCGATGACGCCCTTCCGTTCGATGAGCGTGCGGGCGTTCTCGGCCGACACCTTCGGATCGAAGCGGTCGTCCAGCGATACGAGTTCGATCTTCTCGCCGCCCACGCCGCCTTCGGCGTTCACCGCGTCGAGGTAGAGCTTCGCGCCGCGGGTCACGTCCTGCACGCCGGCCGAGACGGGGCCGGTGAAGCCCGCCGTCTGGCCGACGAGCAGCTGCGCCCCCGCAGGGAAAGAGGCCAGCGATACGGCGAGAAGGAGCGGTGCGGCGAAACCGAGGATGGGGCGGCGGCGTGCGGATGGGGTCATGGCGTGTGGCGCGGCGAGCAGCCGGCGAAGGCAGGGACGAAAGGAGGCGAGGAAAACCCGGCCCGATGGTGCCGCCCTGCCGGCGGTCTGGCATCCGCACGTTCCCCAGGTGGGCATGCGGTCGCGCGCACGCCGGCCGGCACCGGCGGAACCGCGGTGCCGGCCGGCACGGGGGCGCTTTCCGGATCAGTCCAGCTTCAGCTTCTGCTTGGCCACCACGCCCTTGTAGAGCTCGTACTCGGCCTTGGTCTGTGCCGTGAACTCTTCCGGCGTGTTGCCGACGACGATCGAGCCCGTGTCCTCGATGCGCTGGCGCACGGCCGGGTCCTGCAGCGTCTTGCGGACGGCCTGCGAGATCTTGTCGACCACCTCGCGCGGCAGGTTCTTCGGGCCGTGGATGCCGTAGAACGCCATCCGGTTCACGGGCTCGAAGCCGACTTCCTTGAAGGTGGGCACGTCGGGCATCGAGGGCAGGCGCTGGGGTGCCGCCACCGCGATCGCGATGAGCCGCTTTTCCTTGATGAACGGCAGCGCGGAGGGCAGGTTGTCGAAGATCATCGGCACCTGGCCGGCCACCGCGTCGTTGAGCGCCGGGCCCGCGCCCTTGTAGCCGATGTGTTCGAGCCCCAGGCCGGAGAGCGACTTGAACAGTTCCATCTGCAGGTGGCCGATGCCGCCCGTGCCCGAGGTGGCGAACGAATACTTGCCCGGGTTGGCTTTCACCTCGGCCATGAACGCCTTGAAGTCCTTCGCCGGGAAGCTCGGGTGCACGGCCAGCACGTTCGGGGTGGCGGCCATGTTGACGATCGACGTGAAATCGGTGAGCGGGTTGTATTTCACCGCGGGATTGATGGCGGGCGCGGACGCGACCGACGACACCGTCGCCACGCCGAGCGTGTAGCCGTCCGGTGCGGCGCGGGCGATCTCCGTCGCGCCGACCACGCCGCCCGCGCCGGCCTTGTTGTCCACCACCACCGGCTGGCCCAGCGTCGTGCCCAGCGACTGCGACACCACGCGCGCCACGATGTCGGTCGTGCCGCCCGGGGCGAACGGCACGATCAGGCGCACGGTCTTGTTGGGGTAATCCTGGGCGAGGGCGGGGCCTGCGCCGATCAGCAGGGCGGTGGCGGCCAGGGCCGTGCGGCGCGTGAGGGATGCGGTACGTGTCATGTCGATGTCTCCTGAGGGGTCTGTGGGTTCCTGCCGGGCCGCCGCGCCGGACCCGGATCGGGAGCCGGCGCGGCAGTCTGCGCGGTTCCGTCTTTGCAGCTTGCGTGCCACCTTCCGGCCTGACCTTGCGGATGGGCCCGCGGGGCGCGCCGCGGCTGGAGAGGGTGCTGTGAAGCCCGGTGGCAGCGGCCCCCGAGGATGCCATCTGCAGCGGCGGATTTCCGCACGGGAGGGGGTGCTTTGTGCGGATTCCCGCACAGGACGTTCTGTCAACGGGGGTAGCCCTTGCCTGGGGCTTTCCCCGACCCACCACAATGCGGGCGCGACCCACCCCGTCCCCCTCTTGAAACCCGACCGTTCCCTCCTGATCCCCGGCCTCGCGGTGCTGGCCTGCGTGTGCGCCGGGGCGCTGGCCTACCGCACCTCGCTCGAGGCGCAGCTCGCCCACCAGCAGCGCGCGGCCGCGCAGCGGCTCGACTTCGCCGCGCAGAGCCTGGATTCGCTGCTGCACCGCAACGAGGCCCTGCCCGCGCTGCTGGCGCTGGACGACGGAACGGCCCGCGCGCTGGGCAATCCCGGGGCCGCCAACCTGCGGGCCGCCAATGCCTTCCTGGGGCGTGCCGCGGGCCTGGCGGACGTGGAGGCGGCCTACCTCATGGACACCCGGGGCCTGACGATCGCGGCCAGCAACTGGAACCAGCCCAGCAGCTTCGTGGGGCAGAACTACCGGTTCCGGCCGTACTTCGAAGCCGCGATGCAGGGGCGCACGGGGCGCTTCTACGGCGTGGGCGCCACCACCGGCAAGCCCGGCTACTTCATCGCCGCGCCGCTGCCCGCGGAGGCGCCCGCGCGCGGCGTCGTCGCGGTGAAGATCTCGCTGGACACCTTCGAGGCGGCGCTGGCGGCCAGCGGCGACACGGTGCTGCTGGCAGACCGCGACGGCGTGGTGTTCCTCAGCACCGAGGCGGAATGGCGCTACCGCACGCTCGCTCCCCTCGGCGGTGAAGCGCTCGTGCGGCTGCAGAGCGCGCAGCAGTACGGCCGCCATGCGCTGCGGCCCCTCGACCATGGCCTGGGTGCCTGGCCCGAGGGCCGCACGGCGGTGCGCCTGCGGCGCGCGGGCCAGGAGCGCGACTTCACCGTGGCCGCGCGCGGCGTGGGGCCGCTCGGCTGGCAGATGCTGCTGCTGGCCGACCAGACCCCGGCGCGGCAGGAGTCCCTGGTGGCGGGCCTGGCGGGCGCGCTCTGCGCCGCGCTGCTGCTGGGCCTGGTGCTCTACCAGCGGCTGGACCGGCAGGGCCAGGCCGAACGCCGTGCCAGTGCCCAGCGCCTGCAGACCGCGCGCGACATGCTGGAGACGCAGATCGCGCAGCGCACCGCCGACCTGACGGCCGCCAACGCCGCCCTGCAGGACCGCGTGCGCGATCTGCAGCACGCCGAACAGATCCTGCGCGGCACGCGCGACGCGGCCGTGCAGGCCGGCAAGCTGGCGGTGCTCGGCCAGATGGCGGCCGGCATGGGCCACGAACTCAACCAGCCGCTGGCCGCGCTGCAGACCCTGTCGGACAACGCCATCGCGCTCGACCGCCAGGGCCGCCGCGAGGACGTGGCCGAGAACCTGCGCCTGATCGGCGAACTCGCGGCGCGCATGGGCCGGATCGTGCGGCAGCTCAAGAGCTTCGTGCGCAAGGAAACGCCCGTGCTGCGGCCCTGCAGCGTGCGCGATGCGCTCGACCACGCGCTCATGCTGCTGGCCCAGCGCTGCACGGCCGTGCAGGCGCGCATCGAGGTGGACGACTTCGCGCCGGGCCTGTGCGTGCAGGCCGACGCCACGCGGCTGGAGCAGGTGCTGGTGAACCTGCTGCGCAACGGCCTGGACGCCGTGCAGGACCAGCCCGTGCGCGTGGTGCGCTTCGCCGCGGCGGCCCTGGGCGAGCGGGTGCGATTGCGCGTCGCCGACACCGGCGGCGGCATCGCGCCCGAGGCGAAGGACCGGCTGTTCGAGCCCTTCTTCACGACCAAGGCGGGCGAGGGGCTGGGGCTGGGCCTCGCGGTTTCGCGCATCATCGTGGAAGGCATGGGCGGCACCCTGGCCGCGGACGACCCTCCGCAGGGCGGCGGCGCGGAGTTCACCGTCACCCTGCCGCTCGCCCGCGCCGACGATGCCTGACACCCTTCCGCCCCAAAGACGTTCCTGCCGATGACCGACGCTTCCCTTGCGGCCACACCCGACGGCGACGCCCGCCCCGTCTACCTGATCGAGGACGACGCCATGGTGCGCCGCGCCTACGGCCAGGCGCTCGAACTCGCGCAGATCCCCGTGCGCGCCTTCGCGCATGCGCAGGCCGCGCTGGACGCCTACGCGCAGGACCCACCGGCCGCCGTGGTCACCGACATCCGCATGCCCGGCATCGACGGCATGGAGCTGCTGCGCCTGCTGCGGCAGCGGGACGCTGCCCTGCCGGTGGTGCTGGTCACGGGGCACGGCGACGTCGCGATGGCGGTGGAGGCGATGCGCGACGGCGCCTACGATTTCATCGAGAAGCCCTTCTCGTCCGAGCGCCTGCTGCTCACCGTGCGCCGCGCGCTGGAGCGCCGGGCCCTGTCGGACGAATTGCAGCGGCTGCGCGTGCGTGGCGGCGCCGATGCGCTCGCGGGGCTGGTGGGCCAGTCGCCCGGCATGGCGGAAGTGCGCCGGCTGGTGGCCGCGCTCGCGCCGCTGGACGTGGACGTGCTGCTGCACGGCGAGACCGGCGCCGGCAAGGAAGTGGTGGCCCGCGCCCTGCACGCCGCCAGCGGCCGCACCGGCCCGTTCGTGGCCATCAACTGCGGTGCCCTGCCCGAGAGCATCATCGAGAGCGAACTCTTCGGGCACGAGCCCGGCGCCTTCACGGGTGCCACGCGCCGGCGCATCGGCAAGATCGAACACGCCAACGGCGGCACCCTGCTGCTCGACGAGATCGAATCCATGCCGCCGGCGCTGCAATTGCGGCTGCTGCGTGTGCTGCAGGAGCGCGAGATCGAGCGCCTGGGCAGCAACCAGACGGTGCCGATCACCGCGCGCTTCGTGGCCGCGGCCAAGGCCGATTTGAAGCAGCTCGCCGATCGCGGGCAGTTCCGCGCCGACCTGTACTACCGCCTGCACGTCGCGGCCATCGCGCTGCCGCCGCTGCGCGAGCGTCCGCAGGACATTCCGCTGCTCATGGCCCACTTCCTCGCGCAGGCCGCCGCGCGCCACGGCCGCCCCGAGCCGGCCTGGGGCGACCGCGACCTCGCCACCTGGCTGGCGCACGACTGGCCCGGCAACGTGCGCGAGCTGCGCAACGCCGCCGAGCGCCTCTGCCTGGGCCTGCCCGTGCAGCCCCTGGACGGCGGTGCCGACTCCGCCCCCTCGCTCGCCGCGCGCGTGGACGCCTTCGAGCGCAAGCTGCTGCGCGACACGCTCGACCTCACGCAGGGCAACGTGGCCCGCGCCGCGGAACTGCTCAAGATGCCGCGCAAGACGGTGTACGACAAGCTGCAGCGCCACGGACTGGCGCCCGGCGCGGCGGGCGGGACCGGGCGCGACGCTTGAGGACGCGCTGCCGGCGGCCTCAATCCAGTTGCAGGCTCGCTTCCTTCGCGGCCCTGGGCAGCACGGCCAGCTCGCGTTGCAGGACGCCGGCGAACGCCTCCGGCGTGTTGTCCGTCGCCGGGGCCACGCCGCCCAGGTCCAGCAGGCGCTGGCGGAAGGCGGGCTCCGCCGTGATCTTGGCGATCTTCTCGCCCAGCAGCTTGACGATGGGGGCGGGCGTCTTGGCCGGGGCGATCACGCCGAACCAGACATCGAAATCCACGCCGCCGGGCACGCCCTGCTCGGTCAGGGTCGGCACGTCGGGCCACAGTTCCGAGCGGCCCTGGCGCAACTGGCCGATGGCCCGGAGCTTGCCCGACTGGATGAAGCTGCGGACATCGCCCGTGCCCAGCAGGCCCCAGGCCACTTCGCCCGCCATCAGCGACTGCACCAGGGGCGCGCCGCCCTTGTAGGGCACGTGCGTGAAATGGCCGTCGGCATGGCGGTTGACCGCTTCGGAGGCGAGGTGCGACAGGCCGCCCGCGCCGGCCGATCCATAGGCCATGCCGCCCTTGCCGGCCTTCTTTCCCGCTTCCAGCAGTTCCTTGACGTTCCGGTAGGGCGACTTCTCCGGCACCACCAGGATCAGCGGGGCCAGCGAAACGCGCGCAACGGGCACGAAGTCCGCGGCCGCGAAGCCCGGCTTCTTGTAGATCTCGGGGTTGATCGACAGCATGCCCGTCAGCGTCATGGCCAGCGAATACCCGTCGGGGGCGCTGAGCGCCACGTTGCTCATGGCGATGTTGCCGCCGGCGCCGGGCCGGTTCTCCACGACGATGGGCTGCCCCAGCTCTTCCTGCAGGCGCGGCTGCAGGGACCGCGCGGCCACGTCGGTGGCGCCGCCCGCCGGGTACGGCACGACCAGGCGGATCGGCTTGTTCGGATAGCCGGCCTGGGCCAGCGCGGACGGGGCCAGGCCCAGCGACAGGGCTCCGGCCAGGGCGAGGCGGCCGATGAAGTGGATGGAACGCACGGTGCTTGTCTCCTGTTTTTTGGCGAAGGGAAGAAATGCGCTGGCGGCAGGACGCAGCCAAGGGGCCGTGTCAAAGCGCCTGGCCGGTTTCGTAGCGCGCCTGGCGTTCTTCCAGCGCATGCCAGCCGATCAGCGCCTTGAAGTCCGCCATGCTCGTCTGCGCGAAGGGCAGGTCCGCGAAGTCTCCCGACCGGCGGCGCGCCAGTTCGGCAAGGTTGGCCCGCACCGCATGCACGGTGGTCAGCAGGCTGGCGATGGGGTAGGAGGCGAAGGCCGCCACGCTCTCGATCTGTTCGCGGGTGAGGGCCGTCATCCAGGTGCCGGCCATCAATTGCAGCGACAGGCGCCGCCCGCACACCTCGCGCAATTGCACCAGTTGCTCGTGGCGGTCGAAGGTGCGCGAGATCGGCTGGATGAGATCGGCCCCGGCTTCGGCGTAGCGTGCGGCGCGGTCGAGCGCCTCGGACGGGTCCATGGCGTCGGTGCGGGCCACGATCAGCAGATCCGGATCCTGCCGGGCGTCGAGCGCCGCGTGGATGCGCGCCAGCGCGTCCGCCACCGGCACCAGCGTGGACGTGGTGGTGGCCGCCGGGCACCGCTTGGGGCTGACCTGGTCTTCGATCTGCAGCGCGGCGGCGCCGGCCTTCTCGAACTCGCGCACCGTGCGGCCCATGTTGAGCACGCTGCCGTAGCCCGTGTCCGCGTCCACGAAGATGGGCTTGCGCACCACGTGGGCCATGCGGTTCACGGTGGCCACGTTCTCGCTCAGGGTGTAGAGCTCCATGTCGGGCTGTCCCAGCAGCGCGGCGGAAATGCCGAAGCCGGTGCTGAAGATGCCGTCGAAGCCGGACTGCTCCACCAGCAGGGCCGAGAGCGCGTCCTGCGCGCCGCCGAACCAGAGGGTGTCGCCAGCGTCGATGCGCTGCCGCAGTGCGTTGCGGGAAGAGGGCATGGGAATCTCCGGAAGAAAGGGAAGGGGTCAGGCCGGCCGGGACTGCACTGCGTCCCCGGCCTTCGCCATGCGGCGCTTCAGGTAGGGGATCAGGCCGCCGGCCTCGAGCATGCCGCGCTCGGAAGGGGCGAAGGGCTGCAATGCCAGCACCTGGCCCGTGCGCAGGTTCCTCACCTCGCTCGTGGCCCAGTCCACCGCCAGCTCGTCGCCGCGGGCGGCGGCGGCGCGGATGCCCGGGCAGGTCACGAGCGGAAAGCCCATGCTCGTCTCGCCGCGGAAAAAGCCCGGCGAGAACGATTCGGCGATCACCGCCGCGATCCCCAGGTGCCGCATGGCACGCATGGCGGGGTAGTGCGGATGACCGTAGCCGAAGTTCTCGCCCCCCACCAGCAGATCGCCGCGGCCCACCGTGGCCGCGAAGCCCGGCGTGTAGTCGGCCATGGCCAGCGCGGCCAGCTCGGCCACGTCGGTGATCTTGATGTTGCGCACACCGACGATCAGATCGATGTCGTAGTCGTCTTCCTCGAAGACCCAGGCCACGCGGCCGCGCAGGTTCTGCAGGCTCATGCCGTGGCTCCCGCGGGGGCCGCTGCCTCTGCCGCTTCGGCCAGGTAGGGGCGGGGGTCCGCGATGCGGCCTTCCAGGGCCGATGCGGCCACCACGGCGGCGTTGCAGATGTAGATCTCGGAGTCCACGCTGCCCATGCGGCCCGGCGTGTTCAGCGTGCCCGTGGAGACGGCGCGCTGGCCCGCGCTCATGGTGGCGATGCGGCCGAAGCAGTAATCGCAGCTGGGCGAGCTGATGAAGGCGCCGGCTTCCACCAGCGTCTCGATCAGGCCTTCGCGCGCGGCCGCCGCCATGATGGCCCGGGAGGTCGGCACCACGTGCAGCTGGAAACCGGGCTGGATGCGCCGGCCGCGCAGCACCTGGGCGGCGATGCGCAGGTCTTCCAGCCGCCCGCTGGCGCAGGAGCCCAGGTAGCCGGTGTGCACTTCCACGCCCGTGAAGTCGGCGAGATCGCGCGTGTTGGCGGGGCTGGGCGGCACCACCACGATCGGTTCCAGATCGGAGACATCGATGGCCACGACGCGCTCGTACACGGCATCGGCATCGGGGTAGACGGGCTCCAGCGCGATCTTCGAGCGCCCCCGCGCATGCGCGAGGGTCTTCGCGTCCGGCGCGATCAGCATCGTGGTCGCGCCCAGGAACATCGCCTGGCCGCAGATCACCTGCCGGCCCTCGATGTCCATGGCGTCGATCACCGGGCCGCACAGCTCCACCACCTTGAAGCGGCAGGAGGCCGGGCCCATCACGCGCACCATGTGGTGGAACACGTCGCGCGCCATCACGCCGGGCCGGAGCGTGCCCGTGAGGCGCACCTGGATGGTGGCCGGCACGGTCATGGTGAGGGTCTCGGTGGCGAACGCCTCGACCACGCCCTTGCGCGCACCGAAGGCGAACGTGCCGAAGGCGCCCAACTGGCTCACGTGGCCGTCGAAATGCACGGCGAAGGCCCCCGGCACGGCATACCCCAGCTCGGCCGCGACCTGGTGGCCGATGCCCTCGCGTTCGTACACCGGCACGCCCTGCTCCTTGCCCCAGGTGCGGGTGACCTGGTGCAGTTCCTCCTCCTTGGGGGTGGTGGCCGGCACCATGTGGTCGATGAACAGCACGAAGCGTTCGGGGCTGGAGACCTTCTCCACGCCGAAGTCCTCGCGCGTCTCCTTGAAGAACACGTCGGTGTAACCGGGGAAGTCGTAGGTGATCACGAAGTCCGGCCGGGCCGTGATCTCCTCGCCGGGCGACACCCGGGCCAGGCCCGCGGCGCGCGCCAGGATCTTTTCAGTCATCGTCTGGGGCATGCAGATCTCCGTTCAACTTCCACGATGCGGTGGGCATTGATTTGTCTTCATGCATCCCATTACATTGGAGCCTGGATCCCGCTCCTTCAGGTGCAACCCCAATTACTGCCACACTGTGGAAACTGAATCAGCAACCGGCGCCCCCCGCCCCGCAGGCGCCACCCCCGATGCCGGCGGCGCCGGCCGCACCGGCACCCAGAGCATCGAGCGGGTGGTGGGCATGCTGCGCGTGGTGGCCTCGCGCGGGCGGCGCGGCATGCGCATCGCCGACGTGGTGAGCGTGAGCGGCCTGCCCATGTCCACCTGCTTTCGCATGCTGCAGCGGCTGGAGCTGGAGGGGATGGTGGTGCGCGACGCCATCACGCGCAAATACCACCTGGGCCCGCTGCTGCACGAGCTGGGCCTGCTGGCGCAGCCGCGCTTTCAGCTCGCCGATCTGTGCGCGCAGGCCCTGCAGGCCATCGCCGACGAGACGCAGGACACGGTCTACCTCAGCGAGCGCCGCGGCGTCGAATCCATCTGCACCAGCCGCGTGCTCGGCGACTACCCGATCAAGGCGCTCACCCTGGACGTGGGCATCCGCCGGCCCATGGGGGTCGGCGCCGGCGGGCTGGCGATCCTGAGCGGGCTGCCCGAGGCCGAGGTGGCGCAGATCGTCGAGGCCAACGACGCGCGCTATGCCCGCTTCGGCACGTTCGAGCCCGGCTTCGTGCAGCGGGCCGTCGCGGACACCCGGGCCCAGGGCTATGCGTTCCTGGACAGCGCGGCCACCCCCGGCACGGCGGCCGTCGGCATCGCTTTTCCGCCCGACAACCCCGTGGCCGCCATCAGCGTGGCGGCCATCTCCAGCCGGCTGGGGCCCGAGCGCCGCGCGCAGGTGGCCCAGGTGATCGCGCAGCAGGTGCGCGCGGTCTGCGACCGGATGCCCGCCGCCGGCATGGCGGCGGCGCCTTCACGCCGCGGCGCGCGGTAAGCCGGCGGCCGGATCAGAACGCCGGGGCCGCGCCGAGGCGCGGCGTGAAGCGCTCCTGCGGCGGGCGATCCAGCGAGGGCTGTCCGCGCTGCGGCGCAGGCACGGCAGGTGCGCCGCCCGGCAGCCGGAACACCGACACCGCCTGCACCAGTTGCTCTGCCTGTACCTTGAGGCTGGAGGCGGCCGCGGCGCTCTGTTCGACCAGCGCGGCGTTCTGCTGCGTGGCCTGGTCCATCTGCACCACGGCCTCGCCCACCTGCGACACGCCGTCGCTCTGCTCGCGCGTGGCGACGCTGATTTCCGAGACGAGCGACGCGACCTTCTGGATGCGCTCCATGGCGGCCTGCACGGCGGCGCCCGCCTGCTCCGCCTGCTGGGAACCTTCCTGCACGCGCCCCGCGCTGGTGGCGATGAGCGCCTTGACGTCCCTGGCCGCCCCGGCGCTGCGCTGCGCGAGGTTGCGCACTTCGCTCGCCACGACCGCGAAGCCGCGCCCCTGCTCGCCGGCCCGGGCGGCTTCCACCGCCGCGTTCAGCGCCAGGATGTTGGTCTGGAACGCGATGCCGTCGATCAGCCCGATGATGTCGGCGATCCTGCGCGAGGCTTCGTCGATCGAGTGCATCGTGCCCACCATGGTCTGCACCGCCTCGCCGCTGCGCGCTGCGGCCGAGGCCGCATCCTGCGCGAGCGCGCTGGCCTGCTGGGCGTTGTCGGAATTCTGGCGCACGGTGGAACCCAGCTCCTCCATGGACGCGGCGGTTTCCTCCAGCGCCGAAGCCTGCCGCTCCGTGCGCGCCGACAGGTCGATGTTGCCCTGCTCGATCTCGTGGCTCGCCGTGGCCACGCTCTCCGCGTTGGCGCGCACGCCGCCGACCACCTGCGAGAGGCTGCCCTGCATCCCGGCCAGGGCATGCATGAGCTGTGCCGCCTCGTCGCTGCCGCGCGGTGCGATGGGCAGGGTCAGATCGCCTGCGGCCACCCCTTGCGCCACGGCCACGGCATCGCGGATCGGCCGCGTGATCATGTCGGTGATCCACCAGCCGAGCGCCACGGCCACGGCGATGGCGGCCACCACCAGGGCGGCGAGGGTCCAGAGGGCCCGGGTGTAGATCGTGCGCACGTTCGCCTGTGCGGCGTCGGCGGATCGGCGGTTGAATTCGGCCAGTTGGCCGAGCGTCTGCGCCAGCGTGTCGAACGTCCGCTCGGATTCCGCGAAGAACGCGCGCGTCCGTTCTGCGCGCGCGTCGGCCGGCAGCGCCAGCATGCGCTGCTGCGCCGCGACGTAGCCATCGCGTGCGGCACGGTACTGGTCGTACAGGCGCTGCTCTTCACCGGGAGTGATCAGCGGGGCGTAGGCTGCTTCGGCCTGCGACAGCTGCTCCATGCGGTGCGCCAGCTCGGTTTTCCGCTGCGGCGACGCATCGCCGGCCTCCGGCAGGAACAGTTCGCTCTCGATGCGGCGCACGCGGTTGGCCGCGATCCGCACGTTCCCGATGGCCTGCACGCTGGGGAGCCAGTTGGTCGCCAGGTCTTCGGATCCTGCCTGGATCGCGCGCATCTGGATCCATGCCGCGAGGCCGATCGCGACGGTCAGGGCAGTGGTCAGGAAAAAGGCGATGGCGAGCTTGAGCCCGATGCGGAGGTGGTGGAGTTTCATGATGGGATGCGGTGGCAGCAGGTGGGATTGGAGATCCATCGACCTGAATGGATGCTGACTGCTCGATGGTGATGGGCTATCGCGCCGATAGCGTTGTCCGCGGGCGGGCCGGCCGGAGCGATCCAGGGGCGCCAGGAAGGTACGCCCAGTTCCTGCCGCCGGATTCGTGAACGTTTTGGAAAGTCCTGGTTTCCGCGGCACGGATCGCGCCGGCGGTGGCGGACTCGAGCGAGGCCCGCGGTGTGGCCGCGCTCCGGCACGGTCGGCATCCGTTGCTCCGGGCCGTGGGAGCCACGCATGAGTTGGTTAAAGAGCACAATTTGAAACAATTGGGAGAAATCGGCAGCGGGGCCTACGCCCGAACCGGGGGCTGGACAGCAAAATCCAGGTTGCGTTGCCCCTATGAAGAACCGATTGCCGTCCACGACCTATTGGCGCCTTGGCGCTGCCATGGCCTGCCTCTGCCTTGCGCAGGGGCCGCTGCATGCGGAGGTCTCGGACCTGCCGCTGGAGCAGCTCATGCAGTTGCAGGTCACCACGGCCAGCCGGTACGCCCAGTCGGCGCTCGAGGCCCCCGCCGTGGTCAGCGTGGTGACGGCCGAGGACATCCGCGTGTTCGGCTACCGCACGCTCGCCGACGTGCTGGAGAGCATGCGGGGGCTCTACGTCTCCTACGACCGCGCCTCCCACTACCTGGGTACCCGGGGCTTCGCCACCCCGGGCGACTACAACACCCGGGTGCTGCTGCTCGTCAACGGCATCCGTTTCAACGACAGCCTGTACGACCAGGCGAGCATCGGCACCGACTTTCCCATCGACATCGACCTGGTCGAGCGGGTCGAGTTCGTGTCCGGCGCCGGCTCCGCCGTGTACGGCCCGAACGCATTTTTCGGCGTGATCAACGTGATCACGCGGGACGGCGCGCAGCTCCCGGGGCCCCGGGTGAGTGCCGAGGCGGCCAGCCACGGCGGCCGGAAGCTCCGCTTCTCCGCGGGCACCGCGACGGCCGACGGATCGAACTGGCTGATCTCCGCCACGCGGTCCACGTCGCGCGGGGCGGACCACTATTTCCCGTCGTTCGACACGCCCTCGCAGAACTTCGGCGTCGCCCACGGGCTGGATTTCGATCGCAGCACCCAGTTGTTCGCGAGCCTGCGCAACGGGGGGCTCTCGGTCTACCTGGCGCACGGCGAGCGAACGAAAGGAATGCCCACCGGAGCGTTCTCCCAGGTCTTCAACGACCCGAGATCGCGCGTGAACGACACCAGCACCCGCCTGGGGGCCGAATATGCCCACCAGATCCGGCCCGACCTGTCGTTCGTCGGCAGGGCGCACGTCGGCCGCTACGAGTACGTGGGCGACTACGTCTACGACTACCCGCCGCTCACCGTCAACCGGGACATCGGCAGTGGCCAGTGGGTGGGTACCGAACTGCAGTGGATCAGCACCGCACTGGCCCGGCACAAGCTGTCCTGGGGCGTGGACTACCGGCGGGACATCAAGGTCCGCCAGCAGAACCTGGACCTGTCGCCGCCCGCGACGTACCTGGATACCCGGCGGCACGACGATGTCGTCGGCCTGTACGTGCAGGACGAGTTCGCTCTGGCTCCGGACCTCACGGCGCATGCCGGTGTGCGGTGGGGGAAACAGTCCGGCAGCGAAGGCAATCTTCATCCCCGGCTGGGCCTGGTGTACTGGCTGCAGCCCACGACGGCGCTCAAGCTGCTGCACGGCACGGCGTTCCGCCCTCCGAACGCCTACGAGCGCGACTACCGGGTGGATACGCCGGGAGGCCTGGTGGATAGCCAGACGATCCGGTCGGAGCGGATCCGCACCACCGAAATCGCGCTGGAGCATGCCGCGGACGGGGGCCAGCGCGTGGTGGTCAACGCGTTCCTGTCCGAAGTGCGCGACCTGATCTCCCTGGCCGATGCGTCCGTGCCGGACCGCCTGACCCTCGACAACGCCCGGGGCGTCAAGGTCCACGGGGCCGAGGTCGAGTACGAGCGACGCGGGCCCGGCGCTGCAAGGCTCCGCATGAGCTACGGGTGGCAGAAGGCCCGGGGAACGGCGTCGGGGGAGGCGCTGGTCAATTCCCCGCGCCACCTGTTCAAGGCGCAGTGGTCCGACCGGCTCGCGGCCGCACCGGCCGCCGGCTGGGACCCGGGCCGGTACGCCGTCGAGCTGATCGGCGTGGGATCGCGCGCCACACGGCTCCATGACCGGCTGCCCCCGCACGTCCTGGCCAATCTCACCTACTCGACCCGCCTGGGCAACACCGACGTGTCGCTGGGCATCTACAACCTGCTCGACCGCCGGTATTCCGACCCGGCCTCCTACGAGGTACGTGACGACACCATCTTGCAGGACGGCCGGACTTTCCGCATCAAGCTGACCTACGCGTTTTGACCAACTGCGGCGCTCCCTTGCGTGGCCTGACGAAGTGCGGGCTGGCTCTGCTATGGGCCCTGGGCTCCGTCCAGGCCCATGGGCAGGTGGGTGAGCTGGAGCTCAAGGCCGCGTTCGTCTACAACTTCCTGCAGTTCGTGGAGTGGCCGAAGGGGAGCAGCGCGCCCCCTCCGGAACTGACGCTCTGCGTGTCTCCCTTCAGTCCCCTCAAGCGGCAGATCGGCGCGCTGGAGGGCAAGCCGGTGCAGGGGAGCCCGCTGCAGGTCCAGCTCCTGGACATGTCCAGCCTCGGCAAGTGCCGGGTCGTCGTGCTGGACGGCGCCGATGCGGAGCAGGTGTTCGGCGCACTGCGTGCATTGCCGGCGGGGCACGGCGTGCTGACGGTGGTGGACGATACGCATGCGGCGCGGTCGGAATCCGTCTTCGTCATGGGCCGGGAGGGAGGGCGCGTGGTGTTCGCCATCAGCGCGGACGCCGCGGCCCGGGCCGGCGTGGTGATCAGTTCCCGGCTGCTGCGTCTGGCCCGGGGGGCGCGATGAGCGCAGAACGGTTCGAGGCGCCCGGTGGCAGCCCTTCCGCGCCGCATGCGCCCCGCATGCTGCCGTCCCGGCTTGTGGCGACGGGCATCCTGGCCGCGGGCCTGGCCGTCCTCACGGTGGTGCTGGCATTGACCGCTTTCGACTACTGGAGCAGCCGCCGGATGCTGCTGCAGGACAGCGCGGTCGAAGCCGCGATCGTGGCGGACAACGTCTCGGCCGCCGTGATGTTCCGCGATGCGCGCGCCGCGGACGAGACGCTCGCTGCGCTGCGCTACTCGCCCATGGTCCTCGGGGCGGCCATCTACGACAACGACGGCGTGCTGTTCGCGCGGTACGGCAGCGCTGCCGGCCTGCCGACGTCACTCGAGGCATCCGGCATGGGCCGGGATGCCGAGCGCCAAGGCTGGAGCGCGCTCGAGATCCGGCGGCCCATCTCGGTGTCCGACACGGCCTGGGGAACGCTCTACCTCCGGAAGTCGACGGGCACCGCCAACAGACGGCTCGCCGTCCGGTTCGGAGGAGCCCTGTTCATCGCCCTGTGCGTGATGGGTGCCGCTGCCGTGATGGTGCTGCGCAGCCGGGCCGTCGTGCGGGCCGCGGAAAGCCGCCTGCATCTGCTGGCGCATACCGATGCCGTCACCGGCGTGGGAAACCGGCACGCGTTCAACGAGCAGCTCGCGCTGCAGATCGCGCAGGCCCGCGAGCGCGGCGAGCGGGTGGCGCTGGTCTACATCGACCTGGACAACTTCAAGGCCCTCAACGACACCTTCGGCCACGCGGCCGGCGACGGGTTGCTGCACGAGGTCGCCCGCCGCCTGCAGTCCGTCGTCCGCAGCACGGACATCGTGTCGCGGCTGGGCGGCGACGAATTCGCGCTGATCCTGCGGTGGAACATCGACGACGCCGCGCTCGACCATTACGGGCGCCGCATCGTGGAGATGTTCAAGTCGCCGTACTCGGAACTGGGCCAGCCGGTGGCGCTGACGTGCAGCGTCGGCATCGCCACGTATCCCGAAGACGCCCAGGAAATGGACGCGCTCATGGGCTGCGCCGATACGGCCATGTACCGCGCGAAGGAACTCGGCAAGAACCGCAGCGTGCGCTTCGATGCCTCCATGAACGTGGTGGCCGCGCGGCGGCGGGCGATCGGGCAGGCGCTGCGCGCCGAACTGGAGGCGGGCAACGGGTTGACGCTGCACTACCAGCCGCTGCTGGGCGCCCGGACGCGCACCCCCCATCGGCGCGGAGGCGCTGCTGCGCTGGTCGCACCCGGAACTGGGCCACATTCCCCCGCTGGAGGCCGTCTCCGTGGCGGAAGAAAGCGGCCTCATCGCCGCCCTGGGCTACTGGGCGCTGCGCACCGCGTGCAGGGCCGCCAAGCAGTGGCAGGCGGCCGGTCCCATGCGCGTGGCGGTGAACCTCTCCGCCCGGCAGTTGGCGGAACCGCATTTTCTCGAACAGGTGATGGACATCCTGCGCGAGGAGGACTTTCCTCCGCACCTGCTGGAACTCGAACTCACCGAGACGGTGCTCATGGAGAACGTGGAGGCGGGCGCCCACACGCTGCGGCGGCTGAGCCAGATCGGCATCCACCTGGCGATCGACGACTTCGGTACCGGGTATTCGTCGCTCGCGTACCTGCGGCAGCTGCCGATGCGACGGCTGAAGATCGACCGGAGCTTCGTCAAGGAACTCCCGGGCCAGGACCACAGCCGCGCGATCGTGAACGCGATCATCGCGCTCGCGCACGAGCTGGGCCTGGAGGTGACGGCCGAGGGTGTCGAGACCGACGCGCAGGCCGCCTATCTCGTCCAGCAGTCGTGCGACGTACTGCAGGGGTACCTGTTCGCGAAACCCATGAGCTCGGAGGATTTCTTCGCGCGGGTCGTGCAGCCGCGCGTGGCGACGCGCTCATAGATACCGTGGCGGACTCAAGCGCAGGGTACCGGCCTTTCGATCAATGGCGTGCCTTCTTGAGCAACCGCAGGACGTCGGCGATATCGTAGGGTTTGGAAAGCACTTGAACTTCCGGAATGGTCACGCGGTTTTCCGAGTAACCCGTGGCCAGAACGACGTGGATATGGGGAAAGCGGCTTCGCAGGGCTTTCGCCAGGTCGATCCCGTTCAGCTCGCCTGGCATGACGACGTCCGAGAAAACGATATCGATCTTCGTCCCGGCGTCGATGCAGGCCAGCGCGGCATCGGCGTTGTCTGCCATGATGACGAAGTACCCCGCGTGTTCGAGCGCCGGTGCCACGCTCTCCCTGACCAAAGGATCGTCTTCCACGAAAAGCAGCGTCGCGCTTTCTTTGAGATCCGTCTCCAACGGTGCGTTGGCCAGTGCTGCGGGTTCGGCGGCTGCCTCCGATGCTCTGGGCAGGTAGATATCCACACAGGTACCCCGTCCCACTTCGCTGTCCAGCAAGAGAATGCCGCCAGCTTGCCGGGCAAAGCCGAACGCCTGGGGCAGTCCCAGCCCCGAGCCTTTCCCCACTTCCTTGGTCGTGAAGAACGGGTCCAGCGCTCTCGACGCCACCTCGGCCGTCATGCCGACGCCCGAATCGACGAATCGCACGCGGAGGTAATCTCCAGGGGGCAGGTGCGCCGCGGGTTGAACGGCGCTTTCATTGGTGACCGTGACGGAGATGCGTCCCCCGCCCGGCATCGCATCCTTGGCGTTGATCACCAGGTTCAGGAACGCGAGTTCGAACTGGGTGGGATCGATGGTGACCGGCCACGCCGCTTCGGCAATGGAAACCTCGAGGGACACGCTCGCGGGCAGCACGTTGTCCACCAATTGCCGGAAGTCGTGAAGGTGCTTGGGCAACTGCACGGTTTCGAGCCGCGAGTCCTGGGTGCGACCGAATGAACTGAGCTGCCCCGTGAGCGTTTTCGCTCTTTTCAGCGCCTTGCTGCAGGTCTCCAGCAGGCCCAGCAGCCGATCGGGATCCTTTGCTTTTTTCGCCAAGTGCAACGAGGTGGCCAGCGTCTGGAGCAGGTTGTTGAACTCGTGGGCAATGCCGCCGGTGAGCCGTCCCAGCGCCTCCATCTTCTGTCCCTGCAGCAGAGCCCGCTGCGCGCGCTCGGTTTCTTCCACCGCGTGCGCGACACGGAGTTCCAGGTCCCGTTGCGCCGTTCCGAGCTGGTCGCTCGCATGCGCGATGCGCTGGCCTACCTCGTCGACCTCCACCAGACCTTGCGGGGCATAGCTCACCTTTTCGCCTCTGCCGAGGGATTCGGCAGCGAGCTCCAGCCTGTGCATTCGGCGGATGACGCCCCCCCCGATCTGCCGTGCGAACAACCATGCCAGGGCCAGGATCGCCAGTGAGGAGAGCGCAAAGCCAATGGCCAGGCGGACCGCGCTCTGACGGATCTCGCTTTGCGGGATGCTGAGCACCGCCGTCCAGTCCGACGCGGGAATGCGATAGAAAAACGTCTTGACGGGAACGCCGTCCAGGGTGGTCGATGGGGTGACGCCGCTGATCTGCGCTGCGAATTTCTGCTGGAGATGCGTGTCCGCGGGTTGGCCCACGAACTTCTCCGGGTCCCGCGACCTTGCCACGAGCACGCCGTTGCGGTCGACGATCACGCTCAGCCACGTCGGCGGGAGATTCTGCTGCAGGAGGAGTTGCTGCAGCGAGGCAGCGTTCAGGCCCATGGCCACGAAGTAACGCGGCTCCCCCCGTTCCATGTAGGGCACCTGGATGCTGAAATCGAACCGCTTGCCCAAGGGGGCAAAGAACACGTCCGAGACCAACGGGCTCATGACCCCATGGCGTTCCATCAGTGCCTGCATCGTCGATGCGCGTTGCGCTGGAAGGCTCGCGCCGAAAGGCGCACGGGTATTGATGAGCTGCCGGCCTGTTTTGTCGAACAGGATGATGGTGGTGTCTCGTGTCGGCGCGTTGTTTTTCGCGAAGGCGTAGAAGGATTCCAGATCGCCTTCCGCCAGGGCCGGCGAATGCGCAATGGTCTGGAGGATCCGCTGCCGCGACTTCAGCTCACTGTCCACCAAGTGGGAAAATACACGGGCGCTGGCCATCAGCCGCGCCTCCTGCGCCAGTTCCTCTCCCCGATACACGTACCACACGGCCAATGCTGCCGCCAAAAACGCGGGAATGAGGACGGAGAGTGTGAGTGCGAATAGTTGATTTTTCAGGCGCATGGGAAGACTTCCAGCAGACCTGGTGACTGCAAGGCGATGGATTCAGGGCTCGAATGGCCCACGGTGTCGCCGCAAGGCGGACGCATGGGTACCAATCCCATGGATTTCGGTCACTGACCAGCCGCTCGGCCTGGATGCCAGCGCCCGCGGCGAAGCGTGAGCGCAGCTGTGCGCTCCACTGCGGACCCTCTCGTCGATCCGTTTTTTTTGTGGCGAGTGTAGGAGGGCCGCCGGGCTTTTGCCGCTCCGCGCACAGGTCGCGTTTGCTGGATGCGACACTTTCTGCGCCCGACGGGGTCAGGGATTTCCGGCGAGAGGAATGCGATGCAAGGGCACTTGTTCGGAGACGACCCTGTCCAGTCGTCCATCAACGGTCTGGTCTACCAGGAAGGGTTTCTGAGCACGCAGGAGGAGCGGGAGCTCATCGGCGTGATTCGGTCGCTGCCGCTGCATGCGGCCAGGTACAAGCAGTACCTGGCACGCCGCAGGGTGGCGAGCTTCGGCGGGTCGTACGACTTCGATGCCAACCGGCTTCTCCCCGGCGTTCCTCTGGACCTGCGGCTGCATCCATTGCGCGAGAAGGTGGCCCGGTGGCTCGGGCAGCCACCCGAAGATCTCGTGCATGCCCTCGTCGCCGAGTACGCACCAGGAACGCCCCTGGGCTGGCATCGCGACGTCCCGGATTTCGAAACCATCGTGGGCGTTTCGCTCGGCGGCCGCGCAACCCTGAAGTTCCGCCCCTATCCCGACGAGCCGGCGGCACGGAAGGTGGTGCAGCTGGAGGTGCAGCCGCGATCCATCTACAAGATGGCGTCCGAAGCGCGGTGGGGATGGCAGCACAGCGTCGCGCCGACGGCCGAACTCCGGTGGTCCATCACTTTCCGTACGCGCGTTGCGTGAGGGCAGCTGCTCCACGAGCAGGCAAGCAAAGAGTGCCAAGGCTCACGGGCTGGCTCAACGGCTCGTCGAACACGCTGGCGCCTTGAGGGCGTGGATGGGGTGGGTGTTCCAAGAGGCGATGCGCACCGCTTCATCGGCAGCCAATTTCCGGCAAATTGCCGTACAATTTACGCAGGAGGTATCCACCATGGCCATCGCTGCATCCGCTCGGCTGGAAGCCCGGGTCACCCCTGCCCTGCAAGAGCTGATCAAGCGTGCGGCAGAACTCCAGGGCCGGTCCCTGACCGACTTCATGGTGACGGCGCTCCAGGCCGCCGCACAGCGCGCGATCGAGGAGTCGGAAGTCATCCGCCTGTCCCTCGCGGATCAGCAGCGCTTCGCCGACGCGCTGCTCGACCCACCGAAGCCTGCTCCGGCGCTCAAGCGCGCCATGGCCCGCCACGGCAAGCTGCTACGCCCGGAATGAGCCGGGCTCCGTTTCATGTCGCGTTGCTCGATGGTTCAGCGCACGACCGGAGCCAGTTCTCCAGCGGCGTCCCGGCTCTCGATCGCTATTTGCGCGAGCAGGTGTCCCAGGACATGCGCCGGCGTGTCGCAGCATGCTTCGTCGCAGTGGACGATGCACGGCGCATCGTCGGCTACTACACGCTCGCGGCAGCGGGCGTTCCGCTGGACAGGTTGTCCGACGACGTGCGGCGGAAGTTGCCGCGCTATGCCTCGGTGCCCGCGGTTCGCATGGGCCGGCTCGCGGTCGACGTCGAGTTCAAGGGTAAGGGCCTGGGCGGCGCGCTGTTGATCGACGCGCTGCGCCGCGCCGCCGGCGCCGAAATCCCAGCGGCAGTCCTGGTTGTGGATGCCAAGGACGACCAGGCCGCAGCGTTCTACGCGCACCATGGGTTCATCGCACTGGCCGATGCGCCCCTCACACTGTTCCTGCCGCTCGCGACCGTTCGCTGATCCGTGCGTCCTGGGGCAGGGGTGCAGAAACAGCTGGAGGGCACACGGGGGCTGCGTGGGTGCACGCACAGGCGTGTCGCTCCGCCCATCCCTACACCGCCTGCCGCAACACCCTCCGGTACTGCACCGCCTCGGCCACCTGCGCGGGCCCGATGTGCTCCTCGCCGGCCAGGTCGGCGATCGTGCGGGCCACCTTGAGCGTGCGGTGCGTGCTGCGCGCCGACCAGCCCAGGCGCGCGGCGGCGGACTGCAGGAAGCGGGCGGCGTCCTCCTGCAGGCCGGCCTGCGCGTCGATCTCGCGGCCCTGCAGCGCCTGGTTGGGTTTGCCCTGGCGGGCCAGGGCGCGCTCGCGGGCGGCGGCGACGCGGCCGCGCACGGTGGCGGATGATTCGCCGGGCACGGCTGCCAGCAACTGGTCCGCGGGCAGGGCGGGCACCTCCACGTGCAGATCGATGCGGTCCAGCAGGGGCCCGCTCAGCTTGGCCTGGTAGCGCGTGATCTGGTCGGGCGTGCAGCGACAGGCGCGCTGGCGGGAGCCGAGGTAGCCGCAGGGGCAGGGGTTCATGGCCGCGACGAGCTGGAAACGCGCGGGGAAATCCGCACGCCGCGCGGCCCGTGCGATCGTGATGCGGCCGGTCTCCAGCGGCTCGCGCAACGCCTCCAGGGCGCTGCGCGCGTATTCGGGGAATTCGTCCAGGAACAGCACGCCGTGGTGGGCGAGCGAGATCTCTCCGGGGCGCGGAGGGGAGCCTCCGCCGACCAGGGCCACCGCACTGCAGGTATGGTGCGGACTGCTCGTAGGTCTCACGGCCCAGGCTTCGGGCGTGAACCGCCCGGCCAGGCTGGCCACCGCGGCGCTCTCCAGCGCCTCGTCCACCGACATCGCCGGCAGCAGGCCCGCGAAGCGGTGCGCGAGCATCGACTTGCCCGAACCCGGCGGGCCCACCATGAGCAGGCCGTGCCCGCCCGCGGCGGCGATCTCCAGCGCACGCCGGGCGGCGGCCTGGCCCTTCACGTCGGCGAGGTCGTCGCACTGCGCGATGCCGGCCGGCGGCATGCCCTGCACGTGGCACCAGCCGTCGTCCGTGCCTCCGCCCGGCTCGCCCTGGCGGCCGTCGGGCGCAGCGCCTTCGGCCTGCGGCGGCAGAAACCTGGCCACCACGTCGAGCAGATGCCGGGCGCGGTAGATCTCGGTATCGGGCACGAGCGCCGCTTCTTCCGCGCTGCCCGGCGGCAGCACCATGCGCGCAGCCTCGCCGGCCGAGCGCAGTGCGAGGCTGGTGGCCAGCGCTCCCCGCACCGGCCGCAGTTCGCCGGAGAGCGACAGTTCGCCCGCGAACTCATGACCCGCCAGGCGCGCACCATCGATCTGGCCGCTGGCCGCCAGGATGCCCAGGGCGATCGGCAGATCGAAGCGGCCGGAGTCCTTGGGCAGGTCGGCCGGCGCCAGATTGACCGTGATCTTCTTGTTGTGCGGGAATTCCAGCCCCGCGTTCTGCAGTGCCGAGCGCACCCGCTCGCGCGCTTCCTTCACTTCCACCTCGGCCAAGCCCACGAGTGTGAAGCTCGGCAGGCCATTGGCCAGATGCACCTCCACCGTGACGGCCGGGGCCCTCAGCCCCAGCAATGCACGGCTTTGCACCAATGCAAGACTCATCGGATGTTCCCTCCCCATTGGGGTGCGTCGTTGGAATGCGGACTGTCGAGTTCGAATAATACGCACCAACCGGGTGCAGTTTGCTGCGGAAGAGTCAGGTTTGTAACCATTCCACCTGCGCTGTCACTCTGCGCGCCCCAAGTCCGAGCAGCTTGCAGGCCCGGCTTTGTCCGACATGGCACGGTCCCTGCTTAGTGCAGGCGAATCCCGCCATCGTCCGCACCATCCCGGAAGGAAAAATCCATGACCCGCGCCTTGAAGTCCCTCAGCGTCGTTCTGCTGGCTGCCGCTCCCGTCCTGGCCTGCGCCCAGCTCACGGCCAACGTGAGCCTCACCTCCAACTACAAGTTCCGCGGCCAGGACCAGGACGCGAGCAAGACCAAGGCGATCAAGCCGGCCATCCAGGGCGGCTTCGACTACGCCTTCGGCGAGACCGGCTTCTACCTGGGCAACTGGAACTCCAGCGTGGACTGGCTGAGCGGCAACTCCATCGAGATGGACTTCTACGGCGGCTACAAATTCAAGGCCGGCGGCATGGACCTGGACGTGGGCGCGCTGACCTACGTCTACCCCGGCAACACCACGGGCAACACCACCGAGCTGTACGGCGCCGCCACCTTCGGCCCGGTGACGGCCAAGTACTCGCACACGGTGTCCAAGGACTACTTCGGCTGGGCCGGCGCCAAGACCACCAGCAGCCGCGGGCGCAACACGGGCTACCTGAACCTCGCCTTCGCGCAGGAAGTGGCGCCGAACACCACGTTCAAGGCGTCGGTCGGCTACACGCGCTTCGCGGGCGACATCAAGGACCTGGGCGTGCCCAACTACGTGGACTACAGCGTGGGCGGTGCCTACGACTTCGGCGCGGGCCTGTCGCTGACCGCGGCCGTGGCCGGCGCGAACAAGAAGGACTTCTTCGGCCCGGTGAACAAGAACCGGCTGATCGTCACGCTCACGAAAACCCTCTGACCGACCCTACCGACAACGGGGCCCGCAGGGCGCCCACCATGGAGATACGCACATGAAAATGGTGACAGCCATCATCAAACCCTTCAAGCTCGACGAGGTGCGCGAAGCCCTCTCGGACATCGGCGTGCAGGGCATCACGGTGACCGAGGTGAAGGGCTTCGGGCGCCAGAAGGGCCACACGGAACTCTACCGCGGCGCCGAGTACGTCGTGGACTTCCTGCCGAAGGTGAAGATCGAAGCCGCCGTCGCGGACGAGCTCGTGGAGCGCGTCATCGAGGCCATCGAGGGCGCCGCCCGCACCGGCAAGATCGGCGACGGCAAGATCTTCGTGGGCCACCTGGAGCAGGTCGTGCGGATCCGCACCGGCGAGACCGGCAAGGAAGCCCTTTGAGGGGACCGCTCTCAGCACAAAGCCCGACGGATCAACGCATTCGAGAGACACAACCATGAAAAAACTGCTTGCTTCCTTCCTGCTGGGGATGAGCCTGCTGGCCTCCGGCGGCGCCGCGATGGCGCAGGCCCCGGCCGCCTCCGAGCCCGCCACCGCCACGGCGCCGGCACCCGAGGCCGCTCCCGCTCCCGCCACCGCGGCTGCTCCGGCCGTGGCGGCCGCCGCCTCCGAGCCGGCCGCTCCCGCAGCGGCCCCGGCACCGAAGCTCGACTCCGGCGACACCGCCTGGATGCTGACCTCCACGCTGCTGGTGATCCTGATGGTCATCCCCGGGCTGGCGCTGTTCTACGGCGGCCTCGCGCGCTCGAAGAACATGCTGTCGGTGCTGGTGCAGGTGTTCGTGGTCTTCTCGCTGATCTCGCTGCTCTGGGCCATCTACGGCTACAGCCTGGCGTTCGGCGGCGAAGGCACGTTCTTCGGCACGTTCGACAAGATCTTCCTGAAGGGCATCGCGCCGGACACGCTCTCGACGCTGCTGCCGACGATTCCCGAATACGTGTTCGTGTCGTTCCAGGCCACCTTCGCGGCGATCACCGTCGCGCTGATCGTGGGCTCGTTCGCCGAGCGCATCAAATTCTCCGCCGTGCTGATCTTCTCGGTGCTGTGGTTCACCTTCAGCTACATCCCGATGGCCCACATGGTGTGGGGCGGCGGCCTGCTGGGCAAGGATGGCGCGCTGGACTTCGCCGGCGGCACCGTGGTGCACATCAACGCCGGTATCGCGGGCCTCGTGGGCGCCTACATGGTGGGCAAGCGCATCGGCTTCGGCAAGGAAGCGCTCATGCCCCACAGCCTGACGCTGACCATGGTGGGCGCATCGCTGCTGTGGGTGGGCTGGTTCGGCTTCAACGCCGGCTCGGCCGGTGCGGCCAACGGCGCCGCGGGCCTGGCCTTCGTGAACACCGTGCTCGCCACGGCCGCCGCCACCCTGAGCTGGCTCGCCGGTGAGGCGCTGCACAAGGGCAAGGCCTCCATGCTGGGCGCCGCCTCGGGTGCCGTGGCCGGCCTCGTGGCCGTCACGCCGGCCGCCGGCTTCGTGGGCCCCATGGGCGCCATCGTGCTCGGCCTGATCGCCGGCGTGGTCTGCCTCTGGGGCGTCGGTGGCCTCAAGAAGATGCTGGGTGCTGACGACGCGTTCGACGTGTTCGGCGTGCACGGCGTGGGCGGCATCGTCGGCGCCATCCTGACGGGCGTGTTCGCCTCGCAGGGCCTGGGCGGCACGGGCGGCCTGACCCCCGACACCTTCTCCATGGGTGCCCAGGTGTGGATCCAGGTCAAGAGCGTGGCGATCACGCTGGTGTGGTCCGCGGTGGTGGCCTTCATCGCCTACAAGATCGCCGACCTGCTGGTGGGCCTGCGCGTCAGCGAGGAAGCCGAGCGCGAAGGCCTCGACATCACCTCCCACGGCGAAACCGCCTACAACCGCTGAGATTCGGCACACCCCCCTGAGCGGCTTTCGCCGCTCCGTGCTGCCGCCGGAGGCAACTGCCCTTCGTGCACGTCCAAGCCTGCGCAGGCAGGCTCGGAGCCGCGGCACTCAGCCCCCCGCTCTCGCCGCGCGAGCGCGGCGGGCAGGGGAACGACGCCGGTGGCCTGGCAAAGCCAGTTCCACGGCGTCTGCTGGCCTGGCCTGCTCCGCGGCCATCTGATGGATAGAGGCGTGTGGTCATGCATGCAGGGAAACTAGGGTTTATGCGCCGTTCCTTTGAACGATGAAAGGTGTACGGTGCCAGGAATCTGGAACGGGGCGGCGACTGGTGGCGCCACCCGGGCCGGACGACAACGAGCGATGGATCGAGTTGCTTCTTTTCAGGCATTCAGCCCGCCCCCGAGGCGGGCTTTTTTTTTGGCGCGGCGGCGCCGTGGCCGAATAATCGGGGCCGGGCCGGGAGGTGGCTGCGGCGGTCGCGCCGCCCGAAGGCCCGACGACGAGAGGACACCGCATGCACCTGGACATGGACTGGCGCACGGGCAGCCGGGAGCCCGACGCGCTCGGCGAATCGCCGTTCTGGCACCCTTTGGAAACGCGCCTCTACTGGGCGGACATCGCCGGCCGCGCGCTGGCGCGCTGGGAGCCCGACACCGGCCGCATCGACCGCTGGGACATGCCGAGCGAGCCCGGCTGCATCGCGCCGACCCGCACCGCGGGCGTGGCCAGCGGGCTGGTGATCGCCCTGCGCGACGGCATCTACCGGGCGCGCGAATGGGGTGGCACCCTGGTGCCCGTCGCCACGCTGCCCTACGACCCCGCCACCCAGCGTGCCAACGACGGCAAATGCGACGCGCTGGGCCGCTTCTGGGTGGGCACGCTGCATGAACCGCCGGCCGGGCGCTCGCGCGAGCCGGTGGGATCGCTCTACTGCATCGACGGCCGCGGCAGCGCGACCGCGCCCGTGGTGCGCCGCATGCTGGACGGCGTGATGACCGCCAACGGCCTGGCCTGGTCGCCGGACGGCCGCCGGCTCTACTGGGCCGACACGCCGGACCACACGGTGAGCGCCTGGGACTGCGATGCACAGGGCGAGCCGGTGGGCGCGCCGCGCGTCTTCCATTCCTTTCCCCCGAAGCCTGCAGGCTGGCAGCCGGGCGACCCGGGCTACGGCGGCCGCCCCGACGGCGCCGTGGTGGATGCCGAGGGCCACTACTGGACCGCGATGTACGAAGGCGGCCAGCTGCTGCGGCTGGCGCCCTCCGGCGAAATCGTGGCCGAGGTGCCGGTGCCGGTGATGTGCCCGACCATGCCCTGCCTGGGCGGCGCGGGCGGGCGCGAACTGTTCGTCACCTCGGCCCGCAAGGGCCGCCCGGAGAGCGAGATCACCCGCCTGCCGTGGACGGGCTTCCTGCTGCGCGCCGGCCGGCCGGCGCCCGTGCCGGGCCTGCCGGTGGCATGGTACGAGGAGGCCCGGCTGCCGGCGGGGCTGGATTGACGGGCGCGGCGCGGCCCTCTGCGGTTCACGTCCGGCGTTCAAAAAATTCACGTTTCCGCCCGGTGCCCGGCGGCGGGGCTGCCGCTACGATGCGGGCATGGATTCCGCCCTTCGCCAGATCATCGAGCGCGTGCAGGACAGCGCGCGCGAACGCCGTCCCCTGCGCATCCGCGGGGGCGGCACCAAGGACTTCCACGGCGGCGTTCCCCTGGCGGGCGAGGTGCTCGACACGCGCGCGCTGTCGGGCGTGGTGGATTACGAGCCCAGCGAACTGGTGGTGACGGTGCGGGCGGGCACGCCGCTCGCCGAGCTGGAGGCGCTGCTGGCGGGCCGCGGGCAGTGCCTGCCGTTCGAGCCGCCGCATTTCGGCGAGGGGGCCACCGTGGGCGGCATGGTCGCGGCGGGGCTGTCCGGCCCGGCGCGTGCGAGCAGCGGGGCCGTGCGCGACTTCGTGCTGGGGGTGGAGATCGTCAACGGCCGCGCCGAGTGCCTGCGCTTCGGCGGGCAGGTGATGAAGAACGTGGCGGGCTACGACGTGTCGCGGCTCATGGCCGGGTCGTGGGGCACGCTGGGTGTCGTCACCGAGGTGAGCCTCAAGGTGCTGCCCGTGCCGCCCGCCGAGGCCACGCTGCGCTTCGAGCTGCCGCAGGAAGAGGCGCTGCGGCGCCTGCAGGCCTGGGGCGGGCAGCCCTTGCCGCTGAACGCCAGCCGCTGGGAGGCCGGCCCGTCCGGCACCGCGGGCGGCGTGCTGCACCTGCGGTTGCGCGGTGCCACCGCGGCCGTGGAATCGGCCTGCCGCGTGCTGGGCGGGGAGTTGCAGCCGGCGCAGGAGGCCCAGGCGCAATGGTCGGCCTGCCGTGAACAGACCCTGCCGTGGTTCGAAGGCCGGGCCGGGGGCGCCGCGCTCTGGCGGTTGTCGGTGCCGCCCGCGGCGCCGGCGCTGGCGCTGCCTGCGGGGGGCCCCGAGCCGCTGGTCGAATGGCATGGGGGATTGCGCTGGGTACAGGCGCCGGAGGCCCTCGGGCCCGAGTTGCGGGCCGTGGCCCGCGCGGCCGGTGGCGCTGCCACGCTGTTCCGCGCTGCCGCGCAGCGGTCTCCGGCACCGGTCGGGATCGCTGCCACCGCAGCGGCGGGCCTGCAGCCGGCGGATGCCGCTCTGGAGCGCATCCAGGCCAGGCTGCGGGCGGCGTTCGATCCCGAGGGTATCTTCCAGCCCGGCCGCATGCCGGCGGGGTAGGGCTGGGCGGACGACACATGCGCCTGCTGCGGCACCTCATGGGACGGCACCGCACGCCGTCCACCAACCGATGGCTGGGGCTGCTGCTGGCCTTCAATGCGGGGGCGGTGAATGCGGGCGGGTTCCTCGTGGTGCACAGCTACACCTCGCACATGACGGGCTTTCTCTCCACCGTGGCCGACAACCTCGTGCTGGGCAACATGGCGCTGGTGCTGGCGGCCGTCGGCACGCTCTGGGCGTTCATGTCGGGCGCCGGCACCACGGCGATCATGGTCAACTGGGCGCGCCAGCACCGGCTGCGCAGCGGCTTCGCGCTGCCGCTGCTGCTGGAGGCCGTGCTGATGCTGCTCTTCGGCCTCATGGGCGCGATCACGCTGGGCTGGCCGACGCCGTTCTCGGTGCCGCTCACGGTGCTGCTGCTCGCCTTCCTGATGGGGCTGCAGAACGCGGTGGTCACCAAAATGTCTTCGGCCCAGATCCGCACCACGCACATGACGGGCGTGGCCACCGACCTGGGCATCGAGATGGGCAAGATGCTCTACTGGAACCGCCGCGGCACGCCGCCCGAGGCGCACGTGCACTCCAACCGCGCGCGGCTGCTGCTGTTCGCCAGCCTGCTGGGCATGTTCACGGCCGGCGGCATCGTGGGCGCGGCGGGCTTCAAGCACGTGGGCTTCGTCTGGGTGGTGCCGCTCGCCGCGGTGCTGCTGGGGCTCGCGCTGCCGCCGCTCGCCTCGGATTTCGGGCACCTGGCGGCGCTGTGGCGCGCACGCAGGCCATTGCCCCGCCGCCCGGAGCACTGAACGCCCGGCGGGCCGACACCACGACATTCCCACGACACGATCACCATGCAAACCCGACTCGCCCCCGAATTCCAGGACACGCCCGAAGGCCGCGAGGCCGAGGGCATCCTGCGCAAGTGCGTGCACTGCGGCTTCTGCACCGCCACCTGCCCGACCTACCAATTGCTGGGCGACGAGCTGGACGGTCCGCGCGGCCGCATCTACCTCATCAAGCAGGTGCTGGAAGGCGAGACGCCCACGCGCAAGACGCAGCTGCACCTGGACCGCTGCCTCACCTGCCGCAACTGCGAGACGACCTGCCCGAGCGGCGTGCAGTACGGCCGCCTCGTCGACATCGGTCGCCGCATCGTCGAAGAGAAGGTGCGCCGGCCGCTGCCCGAGCGCGCGCGCCGCTGGGCGCTGAAGGAGGGGTTGCCCTCGCCGCTGTTCAGGCCGGCGCTGAAGGTGGGCCAGGCCGTGCGCGGCTTGTTGCCCGACGCGCTGCGCGCCAAGGTGCCGCGCCCGCAGGAGGCCGGTGCCTGGCCGGTGCGCGAGCACGCGCGCAAGGTGCTCATGCTCGCGGGCTGCGTGCAGCCGGCGATGCTGCCCAACGTGAACCGCGCCACCGCGCGCGTGCTGGACGCCGCCGGCATCCAGACCGTGATCGCCGCCGGCGAGGGCTGCTGCGGCGCGGTGAAGTTCCACCTCAACGACCAGGACGGCGGCCTCGCGCAGATGCGCGCCAACGTCGACGCATGGTGGCCCTACCTGGGGGCGGGCGGCGTGGAGGCGATCGTGATCAACGCCTCGGGCTGCGGCGCCACGGTGAAGGAGTACGGCCACCTGCTGCGGCACGATCCGGCCTATGCCGAGCGCGCCGCGCGCGTGAGCGCGCTTGCGCGCGACCTCTCCGAACTGCTGCCGGACATGCTGCCCGCGCTGGCCGAGCGCCTGGCGGGCCGCATCGATGCACCGAAGGCGCTGCTGGCCTACCACCCGCCGTGCACGCTGCAGCACGGCCAGAAGCTGCGCGGCGGCGTGGAAACGCACCTGGCGCGGCTGGGCTTTCGCCTGCGCGTGGCGCGCACCGAATCGCACCTGTGCTGCGGATCGGCCGGCACCTATTCGCTGCTGCAGCCGGAGATCGCCGGGCAATTGCGCGACCGCAAGCTCGGCGCGCTGGACGATGCCTGCGCGGACGAGCCGCCGGCCGCCATCCTCTCGGCCAACATCGGCTGCATCACGCACCTGCAGAGCGGCACGGCCACGCCGGTGCGGCACTGGATCGAGGTGCTCGACGAGGCGCTGCGGCCCGGAGCGGTGTGACGCGCCAGGGGCTTTTTTCGCCGCGATGGCCGGGCCTGCCGTGGCGCAGGCGCATCGGTAAAAACCGGTGCCGCGGCCGGGGCTGGCATGATGGCGGGTTTTCCTGACGGTGCCGGGCCCTGCGGGCCGCCGGCGCACACCGTGACACCGGGCTTTCTTCCTGCCATGAACGATACCGTGAACGCACCCGATTCCAAGGCTCCCGAGGCCCAGGCCCCCGATGCGGCATCCGCCGCCCCTGCCGTGGCCGGCACCGCTGCCGCCGCTGCTTCGCCCGAAGGCGCCCAGGGCGATGCGCCCGCGGGCCGGCGTCCGGGACGCCGTGGCGGCCGCAACCGCCGCCGCGGCACGCCGGAAGGCGCAGGTGGCGACGCCGCCGCCTCCGATGCATCCGCTGCGGCTGCTGCGCCTGCGCCCGCGCAGGGCGGCCGCCGCACGCCCCATCCCGCGCTGGAGCAGCTCGCGCAGCTCTATCCCCATCTGTTCGGCGCCCAGTTCCTGCCGCTCAAGCGCGGCATCTTCCAGGATCTGCAGGACGCCCACCCCGGCGTGTTCGAGCGCGATGCGCTGAAGGTGGCGCTCGGCCTGCACACGCGCTCCACGCGCTACCTGCAGGTGGTGGCCGAAGGCCGGCCGCGCCACGACCTGGGCGGCCAGGCCGTCGAGGCGATGGCGCCCGAGCACGTCTACCACGCGCTGACGGAGGTGTACCGCCGCCGCAAGCCGCGCGACGGCGAAGACCTGCAGGCCAAGCTGCGCCGCCGCATCGCCCAGGCCTTCGAAGCCTCGGGCCTGGACCGCATCGGCTACGACGCGCTCGTGCGCAGCCGCGACGAGAAGGCGAACGCCGTGCTGGACGAGGCCCTGGCCGAAGTCGCGGAGCGCGATGCCAAGGCCGAAGCCCTGCTGCGGGCCTTCGAGGCGAGCGGCAGCGCCGACGTGGCGCAGTTCGCCGACATGTACGGCATGGACGTGCGCGCGGCGGAGCGTTCGCTGCAGCGCGGGCGCCAACTGCGCGGCGCGGCCCAGGCCCGTGCCGCCGAGGCCGAGGCCGAAGCAGCCGCCGTGGATGCATCGGCGACCGCCGATGGCGGGCATGGCGGCGACCGCGCATCCGGCGGGGACGCCGGCACGCCTGCGGACGGCAGCGCGAAGTGATGTGACGCGCCGTGCAGCGCGGCCGGGTGCGCTGGCGCCCGGCCCCTGCCCCCCCGGCGCGGTACCGCGGCAGCAGGCCGGCGTCCGGGCGCCGCGGCATCGTTCCGGTGCGCGATTCCAGGGCCGGCCCCGGCGTCGGCCTGTCCAGCGCGGGCGCTGCGGTTCCGCGCGGGTGCACAGGCGGCCGTCGCTGCAGCCGGCCCAGATCCGCAGCGGGGAGCGGCCGTTCTCGGTCAGGCGGGCGCGCAGCAGGCCGTTCTCATCCACCGCGATGTCGCCGCTGTACGGAGTGGATGTGCCTGCGTCCAGCGTGCCGGCCATCCCCCTGCGTAGGATTCTGGTGTCAATGGATACCAAAAATGACCTTTGTGACGGCTCGTTGCTCAGGCAGGGCGTGCGCGCTGGTACGGTGGGGCCCGAGCCTGGCATGGGAGATTTCCGTGGACCGGCCGCACCTCGAGATGCAGGAGGAGACATCCATGGCCACCGCCACCACCGCCCCCGCGCAGCCGGCCGCCGGCAGCGCCGCCGACAAAGACCGTTCCGCGTTCGAAACCGCCGTCTGGCTGCTCAAGGTCGAGATGGGCAATGCGGGCACCTATATGACGATCGATGCGAACGCGCGGATCGCCTACACCCGCCAGATCGACACCATGGCCAACGAACTGCGCACGCAGGCGATGTCCGGGCGCATTACCTGGGCGCAGGCCGCGCAGCAGGCGCAGGACACGCGCAACGTCATCATGGAAGTGATCCGCGGGCGCAGCACCCCGTTCGGCCGCGCGATGGCGCAGCAGATCAAGGCCGAGGGCAAGACGCTCAACGAACTCATCGCACGCAAGGTGCAGCAATTGCACGGACCCGGCGCGCAGTTCGACCGGCTCACGGGCGCGCAGCAGAACGCGGTGTATGCGGAGATCGTGAAATCGGCCGGCAAATCCAACCCGCGGGTCACGCAGACCATGCGCGGCCTCTCGCGCGCCGGGCGCGGGCTGATCGTGCTGTCGCTGGCGATGTCGGTCTACAACGTGGCCAATGCCCAGGACAAGGTCGCCGCGACCGGCCGCGAGGTGGCGGTGACGGGCGCGGGCATCGGCGGCGGCATGGCGGGCGGGGCCCTGGCGGGCCTGGCTTGCGGGCCGGGCGCACCGGTGTGCGTGGCGGTCGGGGCTTTCGTGGGCGGGGCGCTGGCCGCGTTCGGCATGGACATGCTCTGGTGAGGTCCGTCGATCCATGGACGTCCTCGCCGCCGAAGAGCTCTCCCTCCATCTGCTGCGGGAAGCCGACGCCCGGAACAAGCCCCTGAGCGACATCGTGGTGGCCGGCGAGCGCACCGGCCGCACCGTCGAGGCCGCCGTGCTGGAGGCCGCCTTCCGCTGCGACAGCGGCTACCTGCTGTTCACCACCGACGACGTGCCGGGCGAGGAGTTCCTCGGCATCCACCTTTTCAGTTCCTCGCTCGAACTCCTGGACACCGCCACGCTGGGCGGCATGTATTCGACCGGCAGCTTCCTGCTGCTGGGGGTGGAGGGCACGGATACGGTGCGCTTCCGCTTCATCGGCGGCACCGACTGGCGGCTCAAGGTGCTGCCGCGTCCGCGCCTGCGCGTGCCCCTCATGCCCGAGGCGCGCGGCGTATCGCGGCCGCTGGGGTTCTCGCGGCGCTTCGAGATCACGGGGCGGCCGCAGCGCGAGCTGTCGGACTGACCGGCCGCCCGGCGCGCATCAGGGCGCCGGCTGCGCGAGCGCGGCCTCGATGTCGCGGGCCAGCGACGCGGGCTTGTCGGTGGGCGCGTAGCGGCGGATCACCTGGCCGTCCCGGCCGACCAGGAACTTGGTGAAATTCCATTTGATGGCCTTGGTGCCCAGCACGCCCGGCGCTTCGGCGGTCAGCCAGCGGTAGAGCGGCGGCGCATCGGCCCCGTTCACGTCGATCTTCGCCATCATCGGAAAATCCACGCCGTAGTTGCGCTGGCAGAAGCTGGCGATCTCCTCGTTCGGGCCGGGGTCCTGGCGGCCGAACTGGTTGCAGGGAAAGCCCAGCACCACCAGCCCCCGGTCGGCGTACTGCCGGTGCAGATCCTGCAGGCCGGCGAACTGGGGCGTGAAGCCGCAGGCGCTGGCGGTGTTCACGATGAGCAGCACGCGGCCCTGGTAATCGCGCAGGGACACGGTGCGGCCGTCCATCTGCAGGGCGTCGAAATCGTAGGCACAGGGCATGGCGGAACTCCGTGGAAAATGTCCCTCGGCACGCTCGCGGGAGTGCGAAAGCGGTCAGGGCGATTTCGCCGTCGCGGGAGCCCCATTGTCGCCAGCGAAATAGGGGATCAGCACGCGATTGCCCTCGGCGCCGGTCTCGCGCAGGTATTCGACCGAGAAATGCTCGCCGAGGCGACGCAGCGCGCGCCGCAGTTCGGGCTCCGGCGTCTCGATCCGGATGCCGTTGCGCGCCAGCTCGGCCACCGCGGCGGCCGACGCTGCCTCGCTCGCCGCCCAACCGCGCTGCTCGGCCGCGGCCGCCGCGGCCTGCACGGCCTGACGCACCGGTTCCGGCAGCGCCATCCACTTCGCCCGGTGGGCGATGACGACGTTCTTCGGATACCAGCCGCGCAGGCTGTAGAAGTGCTTCACGGGCGAATCCCACACTCGGGCGTCGACGCCGGTGGCGGGCGACGTGAACATCGCGTCCACGCGGCGCTCCTGCAGGGCCTGGTGGATGCCCTGGGTGGGCACGTCCACGGGTGTGGCCCCCACGAGCTGCGTGATCCGCACCGTACTGGGGTTGTAGGTGCGCATGCGGGTGCCCTTCAGATCGGCCAGGGAGCGCACGGGGCTGGCCGTGAAAAGGCCCTGCGCCGGCCAGGGAACGGCATACAGCACCACCAGGCCCCGGCGCTCGAGTGCTTCCTGCAGCACCGGGCGCTGCGCGCTCCAGAAGCGCCTGGCATCGCCGTAGCTGTCGACGATGAAGGGAATCGTGTCGGCCCCTGCGATCCGCGCCTCCCCGGCCAGGGTGCTGAGCAGCACCTCGCCCGCGGCCAGATCACCGGCGCGCACCTTGGCCGCGATCTCGGACAGCTTCGCGGCGCTGTTGTCGGGGCGCAGGTCGATGGCGAGCGCACCGCGGGTGCGGGCATTCACGTCGTCCACGAACTGGCGCAGGTTCACCGTGTGGAACAGGTCCGCGGGATAGCCCGACGCCAGCGTCCAGGAGGCCTGGGCCGCATCCGCCAGCGGCGGAACCAGGCTGGTGGCGGCCAGTGCCAGGGCGGTGCCCGTCCTGACGACGGTACGGCGCGTGGTGGGGATCATCCGGATCGGCTCCTCGGGCCGCGCGGGGCTCCGGTACGGGGCCGCGACACGCGTGGAGTGGGATGGTGGCGGCATCCGGCCCGGGTGTGGGGCGGGAGTGGGCGGAATCCGCAGATCGGAATGCCGGGGGTTGCCGGGGTTCCCGCTCGGCAGGCCCGCGCCCTTCAGCGCCGCTGCAGCGACGCCAGCAGCGCGGCCAGCACGATCATCCCGCCGCCGACCAGGGTGCGCGGCTGCAGCGTGGCCGCCGACAGCAGCACCGACGACACGCTCGCGAAAACCACTTCCGAGAGCATGACCACCGCCGTGGTGCCCGCGGGCAGGCGCGAGGCGCCGTACTGCAGCGCCCAGTTGCCGAGCAGCAGCACGCAGGCGAGCAGCGGCGCGGTCACGAGCCAGCCGGCGTGCGGCGCGGGGAAGGGCTCCACCACGCCGGCCTGCAGGCCGATCGCGCCCACGGCCAGCGCCATCAGCATGCAGCCGCCGAACATCGAGAACATGCGTGCCTGGCCCGGCACCGCGTGCAGCCGGCGCAGGGTGACGTTGGTGAGCGCGAACATGAAGCCGCCCAGCAGCGCGAGCCCGTCGGCCATCGACAGGCCGTGCAGCAGCCGGCCGGCCGGGGCGTCCGCGGGCCAGAGCACGAGCGCCACGCCCGCGAAGGCGAGCGCCAGCCGCGCGAGCGCCTGGCCCGTGGGCCGCTCGCCGAGGATCTTCCAGGCCAGCAGCACCGCCCAGGCGGGCATGAGATAGAAGAGCAGGATCACGCGCACCACGTCGCCCACGGTGACCGCCCAGTTGAAGGCCACGTTGTTCAGGCCGGAGCTGAGGGCCAGCAGCCAGAGCTGCGGGTGCGCGCGCACCTGCGCCCACAGGCCCGGCCGCAGCGCCAGCAGCGCGAGCAGCACCCCGAAATACATCAGCGCGGTGGCCCAGAGCGGATGCAGCCCGGCCGCGTGCATGGTGCGGAACGGCCACCACGCCAGCCCCCAGACGAAGGCGTTGAACAGCAGGGCGAGGATGGGCAGCGGAGAAGTCATGCGAAAGGAAAACCGGCCCGGCGTGTGCGGGCGATGCCGTGGGGCGGCGGAGGGCGCTTCATGCCGCGGCGCCCGTCGTGACGGTGGCCTCGCCCCGGCGCGCGCCGCGCGGGATCAATGGTGGTGGTCGTGCCGGGCGATGTGCAGCAGGTGCTCCACCTCTTCGGGGTAGCGCGTGCAGTTGCTGATGTGCCAGCGGCGGATCAGCCACATCACGCCCGCCACCACGAGGCCGAACACGGTGATCGCGCCGAACACCGACAGCCCCATCTTGAGCGACAGGCTGTAGAAGGCGCCCAGGCCCAGGATGGCGGCCTGCTCGTTGAAGTTCTGCACGGCGATGGACCGCCCGGCGCCCATGAGGTTGTGGCCGCGGTGCTGCAGCAGTGCGTTCATGGGCACGACCAGGTAGCCGCCCAGGCCGCCCAGCAGGATCAGGAAGGGAATCGCGATCCAGATGCTCTTGATGAACACCATCAGGATCAGCAGCACGCCCATGGCGATGCCGAGCGGGATGACCTTGGTGGCCATGTCCAGCCGCATGCGCATGGACGCCACCACCGCGCCCACGGCGGTGCCGATGGCCACCACGCCGGTGAGGGCCGACGCCTGGGTGGTGTTGTAGGAAAGCGCGGCGGCGGCCCAGGCCAGCACGATGAACTTGAGGTTGCCGCCCGCGCCCCAGAAGAGGGTGGTGGTGGCCAGCGAGATCTGACCGAGCTTGTCGCGCCAGAGGCGGTTGTTGCAGGCCCAGAAATCGGGCAGCAGCGCGAGCGGGTTGCCCGGCATGGCGCGCATCTCGACCCCGGTGTGCGGGATGCGGGTGTTGAACCAGGCGGCGGCGAGGTACACCGCGATGAGCGTGGCGATGGCCGCCTCGGCCGCGGTGTCGACGCCGGTGTCCACCAGGGGGATGTCGACCGACAGCAGCCAGCCGGAGATGTTCGGCCCCACGAGCTGGCCGCCCAGCAACACGCCCAGGATGATGGAGGCGATCGTGAGCCCCTCGATCCAGCCGTTGGCCTTGACCAGCTGCGAGGCCGGCAGCAGTTCGGTGAGGATGCCGTACTTGGCGGGAGAATAGGCCGCGGCGCCCAGCCCCACCACCGCGTAGGCGATGAGCGGATGGGAGCCGAACAGCATCATGAGGCAGCCGACGACCTTGATCGCGTTGCTCACGAACATGACCTTGCCCTTGGGCATCGCGTCGGCGAAGGCGCCCACGAAGGGGGCCAGCACCACGTAGAACAGGGCGAACATGGGCACCAGCGCGGCCCGCTGCCATTCCGGGGAGCCGTTGGTGCGCAGCAGTTCGACGGCCGCCACGAAGAGTGCGTTGTCGGCCAGCGAGCTGCAGAACTGCGCCGACATGATGGTGTAGAAACCGCGCTTCATCGAATGGCTGGTGGGTGCATCAGCGGAACTGATGCCCTGTTAAATCTCGGACCCGGCTGCAAGTGACTGGCGGTTATATCACGCGCCCTGTACGCTCCAATGCCAGAATTCCCCCCTTTTCCGCCTGCCGCCCAGCCCCCATGCCGCGCCCCATACAAGCCACGATCCACACTGCTGCACTGCAGCACAACCTGGCACGCGCCCGTGCCGCCGCGCCGGACGCCCGCGTCTGGGCGGTGGTGAAGGCCAATGCCTACGGCCACGGCATCGAGCGCGCCTTCGAGGGCCTGCGGGGGGCGGACGGCTTCGCCCTGCTGGACCTGGGCGAGGCCGAGCGGGTGCGGCAACTGGGGTGGCGCGGCCCGATCCTGCTGCTGGAAGGCGTGTTCGAGCCGCGCGACCTGGAGCTGTGCTCGCGCCTGTCGCTCTGGCATGCCGTGCACTGCGACGAGCAGATCGACTGGCTCTCCGCCCACAAGACGCATGCGCCGCACCGCGTCTTTCTCAAGATGAATTCGGGCATGAACCGGCTGGGTTTCCCGCCCGCGCGCTACCGGGCGGCCTGGGCGCGGCTCAATGCCCTGCCGCAGGTGGACGAGATCTCGTTCATGACCCACTTCAGCGATGCCGACGGCCCGCGCGGCATCGCCCACCAGATCGAGGCCTTCTGCACCGCCACGCAGGACCTGCCGGGCGAGCGCACGCTGAGCAACAGCGCCGCCACCCTGCGCCATGCCGGCGGCGACGCGCGGGTGCGCGCGGACTGGGTGCGCGCGGGCATCGTGCTCTATGGCGGCGCGGCCGACCACCCCGAGCACACGGCGGCGCACTGGGGCCTCGCGCCCACCATGACGCTGTCGGCGCGCATCATCGGCACCCAGCAACTGCAGCCCGGCGACACGGTGGGCTACGGCTCCACCTTCACGGCCGACCGGCCGCTCACCATCGGCGTGGTGGCCTGCGGCTATGCCGACGGCTATCCGCGCCACGCCCCGACGGGCACGCCGGTGCTGGTGAACGGCGTGCGCACGCGCACCGTGGGCCGCGTGAGCATGGACATGGTGATGGTGGACCTCACGCCGCTGCACGAAGCCGGTGTGGAGGCCGGACCGGGCAGCGAGGCGACGCTCTGGGGGCGCGCGGCCTGCGGCGCGGTGCTCGGCATCGACGAGGTGGCGCAGGCGGCCGGCACGATCGGCTACGAGCTGATGTGCGCGCTCGCCCAGCGCGTGCCGGTGGTGGTGGACTGACGCCCCATGCGCGGCAAGGCCCGTCCCGGCCAGCGCGCCGGGGGATCGAACTGGCGCCGCGTGCGCACGCCCGGGCGCACGCTGGAGGCCTCGCTGCTGAGCCGATACCGCCTGCGCGTGCACGGCTGGTGCATCGGTGCCTTCATGATGGCCTTCATGTGGGCGGTCTCGCACACGCAGATGGTGCTGGGCGTGGAGTCGCTCGCCGTTCGCTACCTCGTCACGCTCGGTGCCGGCTACCTCGCCTACCTGCTGGTGCTGCGGCTCTGGGCGGCGCGGCTGGTGCGGTCGCCTGCCCGGAACGCGCGCAACCGGGACGAGGACGGCGTGGATGCCTCCAGCGGCGTGGACGTGCTCGACGCGGCTGAAACCCTGTACGACGCCGGCGAGCTCGCCGCGCGGGCCGTGCGCGGTGCGGGCGGGCGCTCGCCGGCGCTGCCGCAGTCCGGCGGCGGCGGCGATTTCGCCGGAGCGGGGGCCGAAGGGCACTTCGGCGATGCCCTGGGCGACGTGGCCGGCAATGCCCTGGGTGCCGCCGCCGAGGCCGACGAAGGCGCGGTGGTGGTCGTGCCCGTGGTGGCGATCTTCCTCGTCGGCGCGGCGGTGCTGTTCGGCGCGGGGGCGCTCGCGCTGCTGTACTTCGGCTTCGACGTGCTGCTGGCCGTGGCGGTGGAACTGGCGTTCTCGTACGCCACCGCCCGCGCCGCCGTGGGCGTGGAGCGCGCCGGCTGGCTCCCGGCCGCGGTGCGGCTCACCTGGAAGCCGCTGCTGGGCGCGCTGCTGTGCGCCGTGGTGCTGGGCGCCACGCTCGACCGCTTCCTGCCCGAGGCGCGGTCGCTGCCGGAGGCGGTGCGCATGCTGAAGGGCGGGGCCCGCTGAATTCCGGGGCGCAAAAGCGCCCGGAGTGGACGGCGCCGGCGCATATCGATACAACGACAAAGTCGTTCGCCAGCGCCGCGCTGATTGGCATAGTGGCCCCTTTGCCTGCCGAACGGCGGCTTCCGTTACCCATACACCACGCACGCACCATGCGATTTTCCCGCACCCTCCTGGCAGCCTCCCTCGCGGCTGCACTCACGGCGGCCCTCCCGCTGGCCGCGCAGGCCGCCACCTTCCGCTTCGCCCGTTCGGCCGACGTGACCACCTGGGACGTGCACACCCACAACGTGGGCCCGAACAACGTGCTGCATTCGGCCGTGTACGAAACGCTGGTCGAATACAACAGCAAGACCTTCAAGCCCGAACCGCAACTGGCCACCGCCTGGAAGCAGGTCAGTCCCACGCAACTGCGCGTCACGCTGCGCCAGGGCGTGAAGTTCAGCGACGGCTCGCCGCTCACGGCCGAGGACGTGAAGTTCTCGCTGGAGCGCGCGAAGGCCAAGACCTCCAACTACGCGGTGTACGCGCAGGGCATCGACCGCTTGCAGGTGGTGGACGCGCAGACCATCGACATCTTCTCGGACGTGCCCAATCCGGTGCTGGTGAACCAGCTCACCGAGCTGCGCATCCTGAGCAAGCCCTGGGCCGAGAAGAACAACGCGCTCACGCCCAAGGACATCAAGACCAGCGACGAGCCCTTTACCCACCGCAACGCGCTGGGCACGGGGCCGTTCGTGCTCAAGTCGTGGTCGCCCGACCAGCGCACCGTGCTCGCGGCCAACCCGCAGTGGTGGGGCAAGGGCAAGTACGCCGGCAACGTGACGGACGTGGTCTACACCCCGATCAAGTCGGACGCGACACGCACCGCGGCGCTGCTCTCGGGCGAGGTGGACTTCGTGCTCGATCCGAGCCCGCAGGACATCGCCCGCGTGCGCCAGACCAGCGGTTTCAAGGTGCTGGAAGGCCCGGAGAACCGCACGCTGTTCCTGGGCCTGGACCAGTTCCGCGACGAGCTGCCCGGCTCCAACGTGAAAGGCAAGAACCCGCTCAAGGACGTGCGCGTGCGCCGCGCGCTCTACCAGGCGATCGACATCCAGACCATCCAGCGCGTGACGCTGCGCGGTCTCGCGCAGCCCACGGGCGTACTGATCGCGCGGCAGGTGAACGGCTGGACGCAGAAGGCCGATACGCGCTGGCCCCATGACGTCGCCGCCGCGCAGAAGCTGCTGGCCGAGGCCGGCTATCCGCAGGGCTTCGACGTCGATTTCGCGTGCAGCGCCGGCCGCTACATGAACGACGAGCAGCTCTGCCAGGCGATCACGGCGCAGTGGGCGAAGGTGGGCGTGCGCGCCAGGCTGCGCACCCAGCCGTTCGCCACGTATTTCCCGATGATCCAGCGCAACGAGGCCAGCATCTACCTGCTGGGCTGGGGAGTGCCGACCTTCGATGCGTTCTATTCGCTGCAGTCGCTGGTCCGCTCGCCGGGCGCGGGCGGCGACGGCAACTTCAACCTGGGCCGCTTCTCCGATCCGCAGCAGGACGCCCTGATCGAGCGCATCAAGAAGGAGACGGACCCGGCCACGCGCAACGGCCTCATCGAGCAGGCGCTGCTGAAGGACCACGAGCTGATCTCGCACATCCCGCTCTACAACCAGGTCATCCCCTGGGCCGCCACGCAGAAGGTGGAGCTGCCGCACCGCGCCGACAACCGCATCGACTGGCGCGTGCTGAAGGTGGCGAACTGACCGTCAGCCGGTGACCGTGCCGCGGGCCTCGCCCAGGCCGATGCGCGCCGCGCCTGCGCGCTCGCACCAGCCGCGCAGCGTGACCGTGTCGCCGTCCTCCAGGAAGCTGCGCTCCTCGCCGGACGGCAGGCGCACGGGCTGGCGCCCGGCCGCGGCCAGCTCCAGCAGCGAGCCGGCCTCCTGCGGCCCGGGGCCCGACAGCGTGCCCGAGCCGAGCAGGTCGCCGCTCTGCAGGTTGCAGCCGTTCACCGTGTGGTGCGCCACCAGTTGCGCGGGTGTCCAGTAGGCGGCGCGCGTGGTGTCGGTGCGCGAGAGCACCGCGGGCGGCAGGCCCTCGGCGCGCATGCGCTCGGTCTGCAGCAGCACTTCGAGCGTGATCGCGAAGGCGCCGGTGGCGCGGTGGGTGGGCGAATCCAGGTAGGGCAGCGGTTGCGGATCTTCTGCGGGCCGCGTGAAGGGCGCGCGGAACGGCGCGAGCGCCTCCAGCGTCACCACCCAGGGCGAGAGGGTGCTGGCGAAGTTCTTCGAGAGGAACGGGCCCAGCGGCTGGTATTCCCAGCCCTGGATGTCGCGCGCGCTCCAGTCGTTGAAGAGCGCGACGCCGAACAGATGGTCCTCCGCCTCGCCGATGCCGATGGGCTCGCCCTGCGCGTTGCCCGTGCCGATGAACCAGCCCAGCTCCAGTTCGTAGTCCAGGCGGCGGCTCGGCGCCAGCACGGGCGCCGCCGTATCGGGCGCCTTGAGCTGGCCGCGCGGGCGCCGCACCGCCGCGCCGCACGTGCCGCTCCTGCCGCCCACGCCGATGGAGGACGCGCGGCCGTGGTAGCCGATCGGCACCCACCGGTAGTTGGGCAGCAGCGGGTTTTCGGGGCGGAACTGCCGGCCCACGTTCGTGGCGTGGTGCACGCTGGTGTAGAAGTCGGTGTAGTCGCCGATGCGGCAGGGCACGAGCATCTCGGTGCCCTCCTGGGGCACGAGGGCCTGCTCCCACGCCGCCTGCTGCGCGCTGCCGGCGGCCAGGCCCTGCGAGAGCTGCGTGCGCAGCGCCCGGCGCGCCTGCGGCCCCTGCGCCATCAGCGCATTCATGTCGTCGTGCGGCACGAGGCCGGCGGCGCGCAGGTCCAGGATCCGGTCGCCGATGGCCACGCCGATGCGGCCGCTGCCGTCCTGCGCGCGGAAGCGGCCGAAGGGCAGGTTCTGGATGGGAAAGTCGCACTCCGCGGCGTTGGCGGATGCGACCCAGCTGCGCAGGGCCGGGTCGTGGGTGGCGTCGGTGGTGGGGGCCATGTGATTCCGGTCAGTCGGCGGTCATGCCGGCAGTGCGGGCCACCTGGCCCAGGCGCTCGTATTCGCGCTGCGTCAGGGCGCCGAACTCCGCGGCCGTGGAGCTGCGCGGCGTGAAGCCGGCGGCCAGCAGGCGGTCTTTGATGGCGGGCTCGGCCAGGGCGTCCTGCAGCGCCTTCTCCAGACGCTGCACCACCGCGGCCGGCATGCCGGCGGGGCCATAGACGCCGAACCACGGTTCCACGGCGTAGCCGGCCAGGCCCGCCTCGGCGAGCGTGGGCACGTCGGGCAGCGCGGGCGAGCGCTGCGAACCGGCCACGGCCAGCGCGCGCAGCTTGCCGGCCTGGATGTGCGGCAGCGAGGCCGGCAGGTTGTCGAACGCCACGGGTACCTGGCCCGCGATCAGATCGGTGATGAGCGGCGCGCTGCCCTTGTAGGGCACGTGCGTCCAGTCGGTCTTGCTCATCTGCCCGAACAGCACGCCCGCGAGGTGCATGGAGGTGCCCGCGCCCGCGGTGGAGAACGGCACGCCCGGGTGCTTGCGCGCGTAGTCGATCAGCTCGGCCACGTTCTTCACCGGCAGCGCGGGCCCGGCCTCCAGCACGATGGTCGAGTTCCCGAGCATCCCGATGGGCGTGAAGTCCTTGCGCGGGTCGAAGGGCATCTTCTTGTAGATGTGCGGGTTCAGCGCGTTGGTGGAGATCGCGCCCATGCCCACGGTATAGCCGTCGGGCGCGGCCTTGGCGACCGCGTCCATGCCGATGTTGCCGCCCGCGCCGCCGCGGTTGTCGATCACGACGGGCTGGCCCAGCGTCTGCGCCATGCGCGCGCCCACCGTGCGGGCCACGAGGTCGGTCGTGCCGCCGGCCGCGTAGGGCACGATGAAGCGGATGGGGCGGGAGGGGAACGCGTCCTGCGCGGCCAGGGGGCCGGCGGCGGCGCCCAACAGCAGGGCGATGGCGGCGGTGCCGAGCAGCGCGCGGCGCGGCAATGCGGAAGTACGGGGGACGTGCATGGAATGTCTCCTGGAGTTGTGGTGTTCGGGGCCGCTGCGATTGTTGCGATCGCCACGGCGCGCACCACCGGTTTGTCCACTGCGTGGACAACCGTGGGCCGGATTCCATTCCAGCGGCGGGTATCCTGCGCGCCATGACCACCGTGGTGCTCGACCGTGTCCTGCGCATCCTCGACCAGCTCTCCCGCTACGACGCGGGCGGGCTGACGCTGTCCGACATCGCCCGGCAATCGGGCATACCGCACCCCACGGTGCACCGGCTGCTGCGCGATCTGTCGGATGCGCGCCTCGTCACCGCGCTGCCCGATGGCCGCGGCTACGTGCTGGGCCGGCGCGCTTTCGAAGTCGGCCTGGCCGCGCGGGCCCGGCACGACGTGGCGCCGCTCTTCGAAGCGCACCTGCGCCGGCTTACCGAGGCCACGGGCTACGCGGCCTACCTGTTCGTGCGCAGCGGGCTCGAAGCCGTGTGCCACGACCACACCCACCGGCAGCGGCTGGATCCGCCGCTGTCCGTCACCGTTGGGGGCCGGCGGCCGCTCGGCGTGGGCGCCGCGGGCCTGGCGCTGCTGGCCGCGCAGGACGACGCCCGCGTGGAGGAAGCGCTCGCGGCCCACGCCGCGGTGCTCGGCCGCTACGGCGGGCTCGACGTGCCCGCGCTGCGCACGCTCATCGCGCAGACGCGCGCCCTGGGTTACGCACGCAGCGGCGGCTGCCTCAACACCAACACCGCCGCCGTGGGCCACGCCGTGCGCGACGCGGGCGGCTGCGCCTTCGCGGCCGTGAGCCTGTCGACCACGGTGGCCCGCCTCACGCAGCGCGAGGCCGCGCGCCTGGCCTCGCTGCTGCGCGCCGAGATCGCGCAGGTCGAGCCGCGCGTGCGCTTCGCGTGGAGCGACGAGGCGGTGCTGCGGTGATGCGCGCGGGCGCCGTGCCGCGTGGGCCGGGCCCGTTCAGACAAGAGCTTGCTGCACCGCCGGCCGGGCCGCGACGCGCTGCGAATGGGCATGCACCTTGGGAAAGCGCGCGATGTCCACGCCGTCGCTGGCCAGCCAGCTCGCCACGGTGAACAGGTAGCCGTCGGCCACCGTGTACTGGCCGCCCATCGCCCAGGGGCCGTCGCCGAGGTAGTGGCGTTCGATCAGCTCGAAGCATTCGGCCATGTTCTCCGGCACCTTCCGCTGCATCGCGGCGATGGCCTCGGGTGCGTCGGCCCAGCGGCTCGCGCGCGGGCGGTGCGCATGGGCGACGTGCACGGTGGAGGCCAGGTAGCTGTGGAACTCCTGCATGCGCGCGAAGCCATAGGCATCCGTGGGCGCGAGGTGGGCCTGCGGAAAGCGCTGCGCCACGTAGGCGAGCAGGGCGGGCGTCTCGGTCAGCACGCCGGCCTCGGTGGCCAGCGCCGGCACGCGGCCCTTGGGGTTGACCGCGAGGTAATCCGGGCTGCGCTGCCCGCCGGCCGAGAAATCCACGTGCACCAGGCGGTGCTCCGCGCCGGCTTCGAGCAGGGCGATGCGCACGGCCTGCGCGCAGGTGCCGGGGGCGTGGTAGAGGGTGAGTTCAGGGGTCATGTCGGTCCAGGGGCGTGGTAGAGATGGCGGATGGATGCGAACAGGCGCACGAGGCCCAGCAGCGCATCGGTGTGGGGCGAGGGCACGCCGGTGATGCGCGCGAGTTCGTGCACGGCGCCGATCAGGGCGTCGATCTCCAGGGGCTTGCCGGCTTCCACGTCCTGCAGCATCGAGGTCTTGAAGGCGCCGAGCTTGCGCGTCACCGCGTGCCGGTCCTCGGGCTGCTGGTCGATGGGCAGTCCCAGGCGCTCGCCGACGGCCTTGGCCTCGCGCATCACGTCGGACACGAACGCGCGCACGAGGTCGTCGTCCAGGATGCGGTCCGTCGTCGCGCCGGTGAGCGCGCTGATGGGGTTGATCGTCATGTTGCCCCACAGCTTGAACCAGATGTCCTGCTGGATGCGTGCGGACCGTTCCACCTCGATGCCGCCCCGGGCGATGAGGACCGAGAGCGCCTCCAGCCGCGGGCTGGTGCCGCCGCCGGCCTCGCCGAGGATGAGCCGGTTGCCGAAGTGCTGGCGCACGATGCCGGGGCCCGCGAGCGAGCAGCTCGCATGCACCACGCCGCCGATCACGCGCGATGCGGGAATGGCGCGCGCCAGCACGCCGCCCGGGTCCACGGCCGCCAGTTCGCGCCCGTGCGCCGGGCCGGTGCAGCCTTCCAGGAACCACCAGGGCACGCCGTTCATGGCCGTGAGCACGGTGGTGCAAGGGCCCAGCAGCGGTGCGATGCGGGCGGCCACGTCGGGCAGCGCGGGGGCCTTCACGGCCAGCACGACGGCGTCCTGCGGGCCGAGCGCGGCGGGGTCGTCGTGCGCCACCACCGCGGCGTGTTCCCGTGTGCCGTCCGGCCGGATGCAGCGCAGGCCCTGCGTGCGCAGGGCGTCCAGCGTGGCGCCGCGTGCCACGAAGGAAACCCGGGCACCGGCACGCGCCAGGGCCATGCCCAGCCAGCCGCCGATGGCGCCGGCACCATAGATCGCGATCTGCATCGTTGTCGCCCCTCCAGGAAGTCGCCACGCCCGGCACGGCAGGCGTGAGAAAGCCCCGCAGGCCGCAGGGCACGCGGGGCCGGAGAGGCTATTGTGCTGCGGATGGCGGAGGCCACCCGCGGGCGCCGTTCGTCAGCGGGCGGCGCTGGAGGCGTCCGAAGCGGCGGAGGCCGGCGGCACGGCGCCTGCGGTCGAGCCGCCGAACACGGCACCGCCGGAGGGTGCCGGCGTGGTGGCGGAAGTGGAACCCGTGGCGCCGTCCGTCGTGCCGGTGCCCGTTCCGCTGCCCATGCTGCTGCCGCCGGTGCTGCCCGAGCCCATGCTGCCCGTGTCGGATGCGGGCGGCATCGGCGCCGGCGCGGTCGTCGGGGCCGACGTGCTGGCCGGGGTGTTGTTCACGTTGCTTTCCTTGTTGCGATCGCAGGCGGACAGGGCCAGCACCGAAGCGAGCGCGATCGGGGCGGCGACCAGCCAGCGGCGCGACGTGCGCGAGGGCGAAGCGGAAGAGGCGGTGTTCTCGGTCATAGGTTCGTTCTCCGTACAGCGTTCAGTTCAGGGAAGGCGGCGCCATGCCACCGGGACACCCATCCTAGGAAGCCTGCGGACCTCGCCGAGTAGGATAGGGTTGACGACGCATTTGCTTACGGTTTTGGCGGCCGACCGTGCCGTCCGCGCCGGGGGCCGGGCGTGAAAATCCTCGCGCCGCCCCCAGATGCAGAGTGCTTCCCGCTCCCGGCGCCGGGCAGTGCGTTCATGCATGGCCGGCGCGGTGCATCTCCTCCGTCTCCCGCTTCTCCCTCCTCCCGGATTCCCTTTCCCATGGCCAAAGACAAGACCGTTTTCACCTGTACCGAATGCGGAGGCACCAGCCCGCGCTGGCTCGGCAAGTGCCCCGCCTGCGGCGCCTGGAACACGCTGGTGGAATCGGCGCCCGAGGCCGGGCCGGGCAAGAACCGCCTCAGTGCGCCGGCCTACGCGGGCCTGGCGCAGGCGCAGGCGGTGACGCCGCTGGCGGCCATCGAGGCGTCCGACGTGGCACGCACGCCCAGCGGCATCGACGAGCTGGACCGCGTGCTGGGCGGCGGCGTCGTGGAGGGCGGCGTGGTGCTGATCGGCGGCGATCCGGGCATCGGCAAGTCCACGCTGCTGCTGCAGGCGCTGGACGCGCTGCAGCGCCTGGGCCTGCCCACGCTCTACGTGACGGGCGAGGAAAGCGGCGCCCAGGTGGCGCTGCGCTCGCGCCGGCTGGGGCTGGACCACAGCCAGGTCAACGTGCTGGCCGAGATCCAGCTGGAGAAGATCCTCGCCACCGTCGAGGCGACGCAGCCCGCCGTCGCCGTGATCGACTCGATCCAGACCGTGTACTCGGACCAGCTCACCAGCGCGCCGGGGTCGGTGGCCCAGGTGCGCGAATGCGCGGCGCACCTCACGCGGGCGGCGAAATCGTCCGGCGTCTCCATCGTGCTCGTCGGCCACGTGACCAAGGAAGGCGCGCTCGCCGGCCCGCGCGTGCTGGAGCACATGGTGGACACGGTGCTGTACTTCGAGGGCGACACCCACAGCCAGTTCCGGCTGGTGCGCGCGATCAAGAACCGGTTCGGCGCCGTGAACGAGATCGGCGTGTTCGCCATGACCGAGAAGGGCCTGAAGGGCGTGACCAACCCCAGCGCCATCTTCCTGAGCCAGCACAGCGAGCCGGTGCCCGGCAGCTGCGTGCTGGTCACGCTGGAGGGCACGCGGCCGATGCTGGTGGAGATCCAGGCCCTGGTGGACGAGGGCGGGCCCAGCCCGCGGCGCCTGTCCGTGGGCCTGGACCGCGACCGCCTCGCCATGCTGCTGGCCGTGCTGCACCGCCACGCGGGCGTGGCCTGCATGGACCAGGACGTGTTCGTCAACGCCGTGGGCGGCGTGCGCATCAGCGAGCCCGCGGCCGACCTGGCGGTGATGCTGGCGATCACCAGCAGCCTGCGCGGCAAGCCGCTGCCCAAGGGCTTCATCGCGTTCGGCGAGGTCGGGCTGGCCGGCGAGGTGCGCCCCGCGCCGCGCGGCCAGGAGCGACTGAAGGAGGCCGCCAAGCTCGGCTTCACCATGGCCGTGGTGCCCAAGGCCAACGCGCCCAAGAAGCCCATCGAAGGCCTGACGATCCATGCGGTGGAGCGGGTGGAAGAGGCCATGGAGGTCGTCAGAGGCATGGGGTGAATTTCCCCCCTGGGTAAGCACCATCCACAGCGAGGGGCTTGCTCCGGCCGACGACAATCGGCGCATGAACCTGCTGCGCCGCTTCTTCATTCCCGTCCTCATCGCCCTGCTCGTCATCGCCGCCTACCGCTCGTACGGCTGGCAGGGTATCTTCGCCGTCGGCGGCGGCCTGGTCATGTGGGCGCTGCTGCATTTCACGCGGCTCATGAACATCATGCGCAAGGCGGCCGACCGGCCCATCGGCTACGTGGGCAGCGCCGTGATGCTCAACGCCCGCCTGCGCGAGGGCGTGAACCTGATGCACGTGGTGGCGATGACGCGCTCGCTGGGCGAGCTGCTGTCCCCCCAGGGCGAGGAGCCCGAGCGCTACCGCTGGACGGACGGCACGCAGTCGCACGTCACCTGCGAGTTCCGCGGTGGCCGGCTCGCCGCCTGGGAGCTGGTGCGGCCCGCACCGGCTGCGGACGACGACACCACCGCAGAGGGCGCGGCTGCCTCCGGCGCGCTCCCGCCCGCCGCCGGGCCGTCCGCGCCGTAAAATCGCCGGTTTTGCGGGCTGCCGCGGCCGTGTCGGACGGGCCGGCCCGACGCAGCCCGGGACGATCCCGGCAGACAAGCCCCGGAAAAAGGAATCCCATGAGCCCCGTAGTTCCCTCGATGGCCGACCGTGACGGCAAGATCTGGATGGACGGCCAGATGGTCGACTGGCGCGACGCCAAGATCCACGTGCTCACCCACACGCTGCACTACGGCTGCGGCGCGTTCGAGGGCGTGCGGGCCTACCAGACGCCGCAGGGCACGGCGATCTTCCGCCTGCAGGAGCACACCGAGCGGCTCTTCAACAGCGCCAAGATCCTGCGCATGCAGATCCCCTTCACGCAGGACGAGGTGAACGAGGCCCAGCGCGCCGTCGTGCGCGAGAACCGGCTCGCCTCCTGCTACCTGCGCCCGCTCACCTGGATCGGCTCGCAGAAGCTGGGCGTGTCGCCCAAGGGCAACCAGATCCACCTGATGGTCGCGGCCTGGGCCTGGGGCGCCTACCTCGGCGAGGAAGGCATGCAGCGCGGCATCCGCGTGAAGACCAGCAGCTACACGCGCCACCACGTCAACATCACGATGACGCAGGCCAAGGCGGTGAGCAACTACACCAACTCCATCCTGGCCAACATGGAGGCCACGGAAGACGGCTACGACGAGGCCCTGCTGCTCGATGCCTCCGGCTTCGTGTCGGAAGGCGCGGGCGAGAACGTCTTCGTGATCAAGAACGGCGTGGTCTACACGCCCGACCTGTCGGCCGGCGCGCTCAACGGCATCACGCGCAACACCATCCTGCACATCTGCAAGGACCTGGGGCTGGAACTCGTGCAGAAGCGCATCACGCGCGACGAGGTGTACATCGCCGACGAGGCGTTCTTCACCGGCACGGCCGCCGAGGTCACGCCGATCCGCGAACTCGACCGCATCGCGATCGGCGCGGGCAGCCGCGGCCCCGTGACCGAGAAGATCCAGCAGGCGTTCTTCGACATCGTGAACGGCCGCAACCCGAAATACGCCCACTGGCTCACGCTGGTCTGATTCCCCTTCTCTTTTTTCCTGCCCCACAGCGCGAACCCCACCATGACGCAAGCCACCATCGAACTGCTCGCCAAGGACCTGAACCCGCAGGGCGGCGTCTTCTGCCCGAGCCCCAAGGCCGACATGAAGGTCTGGAACACCCACCCCAAGGTGTACCTGGACGTGGCCCACACGGGCGAAGCCAAGTGCCCGTACTGCGGCACCGTCTACCGCCTGAAGGCCGGCGAGACCGTCCGCGCGGCCCACTGACCCGGTTCCGGCCGGTACGCCGGCTGCTGGTGCGCAGCCCCGCCGGCTCAACCCGGTGGCCGGCAGGCCTGGCCCCAGAGGGTGCCGGGCCCGGGCTCGCCATGCCGTGCGAAGAGCCGCGCGAAATGCCGCCGCTCGCCGCCGCGCAGCTTGACCAGCGGCGGCACTTGCGCATCGGCCGGCACCAGGCAGAGGCGCGGGTAGAGCAGGTACCACTTCCAGCCCACGGCCTTCTGGTAGAAGAACGCCGTGTCTTCCGCCCGGGCCAGCGCCAGGCGATGGGCGCCGCCGCCCCGGCGCAGCACCTGCTGCGCGGTGACGTGGCCCAGCAGGTACACCGGATCGGGAATGCCCTGCAGCAGCGCCTCCCAGCCGGGCTCCACCCGCCGGGCCGCCAGGTAGGCCTCGGTACCCACCTCGAAGAGTGCATGGTGGAATTCGCGCTGCCACGCCGTGACGAAGGCGCCGCCGGCCGGCGCGCCGAAGGCCCAGTTCTCGACCACGGGGAACTGTGCATCGTGCGTGTAGCCCTGCAGAAAGAAGCCCGCGAAATCGGCGCCCCGCGCGGCGCGCATCGCTTCCAGCCAGCCGATCGGGCGGGTGAGGAGCACGCTGGCGTCCAGCCAGTAGCCGCCGAAGCGGCTTACCAGGTAGAGCCGGATCCAGTCCGACTGCTTGACCGGGTCGAGCCGTTCGAAGCCCGCCGGCCAGTCGGCGGGCGGCACATGGTCGCGCACGGTCTGCTGGTTGAGCAGCTGCACTTCGAAGCCCGGGCACTGCGCGCGCCAGTTGGCGACGCAGCGCTCCACGAACGCATCGGGCTGCATGCTGTGCCAGTAGCTCCAGATGCGGCGCGGGATGGCTCGGGCTCCGTCGCCCGGTGCGGCGGCCGGTTCCAGCGTCGGCGCCGAGGCGGCACAGGCCGCCGCCGTGCGGGGGCGCAGCCGCGTCAGCACGGCGTACACGGTGCGGAAGGCGAAAGCGGGAGGTGAATGTGTCATGGAGTCAGAAAAGGCACCGGATGCAGCAAAAGGCCCGGATGCGCGACGGCGGAATTCTGCACGCTGCCCACCGGGTTACGATCCGCGCCAGTCGTTGGATTGCGACGACCGCGTTTCCGCGCGCCCTTCCGGGGTGCGGCGAGGCGCCTGGATTCCCTATGAATTTCTTTTCCTGATGCACATTCCGTCTCTTCTGGGCCCGGCGCCCTGGCAGCGCCAGTGGACTACGCTGGCGGCGTTTCTCTTGCCGGCGCTGGCGCTGACGGTGCCTTCGGGCTACTCGTACGGTGCGGTGCTGCTGCTGCTGGGCGCGCTGGTCTGCCTGCCCCGGTGGGTGCGCCTGCGGCCCGACCGCGGCACGCTGGCGCTCGTCGGCGTGACCTTCGCCATGGGCCTGCTGTGGTGCGTGCTGTCGGACCCGCGCGAGAGCATGGGCCAGTGGGACCGGCCCGTCAAATTCTGGCTGGGCGCCCTCTGCGGGCTGTTCATCGCATCGCAGCCGCCGCGGCCGCGGCCCGTGTTCTGGGGGCTGCTCGCGGGCTGCCTGGGCGCGGGGCTGGTGGCCCTGTGGCAGGTGCATGCCGAGGGCGCTCCGCGGGCTTCCGGTTTTCCGAGCGGCCGCACGAACGCTATCCAGTGGGGCAACCTGGCGCTGCTGCTGGGGGCGATGCTGGCCCTGCAGCTCGCGGCCCTCTGGCGCCAACTGCCGCGCCCGGCCGTGCTGTGTGCGGCCGTGGCCGCGCTGCTCGCCGTGAATGCGTCGGTGCTGTCGCAGTCGCGCGGCGGCTGGCTGGCGCTGCTGCTGGCACTGCCGCTCGGCCTCTGGCTGCTGCGGCGCGTGCATCCGGGGCGCATCGCCGCGATCGCCGCCGTGCTGGTGGCCGCGCTGGCCGTGCTGACCGCCATGAACTGGCAGGTGGTGGAAGAGCGCTGGGAGCGCATGCACGACGAGGTGGCGCAGTACGACACCCGTGGCGAGGCCGACAACTCCGTGGGCCAGCGGCTGGAGCACTGGCGCTTCGCCTGGCAGGTGGGCCTGGAGCGGCCGCTGACCGGCTGGGGCATGGCCGGCTACATGCGCGAGAAGGCCGCGCGCGTGGCCGCCGGGCAGTACGAACGCTCCATCATGGAGTACATCTACGTGCACAACGAACTGCTCGACATCTTCGTCAAGACCGGTCTCGGCGGCGTGCTGCTGATGCTGTGCTTCTATGGCGTGCCGGTGGCGCTCTTCTGGCCCAGCCGGCGCTGCATGCAGGCGCTCGCCGATGCGCCCGAGGCCGTGCGGGCGCAGGTGCTGGCGCTGCGGCTCTCGGGCCTGGCGATCCCGGTGCTCTATGCGGGGTTCGGAATCACGCAGGTGTTTTTCGCCCACAACAGCGGGATCATGTTCTACATCTTCATGAACATGGTCGTCTGGGCGGCGCTGCTGGGCATGCAGGCGCCGCCGGCCGCGCTGGCTGCCGACGCCCGCGCTTGAGTCCACGGGTCCGGGTGTGAGCGCTACCCCTTCAAGCCCCGTTGCCGGCCCGGCCGGTGCGCCCCGGCCCCGGGTGCTGCACTTCGTGACCGGCGGGTTTTCCGGGGCCACGCAGGTGGCTGTGGACCTCGTGCGCGCGCACGGCGCTTCCGGCCGCTTCGATGCCCTGCTGGCACTGCGCGCCAAGCCGCGCACCACCACGCCGGAGCGGGTGGCCGGGCTGCGGGCCGAGGGGCTCGCCGTGGAGGTGGTGCCCGGCTGGGCGCACGCCGCCACCGTCTGGCACCTGGCCGCGCTCTGCCGCCGCTGGCGGCCCGACATCCTGGTGGCGCACGGCTTCAGCGAGCACCTCTGGGGCCGCTATGCCGGCCTGCTGGCGGGCGTGCCGCGGCTGGTGCACGTGGAGCACAATTCGCGCGAGCGCTACACCGCCTGGCGGCTGGCGCAGGCCCGGTGGCTGGCGCGGCGCACGGCGGCCATCGTGGGCGTCTCCGAAGGCGTGCGCAGCGCGCTTCTGGAGCTTGGCTTTCCCGCGCCGCGCATCCATGCGATTCCCAACGGCATCCGGCTGCAGCCCTATGCGCAGGCCGATGCCCACCCCTTCGGCGCGCGCGAGCCCGGCATCGTGATGGCCGCCCGATTCGCCCGCCAGAAGGACCATGCCACGCTGCTGCGCGCCGTCGCGCTGCTGCGGGAGCGCGGGCTCGCGCCGCCCGTGCACCTGGCCGGCGGCGGCAAGGCCGGCGCGCGCCGCGCGGCCGAACGGCTGGCGCAGGAGCTGGGGCTGCTGCCCCAGGTGCGATTCATCGGCCATTGCGCCGACGTGCCGGGCCTGCTGATGGGCCGGCAGATCTGCGTGCTCTCCACGCACTACGAGGGCATGCCGCTGTCGCTCATCGAAGGCATGGCCGCGGGCTGCGCGGTGGTGGGCAGCCGCGTGGTGGGCGTGCAGGAAGTGATCGACCCGGGCCGCAACGGCCTGCTCGCGGAACCGGGCGATCCCGCCTCGCTCGCCGACGCGCTGGCGCGGCTGCTGGCCGACCCGGGCGGCGCCGCGCGCATGGCCGCTGCAGCGCGCGCCGAGGCCGAGGCACGCTACGGCCTGCCCGCCATGACCGCGCGCTACGAAGCACTGCTGGCGGGGCTGCTGAACCCGCCGGAAAATGCCTCCGCTACCACGGAGGGCCGCCCGTGATCCGATCGCCTGCGACTGCGACTGCGTCGCCACCGTGGCTCAGCGTGCTCGTGCCCGTCTACAACGTGCGCGACTACCTGGTGGAGTGCGTGCAATCCGTGCTGTCGCAGATCCCGGACGGCGCGGGCGCCGGGGTGGAGGTGCTGTTGCTGGACGACTGCTCCACCGACGGCTCGGCCGCGGTGATGGACGACCTGGCCGCGCGCCACCCCGGCCGCCTGCGCCTGCTGCGGCACGAGCGCAATGCAGGCCTGAGCGCCGCGCGCAACACGATGATCGATGCGGCGCGCGGCGATTACCTTTGGTTCCTCGACTCCGACGACAAGCTGCTGCCCGGCGCCATCGCCGGCCTGCGCGACGTCGTGCGCCAGCACGCGCCCGATGCCGTGCTCTGCGATTTCGCCGTCTGGCGCGAGCGCCCGCGCCTGAAGCACCGCCTGCGCGGCGAGGGGCACCGCAGCACCTTCGCCGGCCCGCACGCCACGCTGCGGCCGGGTGGCGCCGGGCTGCTGGCGGGGCTGCTCGCCACGGGCGAGCTGCATGCCTGGTCCAAGATCACCCGCCGCGCGCTCTGGGCCGCGGACGTGCGCTTTCCCGTGGGCCGCTATTTCGAGGACATGGCCACCATGCCGCTCGCGCTGCTGCGGGCCCGCAGCTACTGGCACGCGCCCCGGCCCTGGGTGGCCTACCGGCAGCGCGGCGGCAGCATCCTCGCGAATATGACGCTGCCCAAGGCGCTGGACCAGTCCGCCGCGCTGCGTCCGCTCGCCCAGGCGCTGCAGGGCCGGCCGGAAGCGCAGGATGCCGCGCTGCGACTGGCGCTGGCGCAGCAGTGCGCACGCAACCTGGTGGGCGCCATGCGCGTGGTGGAGCGTGCCGCCGGCACGGTGCCGGATGCCGTCCTGGACGAAGCCGCCGCCCGTGTCCGCGCAGATTTCGCCGCCGCTTCCCCGCTGGACGCCCGTGCCCTGGCCGCCGCCTACGCGCGGCGCGGCTGGTGGCTGCGGCGCCTCAAGTTCCTGCGCGCCCATGCGCTCCGCCTTCCATGACCGCTTCCGCACCGACCCCCGCCCGCCCCACGCTCAAAACGCGTGGCGAACTCTGGCTCGCGCGCGGCCTGCGGCGCTTCTACGGCTGGTGGCCCCGGCGGCTCGAGGCCTGCCCGCCACCGGCGTTCTCGCTGTACTCCTTCCCGCCCGCAGCGCCGCTGCTGGGGGAGGCGGGGGACCGGCAAGCCGCGCCGCCCGACCTGCCACCGGCCATTCCGCGGGTGGTGTGGGCCTACTGGAAGGGCACGGCGCCGCCGCCGCTCATCCGCCACTGTTTCGCGCACTGGCACCGCCAATGCCCGGGCTACGAGATCCGTGTGCTGGACGATGTCTCCGTGCGCACCTGGCTGCCGGAGATACCGGCCGTGCTCGACACCGTGTCGCCGGCCAAGCGCGCCGACTGGATCCGGCTGGAGCTGCTGCGCCTGCACGGCGGCATCTGGATGGACGCGAGCACGCTGCTGACCGCGCCGCTCGACTGGGTGCTGGAGCAGCAGGCGCGCACGCCGGCCGATTTCGTCGGCTACTACCTGGAGCGCCACACGCGCGATGCCCGCTACCCGGTGGTGGAGAACTGGTTCATGGCCGCGCCCCCGGGCAGCCGCTTCATCGCCGACCTGCAGCACGAATTCACCACGCAGGTCATCCACCGCACGGGGGCGGAATACATCGCGCATCTGCAGCAGCTCGGCGTGTACGACGACGTGCGGCAGGACATCGATGCGCCCGACTACCTGACCATGCACCTCGCGCTGCAGTTCATCCTGCGCACGCGGGGCGGCTACCGGCTTGCGCTGGCGCGCGCGGAGGACGGGCCCTTCTACTACCACCGGCTCGGGCGCTGGCGGCGCACGCCGCTCAAGCTGCGGCTGCTGTTCTCGCTGCCCTCGGGGGCGCTGCCGCCGCTCATCAAGCTGCGCTCACCCGATCGCCGGCGGCTGGACGACTACCTGGCGCGCGGGCTGTACCTGCCGGGCAGCGTGGCCGGCCAACTGCTCACGGGCGCGCAGGACCTGCCGCCCCGCTAGCGGCAGGAGGCGGCCCGGCCGCCGTCAGACGCCTGCCGCGCCCGCCGCGGCTGCGGCGCTGGCCCCGGTGGCCTCGCGCCATTCCTGCGCCAGCAACTCCACCAGCTCGCCGGCCGGCATCGGCCGCGCCGCGGCCACGCCTTGCCCGGCCCAGAGCGCGATGGCATCGGCCCGGCCCCGCTCGGCCGCCGCGCGGCGCAGCGGCCCCATCAGGGCGTTCTGCACCGGGTAGGCAGGCACGCCGGACTCATGGGGCGCCAGCCGGTCCATCGTGGCATTGACGATCCCGCGCGCCGGCCGGCCGGAGAACACGCGCGTGATGCGCGTATCGGTGTCGCCCGCCGCGGCCAGCGCGGCGCGGTAGGCCGGGCCGATGCCCGATTCGGGGCAGACGATGAACGCCGTGCCCATCTGCACCGCCTGCGCGCCCAGGGCCAGGGCGGCGGCGATGCCGCGGCCGTCCATGATGCCGCCGGCCGCGAAGACGGGGATATGCAGCGCGTCCACGCACTGCGGCACGAGGGCCAGGGTGCCGACCTGGCTGGATTCGAAATCCGCGAGGAACGTGCCCCGGTGGCCGCCCGCCTCCAGGCCGCTCGCGCAGACCGCGTCGGCGCCGACGGCCTGCCAGGCGAGGGCCTCGGCCACCGTGGTGGCCGTGCCGGCGACCTGGCAGCCCGCCGCATGCAGGCGCTCGACCTGCGCTGCCGTGAGGATGCCGAAGGTGAAGCTCGCGACGGCCGGTCGGATCTGCAGCAGCGCCTCGAACTGCGCCTCGAAATCCTCGCACCAGCGCGCGGGCACGCTCTGCTCCAGCCCGAATTCCGCGTAGAGCGCCGCGATCCGGTCCATCGCCGCGCGCACCGTGGCGTCGTCGGGCGCCGGGGTTTCCTGCACGAACAGGTTCATGCCGAAGGGTCGGTCGGTGCGGCGCCGCACCTCGGCCGCGGCCTCCGCCATCGCGGCGGGCGAGCGCATGCCGCAGCCCAGCATGCCGAGCCCGCCGGCCTGGGACACGGCCGCGGCCAGGGCCGGGGTGTCGGACCCCGTCATGGGTCCCTGGACGATCGGCAGGCGCAGCCCCCAGCGCTCGGCCAGGCGGGTGCGGGGGGCGGAGGGGTGCGTGTCGGAAGCGGTCATGGTGCGGTGGTTCCGGAGCAGGGGAAGGTTGGATGGATCGGCGGGAACGGGCGGCTTCAGCGCGGGCCCGCGAGCAGCGCATCCCGCAGCGCGTCGAGCGCGGCGGAGCGGTAGCCGCGCCGCTGCACGAGCACCGTGTCGCAGGTGCCCAGCGGCAGCAGCCGCACGGGCGGCGGGTCGCGCATGAGGTCGATCACCGCCTGCGGCACCACCGCCGCGCAGCGGCCCGCCGCCACGCAGGCCAGGATGGCGTGGTAGGAGGCCAGCTCCAGCACCCGCGGCGGCGATCCGTCGGGGCTGCGGCGCGCCAGATGCTCCTCGCCGATGCGCCGGTAGGTGCAGCCCGGAGCGAACGCGGCGAGCCGGTCGACGGCCAGCGCACCATCCTCCCCCACGTCGGGATGCGCCGCGGGCAGGGCCAGGCGCAGGGTCTCGGTGACCACGGGCACGTGTTCCAGCGCGTCCGCGCCTTCGAGGCCGGGCGGCGGCCAGGCCACCAGCGCCGCATCGAGCGCATGCATGCGCACCTCGTCCACGAGCGTGCGCGAGGCGCCCGTGCTGAGCTCGATGTGCACCTCGGGCCACTGCGCATGCAGCGCCGCGAGGGGGCCGGGCAGGCGGGCCGCGGCGGTGCTCTCCATCGCGCCCAGCCGCAGCCGTCCGCCAGGCCGGCCCGGGTGCAGCGCCTGGGCCGCTTCGTCCGCGAGCGCCAGCAGGCGCCGGGCATAGCCGAGCAGCGTCTCGCCCTCCGCGGTGAGCGCCATGCGGCGGCCTTCGCGCAGGAACAGCGTGGCGCCCACCTGCTCCTCCAGTTGCTGCACGCGCGTCGTCACGTTGGACTGGGCCCGCCCCAGGCGTTCCGCGGCCCGCGTCACGCTGCCTTCCTCGGCGACGGTGCGGAAGATGTCGAGTGCGGTCAGGTCCATTGGCGTTCTCGGAAATCTCGATATAAGATGAATTAAGGAAATTAAATCATAAAAAAAGATGACTGTGCCGCCTCCCCTCTCTCCGCATCGCCTTGCCGCCTCCCGCGCCGCTGCCCCCGGCCACGGGGCGCTGGCGGTGGCCCTGGCCGGCATGGCATCGCTGGCCGCCGCCATGGGCATCGGACGGTTCGCGTTCACACCGCTGCTGCCGCTGATGCTGCAGGGCGGCGCGCTCACGCTGGCGGGCGGCAGTTGGCTCGCCACGGCGAACTACCTGGGCTACCTGGCGGGCGCGCTGGTCTGCATGGCGCTGCCGTGGCAGGCCCGGCGCCGGGGTCGGCACTGGCCCGCGGCGCGGATGGCCCGGTGGGGCCTCGTGGCCACCACGGTGCTCACGCTGGCCATGGCCCTGCCGGCCGCGCCAGCGTGGCCCACCTTGCGCTTCCTGGCCGGGCTGGCGAGCGCCTTCGTTTTCCTCAACGTGGCGGCCTGGTGCATGGCGCGCCTCGTGGCGCTCGGCCGCGCCGCGCTGGCGGGGCTGATCTTTTGCGGGCCGGGGCTGGGCATCCTGCTCACCGGCCTCTCGGCCAGCGCGATGGTGGCGTCCGGCTGGAGCGCCGCGGCCGGGTGGGCGGCTTTTGCGGCGCTGTCGGCCCTGCTGGGCGCAGCGGCCTGGTCGGTCCTGCGGGACGGGGAGGGCGCTGCGCCGTCCGCCATGGGCCCGAGCCCCGGCCCGGACGGGGATACCGCCGCGGCCGGTCCCGCCGCGGCCCGGCAGGAGGCCGTTGCGGGCGGCCCCCAGGGCGCGGTGCCGGACCGGGCCGGCCGCCGCGACGCCGTCCTGGCGCGCAGCCTGCTCACGGCGGCCTACGGGCTCGCCGGCCTGGGCTACATCGTCACCGCCACCTTCCTGCCGGTGATCGCCCGCGCCGCGCTGCCGCCCGGCTCCGCCTGGGTGGACCTGTTCTGGCCGATCTTCGGCGCCGGCGTGGCGCTGGGCGCATGGCTGTCCACGCGCACGCCCGCGCACTGGGACCGGCGCCGGCTGCTGCTCGCCGCCTACCTCGTGCAGGCGGCCGCCATCGGGCTCGGCCTGGCATGGCCGGGCGCCGCCGGCTTCGCGCTGGGCAGCCTGCTGCTGGGGCTGCCGTTCACCGCCATCACCTTCTACGCGCTGCAGGAGGCGCGGCGCATCTGGCCGCAGGCGAGCGACAGCTTCGCCGGGCTGCTGACGGCCGCCTACGGGCTCGGGCAGATCGCCGGCCCGCCGATCGTGGCCTGGATGCTGCACCACAGCGCGAGCGAGGCACGGGGCTTCACGCTGGGGCTGGGCGCCGCCGCATCGGCGCTGGTGCTGGGGGCTGCGCTGCTGGCGGCGATGGCATGGCGCTGGCCGCTGAAGGCCGATCCGCCCGCGCCGTGAGCCCGCTCGGCGCCGCAGCCTCGCGCAGGCGTGGCCGGTTCAGTGCCGCGCCGGGAGGCCGAGCGGCGCCGGGGCCGTGGCGATGCGCGCGCCTGCATCCACCGGGCCGATCGGCAGGGTGAGCACGAAGCAGGCACCCCCGCGCCCGTCGGGCCGGTCCTCGCAGCGCACGCTGCCGCCGTGCCGCTCCGCGATGGAGCGCACCAGCGCGAGGCCCAGGCCCACGCCGCCCGCTCGCTCGCTCGCGCCCGGCAGGCGGTAGAAGGGCTCGAATATGCGCTCGCGCTGTGCCGGCGGCACGCCGGGCCCGACGTCGCACACGCGCACCTCGGCCCATGGGCCGCTGCGCTGCAGCAGCACGGTGATCTCGCCCTGGCTGTAGCGGCGGGCGTTCTCCAGCAGGTTGCGCAGCGCCCGGCGCAACAGCTTCGCCACGCCCATCACCTCGAGTCCGTCCGCGCAGGCGCCGGCATCCAGTTCGGCATCCACGCGGGCGCATTCCTCGGCCGCCAGGCCCAGCAGCTCGACGGATTCCACCGTGCCCACGTCGGCCTCGCGCGCATCGAGGCGGCTGGCCAGCAGGATCTCGTCCACGAGCTGGTCCAGCTCGGCGATGTTGCGCAGGATCTCGGAGCGGAAGGCCGGCGACGGCGTGCTGCCCTGCATCAGCTCCAGGCCCATGCGGATGCGGGTGAGCGGCGAGCGCAGTTCGTGCGAGGCATTGGCGAGCAGCGATTTGTGCGACTTCACCAGCGTCTCGATGCGCGCGGCCGCGGCGTTGAACTGCCGGGCGAGGTCGGCCACCTCGTCCTGCCCGTGCTCGGGCACGCGCACCGAGAGATCGCCTTCGCCGAAGCGCTGCACGCTGCGTTGCAGCGTCTCCAGCCGCTGCAGCAGGCGCCGGATGATGGGGAACACGCCCACGGCCACCGCGATGCCGACGATGCCCAGCATCCAGAGGAAGCCGAAGGGCGGGCGCGTCCAGAACGCGGCCTCGGGGCCGCCGCGCCGGTCGCGCTCGCTGCCCGGAGGATGGATGCGCGGAGAGAACTGCAGCGTGTGCGGCAACTGGCCGTCTTCGCCCTCCACGCTGAACTCCAGCTTGCCCGGCGGCGCGCCCGCGGGGGGCGGCACGCGGATCGCGAGGCCCCGCAGCACCGTCTGGCCCGACGCGTCCAGCAGCACCACCTCGCGCGGCGGCGGTGCCGGCTGCGACAGCGCGTTCTGCTCCGCCGCGATGCGCCATGCCCAGCCCACCGCCAGCGTGAGCACCGCCATCCCGCCGACCACGGCGAGCCAGATGCGCAGGTAGAGGCGGCGGGAAAAAGGATTGGACATAGGCGTTCCAGAACGTGGCGGCGCAGTCGCTGAAGGGGTCGCCCTTCAGCGCATCAGTCTTGCTGTTTTGCGAACACGTATCCCACACCGCGCACGGTGAGGATGCGGCGCGGGTTCTTGGGATCGGATTCGATCGCCGCGCGGATGCGGCCCATGTGCACGTCGATGGAGCGGTCGAAGGCCTCCAGCTCGCGGCCGCGCACGGCCTCCATGATCTGGTCGCGCGTGAGCACCCGGCCCGCGCGTTCGGCCAGCGCCACCAGCAGGTCGAACTGGTAGGAGGTGAGGTCCGCCGGCTGGCCGCCGACGGTGACGGAGCGCGCATCGCGGTCGATCTCCAGCGTGCCGAAGCGCATGGCCTGCGACGGCGCGGCGGGCCCGGTCTCGCGGCGCCGCAGGATGGCGCGGATGCGGGCGAGCAGCTCGCGCGGCTCGAAGGGCTTGGGCAGGTAGTCGTCGGCGCCCAGCTCCAGGCCGATGATGCGGTCCATCGGGTCGCCCTTGGCGGTGAGCATCAGCACCGGCACCTGGGCCGCGGCGCCCGGCAGCGAGCGGATGCGGCGGCACACGTCGAGCCCGTCCATGTCGGGCAGCATCAGGTCCAGGATCACCAGGTCGGGCAGCGCACCGGCATCGCCGCCCTGCAGGCGGGCCATGCCGCTCTGGCCGTCGGCCATGTGGGTGACCTCCAGGCCCGACTGGCCGAGGTATTCGATGACCATCTGCGCGAGGCGGAAGTCGTCTTCGATCATCAACAGCTGGGCGGTACTCATGGCGTCTTTCGTCTTCTCCGCGGGGGGCGGATTCCCATGCTCGCCCCGGCGCATCTCGGGGCGTTGAAGTCTCCGTAAAGTTCAGGTAAACGCGGGCGGCACGATGGTGCTCAGGTGGAAGGGCGCACCTGCACGCGCGCGGCCAGCGCCACCAGCAGCAGCACGGGCAGCCCCAGCAGCGCGGTGGCCGCGAAGAACTCGGGGTAGCCGAAGGCATCCACGAACCGCCCCGAGAACCCCGCGATCCACTTGGGGGCCAGCAGCATCATGGAGCTGAACAGCGCGTACTGCGTGGCCGAATATTGCACATTCGTGAGCGCCGAGAGGTAGGCGATGAACGCGGCCGAGGCGATCCCGCCGGCCAGGTTGTCGGCCGACACCACCAGCACCAGCAGCGTCACGTCGTGTCCCTGCGTGCCCAGCCAGGCGAACAGCAGGTTGCTCGCCGCGCTCAGCAGGGCGCCGAGCATCAGCACGCGCATCACGCCCACGCGCATCGACAGCACGCCGCCCACGAAGGCGCCGGCCAGCGTCATGAACACGCCGAACACCTTGGTGACGGCGGCCACCTCGTCCTTGGTGTAGCCCATGTCCACGTAGAAGGGGTTGGCCATGATGCCCATCACCACGTCGCTGATGCGGTAGACGGCGATCAGCGCCAGGATCAGCGCGGCCTGCCAGCGGTAGCGCGCGATGAAGTCCGCGAACGGATCGATCAGCGCGCCGCGCAGCCACTCGGCCGCGTTGCGCGCGGGCGGCAGCGGGCGCGGCGCGGGCTCGCGCGAGAGCAGCACCGTGAGCACGCCCACCAGCATCGAGCCGGCCATCACCAGGTAGGCCGTGCGCCATGCGCCGGGCTGGTAGCCCGCGAGACCGGGCACCTCGGCGCGCGCGGCCACCCACAGCACGCCGGCGCCGGCCCAGATCATCGCCAGCCGGTAGCCCGTCTGGTAGGTGGCGGCCAGCGCGGCCTGCCGGTCGGCATCGGCCGATTCGATGCGGAAGGCGTCGAGCGCGATGTCCTGCGTGGCCGAGCCGAAGGCCACCGCCAGCGCGCACCACACCATGGGCGCCAGGGCCGCGCGCGGATCGTTGAAGGCCATGCCCGCCAGGCCCGCCATCACCAGCGCCTGCGAGAACAGCAGCCAGCTCCGCCGCCGGCCCAGCGTGCGCGTGAGCAGCGGCAGCGGCATGCGGTCCACCAGCGGCGCCCAGACCCATTTGAAGGCGTAGGCGAGGCCCACCCAGCTGAGGTAGCCGATGGTGGTGCGGTCCACCCCGGCCTCGCGCAGCCAGAACGAGAGCGTGCCCAGCACCAGCAGCAGCGGCAGCCCGGCCGAAAAGCCCAGCGCCAGCATGCGCAGGCTGGCGGGCTCGCCGTAAACACGCCAGGCGGCGCGCCACGAGCGGCGGGGCGCGGAGGCGGGGGGGGACGACGCGGAAGGGATTGCGGGAGGCGGAGAGGGCGGCATGCGGAGGGAGGGGGCGGTTGAAGGGCGCAAGGTGTACCGGGTTCTTCGCGCACCGGCGTAGATTTTCGTCTGTGTTCTGCCGTGGAAGTGCAGCGGGAAGAGGATCGCACGCAATCGAACTGGTGCACGCTTTTTATCCGCCATTCCGGGCGCCTGAAGATGTGCCGAAAATGATCCAAGCACCCATGAGAAAAAACCTTGCCGGGCGTGCCGCACAGGCTGCACGACCCTCGATGGCCATCCAGCCGCAGGCGAATCCGACACGGCCTCCGGTGGCGGCGGCTCCCGGAGTCCCCCTGCCCATCGCGCCGCGTGGGGCGCGGTCCATGAGCTCGGCGGCCCGGCAACAGGGGAACGTGGCGATCCCCTCTTCGACGAGGGGCGGCGACCCGGGCGGCATGCGCAATCTGTCGGCGCAGGCGGTGAAATATGTCCTCGGACTGGCTGCGGCGGGCTACCTCTACGACAAGACCGCCAATCACTTCTTCCTGTCCACCACCTCCCTGCACGATGGCAAGGGAGGCTTCACCAGCAATATGCGGCTCGACAGGGCCGCCGCGGAGGCCGTGGCCTATCGCGAGCACTTCCATGCGGCCACGCCCGGGGAGCGCGCGGTGCCGCCGCAGTGGCCGGTGTTCCTGAAACGGTGCGGAAACCGGCAGTTCGTTTCCATGACCGACTACCGGGCGGCCACCAAGGTACACCTCATCGGGCGTACGGATACTCCCGAGGCCCGGGCGTCCCTGCTCAAGAGCCTCGAATGCCTGCAGGGCACTCTGGTGAAGCAGGAGTGCGTCGATCGCCATGCTCCCTCCCATGTCCCCGCTGATTTCGATCTGCGCAACAGCGCCGGATACGGCCAGAAAAACAAATACGCCCTCGTGGGCGTGGCCAATCCGGGCACTGGTGCGCGTGGCTACGTGTCGCGATCGATCACCCAGCCATTCGTGAACCGTGGGTTGAGTCACTTCAGGGAGGAAACCGAGCGCCGGGGGGTGACCCTGCGTGAATGCGTGGAATCGCTGCAGGCGCAACTGGGCAGGGAAGGGGCGCTCAGCGGGACGGCCCAGTTCGCGGCCGGCCAGACCTTGCTGAATTTCCGGCAGGTCTATGCTTGCGACGAGCACTGGGGCCACGCCGAGAACGTCATCATGAAGTTCCTGGTGGAGCACGGCCTTCTGTTGCAGCGCCAGACGCAGCGCATCGACGAAAGCCTCATGTTCGAGGACCCGTCCAAAAGCGTCTTCAAGCGGAACACGGGAGTCGTCGGTCCCCTGCTGCACCGGCTGGAGACGCGCTTCAAGGAATTCCTGTTGCGTGGTGACCCGGAAGGCCTGGAAGACATCCGGCCCATGGCGCTTTCGAAGAACATGGAAAACCTGGCCATTGCCCACTTCAAGCTGAACGAACGCGGAGACGGTTTCGAGGACTGCTCGGGCCTGGGGGATTCGTTCACTGCCGCCAACGCCGTCGCCTGCATCAACCATGCGAGATGCATGAGCGGAGAGCCGCGCCTGTCGGTGCAGGATGTGGAGGTGCTCATCGCCTGCCTGAACGCCGTGTACGACGACGCGAGCGGCAGCCGCCACACGCTCCAGGAGATCGCCCGGGGATGTTTTGCCGGCGCCGGGTACACGATCGAGGATGCGGACGCATTTTTCGAAGGCATTTGCCGCGAAGCGGCGCGAGAGTTCTACACGGGCAAGCAACTCGCCAAGGCCGGGCTGCCGGGTAGGCCGGCCTGATGGCGCTCCGGGCAGTCCGCGGAATGCGTGACGCCCGGGCTGCGGGAGCGGTAGGATCTTCCCATGTACTCCGGCGCCACGCTGTCCTGCACCCTCCGCCATTACAGCGGAGAGCACGCAGCGCATGCACACGAACATGCACAGGTACTGGTCGGGCTGCAGGGGCGCATGGAGCTGGAGGTGGACGGCCGTTCGGCGTTCGTGGACACCGCCTGCGGCATCCTGATACCCGCCGGTGCGCGCCACGGCTACCTGGCCTCGCCCGGGGCCCGCTTCTGCGTGGTCGATGCGGCGGCGCAACCGGGCATGGACCGGCTGCGCCGCTTCGCCGTGCCGGCCCAGGCCCGAGACGGCTTGGCGCGCGCCATCGGCGGAGGGGCCGGCGGCGTGTCCTGCCTGCCCTCGCTGCCCGGCGTGTGGATCGCATCCGTCGTGCAGGGGGGGCAGGTGGCCGCCCACCTGGAAGCCCTGCTGGGCCGCGCGCCCCGCGTGCTGGCCCGCCGGGCGCTGCCCCTGGAGCGGTTGCAGCAGGCCGTGGAGGCCGCCCTGCACGAGCCCTGGTCCACGCCCCGCATGGCGGCCCTGTGCCACCTGAGCCCGCAGCGCTTCCATGCCCGCTGGCTGGAGCTCACGGGCGCGACGCCCCAGGCCTGGCTGCGCGGGCTGCGGCTGGATGCCGCCGCGCAGCGCATCGCGCGCGGACAGCGGCTGGAGGACGCGGCGCTGGCCTGCGGCTATGCCACGGGTACCGCCCTCGCGAGCGCGCTGCGCCGGGAGCGCGGCACGGGTGCCCGCGCGTTGCGCGGGGACGCGGGCAGGGGCTGAAGCACGGCGTGCGGCGCACTTCGAGCGTTGCGCGACATCCGGCGTCCGCGCCGCGTGGCACGCTCGCAGCCATGTCTTCCCCATCGCCAGCGACTTCTTCCGCGACGCCATCCTCCCTCGCCTCCCGTCTGCCCGCGCCGTCCGCAGCTCGCGCGTCGCTGGGCATCGGCATGGTGCTGCTCGCCGCCGTGCTTTGGGGCACGACGGGCACGGCGCAGAGCCTCGCGCCTTCCGGCCTGGCGCCGGTGTGGGTCGGGGCGCTGCGGCTGCTGATCGCCGGTGCCTTCTTCGCGGCGCTGCTGCGGTGGCAGGGCGGGGCGCGCGGGCTCGGTGCGCTGCCCTGGCGCGGCGTCCTGGCCGGCGGGGTCTGCGTGGCCGCCTACAACCTGAGTTTCTTCGCCGGGGTGAAGGCCAGCGGCGTGGCGCTGGGCACGGCGATCGCCATCGGCAGCGGGCCGATCTGGGCCGGGCTGCTGCAGACCGTGGTGCAGCGCCGCTGGCCCGCGGCCGTCTGGTGGGCAGGCACGCTGCTCGGCGTGGCCGGCGGCGCGGCGATGGCGCTGGACGGCCGCACCAGCGTGCAGGCGCCGCCCGGCGGCATCGCGCTGTGCCTGCTGGCGGGCCTGTCGTACGCCGCCTATGCGCTCGTCAACCAGCGGCTGGTGGCCCGTGCCGCGCCGGGGGCGGTCAACCTGGCGGTGTTCGGCTCGGCTGCGCTGCTCTCCCTGCCGGCGGCTTTCGCCATCGCCGGGCCGCTCGCGATATCGGCGCGCGCCTGGGGCGTGGTGTTGTACCTGGGCGTGGTGGCCACCGGACTGGCGTATCTGCTGTTCACGCATGCGCTGCGGCACATCAGCGGCGCGACCGGCGTCACCCTCGCGCTCGCCGAGCCGGTCACCGCGTTCGCGCTGGCCGTGGGGGTGGTGGGGGAGTCGCCGTCCACCATGGCGGTGTGGGGGCTCGCGGGCGTGCTGGGCGGGCTGCTGATCGTGGTGTGGTCGGAAATCCGTGGCCGCAAGGGAGCCGCCGCCGGGTGAGGGCCTCCGCTTCGGGGCGCTGCTTCGGCAGCGGGGACATTTGCGCAGCCCGCCTACAGCCGGGCTGTGCGCGGCCCCACTAGACTCTGCCCCATCATGCCGAACCACCACCCGACTTCCCCCTCCCCGGCCGTCGATGGAGCGTCCGCGGCCCTGCCGCACGTGGACACCGGCTGCCGCTTCTGCACGGCCCTGCGTTCGGGCCCGTGGAACGCGCGGCGCGGCTTCCTGCTCGCGGCCGGCGCCGCCGTGGCCGCCCCGGCGCTCGCCCAGGTCGACGTGGGCTCCGCCTCGCAGATGCGGCGCCTCGTGCCGGCCGAGCAACTGGAGGCCGCCGCCGACCAGCAGTACGACCAGATGCTCGCCAAGGCCAAGGCCCAGCGCGCGCTCGCGGGCGACACGCATCCCCAGCTGGTGCGTCTGCGCGGCATCAGCCAGCGCCTGATCCCGTACTCCGCGCAATGGAACGACCGTGCGCGGCAGTGGCAGTGGGAGGTGAACCTGATCGGCAGCAAGCAGATCAACGCCTTCTGCATGCCGGGCGGCAAGATCGCCTTCTACACCGGCATCCTCGACCAGCTCAAGCTCAGCGACGACGAGGCCGCCATGGTCATGGGCCACGAGATGGCGCACGCCCTGCGCGAACATGCCCGCGCGCGCCTCGCCAAGACGCAGGCCACGAGCATGGGACTGTCGCTGGGTGCGCAGCTGCTGGGCCTGGGCGACCTGGGCAATGCCGCGGCCAACCTCGGCACGCAATTGATCTCGCTCAAGTTCAGCCGCAGCGACGAAACCGAGGCCGATCTCGTCGGGCTGGAGATGGCGGCCCGCGGCGGCTACAACCCCGAATCCGCCGTGACGCTCTGGCGCAAGATGGGCGAGGCGACGGGCGGGCAGGGTGGCCTTGCGTTCCTCTCCACCCACCCCAGCGGCCCGGAACGCATCCGCGAGCTGGAGCAGAACGTTCCGCGCGTGCAGGGGCTCTACCAGGCCGCACGGCGCGGCTGACGCAGGCCCTCCCGCGCCTGGGGCTCAGGTCCCGCCCACGAAGGGATTGCTGCGCCGCTCGCGGCCGAAGCTGCTCTCCGGCCCGTGTCCGGGGATGAACACCGTGTCGTCGCCCATGGGCCACAGCCGCTGCACGATGCTGTCGATCAGGTCCTGGTGGTTGCCCTGCGGGAAATCCGTGCGGCCGATGCTGCCGGCGAACAGCACGTCGCCCACGAAGCAGCGCTGGATCTGCGGCGCATGGAACACCACGTGGCCCGGCGTGTGGCCCGGGCAGTGGCGCACCTGCAGTGTCTCGTGGCCGATCCGCACCGTGTCGCCATCGTGCAGCCAGCGCGTGGGCACGAACGGCCGCGCGGGCGGAAAACCGAACATCGCGCTCTGCTGCGGCAGCCCGTCGATCCAGAACTGGTCGCCCGGGTGCGGTCCGGTGATCGGCAGCGACAGCCGCTCGGCCAGCTCGCCCGCGCCGCCCGCATGGTCGATGTGGGCGTGCGTGAGCCAGATCTGCTCCAGCCGCAGGCCGCGGCGCTCGGTTTCGGCGAGCACGCGGTCGAGGTCGCCGCCCGGATCGATCACGGCGGCCGCTTGCGTGCCGTCGCACCAGACGAGCGAGCAGTTCTGCTGGAAGGCGGTGACGGGGATGGTGTGGTAGTGGAGCATGGGACAGCGGGAGTGCGCGGAAAAAGTCTAACAACGCGAAGATAGTCGTTTCCAGGGCATGCCGTGCGGCCACCGCCGGGTTCTCACTTCCGCTCCCTCAGCAGCGCCTTCAGCCACCGGCAGAAGTCCTGCGCGAGCTGCGTGTGCGAACTCATCTCGTTCAGGTACGCGACATAGCTCGCGCCCGAGTTCACGACCCGTTCGTCCGCTAGCTGGAGCGTGCCGTCGCGGAGCTGGTCGAGCACGAAAAGCCGGGGCACGACGAGGAATCCCGAGCCGCCGATGGCGGCGGTCAGCGCCAGGAACAGATGGTCGTACGTGGCCACGACGTGCAGGCTGTCCGGCGGCAGGTTCGTGGCGAGGGCCCACGACGCGAGCAGTTCCGGGCGCGACCTGGACGCCACCATGGGCCAGTGCGCCACGGCGTCCGACCGGTGCGCGGCCACCTGGGATGGCGAGCCGACGCAGACCAGCTCTTCGCGGACCAGCTCCCAGGACTCCGTCCCGCCCAGGCTCAGGTCGCGGGTGACGAGCACGTCGAAGTCGTCGGAGGGCAGGGGGGGCGACAGGGACGTGATGAGGTCGACCTGGGCCCCGCTGGCCGCCGAGAAGGCGCCGAGCGCCGGCACCACCACCGTCATCGCGAAGCTGGGCATGGACGTGCGCACCCGCAGGCGGTCGTGCCGCCTGCCCTTCTGCGCCAGCAACTGCATCGTCAGTTCGATGGTGGACATCGCGTCCTTCACCGCCTCGAAGAGCTGGAGCCCGGCCGGCGTCATCTCGATGGTGGCGCCCCGGCGGATGAACAGCGCCGTGCCCGCGAACGCTTCCAGCACGGCGATGTGGCGGCTGACCGCGCCCTGCGTGATACCGAGCGCACTGGCCGCCCGCGTGAACTTGCCGTGCCGGCCGACGGCCACGAACGCCCGCAGCGCCTTCAACGGCATTTCGGCGGGGTCAGTATTGATTTTCATCATAGTAGTCCAGCGAACAAGAATACTGTCACACACCGTGCATTGATCCCGTCGTCTTGACTGGAAACAATGAATCCCGTCGTTGTACTTCATCGGGATGCAGTTCCATGCTCGGAATCACTTCAAAACTATGTGCTGTACTCATCATGGGTGCGGCGATGCATTTGTCCGCCATGGCCGGGACGGTGGTGCTCTATTCGTCCAACAACGTGGAGACGGTGAACGGCGTGGTGGACCAGTTCACCAAGGAGAACCCGGACATCAAGGTGTCGGTCGTGCGCGCCGGAACCGGGGCCCTGATGCAGCGCATCAAGGCGGAAGCGGCCAATCCGCTGGGCGACATCTTCTGGAGCGGCGGGCTGTCGACGATCGCCGAATTCCGCGAGCTGCTGGCGCCCTATGCGTCTCCGCAGGCGGGCGCCGTGCCGGAGAAGTACCGCGGACCGGACGGCCTCTGGCTGGGCACCAATACGCATGTGACGGTGCTGATGACCCATCTGCGCCAGGTGCCCGGGGGGCAGCCGCCGAAGGCCTGGGCAGACCTCGCCGCACCGCACTGGAAGGGCAAGATCGTCATTCCCGATCCCGAACGCAGCAGTGCCTCCTTCGTCGCGCTCTATGGCCTGCGCACGCTGCTGGGCCAGGAGATGCTGGACCGCATCGCCCGCAACGCGGTCATCGTCGGCACGACCTCCGCCGCCTACGAGGGCGTCGCCAAGGGGGAGTTCGCGGTGGCGGTCACGATGGAATACGCCGCCTACGAGTACGTCGCCGGCGGCATGAAGGACATCCGCATCGTCTACCCGGCGGAAGGCACCTTCCTGTCCCCCGAGGGCATGGCCCTGATCAAGGGCGGGAAGAACCCCGCGGAAGCCCGCCGGCTCTACGAGTTCCTGGCATCCAAGGGCGTGCAGACGAAGGTGTTCCAGTCCGCCTACCGGCGCCCGCTGCGGGAGGACATCGACGTCAGCCAGCTGTCCGGGCTGCCGGCGCTGTCCAGCATCCAGGTCGTTCCGCTGGACGACGCCCGGATGGGCGCGGAGCGCGCGGCCTTCATCGCGCAATGGCGGCAGACCATCAGCGCGCGCTGATGCCGCTCCCCACGATCTCCAGGGCGTTCCCATGAAAGTATCGTTCCAGGCCATCGCGCAGAGCTATGGCGGCCAGCGGCTGTTCGAGCAGCTGGACCTCACCATCCCCAGCGGCTCCTTCTTCACCCTGCTGGGGCCGTCCGGCTGCGGCAAGACCACCCTGCTGCGCATGCTGGGCGGGTTCGTCCGCCCGGATGCGGGCACCATCCGGTTCGGCGACGAAGACGTCACGCACGTTCCGGTGCACCGGCGCAACGTGGGCATGGTGTTCCAGGACTATGCGCTGTTTCCGGACCGCTCCGTCCTGGCCAATGTCTGCTATGGCCTCACGGCGCGCGGCGTGGCGAAGGCCGAGGCACAGGAGCGGGCCCTGGCGATGCTGCGCCGCGTGGGCCTGTCCGACTTCGCCGACCGGGCGCCGGCCGCGCTGTCCGGGGGGCAGCGCCAGCGCGTCGCCATGGCACGCGCCCTGGTCATCGGGCCGCGCCTGCTCCTGCTGGACGAGCCCTTGTCCGCCCTGGACGTGAAGCTGCGGGTCGGCCTGCGGAGCATGGTGCGGGATCTCCAGCGCGAAGCCGGCATCACCACCGTGTTCGTGACGCACGACCAGGAGGAGGCGCTGGCCATGTCGGACCAGATCGCCGTGATGGACCGCGGCCGCATCGTCCAGATCGGCTCGCCGCAGGACATCTACGGCCGTCCGACGACGGCGTTCGCCGCCGACTTCGTGGGAGGCGCCAACCTCATCGCCATCGATGCCGAACTCTCCTGCGACGCGGCGGGCCTGCGGCGCCTGCAGTGCGGCGGCGCCGTCCTGCGCACCACCAGCGATGCGCCCGTGAAGCCGGGTTCGCAGCTGGCGGTGCGCCCGGAGGACGTCGCGTTCTGCGACGCCGCGGGGGCGGGCCCGGATGCGCTGTCCGGCGTCGTGGAGCATGTCGAGTTCCGCGGCAGCACCACGGGCTATGCCGTCTCCACGGCGGTCGGCGTGATCCGCGTGGACGCGCGCACCGGGGCGCCGGCCCGCGCACCAGGGCGCGGCGAGACGGTCGCGCTCCGCGTGCCGCCGCACGCCCACATCGTGCAGGGGGCCTGAGATGCTGGGCACGCTGCGTCGCGATCCCGCATGGCTGGCGCTCGGCATCGGCGCCATCGCCCTGCTGGTGGTGTTTCTCGGCTGGCCGCTGGTCGGCATGCTGGCCAAGTCGTTCATCGGTGCGGACGGCCGGGTGGGCCTGGGCGGCTACGTGCGGTTCTTCGCGGACCGCGCCTACCGCGAGGTCTTCGTCAATACGCTGATCCTCGGCGCCGCGGTCACTGCGACCTCCATGCTGGTGGGGGGCTGCCTCGCGCTGGTCGTGGCGCGCTGCAGGTTCCCGCTGGCCGGCCTGGTCACGGCGCTGCCGCTCATCACCCTCGTCATTCCCGACGTGGTGGTCGCGGCGGCCTGGCTGCTGATCCTGGGAAAGCAGGGCCTGGTCAATGCGCTGCTGGCCCCGCTCGGCATCGAACTGCCGACGCTCTACTCCTGGTGGGGCATGGTCTTCGTGATGACGCTGAACAACTACGTGTACGCCTTCGTCGCGGTGCTCGTGGGTCTGAAGTCGATGGACCGCAACCTGGAGGAGGCGGCCCTGAGCCTCGGCCGGCCGCTCCCGCACGTGCTGGGCGGCGTGACGCTGCCGCTGCTGCTGCCCTCGGTGTTCGCCGGCGCGCTGATCGTCTTCACCCATGTGATCGGCAGCTTCGGCGTGCCCGCCATCCTGGGCGCACGCACGCCGGTGCTGGCCGTGAAGGCCTACAACGAGTTCGTGAGCGAGATGGGCGGCAATCCCCAGATGCAGACCACCATGGCGTCGCTGCTGGTGTGCCTGGGCGCGGGGCTGCTGCTGGTGCAGAAGTTCATCGTCGAGCGGCGGCAGTTCCAGATGGAGGCCGGCCGCACGCCGCCTGCGCTCACCATCCGGGGCGTGCCGGCGGTGCTGGCCAGCGGCGGCGTGCTGTTCGTGGTGGCGCTCTCGCTGCTGCCGGCGCTGGTGGTGGTGGTCACGGCTTTCACGCCCTCCGTGGGGCCGGTGCTGCGCTATGGCGGCTTCACGCTGGCCCATCTGCAGTACGCCCTGGTCCGCGCACCGGAGCCGCTCTACAACTCGCTGTTCCTGGCATCGGTGGCGACGGCGGCGGGCGTGCTGTTCTCGGTGGTGTCGGCCTACCTCATCGTCAAGCGCCGGTCGCCGCTCACGCATGCGCTGGACGTGCTGGTGATGCTGCCGCTGACGATCGCGGGCACGGTGCTGGGCATCGCCCTCATCAACGCCTTCAACACGGGATGGCTGGTGCTGACGGGCAGCTGGGTGGTCATGGCGCTGGCGTACTTCCTGCGCCGCGTGCCCACCAGCGTGCGCGCCGCGGTCGGGCCGCTGCACAACCTCAAGGACTCCATCGAGGAGGCCTCCATGAGCCTGGGCGTCAGCGCGCTGAAGAGCTTCTTCCGCGTGGTGCTGCCCGTCATCGGCCCGTCCGTGGTCGCCGCGGCCGTGCTGATGTGGGTGACCACGCTGTCGGAACTCTCGGCCACCGTGGTGCTGTATTTCGGTGGCATGAACACCATGCCCATCGAAATCTTCCAGCAGATCGACAGCGGGCGCATGGCCCTGGCCTGCGCCTACAGCCTGGTGCTGCTGCTGACGATCTTCGTGCCGCTCGGGCTGGCGCGCTGGCTCTTGCGGCTCAAGGTCGGAACTCTTGATTGAACCCCATGACTGATACCCAACCACACCCCTTCCTCGCCCGGCGCGTCCTGGGCGCCAAGCCCTCGGCCACCAAAGAAATGACGCGGCTGGCCAACCAGCTCCGACGCGAGGGCCGCAGCGTCATCGCGCTCAGCCAGGGCGAGCCCGACTTCCCGACGCCGGCGCACGTGCGCGAGGCGGCCAAGCAGGCCATCGACCGCAACGAGTCGCGCTACACGGACGTCGCCGGCACCTTCGCCCTGCGCGAAGCGGTGGTCCGGAAGTTCGAGCGCGACAACGGCCTGAAGTACACGCCCGAGCAGGTCCAGGTCGGATGCGGCGCCAAGCAGATCCTGTACAACGCGCTGCAGGCGACCCTCGACCCGGGCGACGAGGTCGTCGTGCCGACGCCCGCCTGGGTGTCGTATCCGGAAATGGTGCTGCTGGCAGGGGGGCAGCCCGTCATCGTGCGCTGCGGTGCGCGCAGCGGCTTCAAGATCACGCCCGAGCAGCTGGATGCCGCGATCACGCCGCGCACCAAGTGGGTGATGCTGAATTCGCCGTCCAACCCCAGCGGTGCGGTGTACTCGCACGAAGAGCTCGCGGCGCTCGGCGAGGTGCTGCTCAGGCACCCGCAGGTCTGGATGATGGCGGACGACATCTACGAGAAGATCCGCTACGACGACACGCCCTTCGCCACGCCGGCCGCCGTGACCCCCGCGCTGGCATCGCGCACGCTGACCATCAACGGCGTATCCAAGGCCTATGCGATGACGGGCTGGCGCGTCGGCTTCGGTGCGGGGCCGCTCGAGCTGATCAAGGCGATGAACCTCGTGCAGTCCCAGTCGACCTCGCACACCAGTTCGATCAGCCAGGCGGCGTCCGTCGCGGCACTCGACGGCCCGATGGACTTCCTGCCGGCCTTCGTCGATGCGTTCCGGCGCCGCCGCGATGCGGTGGTGGCCCGGCTCAACGCCATGGACGGCGTGACGTGCGAACTGCCGCCCGGCGCGTTCTATGCATTCCCCGGCGTGCAGGAGCTGCTGGGGCGCCGCGACCGGTCCGGCCACCTGATCGCGACCGATGCCGACCTGGCGATGTACCTGCTGCGCGAAGCGGGCGTGGCCATCGTGCCCGGCTCCGCGTTCGAACTGCCGGGCCATCTGCGCTTCTCCTATGCGGCGTCCGACGAGGACCTGGCGGAGGCGTTGAGCCGTGTGGCTGCCGCATGCGCCGAACTGCACTGAACTCTTCTTCCAAGGGCCCACCAATGACCAAGAACCAGACCCTCCGCGCGGCGCTGGACAGCGGCACGCTGTTCACCGCCATGGCGGCACACAACCCCCTGGCGGCCAGGCTCGCCGAGGAAGCCGGCTTCGGCGGCATCTGGGGCAGCGGTTTCGAGCTCTCGGCGAGCTATGCCGTGCCCGATGCCAACATCCTGTCCATGGGCACGCACCTGGAGATGATGCGCGCCATCGCCGCCACCGTCGACATCCCGCTGATCGCCGACATCGACACCGGCTTCGGCAATGCGGTGAACGTGCACTACATCGTTCCGCAGTACGAAGCGGCCGGCGCCTCGGCCATCGTCATGGAAGACAAGACGTTCCCGAAGGACACCAGCCTGCGCGCCGATGGCCGCCAGGAACTGGTACGGATCGAGGAGTTCCAGGGCAAGGTCGCCGCGGCGGTGGCCGCGCGCCGCGACCGCGACTTCACGGTCATCGCGCGCGTGGAGGCCCTGATCGCGGGCCTCGGCCACGAGGAGGCCTGGGCGCGCGGCCTGGCCTACGAGGACGCGGGTGCGGATGCCATCCTGATCCATTCGAAGCAGAAGACGCCCGACGAGATCCTGGCGTTCATCGATGGCTGGAAGGGGCGGGTCCCGCTGGTGCTGGTGCCCACGGCCTACCCCCAACTGACCGAAGCGGACATCGCGGCGCTGGGCAAGGTCGGCATCGTGATCTACGGCAACCACGCGATCCGCGCGGCGGCGGGCGCCATGCGCGAGGTGTTCGCGAAGATCCGCGCGGACGGCGGCATCCGCGAGGTCGACCGGACGCTGCCGGCCGTGAAGGACATCATCCAGCTGCAGGGCGACGAGCACATGCGGGGCATCGAGGCGCGGTTCCTGCGGTAGCAGGCTGCACCGTGCGAGCGTGCCTCGCGGGCAGGCGATGGCAGCAGGGGTGCCGAGGGCTGGCGGTCTGGCCTCAAGCCGAGGCCAGCCCCTCGAACCACGCCGCATACGGCGTGTTCTTCACCAGCCTGCGGTTCAGATCGGGCGCGCCATCGCTCCACCACACGGGCCCGCGCTCGCCCAGCGCCCGCTTGGCACGGTCCACACGGGCACGGGCTTCGCGAACGGCCTGCGGGTTGCCGGCACGGCCCTGCACCCCGACGTCGCGCCGCGCCGCCATGAGTTCGGCCACCAGCGCCTCGCGCGCTGCGGGTGCGAGCGCCGGGTCGGACAGGCGCCAGAGACGGCCGCGCACGACGAGGTAGCGGCCATCCGGCGTGCGGGGCGGCGTACCGTGATCGGGAGCCTCGGCGCTCAAGCCGCCTTCCTCTCCTTGTCCTTTTCGTTGTCCTTGTCGCCCTTGTCCGCCTTCGCCGGTGCCCGCTTGCGCGCCGCCGTCTTGCCGGCCGCCTTCTTCGCGGGTGCCTTGCGCGCCGGGGCCTTCGCTTTGCTGCCACCGGCACCGCCCCCCTTGAGGCTGCGCTGCAGCAGCGCCGTGAGGTCGATCACCTCGCCGGTCTGCGGTGCTTCTTCCTCGGGGTCGAACACCGTCTTGGCTTCGCCGGCCTTCGCCTTCTTCTCGACGAGCTTCATGACCTGGATGCGGAACTCGTCCTTGAAGTCGGCCGGGTCCCAGGGGCCGGACATCTCCTCGACGAGCTGCCGGGCCATCTTGAGTTCGGCGGCGCTGAGGCTCTTCTTGCCCGCGGGCGGCAGATCGAGCGAATCGAGCGTCTTCACTTCGTCGCCCCAGCGCAGCAGGTTGAGCACCAGCGCGGGCCCGGAGGGCACCAGGGCGGCCAGGTGCTGCTTGGTGGCGATGACGACCTTGGCCAGGCCGATCTTGCCGGTGGCGATGAGCGTCTCGCGCAGCAGCGCATAGACCCGGTCGCTCTTGTTCACGGGCGCCACGTAGTAGGGCCGCTCCAGGAAAATGAACGGCATCTCGTTCGCGTCGATGAAGCGCTCGATCGAGATGGTCTGCGTGGTCTTGGGGAAGACGGCCTCGATCTCGTCGGGGCTGATGACGACGTACTGGCCGTCTTCGTATTCCACGCCCTTGACGATGTTGTCCTTGTCGATCTCCTTGCCGGTCTTCTTGTTGATGCGCTTGTAGCCCACCGGGTCCATGGTGCGCTTGTCCAGCCAGTCGAAATCCACGCCCTGCTCGGTCGCGGCGGTGTGCAGCCCGACGGGGATGTGGACCAGGCCGAAGGTGATGGCGCCTTTCCAGAGGGTGCGACTTCCAGTGGCCATGGGCAGGTTCTCCGATGCTGAATTCCGATGGGCTCCAGTGTCGCCAGCGCTGTGCGCAGAGCGTGTAGGCGGCGGCTTGCCGCAAGGGTAGGCATCGCCGGACGCTGCGGCCGTGTCGGCGGGGGCCGGCATCGCCTATGCTGCCGGGATGCCGACCCCGCTGCGCCCCATCGCCCTCCACGTGGAAGAGCCCGCCGAAGGCGACTTCCGCTGGGTGCTCAACGAGCGCGATGCGCGCGGGCGCTGGGTGGAACTCGACCGCGCGTCGGCCCCGGCCGGCACCTACCGGCAGGCGATGGCGGACGGGCTGCTCGCGCTGCAGGCGCTGGCGCAGGATCTGGACGCCGGGCCGCGCAGGGCCGCGGAGGAGGAGGCCGATGCCGATGCGGAAGACGGGCAGGCCGATGATGGCGACACCGCGCCGAAGAAGCGCACGCTGTTCGGCTTCGGCCCCGCGACCTGAGCGGTTCTTGGACACGTTGTTCGCCGCGTTGCCCGGACTTTCCGCTAGCATGCCCGGGATGCACCCCGTTTCCTTCCTTTCCGAGCGCAGCCCCGTGCGGAGCCGCTGCACGCCATGAACGCGGCCCTGTCTGCCACGGGCATCGTCCTGGCCACCGTCGCGGGCATGGAGGTGTTCGCGTGGGCGGCGCACCGCTGGGTGATGCACGGCTGGGGTTGGGGCTGGCACCGCTCGCACCACGAGCCGCGCCACGGCCTGTTCGAGAAGAACGACCTGTACGCCGTGGTGTTCGCGGGCGTGGCCATCGTGCTGATCGCGCTGGGCACGTCCGGCCACTGGCCGCTGCAGTGGATCGGCGCGGGCATGACGCTCTACGGGGCGCTGTATTTCTTCGTGCACGACGGGCTGGTGCACCAGCGCTGGCCGTGGCGCTGGGTGCCCCGCAGCGGCTACCTCAAGCGGCTCTACCAGGCGCACCGGCTGCACCATGCGGTGCACGGGCGCGAGGGCTGCGTGTCGTTCGGCTTCCTGTGGGCGCCGGCGCCCGACCGGTTGAAGCGGCAGCTGCAGGAGGCGCAGGCGCAGGTCCGGCAGCAGGGCACGCAGCAGCCCTGACCGCAGAGGCGAGGCGCGGCCCGGCCGCGTGGGCCGCTTCAGGCCGGGCGGCTGAAGAGGCGCGCATCGCGCCCCGTGGTGCGGCGCATGCGCGAGGCGAGGGCCTGCACCGCAGCGGCGGCCACCCACCAGGCTTTCTCGGCGCCGTTGGTACGCGCGCGGGTATCCCAGGCGGCGGGCCCGCGGCGGCGCACCTTGCGGCCGATGGCGCGGTAGACGCTGCGGGCCGTGGCGATCGACCAGGCCGAGCGCAGCGGCAACGCGGGCAGGCCATCCAGCGCGGAGTCGTAGTAGGGCTCGGCCGCCTGCACCAGCCGGTCGGCGATGCGGGCGAGCGCGGCGCGGTGCTGCGGGTCTTCCAGCGATGCGCCGGGCGGGATGCCCTCGGCGGCCAGCCAGTCGGCGGGCAGGTAGACGCGGCCGATCGCGGCATCCTCGACGATGTCGCGCGCGATGTTGGTGAGCTGGAAGGCCATGCCCAGGTCGCAGGCCCGGTCGAGCGTGGCGGCGTCGCTGCGGCCCATCACCTGCGACATCATCACGCCCACCACGCCCGCCACGCGCCAGCAGTAGGCGAGCGTGTCGTCGAAGGTGGCGTAGCGGTGCCCGGCCACGTCCATCGCGAAGCCGTCGAGGTGCGCCTCCAGATGGCGCGGCGCCAGCCGGTGGCGGCGCACCACCTCGGCCAGGCCCATGAACACCGGATCGCCGGGCGGCCGGCCGTCGCAGGCCAGGCGGGTCGACTGCCGCAGGCCCGCGAGCCGCGCGGCGCCGTCCGCCCGCTGTCCGCCGCGCTGGCCATGGCCGAGCGTCTGGCCGTCCACCACGTCGTCGCAGTGGCGGCACCAGGCATAGAGCATGACGGCGCTGTCGCGCACCTCGGGCGAGAACAGCCGCACGGCCGCCGCGAAGCTGTGCGATCCGTTGCGGATCGCCGCGGCGCCGTGGGCCACCACGCGGCGGTCGTGCACCAGCGGGCCGGCCGTCATGCGAATTCCTCGAGCATCAGGCCCGCGGTGGCCTTGGCGGAGCCCACCACGCCCGGCACGCCCGCGCCGGGGTGCGTGCCCGCGCCCACCACGTACAGGTTGGGGATGGCGGCGTCGCGGTTGTGCGTGCGGAACCAGGCGCTCTGCGTCAGCACGGGTTCGAGCGAGAACGCCGAGCCCAGATGGGCGTTCAGCTCGCCGCGGAAATCCTCGGGCGTGAAGATGCGGCTCGTCACCAGGCTCTCGCGCAGTCCCGGGATGTAGTGCTGCTCCAGGTAGTCGAAGATGCGCTCGCGCAGCCGCGGGCCTTCCACCGACCAGTCCACCGGCGCATTGCCGAGGTGGGGCACGGGGGCCAGCACGTAGTGGCTCGAACAGCCGGGCGGCGCGAGCGAGGGATCGGTGGCGCAGGGCGTGTGCAGGTAGAGCGAGAAATCTTCCGGGATCGCGCTGCCGTGGAAGATGTCGTGGATCAGCTCGCGGTAGCGCGCCCCGAAGCACACGGTGTGGTGGCGCAGTTGCGGCTGCGGTTTCGAGAGCCCGAAGTGCACCACGAAGAGCGACATGCTGAACCGCTTGCGCCGCAGCCGCTTTGCCTCCGCCGCGCCGCGCGGGGTGTGGCCCAGCAGTTGCTCGTAGGTGTGCACCACGTCGGCGTTGGAGGCGACCTGGTCCACCGCGTGCCGCACGCCGCCGGCCACCACGGCCGTCGCGCGCCCGCCCTCCACCTCGATGCGCTCCACCGGGGTGGAGAGCCGAAGGGTGCCCCCCATGTCCTCGAAGCAGCGCACCATGCCCTGCACGAGCGCGCCCGTGCCCCCGCGCGGGAACCACACGCCCCATTCGCGTTCCAGCGCATGGATCAGCGCGTAGATGGAACTGGTCTCGAACGGGTTGCCGCCCACCAGCAGGGAATGGAACGAGAAGGCCTGGCGCAGTTTCTCGTTCTCGATGAACGAGGCGACCTTGGAATAGACGCTGCGCCACGCCTGCAGCTGCACCAGCGCGGGGCCGGCGGCCACCATGTTGCGGAACTGCAGGAACGGCACGGTGCCGAGCTTGCGGTAGCCCTCTTCGAACACCGCGCGCGAATAGGCGAGGAAGCGCTGGTAGCCCTCCACGTCGGCCGGGGAGAGCGCGCGCAGCTGGGCGTCGAGCGCCTCCTGGTCGTTGGCGTAGTCGAGGGTGGAGCCGTCTTCCCAGCACAGCCGGTAGAAGGGCTCCACCGGCAGCAGCTCCACGTAGTCGGACAGGCGCCGGCCGGAGAGCGCGAACAGCTCTTCGAGCGCCGACGGGTCGGTGATGACGGTGGGGCCCGCATCGAAGGTGAAGCCCTGGTCGTGGTAGACGTAGGCCCGGCCGCCCGGCTTGTCGCGCGACTCGAACACCGTGGTCTGCACGCCCGCGGCCTGCAGGCGCATCGCGAGCGCGAGCCCGCCGAAGCCGGAGCCGATCACCGCGGCCGTGGAGTGCGCAGAGGCGGCCGAAGAAGACGGGTGGTGCGGGGTTGGGTTCATGGAAGGTCGGCGGCGTGCGAAGGTGGAGGAGAGCCGCTGGCGGCAGCAGGGACGGGAAGCAGCACGGCCCGCAGTGCGGACCGGACGGGCACCGGCGGGCGGCCGGTCACGATGCGGAGTTTGTCGGCCGTGCGCAGCCGGCCCGCGTAGAAGCGTGCGACGAGCGGCGCGGGCAGGCGGTAGAACCGCTCCATCACCACGCGCCGCTGCGCGGGCTCCGCCGCCAGGAACAGCATGCGGTTGAGCGTGCGGAAGAAGCCGTTCGCCCGCCAGTGGCGCAGCGCATGGGCGCGAACGGTACCGAAGAGCCGCGCCGGGTCGTGGAGGGTGGCCAGCGGCTGCGCCGCGAGGTGGTCCGCGAGGCGCACCGCCTCCGGCAGCGAATAGCCGGTGGTCGGGTGGAACAGCGCCGCCGCCAGCCCGGCGCGGGGCACGCCGCCGGCCGCAGCCCAGAGCGCGCCCGCGTCGCCGGCGAGCGCGATCGGCAGCACGCCTTCTTCCTCGCGCAGCACTTCCCGCACCGTCCAGCCGCGGGCGCGCGCATAGTCGGCGATGTGGCTGCGCAGCAGGTCCCGCGGCAGGGTTGCGCCATCGGCGTAGACGGTGTCCTCGACCAGCACCGTGTCGTGCGAGAACGGCAGCAGGTAGATGAAGCGGTAGCCGTCCACCTGGTCGACCGTGGCGTCCATCAGGACCGGCGCGGTGAGGCCGTGGGGCGCGGCCAGCCGCAGCTCCTGGCCCAGGAATTTCTGGAAGCGCAGCGCGAGGTGCCCGGCCGGCGGCACGCCGCGCGCGTCGATCACGGCCCGTGCCCGCAGCACGCTGCCATCCGCGAGCACGGCATGGTCCGCTCCGACCGAGGCCACGGCGCAGCCGGTGCGTGCCGATGCGCCGAGCGCGCCGCGCAGCACGGTGTCGAAGCGCGCGGAGGTGACGCAGCAGTAATCGCCGTCCAGGCGTCGGCGGTAGCCGGGAAAGCGCACTTCGTGCGCCGGCCAGCGGTGCGCGACGAAGGGCTGCAGCCAGTGCTGCTGCGGCGCAGTCAGGTCGGAGGCATGGAAGCACCAGGTGTGGTTGCCGCCCAGTGTGGCGCCGGATTCCAGCACCAGCACGCGCAGCGCCGGGTGCGCGCGGCGCAGGCGCCAGGCCAGCAGGCCGTTCGCCAGGCCGCCCCCCACGAGGAGCAGATCGGCGTCGGGAACGGCGCTGGACGGCATGCTGGTCACCCCACTGCGTGGCGCACGGGGGGCGCCTGCATGGCAGGGCGCGCATGCAGCGCGGCTTCCGCGAGGTCCGCCGCGCGCTCCGCCCCGCCGGCGGCGGCGATCTCCTGGCCGAGCGCCCGGCTGCGCCGCGCGAATTCCGGTGTGTCCAGCAGCCGCCGCAGCGCGCGCCGCAGCGCCGCCACCGTGGCGAGCGGCGGCAGCAGCTTCACGCCGGTGCCGGCATGCACGATGCGGGCGGCCACGCCCGGCTGGTCGAACGCGATCGGCAGCGCCAGTTGCGGCGTTCCGGCCTCCAGCGCGTCGAGCGCGGTGTTCAGGCCCGCATGGGTGACCACCGCGTCGGCCCGCTCCAGCGCGGCACGCTGCGGCGCGAAGCCGGTCACCGCCGTGGCGCCGCAGCGCAGCAGCGCGTCCGCCTGCGCGGCATCGAGCCGGTCGCAGTGGGCGATCAGCAACTGCACGCCCTCGGCGCGGCAGGCGCGGGCGATGCGCTGGAAGAGCGCGAACCGGCCGCCCTGCAGCGTGCCGAGCGAGGCGAACACGAACGGGCGCGCGGCATCCAGCGGCAGATCGAGCGCGGGCTCCTCGGTGCGCGCGCCGCGCAGCGGCCCGACGTGGTGGAAATGCGGCTCCGGCGCGGACCGCGGGAAATCGAAGCCCGCCGTGGTCTGGCTCAGCTGGACGAGCGGGGAGAGGCAGTCTGCCAGGGTGCGGCGGCCCCGCAGGCCCCAGTGCGCCGCATGCCGCCGGATCACCGCGTTGTGGGGCTCCATGAGCCAGTCGTACACGCGGCTGCTGCCTTCGTTCAGGCGCTCGCCGCGCGCGTCGGCCGCATAGCCCCAGGGCATCACCGGCAGCGGAATGCGCGGATCGCGGTTGACGGGCAGTGCGCAGGCCACGGAGACGAACGGCAGGCCCAGCCCATCGGCGAGCAGGCCGCCGGCGGCCTCCATCTGGTCGGCCACGATCGCGTCGGCGCCGATGCGCTCGAGCACCGCGGGGGCCTCGGTGCACAGCATGTCGGTGGCCGCCGCGACGTCGCCGATCACGCGGCGCAGGCCCATCGGGCCGCCGGGATTTGCCGCGCGTGCCACCACGGCCTCCACGCTGCCCGGCGGATGGGTGGACGCACCGACGGCATGGAAATCGACGCGCGGATCGCGCAGTTGCCGCGCCGTGTCGGCCCGGTCGATCCAGGACACGCGGTGTCCACGGTCGAGCAGCACCGAGCCCAGCACTTCCAGAGCGCGGACGTGGCTGGTGAAGGGGGGAGCGATGAAGGCGAAGTGCATGGTGTGCGGCGTCGCCGGAAGGGCGAAGACGCGCTCCGGCTATTGTGCGGGGGCTGGGCTGTAGGACACAGGCGCGAGTTGCGTGCACACCTGCCTGCGGCCGCGCTTTTTGACTAAGGTGTGCCATCGTGGCCGCTGCGGCCATTCCCCACGATACAACCTCCTTTCATCCCCATGCTCGTTCCCTTGACCGCCACCACTGCGGCGCCGGCCGCACCCGCGCCGCGTGCCGGCACGCCGGAGACCCTGCCCGGCGAGCTCCGAGCGGCGGTGGAGGCGCGGCTCGGCGAACTGCTGCCCGATCCCGGCGGCGCGAGCGGCGGCGTGGCCGCGGCGATGCGCTACGGCGTGCTGGCCCCGGGCAAGCGCGTGCGGCCGATGCTGCTGCTGCTCGCGGCCCGCGGCCTCGGCGCCGATCCGCGCGGCCTGCTGGACGTGGCCTGCGCACTGGAGATGGTGCATGCCGCATCGCTGTTCCTCGACGACCTGCCCTGCATGGACGACGCGCAGCTGCGCCGCAACCAGCCCACGGTGCACGTCGCCTACGGCGAGGACGTGGCGATGCTGGCGGCCGTCGCGCTGCTGGCCTGCGCCTGGCGCACCACCGCCAAGGCCGCTGGCATCGCGCCGCGCATCCGCACCGAGATGGTCGCCGTGCTGTCGGACGCCGTCGGCACCGAGGGCCTCGTGGCGGGCCAGTACCGCGACCTGCACGAGGCCGGGCCCCAGCGCACGGCGGGCCATGCCACCCACACCAACCAGCAGAAGACCGGCGCGCTCTTCACGGCCGCGTTCGAACTCGCCGCACTGGCCGCGGGAGCGCCCCGGCACACGCGCGAGCTGCTGCGGGACGCGGCCGATGCGCTCGGCCAGGCGTTCCAGCTGGCCGACGACCTCGCGGACGGCGAGCTGGACCCGGCCGTGATCGGCAAGGACTGCCACCAGGACACCGGCAAATCCACGCTGGTGGCGCTCGTCGGCCCGTCGGGCACCCGCCGGCTGCTGGAAGTGCAGCTGCGCCGCGCCTGGGACCTTCTGGACGAGGCCCTGCCGTCCGATACGGTACTGGGCGCTTACATGCAGGGCGTGTTCCGCTCCGCCGGCAGTGCGCCGCGGGCGGGGCTGCACTCTTCCGGGCATTGATCGGTCGCCGGCCGGGCACCACGCCGGGCACCGGACCGGGTCAGGCCCCTGGGCGGTCTTGCCGGGATGGCTCGGAACGGGGCGCCTGGGTGGCGGCCGGCAACCGGGAGGCCAGCAGGTCCGCGGAATACCGCAGCCGGCCGATGTCCGCTTCCGGGCGGATGTCCCGGCTGAAGCAGCACAGCGTGCCGTAGACCTCGCCCCCGGGCAGCCTCACCGGCGTGCTCAGGATCGTTCCCAGCGGATGGCCCGGGTCGGGCGCCTGCCCCGACTTCACGTAAGGCGCCGCGTTCTCCACGCGCTCCGGCAGCCGGCCTTCGATGACGTGGTGGCACCAGGTTTCCTCGACCGGATCGGAGCTGCCGGCCGGCAGCGGGTCGAAGCCTGGCGCGTTGTCGACCGCCTGAATGGTGCGGCGGCCGTCCGCGATCTGCGACACGAAGGCGACGTCCATCCCCAGCCGCGTGCGCAGCAGCCGCAGCACGGCGGGCACGGCCGACGGAAGAGCGGGATCGGCGGAATCGCTGGTGGCGACCAGCAGCTCCGAAATCTTCACGTCCAGATCGTCGGGGTCGTAGTCCAGGAACATGGGGCCAGTCTAAGCCTTTGGCCGCGCGGACGTAAGGGGATGGCCCGTCGGCGGCGTGGCCTTCGGGCGGATGTGTGCCGTGCTTCGGCAGGCCCCTCATCACGGCGTACTAGCCAGGTGCCCGGCCAGGAAATCCAGGAAGCAGGCGATGCGCGCGGCCAGTTGCGTGTTGCGGTAGTACACCGCGCTGATGGGCTGCCGCACGTCGGCCGTATCCCGCGCCAGCACCTGCACCAGATCGCCGCGTTCGCGGTCGCCTTCGGTCATGAAATCCGCCAGGCAGGCGATGCCCGCGCCCTGCAGCGCGAGCTGGCGCAGCGTCTCGCCGCTCGATGCGGCGATGTCCGGCGTGGCGGCCCAGGCGTCGCCGTGCGGGCCGCGCAGGGGCCAGAGATTGAGCGCGTCGGGCTGGGTGAACCCCAGCAGGGTGTGCTGCGCCAGGGCCGCCTCGGACTTCGGCCGGCCGTGCGCCGCCAGGTAAGCGGGGCTCGCCAGCACCCGCAGGCGGCTGGAGCCCAGCGGGCGCGCGTGCAGCGTGGAGTCGCGCAGCGCGCCGATGCGGATCGCGACGTCGGTGCGCCGCTCCAGCAGATCGATGTTGCGCTCGTCGGTGTCCAGCTCCAGCGCGATCTGCGGATGGGCGCGGCGGAACGCCGGCACCAGCGGCGCCACCACGTGCAGCATGAAGGGCGTGGCCGCGTTCACGCGCAGGCGCCCCGCGGGCTGTCCCCTGCGCGCGGCCATGTGCTCTTCCGCTTCGTCGAGCGCGGCGAGGATGGCGCGGGCGCGCGTGAGGAAGGCCTGGCCCTCTTCCGTGAGCGCGATGCGGCGCGTGGTGCGGCGCAGCAGCGTGGTGTCGAGCTTCTTCTCCAGCCGCGCGAGTGCCCGGCTGATGCCCGATGCCGTCTGCTCCAGCTGCGCCGCGGCGGCGGTGACGGAGCCCGCGTCCACCACGGCGGCGAACGCCTGCAGTTCTTCCAGGGTGGTCTTCATGGGATGTGGATTGTTGACTGGGGCGCAAATATATTCTGCCGATCACGGGCTTTTTCCGCAAAGGTGAAGCGCCCACACTCCTGCCATCGATCTGTGATCCCCAAGGAGTGTTTCCCATGCCCATCGCCCTGTTCGCGCTGACGCTCGGCGCGTTCGCCATCGGCACGACGGAATTCGTCATCGTCGGCCTGCTGCCCACCGTGGCGGCGGACCTCGGCATCGGCCTGCCCTCGGCCGGCCTGCTCGTCAGCCTGTACGCGCTCGGCGTGGCCGTCGGCGCGCCGGTGCTCACCGCGCTCACCGGCCGGCTGCCGCGCAAGGCGCTGCTGCTGGCGCTCATGGCGCTGTTCACCGCCGGCAACCTGCTGGCCTGGCAGGCGCCGGGCTACGGCACGCTGGTGGCCGCGCGCGTGCTCACCGGGCTCGCGCACGGCGTGTTCTTCTCGATCGGCTCCACCATCGCCACCGGCCTGGTGCCGCGCGAGAAGGCCGCCAGCGCCATCGCCACGCTGTTCGCGGGGCTTACGGTGGCGCTGGTCACCGGCGTGCCGCTGGGCACCTTCATCGGCCAGCACTTCGGCTGGCGCGAAACCTTCCTCGCCGTGGCGGGGCTCGGCATGCTGGCCTTCGCGGGCAGCGCGCTGTTCGTGCCGCGGCGCATCGCGCACGTGCCGCCGGCCTCGCTCCTGCAGCAGGCCCGCGTGCTGGCCGAGCCGCGGCTGCTGCTGGTCTATGCCAAGACGGCCGTCGGCTATGGCGGCACCTTCATTCCGTTCACCTTCCTTGCGCCCATCCTCACCGGCGTGTCGGGCTTCAGCGAAGGCGCGGTGGGCTGGGTGATGCTGGTGTACGGTGTCTCGGTGGCCGCGGGCAACTTCTGGGGCGGCCGGCTGGCCGACCGCCTGGGGCCCATCGGCGCGCTGCGCATCATCTTCGCGCTGCTGGCCGCCGTGCTGCTGCTCCTGCAGTTCACCGCGCCGCACCCCTGGCTGGCCGTGGCGACCGTGCTGCTCTGGGGCGCCGTGGCCTTCGGCAACGTGCCGGGCCTGCAGCTGTACGTGGTGCGCCAGGCCGAGCGCGTCGCACCGCGGGCCGTGGACGTGGCCTCGGGCCTGAACATCGCTGCCTTCAACCTCGGCATCGCGGGCGCCGCCTGGGCCGGGGGGCTGATCGTGACGCACCTGGGCCTCATGCACACCCCGTGGATCGGTGCGGTGGTGGTGCTGGGCGCGCTGGCGCTCACCCACGTGAGCGGCGTGCTCGATGCCCGCGGCGCGGCGGTCGTGCGCGGGGGCCGTCCGGCTGCCGCCGGGCACTGAGGTGCCGCACCGGTCCGAGCGCACCTTCCCTTTCCATCCTCCATCCATTCACCCGTTCATCAACGGCAAGGAGCTTTCCATGCAGGCATCCGCTTCCCCATCCTCCCATCCGCCCGTGCCCCCGTTCGGCCTGGGCACTTTCCGGCTGAAGGGCCAGGCCGCCATCGATTCGGTGGCGAACGCGCTCGACCTCGGCTACCGCCACGTGGACACCGCGCAGATCTACGGCAACGAAGCCGAGGTGGGCCAGGCCGTCGCCGCCAGCGGCGTGGCGCGCGGCGATCTCTACCTCACCACCAAGGTCTGGACCGACCATCTTTCCGCCGGCCGGCTCGTCCCCAGCCTGCGGGAGAGCCTGGAAAAGCTGCGCACGGATTACGTCGATCTGGTGCTGATCCACTGGCCCTCGCCCGGCGGCGCGGTACCGCTGGCCGAAAGCCTGGAGGCGCTGGCCGAGGCGCAATCCCGCGGGCTCGCGCGGCGCATCGGCGTGTCGAACTTCACGGTGTCGCTCCTGCGCGAGGCCGTGGCCGCCGTGGGCGCGGAGGCGATCGCCACGAACCAGATCGAACTGCACCCCTACCTGCAGAACCGGACGGTGGTGGATTTCGCGCGCAGCCAGGGCATCCACATCACCTCGTACATGACGCTGGGCTACGGCCAGATGCTGCAGGACGCGGAGATCCAGGCGATCGCGCAGGAATGCGATGCCACGCCGGCCCAGGTCGCGCTGGCCTGGGCGATGCAGTCGGGCTTCGCCGTGATCCCTTCGTCCACGCGCCGCGAGCACCTGGAGTCGAATTTGCGCGCCACGCAGCTGCGTCTGGAGGAGACCCACATGCAGCGCATCGCCGCGCTGGACCGCGGCGGCCGGCTGGTGGACCCGGAAGGGCTGGCGCCGGCCTGGGACTGACCCGCCCGGGCCCATGGCGGTGGCCCGCGCTCAGATCGCGAGTTCGTAGCCCACGGTGATCGGCGCGTGGTCCGAGAACTTCTGCTGCTTGTAGATGGACTCGGTGCGCGCCAGGGCGGCGATGGCCGGGGTGGCGAGGTGGTAGTCGAGCCGCCACCCCACGTTGTTCGCATAGGCCTGCCCGCGGTTACTCCACCAGGTGTAGGCGGCCTCGGTGGTGTCCGGCTGCAGCCGGCGGTACACGTCCACCAGGCCGCCGCCGAGGTCGGTGGGGTGCAGCAACTTCGTCATCCACTCGCGTTCCTCGGGCAGGAAGCCGCTGTTCTTCTGGTTGCTGCGCCAGTTCTTCAGGTCGATCTGCTGGTGGGCGATGTTGACGTCGCCGCAGAGGATGAATTCGCGCTCTTCCTTCACGCGCATCAGGTGCACGTGGAACTCCGCCAGGAAGCGGAACTTCGCCAACTGGCGCTCGGGGCCCGACGAGCCGCTCGGGAAATACGCGCTGATGATCGAGAGCTTGCGCGCGGGCGTGTCGAAGCGCGCCTCCACGTAGCGGCCCTCGGCGTCGAACTCGGAGGAGCCGTAGCCCACGCGCACGTCGGTCGGCTCGTGGCGGGTGTAGATGCCCACGCCCGAATAGCCCTTCTTCACGGCGTAGTGGAAGTGCCCCTTGAGGCCCGCCAGGCTCTCGAAGCGGCCTTCCATGTCGGCGGACTGGGCCTTGATCTCCTGCACGCAAATACAATCCGGCCGCGTCTCGGCGATCCAGGCTTCCACCCCTTTCGTGGTGGCGGAGCGGATGCCGTTGAGGTTCAGGCTGGTCAATTTGAAAAGGGAAGCATCCATGGTGGCAGACGGCGCGCAGCGGCAGGCGGGAACGGAAATGGCGGGAGAGGGCGGTTCGCCGGACCGCCTGGCGCAGGAATTCGTGCACTTCGCCGTGGAGGCGGGCGTGCTCCGGTTCGGTGAATTCAAGACCAAGGCGGGCCGCATGAGCCCGTACTTCTTCAACGCCGGGCTCTTCGACGACGGCGCCAAGATGGGCCGGCTCGCGGAATTCTATGCAAAAGCCCTGATCGCCAGCGGCATCGGATTCGACATGGTCTTCGGCCCTGCCTACAAGGGCATTCCGCTCGCCGCCACGGTGGCGGTGGAGCTGGCCCGCCAGGGCCGCAACGTGCCCTTCGCCTACAACCGCAAGGAGGCCAAGGACCACGGCGAGGGCGGCACGCTGGTGGGCGCGCCGCTGCAGGGCCGCGTGCTGATCGTGGACGACGTGATGTCCGCCGGCACCGCCGCGCGGGAATCCATCGCCCTCATCCGGGCCGCCGGGGCCGTGCCCCACGCGATGGCGATCGCCCTCGACCGCCAGGAAAAGGCCACCGAGAACGGCCAGGACGTGGACCACAGCGCCGTGCAGTACGTGCGCAGCCAGTTGGGCATGCAGGTGTGCACCATCGCCAAGCTGGCCGATTTGTTGCAATATCTGCAGGACCGCGGGGGCTCCGACATGGGCGCCCACCACGAACGCGTGCTGGCCTACCGCCAGCGCTACGGCGTCTGACCCGGGCCGCGCGCGGCCCACCTTCGCACCTCGAACCCATGGCAGCCCTTCCGCTGAAGCCTCCGATCCTCTGGCGCCTGGGCGCCGGAGCGGCCCTGGCCACGCTGTGCGGAGTGGCCGCGCAGGCGCAGCAGCCGGGCCCGGGGGGCATCTACACCTGCGTGGACGCCAAGGGCCGGCGCCTCACGGCCGACCGCCCGATCCCCGAATGCACCGACCGCGAGCAGCGCGTGCTCGGGCCGTCCGGCACCGAGCGCGGCCGCGTGGGCCCGCTGCTCTCCGACCAGGAGCGCTCGGCCCAGGAGGCCCAGCGGCGCAAGGAGGCCGAAGACCGGGCGCGTGCCATCGAGGAGCGCCGCCGCGAGCGCGTCATGGTCGCGCGGTATCCCGACCAGGCCGCGCACGATGCCGAACGCGCGGCCGCCCTCGCGAAAATCGACGAAGTGACGGCGGTGGCCGAGGCGCGCGTGGCCGAACTGCGCAGCCAGCGCAGGAAGCTCGACACGGAAATGGAGTTCTACCGGCGCGACCCGTCCAAGGCCCCGATGGGCCTGCGCCGCCAGATCGCCGAGCAGGAAGACGCGATCGCCCAGCAGCAGCGCTTCATCGCCTCGCAGGAAGACGAAAAGCGCCGGGTGCACCAGCGCTTCGATGCGGAACTGGCCCAGTTGCGATCGCTCTGGGCCGCGCAGGCGGCATCCGCCACCGCATCGCCGCCCGCCCCGCGCTGAACGGGCGGCTTCCGAGGCCGCCCTTCGACGTGTTGCAGAAGGGGCGGGGGCAGGGCAGGGCGGGCGTCAGGACGCCGCGAGCCGGGCGCGCAGCAGGTCGTTCACCTGCTGCGGGTTCGCCTTGCCGCGGCTCGCCTTCATCGCCTGGCCGACCAGCGCGTTGAACGCCTTGTCCTTGCCGGCCTTGAACTGGGCCACGTTGTCCGGGTTGGCGGCGATCACCTCGTCGATGATCTTCTCCAGCGCGCCGGTGTCGTTCATCTGCTTGAGGCCCTTGGCCTCGATGAGGGCGTCCACGTCGCTGCCCTCGCCGCTCCAGAGCGCCTCGAACACCTGCCGGCCGGCGGCGTTGGAGATGGTGCCGTCGGCGATGCGCGCGATCAGCTTCGCCAGCAGCGCGGCCGTCACCGGCGCGGCGGCGATGTCGGTCTCGCCCGCATTCACGCGGCGCGACACCTCGCCCATGATCCAGTTGCTCGCGAGCTTCGGTTGCCCGCTGGCCTTGGCCGCCTCTTCGAAGTAGGCCGCCATGGCCTTCGACTGCGTGAGCGTGGTCGCGTCGTACTCGGGCAGGCCGTAGTCGGCCACGAAGCGTGCCGCCATCGCGCGCGGCAGCTCGGGCATGCGGCCGCGTTCCTGCTCGATCCATTCCTGCGAGATCCGCAGCGGCGGCAGGTCCGGATCGGGGAAGTAACGGTAGTCGGCCGCGTCTTCCTTGGTGCGCATCGCGCGCGTCTCGCCCGTGTCGGGGTTGAACAGCACGGTCGCCTGCTGGATCGCGTGGCCGTCCTCGATCTGCTCGATCTGCCAGCGGATCTCGTAGTCGATCGCCTGCTGCATGAACTTGAAGCTGTTCAGGTTCTTGATCTCGCGGCGCGTGCCCAGCGGCTGGCCCGGCTTGCGCACCGAGACGTTGGCGTCGCAGCGGAACGAGCCCTCCTGCATGTTGCCGTCGCAGATGCCGATCCAGGTGACGATCTTGTGCAGCTCGCGCGCATAGGCCACGGCCTCTTCGCTGCTGCGGATGTCGGGCTCGGTCACGATCTCCAGCAGCGGCGTGCCGGCGCGGTTCAGGTCGATGCCCGACTGGCCGATGAAGTCCTCGTGCAGCGACTTGCCCGCGTCCTCTTCGAGGTGGGCGCGCACCAGGCGCACGGTCTTCTTCTCTTCGCCCAGGTAGAAGGACACCTCGCCGCCCTGCACCACCGGTATCTCGAACTGGCTGATCTGGTAGCCCTTGGGCAGGTCGGGGTAGAAGTAGTTCTTGCGCGCGAAGATGCTCTCGGGCGCGACGGTGGAGCCCAGCGCCAGGCCCAGGCGGATCGCACAGGCCACGGCCTCGCGGTTCATCACCGGCAGCGTGCCGGGCAGGGCCAGGTCCACCGCGCAGGCCTGCGTGTTGGGTTCGGCGCCGAACGCCGTCGAGGCGCGGCTGAAGATCTTGCTGTGCGTGGCGAGCTGGGTATGGGTCTCGAAGCCGATGACGACTTCGTAGCCGTGGATGAGTTTCGCGGTCATGTCAGAAGCTCCCCCCGGACTGTGCAGACAGCCCCGCGGGCGTGCGGAGGTGGAAGTCGGTCGCCTGCTGCAGGCGGTGCGCGGCGTTCAGCAGCCGGCCTTCCTGGAAGTAGTTGCCGATGAGCTGCAGGCCCACGGGCATGCCGCCTTCGCCGAAGCCCGCGGGCACGCTCATGCCGGGCAGGCCGGCCAGCGACGCGGGCAGGGTGAAGATGTCGGCCAGGTAGTCGGCCAGCGGGTCGTTGCCATGCTCGCCGAGCTTCCAGGCCACGGTGGGCGCCACGGGGCCGGCGATCACGTCGCATGCCTTGAAGGCGTTCTGGAAGTCGTCCGCGATCATGCGGCGGATCTTCTGCGCCTGCAGGTAGTAGGCGTCGTAGTAGCCGTGCGAGAGCACATAGGTGCCGATCATGATGCGGCGCTTCACCTCGTCGCCGAAACCCTCGGCGCGCGTCTTCTTGTACATGTCCACAAGGTCGGCGTAGTCCTTGGCGCGGTGGCCGAACTTCACGCCGTCGAAGCGGCTCAGGTTGGACGAGGCCTCGGCCGGCGCGATCACGTAGTACACCGGGATCGACAGCTCCGTGCGCGGCAGCGTGATCGGCACCAGCTTGGCGCCGAGCTTCTCGTACTCCTTCAGGGCGCCGTCCACGGCGGCGCGCACGTCGGGCGCCAGGCCCTCGCCGAAGAACTCGGCGGGAATGCCGATGCGCAGGCCGTCGATGGAGTCGTTCAGCTTCGCGGAGAAATCCTCGGCCGGAACGTCGAGGCTGGTGGAGTCGCGGTCCGGGTCGGGGCCGCAGATCGCCGAGAGCAGCAGCGCGCAATCCTCGGCCGAGCGGGCCATCGGGCCGGCCTGGTCGAGGCTGGAGGCGAAGGCGATCATGCCGTAGCGGCTGGCGCGGCCGTAGGTGGGCTTGATGCCGGTGATGCCGCAGAACGAGGCCGGCTGGCGGATGGAGCCGCCCGTGTCGGTGCCCGTCACGGCCGGGGCGAGGCGCGCGGCCACGGCCACGGCGCTGCCGCCGGAGGAGCCGCCCGGCACGCGGTCGGTGGCCCAGGGGTTGCGCACCGGCGCGGGCGCATCGGCACCCAGCGGCGCCACGGCCGAGTTCTCGTTGGCCGAGCCCATGGCGAACTCGTCGCAGTTGAGCTTGCCGAGGGTCACTGCGCCGGCTTCGGCCAGGCGCGTGACCACCGTGGCGTCGAACGGCGACCGGTAGCCGGCCAGCATCTTCGAGCCGGCCGTGCTGGGGAAGTCGCGCGTGACGAAGATGTCCTTGTGGGCGATGGGCACGCCCGCCAGCGGGCCGGCGGTGCCGGCGGCGATGGCGTCGTCCTGGGCGCGGGCCTGGGCCAGCGTGGCGTCTTCATCGATGGCCACGAACGCGCCGAGGTCGGTGTGCTGCCGGATGCGGCCGAGGAAATGCCGGGCCGCCTCGACGGCGGAGACGCGCTTGCCGCGCAGCGCGCCGGCCAGTTCGGCCACGCCCAGGGTGTGCAGGGAGGGAGAGGTGTCGCTCATGGAATGACGTGCCTTGCGTTCTCGTTCTTGTTCTTGTTATTCGATCACCTTGGGCACGAGGAACAGGCCCCGTTCCACGGCCGGCGCGCTGCGCTGGTTGGCCTCGCGCTGGTCGGGCTCGCCCACGGCGTCCTCGCGCAGGCGCAGCGCGATGTCCTGGATGGCAGCGACCGGGTGCGACAGGGGCTGCACGCCGGCGGTATCCACAGCCCGCATCTTCTCCACGGTGCCGAAGAAGTCGTTGAGCTGCGTGAGCATGCGCTCACTTTCGGCGGGGCTCAATTCGAGCCGCGCCAGGTTGGCGATGCGGCCAATGTCCTGGGGTGTCAGTGCCATGGGAAAAACGGGTGCGGAAACGGGATGTAAAGCTGCGCCGGCGAAGGGTCGGGCAGGAGTTATTCACAGGGGATGCGTTATTATCCCGGCTTTGCCGCAATACCCTCCCAACCGCCGGTCATTGTGCGAAAAAAGCCCACAAACACCCCTTAAACATCCGGCGACGGCAGGCCGACGCGCACGCCGTGCCCCAGAGGAATTCCTGAATGTTCGGAGCTTTCCGTCGGTACTTCTCCACCGACCTTGCCATTGATCTTGGCACAGCCAACACGCTGATCTTCGCCCGCGACAAGGGCATCGTGCTCGACGAACCCTCCGTCGTCGCCATCCGCCACGAGGGCGGACCCCACGGCAAGAAAGTCATCCAGGCCGTCGGCCACGAGGCCAAGGCCATGCTCGGCAAGGTGCCCGGCAACATCGAAGCCATCCGTCCGATGAAGGACGGCGTGATCGCCGATTTCGTGATCACCGAGCAGATGATCAAGCAGTTCATCAAGATGGTGCACCCGCGCACGCTGCTCACACCGAGCCCGCGCATCATCATCTGCGTGCCCTGCGGCTCCACCCAGGTCGAGCGCCGCGCCATCAAGGACGCGGCCGAGGCCGCGGGCGCCACCGCCGTCTACCTCATCGAGGAACCCATGGCCGCCGGCATCGGCGCGGGCCTGCCGGTCTCCGAGGCCTCAGGCTCCATGGTCGTCGACATCGGCGGCGGCACGACGGAAGTCGGCGTGATCTCCCTGGGCGGCATGGTCTACAAGGGCAGCGTCCGCGTGGGCGGCGACAAGTTCGACGAAGCCATCATCAGCTACATCCGCCGCAACTACGGCATGCTGATCGGCGAGCCCACCGCCGAATCCATCAAGAAGCACATCGGCTCGGCCTTCCCCGGCTCCGAGGTGCGCGAGATGGAGGTCAAGGGCCGCAACCTCTCCGAAGGCGTGCCGCGCAGCTTCACCATCTCCAGCAACGAAGTGCTGGAGGCGCTGACCGACCCGCTCAACCAGATCGTCTCGTCCGTCAAGAACGCGCTCGAGCAGACCCCGCCCGAGCTGGGCGCCGATATCGCCGAGCGCGGCATGATGCTCACGGGCGGCGGCGCGCTGCTGCGCGACCTCGACCGCCTGCTCGCCGAAGAGACCGGCCTGCCCGTGCTCGTGGCGGAAGACCCGCTCACCTGCGTGGTCCGCGGCTGCGGCATCGCGCTCGAGCGCATGGACCGCCAGGGCAGCATCTTCACGAGCGAGTGACATGGCCATGCCGCGGGGCTGCGGGCCCGCACCCGCGCGGCATCTTTTTCCCTGACTCTCTCAGCGGCTGTTCCCTACCGCCATGCCCATCGGTACCCTCGAGCGGTCCGCGCCGTCGTTCTTCAAGCAGGGCCCGTCGCCGCGCGCGCGGTTCGCGCTCTGCGGCGCCCTGGCGCTGTTCCTGATGGTGGCGGACGCCCGCTTCCACGTCACCGAGCCCCTGCGCAAGGCGATCGCCGTGGCGCTCTATCCCGTGCAGTGGGTGATGCTGCAGCCCGTGCAGTTCGTGGGCGGCGGCATGGCCTACCTGCGCACCATGGAGTCGGCCCAGGCCGAGGTCGACACCGCGCGGCGCGAGATGGTGGCCATGGCCCAGCGCGCCAACCAGGCCGACCAGCTCCTGCAGGAGAACGAGCGCCTGCGCAAGCTGCTGCAGCTGCGCGACCGGCTGCAGACGCCGGCGAAGGCCGCGCAGGTGATCTACGACGCCGCCGACCCCTACACCCGCCGCGTGATGATCGACCAGGGCCAGGTGGCCGGTGTCGCGCTCGGCGCGCCCGTCATGGACGAGTCCGGCATGCTCGGCCAGGTGACCCGGGTGCATCCGCTGCTGAGCGAGGTGACCCTGCTCATCGACCGCGACCAGGCCATCCCCGTCATGAACGTGCGCACCGGCGCGCGCGGCGTGGCCTACGGCGACCCGGTCATCGCGCACGGCGGCGGCATGGAGCTGCGCTTCATGCCCAGCAATGCCGACGTGCAGGAGGGTGACCTGCTCACCACCAGCGGCGTGGACGGCCTCTATCCGCCGGGCCTGCCCGTGGCCCGCGTGGTGCGCGTGGAGCGCCGGGCCGATTCCGCGTTCGCCCGCATCTACTGCGCGCCGCTCGCGCAGGCGCAGGGCGCGCGCCACGTCATGGTGCTGCAGCCGCTCGATCCGGGCCTGCCGGAGCGCCCGCCCGCCGCCGAGGCCGCGCCGACCCGCAAGGGAGGCCGCCGATGATCATGCCCCGCGGCGAGCAGCTGCTGATGCCCGTGCGGCCCGCCTTCATCGCCGCCAGCCTGCTGGTGGCGCTGGCGTTCAACATGCTGCCCCTCGGGCGCGTGGTGTGGACGCCCGACCTCGTCATGGTGCTGCTCGTCTTCTGGGGCGTGCACCAGCCCCAGCGCGTGGGCATGACCGTCGCCTTCGCCATGGGCCTGTGCATGGACGTCTACCAGACCGCGCTGCTCGGGCAGCATGCGCTGGCCTACTGCGCCATGATGTTCGGCGCCATCTACCTGCACCGGCGCCTGCTGTGGTTCAGCCCGTTCTCGCAGGCGCTGCAGGTGCTGCCGCTCTTCCTGGGCGCGCACGCGATCGAACTGCTCGTGCGCATGGTGGCGGGCGGCATCCTGCCCGGGCTGCCGGGGCTGATCGCGCCGGTGATCGAGGCGCTGCTCTGGCCGCTCGCGACCTGGGTGCTGCTCGCGCCCCAGCGCCGCCCGCCCGACCGCGACGAGAACCGGCCGCTCTGAGCCCTTCTCTTTCCTCCGCCCCGCCGACATGACCGAGCTGCGCAATACCGAGGCCGATCTCTCGCGGTTCCGCCTGCGCGTGTTCGTCGTCGCCATCGTGGTGCTGCTGGCCATGTGCCTCATCGTGGCGCGCCTGCTGGTGCTGCAGGTGGTGCGCCACGAAGACCTCGCCGACCAGGCCGAGAGCAACCGCACGGCGGTGGTGCCCATCGTGCCCAACCGCGGCCTCATCCAGGACCGCAACGGCGTGGTGCTGGCCACCAACTACTCGGCCTACACGCTGGAGATCACGCCCTCGAAGGTCGATGGCCTGGAGGACACGATCGACGCGCTCTCCAAGGTGGTGGAGATCCACGCGCGCGACCGGCGCCGCTTCAAGCGGCTCATGGAGGAGTCGCGCAGCTTCGAGTCGCTGCCGATCCGCACGCGCCTGTCGGACCAGGAGGTCGCGCGCTTCACCGCGCAGCGCTACCGCTTCCCGGGCGTGGACATCAAGGCGCGGCTCTTCCGCAACTACCCGCTGGGCGACGTCGGCAGCCACGCGATCGGCTACATCGGCCGCATCAACCAGCGCGAGAAGGAGCGCATCGAGGATTCCGAGGACGCGGCCAACTACCGCGGCACCGACCACATCGGCAAGCTCGGCATCGAGCAGAGCCAGGAGACCACGCTGCACGGCCAGACCGGCGTGGAGCGCATGGAGACCTCGGCCGGCGGCCATGCGGTGCGGCGCCTCGCGAGCCATCCGGCCACGCCGGGCAACACCGTGATGCTGTCGCTCGACATCAAGCTGCAGAAACTCGTGGAGGACATGTTCGGCGACCGCCGCGGCGCGCTGGTGGCGATCGACCCGCGCAACGGCGAGGTGCTCGCGCTCGTGTCGAAGCCCACCTTCGATCCGAACCTGTTCGTGGAGGGCATCGATTCGGAGAACTGGCAGGCGCTCAACGAGTCGATCGACAAGCCGCTGCTGAACCGCGCGCTGCGCGGCACCTACCCGCCCGGCTCCACCTACAAGCCCTTCATGGCGCTCGGCGCGCTGCAGCTGAACAAGCGCTCGCCCACGCAGGTCTACAACGATCCGGGCTTCTACACCTATGGCGGCCACACCTTCCGCAGCCACGAAGGCGGCCTGGGCGGCGTGGACATGGTGCGCGCCATCCAGTTCTCCAGCAACACGTACTTCTACTCGCTCGCCGTGGACATGGGCGTGGACACCATCCACGATTTCATGAAGCCGCTGGGCTTCGGCCAGATCACCGGCATCGACCTCAACGGCGAGGTGCGCGGCGTGCTGCCCAGCACCGAGTGGAAGCGCAACACCTACAAGCGCCCGGAGATGAAGCGCTGGTACTCGGGCGAGACCGTGTCGCTCGGCATCGGCCAGGGCTACAACAGCTTCACCATGCTGCAGCTGGCCTCGGCCGAGGCCACGCTCGCCAATGGCGGCATCCGCTACCGCCCGCACCTCGTGAAGGCCGTGCGCGACACCGTCACCGGCGCGGTCACGGAAGTGCAGCAGCCGCCCGGCGAGAACCTCGGCTATTCGGCGAAGAACCTGGAGATCGTGCGCAACGGCCTCACGGCGGTGATCAAGGCCGGCACGGGCACGCGGGTGTTCGCAGGCGCGGCGTACACCGCGGCCGGCAAGACCGGCACCGCGCAGGCCGTGAGCCTGGGCCAAAACGTGAAGTACAACGCCAAGCTGCTGGAAGAGCACCAGCGCGACCACTCGCTGTTCGCCGCCTTCGCGCCGGCGGAGAACCCGCGCATCGCCGTGGCGGTGATCGTCGAGAACGCCGGCTTCGGCGCGGCCGCCGCGGCGCCCATCGTGCGCCGGGTGTTCGACTACTGGCTGCAGGGCGACTACCCCAACGAGCAGGACCTGGCGGCCGTCGCCAAGGGCCAGGCCGGCGCGCCCATGGGCACGCCGCGGCGCGCGGCCGACGTGCCGGTCGCGCCTCCCGCGCCCTGACCGGGCGCCGGCGGCGGTGCGTCAGCCCGCGGCCTGCGGCGCGCGCGGCGGCTGCAACTGGCTCGCGATCAGCGCGCAGACGATGAGCGCGGCCCCGGCCACGCCGGCCCAGCCCAGGCGTTCGCCGATCAGCAGCCACGCCGTGAGCGCCGCGAACACCGGCTCCAGCCCGAACACGATGGCGCTGCGCATGGCGTCCACGCGCTGCTGGCCCCAGGCCTGCAGCGTCACCACCAGCACGCTGGCCACCACGCCCAGGTAGGCGACGGCGCTCCACGCGCCCGCCGGCAGCTCCGCGATCTGCGCCAGCGTGCCTGCATAACCGCCGTGGCGCACGCCCACCAGTGCGGTGGCCGCGGCGAACATCACCAGCGCCTGCATGGCCGCCATGCGGGTGGCGCGCAGCGGTGCCGCGGCCGTGCGGCGCGCGCATTCCTCCAGCGCGAGGATGTAGATGGCGTAGAACACCGTGCTGGCGAGCGTCAGCGTGTCGCCCAGGTTCCAGGGCTCGTTCTCGTGGAACATCAGCGCCATGCCCGCCAGCGCCATGCCGCAGGCGGCCCACAGCGTCCATCCGTAGCGCCGGCCCAGCACGGCCATGGCCAGCAGCGGCACGACCAGCACGTTCAGGCCGGTGACGAAGGCATTGCGGTTGCTGCTGGTGCGCGCCAGCCCTTCGATCTGCAGCCAGAACGCGAGGAACAGCAGGGCGCCCAGCAGCAGGCCCCAGCGGCGCTCCGTGCGCCGCATGCCGCGCCACAGGGGGCTGAGCACGGCCAGCGCGATGGCGAAGCGCAGCCAGATGATCTGCAGCGCATCCAGGTGCGAAGACAGCATCTTCATCGCGGGGAAGGTCGTTCCCCAGACCATGGTGACCAGCAGGAGGGCCAGCAGGCCCTGGCGTTCGGAGCGCATCGGGTGGAAAGAAGGCGAAGGCCGCCGGGGCGGTACCCTCAGCTGCCCATGCGGCCGATGAATGCGCGGATGCGGTCGTTGGCCGGGTTGGCGAAGAACTCGGCCGGGGGAGCGTCGTGCGCGATGCGCCCCTGGTCGAAGAACATCACGCGGTCGGCCACTTCGCGGGCGAAGCCCATTTCGTGCGTGACCACGATCATGGTCATGCCGCCGCGCGCGAGTTCGCGCATCACGTCCAGCACTTCCTGCACCATTTCCGGATCGAGCGCGGAGGTGGGCTCGTCGAACAGCATCACCTTGGGCCGCATGGCGAGCGCACGGGCGATCGCCACGCGCTGCTGCTGGCCGCCCGAGAGCTGCCACGGGTACTTGTGCGCATGCTCGCGCAGGCCCACGCGGCGCAGCAGCTGCAGCGCCTGCTCGTTCGCCTCGGCGCGCGGCGTGCGGTGGATGCGGCGCGGCGCGAGCGTCACGTTGTCGAGCACGCTCAGGTGGCCGAACAGGTTGAACTGCTGGAACACCATGCCGACTTCGCTGCGCTGCTGCTGCAGCGTGCGCTGGTCGTCGGTGACCTCCACGCCGCCGATGGCGATGCGGCCGCTGTCGTGCGGCTCCAGCCGGTTGATCGCGCGCAGCAGCGTGGACTTGCCCGAGCCGGAGGCGCCGATGATCACGGTGACCTCGCCCGTGTTGAACACGGTGGAGACGTTCTTGAGCACCTGGTGCGTGCCGAACGCCTTGCAGACGTTCTCGGCCACGATGTAGGGCGTGGCGGGCGTCGTGGGGGAATGCGTCATTGGGCGCGGCCCTCCACGTCGAAGCGGTGCTCGATGGCGTTCGAGACCTGGGTCACCAGCGTCGTCAGCAGCAGGTAGGTGACGGCCACCGTGGACAGCGTGGCGATCGGCTGGAACGTGGCCGACTGGATGCGGTTGCCCACGTTGGTCAGCTCCACCACGCCGATGGCGTACGCCAGCGACGAATCCTTCAGCAGCGCCACGAAGTTGCTCACCAGCGGCGGCAGCGAGATCTTGAAGGCCTGGGGGAACACCACGTCGAAGAAGACGTGCGTGCGCGAGAGCCCCAGGGCGCGCGCGGCCTCGGTCTGCCCGCGCGGCACGGCCAGCAGGCCTGCGCGGATGGCTTCGGAGTTGTAGGCGCCGACGTTCAGGCCCAGGGCCACCACGGCGGCGGCGAAGTCGGGCAGGTTCAGCCCCGGCACCAGCACCGGCAGCGCGAAGTACACGAAGAGGATCTGGACCAGCAGCGGCGTGCCGCGGATCACCCAGATGTAGAAGCGGGCCGCCCAGCGCAGCGGCGTCCAGCGCGCGGTGCGGGCCAGGGCCGCGCCGGTGCCGAGCAGCAGGCCGCAGAAGCCGCTCACGAGCGTGAGCCACAGCGTGGTGCGCGCGCCTTCGGCGAAAGCCTGGGCGTTGGGGCCGATGGGGTCGGGGAGGAAGGAGAGGGCCTGGCCCAGCAGGGCGAGGGCCAGCACCATCAGCACCAGGGCCGAGACCAGCGTCGCATTGCTGCGCTGCTGGCGGCTCCAGTGCTGTGGCCAGAGGGCGGTGAGCATGGAGAAAGCGTCCGGAAGGCCGGCCGCACGGCGCCGCCTCAGGGCGCCGGCCGGCGGTCAGGGATCAGGGGGCGCAGCGGACGTCTTCGTTGAAGTACTTCTTGGAGACGGCGGCATAGCTGCCGTCGGCCAGGATCTCGGCGAAGGCCTTGTTCCAGGCGTCGGCCAGGCTGGTGTTGCCCTTGGCCACGGCCGGGGCGATCTTCTCGATGAAGAGCATGTCGCCGAGCTTCAGGCCGGCCTTGGGGTTCTTGGCGGCGACTTCCTTGGCGACGAACTTGTCGGTCACCCAGGCATCCACGCGCTTGGAGGTGAGGGCGCTGCGGGCGTCCACGTCGGTCGGGAAGTTCTTCACGTCCTTCACGCCGGGCACCTTCTTCACGTTCTCGAGGTAGCTGGTGCCGGTCTGCACGGCCACCACCTTGCCGGCGAGGTCCTTGCCGGCGCGGATGGCCGGGTCCATGGCGATCACCATGCCGCCCGAGCAGTAGTGGGGCGTGGCGAAGGTGACGGCCTTGGAGCGCTCTTCCGTCACGCCGTGCGAGGCGATGGCGACGTCCCAGCGGTCCTGCGCGAGGCCGGTCAGCAGTGCGTCGAAGCCCAGCGTCTTCCACTCCACCTTCAGGTTCATCTTCTTGGCCACCAGGTTGGCGACGTCGACCTCGAAACCCGTGAGCTGCGTGCCGTTGAAGTAGTTGAAGGGTGCGAACTGCCCCTCCGTCGCGATGATGATCTTGCCGTCCTTCTGGATGGCGTCGATCGGGCGGGCCTGGGCGGAGAAGGCCGCGCACAGGGCCACGGCAGCGGTGGCCAACGTCTTGAGAATCTTCATCAGCGGTTCCTGGTGGGGTGGGGCAGGGTACAAAAAATCCGGCTTGGCGGGTGGCGAAGCCGGACATGGTGGCGCCGCCGCCCGTCGGCGGGCGTCACGGAGCGGACACATTATAAAGAAGGGGTATGGAGCCATGCCCCCTCGGAAATGCGGATGGCCCCCTCAGCACTCCACGATGTTCACCGCCAGGCCGCCCCGGGCCGTCTCCTTGTACTTGGTGAGCATGTCGGCCCCGGTCTCGCGCATGGTCTTGATGACCTGGTCCAGGCTCACGAAGTGCGTGCCGTCGCCGTGCAGCGCCATGCGCGCCGCGTTGATCGCCTTGACGGACGCGATGGCGTTGCGCTCGATGCACGGGATCTGCACCAGCCCGCCGACCGGATCGCAGGTGAGCCCCAGGTGGTGCTCCATGCCGATCTCCGCCGCGTTCTCCGCCTGGGCCGGCGTGCCCCCCAGCGCCGCGCACAGCGCGCCCGCCGCCATCGAGCAGGCGACGCCCACCTCGCCCTGGCAACCGACCTCCGCCCCGCTGATGGAGGCGTTCTGCTTGTAGAGGATGCCGATGGCCCCGGCCGTGAGCAGGAAGTCCACCACCCCGCGGTCGCTGGCGCCGGGCGCCGTGTGCACGTAGTAGTGCAGCACGGCCGGCACGATGCCCGCGGCGCCGTTGGTCGGGGCCGTGACCACGCGGCCGCCCGCGGCGTTCTCCTCGTTGACCGCCAGCGCCCAGAGGTTCACCCAGTCGAGCACGCGCAGCGGGTCTTCCGGGCGCGGATCGAACGTGCCCAGCCGCTGCACGAGTGCCGCCGCGCGCCGCTTCACCTTGAAGCCGCCGGGCAGCAGGCCCTCGGTACGGCAGCCGCGCTCCACGCAGGCCTGCATGGTGCGCCAGATGGCGAGCAGGCCGGCGTCGATCTCCGCATCGGTGCGCCAGTGCCGTTCGTTGGCGCGCATCACGCCCGCGATGTCCAGGCCGTGCGTGGCCGTGAGGCGCAGCAGGTCGGCCGCGTCGCCGAAGGGCAGGGGCAGCACCGACGGATCGGGCGCCACCACCTTGTGCCGCGCACCGTCCGCCGCCACCGCCTCGCTCACCACGAAGCCGCCCCCCACCGAGTAGTAGGTGGCCTCGTGCAGCAGCTCCCCCGAGGCGCCGTGCGCGGCGAAGCGCAGCCCGTTGGCATGGAAGGGCAGGGTTTTCAGGGCGTAGAAGCGCAGGTCGCGCCGTTCGTCGAAGGCGACCGCGTGGCTGCCGGCCAGCCGCAGGTGTCCACCCGTGCGGATGCCGGCCACATAGCCGGCGATGCGGTCCACGTCCACGGTGTCGGGCTCGTGCCCCGAGAGCCCCAGCAGCACGGCCGTGTCGCTGCCGTGGCCCTTGCCCGTGGCGCCCAGCGAGCCGTACAGCTCCGCCTCCACGCGCGCCGTGGCCGCCAGCAGGCCCTGGTGTTCCAGGGCGTGGGTGAACAGGCGGGCGGCGCGCATCGGCCCCACCGTGTGGGAGCTGGACGGGCCGATGCCGATCTTGAAGAGGTCGAAGACGCTGATGGCCATGGAGGGTGGGCAGTGGGCGGTGGATGAAGGCGGAGCGAGAGGACGGAGGCCGGTGTGCCGCAGGGCCGCCGTACCGGAAGAACAGCCCGAGCGTAGATCGCGGGTTTCGACAGGTCCACTGATCTTTCGTGAAGGGATACATTAGAAAAATTGCCGATTCCCGGCCGACCCGGAAGCATCCATGGACATGAACCGCCTGCGCGCGCTGCGCGAACTGGCCCGCTGCGGCACCATGGCCGCCGCGGCCGAGGCGCTGGCGCTCACGCCTTCGGCCGTCTCGCAGCAGATCGCGCAGCTCGAAGACGAGGCGGGCCTCGCCCTCACGGAGCGGCAGGGCCGCGGCGTGCGCCTCACGCCCGGGGGCGAGGCGCTGGTGCGGCATGCGGAGCGCCTGATGGCGGTGCTGGACGAGGCCAAGTCGGAACTGGCGCTGCTGCGCCGGGAACTGGCGGGCGAGCTGCGCGTGGCGGCCTTCCCCTCGATCGCGTCGGCCCTGCTGCCCGAGACCATCCAGGCGCTGCGGGCCGCCTACCCGCGCCTGCGCCTGGCCGTGGAGGAGATGGAGCCGGCCGACGGCCTGGCGGCGCTCGGCTCCTGGCGGGCGGACATCGCGCTCATCGACCACCTCGCGCTGCGCCGGGACCGGCGGCAGGACGGCTGCGGCTTCGTGGCGCTCGCACGCGATTCCCTGCACGTGCTGCTGCCGGAGGCCCATCCGCTGGCGGGCCGCCCCTGGCTGGGCGTGGGGGATCTGCGGGACGAGCCCTGGGCCATGGACGCGGCCTCCAGCAGCTTCGGGGAATTCGTGCGCCACCTCTGCCTGGAGGCCGGCTTCGAGCCGCGCATGGACGTGCGCGCCCTGGGCTTCGAAGTGGTGTCCGCCATGGTGGGTGCCGGCTGCGCGGTGACCGTGGTGCCCGGGCTGCGCCTGCTGCGCCCCCTGCCGGGTACCCGCGCCGTGCCCCTGCGGCCGGCCGCCACCCGCGAGATCTCCGTCGCCTTCCGGCGCGGCGAGCGCGACCACCCCGCAGTGAAGGTGTTCATCGACGAGATCGTGCGCGCGGCGGAGCGCCTGCGTCCGGCTGCGGCCGGCTGAGCCTTCTCACGCGCCGCCGCCGGGCGCCGGCCGCCTCAGCGCAGGAACCCGTCGTAGCCCGTCTTCAGGATGAGCGCGCCCACCACGAAGATGAAGATGCCGCGCACGAAACCCGTGCCGTGCTTCATCGCCATGTGCGTGCCCAGCACGCTGCCCAGCACGTTGGCCACCGCCAGCGGCAGCGCGAAGTGCCACCACACCTGGCCCTTGGCCGTGAACAGGATCAGCGCGGCGACGTTGGTCGCGAGGTTCAGCAGCTTGGCCGAGGCCGACGCGTTCAGGAAGTCGTAGCCCAGCAGCCGCACGAACAGGAAGACGAAGAAGCTGCCCGTTCCGGGGCCGAAGAAGCCATCGTAGAACCCGATCGCCAGCCCGATGAGGCAGGCCACGCGGGTCTCCATGCCGCCTGCGAAGCGCGGCGCATGGTGTTTGCCGAGGTCCTTGCGCGCCAGGGTGTAGAGCAGCACGGCCAGCAGAATGAAGGGCAGCAGCCGGCGCAGGAAGTCCACCGGCACCACCGTGACCGTCCATGCCCCGGCGAACGCCCCCACGAAGCCCGCGGCGGCCGCCGGCAGCAGCGACTGCCAGCGCATCTCCACGCGGCGGCTGTACTGCCAGGTGGCGATGGCGGTGCCCCAGATCGAGCCGCTCTTGTTGGTGCCCAGCATCGTGGCCGGGGGCGCGTTGGGAAAGGTGGCGAACAGCGCGGGCACGAGGATGAGACCGCCGCCGCCCACGATGGCGTCCACGAAGCCGGCCAGCAGCGAGGCCAGCGAAACAATGATCCATTCCATCCTCCGATTGTCGCACCTGCTATCGTTTCAGGAGCTTGGAGCCATTCGGAATGCGACGCCGGGTGCCCGTGGCCGCCCGGCCCGTGGGAAATTCCAGGCAAAAAAAAGCGCCGGGATCGCCGGCGCTTCGAAGTAAGGCATCTTTTATAGGGGATGCTTTGGATGCGTGTTTTTCGAGTTCGAGTTTGTCTCCTCGGTCCCCTCGTTGCGCGGCTGTGCGCGCTATCGAGTAACCGCAATGTAACTCCCGCACCCCGCTGGTGCATTGGGGGTTTCCCGCAGGCCGGCCGCATGCACCGCCGTTGGGAGCCCGTGGCGCAGGGGACGGCGCAGGTCTCAGCGCCCGCCCGGTGCGGCAGCCGCGGCTTCCGCGCGCAGCCACTCGGCGGCTTTTTCCGCGATCATCAGCGTGGGCGAATTGGTATTGCCGCTGGTGATGGTGGGCATCGCACCGGCATCGACCACGCGCAGCCCCGCGATGGTGCCGCCCCGGCCGTCGCGCACCCGCAGCCGGGCATCGAGCACCGCGCCGGGATCGCCGTCGGCCCCCATGCGCGTGGTGCCCACGGGATGGAAGATGGTGGTGGCGATGTCGCCCGCGAGCCGGGCCAGGTCCTCGTCGGTCTGGTACTGCGGGCCGGGCTTCCACTCCTCGGGCCGGTAGGGCGCGAGCGCGGGCTGGGCGACGATGCGTCGCGTGACGCGCAGCGAATCGGACGCCACCTGCCGGTCCTCCGGCGTGCTGAGGTAGCGCGGCGCGATGGCCGGCGCGTCCTGGAAGCGGGGGCTCTTGATCCGCACCGTGCCCCGGCTGGTGGGGTTCAGGTTGCAGACGCTGGCGGTGAAGGCCGGGAAGGTGTGCAGCGGCTCGCCGAAGGCGTCGAGCGACAGCGGCTGCACGTGGTACTGGATGTTCGGGTGCGGCTGGCCGGGCGTGCTGCGCGTGAAGGCACCCAGCTGCGAGGGCGCCATGCTCATCGGGCCGCTGCGCTTGAGCGCGTATTCCAGCCCGATGCGCGCGCGGCCCCACAGGTTGCCGGCGAGGGTGTTGAGCGTGGGCACGCCGTTCACCTTGAACACCGCGCGGATCTGCAGGTGGTCCTGCAGGTTGGCGCCCACGCCCGGCAGATCGTGCGCCACCTGGATGCCGTGCTGCTGCAGCAGCGCGCCCGGACCGATGCCGGAGAGCTGCAGCAGCTGCGGCGAGTTGACGGCACCCGCGCTCAGCACCACGCTGCGGGCGGCGTGGGCGGTGACCATGTCGGTGCCGTTCCACACCTCCACGCCGGTGCAGCGGCTGGAGCCGTCCGGCAGCGTTTCCAGCAGCAGCCGGGCGGCCTGCGCGCCGGTCCACATCTCGAAGTTCGGCCGGCCGTAGCAGGTGGGCCGCAGGAAGGCCTTGGCGGTGTTCCAGCGCCAGCCGTTCTTCTGGTTGACCTCGAAATAGCCCACGCCCTCGTTGGTGCCGCCGTTGAAGTCGTCGGTGGCCGGAATGCCGGCCTCCTGCGCGGCGCGCGCGAAGGCGTCCAGCACGTCCCAGCGCAGGCGCTGGCGCTCCACCCGCCATTCACCGCTGCCGCCGGTGGTCTTGCTGCCGTGCAGTTGCCGGAACGACTCGCTCGCGGTGTCCGGTCGGTCCAGGCGCCAGTGGTCCTCGTGCCGGCGGAAGGCGGGCAGCACGTTCTCCCAGCGCCAGGTGTCGTCGCCCGTGGCGGCCGCCCACTGGTCGTAGTCGCGCGCCTGGCCGCGCATGTAGATCATGCCGTTGATGCTGCTGCAGCCGCCCAGCGTCTTGCCGCGCGGGTAGCGCAGCGTGCGGCCGTTCAGGCCCTCGTCGGGCTCGGTCTGGTAGAGCCAGTCGGTGCGCGGATTGCCGATGCAATAGAGATAGCCGACGGGGATGTGGATCCAGTGGTAGTCGTCCTTGCGGCCCGCCTCCACGAGCAGGACGCGGTGGCGCGGATCGGCGCTCAGGCGGTTGCAGAGCAGGGCGCCGGCGGTGCCGCCGCCGATGACGATGAAGTCGAAAGTGGTGTCGCTCATGGAAGAAAGGCAGGAACGCGAGCCCCGGGGCGGCAGGCCCGGACCATTGTGCGCGGCGCGGCCCGGCTGTCGATAGGGAAACACCTGCCGCTCCCCGATCGATAGCGGGAAATCACGGCGGGGCCGAGGGTCGATGCGGTTTTGAGGAAATTTCATGCACCGGCTTCCGCCATGCGGACGGGCTCTGCGCTGACGTGTCGGCCCGGCTGCGCTCCGCTAACATCCCGTTGCCGTCCGTGCGGCGCTCTTCTGTACGCCCGCCATTCGCCACTTCCTCCAGCGCCACCGCTTTCCGTCCTGCCCCCGTCCATGAGCGACAGCCCGCCCCGCATCGAACGCACCGACACGCCCGAAGGGCCGGTCGCCGTGCTGCACGGGCGCTGGGGCGCCGCGGACCTGGGCACGCGGCGCACCTGGCGCGAGGTGTCCGCGCAGCTCGCGCAGAACGCGCCCGGCTCCGGCCTCGGATGGGATCTGCGCAGCGTCGACTGGCTCGATCACGTCGGCGCGCAGCTGCTCTGGAACCACTGGCAGCGTGCCTGGCCCGAGCGGATCGCGCTGGGCGACGCGCAGCGCGACATGCTCGACCGCGTGGCCGAATTCACCGTCACCGAGCGGCCTACCGACACGCCCTGGCGCCTCGCCGAGGAGGTGGACCGCCTCGGCGTGAAGGTGCTGCATGCGCTCGGCCACGGCAAGCACCTGCTGGAACTGGTGGGGCAGCTCGTCATCGACCTGGGCAGCGTGGTGCGTGCGCCGCGCCGCGCCCCCTGGCGCGACATCTCCGGCCACCTCTACCGCATGGGCGCGACGGCCATGCCGATCACGGCCATCGTGGGCTTCCTGATCGGCGTGGTGCTGGCCTACCTCATGAGCCTGCAACTGCGGCAGTTCGGCGCCGAGTCGTTCATCGTCAACATCCTGGGCATCTCGCTGATCCGGGAGCTGGGCCCGATGCTCGCGGCCATCTTGGTGGCGGGCCGCTCCGGCTCGGCCATCACGGCGCAGATCGGCGTCATGCGGGTGACGGAGGAGCTCGACGCGATGCGCGTCATGGGCATTCCGCACGGCTTCCGGCTCGTGATGCCGCGCGCCGTGGCCCTGGCCATCGCCATGCCGCTCATCGCCGTCTGGACCACGCTCTGCGCGCTGGCCGGCGGCATGCTCGCGGCCGACATCGCCATGGACGTCTCGCCCGCCTACTTCGTGCAGGCGCTGCCCAACGCGGTGAGCTTCTCCAACCTCGGGCTCGCGATGGCCAAGTCGGTGGTGTTCGGCGTGGGCATCGCCCTCATCGGCTGCCACTGGGGACTGCGCGTGAAGCCCAACACGCAGAGCCTCGGCGAAGGCACGACGGCCTCGGTGGTGAACGCCATCACCATGGTCATCATCGTGGACGCGCTCTTCGCGATCGCGTTCAAGAACCTCGGGATCTAGGCATGACGCGCGACGCAGCAGAAGACGCCATCGCCACCGGCCCCGCAGCCGCTCCCGAGCCGCCGCCGCAGGACGCGCCGCCCGTGGTCGAGATCCGCGGCCTCTCCACCGTGTTCGGCAAGGGCGACGAGGCCTTCGCCGTGCACGAGAACCTCGACCTCACCGTGCGGCGCGGCGAGATCCTCGCGCTCGTGGGCGGATCGGGCACCGGCAAGACGGTGCTGCTGCGGCAGATGCTGGGGCTCACCCACCCGGCCAAGGGCTCCGTCACGGTGCTGGGCCGCCCCGCCGCCGAAATGGGCCGCGCGGGCGCCGCGAGCCGCGTGGGCATGCTGTTCCAGCACGGCGCGTTGTTCTCGGCCTTCAGCGTGCTCGACAACGTCGCCTTCGCGCTGCGCGAGCAGGGCACCCTGCCCAAGGACCTCATCGCCGATGCCGCCATGGTCAAGCTGCGCATGGTGGGCCTGAAGCCCGAGCACGCCACACGCAGCCCGTCGGACCTCTCGGGTGGCATGATCAAGCGCGTGGCGCTCGCGCGGGCCCTCGTCATGGACCCGCCGCTGCTGCTGCTCGACGAGCCCACCGCCGGCCTCGACCCGAACAGCTCCGACGAATTCTGCGAACTGCTGCGCGAACTCCATGCGGCGCTGGGCCTCACGGTGGTGATGGTCACGCACGATCTGGACACCCTCTTCGCGCTCAGCACGCGTGTCGCCGTCCTCGCCGAAAAACGCGTCATCACCAGCGGCACGCCGCAGGAGGTGACGCGCTTCGAACATCCGTTCATTCAACACTTTTTCCTCGGGGAGCGCGGCCGCCGCGCGATGGCGCCCGCGCCCTCGGCGCCGTCCGCGCCGCCGGCCGCCGCCGCCCCCGAACAGGAGGCCTGATGGAAAACAAGTCCCATGCCCTGGCCGCGGGCATCTTCGTGGTGGTGGTGGCGGCGTTGCTCGCCGGCCTGGGCCTGTGGCTCACGCGCGACCGGGCGAGCTACCAGCTCTATGAGCTCTCCACGCGCGAGAGCGTCGGCGGCCTGCAGCCGCAGGCGGCCGTGCGCTACAAGGGCGTCGCCGTGGGCAAGGTCACGCGCATCGGCTTCGATCCCGACGTGCCCGGCAACGTCCTGATCCGCATCGCCGTGAACGACCAGGCGCCCGTCACCCCCGCCACCTTCGCCGTGCTCGGCTACCAGGGCGTCACGGGCCTCGCCCACGTGCTGCTCGACGACGGCACGGCCCCGCAGCCGGCGGTGCCCCGCGGCTCCAGCGGCCTGCCGCGCCTGCCGCTCAAGAGCTCCCCGTTCAGCCAGCTCGCGGAGCAGGGCCCGGCCATCCTCGCGCAGGTGCAGCAGGCCACCGACCGCATCAACGACCTGCTGGGCGACGAGAACCAGAAGCGCGTCAGCGTGGCGCTGGACAACCTCGCGCAGGCCGCCGGCAGCGCGAACACGCTCATGAAGCGGCTCGACGCCACCGTGGAGCAGCGGCTCGATCCCGCCCTGGCCGCCGTGCCGGCCGTGGCGAGCGATGCGCGCGACACGCTCAAGGCCCTGCGGCAGGCCGGCACCAATGCCGGCGACGCGGCCAACGAGGTCAAGATCGCCGTGCGAAAACTCAGCGTCGAAGGCGGACCGATCGACAAGATCGCCGACAGCTCGGAATCGCTGTCGCTCGCCGCCGACCGCTTCGGCCGCGTGACCCTGCCGCGCCTGAACCATGCGGCGGACGAAACCTCGCGCGCCGTGCGCCGCCTGGGCCGCGCGGCCAGCAACCTCAGCGACAACCCGCAGTCGCTCATCTACGGATCCGGCCGCGCCGCGGGCGGCCCGGGCGAGCCCGGTTTCGAGGCGCCGGCGGCCGCGTCGGCACCGTGAACCGGCAGTCCTCCCACCACCGAGCGCACGCATCCGCAGGCATCTCCCCCGCATCCCTGGACATGACGAGGAACGACATGGCACACCACGCAGTCACCCCCCGGGCCCGCACCCGCAGCCTCTGCGCCGCCGCAGCCCTCGCGGCCGCCGCGCTCATGGCGGGCTGCTCGGCGCTGCCGGCACCACCCGTCCGGGCCGACGTCTACGACTTCGGCCCCGGCCTGCTGGCGCAGGCGCCATCGCCCTCATCCGCCGAGCGCGGTGCGCCGCTGCCGCCCATCGCATTGCCGGAGGTGGCCGTCGCCGGGCCGGTCGAAGGCAGCACCGCCGTGCTCTACCGCCTGGCCTACGACGACCCGCGCCATTTGCGCCCGTATGCACAGGCCCGCTGGAGCCAGCCGCCCGCGCAACTGGTGCAGCAGGCCATGCGCGACCAGCTCGGCCTGCGCCGGCCCGTGCTGCTGGGCGACGAAGGTGCATCGCAGCTCGTCGACACCGGCAAGCCGCCGACGGTGCTGCGCGTGGAAGTCGAAGAATTCAGCCAGGTCTTCCAGTCGCCCAAGGCCAGCACCGGCGTATTGCGCCTGCGGGCCTCCCTCGCCGATTCCACCCAGGCCGGCGAGAAGCTCGTCGCCCAGCGCGTCTTCGTCGTGCAGCGCCCGGCCCCCTCGCCCGACGCGAGCGGCGGCACCCGCGCCATGGCCGAAGCGGCCGTGCAGGCGGCGCAGGAGGTGGCGCAGTGGGTGGAGCAGATGGGGCGGTGAGTTGTTCAGCCACACGGCCCGGCAGGCGGTTCTTGCGAAACGCCGCACCGGGCGTGCGAGCAGCTCCTTACTGCTCCAACGATGCCAATTGGCGTCTCAATGTATCCAAGCTGTCTCGCCGAACCGGCATGAATTCTCGCACCGTGGTGCCGAGCGGCGGAGGATCGGCCAATTCGCGTTCGCAGAGCGCTATGTTGGAGCGGATGGCTTGGCGAGTTGGATGGGGTACGCTGTAATGAGCACTTTCGGCGTGTCTCAGATAGTCAGCAAGAGTCAGGTGTGCACATTGGGTCAACAGTGGAATTTGTGCGCTGGCTTTCTCGAGGTTGAAAGCGCCGCAGCCAGGATAGATATAGAGCTGAAGAAGCCGCAGATGCGCATCGGGACTGCTTTGCGTGATGCGCAACATGGTTGTTTCCACCGTGCGTGCGTCGAAGCCGGGAATCCGGTCGCAATATCCAAGCATTTCTCCCCGCAGATCCAGGCCGTCACGGGCACCGTGCATGGCACGCAATTGCCACATCCGCGCCTCTGATTCTTTCTGTGCCGTTTCAAGATGGCTCGCATATGCCCATTGCGCAGCGTTGTCTCCTCGTTCGGCCCGCTCTTTTATCCGCATCAGGCAGATACCGTGATAGGAGTGCTCGTCCTGTTGGTCGCAATGTGCGCTGTCGATCCACCACCAGATGGTGTAGGTCACCATCAGGGTGGAGATGAGCAGGAGCCATTTGGCGCCGCATCCGATGCGGTTCCACCATCGCAGTTTCATTGTTTCCTCAATATCTCTTCTGCCGACCGACCGGTGACGGGCCGACCGCCATCACGTGGCGAAGTGCGAGTGGTGGCAATGGGTTCACCGTCCGGCCCCCAGGTTCGCCATTGTCCCGGGCGCAGGAGGTTGGGGACAGCCAGACGTTCCAAGATGCCAGGCAGCTTTTCGAAGGCGCCTTGACCAATGGCGGGGCCTCCTAGCGCGTGGTTCCAAGTGGTGGTGGTCGGGGCTGTGACGTGAGTGTGCAACTGTCTGGCCAGCGCGCTGGCAACGCCGTCAGGCGTTGCTCCTGCATTGCAAGCGTCTATCAAAATGGGTTGTCTGTGCCATATGCCGCTGGCGAGTATGACACGGGCGATCTCTCCGATATTCGATACCCCCTGCAGGCGGTGCGCATTCGCGTGGGCGAATAGGTAAAGGTATTCCTGAACACCGCGTTCTCGCAAACCTGACAAATACAGAGCTTTGTCTGCGGGTTGAATGAGGATGATCTTTTTGCGAACAGGATCGATGGTCGCGATCTTCTGTACGAATTTACGTGATTCATCCAATCCTCGAACACCAGCTTGGACAACCCCTTCCCCGGTCCGTATTGAATCGTCCCATTCTCGATGGGCTCCGCAGGTCCCTCCCGGAACCAATAGGCAAGCGACATTGTTCTTCTTTCTGCCCGCACAGGGGCATGGGCCACGCACCGCTCACGGTGAGCGCGCCGGTGGCGCATGCCCGTCCATCCCGCAGGCACGCGCGCCGCACTGTGCCGCAACTGCCGTGTTTTTTAGACCCCGCTGACCCCTGCATTTCGGCATGCAGAACATTCCCGCCAAGCCCCTGGACAGGCGCGGCGCGATGGTGCAGGCGAGCCGACTCGTCCGGTGCGGCACGTCCGCTGCTCAGGCCAGGACCCGGCGGCGTGCCCCACCCTCAACGGCGCGCTGCACGGCGCGCGGGAAGGCCCCTGCACGCAGCGGGGGCGTACACCCCGCTCCGGCAGCCACGGCCGGGCGCGCGGCACAATCCTTAACCTGCCGCCGGTCCTCCATCTCCTTCCCGGCGGGTCACCGGAGCCACGCATTCCCATGAGCAGCATCGACCTCGCACAGATCAACGCCGAACTCGGCCGCAACGCGCAGGGCCTCGTGGACTGGGCCATCGGCCTGGGCCAGCCCGCCATCGTCACCACCAACTTCCGGCCGTTCGAGGCCGTGATCCTGCATATGTGCACGCGGGCCCGGCCGGACATTCCGGTGGTGTGGATGGACAACGGCTACAACACCGAGGCGACCTACCGCTATGCCGACGAGGTGGCGCGCCTGCTGAACCTCGACCTGCGCATCTACCTGCCCAAGCGCTCGCGCGCCCACCGCGAGGCCGTGGACGGCCCCACGCCCGCGCTGGACGATCCGCGCCACGCCGCCTTCACGGAAGAGGTCAAGCTCGAGCCCTTCGCGCGCGCCCTGCGCGAGACGGCGCCCAAGGTCTGGTTCACTGCGCTGCGCGCCACCGACACCGCCGTGCGCGCGCAGATGGACCCGGTGAGCGTGAACCCCGACGGCCTCATCAAGGTCGCGCCGCTGCTGCACTGGAGCTCCAAGGACCTGCACGAATACTGCAAGGCGCACGGCCTGCCGAACAACTTCGATTACATGGACCCCACGAAGGGCGAGGACAACCGCGAGTGCGGGCTCCACCTGTCGCATTGAGGTTCCCCGGACGCGTCGGCGCCGGAACGATCCGAGGGCATGCGCGCATGCCCTTTTTTTATGGCTGCGTACCCACGCGTCGAGTAGTCCTGGGCTGACGCGGCCATATCCGGCGTACCTACGCGACGGTGGCGGGCCGACTTTTACAGTCTCTTCCATCGCAACCCGCAGGGTTCCACACCGCACCGGGGTGGATGGGGGAAGCGACGTACCAGAGAGAGGATCGTCCATGAACGAAGACACCATCAAGGGCAACTGGAAGCAATTCACCGGCAAGATCAAGGAGCAATGGGGCAAGCTGACCGACGACGACCTGGATGTCGTGGCCGGCAAGCGCGACCAGTTCCTCGGCAAGCTGCAGGAGCGCCAGGGCCTGGCCCGCGACGCGGCCGAGAAGGAACTCAAGGACTGGCAGGACCGCCATCCGGATTTCCGCTTCGACAAGTAATCCCGGCTGTCCGAACTCTCCCTTCACAACACATCGGCCGCCGGGGCACACGCTCCGGAAGCCTTCGAAAAAACCAACCCACTTCACTCACCTGAGGAGAAAACAATGAAGCACGCACGCAATCTGCTCGCCCTGGCCGTCGCCGGTCTGCTCGCCACGTCCGGCATGGCCATGACCAAGGAAGAACACAAGGCCGGCAACGACCGCATCTCCGCCGACTACAAGGCCGCCAAGGCCAAGTGCGACGCCATGACCGGCAACGCCAAGGACGTCTGCCAGAAGGAAGCCAAGGGCAACGAGAAGATCGCCAAGGCCGAGCTGGAAGCCCAGTACAAGCCCAGCGACAAGAACACCTACAAGGTCGCCGAAGCCCGTGCCGACGCCGCCTACGACGTCGCCAAGGAAAAGTGCGATGACCTGCAGGGCGACGCCAAGAACGTGTGCCAGAAGGATGCCAAGGCGGCCCACGTGAAGGCCAAGGAAGACGCCAAGGTGGCACGCGCCCAGGCCAAGCCCGCCGACTCGATGGCCGAGAAGAACGCCAAGGTGGCGGAAACCAAGAAGGACGCCGCCGAAGAGAAGCGCGAAGCCGACTACAAGGCCGCCAAGGAGCGCTGCGACACGATGAGCGGCGACGCCAAGGACAAGTGCGTCGCCGACGCCAAGCGCATGTACAACCAGTAAGCCACACTGGTGGGAACCATGGCACGCCACGCCATGGTCCTCTGTGGGCCGAGGTCTTCCGTTCGGAGGGCTTCGGCCTTTTTTTGTGGGCCAATCCATTCCTGGGGTTTCGCCACCGCAGGGCCGCAAGGCTGACCTGCGTCAAATCCGCGCCGGTGCGCAGCGCCTAAGCTGCGTCGCACCCTGAACGCCACGGATTGGAGAGACGCATGGCCGCATTGCAATGGTCGGAGGGCCTGGCCCTGGACCTGCCCCTCATGGACGACACGCACGAGGAATTCGTCGCGCTGCTGGCCGCCGTCGAAGCGGCGGACGACGCGGCGCTGCTGCCCGCATGGCGCGCGCTCGTGGCGCACACCAAAGGGCATTTCGCGCGGGAAGACGCCTGGATGGCGGCCACCCGCTTCGCCTCCGGCAACTGCCACAGCCTGCAGCACAAGGTGGTGCTGCAGGTGATGGGCGAGGGCACGGCCCGCGCCGAAGCCGGCGAGCCCGCCGTGCTGCGCCACATGGCCGGCGAACTGGCGGTCTGGTTCCCCCAGCACACGCAGACCATGGATGCCGCGCTGGCCCTGCATCTGCGCCGCGTGGGCTACGACCCCGCCAGCGGCACCGTGCATGCGCCGGACGCGCTGCCGGCCGAGCCCATCCACGGCTGCGGCGGGGCGTGCTCCAGCGATCTGGCCGAGCCGGAGGCCGAGCGCCGGTGGGCTGCGGCGGCTTGAACGGGCCTGCCCCCTCGGCGTGCCCTGGCGCGGCATCGGATGCGCAGATGCCGCGCCGGGCCGTGTCCATGCTTACACGCGTGGCCGTTCCAGGCGCAGTGCCGCCATGCGCCAGGCCAGCATGCGGAGGGACTGCGTGAATCCCGGGCTGGACATCGGCCGCATGCGGGCCGTACGGAGCACGGCCTGCTTCGCGGTGCGCAGGGCGTCCCGGTCCCGCGCTTCCCACGCCGGCAGCAGACGGTCGCGATAGCGCTCCAGCCGGGCCGCCTCCTCGGGACTCAGGGGCGCGGGGGACGTGGCCGCTCCACAGGGCTGCTCTCCCGACAGGTAGCCCGACCAGGCCGCAGCGCCGTGGCGGGATGCCGCGGCACTGGCGGCGGGGAGGGTGACATCTTTCCCGGTCATTGCCCGGCCTCCGTCCGCGGAGCGGGATGCAGCGCCCGGCCTCCGGACGACAGCGCATACCAGTCCAGCTTGCGGGTGGCCACCATCACGAAGGCCAGTACCGCGAACAGCGCCAGCGCACCCACCACCAGCGCCGTCTGTTCCAGCTGCAGCAGCAGATAGAGCAGCCCGTACAGAACGGCGATGCCCGCGCCGAACGGCAGGCCGCGCCGCACGCTGCGCAGCATGTGGCAGGCGTAGTAGGCCAGCAGCAGCACGCATGCGCCGGCCGCCGCCGCGTAGGCCGTGCCGAACGGCAGGTGCTCGGACAGGCTCACCAGCAGCAGGAAGAAGCTGCACAGGGCGCTGCCCACCAGCAGGTACTGCACCGGGTGCACCTTGAGCCGCTGCAGCAGCTCGAACAGGCCCACGGCCACGAAGGTGAGCGCGATGAACAGCACGCCGTATTTCGTGGCGCGGTCGGAGAGCGAATACGGGTTGACGGGATCGATGAACGATACGCCGAATGCATCGGCGCAGCCCGCCTCGGCCGTGCCCGGTGGCTCGTAGGGCGCCGCATCGCTCCCGAGGTCGCAGAGCCGGCGGCTGGCGGCCACGTCCTGCTGCGCGGTGGAGGCCAGCGCGGAGAGGTGCCAGCGCGCCGTGAACCCGTCATCGCCGATCGTGCGCTCCGACGGCAGGAAGCGGCCCCCGAACGACGGGTGGGGCCAGCTGCTCTGCAACTGCATGTCGGTCGTGCCGCCCAGGGGCACGACGGAAAGGCGTTCGGTGCCCACCAGTTCGAGGTCCACGGAGGCGCTCAGGGGCTCGCCGCGCCCGCGCAGCGACTCCGGCAGCGGCGTGTGCAGGCCGCGGGTGTAGGTGGGATGGAAGGTGCCGGGCTTGAGCGCCAGCGGCTGTCCATCGACCTCCACGCGGGCGGCGCGGATACCCCGGGCATCGCCCACGGCCAGCATGAGGATGGGGGCGCCGCATTGCATGCGCGATCCCTCCACGGTGGCGTGCGGCCGCAGGTCCGCGAGCGGGGCCCAGCGCGCGGTGACGTGCGCCTGCAGGGTATAGGCGTTGACCTGGTGCAGGCCGCGCGCCAGTTGCTGCATCGCCGCGCCCGAGCGCACCTGCAGCGATTCGGGCATGGCGGTGAGCAGGAATTCGCGCCGCTGCTCGGTCGTGCGGCGCTCCTCGCCCTTGCCGGTCACGACATCCCAGGTCTCCACGCAGGCGCTGTGCAGCATCGGCCCGAGCAGCGTCTGCGGCCCGGCCAGGCTCTGGGCCACGCTGCGGGTGGCCTCGCTGCGGTAGTGCTGCCGGTCGCGCACGATGTCTTCGATCATGCCGAGCCCGAAGAGCAGCAGCAGGGTGACCGCGAACAGCGCGGCGGCTTTGGCGAGAAAGGGACGTTTCAAGGGAGGCTCCTCCGGCAAGTGGTGATGGAGGGGCAGTCTGGGCTCCGGGTGTGAGGAGGAAATGAGGTGTGTGAAGCGAGCGTGAAGTGGCGCGGCGCCGCCACCCGGCTGGCACGGGCCCGCGGGCTGGGGCGCCCGTCTGGGGCCCGTCAGCCGCCCAGCACCAGCGTCGCCCGCAGCCCCTGGGCGGTGCTGGCCACGTCGAGCCGGCCCCCGTGCAGCGCCATCACCCGCTTCACGATTGCCAGCCCCAGGCCCGAGCCGCTGCGCGTGCCGTCCGGCCGTGCCGTGGTGAAGAAGCGCTCGCCCAGCCGCGGCAGGGCGTAGTCCGGCACGCCCGGCCCTTCGTCCTGCACGGTGGCGGTGGCGCCGTCCAGCACCACGCGCACCGTGCCGCCCGCGGGCGAGAAGTCGATCGCGTTGTCGACGAGGTTGCCCAGGGCCAGGGTGATGAGTTCGGCCTCCCACGGTCCGCTGCCGCCTTCGCCCTCCAACTGCAGCCGCACGCCGCGCTGGCGGGCCCGCGCGGCGCACTGGCGCAGGGCGGCCTCGGCGCAGGCGCGCAGGGCCACGGGCGCGGCGCCGGCCTCGGCATGCTGGCGCTGCTCCAGCTTGCTCAGCTCCAGCAGCCGGTCCACCAGGCGCTGAAGCCGCTCGCTCTGCTCCACCACCTGGGCGGCGAACTGCCGGCGGTCGTCCCCGGGCAGGTCGTCCTGCAGCAGCTCGCCCGCGCCGCGGATGGCCGCCACGGGGCTCTTGAGTTCGTGGGTGAGGGCGCGCACGTAGCCCTCGATGTAGTCGCGGCCCGCGAGCCGCTCGCGCATGCGGTCCATGGCGCGCGCCAGGTCGCCCAGTTCTCCCGGCACGCGCGGCACCGGCGGCGGCGGTCCGGCCCCTTCTCCGGGCGCCTGCACGCTCCGGGCATAGTCGCGCAGGCGCCGCACGTGCCACACCGTCCAGACGGTGACGGCCACGCCCACGGCGGCCGACAGCGCGAGCAGCAGCAGCCCGCCCTGCAGCACCTTGCGCTCGGCGCGGTCGATGAAGCGCTGCACCGTGCGCGTGGGCTTGGCCACCGTGAGCACCCCGCCGATGCGCCGCTCGCCGCCAGCGCCGTCGATCCAGATCGGCGCGGCCACGTACATCACGCCGCTGGTGTCGTCCGTCTGCACGTCGCGGGTGGCGCGGGCGCCGTACTCGCCGCGCAGCGTACGGGCCACGTCGCGCCACTGCGAGTAATCGTCGCCCACGGAGCGCCGCTCGGTGTCGAAGAGCACGCGCCCGCGCGCATCGGTCACGTAGATCCGGAAATCCAGCGTCTGCTTCGACAATCCCCAGATCGAGGCATCGACCGGCCGGCCCGCATAGCGGCGCACGTGGCGCGCGAAATCGCTGTTCTCCGCGCCGGCCGCGAGGCGCCCGCTCGCGAGGTCGTCGCTCGCCAGTTCCGCCAGCAGGTTGGCGGTGTCCACCATCATGTCCTCCATCACCTCCCGCACGCTGGGCTTGATCTCGGCGGTGAACACCCGCAGCACGAAGAACGCCGCGATGCCGTTGATGAGGAAGAACGCGAACAGCAGCCGCAGTCCGAGGCGCATGGGTCAACCTCCTGCCCGCAACGGCCATGCGCTGGCCCAAACGAAGCGAGGCAGTGCAATGGCCTGCCCGCAGATACTCGCCGTCCCCCAGGCATGAACAGTCAGAAGGCCGCGGAGCAGGCCACCCCAGCGGACGCCGTGGAACCGGCTTCGCCGGGCCACCGGCGTCGTCCCCCCTCGGGGGGATGGCGCGAAGCGCCTCAGGGGGGGCCTCATACCTCTAACGAATAGCCCATGCCGCGGTGCGTGCGGATGTACTCGCGCGCCGGATCGGCTTCGCGCAGCTTGGCGCGCAGGGTCTTGACGTGGGTGTCCACGGTGCGGTCGGTGCTCTCACTGTCGCTGCCCTAGGCGGCGGCCAGCAGGGCGTCGCGCGTGTGGATACGCCCCGCGCCCGCGAGCAGCACCGACAGCAGCCGGTACTCGCGCCGCGTGAGTTCCAGCGGCCGGCCGTGGAGGTGCACGCGCTGGCCGGCCGGATCGTCGTGGAAGGCGTTGCCGGCCGATGGCGAACCCGCCGGAGCGGGCCCGGCCGCGGGCCCGGCGGCGCGGCGCAGCAGCGCCTTGGCGCGCGCCGCCAGCTCGCGCGGGCTGAAGGGCTTGGGCAGGTAGTCGTCGGCACCGAGTTCCAGCCCCAGCACGCGGTCGATCTCCTCCCCGTGCGCGCTCAGCATGAGCACCGGCAGGGTGTGGCCCTGCTGCCGCAGCTCCCGCAGCAGCTCCAGGCCGCTGCCGTCGGGCAGGCCCACGTCCAGCACCAGCAGATCGAAGCGGTGGGCGCGCAGCAGGTGGCGCGCGTCGCTCAGCAGCAGGCTGTGGTTCACCGCCAGGCCGTCGCGTTCCAGCGCGTAGGCCACGGTGCGCGCGATCGCCGGGTCGTCCTCCACGAGCAGCAGTCGGGCGGCCATGTCAGCGCGCCACCAGCACGGGGAACAGCTTGCCCAGCCCCTCGGCCATCACTTCCACCGCGAGCGCCGCGAGGATCAGCCCCATGAGCCGCGTCATCACGTTGATGCCGGTCTTGCCCAGCACGCGCGCGATCGGGTCGGCGAGCGCGAAGCACACTGCCGTGGCCAGTGCGATCACCACGCCGTAGCCCACCAGCGCGAGGTGCTGCCAGACGGTCTGCGCCCGGTCGGCGTAGATCACCACGGTGGACATGCTCGCCGGCCCGGTGAGCAGCGGGATGGTGAGCGGCACCACGGCGATGCTGTCGCCCTGGGCGGCCTTCTCGGCGCCTTCCTCCAGTTCGTGGGTGTGGGGCTTGGCCTCGGCGGGCTGGGCGTTGAGCATGTTCATCGCGCTGATGAGCAGCAGCATGCCGCCGCCCACCTGGAAGCTCTGCAGCGAGATGTTGAAGAACTCCAGGATCTGCAGGCCCAGCAGCGCGCAGGCCGCGATCACGCAGAACGCGCTGAAGGCCGCCACCTGGATGGTGCGGCGCCGCTGGCGCGGAGAGAAGCCGTCGGTGTAGTGGATGAAGAAGGGAACGATGGCCAGCGGGTTCACGATGGCCAGCAGGGTGATGAGGGGCTTCAGGTCCATGGGGCTTCCCGGTCAGCGGCCGCCGGAGACTTCCAGCAGGCTCATGGTGGTGTAGCTCGCGGCGTCCGACATCAGCCAGACGATGGATTCGGCCACCTCCTCGGCGGTGCCGCCCCGGCCCATGGGCACCTGGTGGGCGAGGTCGCGCACGCGGTCGGGCAGGCCGCCGCTGGCGTGGATCTCCGTATCGATCAGGCCGGGCCGCACCGCGTTCACGCGGATGCCCTCGGCCGCCACCTCGCGCGC
>DHAE01000004.1:240708-257519 GCA_002397315.1 Comamonadaceae bacterium UBA4962
AGAAGCTGCCCAGCACGTTGATGTCGAACATGCGGCGCAGGCGCTCGCCGCCCATCTCGGACACGCGCGAGGGCGCGTCCACCACGCCGGCGTTGTTCACCAGCGCGCAGAGCCGGCCCAGCTGCGCATCCACCGCCTCGAACAGGGCCACGACCTGCGCTTCGTCCGCCACGTCACCCTGCAGCGCGACGGCTTGGCCGCCCTCCGCGCGGATGCCGTCCACCACGCGCGCCGCCGCGGCCGCATCGCGCGCGTAGTTCACGGCCACGGCCCAGCCGCGCCGGGCCGCCAGCCGGGCGGTGGCGGCGCCGATGCCGCGGCTGCCTCCCGTCACCAAAACCACTTTTTTGTCCATGGGTGCGTCTCCTGCAAGAATGCCGTGGCGCGATTACAGCACCGCCGGCCCCCGCGGCGTGCGCTGCGATCGGTTCTTTTCCGCCGCGCCCCGCGCGGGGCGTTCGCACAGTCAACATCGAAGGAGTGACGACATGGGCAGTTTCGTGGATCTGGCCTCGGCCGACGGTTTCAAGGTACCCGCCTGGGTGGCGCAGCCCGAGGGTCCGGCGCGCGGCGCCGTGGTGGTGCTGCAGGAGATCTTCGGCGTGAATTCGCACATCCGCTCCGTGGCCGACCGCTATGCGGCTGCGGGCTACCTCGCCGTGGCGCCCGCCACCTTCGCGCGCGTGAAGCCAGGCGTGGAACTGGGCTACAGCGACGACGACATGAAGGAAGGCTTCGGCCTCAAGCAGCAGGTCGAGGCGCTGCCGGGCGCCGGCGTGCTGCCCGACATCCAGGCGGCCATCGACCATGCGGCGCAGCAGAGCGGCGGCAAGGTCGGCATCGTGGGCTACTGCTGGGGCGGCCTGCTGTCCTGGCGGGCGGCCTGCGCGCTGCAGGGCCTGTCGGCGGCCGCGGTCTACTACGGCGGCGGCATCACGGGCGACGCAGAAGTAGCCCGCACGCCCCGCTGCCCGGTGATCGCGCACTTCGGCAAGCGCGACCACTACATCCCGCTCGACGGCGTGGAGGCCTTCCGCAAGGCGCATCCGGAGGTGGAGGCCTACATCTACGAAGCCGACCACGGCTTCAACTGCGACCAGCGCGGCTCCTACGACGCGCCCTCGGCAGACCTGGCACGCGAACGCACGCTGGCGTTCTTCGCGAAGCACCTGGGCTGAACTGCTGCAGGGGCGTGCGCCAGAGGCCTCGGGTGGGGAGCCGGCTTTGCCGGGCCACTGGCAGGGCCCATGAGACCTGCGCGGCGTCACCCGTCAGAAGGCCGCGGAGCAGGCCAAGCCAGCAGACGCCGTGGAACTGGCTTTGCCAGGCCACTGGCGTCGTCCCCCTGCCCGCCATGCGCAGCATGGCGAGAGCGGGGGCTGAGTGCCGCGGCTCCAAGCCTGCCTGCGCAGGCTTGGACGTGCACGAAGGGCCGCCGCCTCTGGCGGCAGCACGGAGCGGCGCAGCCGCTCAGGGGGGTGTTCCCCCGTCAATGCGCCCCTGCGGCCGCATCCGCGCTGCCGGCGCTCGCGCGCACCGGATGGGCCAGCCACACGAGCGGGATCAGCAGCAGGAATAGCACGGCCGACGCATAGAAGATGTCGTTGGCCGCCAGCATGAAGGCCTGCTGGTTCACCAGCCGCTCCACCTGCGCGAGCGCCTGCTCGGCGGTGAGTCCGCCGGCCTGCAGTCCCTGCAGCGTCTGCGTGACGGCCACGCCGCCCTGCTGCAGCCCTTCGGTGAGCTGCGCATGGTGCAGCGTGGCGCGCCGCTCCCACAGCGTGGTCGAGACCGAGGTGCCGATCGCGCCGGCCGTGATGCGCATGAAGTTCGACAGCCCCGAGGCCGAGGGAATGCGCGCCGGCGCGATCTCCGACAGCGTGATCGTCACCAGCGGGATGAAGAAGAACGCCATGGCGATGCCCTGGATTATGGTGGGCACCATGATCGTCGTCAGGTCGGCCTGCGTGTTGAAGCGCGAGCGCATCCAGAGCACCAGGGCGAACACCAGGAAGGCGAAGGTCGCGAAGCGGCGCGGGTCCACCTTGGCGATGTTCTTGCCCACCACCGGCGAGAGCACCAGCGCCAGCAGGCCCACCGGCGCCATCACCATGCCCGCCTGCGTGGCGGTGTAGCCCATGTACTGCTGCAGCCACAGCGGCAGCAGCACCACGTTGCCGAAAAAGAGGCCGTAGCCCACCGACGTGGCGAGCGCGCCGGCCCAGAAGTTGCGGATCTTGAAGAGCGACAGGTCCACCACGGGGTGGTCCTCGCCGCGCTCCCAGACCATGAACGTGATGAAGCCCACCACGGCGACGACGGCGCAGGCCACCACCCAGGGCGAGGCGAACCAGTCGTGCTCCTTGCCGATGTCCAGCATCACCTGCATCGCCGCCACCCAGATGACGAGCAGGGCCAGGCCGACCGAGTCGATCGGCAGCGCGCGCCGCTCGGATTCGCGCTTGTGGAAGATGCCCCAGGTGACCAGCACCGCCACGATGCCCACGGGCACGTTGATGTAGAAGATCCAGGGCCAGGTCAGGTTGTCGGTGATCCAGCCGCCCAGCAGCGGTCCCATCACGGGCGCGATGAGCGTGGTCATCGACCACATCGCCATCGCCAGGCCCGCGAGCGCGCGCGGGTAGCTGGAGAGCAGCAGCGATTGCGACAGCGGGATCATCGGCCCCGCCACGAAGCCCTGCAGCGCGCGGAACGCGATCAGCGTGGCCATGTTGGGCGCGATGCCGCACAGCAGCGAGGCGATCACGAAGAGCGTCACGCTGGCCACGAACAGGCGCACCTGCCCGAAGCGCTGCGACAGCCAGCCGGTGAGCGGCACCGCGATGGCGTTGGCCACAGCGAAGCTGGTGATGACCCAGGTGCCCTGCGTGGGGCTCACGCCGAGGTCGCCCGCGATGGCGGGCAGGGACACGTTGGCGATCGACGTGTCCAGCACGTTCATGAACGTGGCCGCCGAGAGGGCCAGCGTGCCCCACATGCGCGCGCTGCCTTCGAGCGGCGGCGGCGCCAGGGGCGGTGTGTGGGTGGGAGAGGACATGGAAGTTCCGGGAAGGGATCAGCGCCGCCGCGGATCAGTGGGCCTGCGGCTGGCCGGAGGCGGGCGCGGCGGCGGTGCGCACCGGCCGGGCCCGGGCGGCGGCCGCGTCGCCGCGGGTGGGCGTCTGCCGCGCATCGCCCGCGCGGGCGGCAGGCCCCGCGTTGGCCGCGATGATGCGGGCCACCTCGTCGTCGGCGCCCTTGTCGAGGTCGGAATACACGGCCGTCTGCGCCACGGCCTGGGCGCGCGGGGCATCGGCCAGCAGGGCGCCGTTGCGGTCCTGCGTATTCACGGTGACGTCCATCGACAGGCCCACGCGCAGAGGATGGTCCTTGAGCTGCTCCGCGTCGAGCGCGATGCGCACCGGCACGCGCTGCACCACCTTGATCCAGTTGCCGGTGGCGTTCTGCGCCGGCAGCAGCGCGAACGCGGCGCCCGTGCCCACGCCCAGCCCGACCACCTTGCCCGTGTATTCCACCTTGCTGCCGTAGAGGTCGGCCGTGAGCTTCGCGGGCTGGCCCAGGCGCAGGTTGCGCAGCTGGTTTTCCTTGAAGTTCGCATCCACCCAGACATGGCTGAGCGGCACGATGGTCATGAGCGGCGCACCGGGCGCCACGCGCTGGCCGAGCTGCACGGTGCGCTTGGCGACGTAGCCGTCCACCGGCGCGGGCAGGGCGGTGCGGCGCTCGGCCAGATACGCCTCGCGCACCTTGGCGGCGGCGGCGAGCACGTTGGGGTTCTCCTGCACCGGCACGCCCTGGGTGAGCGATTGGTTGCTGGTCAACTGCTCGCGGGCGGCTTCCACGCCGGCCTGCGCGGCGGCCAGGGCCGAACGGGCCGCGTCCACCTGGTTCTGCGCATGCTGCAGCTCTTCCTTGGAAACCGCGCCGTTGCCCGAGAGCGACTGGCGGCGCTGCAGGTCCTGCTGGGCGCGTGCCACGTCCGACCGTGCCTTCGTCACCTCGGCCTGGCGCAGGTTGATCTGTGCGTTCAGGGAGCCGTTGTTCACGTACACCGTGCGCGCCTGGCGCACGGCCTGGGCCAGGCCCGCCTCGGCCTGCGCGAGCGCCACGCGGGCATCGGCCGGGTCCAGCTGCACCAGCGGGGCACCGGCTTTCACGAAGTCGGTGTCGTCGGCCATGATGGACATCACCGTGCCGCCGGTCTGCGGCGTGATCTGGATGACGTTGCCCTGCACGTAGGCGTTGTCGGTGTCCTCGTAGTGGCTCAGCACGAGCCAGTCGTACAGGCCCCACCCGGCGCCCGCCACGACGACGACGGCGGCCAGGGCCACGAGGGTCTTGCGGCGGCGGGCCTTGGCGTCCGGGGCGGAGGCCGGGGCAGCGGAGGGAGCGGAGGCGTTCTGGGGTGCGTTCATGGAAGTGTCTCCCCGCGGGAAGCAGCAATCGAAATCCGCGCGGCAGGAATGGGGATGGAGTGAGAGGGGTCGGAAAAAAGCGTGTGCGTGCAGGCCGTCAGCGGGCGGCACCCGGGGCCTGTGCCGCCGTGGCGAGCACCGGGTCGGTGGAGGCATAGCCGCCGCCCAGCGCCCGCGCGAGCCGTGCCTGGGTGTCCAGCCGGCGCGCGGCAAGGTCCACCGCCTGGCGGCGCTGCTGCAGCACGCTGGTCTCGGCGGAGAGCACGTTCAGGTAGTTGCCCAGGCCCGCCCGGTAGCGCTGCTGCGCGATGGCGTAGGCGCTCTCGGCCGCGGCCTGCGCCTCGCGTTGCTCGGCCATCTGCTGGTCGACGGAGCGCGCGGCGGCGATCTGGTCGGCCGTTTCATGCAGCGCGTCCAGCAGCGTGGCGTTGTAGCTTTCCACCGCCGCATCCACGTCGGCGGCCTTGCCGCGCAGGTTGGCGCGCAGCCGGCCCGCCTCGAAGATCGGCAGGCGGATGGCCGGGCCCACGCCCCATTCGCGGCTGCCGCCCTTGACGAAGTTGTCCAGCCCCAGCGACGCCAGGCCCACGAATGCCGTGAGGTTCACGTTGGGGTAGAACTGCGCACGGGCGACGGCCACCTCCTGCGAGGCGGCCTCCACGCGCCAGCGCGCGGCGGCGATGTCCGCGCGCCGGCCCAGCAGGTCCGCAGGCAGCGCGGCCGGCAGGGCGATGGGGTGCAGGGATGCCAGCGGCGCCGGCACCAGCGATTGCGCCGCCCCGGGCTGCCCGACGAGCGCATCCAGCGCGTTGCGGGCCAGGGCGGCCTGCTCGCGCAGCGCCTCGATCTGCTGGCGCGCCTCGGGCAGACTGCCTTCGCTCTGGCGCTCTTCCAGGCGGGTGTCCAGGCCCGCGCTCACGCGGTCGCGCACCAGCGAGAGCGTCTGGCTGCGCTGCTCCAGCGTGCGCTGCGCCACGCCGAGCTGCGCCTGCAGCCGCGCCAGTTCCACGTACTGCCGCGCCACGTTCGATGCCAGCAGCACGCGTGCGGCCTGGGCGTCGGCGACGGCGGCGTTGGCACTGCCCACGGCCGCGTCGATCGCCGCGCGGTTCTTGCCGAAGAAGTCCAGCTCCCAACTGCCCGTGAGGCGGCCGGTGGCGCTGTTCTCGGTGGCGCCGCCCAGCGGCGGCGGGTAGATGGAGTTGGCGCTGTAGTGCTGGCGCGTGGCGTCGAGGCTGCCGTTCACCTGCGGGCGGTCGGCGGCGCGGGTCGCTTCCGTGTAGGCGCGGGCGCGGGCGATGCGGGCCTCGGCCAGCTTCAGGTTGGGGCTTTGCGCCAGGGCCTGGTCGATGAGCGCATCGAGCTGCGCATCGCCGAAGCCGCGCCACCAGTCGGAGGCCACGGCAGGGTCCGCGAAGGCGCGCGCCGCATCGGCCACGCCCTGGGCCTGCGCCGCGAGGCCCAGCGAGGCCGCGTCGCGCATCTTCGCCTGGGATGCGATGCCGGACATGTCGGCGCAGGCCGTCAGCCCGAGCAGCGCGAACGCCACCGTGCCGAAATACTGCGCCGCCGCATGCCAGCGCGGCACGGCGGGCACCGCCGGCGGGACTGGCCGCGGACCGGCCGGGGTGGGAGGAAGGGGAGCCAGATGGTTGTTCATGTTGTGTCGTGCTCGGAAAAGGGTGGGCGGTGCGTTAAGAACCGTCCGGCGGCGTGAGCCGCGTGGTGACGTTCTCGTAGATGCGGGCCAGGTAGCTGCGGAACGCCGCCGCTTCCGCCTCGCTGAACCCGTGCAGGGCCGTGTTCTGCAGGTCCAGCAGCAGCGCGGGCAGCTGGGCGGCGGCGGCATGGCCTTCCTCGGTCAGCGCGAGGTGGACCACGCGGCGGTCTTCCTGGGAGCGCTCCCGGCGGCACAGGCCCTTGGCCTCCAGCCGGTCCAGCAGCCGGGTCATGCCGCCCGCGTCGAGCTGGCAGACACGCGCGAGGGCGGCCACGGTGCTTTCCTGACCGGAGGCCAGGAAGATCCGCAGCAGGGGGCGCCACTGCGCATCGGTCAGGCCCAGCGGCTCCACGCGGCGGTCCACCTCGCTGCCCATCAGGCTGACGATGCGGCGCATCTGGTAGCCGATGCTCTGTTCGATGAGGCCGTGGGCGGGAGGAGACGCAGCTGTCGAAGAATTCATGCCGCAACATTAATTGACTAGACAAATAATGTCAAGTCTTTGATTGCGGCGCAAGGGGGTCGGCAAGGGGGCGGACACGCCGCGACCGGCCCCGCCATGGCAGGGCTGGCTGCGGATGGGAGGAGGATTCGGCCGGGGGGGCCGGTCTGTGTGGCCGCCCGTCAGCGGGGGCGGGCGGACGTCGTCACTGCTGCCCGGTGCGGGCCAGGTAGCGCTTGCGCCAGAACAGCGCCACCAGCGCAATGGCGATCACCGTCATCGTCGCCATGGCCCACCAGAAGCCGTCCTGCTTGTGGACCAGCGGGATGAATTCGAAATTCATGCCGAAGATGCCCGCGATCAGGTTGAGCGGCAGGAACACGGCCGTGAGGGCCGTGAGCGTGCGCATGATGTCGTTGGTGCGGTTGCTCTGCACGCTGAAGTGCATCTGCACGGCCGTCTCGGTGCTCTGCTCCAGCCGGCGCACGTGGTGCACCACCCGTTCGATGTGCTCCAGCACGTCGCGGCTGCGCACCTTGAGCAGTTCCAGCTCGCGCAGCGCGGCCATGTTGTCGGGCAGGGCCCAGGTCTCCAGCGTGTCCACCCAGTCCTGCACGGCGGCGCGCTGGTCCTCGCAGATCTCGTCGAGCTGGTGCAGCGTGAGCCGCGCGTCCAGCAGCGCGCTCCAGTTGGCGAAGCGCCCGCGGGGCCGCAGCAGTTCCGCCTGCCAGTGGTCCAGCTGGCGGGAGAGTTCGCGCCGCAGGTCCAGGTAGTTGTCCACGATCAGGTTCACCACGCGCAGCATCAGGTCCGCCGGGCTGGTCGGCAGGCGCGTGCCCGGCGCCGGCGCGGTGCGCTGCTCGCGCGCCAGCGTTTCCGAAGGGGGTTGCTCGGGCGTGGCGATCTCCGCCGTCGGCTCCTGCGCCGCTGCCGGGGGCGGCGCGGGCTGGTTGGCGGTGAGCAGGCGCGCGGCAAAGGCATCGCGCACGGTGCAGTCGTCCGGGTGCACCGACAGCAGCACCTGGTCGAACACCGCGAATCCGACCGGGCTGGTGTCGATGCGGCGCAGCACCGGCGGCCCGGCCCGCTTCGCGCCCAGTCCGGTAGGGCTCGCCGGGCTGGCCACTCCGCCGGTATCGCACTGGGTCGCGCTCAGCCGGCGGAACACCAGCACGTCGTACTGCGAGGTGTAGTCGTAGTGCGACGGCAGCTGCGCATTCAGCAGGTCGGAGACGTGCAGGTCGACCAGCTGCTGGCCCGCCAGCGCCTGCAAGGCCGACTGCAGCGCTCCCAGCCGCGCCGAGAAGGTCGCGCGCGTGCAGGCGATCCACACGAAGCCCTGGGTGGGCATGCGCTGCGGGATGGCATCCAGTTCGCGCGCGCCCTGCGGCTGGATGTGGAAGACCCGGACCTTGCCGTCCGAATCCGCGGTCAAGGCCGCACCCCGCGTGGGCTTCTTCCTGCTTTCCCCGGCACCGGGCAGATCGGCGGCATGGGACCTTACTTCGCCAGCAGCCGCGCGGCGTCGCGCGCGAAGTACGTGAGGATGCCGTCCGCACCCGCGCGCTTGAACGCGAGCAAAGATTCCATCATTACCGCATCGTGGTCGAGCCAGCCGTTCGCGGCCGCGGCCTTCAGCATGGCGTACTCGCCGCTCACCTGGTAGGCGAAGGTCGGCACGCGGAACTCGTCCTTCACGCGGCGCACCACGTCCAGGTAGGGCATGCCGGGCTTGACCATCACCATGTCGGCGCCTTCGGCGATGTCCAGCGCCACTTCGCGCAGCGCCTCGTCGGTGTTGCCCGGGTCCATCTGGTAGACGTTCTTGTCGGCCTTGCCGAGCGCGCCGCGCGTCCCCACGGCGTCGCGGAACGGGCCGTAGAAGGCGCTCGCGTACTTCGCGCTGTAGGCCATGATGCGTGTGTGGATGTGGCCCTGTGCCTCCAGCGCATCGCGGATCGCGCCGATGCGGCCGTCCATCATGTCGCTGGGCGCCACGATGTCCACGCCCGCCTCGGCATGCGTGAGCACCTGGCCGACGAGAAGCTCCACCGTCTCGTCGTTCAGGATGTAGCCGGTCTCGTCGAGCATGCCGTCCTGGCCGTGGCTGGTGTAGGGGTCCAGCGCCACGTCGGTGAGCACGCCCAGCTCGGGGAATTCCTTCTTCAGCGCCCGCACCACGCGCGGGATCAGGCCGTCGGGGTTCAGGGCCTCCTTGCCGTCCGGCGTCTTGAGCGCGGCGTCGATCGAGGGGAACAGCGCCAGCACCGGGATGCCCAGGCGCACGCAGTCTTCCGCCACGGGCAGCAGCAGATCCAGGCTCAGCCGGTCCACCCCCGGCATCGAGGGCACGGCCTGGCGGTGGTTCGTGCCTTCGTGCACGAACACCGGGTAGATGAAGTCGTGCGCGGACAGCCGGTGCTCGCGCACGAGGTTGCGGGTGAACGCGTCGCGCCGCAGCCGGCGGGGACGGTGCTGGGGAAAGGGCGGGGGGCTGGAGAGATGCATCCCGAAATTGTGCTCCCGTTTTGGGAGTAGGTGCCGCCGGACGGGCGCCCGCCCCCACGTACACTGCCACCCATGCTCTGGGTCAAAGCCTTCCACATCGTCTTCGTGGCCAGCTGGTTCGCCGGCCTGTTCTACCTGCCGCGCATCTTCGTGAACCTCGCCATGGTGCCGCCGGATTCCACCGCCGAGCGCGAGCGCCTGCAGCTCATGGCGCGCAAGCTGCTGCGCTTCACCACGCTGCTGGCCGTGCCCGCGCTGGCGCTGGGCCTGTGGCTCTACCTCGGCTACGGCATCGGCCGCGGTCCCGGCAACGGCTGGATGCACGCCAAGCTCACCGTGGTGGTGCTGGCCGTGGGCTACCACCACGCCTGCGGCGTGCTGCTGCGCAAGTTCGTCGCCGGGCGCAACGGCCACAGCCACCGCTGGTACCGCTGGTTCAACGAGGTGCCCGTGCTGCTGCTGGTGGCGGCGGTCGTCCTGGTGGTCGTCAAACCGTTCTGAGCCGGGCGCACGCTGCCGTGCACAAGACCTCCGCCTGGCCGCTCGCGCTGATCTACATCGCGCTCATCGTCTTCGCGAGCCTGTTCCCCTTCGAGGGCTGGCGCGAGCAGGGCATCTCGCCCCTGGTGTTCCTCACGGCCCGCATCCCGCCGCCGTACTGGACCTGGTTCGACGTCAACATCAACGTGGCGGGCTATGCGCCGCTGGGCTTCCTGCTGGCCCTGGCCCTGCTGCGCACCGGCTGGCCGCGCGCCGCCGTGCCGGTCGCCGTGCTCTGCGGGGGCATGCTCTCCATGCTCATGGAGCTGCTGCAGATCTACCTGCCGCGCCGCGTGCCCTCCAACATGGACCTGCTCCTCAACACGGCCGGCACCCTGGTCGGCGCGCTCGTGGCCGCCCTGCTGGAGCGCCTGGGCGCCATCGCCCGCTGGAGCCGGCTGCGCGCGCGCTGGTTCGTGCCGGATGCCAGCGGCGCACTGGTGCTCATGGCGCTCTGGCCCGCGGCCCTGCTGTTTCCCGCCGCCGTGCCGTTCGGGCTGGGGCAGATGTGGGAGCGGCTGGAGGCGGCGCTCGCCGACACACTGGCCGACACGCCGTTCCTCGAATGGCTGCCCGTGCGCGACACCCCGCTGGAGCCCCTGATGCCCGGCGCGGAACTGCTCGCCGTGCTGCTGGGGCTGCTCGTGCCGTGCCTGCTCGGCTACTGCGTCATCCGGCAGGTCGGCCGCCGCGTGGCCTATGCCTGCGGCACGGTCGCGGCCGGCGTGGCGGTGACGGCGCTCTCGGCCGCACTGAGCTACGGGCCCGCGCATGCCTGGGAATGGCTGGGCCTGCCCGCGCGGGTGGGCATCTGCGCGGGGCTGGTCGCCGCCCTGCTGCTGGTGATGGTGCCGCGGCGTGCGGCCGGCGTACTGCTGCTGCTCGTGCTGGTCTGGCACCTCAACCTGCTCAACCAGGCGCCGACCAGCGCGTACTTCGCCGAAACCCTGCTCGCCTGGGAGCAGGGGCGCTTCATCCGCTTCTACGGCCTGGGGCAGTGGCTCGGCTGGCTGTGGCCCTATGCCGCGCTGGTGTACGTGGTGCAGCAGGTCGCGCGCCGGCCGGCGCCGCAGGTGTCCGCGCCGGCAGTGTCCGAATCCGGGGTTCCCTAGAATCCGTCCATGACCGACGACACCTCCCAGCCCTCCGGCTACTACGCCCGCCACATCTTCTTCTGCCTCAACGAGCGCATCAACGGCGAAGACAGCTGCGCCCACCACGGCGCGAAAGAGGCGTTCGACCACTGCAAGTCGCGCGTGAAGGCCGAAAAGCTCGCCGGCCCCGGCAAGGTGCGCGTGAACAAGGCCGGCTGCCTCGACCGCTGCGCGGGCGGCCCCATCGCCGTCGTCTACCCCGAAGGCACCTGGTACACCTACGTGGACAAGAGCGACATCGACGAAATCGTCGACTCGCACCTCAAGAACGGCCAGATCGTCGAACGACTGCTCACGCCGCCGGAACTCGGGCGCTGATCCGGGCTCAGAGCCCCCGGTTTCCCGCGCCGCGGCGCACCCGCGGGCTCCGGCCGCAGGCCGCCGGGCCGCGGTGCGCTCGCCGCTTCCCCCCACTGCAGACGGACATCCGAAGTGAACGCCCAGACTGAACGCCTGACCTTCTCCGGCCCCGCCGGTGCCATCGAGGCGCTGCGCGACGCGGCCGCCCCGGCCGACGGCGCCGCACCGCGCGGCGTGGCCGTGATCGCCCACCCCCATCCGCTCTTCGGCGGCACCATGGACAACAAGGTCGTGCAGACCCTCGCGCGGGCCTTCGTCGCCAGCGGCTGGACGGCCGTGCGCTTCAACTTCCGCGGCGTGGGCGCCACCGCCGGCACCTACGACGAAGGCCGCGGCGAACTCGACGACCTGCTGGCCGTCGTCGGACAGGCGGCGCCCGAAGGCCCCCTGGCGCTGGCCGGCTTCTCGTTCGGCGCCTTCGTCACCAGCCATGCGCTGGCGCGGCTCTGGGAGCCGCGCGGCATCGAGCGCGCGGTGCTCGTGGGAACGGCCGCGAGCCGCTTCGCCGTCGCCCCCGTGCCGGCCGAGGCCCATGGCCGCACCCTGGTCGTGCACGGCGAGCAGGACGACACCGTGCCGCTCGCGGCCGTGATGGACTGGGCCCGCCCGCAGACACTCCCTGTGACAGTCGTGCCGGGGGGCGGCCATTTCTTTCACGGACAATTGCCGCTGCTCAAGAGCCTCGTGGCGCGGCACCTCACGTCGCAGGCCTGAACGGCCGCCCGGCGTGGCAGGGAGGCGGCGCCGCAGCCCGCGCCCCGTCCTGCCCGCCTCCTTCCGATTTCCCTTTTTCTTTTTCCCTTCTTTTCCCGGACCTTCCCGAATGCATGCCTCCCTGAAGTCCTTCGTGCCCCTGATGCGTTCCTTCGCCCTGGCCGCCGCGCTCGCGCCCGCCGCGCTCTGGGCGCAGCTGCAGACGCCCCAGCCGCCCGAGATCGCCGCGCGCAACTACCTGCTGCTCGACGTGACCGCCGGGCAGGTGCTGGCCGCCAAGGACATCGACGCCCCCGTGGAGCAGGCCTCCCTGACCAAGCTCATGACCGGCTACCTGGTGTTCGACGCGCTGCGCGCCAAGAAGATCACGCTGGAGCAGAAGCTGCCCGTGAGCGAGCGCGCCTGGAAGATGCCGGGCTCGCGCATGTTCATCGACCCCAAGATGCAGGTGCCCGTGGAAGACCTCATCAAGGGCATGATCGTGCAGTCCGGCAACGACGCCACCATGGCCCTCGCCGAAGGCGTGGGCGGCACGGCCGAGAACTTCGTCAAGCTCATGAACGACCAGGCCCGTGCACTGGGCATGAAGAACACGGCCTACAAGAACCCCGAAGGCCTCACTGAGCCCGGCCACACGACCACGGCGCGCGACCTGAGCGTGCTCGCCACGCGGCTCATGAAGGACTTCCCGGAGTACATGCACTACTACTCCACCAAGCACTACGCCTACCCGGGCACGCCCCCCTCCAACGGCACCAACCGCAATTCGCTGCTGTTCCGCGACCCGACGGTGGACGGCCTCAAGACCGGCCACACGTCGGCGGCCGGCTACTGCCTCGTGGCGACCTCCAAGCGCGAATTCCCGAACGTCGGACAACGCCGCCTGCTCTCGATCGTGCTCGGCACCTCCAGCGAAAGCGCGCGCGCCAACGAAAGCCAGAAGCTGCTGAACTGGGGCTACACCGCCTACGACGCGGTCAAGCTCTTCGACGGCGGGCAGCCCGCCGCCACGCCCGCCCTCTGGAAGGGCACCCAGAACACGCTCAAGATCGGCCGCCCCGATCCGATCGTCGTCACCGTGCCCTCGGGCTCGGCCGGCAAGATCGCGACGCAGATCGTGCGGCAGGATCCGCTCGTGGCCCCATTCACCAAGGGCCAGTCCGTGGGCACGCTCAAGGTGTCGCTGGGCGACCAGCAGATCGCCGAAGTGCCGCTCGTGGCGCTCGAAACCGTCGAGCAGGCCGGCATCTTCGGCCGTGCCTGGGACGCGATCCGGCTCTGGATCAAGTGATGCAGGCAGGTGGCACGGCAGGGGCGGCGGCGCCGTGCCTTGCCTCGCCCGGGCCGAACTGATACATTAGAAGGCTTTTCGGAATTTCCGAAGGGATTCACGTCTTCGCCCGAACCGAATCCGTCGGGCGAAGTTTTCACGTTTAGGGACGATTCATGCCAACCATCAACCAGCTCGTTCGTCAGGGGCGCGAGGTCGAAACGACCAAGTCCAAGAGCCCTGCGATGCAAAACTCCCCCCAGCGCCGCGGCGTGTGCACCCGTGTGTACACCACGACGCCCAAGAAGCCGAACTCCGCTCTGCGGAAGGTCGCCAAGGTGCGCCTGACCAACGGTTTCGAAGTCATCTCCTACATTGGCGGTGAAGGCCACAACCTGCAGGAACACAGCGTGGTGCTGGTCCGCGGCGGCCGTGTGAAGGATCTGCCCGGTGTGCGTTACCACATCGTGCGCGGCTCCCTTGACCTTCAAGGCGTCAAGGACCGCAAGCAGGCCCGTTCCAAGTACGGTGCCAAGAAGCCCAAGGCCAAGTAAGCCCTGCGCTTTTTCGCAAAGAATTTTCGGTGCTGTTCCCGCGTGGCGCGGTGAAGCAGCGTAGTGACCCCAAACGCAGGCGTTCTGCGCGGGTCGAGTAAGTGGGAGCCCCCGATGGGTTCTCGCGGTGCCTGGAAGGGCGCCAACTGAAGCAAAGATAGAGGTGAGAAATGCCACGTCGTCGCGAAGTCCCCAAACGTGAAATCCTGCCGGACCCGAAGTTCGGCAATGTCGAGCTGTCCAAATTCATGAACGTGATCATGGAAGGCGGCAAGAAGGCAGTTGCAGAGCGCATCATCTATGGCGCCCTGGAACTCATTCAGAAGAAGCACCCCGACAAGGACGCCCTGGAAGCGTTCACCGTGGCCATCAACAACGTGAAGCCCATGGTGGAAGTGAAGTCCCGCCGCGTGGGTGGTGCCAACTACCAGGTGCCCGTGGAAGTGCGCCCCGTGCGCCGCCTGGCCCTGTCGATGCGCTGGATCAAGGAAGCCGCCCGCAAGCGCGGCGAAAAGTCCATGGCCCAGCGCCTCGCCAACGAGCTGCTGGAAGCCACGGAAGGCCGTGGCGGCGCGATGAAGCGCCGTGACGAAGTGCACCGCATGGCCGAAGCCAACAAGGCTTTCAGCCACTTCCGCTTCTAAGTCCGGGTTTCGTCCCCACATCTCGAAGGCTGGGAGCCCGACCTGCCAACATCCATTGGCGGGCGGGCTCTTGGCCGTTAAACGAAAGAATCATCATGGCACGCAAGACTCCCATCGAGCGCTACCGCAACATCGGTATCTCGGCCCACATCGACGCCGGCAAGACGACCACCACCGAGCGCATCCTGTTCTACACGGGTGTGAACCACAAGATCGGTGAAGTGCACGACGGCGCCGCCACCATGGACTGGATGGAGCAGGAGCAGGAGCGCGGCATCACGATCACGTCGGCCGCCACGACCTGCTTCTGGAAGGGCATGGACATGTCCTACCCCGAGCACCGCTTCAACATCATCGACACCCCCGGCCACGTGGACTTCACCATCGAAGTGGAGCGTTCCATGCGCGTGCTGGACGGCGCCTGCATGGTGTACTGCGCCGTGGGTGGCGTGCAGCCCCAGTCGGAAACCGTCTGGCGCCAGGCCAACAAGTACAAGGTGCCCCGCCTCGCGTTCGTCAACAAGATGGACCGTACCGGCGCGAACTTCTTCAAGGTCTATGACCAGATGCGCCTGCGCCTGAAGGCCAACCCCGTGCCCGTCGTGATCCCGATCGGCGCCGAGGAAGGCTTCAAGGGCGTGGTCGACCTGCTCAAGATGAAGGCCATCATCTGGGACGAAGCCTCCCAGGGCATGAAGTTCGACTACCAGGACATCCCCGCCGACCTCGTCGAGTCCGCCAAGGAGTGGCGCGAGAAGATGGTCGAGGCCGCTGCCGAAGCGTCCGAAGAGCTGATGAACAAGTACCTGGAAGAGGGCGACCTCTCCGAGGACGAGATCAAGCTCGGCCTGCGCACGCGCACGATCGCCACCGAAATCCAGCCGATGCTGTGCGGCACCGCGTTCAAGAACAAGGGTGTGCAGCGCATGCTGGACGCCGTGATCGACTACCTGCCCTCGCCCGTGGACATTCCTCCCGTGGCCGGCACGGACGAAGACGAAGCCGAAACCACCCGCAAGGCGGATGACGGCGAGAAGTTCTCGGCCCTCGCATTCAAGCTGATGACCGACCCGTTCGTGGGCCAGCTGACCTTCGTGCGCGTGTACTCGGGCGTGCTCTCCAAGGGCGACACCGTCTACAACCCCGTCAAGGGCAAGAAGGAGCGCATCGGCCGTATCGTGCAGATGCACGCCAACGAGCGCCTCGAGGTCGAAGAAATCCGCGCCGGCGACATCGCTGCCTGCGTGGGCCTGAAGGACGTGACCACGGGTGAAACCCTGTGCGATCCCGAAGCCATCGTGACGCTGGAGCGCATGGTGTTCCCCGAGCCCGTGATCACGCAGGCCGTGGAGCCCAAGACCAAGACCGACCAGGAAAAGATGGGCATCGCCCTGCAGCGCCTGGCCGCCGAAGATCCGTCCTTCCGCGTGAAGACCGACGAAGAGTCGGGCCAGACGCTGATCGCCGGCATGGGCGAGCTCCACCTCGAAATCATCGTGGACCGCATGAAGCGTGAATTCGGCGTGGAAGCCAACGTGGGCAAGCCCCAGGTGGCCTACCGCGAAACCATCCGCAAGACGGTGGAAGAAGCCGAAGGCAAGTTCGTGCGCCAGTCCGGCGGCAAGGGCCAGTACGGCCACGTCGTGCTCAAGATCGAGCCGAACGAAGCCGGCAAGGGCATCGAGTTCGTCGACGCCATCAAGGGCGGTGTGGTTCCCCGTGAATTCATCCCAGCCGTGGAAAAGGGCATCAACGAAGCCGTGACGCAGGGCGTGCTGGCCGGCTATCCGGTCGTGGACGTCAAGGTCACGCTGCACTTCGGCTCCTACCACGACGTGGACTCGAACGAACTGGCGTTCAAGATGGCCGCCATCTTCGGCTTCAAGGAAGGCTGCAAGAAGGCCGGCCCCGTCATCCTCGAGCCGATGATGGCCGTGGAAGTGGAAACGCCGGAAGACTACGCCGGTACCGTGATGGGCGATCTGTCGTCCCGCCGCGGCATGGTGCAGGGCATGGACGACATGGTCGGTGGCGGCAAGGCGATCAAGGCCGAAGTGCCGCTGTCGGAAATGTTCGGCTACTCGACCTCGCTGCGCTCCGCGACGCAAGGCCGCGCCACGTACACGATGGAGTTCAAGCACTACAGCGAAGCTCCGCGCAACGTGTCCGAAGCCATCATGGCCGCACGCGCGAAGTAAAGTCCCACCCCTGTGTCGCCTGCGGCGCCTCCCCCTCAAGGGGGCGCACGCAGCGGTCCGGCAGAGCCGGCCCCGCGCGTGCCGCTGGCATGGCCTGCTCCGCGGCCTTTGGAACAGGAAGGCCGGGGTGGCACTAGGGAATCAGTTTCTGTCTGCGATCGCATGCCCTTCGTTGCCCGTGGCGAAGGAATCCGCAATGGGATGCAGACGTAAAACCAACACACGGGCATTGCTCTTTTTTTGGAGTTGAAAATGGCAAAAGGTAAGTTCG
>DHAE01000005.1:0-230 GCA_002397315.1 Comamonadaceae bacterium UBA4962
GCAGGCGGCCGGCTGGTCCGAACTGGCCCGGCTGGCGCACGCCAACGCGCTCGACGGCTGGCGGTTCACCGAATGGTTCCACGGCCGCACGCTGGTGCCGATGGGCATGGCGGGGCAGAGCTGGAACGCGGCCACCTTCATCCTGGCGCGGCGCGCGCTGCAGGGCGAAGACTCGGCCTGGTAGGCGCGGCGGCCTTATGCTGTGCCCTGCGCGCGACCGGCGCCGCACC
>DHAE01000005.1:346-1077 GCA_002397315.1 Comamonadaceae bacterium UBA4962
GCGCGCGACCGGCGCCGCACCATCCGTCCCACGAGGCCCCCATGACCGATTCCGTGACCCCCGCGCCCTGGCGCCCGGCCGACATCCCCGCCGGGCGCCTGCCCGATCTGCTGCGTGCCATGCCCAAGGCCGAACTGCACATGCACATCGAGGGCTCGCTCGAACCCGAGCTGATCTTCGCGCTCGCGCAGCGCAACGGCGTGCAGCTGCCGTATGCGAGCGTCGAGGAGCTGCGCAGCGCCTACGCCTTCACCAACCTGCAGAGCTTCCTCGACATCTACTATGCCGGCGCGAGCGTGCTGCTGCACGAGCAGGATTTCTACGACATGGCCTGGGCCTACCTGCAGCGCGCGGCCGACGACCACATCGTGCACACCGAGATGTTCTTCGATCCGCAGACGCACACCGCGCGCGGCGTCGGCATCGACGTGGTGATCCACGGCCTGCACCGCGCCTGCGAGGACGCCCGCGCGCAGCTGGGCGTGAGCGCCTCGCTGATCCTGTGCTTCCTGCGGCACCTGAGCGAGGAAGAGGCCTTCGAGACGCTCGAGCAGGCGCTGCCGTACCGCGACCGCTTCATCGGCGTGGGCCTGGATTCGAGCGAGGTGGGCCACCCGCCCGAGAAGTTCGCCCGCGTGTTCGCGCGCTGCCGCGAGCTGGGCCTGCACCGGGTCGCGCATGCGGGCGAAGAGGGCCCGCCGGCCTACATCTGGGGCGCGCTCGACGTGCTG
>DHAE01000005.1:1284-43971 GCA_002397315.1 Comamonadaceae bacterium UBA4962
TGATGCGCCGGCTCGCGCAGGACCGGGTGGCGCTCACCGTCTGTCCGCTCTCCAACGAGAAGCTGTGCGTGTTCCCCGACCTGGCGGACCACAACATCCAGGTGCTGCTCGACGCGGGCCTCGCCGCCACGGTGAACTCGGACGATCCCGCGTATTTCGGGGGCTACCTGAATACGAATTTCGTGCGCCTGTTCGCCGCGGTGCCCACGCTCACGGCCGTGCACGCCTACCAGCTCGCATCCAACAGCATCGCGGCCAGCTTCGCGCCCGAGGCCGACCGGCAGCGCTGGGAAGGCCAGCTGCGGGAGTGCTTCGAGCGCTTCGCCGCGCCGGCCTGAGCGCGGCCCTTCGCGTGGGGCCGCCTGATGGTTATTGCGGATCGACAGGCGGGGTGTGCTGGGCGAGAATGCTTCTCGCTTCCAGCCGTGCCTCCGCTGCGCCAAGGCGCTGCGGCGTGCCGGTCCCTGCCCGTGGCTCCCGGCCATTCCCGCCGTTGCGAGCCTTCATGAGGAGCAACGACGATGCGCAAGACGATCCGAGGCGGCCTGTGGCCGCTGTCCCTGTGCGTTCTCGCCAGCCTGGCCGCCTGCGGCGGAGGTGGCGGCGGGGGCGGTGATCTCTCCCCCTACAGCGCCGAGATCCGCCGCACCTCCATGGGCGTGCCGCACATCAAGGCCGCCACCTGGGGTGGGGCAGGCTTCGGGTCCGGCTACGCGCAGGCGCAGGACAACCTGTGCACCCTGGCCGACGCCTTCCTCACCTACCGCGGCGAGCGCTCCCGCCACTTCGGGGGCAGCGCCCAGGTGGCCTACAACAGCACGCTCGGCCGGCCGCTCAACATCGACTCGGACTTCTTCCACCGCCACGTGATCTCCGCCGACGTGGTCGAGAAGATGGTGGCGGCCCAGCCGGAGAAGCTCCGCAAGATGGTCGAGGGCTTCGCCGCGGGCTACAACCGCTACCTGGCCGACCTGCCCTCCGACGGCCGTGCCCATGCGGCCTGCCGCGGCGCTGCCTGGGTGCAGCCCATCACCGCGCAGGACGTATGGCGGCGCATGTTCGCCGCCAACCTCGCCGGGGGCTACAGCAACTTCGCGGCGGCGATCGCCAACGCCGCGGCGCCAGCCGCGGCCCGGCCTGGAGTGGCTCCCACCCCCACCGCGGCACTGCGGCGCAAAGCCGCGGGCACGGAGGTCGCGGCCCTGGATGCATCCCGCACCCGCGCGCCCGACCTGCAGGTGGGCGGCACGATGGGTGTCGGCAGCAACATGTACGGCTTCGGCACGGCCGGCACGGGCGATGCCAGCCCGCTGCTGTTCGGCAACCCGCACTGGTACTGGAAGGGGCCGGACCGCTTCTACCAGGCGCAGCTGACCATCGGCGACGAGCTGAACGTGAGCGGCGTGTCGTTCCTCGGCGTGCCGGTGGTGCTGATCGGCTTCAACGACCACGTGGCCTGGAGCCACACCGTCTCCACCGCGCGGCGTTTCGGCTTCTTCCAGCTCACCCTGGCCGCGGGCGACCCCACCAGCTACCTGCGCGACGGCGCCCCGGTGAAGATGGCCACCACCACCATCACCGTGCAGGATCGCACGGCTTCCGGCCTGGTGGACGTGGCGCGCACGCTCTACAAGACCGACATGGGGCCGCTGGTGGACCTGTCCACGCTGAACCCGGCCCTGGCCTGGAACCAGGCCACGGCCTTCGTCATCCGCGACATCAACGCAGAGAACTACCGCACCTTCCGCAACTGGATGCGCTGGAATCAGGCCCGCTCGCTCGACGAGTTCATCGCCATCCAGCGCGAGGAATCCGCCATCCCCTGGGTCAACACCGTGGCCGTGGGGCGGGGCAGCGCCCGTGCCTGGTATGCCGACATGGGCGCGGTGCCGAACGTATCCGCCGCCCAGACCGCCTCGTGCACCACGGCTTTCGGACGCGCCGTCGCCGCGGCGCTGCCGGGCGTGCCGTTCTTCGACGGCTCGCGCAGCGCCTGCGACTGGCAGACCGACGCGGACTCGGTGCAGCAGGGCGCGATCGGCCCGTCACGCATGCCCAGCGTGCAGCGCGACGACTACGTGGGCAACATGAACGACAGCTACTGGCTCGCCAACGCCAGCGCGCCGCTCACCGGCTTCGCACCCATCTTCGGTGCCACCGGCGTGCCGCAGACCCTGCGCACCCGCCTGGGTCACACCATGGCCCTGCAGCGCCTGGCCGGCACCGATGGCTACGGCGGCCGCCAGGCCACCAGCGCCATCGTGCGCCGGATGGTGCTGGACAGCCGCGTCTTCAGCGCCGAGCGCTTCAAGGACCAGGCCCTGGCGCTGGTGTGCACCACGCCGCAGATCGCGGTCGGCAGCGGTTCCGTGGACGTGGCGGCCGCCTGCGCCGCATTGCGCGCCTGGGACAACACCGGCCACGGCGATGCGCGCGGCTCCCACGTCTGGGACGAGTTCTGGAGCCGCGTGCAGGTGCCGGCAGCCCAGCTCTACACCACGCCGTTCGATGCGGCCGACCCGCTGAACACGCCGCGCGACCTGAATCCCGCCGCCGCGGGCGCTCTGCGCCAGGCCTTTGGCGCCGCCGTGGCCAAGGTGGCACAGAGCGGTTTCGCCTTCGATGCGCCGCGCGGCGAGGTGCTGTTCATCACGCGCGGCGGCAGGAAGCTGCCGCTCTACGGGGGCTGCGGCGGCACGGGCTACTTCACCATCGCCTGCTCGGAGAATCCGATCGACCAGGGCGGCTACTCCATGGACGGCCAGCCGCACGGCAACACCTACCTGCAGGTCGTCACCTTCCCGGCCGGCGGTGTGCAGGCCCACACGCTGCTCACGCACTCCCTCTCGGACGATCCCGCCTCGCCGCACCACGGCGACTACACGCAGGCGTATTCCGCCCAACAGTGGCTGCGCGTGCCATTCACCGAGGCGGAGATTGCCGCGGACGCGAACTTCCGCACGCAGACGGTGCGGCCGTAGCAGGTAACGGCGCGGGCTGGCGCACAATCGCGGCACGCCGTCCGGCACGCTTTCCGGCCAACCGCCGCGGAGCGTGCCGGCGCCCGGTCTCCGGGTGCCTGCCGTCCTCGCATTGGAAGCCTCCACCGTGTCCACTCCCCGCATTCCCCTCCTGGCCCTCAACACGCTGTCGCCGCAGCACCAGGCGCAGATCGCCGCCGTCTACGACCTGCACTACGCTCCCACGCCCAACGACCGCACGCAGGCGATCGCCACCCAGGGCGGCCGCTTCCGGGCGGTGCTCACCATCGGCTCCACCGGGCTCTCCGCCCAGGAGATGGAGGCCATGCCCGCGCTCGAACTCGTCTGCGCGCTCGGCGCGGGCTATGAAAACATCGCGCTCGACGCGGCCCGCGCGCGCGGCATCGCCGTGGCCAATGGCGCCGGCACCAACGACGACTGCGTGGCCGACCATGCCTTCGGCCTGCTCATCGCCATCGTGCGCGGGCTGCGGCCGCTCGACCGGCTCTGCCGCGAAGGCGTCTGGCGCGATGCCATCGGCCTGCCGCCGAACGTTTCCGGCAAGCGCCTGGGCATCTTCGGGCTCGGCACCATCGGCCAGAAGATCGCGCGCCGCGCCGCCGGCTTCGACATGCAGATCGGCTACCACAACCGCAATCCGAAGGACGGCGTACCGCACTCCTACTTCGGCAGCCTGCGCGAACTCGCCGAGTGGTGCGACGTGCTGGTGTGCGCCACGCCCGGCGGCCCGGCCACGCGGCATGCGATCAATGCCGAGATCCTCGATGCGATCGGCCCGCTGGGTTACCTCGTGAACATCGCGCGCGGCAGCGTCGTCGATACCGAGGCACTGGCCGAAGCGCTGCGCGGCCACCGCATCGCCGGTGCGGGCCTGGACGTGTACGAGAGCGAACCCCACCCGCCCGAGGCGCTCGTCGGGCTCGACAACGTGGTGCTCACGCCCCACGTGGCCGGCTGGTCGCCCGAGGCCGTGCAGGCCAGCGTGGACCGTTTCATGGCCAATGCGGAAGGGCATTTCGCGGGGCGCGGCGTGGTGTCGCCGGTGTGATGCCAAGAGCGGCTGACACGGTCCAGCGAAGAGGTTCTGGCTAGGCGCCGTATCGCAGGCAGTACGATGAGTACGACAAGATGCGGCAACGACGCCAGAAGGGTCGTGTCGGCCGCTCTAAAGGCCCCGCCAGGCCCGCGGAAGGCGGAGCGCGGCTAGAATCCCGCCCCGTCTTTCCGCCCCAAGCGGACGAAAGGCTGCTGTCCCGGCAGCCTTTTTCTTTTTCCAGTTCCGGGACCATGTAGAGGACCACCATGTACAAAAACCTCGCTGCCGCGCTCGCGGCCGCCTGCCTGTTCCTGTCGCCCGCTGCCTTCGCGCAGCAACCCGCCGCACCCGCCTCGCCCGCCAAGGCCTCCCCCGTGAAGGCCGGCTTCGTCTACGTATCGCCGATCACCGACGCCGGCTGGACGCGCCAGCACGAGGAGGGGCGCCGCGCCGTCGAGAAGGCCCTGGGGCCGCAGGTGCGCACCACCTTCGTCGAGAACGTGGCCGAGGGGGCGGACGCCGAGCGTGTGATCCGCGACCTCGCCGCCACCGGCCACCAGATCATCTTCACGCCCAGCTTCGGCTACATGGAACCGACGCTGCGCGTGGCGCGCGACTTCCCCGATGTGAAGTTCGAATCCATCACCGGCTACAAGACCGCGCCCAACGTCGCCACCGCCAACGCGCGCTACTACGAGGGCCGCTACCTCGCGGGCGTGGCCGCGGGCCGCATGACGCGCTCGCACGTCGCGGGCTTCGTGGCCGGCTTCCCCATTCCCGAGGTGCTCCAGGGCATCAACGCCTTCACGCTCGGCATGCGCTCGGTCGACCCGAAGGCCACCGTGAAGGTGGTCTGGCTCGACGTCTGGTTCGATCCGCCCAAGGAGCGCGACGCGGCCATGGCGCTGTTCAACGAGGGCGTGGACGTGGTGGCCTTCCATACCGGCTCCACCGCGGTGATGGCCGCCGCCCAGGAGCGCGGGCGCCTGGCCATCGGCTACCACTCGGACATGCGCGGCGTGGGACCGGACGCGCAGATCCTCGCCGTGACGCACCAGTGGGGCGCCTACTACACCGAGCGCGTGCGCGCCGTGCGCGACGGCCGGTGGACGAGCGGCAACGTCTGGGGCGGCGTGCGCGAGGGCATGGTGCGCGTGGAAGGCTTCGGCAGCCGCGTGCCGCCCGCCGTGCAGAAGGAAGTGCTCGCGCGCCAGGACGACATCGCCCGCGGGCGCCTGCACCCCTTCGCCGCCGGCGCCGCACCCGTGCGGGACAACACCGGCCGCGAGGTGATCGCGCCCGGCCGCACACTGACCGACGAGCAGATCCTGCGCATGGACTGGCTCGTGGAAGGCGTGCAGCGCCAGGCACGCTAGGAGCGGCCCGCGACACCCTTCGGACGTCGTCCCTGCACGCCCCTCCCACCCTTTCGTTCATCTGCCTCACGTGCGCCCGCGAAGGGCCGCCATGTCATCATTCCGCATGCCCACGCCGACCCTGCCCCCCATCCCTGAAACCGCCACCCACGGCTGGCGCGCCGCGCTGCTGCGCTTCGACGCCGAAGGCCGCCCGCTCTACGACGAAGACGGCCTGCTCGCCGTCGGCCCCGGCCCGGATGGCGTGCAGCGCGTGGTCGCCGCGGGCGACTGGCGCACGCTCTCGCCGCGCTTTCCCGGGCTGCCGGTCACGCACCAGCCCGGCCGCATCATCGCGCCCGGCTTCGTGGACATGCACGTGCACTTCCCGCAGACCGACGTCATCGGCTCGCCCGCGGAAGGGTTGCTGCCCTGGCTGGAGAACTACACCTTCCCGCACGAATCGCGCTTTGCCGACCCGGAGTACGCGCGCGGCGTGGCCACCGTCTTCGTCGACGAATTGCTGCGCAACGGCGTCACCACGGCGCTCACCTTCGCCACCTCGCATCCCGCGTCGGTGGATGCGCTGATGGAGGAGGCCACGGAGCGCGGCCTGCGCCTCATCGCCGGCAAGGTGCTGCAGGACCGCAACTCCCCCGACGGCGTGCGCGACGACACCACCCGCTCGCTCGCCGACACCGAAGACCTGATCCGCCGCTGGCACGGCCGCGGGCGGCTGGGCTACGCGATCACGCCGCGCTTCGCCCCGAGCTGCACCGAGGCGCAACTGCGCGGCGCGGGCGAGCTGGCCGCCCGCTATCCCGACGTGTGGATCCAGTCGCACGTGGCCGAGAACCGCGACGAGATCCGCTGGGCGCTGGAGCTGTTCCCCCAGGCGCGCAGCTACCTTGCGGTGTACGACGGCTTCGGCCTGATGCGCGAGCGCGCCGTGTATGCCCACTGCATCCATTTCGACGACGAAGACCGCGCCCTGATGCGCGACACCCGCACCGTCGCGGCCGTGAGCCCGACCAGCAACCTGTTCCTCGGCAGCGGCTTCTTCGACTACGCCGGCGCCGACCGCGTGGGCTTCCGCTACGGCCTCGCGAGCGACGTGGGCGGGGGCACCAGCTTCAGCCCCTTCCACACCATGCTCGCCGCCTACTACGTGGGCCGCGAGGGGCAGACCAAGCCGGGGCTCTCGCTGCCGCCCGGCCACCTCTGGTGGCAGCACACGGCCGGCGCCGCCCGCGCGCTGGGGCTGGAAGGCGTCATCGGCAACCTGCAGCCGGGCTGCGAGGCGGACTTCGTCGTGCTGAACCCCGCCGCCACGCCGCTGCTCGCGCGCAAGACGGCCCAGGCGGCCAGCCTGGACGAACTGCTGTTCGCGATGATCGTGCTGGGCGACGACCGGCTCGTCGAGCGCGCCGTGATCGCGGCATCCCGTTGAGCCGGCGGAGCCCGTGCAGCGGATTTCCGCAGCTATGAAAAGAGTAGTATCGCGTCCGCGCGCCGCGTTCCGCCTGGCGCGCACGAGGAGAGAGAAACCATGAGCATCAAGAGCGACAAATGGATCCGCCGCATGGCCGAACAGCACGGCATGATCGATCCGTTCGAGCCCGGCCAGATCCGCGAGAGCGACGGCCGCAAGATCATCAGCTACGGCACCAGCAGCTACGGATACGACATCCGCTGCGCGCCCGAATTCAAGGTGTTCACCAACATCCACAGCACCGTGGTGGACCCGAAGCATTTCGACGAGAAGAGCTTCGTCGACTTCCACGGTGATAGCTGCATCATCCCGCCCAACAGCTTCGCGCTGGCGCGCACGGTGGAATATTTCCGCATCCCGCGCAATGTGCTCACCATCTGCCTGGGCAAGAGCACCTATGCGCGCTGCGGGATCATCGTGAACGTGACGCCGTTCGAGCCCGAGTGGGAAGGCTACGTCACCCTCGAATTCAGCAACACCACGCCGCTGCCGGCGCGCATCTACGCGGGCGAGGGCTGCGCCCAGGTGCTGTTCTTCGAAAGCGACGAGGTGTGCGAGGTGAGCTACCGCGACCGCGGCGGCAAGTACCAGGGCCAGGTGGGCGTGACCCTGCCCAAGGCCTGACGGCCGCCGCCCGAGCGCGGCACTGGCGAGCGTCCTACAGCGGCGCGGCGCGTTCCTCCGGTGCGGGGGCGGCACCCCGGGCATAGCATTCCTCCATGCGCTGCCGTTGCGTTCCGTGAGGTTGTCACACGGGACCGGCAGACTGGAATTCCCGCTTTTGCCCGCCCGAGGACATCGCCATGCACGCCGCCACCGCTTCCTTTGCATCTTCCGCCGCTCCGGCCGCCTATGCACCGGACCTGGGCGCCCGCGCCGAGGCGCGCTACTGGCCGGCCCATGCCCTCGATGCCTTCCTGTTGCAGATGGCGGCACGCGGGCACTGCATCAGCGCCACGATGATGCTGGGCGACCGCCGCTACGCCCTGGACCAGCTCCAGCATGCGCGCGCCCTGCCGGGCGACACGCTGCAGTCGGCCGTGCGGGAACTCTCCGATTATTTCGAGGATGCCGAACCGGCCGTGGCCAGCCTGCACTGGTGCCACCGCTGAAAGCGCGTCCCAACCGCCCCCGCCCGACCCCAGGAGACCATCACATGCCCACCGTTTCGGCGCAGCCGTCCTCGTTCGATTCCGACTACGCAGCCCCGCGAAGCAGCGGCGCACGCCCCTTCCTGCTGGCCGTGGGCGGCGCCGTGATCGCGGTGCAGGTCGCGGCCATGGCCTGGGTGCTGGAGGACCACGTCCGCCACGCCGAGCAGCAGCAGCATGCCTGGGTGGCGCGCGGCATGCAGTCGAGCACCGCCCGCGATCCGCAGACCCTGGCGGCGTCGGCGGATGCGGCCTGGTCCGCGGGTTCCACCATCGCCGCCCGCTGACGGACAACGGCCCGCCGGGCGGCGTACCATCGCGGCCCGGCATGAATCTTTGGGGTGCGCACGATGAAATGGGAAGGCAATCGCGAATCGGACAACGTCGAGGACCGCCGTGACGAAGGCGGCGGTGGCGGCGGTTTCCCGGTCTTCGGCGGGCGCAGCATCGGCATCGGCACCATCGTCATCGCCCTCATCGGCGGCTGGGTGTTCGGCATCAACCCGATCACCCTCCTGGGCATGCTGAGCGGCGGTGGCGCGCCCGCCCAGGTGCAAACGCAGCAGGCGCCGGCCCACCGCCCGCCTGCCGACGACACCATGGCCCGCTTCGTGTCCACCGTACTCGCCGATACCGAGGATGTATGGGGCGACGTCTTCCGCCAGAACGGCACGACCTACCAGAACCCCCGCCTGGTGCTGTTCCGCGACCGCACGCCTACGGCCTGCGGGACGGGGCAGGCGCCCATGGGACCGTTCTACTGCCCTGCCGACCGCAAGGTCTACATCGACCTCGGCTTCTACGAAACGCTCAAGAACCGGCTCGGCGCCCCGGGCGATTTCGCGCAGGCCTACGTGATCGCCCACGAGGTGGGCCACCACGTGCAGAACCTGCTGGGCATCAGCGGCCGGGTGGACCAGATGCGCGGCCGGGTGAGCCAGGTCGAATACAACCACCTGTCCGTGCGCCTGGAACTGCAGGCCGACTGCTTCGCGGGCGTCTGGGCCCACCATGCGCAGAATGCGCGTCAGATCCTGGAGCAGGGCGACGTGGAAGAGGCCATGAACGCCGCCGCCAAGATCGGCGACGACGCGCTGCAGCGCGCATCGGGCGGCGCGGTGGTGCCGGACAGCTTCACCCACGGCACCAGTGCCCAGCGCCAGCGCTGGTTCCGTACCGGGCTCGATGCCGGCAGCGTCAAGGCCTGCGATACCTTCTCGTCCCGCAGCCTTTGATGGGTAAGGCTCCGCTGCTGCATTTTCCGTAGCGCGGCGGATGCACCCGCAGCGCGCATGGGCGGCGAAATACCGCCCATGAAGGGCTGGTGCGACAATATCGGCCGCACATGACAAGTTCTTTCTCCAATTTATCGCTGGCCGAGCCGCTGGCGCGCGCCGTGGCCGAGATGGGCTACACGTCGATGACCCCCATCCAGGCGGAGGCCATTCCGGTGGTCCTCACCGGCAAGGACGTGATGGGCGCCGCGCAGACCGGCACCGGCAAGACGGCGGCTTTCTCGCTGCCGCTGCTGCAGCGTCTGCTCAAGCACGAGAACAGCTCCACCTCGCCCGCGCGCCATCCCGTGCGCGCCCTGGTGCTGCTGCCCACCCGCGAACTGGCCGACCAGGTCGCCCAGCAGATCGCCCTCTACGCCAAATACACCAAGCTGCGCAGCACCGTGGTGTTCGGCGGCATGGACATGAAGCCCCAGACCCTGGAGCTGAAGAAAGGCGTCGAAGTCCTCGTGGCCACGCCGGGCCGCCTGCTGGACCACATCGAAGCCAAGAATGCGGTGCTGAACCAGGTCGAGTACGTGGTGCTCGACGAGGCCGACCGCATGCTGGACATCGGCTTCCTGCCCGACCTGCAGCGCATCCTGAGCTACCTGCCGAAGACGCGTACCACGCTGCTGTTCTCCGCCACGTTTTCGCCCGAGATCAAGCGCCTGGCGGGCAGCTACCTGCAGGACCCGATCACCATCGAGGTCGCGCGTCCCAACGAAACCGCCTCCACCGTCGAGCAGCGCTTCTACAGCGTGAGCGACGACGACAAGCGCCGCGCCATCCACCACGTGCTGCGCACGCGCGGGGTCAAGCAGGCCTTCGTCTTCGTCAACAGCAAGCTCGGCTGCGCGCGCCTGTCGCGCACGCTGGAGCGCGAGGGCCTCAAGGCCACGGCGCTCCACGGCGACAAGAGCCAGGACGAGCGCCTGAAGGCACTGGACGCCTTCAAGCGCGGCGAGGTGGACCTGCTGGTCTGCACCGACGTCGCGGCGCGCGGCCTGGACATCAAGGACGTGCCGGCGGTGTTCAATTTCGACGTGCCCTTCAACGCCGAAGACTACGTGCACCGCATCGGCCGCACGGGGCGCGCGGGCGCGTCCGGCCTGGCGGTGACGCTGGTCTCCAGCAGCGATGCGCGCCTGGTGGCCGATATCGAGAAGCTCACCAAGAAGAAGATCGACCTGGAAGCGCTGGAAGTGGGCGACGACCGCCCGCGCGGCCGCTTCAACGAAGGCCGCCGCGCCTGGCGCGACGACGAGGCCGGCGGTGGCGAGGCGCCCCGGGTGCGGCGCGAAGAAGGCCGCGGCGACAGCCGCGCGCCGCGCACTTCGGGCGGCGGCTACCGCACGCCCGCGGCCCCGCGCGATCCGTTCTTCGACAAGCCCTACGAAGCCCCCGCCGAGGCGGCGCCCAGCTGGGAAGCCACGGCCCGCCCCGCCGCGCGCAGCGGCATTTCGGCCAACATCAAGCCCAAGCGCAAGGTGGCGGCGCTGTTCAAGGCCGCCGCACCGGCGGCCGAAACGTCCTCTTCCAACTGAGCGCGGCGCCGGCCGTCCGCAGAGCGGCCGGCACGGCCCGGCGAAGCGGTTCCGGCGAGGCGCCGCAGCGCAGGCGGTGCGGATCGGTACGGCCCTCAGCCCGGTGCCTGTGCCTGGTCGCAGTGCACCGTGATGTGCTCGCGCTCGGCCAGCGTGGCGCCGAACCGCACGGCGCTCAGGCATCCGCCCCACACGCATCCGGTATCGAGCGCCAGCAGGTCGGGGCGGTTCATCCAGCCCAGGGTGGACCAGTGGCCGAACGCGATCAGCGTGCCGCGCGTGCGGCGTTCCGGCGCATCGAACCAGGGCACCAGGCCGTCCGGGGCCGCGTCCGCGTTCTCGCTGCTCTCGAAATCCATGCGTCCATCCGGCGTGCAGAAGCGCAGCCGCGTCAGCGCGTTCACGATGGCGCGCCACCGGTCCATGCCCGAGAGCGCGTCGTCCCACCGGTCAGGGGTGTTGCCGTACATCGCATGCAGGAACTGCGGCATCGCCGCGCCGCGCAATTGCGCCGAGACCTCTGAAGCGCAAGCCAGCGCGTCCTGTACCGTCCAGGCCGGCAGCACGCCCGCGTGCACCATCAGCAGCCGTTCGCCGCCGTGGAGGTGCTCGCGCGCGAGCGGCTGGCTGCGCAGCCAGTCGAGCATGGCGTCGCGGTCCGGTGCCTCCAGCACCTCGGCCAGCGTGTCGCGCCGCGAGGGCTTGCGCGCCCCCTGGGATGCGGCCAGCAGGTGCAGATCGTGGTTGCCCAGGAGGCAGCGGAGGCCGTCTCCCGCCCGCATGCAGCGCCGCAGTACCCGGGCGGACTGCGGCCCCCGATTCACGAGGTCGCCGAGCAGATAAACCGTGTCCCGGCTGGGGGAGAAATCCACGGTGTCGAGCAGGCGCTGCAGGGCGGCGTCGCACCCTTGAATATCGCCGATGCAGTAGAGGGCCATGTGGTCATGGTTCCGCGAGGGGACCGGTTATGGAGAAGAGGGGATTGTGAATCGGAAAACGTCCGCACCGGCGTGCCTGGATGCAATGGGGCCGCTTGGAGGGCGCCCGTATATCGAAGTTCCCGCCGAGCAGGATGGAAGAAGATTCAATTTCTCCACGGCGGAAGCCTCGCGTAATCCAAAATATTTTCTATAATGCAACCCTCGTTATCCACTTCCACATTGAACTGACATGACCACCTCCAGCTACAAGGACCTGCTGAAGCAGCGCGAGCAACTCGAGCAGCAAATCAACGAAGCCCGCCGCCGCGAACTGTCGGACGCCATCTCCCAGGTGCGTTCGCTCGTGTCCGAGTATGGCCTGAAGGCCGAGGACGTATTCCCGTCCGGCCGTGCCCGCAGCGCCAGCGCCGGCACCAAGGTGGCGCCCAAATACCGCAATCCCGCCACCGGCCAGACCTGGACCGGCCGTGGCAAGGCGCCCAAGTGGATCCAGAACGAAAATCGCGAGCAGTTCGCCATCTGATAATCGCCGTCCCGCCCGCTCCGGGCCCCGCCTCCGCGGTCCCGCTGCCGGCGCAGTGGTCGAGAACCCTTTCCAACCCGCCCTTCCCGGCGGGTTTTTTCATGGCCGTACGGCTTTGGGGGCCACAGGCGGGTGATCGGCGGCGCCTGCGGGTTCGCTGGTCCTGCGGCGCAGGGGCGCTTGCCGGTAATACCCATCCGCTGAGTACGGCCTGATTCTTCTTTATGGAATGTGAAGAGGGGGCGGTTGCAGGGGGCCATGGTTGTGTGTATGGACGGCCCAAAGGTGCATTGAATATGGAGCCGTAGCACGGATTTTTCTCCGGTATTGCAGGACAACATCCCGTTGGCGGATCCCGAAGCGATATTCGGAGGCCCTGCACCGCTCCTGCTGCAATGCCGGGTTCGCGCGGGAACGCGGAATGCCCGGGGGTGGATCACTGCCGCAGGGCGGCGGTTTTGCGGCCGCGTGGGTATGCACGGTGCTTTGGTGTCGCCGCTGCCATCGCCGCGAGTGGCCGGGCACCATCGCCCTACATTTGCATCGCAATCGCGGACTGCCAAAATGGCAAGGTCGCCCCCATTCAAGGAGTAGTGCTTTATGGCCTCGAAGTCCCCGGCGGTTGCCCGCCACGCTTTCGCATCCACCCTGCAGACATTCACCACCGGATCGGGAAAAAGCGGGCAGTTCCATTCGCTGCCCGCCCTGGCCCGACAGTTTCCGTCCGTCACGCGGCTGCCGGTGTCCATTCGCATCGTCCTGGAATCCGTTCTGCGCAATTGCGACGGCGTGAAGGTGACGCCGGAGCACGTGCAGCAGCTCGCGAACTGGCAGCCCGTGGCCGAGCGCAAGGACGAGATCCCCTTCATCGTCTCGCGCGTGGTGCTGCAGGATTTCACGGGCGTGCCGCTGCTGGCCGATCTGGCCGCGATGCGCAGCGTCGCCCAGCGCCTGGGCAAGAAGCCCAAGAAGATCGAGCCGCTCGTGCCGGTCGACCTCGTGGTGGACCACTCCATCATGGTCGACTACTACGGCACCAAGAAGGCCCTGGACCTGAACATGAAGCTGGAGTTCCAGCGCAACCGCGAGCGCTACGAATTCATGAAGTGGGGCATGCAGGCGTTCGATACCTTCGGCGTGGTGCCGCCGGGCTTCGGCATCGTGCACCAGGTGAACCTCGAATACCTCGCGCGCGGCGTGCACAAAAGGGCGGACGGCGTCTACTACCCCGACACCCTGGTCGGAACGGACAGCCACACCACCATGATCAACGGCATCGGCGTGGTCGCCTGGGGCGTGGGCGGCATCGAGGCCGAGGCGGCGATGCTGGGGCAGCCGGTGTACTTCCTGACGCCCGACGTGGTGGGCTTCGAGCTGACGGGCCAGTTGCGCGAAGGGGTGACGGCGACCGACCTCGTGCTCACGGTGACCGAGATCCTGCGCCGGCACAAGGTGGTGGGCAAGTTCGTGGAATTCTTCGGCGAGGGCACGCGCACGCTGTCGCTGCCGGACCGCGCGACCATCGGCAACATGGCGCCCGAGTATGGCGCGACCATGGGCTTCTTCCCCGTGGACGAGAAGACCATCGACTACTTCCAGGGTACCGGCCGCACCAAGGCGGAGATCGAGGCCTTCGAAGCATATTTCCGCGCGCAGGGCCTGTTCGGCGTGCCGAAGGCCGGCGAGATCGACTATTCGCAGGTGGTGCGGCTGGACCTGGGCGACGTCACGCCGAGCCTCGCCGGCCCCAAGCGCCCGCAGGACCGCATCGAACTCGGCAAGGTGAAGGACCAGTTCACGGCGCTCTTCTCCAGGCCGGCCGCGGAAAGCGGTTTCAACCGGCCGGCCGAGCTGCTGCACACGCGCCACCACATCCACCGCGGCGAAGAGGGCGTCTGCGAGGACGTGCCCGACGAGAAGGACGCGCCCGCGGGCGGCCCGCGCTTCCTGGTGGAGATGGAGCACAACAAGCCCAAGCTCGCGGTCAAGCATGCCGATCCGTCCATCCGCCTGCCCGCCAAGGGGGCCGACCCGACGATCGGCAACGGCGACGTGCTGATCGCCGCCATCACGAGTTGCACGAACACCTCGAACCCGAGCGTGCTCCTCGCCGCGGGCCTGCTGGCCAAGAAGGCCGTGGAGGCCGGGCTGAAGGTGCAGCCGCACATCAAGACCTCGCTGGCGCCGGGCTCGCGCATCGTCACGCAGTACCTCACCGAAACCGGCCTGCTGCCCTACCTGGAGAAGCTGGGCTTCGCGGTCGCGGGCTACGGCTGCACCACCTGCATCGGCAACGCGGGCGACCTCGCGCCCGAGATCAACGACGCCATCACCGGCAGCGACCTCGTCTGCGCCGCGGTGCTGTCGGGCAACCGCAACTTCGAGGCACGCATCCATCCCAACATCAAGGCGAACTTCCTCGCGAGCCCGCCGCTGGTGGTGGCGTACGCGATCGCCGGCACGGTGCTGCGCGACCTGATGACCGAGCCCGTGGGCAAGGGCCGCGGCGGACGCGACGTGTACCTGGGCGACATCTGGCCGAGCAGCGACGAGATCCACCAGCTCATGAAGCATGCGATGAACGGCAAGGCGTTCCGCGAGAACTACGGCCGCGTGAAGACCGACCCGGGGGCGCTCTGGGGCAAGATCCAGGGCGTGTCCGGCGACACCTACAACTGGCCCGCCAGCACCTACATCGCCGAGCCGCCGTTCTTCTCCGGCTTCACGCTGGACGCCGCGGGCGAGGGCGCCGCCCAGCCGGCGCCGCAGGCGGTGCGGGGCGCGCGCATCATGGCGCTGTTCGGCGACTCCATCACCACCGACCACATCTCGCCGGCCGGCTCGATCAAGGAAACCTCGCCCGCCGGCCAGTGGCTGCTGCAGCACGGCGTGATGAAGCAGGACTTCAACAGCTACGGCGCGCGGCGCGGCAACCACGACGTGATGATGCGCGGCACCTTCGCCAACGTGCGCATCAAGAACCTGATGATTCCTCCCAAGGAAGACGGCTCGCGCGAGGAGGGCGGGCTGACCGTGTTCCAGAACGAGGGGCCGCAGCAGGGCACGAAGATGTTCATCTTCGATGCCGCGATGCAGTACATGGCGCAGGAAACGCCCACCGTGATCTTCGCCGGAGAGGAGTACGGCACCGGTTCCAGCCGCGACTGGGCGGCCAAGGGCACGCAGCTGCTGGGCATCAAGGCCGTGGTGGCACGCAGCTTCGAGCGCATCCACCGCTCGAACCTGGTGGGCATGGGCGTGCTCCCGCTGCAGTTCCGCGGGTCGGATTCGTGGGAATCGCTGGGCCTGCGCGGCGACGAAACGATCGACGTGGTGCCCGACCCGGCGCTCACGCCCCAGAGCGAGGCGCGGCTGGTGATCCGGCGCGCCGACGGGAGCCGGCAGGAGGTGGCGGTGACGCTGCGCATCGACACGCCCATCGAGGTGGACTACTACCGCGCCGGTGGCATCCTGCCCTACGTGCTGCGCCAGTTGCTGGCGGCCTGACCCGGTGGGGGAGGTGGGTGGATGAGCGGATGTACGCGCCCACCTGCGGGGCGGCGGTCTAGATACACTCGTGACGGTTTGTTTACTCCTGACTGCACCTCCGCCGGACCACCTCCCTTCCGCCATGCGCTCGTTCCGCCTGCCGTCCGCCGGCTCCTTCTGCCGCGCCCTGTTCTCCGAAACGCCCATGGCGACCGCGATCCTCGTGGTCGCGGGCATGGCGCTGCTGCTGGTGCCGCTCGTGCAATTGCTGGGCGAGGGAGCAGGCGGGCTGTACGGCCTGGAGCCTTTCCTGGACATGGTCTCCGTGCTCATCGGCCTGCTGGCGGTCGCGGTGTCGTTGCACATGCTCGACGGCAGCGCCCAGGGCCGCGCCAACGTGCTGGTGCTGGGCCTTGCGTCGGCGGCGGTGTGCAATTTCCTCCACGGGATGCTGCCGCACCCGGTCGTGGGCCACGCGCTCGGCGAGCGGCTGCACATTTCCCACTATTTCGCGCTCTGGGCCTACGCGCTGGAAGCCGCCACGCTGCTGCTGTTCGCATTGCGCGTGTCCTTTCCCGGCCCGGGCATGGCCTGGGCCGTGGCGTCGGCCGGGGTGTCGCTGGCCATCGTCTGGATGGCGGCTGCCATGGCACAGCTGGGCAGCGCGGCGGCTTCGCCGCTGCTGGCGCAGGGGGCTGCGCTGGTTTCCGGCACGGTCATGGCGGTGTCCGCCACGCTGCTGTTCTACGGCCTGCCCCGGCGCAGCGCCCGCGGTGCCCGGCGCGGCCGGCGGCTCACGATGGCGGCGGCGGCGGCGGCGGCGGCCATGGCGGCAGGGCAAGGCGCGCTGCTGCTGCCGGCCGGACCCTCCCCCTGGCCGGGCATCCTCTCGCACGGCCTGCACGTGCTGGGCTATGCCCTGATGTTCCAGGCCGTGTTCATCGCGGGCGTGCGCATGCCGTACTCCCGTCTGCGCGAGACCGAATCACGGCTGCGCGACAGTGAACTGCGCCTGCAGTTGCTCGGCCGCAATCTGCCCGACAGTGCGCTCTACCAGGTCGTCCGCGAAACCGATGGCCGGCGGCGTTTCGTCCACATGGGCGAAGCCCTGGAGCGACTGGTGGGGTTGAAGGCCCAGGACGTGATGGAGGACGCGGGGCGGCTCTTCGAATGCATCGAACCCGCGGACGAGGCGGCCCGGGCCGAAGCCGACGAAACCTCCTACCGCACCATGGGTGTCGCCGAATCGGTGGTGCGGCTGCGGCGCACGGATGGCGAACTGCGGTGGATACGGCTGAGCGCCTCGCCGCGGCCCCTGGAAGACGGCAGCGGCCGCGTGATCTGGGACGGGGTGCTCACCGACGTGACGGAGCAGCGCGAAGCCCAGGACCTGAGCCATGCGCACGAGATCCAGCTCGCGAGCCTGCTGAGCCGCATGCCGGGCGGGGTGTCGCGGCTCGACCGCGACCTGCGCATCCTCTACGTCAACCCTTCCCAGGCGCAGTGGCTGTACCGCACGGAGCGGGAGCTGGAGGGCAAGCTGATCGGCGAAGTCCTGAACGACGAACTGCTGCAGTCCCTGCGCCCGCCGCTGCTGCGGGCCCTGCAGGGGCAGACGGTGGTGTTCGATTACCGCGCCCCCGGCGGCAGCGACGGCCCGAAGTTCTTCCACACCACGGTCATCCCCGAGACGGGCCCTGACGGCCGCGTGGTCGCGGTGGTGGTGTTCGCCGTCGACCTGACCGAGCAGAAGCGCCTCGCGATGGAACTGGACCAGCAGCGTTCGCGGCTCGCGAGCCTCGTCAATGCGATCCCGGACGTGGTGTTCCTCAAAGATGCCAACGGGCGCTATCTGTCCTGCAATCCGGTGTTCGAGCGGTTCGTGGGCCGCCGCGAGCGCGACATCGTCGGCCTGCGGGACGAGGAACTGCTGCCGCCGATGGAGGCGGAACGCGTGCGCCAGCTCGACGAGCGGGCGATGGCCGCCTGGCAGCCGCTGGTGTACGAAGAAACGCTCACGTTCGCGGAAGACGGCTACGCAGGTTACTTCGAAACCATCAAGACCCCGATCCGAGACATGCACGGGCACGTGACCGGGCTGCTCAGCGTGTGCCGCGACATCACCGACCGCAAGAAGGCCGAGCAGCAGATCGAGCTGCTGGCGTTCTTCGATGCGCTCACCGGCCTGCCGAACCGGCGGCTGCTGCTCGACCGCCTGCAGCGTGCCAGCGCCGCGTGCCAGCGCATCGACAAGCTGGGCGCGCTGCTGTTCATCGACCTGGACAATTTCAAGGACCTCAACGACACGCTGGGCCACGACATGGGCGACCGGCTGCTGGTCCTCGTGGCACAGCGCCTGCAGGAATGCGTGCGCACCTCCGACACCGTGGCGCGCTTCGGCGGCGACGAATTCGTGGTGATGCTGGAGGGGCTCGACGCCGATGCCGCCCACGCCGCTCAGCAGGCCGAGGTGGTCGCCGAAAAACTGCTGGAGCAACTCAACAGGCCGTTCCAGATGGGCGCGCAGGAACACTACAGCACCCCCAGCATCGGCATCACGCTGTTCGGCGACCAGCGCCGCAGCGTGGACGAACTGCTCAAGCGCGCCGACCTGGCCATGTACCAGGCCAAGGCGGCCGGACGCAACACCCAGCGCTTCTTCGATCCGGACATGCAGGCGCAGGTGACCGCTCGCTCGCAACTGGAGGCGGACCTGCGCCAGGGCATCGCGCGGCAGGAACTCACGGTGCATTTCCAGCCGATCGTGGACGGCAGCACGCGGCTGGGCGGCGCCGAGGCGCTGGTGCGCTGGCGGCATCCCGACAAGGGCGTGATCAGCCCGGCCGACTTCATCCCGCTCGCGGAAGAGACCGGCCTCATCCTGCCGCTGGGCCGCCAGGTGCTGCAGATCGCGTGCGAGCAGCTCGTGCGCTGGTCGGCGCATCCCGCCACTGCGCCGCTCACCATCGCCGTGAACGTCAGTGCCCGCCAGTTCCGCCAGCCCGACTTCGTGGCGGAGGTGCTCGGCACGCTGGAGCGCACGGGGGCCAATCCGCAGCGCCTGAAGCTGGAACTCACCGAGAGCCTGCTGCTGGGCGACGTGGAGGACACCATCGCCCGGATGGCGCAACTCAAGCGGGCCGGCGTGGGCTTCGCGCTCGACGACTTCGGCACCGGCTATTCCTCGCTGAGCTACCTCAAGCGCCTGCCGCTCGATCTCGTGAAGATCGACCAGAGCTTCGTGCGCGACGTCCTCACCGACCCCAACGACGCGGCGATCGTGCGCACCATCCTGGCGCTCGCCAAGAGCCTGGACCTGCAGGTCGTCGCCGAGGGCGTGGAAACCGCCGGACAGCTCAGCTTCCTGAAGCTGCACGGCTGCGAAGGCTTCCAGGGATACCTCTTCGGCCGTCCGGTGCCCGTGGAGGCCTTCGAGCGCGAGCACGAACTCCCGGACAGTACCGCCGCGCAGCAGGCGCAGACGCAGGCGCAGGCCCTGGCGCTGTCCGGGCCATGAGCAGCGTGCGCATCGCCTGGTTCGATCCCGCACCCAGCACGGAACGCGACGCCGCAGCGGCCGCCCTGGCCGCCCATGGGGAGCACTGGGGGCACGCATGGGACGTGGTCGCGCAGCCCTGGGACAGCGCGCTGGACGTTCCCCGGGCCGCGGGCGGCGACGCCGGTGCGATGGCCGGTTTCGAGGCCGCGGTGCTGGTGCCGCCCGCCCACGCGGACACCCTGCCCGCCTGGGCCGTGCAGCCCGGCCGGCGCACGCCGTTGCTGCTGTACCTGGGGCCCGAGCCGGCACAGGAGGCGCTGGCCGCGCGCGCGCTGCGCGCCGGGCCGGGCGACTACGTGCTGCGGACGCGGCAGGGCGGAGGCCACCCGCGCGAGCTGGCGTTGCGGCTGGCGGCCCTGCTGGCATCGCTCCCCGGGAACGCGTCCGCCAGCGGGCGCGAGGCCGCGGCGCGGCCCGGCGCGTCCGTCACCGAGGACATGCTGCGCACGGCCATCGACCATATGGATGCCGGCGTGCTGCTGTGCGGGCCGGACCGCCGCGTGCGCTTCTACAACCACCGCCTGCCCGGCATGCTCGATCTGCCGCGCCCGCTGCTGGACACCGCACCGACCATCGCGGAGCTGCAGCAACTGCAGGCCGCGCGCGGCGATTTCGGCGACGGGTTCGACCGCGTGGACGAGCGCGGCCGGGCCTATGTGGAAAGCGGCAGCCGCCTGCCGCCCCCCGGCACCTACTGGCGCAGGGCGCCCGACGGCCGCACGTTCGAGGTCCACTCCACGGCCCTGCCGGACGGCGGGCTGCTGCACACCTTCGCCGACGTGACGCCGCACGTGCGGCTGCAGTCCGAGCTGCGGCTCAGCGAGGCGCGCTTTCGCAGCCTGTGCGATCTGTCGTCCGACTGGTACTGGGAGCAGGATGCGGACTACCGCTTCGTCCACATCTCGGGCGGCACCAGCCAGATGCGCATCGCGCCGGATGAGGTCGTCGGGCGCACCCGCTGGGAGTTGCATGCCCTGAACCTTTCCGAGGCGGATTGGGAAGACCACCGCCGGCTGCTCGACGCGCGCCAGCCGTTCCGCGACCTGGAGCTGCAGCGCTCGGGCGATGGCGGCCGCGCCTACTGGATCTCCATCAGCGGGGTGCCGGTGTTCGGTGCCGACGGCACGTTCTCGGGCTACCGCGGCGTGGGGCGCGACATCACCGAGCGCAAGCGTGTCGAGGCGGAGATCGAGCGGCTGGCCTTCTTCGACCCGCTCACGGGCCTGCCCAACCGCCGCCTGCTCACCGACCGGCTGCACCGGGCCATCGGCGCGGCCGCGCGCGGGCAGGGCCGTGGCGCGCTGCTCTTCCTCGATCTGGACAACTTCAAGGACCTGAACGACACCCTCGGCCACGACATGGGGGACCGCCTCCTCGCGCAGGCCGCCCAGCGCCTGCTCGCCTGCGTGCGCCCGCAGGACACGGTGAGCCGGTTCGGCGGGGACGAGTTCGTGGTGCTGGCCGAAGGCCTGCCCGGCGACCTGCACCAGGCACGCGCCGACGCCGGCGTGCTGGCCCACCGGATCTCCGTGGCGCTGGGCCGGCCGTACGCGGTGGGGGGCATGGGCCACCACCACAGCACGCCGAGCATCGGCGTGGCGCTGTTCGGCGGGCAGTCCGGGCAGGAGGCGGGCGTGGACGATCTGCTCAAGCATGCCGACCTCGCCATGTACCAGGCCAAGGCGGCGGGGCGCGACACGGTCCGCTTCTTCGATCCTTCGATGCAGGAAGCCGTCATCGCGCGCGCGGCGCTGGAGTCGGAGCTGCGCCAGGCGCTGCAGTCCGATGAACTTGTGCTGCATTACCAGCCCCTCGTGAACGGCCACGGAGGCATGCTGGGCGCCGAAGCGCTCGTGCGCTGGCAGCATCCGCAGCGGGGCCTCGTCACGCCGGGCGCGTTCATACCGGCGGCCGAGCAGGGCGGCCTGATCGTGCCGATCGGGCAGTGGGTGCTGGAGCGCGCCTGTGAGCAGCTCGTGGCGTGGGCCCGCATGCCCGCGGCGGCGCGTCTCGTGCTTTCGGTCAACGTGAGCGTGCGGCAGTTCCGGCAGCCGGACTTCGTCGACCACGTGCTGCAGACGCTGCGCCGCACCGGCGCGCAGGCGCGGCTGCTGAAGATCGAGCTCACCGAGAGCCTGCTGATGGCCGACGTCGAGGACGTCGTCACCCGGATGGAGGAGCTGCGGGCCCACGGGGTGGGCTTCGCGATCGACGACTTCGGCACCGGCTATTCCTCGCTGGCCTACCTCAAGCGGCTGCCGCTGGACCAGCTCAAGATCGACCAGAGCTTCGTGCGCGACGTGCTGACCGATCCCAACGACGCGGCCATCGTGCGCACCATCCTGGCCCTGGCGCGCAGCCTGGACCTGGATGTGGTGGCCGAGGGCGTGGAGACGACGGGGCAGCTCAAGTTCCTGCAGCGGCACGGCTGCCACGCGTTCCAGGGCTACCTGTTCGGACGCCCGGCACCCGCCGACGTGCTGGAGCGCGCGCTGCACCCCGTGCTCTGAGCCGGCCCTCGGCCCCCGGCCCCGGCCGGCGCAGCGACGCTTGTTGACCTGCCTCGTGGGCCAGCGGGTGCGCCCGCCGCACAATCGCTCCATGCAAGACACACGACGGCAGGTGCTCCTGGTTTCCGGCGGGGGCATCGGCGGACTCGCCGCCGCCCTCGGCGCGGTGCGCGCGGGATGGGCGGCGGATCTGTACGAGCGGGCGCCCGCGTTCGGCGAGGTGGGCGCGGGCGTGCAGCTCGGCCCCAACGCGGTGGCCCGCCTGCACGCCTGGGGGCTGGAATCCGCGCTGCGCGAAGTCGCGGCCTACCCCGAACGGTTGCAGGTGCGCAGTGCGCTGGACGGGCGCGTGCTCGCGGCCATGCCGCTCGGCAGCACCATCGCGGCCCGCTACGGGGCGCCCTACGTCGCCATCCACCGGGCGGACCTGCACGGGCTGCTGCTCGATGCCGTGCGCGCCGTGCCTGCGGCGCGCCTGCATTTGGGAGAAACCATCGCCGACCATGCCGAAGACGCACAGGGCGTGGCGCTGCGCACCGTCTCCGGCCACCGCGTGCGAGGCGATGCGTTCGTCGGTGCGGACGGGCTGCGCAGCGCCACGCGGGTGCGGCTGCTGGGTGCCGGGCCCACGCGCGTGTCCGGGCACCTGGCCTACCGCGCCGTCGTGCCGCAGAACGCCTTGCCCGAGCGCCTGCGCACCGCGCAGGTCACCGCCTGGCTCGGGCCGGGGCTGCACGTCGTGCAGTACCCGGTGCGACGCGGAGAGCTCATGAACCTCGTCGCGATCCGCCATGGCCGGGCGCCCGACGACCTGGACCACTGGGACCATGCCGGCAACGCCGGCGATCTGGAGGAAGCTCTGCAAGGAACCACGCCCGCGCTGCAGGACCTGGTGCGCGCGGTGCCGCGGGCGGGAGGCGGCTGGCGCCTCTGGCCGCTGTCCGACCGCCCGCCGCTGCAGGGAGCGCACGAGATGGCGCGGGGCCGGGTCGCGTTGCTCGGGGATGCCGCCCATCCGATGCGCCCCTACCTCGCGCAGGGGGCCGGGATGGCGATCGAGGATGCCGCCGCGCTGCAGCAGGTGCTCACCCGCTGCGGCGACGACGTGCCGCAGGCCCTGCGCCGCTATGCCGAGGCACGCTGGCAGCGCAACGCCCGCGTGCAGGCGCGCGCCGAGCGCAACGGCCGCATCTTCCATGCCACCGGGCCGGTGCGCTGGGCGCGCGACCTGTCGCTGCGCCTGCTGGGCGAGCGGCTGCTCGACCAGCCCTGGCTCTACCGCGGGCCCAGCGTGGGCACCAACACCGCCTAGGGCGAGCCAGGCTGGCCTGGAATCGGGGGCGCTGCGAATGGGGAGGGGGCCGGAGAGCATGACGGCCGAAAAAGGGATGCAGCGGCAGAGCGCCACCTTCCGCAAGTGGTATCGGAGCCCGCACCGCCTCACCCCTCCGAAGGCCGCGGAGCAGGCCACACCAGCAGACGCCGCGGAACCGGCTTCGCCGGGCCGCCAGCGTCGTCCCCCCTTGGCGGGGATGGCGCCGAAGGCGACTCAGGGGGGGGATCACAAGCTCGTGCGCAGCTTCCAGATCTCCGGGAACAGCACCACGTCCAGCATCCTCCGCAGGTAGCTCACGCCGCCCGTGCCGCCGGTGCCGCGCTTGAAGCCGATCACGCGCTCCACCGTGGTCACGTGGCGGAAGCGCCAGAGGCGGAAGGCGTCCTCCAGATCGGTGAGCTTCTCGCCCAACTGGTAGAGGTCCCAATAGCGCTGCGGGTCACGGTACACGGTGAGCCAGGCGGCCTCCACCGCATCGCTTTCGGCATACGGCTGCGTCCAGTCGCGGTCGGTGTGGCCCGCAGGCACGGGAATGCCCCGGCGGGCCAGCAGGCGCAGTGCCTCGTCGTAGAGCGAGGGCGCCGCGTAGGCGGCCTGCACCTGCGCGAGCAGTTCGGGTCGGTGCGCGTGCGGCCGGAGCATCGCGGCATTCTTGTTGCCCAGCGAGAACTCGATGCAGCGGTACTGGTAGCTCTGGAAACCGCTCGACTGCGCAAGGTAGGGCCGGATCGCGCTGTACTCGGGCGGCGTCATCGTGGCCAGGACATCCCAGGCGTGCACCAGCTGCTCCATGATCTTCGAGACACGCGCGAGCATCTTGAAGGCCGGCGGCAGGTCGTCCCGCGCCACATGGTCGATCGCGGCGCGCAGCTCGTGCAGCATGAGCTTCATCCAAAGCTCGCTCGTCTGGTGCTGCACGATGAACAGCATTTCGTTGTGGTTGGGCGACAGCGGCTTCTGCGCGTTCAGGATCGCGTCGAGCTGCAGGTAGTCGCCATAGCTCATGTCGCGGCTGAAATCGAGCTGTGCGCGCTCCTCGTGCACGATGGCCTCGGGTTGCGAGGCGGACGCGGAGGGCGGCGTGCCCGGGGAAGCGGACGTGGAAGAAGAGGGCGCGGCGGATGCCTGCGGAGCGTGGGGGCACATGGTGCGGTGTCTCCTGCCGGACTTCAGGTCACGGCGTGTTGTTGGTTGAATTCGGGCCGGCGCCACTCGCCGCCCTCCAGCACGTCGCGCAGGTGCTCCACGGCGTTCCACACGTCCTCGAAGCCCAGGTAGAGCGGGGTGAAGCCGAAGCGCAGGATGTCCTTGTGCGGGCCCCGGCCGCCGTCGCCCTTGCGGAAGTCGCCGATCACGCCGCGTGCGATCAGCGCCTGCACGATGGCATAGGCGCCGCTGCCCCGGCCGTCCACGCCCTGGCCCTCGTCGCGCGTCAGACACACCTGCGAGCCGCGCCGCGCGTGTTCGCGGGGCGTCGCCAGGCCCAGGCCGTAGCCGGCGCAGCGCTCCTCCACCAGCCGGATGAACAGGTCCGTCAGCGCCAGCGATTTCGCGCGCAGCGCCTGCATGCCGCCCAGCGGCTGCGCGGCGGTGAACACGTCCAGCCCGCATTGCAGCGCCGAGAGGCTGATGATCGGCTGCGTGCCGCACAGGTAGCGCGCGATGCCCGGGGCGGGCTGGTAATCCGGCGTGAAGGCGAACGGCGCCGCATGGCCCCACCAGCCCGACAGCGGCTGCCAGAAGCGGCCGGCATGGCGCGGATGCACCCAGACGAAGGCCGGTGCGCCCGGGCCGCCGTTGAGGTATTTGTAGCCGCAGCCGATTGAGAAGTCCGCCCCCGCGCCGTGCAGGTCCACCGGCACCGCGCCCGCGCTGTGCGCCAGGTCCCACACGCAGAGGATGCCCTGCGCATGCGCCGCGGCGGTGACGGCCGCCATGTCGTGCATCGCGCCCGTGCGGTAGTTGACGTGCGTGAGCATCAGCACCGCGACGTCGGCCGTGAGCGCGGCGGCGATCTCTTCGGGCTCCACCAGCACCAGCTCCAGGCCGCGCTCGCGGCACAGGCCCTCGGCGATGTAGAGATCGGTGGGGAAGTTGCTGCGCTCGCTCACGATGCGGCGGCGAACGGGCGCATCCTCGCGCGCGATGTTCAGCGCGGCGCTCAGCACCTTGTAGAGGTTGATGGAGGTGCTGTCGGTGCAGACCACCTCGCCCTGGCCCGCACCGATCAGCGGCGCGAGCTGGTCGCCCAGGCGTTGCGGCAGATCGAACCAGCTCGCGCTGTTCCACGAGCGGATCAGGTCGGTGCCCCATTCCTGCGCCACCACCTCCGCGATGCGCGCGGGCGCGGCGGCGGGCATCACGCCCAGGGAATTGCCGTCGAGGTAGATGACCCCGTCCGGCAATTGGAAGTGGCTGCGCAGCGGGCGCAGCGGGTCGTGCGCATCCAGGGCGCGGCAGTCGTCGAGCGTGGTCATGGGCGTTCCTGCAGGGATCGATGGAAATGGGTGGCGGTTCGCAGGGTCAGGTGAGTGCCCGCAGCACGGCGCGCACGGGCGAGGCGTCGGCGGTGGTGAGCCTGAGGGGCAGGGCGATCAGTTCGTAGTCGCCCTCGGGCACCTCGTCGAGCACGAGGTTTTCCAGCACGCGCAGGCCGCGCCGGCGGATCACCTGGTGGCTCTCCAGCGCCTTGCTGTCGGCCGGGTCGATGCTCGCGGTGTCGATGCCCACCAGCACCACGCCCCGGTCGGCCAGGCGTTCGATGGTGGCGGGCGCATAGGCCGCCAGCGCGCCGTCCCAGCGGTCCACCGGCATGAGCTCGTAGGTGCGCACCAGCACGCGCGGCGGCAGGGGCCGCCCCTCGCGCTCCACCGCGTGGGCGATGTGCTCCCATTGCACCAGCGGGCCGCGCCCGATCGCATGGATGACGCGGCACGGGCCCAGGAAGGCGTCCAGCGGCACGTCGCCGATCGTGGCGCCTCGAGGGTCGTAGTGCAGCGGCGCGTCCGCGTGCGTGCCGACGTGGGGCGACATCGCGAGGGCGCTCACGTTCACCGGGCACTGCGGGCCGATCGTGGCGCACCACTGCTGCGAATAGGGCGTGTCGCCGGGGAACACCGGGCTGCCAGCATGCACCGGCGCGGAAATGTCCCACAGCGTGCGGGGGAGGGTCATGGGGGCTCCAGGGGCGGCGGCATCGCTGCCAACGCGCGCATTCTGGGCAGACGGGCAGCGCGTGGTGTCGTTTAATCCCTACAGGCCCGCAAATTGGAAAATCCTTCCCCGTGCGGCGCCATTGGGAAAAACTTATGCGAATGGAACTGGACCGGACGGACCGGCAGATCGTGGCCGCCCTGCAAGGCGATGCCCGCCTGACCTCGGGCGAACTCGCGCAAATCGCGCACCTGTCGCAATCGCCCTGCTGGCGCCGGGTGAAGCGGCTGGAGGAAGAGGGCGTGATCGCGGGCTACCATGCCGCGCTCGACCGGCGGGCGCTGGGGCTGGGCGTGATGGTGTTCGTGATGGTGGGCATCGACCACCAGACCGAGGCCTCGTCGCTGCCCTTCGAGGAAGCCGTGTGCGCGATTCCCGAGGTGGTGATGTTCCATGGCATCTCCGGGCCCGAGGACTTCATGCTGGTGGTGGTCGCGCGCGACCTGGACGATTACTCGCAGCTGCTGCAGAACCGGCTGCACCGCCTGCCCGGCGTGCGGCGCGTGCACAGCTACTTCTCGCTGCAGGAGTTCAAGGGCCGCGTCGGCGCCCTGCCCGTGCCCGCTACAGGATGAAGCCCTCCGGCAGCGGCCCCATGCCGTGCCGCCGCCGCGCCCGGCCGCAGGCCTCGCTGCCGGCCTCGAACTCGCGGCAGGGCGAGGGCCGCCACTCGTAGATGCCGCAGGCCGCCCGCGTGCCCACCGTGCCCGAGAGCGCGGCGCAGCGCGGGGCCGCATGGTCGGTGCCGCGCATGCGGCGCAGGCCGGCGTTCACTTCCACCGTGAGACCCGCGGGCACGCTGCCGCCGTCGTCCTCCGATTCGTGGACCGAGAAATCGACGCGGAAGCTCGCGCAGCAGGCGCCGCAGCTCAGGCAGGGATGGAGGCTCATGGGGGCATCGGGAGGGAACGTGGCGGCCGAATTGTGCCCAACGCGGCGGGGATGTCGGCGACCGGCTGCTCCTTGCGGGCCGGGACGGGAGAAAATCCTGCCTTTTCCCAGAACCATCACGGCCGGCAGGGGTCTGTGATGCAGCACAAGGCCCGCCGGGGTCTGGTCTGTAGAATGAGAATTAATATCATTGCTAACAATAACTCGCATGAAAATGTCCGCTGACGACGCGGCCGGGTCTGCGCACGCCCGGCCCACCGCCCCTTCCGCGACCCTGGGACTGGACCGGCTGCCGCGCAGCGTGCCTGCGCACGTCGCGGCCTTCCGGCCCGCGCGCGACGACCGCGACCACGCCATCGTGCAGCGCCTCATGGAAATCGGTTTCCTGCCCGGCGAGCCCGTGCGCATCGTGGCCAGCGGTTTCCCCGGCGGCGATCCGCTGGCCGTGCGCATCGGCCAGGCCACCTTCGCGCTGCGGCGCCACGAGGCGGCGCTGGTGCAGGTGCAGCCGGAGGCCACGGCATGACCGCGCAGGCGTCCGCGTCCCCCGCATCCGCAGCGCAGCCGCTGCGCATCGCCCTGCTGGGCAATCCCAACTGCGGCAAGACCGCGCTCTTCAACCTGCTGACCGGCGCACGGCAGAAGGTCGCCAACTACGCGGGCGTCACCGTCGAGCGCAAGGAAGGGCACCTGCAGACCGCCGGCGGCCGCCGCGTGCGCGTGCTCGACCTGCCCGGCACCTACAGCCTGAACGCCCACAGCCTCGACGAGGCCGTCACGCGCGACATCGTCATGGGCCGGCGGGCCGGAGAGCCGCTGCCCGACGTGCTGGTGTGCGTGACCGACGCGACGCATCTGCGGCTCAACCTGCGACTCGTGCTCGAAGCCCGCGCGCTCGGCCTGCCGATGGTGCTGGCGCTCAACATGAGCGACATGGCCGAGCGCCAGGGCATCACGATCGACCGCGAGGTGCTGTCGCGCGAACTGGGCATGCCGGTGATCGGCACCGTGGGCGTGCGCGCCGGCGGCGTGCGCGAGCTGCTGCAGTGGCTGGACCAGGCGCAGCCCTCCGCGCTGTCGGCAGCGGCGGCACCCGCCACAACGGCACCTGCCGCCGGAAGCGGCACGCAGCCCCAGGTGGCGGAGCTGCACCAGGAGGTGCGCCGCATCATGGACCTCGCCGTGCGCGAGCCCCAGGTGAGCCTGCGCGGCGACGACCGCATCGACGCCGTGGTGCTGCACCCGGTGTGGGGCCTGCTCATGCTGGCCGCCACGCTGTTCCTGATGTTCCAGGCGGTGTTCAGTTGGGCCGAGGCGCCCATGGGCTGGATCGAGGGCGCGACGGCCGCGGCCGCCGCCTGGATCAACGCGCACATGGCCGAAGGCACGCTGCGCAGCCTGCTCACCGACGGCATCATCGCGGGCGCCGGCGGGGTGGTGGTGTTCCTGCCGCAGATCCTGATCCTGTTCTTCTTCATCCTCGTGCTCGAGGATTCGGGCTACCTGCCGCGCGCCGCGTTCCTGCTGGACCGCGTGATGGGCACCGTGGGCCTTTCCGGCCGGTCGTTCATTCCGCTGCTCTCGAGCTTCGCCTGCGCCATTCCCGGCGTGATGGCCACCCGCTCGATTCCCGACTGGCGCGACCGGCTGGTGACCATCATGATCGCGCCGCTGATGACCTGCTCGGCGCGGCTGCCGGTGTACGCGCTGCTGATCGCCGCCTTCATCCCCGAGCGCACCGTGGGCGGCGTGTTCAACCTGCAGGGCCTGGTGCTGTTCGGCCTGTACGTGGGCGGCATCGTGAGCGCCATGGCCGTCGCCGCCGTGGCGAAGCTGGCGCGCCGCAACGCAGGGGCCACGCCGCTGCTGATGGAGCTGCCCGCCTACCGCTGGCCCAGCCTGCGCGGCCTGGCCCTGGGACTCTGGGAGCGGGCGCTGATCTTCCTGCGCCGCGTGGGCGGCATCATCCTGGCCGTCACCATCCTGCTGTGGTTCCTGTCGTCGTTCCCCGGCGCGCCCGAAGGCGCCACCGGCCCGGCCATCGAGTACAGCTTCGCCGGCCGCATCGGCAGCGCGCTCGCGGTGCTTTTCGCGCCCATCGGATTCAACTGGCAGATCAGCATCGCGCTGGTGCCCGGCATGGCCGCGCGCGAGGTGGCCGTCGGCGCCCTGGGCACGGTGTACGCGCTCTCCGCCACCGGCGACGACGCCGCCGCGCAGCTGGGGCCGCTGATCGCCGGCAGCTGGTCGCTCGCCACGGCGCTGTCGCTGCTGGTGTGGTTCATCTTCGCGCCGCAGTGCCTGTCCACCATCGCCGCGGTGCGGCGCGAGACCAACGGCTGGCGCTATCCGCTCATCATGGTGGGCTATCTGTTCGGGCTGGCGTATGCCGCGAGCTTCGTCACCTACCGCATCGCACTCGCTCTCGGAGGAGGTTGAACCGCCATGGCCCAGGACATCATCGTCGGCCTGATCGTCGCCGCGGCCGTGCTCTACGTGGCATGGCGCTACCTGCCGCGGCGCTGGCGCAGCCGCCTCGGCGCGGTCCATCCGGCACTGGCCGGGCCGGCCGGCTGCGGGGGTTGCGACAGCTGCGGCAGCGGCAACGGCGGGGGCAGCGCGGGGGGCTGTTCGACGCCGCGCGCGGCGGCGGGCAGCGGTGAGGTTGTGCAGCCGATGGTCTTCCACCCGCCCGCGCAGGGTCGGGCGCACGACGGGGGCGCAGCGAAGCCCCGTGTGGGCGAGGGCAGCGGCAGCGCCTGAAGCGCCGCTGCGCCCACCGTCTGCTGTGTTGAACGCCAGACGTGCGGATCGCGTCCAGAGTCTCTGCATCAGACAACACAGGTTTTTCCCCCGGTCAGAACGCTCCACCGCGGCCCAGCACGTCCAGCGCATGCGCCAGGTTCACCCGCGCCTGCGCTTCGTAGCGGCTTCGGAACCATTCCGTCTCGTACAGCGTGGAACGCTCCAGGAACGAGCGCAGGATCGCGCAGCGGCCCGCGCGGTAGCGGGGCCAGCGCACGAAGCGGTACTCGCGCCGCACGTTGCGCTCGAACGCGGCATACATCGCGGGCGGCTGGCCGAGGATGGCGAGATCGATGTCCAGCACCCAGCGGTCGTCGCCCGCCGCTGCGGCGGCATGGCCGTGGCGCGTCGCGAGAATGTGGCGCTCCACCGTGCCCACGGTGGCCGCGGGAAGGCCCTGGCCTTGCAGGAAGCGGCGTGCCCAGCGGGCGCTGCGCTCCTCGTTGCGGCCCGACCAGGGCCAGTAGACGGCGTCGTGGAACCAGAGGGCCAGGGCGACGGCCCGCGGGTCGCCCATCGCCTCGGCGTGACCCGCCTCCAGCCCGTCACCAGCCCCGCTGCGCGCGGCCTCCCAATGGTCGAGGCAGGCCTGCAGGTGGTGCGTGTCGTGGTACGCCCGGGGCCAGAACGACCAGTGGCGCAGCAGCCTGCGGCCCTCGGCCGTCCAGGCCGGGCCCTGCCTCGAGAGGGTCGCTCCGAGCGCGTCCCAGCGGCTCAGGAGCGCGCGGCGATCGGGAGCGGCCATGGGGGTGGCAGTGAAGGGCGTGCGCCGCTCGGCGGAAGCGATTGCCTTTAGGCGGCAGCCCGTCCGAGCAGCAGGTACTCCATCAGCGCCTTCTGCACGTGCATGCGGTTCTCCGCCTCGTCCCACACCACGGACTGCGGGCCGTCGATGACGTCGGCCTCGACCTCTTCGCCGCGGTGCGCCGGCAGGCAGTGCATGAAGAGCGCTTCCGGCCGCGCGGCGGCCATCATCTCGGCATCCACGCACCAGTCGGCGAACGCTTTCTTGCGGGCCTCGTTCTCGGCCTCGTAGCCCATGCTGGTCCACACGTCGGTGGTGATGAGGTCGGCGCCGCGGCAGGCTTCCAGCGGATCGCGGAACACCTTGTAATGCGACCCGGCCGCCACGCCCGCGATGCGGCTGTCCACTTCGTAGCCCGAGGGCGTGCTCACGTGCACGGTGAAGCCCAGCAGCTCGGCCGCCTGCAGCCAGGTGTTGGCCATGTTGTTGCCGTCGCCCACCCAGGCCACCGTCTTGCCCTGGATGGAGCCGCGGTGCTCGATGAACGTGAAGATGTCGGCCAGGATCTGGCAGGGGTGGAATTCGTTGGTGAGGCCGTTGATGACCGGCACCCGCGAATGCGCCGCGAAGCGCTCGATCTTGGTCTGCTCGTAGGTGCGGATCATGACCAGATCCACCATGCGGCTGATGACCTTGGCGCTGTCCTCGATCGGCTCGGCGCGCCCGAGCTGGCTGTCGCCCGTGGTGAGGTGCACCACGCTGCCGCCCAACTGGTACATGCCGGCCTCGAAGCTCACGCGCGTGCGCGTGCTGGCCTTCTCGAAGATCATGGCCAGCGTGCGATCGGAGAGCGAATGGTGCTTCTCGTAGCGCTTGAACTTGCCCTTGATCGCCGCCGCCCGCTCGAAGAGGTAGGCGTATTCATCGGCGGAGAGGTCCTTGAACTGCAGGTAATGCTTCATGTCGGGAGCGGCTTTCATTCGGCCAGGAAGGCCTTGACCAGCGGTGCGAGCAAAGACACGATCTCGTCGGCCTCTTCCCGCGTGAGGATGAGGGAGGGCACCATGCGGATCACGCTCTCGGCGGTCACCGACAGCAGCAGGCCGGCCTCGGCCGCGCGGCCCACCAGCACGCCGCAGGGACGGTCGAGTTCGATACCCAGCATCAGGCCCTGGCCGCGGATGTCCTTCACGCCGGGCAGCGAGCCCAGCTCGCGTTGCAGCGCCGCCTTCAGGTGCGCGCCCACGTCGGCCGCGTTCTGCATCAGGCCTTCTTCTTCCATGATGCGGATGGTTTCCACGCCGGCCCGCATGGCCAGCGGGTTGCCGCCGAAGGTCGTGCCGTGGTTGCCCGGCGCGAAGATGTTCGCCGCCTTCGGGCCCGCCACCACCGCGCCGATCGGCACGCCCGAGCCCAGGCCCTTGGCGAGCGGCATCACGTCCGGCACGATGCCGGCCCACTGGTGCGCGAACCACTTGCCGGTGCGGCCCATGCCGCACTGCACTTCGTCGATCATCATCAGCCAGTTGCGCTCGTCGCAGAGCTGCCGCAGCTGCTGCAGGTACTCGATGCGCATGGGGTTCACGCCACCTTCGCCCTGGATGGTCTCGAAGAACACGGCCACCACGTCCGGGTTGCCTTCCGTCGCCTTGCGGATCGCCTCGATGTCGTTCATCGGCACGCGGATGAAGCCCTCCACCAGCGGACCGAAGCCGGCCTGCACCTTCGGGTTGCCGGTGGCCGACAGGGTGGCGATGGAGCGGCCGTGGAAGGCCTTCTCGTACACCACGATCTGCGGGCGCTCGATGCCCTTGTCGTGGCCGTACTTGCGCGCCAGCTTGAGCGCGGCCTCGTTGGCCTCCAGGCCCGAGTTGCAGAAGAACACGTTGGTCATGCCCGAACGCTCCACCAACTGAGCGGCCAGCTGCTCCTGCAGGGGCACGTGGTAGTAGTTGGAACTGTGGATCAGCTTGGCCACCTGGTCCTGCAGCGCGGGCACCAGCTTCGGGTGGTTGTGGCCCAGCGTGTTCACGGCGATGCCGCCCAGCGCGTCGAGGTACTGCCGGCCGTCCACGTCCCATACGCGGCAGCCCTGGCCGCGCTCGAGCGCGATCGGCAGGCGGCCGTAGGTATTCATCACGTGGGGCGAGGCGGGCGGGGCGGAAGCGCTCATGCGGGAATCTCCAGGGGCGTCGATGCGGAACAGGAAAGAATGCGCTGGCCGGAAGGAAGGTGCCTTCCGGTGCGTACGAGATACGATTCTAGGGGCAGGCCATGGCGCGGCCATTGCCGATTGCGCATCACAGCCATGCGTGCGCGGCGTGCGCGCCAGGGTCTTTGCGGGGCTAGCTCTTATATAAGAGTTAGAATGCCGGGCAGTAGCGCCTGGCGGCGATCCTGCGGCGACTTCCCTCCACGACCCCCCGATCCCCCATGGTTTCCCCGAACTCGCAAGAAGTCTTCATCCAAGGCATCACCCACGACGGGAAAACCTTCCGCCCGAGCGACTGGGCCGAGCGCCTGGCGGGGGTCATGAGCCAGTTCCGCCCCGGCGGCGCCCGGCCGGGCAGCCACCTGAGCTATTCCCCCTGGTGCGTGCCGACCACGATGAACGGCGTGAAGTGCGTGGTGGTGCACCGCGACCTGCAGGGGCACGAGCCCATGGCCTGGGACTTCGTCATGAACTTCGCGCGCGACAACGGCCTGCAGGTGGCCGAGGCCTGCCTGCTGCCCGACGGCTCGCCCGCTCCCGGCAAGGCCTGAGCGCCTTCCGGCCCGCCGTTCCGTTCCGTACGGCGTGCCCGCCGCGGGTCCATCGGCCCGGCACCCGGGTCTCCATTCCTTTTCCGCTTTCCAGCGCTCCGCCCGGCACCCGCAAAAAAGCCGCGCTGGCGGCAATAGCCTTCCAGCGCGGCCGGGCACGACGCCGGGGCGTCGGGTTCAGAGTGCCTGCATGTCCTTGTTCAGGACCCGCGGAGCGGCCGATGCCGGTGCTGCCGGTGCCGCGGCGGCCGGCGCTGCCGGCGGCGTGGCGGACGGCGCGAGGCTGGCCGGAACGTCCAGGTAAGGCAGGTGCAGGGCCGTGCTGGTCATGCGCCGGATCTCGTTGGTCGTGGCGGCGCTGTCGTTGATCTTGCGGCCGTACGACGGAATGATCTGCTGCAGGCGCGGCTTCCAGCCGGCGTCCGTCATCTGCTGGGGGAACGCCTTGGCCATCAGGTTCAGCATGATGTAGGGTGCCGTCGATGCACCGGGAGAGGCGCCCATCAGGGCGGCGATGGTGCCGTCGGCATCCGTCACGACTTCCGTGCCGAACTGCAGCACCGCGCCCTTTTCCGGGTCGCGCTTGATCACCTGCACGCGCTGTCCGGCGGTGATCAGGCGCCAGTCCTCGCGCTTGGCGTGCGGGAAGTAGGCCTGCAGTTCCCTGTAACGGTCTTCGTCGGTGAGTTCCGCCTGCTGCACCAGGTACTTCACGAGGTCGAGGTTGTGGATGCCCACGCGCAGCATGCCCACGAGGTTGTCGTGCGTGACGGAGGAGAACAGGTCGAACCAGGAGCCATGCTTGAGGAACTTCGTGGTGGCCAGGGCGAAGGGGCCGAAGAGCACGACCGGCTTGCCATCCAGGTTGCGGGCGTCCATGTGCGGAACCGACATCGGCGGGGAGCCCGTCGAGGCGATGCCGTAGGCCTTCACGTCGTGGCGAGAGGTGAGCTCGGGGTTCTCGGTGGCGAGGAACTGCCCGCCCACGGGGAAGCCCGCATAGTTCTTCGCCTCGGGAATGCCCGATGCCTGCAGCAGCTTCAGGGCTGCACCGCCGGCGCCCACGAAGACGAAACGCGCCTTGATGGTCTTTTCCTTGCCGCCGTCGGCGAGCTGGGCCACGGTCACGTTCCACGTCTTGTCGGCGTTCTGGCGCAGCGCGCGCACTTCGTGCTGCAGGCTCAGCGTGAAGTTCGGGCTCTTGCGCAGGCCTTCCATGAGCTGGTTGGTCACCGCGCCGTAGTTCACATCGGTGCCCAGGGGCATGTAGGTGGCAGCCACCTTCTGGGCCGGATCGCGGCCCTCGATCATCAGCGGAGCCCACTGGCGGATCTGGGCCTGGTCCTCCGAATACTGCATGCCGTAGAAGAGCGGATTGCGGACCAGCGCGGCATGGCGCTTGCGCAGATAGGCGATGTTGTCATCTCCCCAGACGAAGCTCATGTGGGGCGTCGGGTTGATGAAGGTGCCCGGCGCCTGCATGGCGCCCCGGCCGATCTGGTGCGCCCAGAACTGGCGCGACACCTCGAACTGCTCCGCGATGCCCACCGCACGCTTGGTCTCGATGGAGCCGTCGGGAAGCTGCGGCGTGTAGTTCAGTTCGGCAAAGCCCGAATGCCCCGTGCCGGCGTTGTTCCAGCCGTTGGAGCTTTCCAGGGCGACGCCGTCCAGGCGCTCGAAGACCTGGATCTTCCAGTCGGGCTGCAGCTCCTGCAGGTAGGTGGCCAGCGTGGTGCTCATGGTGCCGGCACCGACCATCGCGACATCGATCGGCTGGTCGTTTTCGGCCGGAGGCACGGAGCGGGGGAAGAGGGGCCAGTACAGGAACAGTACAGCGGCCAGGGCGAGCACCAGCAGGGTGCCGGACAAGGCTTTGATCGTCTTTTTCATGGAGCACAAGGCGGCGCGCGCACGCCCGCCACGCCATGGCAGGAATGTGCGCTACTACCGGAGATCAGGAATTTTCGGAAGCGGGATTGTCCCATCAAAGTGAAAACCCTGATAAAGATCAAGCTTCGTTGTCCCGGCACATGGGATTCGGGGGATGGCGGCTTTCTGCGCAGGGTGCGACGCAGGGATGCGCCATGCGCCTGGGCGCCCCGTGCCGGCCACGGGCTCCGGAAACGAAAAAACCGCCCGAAGGCGGTTTTCCGTTTTTGCTGACAGCGCACCCGTTGCAAACGGCGGACGGCGGGGCCGCCCGGGCTGTTGCCTGAAGAGGGTCAGGCGGCCAGTGCCAGGGCTTTCACCTTGGCGGACAGGCGGCTCTTGTCGCGAGCGGCCTTGTTCTTGTGGAAGATGCCCTTGTCGGCGATCGTGTCGACCACGGACTGCATCTTGGCGAACAGTTCGGAGGCCTTCGTCTTGTCGCCGGCCAGGACGGCCTTCTCGACGTTCTTGACGGCGGTGCGGTACTTCGAGCGCAGCGAGGTGTTGGCTGCGTTCAGCTTCACGTCCTGGCGCGCGCGCTTGCGGCCGGAGGCGAGGCGGGGGTTCTTTTTCTTGGGCTTGGCAGATGCCATGATGTGTTCCTTAGGTGTCTGAGGATGATGTCAGCAAAGCCGGCGATTATAGCCCAGGCGCGCGGCGGGTGGCTCGCCCCGCAGGCCCGGTCCCTGCGCAGGCCGTGCCCTGGCCGCCCTCGTGCTCCCGCCGGCGGCCCCGCCCGCAGCGCATACACTCCCGCCGTGTCCCTGTTCAAAGCCGCCTCCACCGTCTCCCTGCTGACCCTGGCCTCGCGTGTGACGGGCCTCGCGCGCGACCTGCTGATGGCGTCGATGTTCGGGGCCAGCGCGCTCACCGACGCCTTCAACGTCGCCTTCCGCATCCCCAACCTGTTCCGCCGCCTCTTCGCCGAGGGCGCGTTCAGCCAGGCCTTCGTGCCGGTGCTGGCCACCCACCGCGCGCAGCACGGCGAAGAAGCCACGCGCACGCTCATCTCCAGCGTGGCAACCGCGCTGTTCTGGGTGCTGCTCGCCACCTGCGTGGCCGGCGTGCTGGGGGCGCCGCTGCTGGTGTGGCTGCTGGCCAGCGGCCTGCGGCAGGACGCGGAGGGCTACGGCGCCGCGGTGCTCATGACGCGCTGGATGTTCCCCTACATCGGCTTCATGTCGCTCGTGGCGCTGTCCGCCGGGGTGCTCAATACCTGGAAGCGCTTCGCCGTGCCGGCGGCCACGCCGGTGCTGCTCAACGTCTGCATGATTCTGGCGGCGTGGCTCGGCGCGCCGCAGTTCGCCGCGCGCGGGATCGAACCCATCTATGCCATGGCCGGCGGCGTCATGCTGGGAGGCGTCGCGCAACTGGCCGTGCAATTGCCCGCGCTCTACCGCCTGCGGCTGCTGCCGCGCATCGGCCTGTCGCCGGCCGCGATCGGCGCCGCCTGGCGCGATCCCGGCGTGCGGCGCATCCTCACGCTCATGGGGCCGGCACTGCTGGGCGTGGGCGTGGCGCAGATCTCGCTCATGATCAACACGCAGATCGCCTCCTACCTGGCCCCGGGCAGCGTCACGTGGCTGTTCTACGCGGACCGGCTCATGGAGTTCCCCACCTCGCTGCTGGGCGTGGCCCTGGGCGTGGTGCTCACGCCCCAACTGGCAGCGGCGCGCGCGGCGGGCGACGCCGAGCGCTATTCGGCCATGCTGGACTGGGGCCTGCGCATCGTGGTGGTGCTCTCCGTGCCGTGCGCGGTGGCGCTGCTCACCTTCGCGCAGCCCCTGGTTGCCACGCTGTTCCACCACGGTGCGCTGCACGACGGCGACGTCGGGCAGATCGCGCTCGCGCTCGCCGGTTACGGCGTGGGGCTGCTGGGCCTGGTCGCCATCAAGGTGCTGGCGCCCGGCTACTATGCCAGCCAGGACATCCGCACGCCGGTGCGCATCGCGGTGGTGGTGCTGGTCATCACGCAGCTGCTCAATGCGGTGCTCGTGCCGACCCTGCAGCACGCGGGGCTGGCGCTGTCGATCGGCCTGGGCGCGCTCGTCAACGCGCTCTGGCTGCTGGTGGGTCTGCTGCGGCGCGGCAGCTTCCAGCCGCAGCCCGGCTGGGGGCGGCTGCTGCTGCAGGTGGTGGCTGCCAGCGCGCTGCTGGCGATCTTCCTGATCTGGGCGTCCCGGCATTTCGACTGGATCGCGCTGCGGGCCCACGAGGCGCAACGCGCCGGCTGGCTCGCGGTGCTGCTGGCGGGGGCGGTGGTCCTTTACTTCGGCGCCCTGTGGGCGGCCGGCCTGAAGCTGCGCCAACTGCTGCGGTGCTGAGCATCCGCCCGAGCCCCGCTGCCGGCCGGAGAGCCCCGCGGAGCCCGATCCATTCCATTTTCTTTACCTGCGCGGGCACGCCATCCGCTTGACGGCCCCCGGCGCCCGCCCGTACAACCACCGGCATGGTCCTGAGCTATACCCTTCCGACCCCGCTCGAATACTTCGCCGCACTGGTGCAGAGCGACGACCAGTTCCCCCTGCTGGAGGCCGCGGCCTGCATCGCGCACGACGAGTACCCCGAGCTCGACGTGCAGCAGTTGCTGGGCGACATGGACCAGCTGCTCGCCCGGCTGCGGCGCAGGCTGCCCGAAGAGGCGTCCTCGCTGCAGCGGCTGCGCTCGCTCAACCAGTTCTTCTTCCACGACCTGGGTTTCGGCGGCAACGTCAACAACTACTACGACCCGGACAACAGCTACCTGAACGCCGTGCTGCGCACCCGCCGCGGCATCCCGATCTCCTTGGCCGTGCTGTGGATGGAGCTGGCGCAGGGGCTGGGCCTGCACGTGCGGGGTATCTCGTTCCCCGGTCATTTCATGGTCAAGGTGCTGCTGCCGCGCGGGCAGGTGGTGCTCGATCCGACCACGGGCCAGTCGCTCTCCCGCGAAGACCTGGCCGAACGCCTGGAGCCGTTCCAGCGCCGCAGCGGCCTCGTGGACGATTTCGAGGTGCCGCTGGGGCTTTACCTGCAGGCCTCGCCGGCCCGCGAGGTGATCGCGCGCATGCTGCGCAACCTGAAGGAGATCCACCGCTCCCAAAAGGACTGGGAGCGCCTGGCGGCCGTGCAGGAGCGCCTCGTGCTGCTGCTGCCCGACGCCTGGGGCGAGTGGCGCGACCGCGGCCTCGCGCGGGCCGAACTGGGCGATGCAGACGGGGCCATGTCGGACCTGGAAACCTACCTCGCGCACGCCGAGGACGCGCTCGACGTGGCCGATATCGCCGCGCGCCTGGAGCAGCTGCGCCGCGCCAGCCACTGACGGACGGCGGGTTCGCTGCCAGAGCCGCTGGCAGGGCCCAGCGAAGCGGTTCCGGCGAGGCGCCGCATCGCAGGCAGTACGCGCAGTACGACAAGATGCGGCAACGGCGCCGGAAGGGCGCTGCCTGCGGCGCCTACTGCCGCGCCGTGCGCACGTTGGGTGGCAGAGCCTGCGGATGGCTCGTGCGCAGGGGGTTGATGTCCAGCCCGCCGCGGCGGGTGTAGCGTGCGTACACCGACAGCTTGATCGGCCGGCAGCGCGTCCACACGTCCATGAAGATGCGCTCCACGCACTGCTCGTGGAATTCGTTGTGGTTGCGGAAGCTCACGAGGTACTGCAGCAGGCCGGCCTGGTCGATCTGCGCGCCGCTGTACTGGATGCGCACGCTGCCCCAATCGGGCTGCCCGGTCACGAGGCAGTTGCTCTTGAGCAGGTGGCTGGTGAGCGTCTCGGTCACCGGCGCCTCGGCATGGTTCGCGTGCAGCAGCTCCGGGGCGGGCGTGTACTGCGTGCACTCCACGTCCAGGCGGTCCAGCAGCAGGCCGTCGAATTCCTGCACGGGCTCGCGGTCGAACAGCTCGGGCAGCACCAGCTTCACGCCGACGGTGGCGGGCCGGTCCGAGCCGCGCCAGACGGCCTCGCTCAGGTCCGTGCGCAGGCGGGCCTGCACCTCGGCGGCCTCGGAAAAGCGCGTGTTGTTGAAGCTGTTGAGGTAGAGCTTGAACGACTTGCTCTCGATGATGTTCGGCGTCTCGCACGGCACGGTGACGTGCGCGATCGCGACCTGCGGCTTGCCGCGCAGGTTCAGCCAGGAGAGTTCGAAGGCCGTCCACAGGTCCGCGCCGAAGAAGGGCGGCGCGCCGGTGATGCCGATCTCGTCGCGCTTGGGCTGGCGCGGCAGGGGGAAAAGCAGCGAGGCGTCGTACTGGTCGGCATAGGCCGAGGTGCGGCCGAGCTGCGACTGGTCGGGAGTGTTCATGGCGGGGCCTGGGGTTTCATCGCCGCCGCAGGGGCGGCATGGGGTGTGCGGGGGGGCGCGGAGCGCGGGGCAGGGCGGGAGCCCCACCGGCCGAGCGCGTCATTCGAAGCGCCGCTCGCGCAGCCACTTGGTCGCGATCCATTTGTCGCCCGCGAGCACGGGGGCGCCGCCGTGCAGGGTGCGCGTGGAGGGGTGGGGGCGTTCGTAGCTGAAGAACACCGCGTTGCCGCGCCGCGGAGCCACCTCGAGGTGCACGTCGGGGAAGGTGGTGCCGCCGCCCTGCTCGGGATCGTTGAGGTAGATGACGAGCGTCGCCACGCGTTGCCCTCCGCGGCGCAGGATCGTGGGAGTGCCCGGCTCTGAGGGATCGAAGTAGTCGTAATGCGGCTTGTACTCGGCGCCGGGGCGGTAGTGCAGCACCTGCAGGCCCTCGCCGTTCTCCAGCGGCCAGTTCACCAGCCGGGCGATGCGCTCCTCCAGCCGCGCGACCACCGGATTCTCTTCGCGCTGGAAGAACATGCCGTTGCTCGTGCGGTCGTCGTTCACTTCCTCGCCGCCCGTGCGCGTGGCCACGGTGAGCGAGCGGGCCATGCGCGGGCGGGCCGCGTCGATGATGGCATCGCACTCCTCGGGCGAGAGCAGGTTGCCGAACAGCACCACCCGCGGCTGCGCCATCGCCATCAGCACCTGCACCTGCCGGTCGCCCACGTCGATCAGGCCGGGCGAGGACGACAGGTCGGGCTCGGGCACGCGGGAGGCGGGCGGCTGGCCCTGCTGCACGGCCAGCGTCTCCAGGTGGTCGCGCAGGACATGTTCCATCGCGTAGGTGGCGACGTCCTCGTTCCAGCCGGCGTCGAGCATGGACTGGAGCACGGCGGGCGCGCCGAAGCCCGCCTGGGCCTGGGCGACGATCCACGCGCGCAGCTCGGGCGTGACGGATTGCGAAAGGTCGGCGTCCGTGTCGGCGCGCTCGGCGGAAGGGCTGTGGGCGGACATGGTGGTGGTGGCGATAAGAAAAGGTGGCGGGACAACGAGGCCGGCGGCCGATGGCTACGTTAACGCCCGCGGCACGGTACGAACAGTACGACAAGATGCGGCAACGACGCCAGAAGGGTCGTGTGAGCCGCTCTCAGTCCGCGAGCCGGCGGCGGAAGACGAGTCGGTCGGTCGCCGAGGCGGCCCGGTCGAACGCATAGCCTTCGAGATCGAAGCCTTCGAGCTGGCGCGGGGTGAGCACGCGGTGCTGGATCGCGTAGCGCGCCATCAGGCCGCGTGCGCGCTTGGCATGGAAGCTGATGATCTTGTAGCGGCCGCCCTTCCAGTCCTCGAACACGCATTCGAGGACGCGGGCCTTGAGCACGCGCGGGTCCACGGACTTGAAGTATTCCTGCGAGGCCAGGTTGACCACCACGGGCGTGGCGTCCGCCGCGAGCCGCTGGTTGAGGTGCTCGGCGATGCGCGGGCCCCAGAAGCCGTAGAGGTTCGCGCCGGCATCGGTGGCCAGCCGCGTGCCCATCTCCAGCCGGTAGGGCTGCATCCGGTCGAGCGGCCGCAGCACGCCGTAGAGGCCGCTCAGGATGGCGATGTGGTCCTGCGCCCAGCGCAGATCGTCCTCGCCCAGGCTGTGCGCCTGAAGGCCCTCGTACACGTCGCCGTTGAAGGCGAAGAGCGCCTGGCGGGCATTGGCCGCGGTGAAGCGCGGCGACCACGCGGCGTAGCGCGCGGCGTTCAGCCCGGCCAGCGTGTCGCTGATGGACATGAGCGAGGCCAGCTCCTGCGGCGACTTTTCCCGCAGCACCTCGATGAGGCGCGCGGATTCGGGAATGAAGGGCGGCAGGGTGTGCGCCAGCCCGTCGGGCAGCGGCGTGTCGTAGTCAAGCGACTTGGCGGGAGACAGCAGGAACAGCATGGGTCGCGGATTCCTTCGGGAAGCGGGGCGCGCGCAGCGCCCGCGAAAAAAGACAGGGCCGCGGCACCGGCGCACCGGTGGCGCGGCCCATTGCGCCATCAGGCGGCGGACGAGGGCTGCTCTTCGAAGGGCAGCTTCAGATCGCGCAGGTCGCGGCGGGTTTCCACCAGCACCAGCGGACCTTCGTCCAGCACGACCACCGGGGGCCGTTCACGCGGCACGTGCACCGGGCGGGGCTCGGCGGCGATCGCGGCCTGCGCGGCGGCGATCTTCTCGGCGTCCGAATTCACCCACTGCAGACCCGAGCCTTCGGCGATGCGGTTCAGCTCGTCGATCGGCAGCGCGAACGCCTGTACGCGCGGCAGGCCGGGCACGGCGGCAACTGCTGCCGGTGCCGGGGCCTGGACCGGCTGCGCCGGAGCGGGCGCGGCCGGCTTCAGGGCAGCCGGGGCCGTGGCCTGGACGGGCGGTTGCACGTCAGCCGGTGCTGCCGTGTCGACGGCGGCCACTGCTGCCGCTGCCACCACGGGCTGCGCCGGAGCCGCTGCGGGCACCGGTGCCGCGGCGGTTGCCGAAGCCTCCGGCAGCACGGTTGCGGCAGCCGGTGCCACCGGCGCCGGGGCAGGGGCTGCACCGCCGGACTGGCTGAAGTAGCTGCGGCGCGGCGCATCCTGGGATGCGTCGTCCGCTGCCATGCCAGGCTCGGCGGGCACGGCCGCCGGAGCGCCGTCCAGGCCGCCTGCGGACGCTTCCGCTTCGGCGCCTTCGCGCGGCGCACGGTCGCGGCGGTCGCGGCCGTAGCGGTCGCGCGAACGGCGCTCGCGGCGCGGCTCGTCACCTGCAGTGGCCGGGCTGGCCGTCTCGTCCGTGGTCAGATCGAGGTCGGGCAGCGAGGCGAGCGGGGACGTGTCCACGAACTCGCCCTGGGCCTCTTCGC
>DHAE01000007.1:0-148767 GCA_002397315.1 Comamonadaceae bacterium UBA4962
GTCGCTGGCCTACCTCAAGCGCCTGCCGGTGGACGAGCTGAAGATCGACAAATCCTTCGTGCTCGGCATGGTGGCGGACACGGGCGATGCGCAGATCGTGCGCTCCACCATCGACCTCGCGCACAACCTGGGCCTCACGGTGGTGGCCGAGGGCGTGGAGACCGCCACCATCCTGGAGCGCCTGCAGGCGCTGCACTGCGACGAGGCCCAGGGCTACCACATCGGCCGGCCGATGCCCGCGGACGACTTCCTCGCCTGGCACACCGCGGCCGCCGACGCGCGAAAATAGCACCCATGTCCGATTCCGCTCCCCGCAACCGCCTATCGCTCCCTCCGGGCGGCCGGCGTGCCAGCCCGCCGGCGGCCGCCTCCCGGCCCGCTTCCGGCGCCCCCGCGCCCGCCCATCCCGCAGGCCCCCGCCCCGCGGGCCGCTTCACCCTGCGTGCGCCCGAGCCGGGCGCGGCGGTGCCGCCGGTGCGGCGTGCGCAGGGCCCCGCGAAGTCGCTTCCCTCCGCACCCCGTGCCGAGGGCGAGGGCGCGTCCGGCGGCACCTCCCGCCTCAACAAGCGCATGGCCGAACTCGGCCTGTGCTCGCGCCGCGAGGCGGACGACTGGATCGCCAGCGGCTGGGTCCGCGTGAACGGGCAGGTGGCTCCCATGGGCCTGCAGGTGGCACCCACCGACCGCATCGAGGTCGATCCCGCCGCCCGCGGCCAGCAGGAGCGGCAGGTGACCATCCTGCTGCACAAGCCCATGGGCTACGTGAGCGGCCAGGCCGAGGACGGCCACACGCCGGCCGTCGCGCTGATCAACCCGCGCACCCATTGGCGCGAGGACCCGAGCCGCCAGCGCTTCTCGCCCCCGCAACTGCGCGGCCTCGCGCCCTGCGGCCGGCTGGACATCGATTCCGTCGGGCTGCTGGTGCTCACGCAGGACGGCCGCGTGGCGCGGCATCTGATCGGCGAAGACTCCGAGGTGGAGAAGGAATACCTCGTGCGCGTGCATTACGGCGACGTCGCGACGGACGTGCAGTCCGTCTTCCCGGCCGAGCAGCTCGCGCGCCTCTGCCATGGCCTCGCGCTCGACGGCCAGCCGCTCAAGCCCGCGAAGGTCGACTGGCAGAACCCCGAGCAATTGCGCTTCGTGCTGCAGGAAGGCAAGAAGCGCCAGATCCGCCGCATGTGCGAACTGGTGGGCCTGAAGGTGGTGGGCCTCAAGCGCATCCGCATCGGCCGCGTGGTGCTCGGCAACCTGCCGGCGGGGCAGTGGCGCTACCTGGGGCCGAACGAGCGCTTCTGACGCCCGGGCGGCACCCGCTGCCGCCACGGCCGGCACCGCGGCCGGTCAGGTGCCGGCCGGCGTGATGCCGGTGTGGGACGCGTCCAGCGCTTCGCGCACGCGCAGTGCCAGGTCTTCCAGGGTGTAGGGCTTGCCGATCAGGTGCACGCCCGCATCCAGCACGCCGTTGTGCACCACGGCGTTGCGCGTGTAGCCGGTGGTGAACAGCACCTTCAGTCCCGGGCGCCGGCGCAGCGCTTCCTCGGCCAGCCTGCGGCCGTTCACGTCGGGCATCACCACGTCGGTGAACAGCAGGTCGATTTCCGGATGCGCGTCGATCAGCTTCAGCGCGGCGGCGGCGCCGTCGGCCTCCAGCACGCGGTAGCCGAGCTCGCCCAGTGCGTCCACGGAGAACTGCCGCACGGCGGCCTCGTCCTCCACTACCAGCACCACCTCCTGCGCGTCTCCCAGCGGCAGCGGCGGCGCGGCGGCGGCCTCGGCTTCTTCCTCGGCCGGGTCCATCAGGCGCGGCAGATACACCTTGACGGTGGTGCCTTCGCCCACCTCGGAATAGATCTTCACGTGCCCGTGGGACTGCCGGATGAACCCGTACACCTGGCTCAGGCCCAGGCCGGTGCCCTTGCCCACCTCCTTGGTGGTGAAGAACGGGTCGAAGGCCTTGGCGATCACCTCCGGCGGCATGCCCGTGCCGGTGTCGCTCACGGCGATCTGCACGTACTGCCCGGGTGCCACGCCCAGATGATCCGCGGCGTAGCGGTCGTCCAAGTGGGCGTTAGCGGTCTCGATGGTGAGCCGCCCGCCGTCGGTCAGCGCGCCCATGGCGTCGCGGCCGTTGACGGCGAGGTTCAGGATCACGCTCTCGAGCTGGTTGCGGTCGGCATGGGTGCGCCACAGCCCGCCGGCCAGCACCGTCTCCAGGCGGATCGCGCCGCCCAGCGCATGGCGCAGCATGTCGGACATGCCGGCGACCAACTGGTTGGCATCGAGCGGCACCGGGCTGAGCGGCTGCCGCCGCGAGAAGGCCAGCAGGCGCTGCGTGAGCTGCGCCGCCCGCCGGGCCCCGCCGCGGGCCGCGTCGATATAGCGCCGGGCACGCGGTTCGTTCGCGGCAAAACGGCGGTCCAGCAACTCCAGCGATCCGAGCACCACCGCGAGCATGTTGTTGAAGTCGTGCGCGATGCCGCCGGTGAGCTGGCCCACCGCCTCCATCTTCTGCGCCTGGCGCAGCGCCTCTTCCGTCTTCAGGCGCTCGGCCACCTCCTGCTCCACGCGCTGCTCCAGCGCATCGTTCAGGTCGCGCAGCGCGCGCTCGGCGCGGTGCCGCTGCGTCACGTCCTGGAACAGCACGGCCACCTGGCGGCGCTCGGGCGGCTCCACGCGGAAGGCGGACAGCTCCAGGTAGCGGCGCGTCTTCACCAGTTCGCGCTCGAAGCGGATCGGCTCGCCGGTGAGCAGCACGTTGCGGTAGATCTCCACCCAGGCATCGGCCTCGTCGGGCACCATGTCGCGCACGCGCTGCCCGACCACGTCGGGAATGCCGGCGTTGGCGAGGTAGGCCGGGTTGGCGGAGACGTGCACGTAGTCGCTCAGCGGGCCGTGGGGCCCGTCGAGGAATTCGATCACGCAGAAGCCTTCGTCCATCGTCTCGAACAGCGTGCGCAGCTGCAGCTCGCTTTCGCGCAGCGCGCCTTCCGCGGTCTTGCGGGCCGTGAGATCGGTGGCGGTGCCGAACCACTCCGTCACTTCGCCGTCGGCACCCAGCAGCGGCATGGCGCGCGACAGCGTCCAGCCGATGCTGCCGTCCACGCGGAACACGCGGTGCTCCAGCTCCAGCAGGCTGCGCGTCGCCATGGCCTGCGCGATGGCCGCGCGCACCTGCGGCTGGTCTTCCGCCGGCACGTACTTATCCACCCAGGAACGCGTGGGTTCGCTGGTATCGGCCATGAAGCCCTGGCCGTTGATCTCCAGCAGCCGGCTCCAGTCGGCGCTCATGCGGTAGACGGCATTGGCGGTGGCCAGCGTCAAGGCCTTCAGCCGCGATTCGCTGTCGGCCAGCCGGCGCTGCGCCAGCATCTTGCCGGTGGTTTCCGCGACCGCGCAGAGGATGCCTTGCACGCACCCGTCGTCGTCGCGCAGCGGCGTATAGGAGAAACTGAACCAGGCAGGCTCGGCATGGCCGCGGCGGTTGACGATCAGCGGCAGGTCCTCGCGGTAGAGGGCCTCGCCCGAAAGCGCCGTGGCCACCAGCGCGCCCACGTCCGGCCAGACCTCGCCCCACACCGCATCCAGTGCCGACCCCATGGCCCAGGGGTGCTTGTTGCCCAGCATCTCGGCGTAGGGCGCGTTGTAGACCATGCCCAGGCGCGGTCCCCACGCCAGCCAGGTCGGTGCCAGCGAGTCGAGCACCAGGGATGCCGCCGCCCGCAGCGGCCGCGGCCACGTGGCCGGATGCCCCAGCGGCGAGGCTGCCCAGTCGCATTCGCGCAGCATGGCATGCGTCGGCGTTCCGTCGGGCAGGAAATGGGGCGCGGAAGCGGTCATGTCAACGAATGTAACCGCGCCCGTGCGCCCGTGCCAGGGCTGCGCGGAATGACCCGGGGCCCGGTGGGCCGGCTGGACAGTTTTTGCACGTGGGCACCCATTGATAATCCAAACCCGGCCCCCACGTGGGCGGGCGTTCCCCTTTCGTTGCGAACCTCTTACAAGAGCCATCCACCAACCATGAGCAAGCACACCCATTCCTTCCAGGCCGAAGTCGCGCAGCTGCTGCACCTGGTCACCCACTCGCTGTACTCCAACCAGGAAATCTTCCTGCGCGAGCTGATTTCGAACGCGTCCGACGCCTGCGACAAGCTGCGCTTCGAGGCCCTGAACAACGCCGCGCTGTACGAGGACGCGCCCAACCTCGAAGTGCGCGTGTCCTTCGACAAGGCCGCGAAGACGCTCACGATCACCGACAACGGCATCGGCATGAGCGAGCAGGAAGCCATCGACCACCTGGGCACGATCGCCAAGAGCGGCACCAAGGACTTCATGAGCCGCCTCTCGGGCGACCAGAAGCAGGACGCCCAGCTCATCGGCCAGTTCGGCGTGGGCTTCTATTCCGGCTTCATCGTCGCCGACAAGATCACCGTGGAATCGCGCCGCGCGGGCCTGAAGCCCGAAGAGGGCGTGCGCTGGACCAGCGGCGGCACGGGCGATTTCGAAGTGGAGACCATCACGCGCGCCGAGCGCGGCACCAGCATCATCCTGCACCTGCGCGACGAGGCCGAGGAGTTCCTGAACGCCTGGAAGCTCAAGCAGGTCATCGGCAAGTACTCCGACCACATCAGCCTGCCCATCCTCATGGAGAAGGAGGAGTGGAAGGAGAGCGAGAAGGAAGGCGAGCCCGGCCAGATGGTCAAGACGGGCGAGTGGGAGGCCGTGAACAAGGCCAGCGCCCTGTGGACGCGCCCCAAGAAGGACATCACCGACGAGCAGTACCAGGAGTTCTACAAGGCGATCAGCCACGACCACGAGAACCCGCTCACCTGGAGCCACAACCGCGTGGAGGGCAACACCGAGTACACGCAGCTGCTCTACATCCCCGCCAAGGCGCCGTTCGACCTGTGGAACCGCGACAAGAAGGCCGGCGTGAAGCTCTACGTGAAGCGCGTCTTCATCATGGACGATGCCGAAGCGCTCATGCCCACGTACCTGCGCTTCGTGAAGGGCGTGATCGACTCGGCCGACCTGCCGCTCAACGTGAGCCGCGAGCTGCTGCAGGAAAGCCGCGACGTGCGTGCCATCCGCGAGGGCTCCACCAAGCGCGTGCTCTCGATGCTCGAAGACCTGGCCAAGCACGATCGCCACACCGCCGGTGAAGGCGCCGACGGCGTGACCGACGTGGTGAGCGAAGAGGACAAGGCCAAGGAAGGCAAGTACACGCAGTTCTACGCCGAGTTCGGTTCGGTGCTCAAGGAAGGCCTGGGCGAAGACTTCGGCAACCGCGAGCGCATCGCGAAGCTGCTGCGCTTCGCCTCCACCACCACGGACACCACGACCGTCTCGCTGGCCGATTACAAGGCCCGCATGAAGGATGGGCAGGAGGCGATCTACTACATCACCGCCGACACCCTGGCGGCCGCCAAGAACAGCCCGCAGCTCGAGGTCTTCAAGAAGAAGGGCATCGAGGTGCTGCTGATGGCCGACCGCGTGGACGAGTGGGCGCTCAACTACCTGCACGACTTCGACGGCACGCCGCTGCAATCGGTGGCCAAGGGCGCGGTGGATCTGGGCACGCTGCAGGACGAGGCCGAGAAGAAGGCCGCCGAGGAAGCCGCCGAGGCCTTCAAGCCGGTGCTGGCCCAGCTCAAGGAAGCCCTGAAGGACCGTGCCGAGGACGTGCGCGTCACCACGCGCCTCGTCGATTCGCCCGCCTGCCTGGTGGTGCAGGAGCACGGCATGAGCACCCAGCTCGCGCGCCTGATGAAGCAGGCCGGCCAGTCCCTGCCCGACGCCAAGCCCGTGCTGGAGGTGAACCCCGAGCACGCGCTGGTGAAGAAGCTGGACGGCAGCGTGCACTTCCACGACCTCGCCCACATCCTCTTCGACCAGGCCCTGCTGGCCGAGGGCGGGCTGCCGGAAGACCCGGCCGCGTACGTGAAGCGGGTGAACGCGCTGCTGGTGTGAGACTGGCCGAGTGATCTGCAGGCCTGCATTGCAGGCCTGCGGTCGACCCGGAGCCGCGGAGGGGCACGCCTGCCTTCCGCGGCTTTTTCGTTGTCGGCGGGGCCGGATCGCCGCTACCAAAGAACCGGCCCTGCCCGATAATGCGCGGCGATCCTCCTCCTTCCGCGGAGCCCCACGCCATGCTGCGCTTCTTCCTCATCTTCCTCACCCTCCAGCTCACCCTGTTCGGCGTCAACATGCTCAACTGGGTGCAGGCGCATCTGGTGCTGCCGTGGACGGCGCTGCTCGCGCGCATCTGCGCGACGATGGTGATGTGGTTCGACAGCTCGGCCGCGGCGGCGGGCAAGGTGCTGTGGAACCACCAGACGGGTTTCGGCGTGTCGATCGAGGCGGGCTGCAACGGGATCGAGGCCTGCATCGTGCTGTTCGCCGCGGTGATGGCCTTCCCCTCGACCTGGCGGCACAAGCTGGTCGGCCTCGCGGTGGGCTTCGTGGCGGTGCAGGCGCTCAACATCGTGCGGGTGATCAGCCTGTTCTACCTGGGGCAGTGGAGCACGACGGTGTTCAATTTCGCGCACGAGTATCTCTGGCAGGCACTGATCATGGTGGACGTGCTCATCGTCTGGCTGCTGTGGGTGCGCGCGGGCAGCAAGCCGTCCGCCGGCTCCCCGCCCGGCCCGGGCGCGCCGCCGGCCACGCCCCCGGCCGCGGCCCTGGCCTGAGCCGGCGCGACCGCGATGCGCCGCGCCGCCAGCCTGAAGGCTTTCGTCATCGGCCTCTTCCTCGGGGTCGTGCTGCTCACGCTCGCATGGACGCGGGTGTCGCCCTGGACGTCGTACCCCGTCGGCATGCTGGCCGGCGCGGCGCTGGAACATGCCGCGCCCGGCTGGGTGCGCGAGGCGCGCCTCGCCCCGGGGCGGCTGGAGGTGGACACCTCGGTGGCGATCGCCACGCCCCAGACGGGCAACCAGCCGGTGGAGATCACGCTCGAATCCGATCCGGGCCGCTATGCCTACGGGCTGCCGATCTTCCTGGCGCTGCTGCTGGCCGCGCGCGGGCCCGGCCGCACGGTGCGGGCGCTCGCCGGCTACGCGCTGCTGGTGCCGCTGCAGGCGTTCAGCCTCTGCATGCAGTTGCTGATGCAGTTGCTGCTCACGGCCCAGTTCGACGTGCGCACGCTGCGGGTGGCGCAGTGGCAGATGGAGGCGCTGGTGTATGGCTACCAGCTGGGATCGCTGGTGGTGCCCACGCTGGCGCCGATCGTGATCTGGCTCTGGCTGGACCGGGCGTTCGTCAACGAGGTGGTGATCGGCGCATGGCGGCGGTCGCTGGCGGCCCGCGGGGCGGTGGCGGAATCGGCTGCCGCGCCGGCCTCGGCGGCTGCGTCGATGGCTTCGCCAGCGGACGCTGCCGGCAGCGCCCCGGAAGTGCCTGCGGATATGTCCGCAGCGCGTACCGCGGCGCATGGCGACGAGCTGCCGCCCAACGCGGCCCCCCTGGCGGAAGAGGGCGCCGCACCGGCCGCGGGCCTGGCGCCGCACCGCTCCCAGGCACCTTCGGCCGGCGGCATCCCGGTGTCGACCAGCGCCTCTGCCGGCCTGCCTCCGCGACGGCCCCGGCGCTGACCTGGAGCCCGACAGTGTGGCGGCCGTGTCACACCTTGACGGGCCGACACGGCCGTGCCGCCGGGCGCTGCCAGAATGCCGGCCCATGCGTATTTTTCCGTTCCCTTCCCTGGCCCCGACATGGGCGGCATCTCCTGCCGCCGCGGGACGTTTTCGCGCCCCCGTCCTGACCGCCGCACTGGTGGCCCTGCTGGAGGCTTCCGGGGCCCTGGCCGCGCCCGCGCCCGCGCCCGCGGAAGAACCGGCGGATGCGCCCGAGCCCCGCTTCGCCCTGCATGCCCAGACCACCTACGTCTGGCAGCGCAAGCCCGCCTTCGATGCCGCGTACACCGGCCCGAACAGCCTCGTGCCGACGCGCGAGCGCTCGTATTCCTTCACCGCCACGGCCGATCTGGCGGTGCGCCCCTGGGAGGGTGGACAACTGCACTTCAACCCGGAAGCCGCGCGGGGCGTGCCGCTGTCGCACCTGGCGGGCGCGGGCGGGCTTTCCAATGGCGAGCTGGCGCGCTCCTCAGGCGCGCAGCTCAAGGCCTACCGGGCGCGGCTCTTCTGGCTGCAGCGCTGGAACGCGGGCGGCGAGACCGAGAAGATCGACGCGGATTTCAACGAGATGGGGGGCACGGCCACCGCGCGGCGCTGGACGCTGGTGCTGGGCAACGTCTCGCTGCTGGACTATTTCGATCCGAACCCCTATGCCAAGGATCCGCGCGAGCAGTTCTTCAACTGGTCGTACCTCGCACCCGGGCCGTGGGACTACGCCGCCGATGCGCGCGGCTACACCTGGGCCGGCATCCTCGAATACCGCACGCCGCAGTGGGCCGTGCGCGGCGGCCGCGGGTTGCAGCCGCGCGAATCCAACGGGCCGAAGCTCGACCGCGCCTGGCGGCGGCACTACGGCGACCAGATCGAGGCCGAATCCAACCTGCCCGTGGCGCTGCCCGCAGGCCCCTTGCGCGGGCGCGTGCTGTGGTTCCGCAACCGGGCGGTGATGGGCGCATTCGACGATGCGGTGGCGCTGGGACAGGCGACCGGCACGGTGCCCGACGTGGGCGCGGTGCGCCGGCTGCAGACCAAGACCGGCTGGGCCGTGACCCTGGAAGCACCGCTGGGTGAAGATGCCGGCGTGTTCGTGCGCGCGGGCCGCAGCGGCGGGCGCCAGGAGACGTTCGCGTTCACCGAGATCGACCGGCAGTTCTCCATGGGCGGACAGTGGTCCGGCGCGGCATGGGGCCGGCCGGCGGACCGCATGGGGGCCGCGCTGGCGGTGAACGGGCTGTCCCCCGGCCACCGCGATTACCTGGCGGCCGGCGGGCAGGGCGCGTTCCTGGGCGATGGCGCGCTGAACTACGGCCGCGAGCGCGTGTGGGAGGTGTACTACCGCGCCGTGATGCCGCCGGTGCCGACGGCTGCGGGCCCCCTGCAGTCGGCCGTGTCGCTGGGCGCGCAGCGCATCCAGAACCCGGGCTACAACCGCGACCGGGGGCCGGTGGACATTTTCTCGGTGCGGCTGCACGCGGAGTTCTGAGGTCGGCCGGCACGACCCTTCTGGCGTCGTTGCCGCATCTTTTCGTACTGCGTGTACTGCCTGCGATGCGACGCCTCGCCGGAACCGCTTCGCTGGGCCGTGTCAGCCGCTCTGAGCGCACCGCAGGCCGGCAGCATCACCCCGCCGCCGCGGTCTCGGCCTGCAGCGCGTGGGCCTGCAGTTGCGCCAGGCCTTCGGTGGCCGCCTGGCGCACGGCCTCCGGCAGTCCCGCGGGCACGGTGGCGGGCGCGCCGCCGCCGGTCTGCGCCAGTGCATGCGCCTGCGCGGCAGCTTCCTCCAGCAGGCGCGTGAGTCCGCACAGGCGCCGCAGCCCGAAATTCCCCGCCGTGCCACCCCATTCGTGCGCTTCGTCCCGCAGGGCGGCCCAGTCGCGCTGTGCGAGGGCGGCGTCGATGCGCCGCATGCGCGCGCCGCTCTCCTGCACGAAGCGCTCGCGCAGGCGGTCTGCATGGCCCTGCGCGAGCAGGGCGGCCATGTCCTCCAGGGGTACCGCATCGAACGCAGGCCGGCGCAGCACGTCCTGCAGCGTGGCGCGGGCCGGGGTGCCATCGGCCGATGAAGGCCCCGGGCGCGGGGTGCCCGCCATCCCGCCGGACGGGGGCGCCGCGATCCAGCGGGTGAGCACGTTCCACAGCGGGCCTTCGAGCACCGGCTTGGGCAGGTGATCGTCCATACCGGCCGCGCGCGTGCGTTCGATGTCCTGCGGCGCGGCGTTGGCCGTCATCGCGATCACGGGCAGGTCCGCAAACCGGGCTTGCGCGCGCAGGCGGCGCGTGGCGGTGAGGCCGTCCATCACGGGCATCTGCATGTCCATGAGCACGGCGTCGTAGGTGCCGTCGGGTGCCTGGGCGAGCCGCTCGATCGCCTGGGCGCCGTCCACGGCGGTGTCCACCTGCAGGCCGCCCGCTTCCAGCAGGCCGGTGGCGACGAGGCGGTTGAGTTCGTTGTCGTCCACCAGCAGCACGCGGCGGCCGGCCAGCGCGGGCGGTGGCGCAGCCGGCAGCGCGGGGGCCGGGCCCTGCGCTGCGTCCGCTCCTTCCGCGCGCCGGACCTGTGCGGTGAACCAGAAGGTGCTGCCCTCGCCCGGCGTGCTGTCCACGCCCGTATCGCCGCCCATGCGCCGCGCGAGCTGGCGCGAGATGGCCAGCCCCAGGCCGGTGCCTCCGAAGCGGCGGGTGATGGTGGCATCGGCCTGGTGGAATGCCTGGAAGAGGTGGACCTGCTGCGCGGCGGTGAGACCGATGCCGGTGTCGCGCACGGTGCCGCGCAGCACGAGCGTGCCGTCGGCCTCCGCCCCGCTGGCCTCCAGCACCACGGCCACCTCGCCCGACGTGGTGAACTTGATCGCGTTGTTCACGAAGTTCATGAGGATCTGCGCGATGCGGTGCACGTCGCCCACGAGGTGGTGCGGCACGCCGTCCGCGGGGCCGATGCGCAGCGCCAGGCCTTTCTCGCGCGCGTGGGGCGTGAACAGGTCGCGGAGGTCGGCCAGCAACTGCCGCGTGTCGAACGCCGCATGTTCCAGCACGAGGTGGCCGCCGTCGATCTTCGAGAAGTCCAGCGTGTCGTCGACGATGCCCAGCAGGTGCCGGCCTGCGCGGTAGAGCTGCTCAACGCGCTCCTGCTGCGCGGGCGGCAGCGGCTCCTTGAGCGCGATCTGCGACAGGCCCAGGATGGCGTTGAGCGGGGTGCGGATCTCGTGGCTCATCACGGCGAGGAAGGTGGCCTTCTCTTCGGCCACCTGCGCGAGCGCGCGGGCCTGGTTGCGCTGCTCGGTCACGTCCAGCCACACGCCGTTGAACAGCACCGCGCCACCCGGCAGCGCGCGCGCGGTGGCGAGCGTCTTGATCCAGCGCGTGCCCGTGCCGCGCGGCACCTCGACGTCGACATCCAGCGGTTCTAGCGTGCGCAGGCTGCGGGTGAAGGCGTCGTGCAGCGGCGCCTGCGCACCGTCCGGCAGGCCGTAGGCGGTGTGCAGCGGTGCCCGCAGGCCCAGCAGTTCCTGCGCGCTGCGGCCCTGCAGATCGCCGGCCTTCTCGCTCACGAACAGGAAGCGGTGGCCGCCGCCGGCCTCCATGCGCAGCTGGAAGACCGCTCCGGGGATCGCACCGGTCAGGTCGACCAGTTGTTCGGACAGGCGCCGCGCCTCGGCGCTGGCCGCCAGCTCGACGGCCAGCCGGTCCTCGCGCTGCATGCTGTCCTTGAAGACCTGCAGCGCCTTGGCCATGGTGCCCACCTCGTCGCGCCGATCGGTGCCGGTGATCGCGTCGCCGTAGTCGCGGTCGGTGAGCCGCTCCATGTGCCGGGTGAGCAGGGTGATGGGCCGCGAGATCTGTGAGACGGCCACCCCGATGGAGAGCGCGATCACCAGCGCGAGGCCGCCGCTCACCGCCAGCGCGGTATTGAGGATGGTGCTTTCGGTAAGCCGGCCGAGCTGCTCGGAGGCCGACTGGAAGCGGCTGGTCGACTCGTCGCGCTGCCGGTTCATCGCCTGCCGCAGCGTGCGCAGCGCGGGCTCGAATTCGCCATGGATGATCTTCAGCGCCCGGTCGCCACGCCAGCGCGCGGCGGCATCGACGATGCGGGCGGCGAGCGTGAACGTGTGCGCCGCTTGCGCGCGGATCGAGCGCAGAGGGGCGGCATCTCCCGGCACGAGCCGCTCGGTGGTGTCGATCTGCGCCTCGAACTGCGCCTGCAGTTGGTCCAGCCGGGCCAGGGCCGCGCGCATGGTGTTCTCGTCCTGTTCGGTGAGCACGGCATACACGATGCGGCCCGATTCGCCGAGCAGCAGGGCCGCATCGCTCACGTGCAGCGCGCTCTGCGCTTCGCGGTCGATGAGGGCCTTGTAGTCGTCGGTGACGTTGCGCATGGTGCGCGTGGTGTAGAGCGCGGTCGCGATCGACACCACGCCCATCAGCGCGACGAGGCACACGACCTTGGCGGTGAGGGGCAGGTGCGACAGGTGGCGGGAGCGGAACATGCAACGGCTCCGGTGGGGCATGGCGGGCGCACCGCGGCCGCTCCGGGGGCGGGGGCGGCGGATGGCCTGCGTGGCAGGTGCGGAACGAGGTTGCCGCGAGGTTAACGAAAACCGGTCCGAATCCTGTGGCGGGGAACGCACGGCCGAGCAGCAATTGTGAACAATTGTTGAATACCGCAATCGATGCGGTTCATCCCATAGATTCCGCCCATCCCCAGTGCCATGTGCCCGGGCTGCCGAGGGACGGTATCCGGGCTCCCCCAACACGACGCATCGCTGCGCTCCACCGCGCGGCAGTGGCGTCGCGGCGTGGCCGGGTTCCGAACCACCATTCACAGGAGATGGCATGCTTGTTTCTTCGCCACGACGGGCGGACGCTTCGGCGTCGCCCGGCGGTCACACGGGCGCCGCGCGCGCCGTGCGCCACGGGTTTCTCGTCGCCGCCCTGCTGGCTGCCGCGGGTGCGGCCGGCGCGCAGACCACGGACATTCTCGTCAACCAGGATGCGGTGCCCGCATCCGCCTCGGGGCCCGCGGGCGGCACCTTCCACTACGTGGTCAAGGTGCGCCACAACACCGGCACCGCCGCCACGGGCGTGCGGCTGACCGACACGCTGCCGCTGGGTTCCGTGTTCCAGTCCGTCACCACCAGCCCGGCCGGTGCCTCCTGCCTGCCGGCCATTGCGCCGGGCACCACCATCACGTCCGCGAACCAGGTCGTGCAGTGCGACCTGGGAACGCTGGCCGTGAACGCCACCAGGACCGTGGACTTCGCGCTGGTGCTGCCCACCGTGTCGACCAACTGGATCAACAGCGCGCGCGTGACGCGCAACGAAACCGATTCCGACCCCAGCAACGATGCGCTGGACCGCCGCATCACCACCACCGAGGCTGCGGACCTGTCGCTCGCGGTGGCGACCGATCCGCTCGCGCCCCCCGGCAGTCCGATCGCGCCCGGCCAGCCGTACGCCTACCTCGTGGATGTGGGCAACCAGGGACCGACCGACATTCCCGCGGGCGGACGCGTGCAGGTGTCCTTCAGCGTGCCCACCGGCACCGCCGTCACCCGCGCGGGCGGCACCAATGGCTGGAGCTGCACGCCCGCGGCATCGAACGCCTCGCCGCTGGTGTCGCCGGGCGCGCCTGCGCCGGCGACCGTGGTGACCTGCTCGCGTACCGGAGCGCTGGCCGCGGGCGCCGCGGCGCCGCAACTGCGCGTGGAGGCCGCGCCCAACGCGACGGGCTCCATCACCACCTCGTTCTCCGTGCTGGGCTACAAGGACGGCACCACCGAGATGCCCGATGGCCAGCCGTCCAACAATACCGGCACGGCCGAAGTCAACGTCGCCGGCACGGGCTCGGACGTGTCCATCGCCAAGGCGGTGAACGGCGGCACCACCTACGGCATCGGCGACCAGGTGGCCTATACCCTCACGCCGCGGCTGAACGGCGGCATGGCGCTCGACGGCGTGCCCGTGCGCGTGGTGGATACGTTGGGCGCGGGGCTGTCCTTCGTGTCCGCCACCGGCACCGGCTGGACCTGCGCCGCTGCGGGCCAGACGATCACCTGCGACCTGCCCGCCGCCACGGCCTCCAACTACACCAACCTGCCGGCGATCACCGTGCGGGCGCAGGTGCAGCAGACGGGCACGCTGGCCAACAGCGCGACGGTGGCGATGACGGGCCGCACGGATCCGAACACCAACAACAACGCCACGCCCGACGTCTTCATCACGGGCTCGAACACGGCCGATCTGCAGATCACGAAGTCCGCGTCGAACTACCAGAACGGTCAGGCCGTGGCCATCGCCATCGGCCAGACCTACCAGTACCGGCTGCGCGTGCGCAACCTCGGGCCGCTCGCCGTGCCCGCGACCTCGGGCGCGACGCCGCAGATCCCCTCCATGGTGGTGGCCGATTCCGTGCCCGCGGGTGTGACGCTCACGGGGCTGAACGCGGCCTCCGGCGCGGGCTGGTCCTGCAGCGCGCTGCCGCTCGTGGGCCCCGGCACCTTCACCTGCGAGCGCGTCGCGGGCCTGGCCGTGAACGCGAACGCACCGGACATCGTGGTGGACGCCGTGCGCACCACCGCCGGCTCCGCCACCAACAACGCCTGCGTGAATTTCAGCCCCGCCGCCGGCGGATCGCGCGAGGACCCGTGGCTGGGCGATTCCGCCCACGGCATCAACTGCCAGGGCATCGGCGTGGGCGCCTCCGACCAGACGCCGGGCAGTGAAGTGTCCGCCGACGTGAGCGTGGTCAAGACCTTCGACAAGGCCTCGGTGCCGGCCGGCGACGTGCTCACCTACACCCTCGTGGTGACCAACCAGGGCCCGAACCCCGCCACCAACGTGAGCGTGCGCGATGCGCTGGGCAGCCTCATTTCGAAGACGGGCGCGCCGGGTGTCGTATCCGTGAACACCACGGCGGGCACCTGCACGCCCTCGGGAGCGACGGGCGGCACCTCGGCCACGCTGGTGTGCCAGCTCGGCACGCTCGCGAGCGGCGCGAGCGCCACGGTGACCGTGGCCGTGCGGCCCACGGTGGCCACCACGGCGCAGCGCAGCAACACCGCCACCGCGTTCTCCGCTGAGGTGGTGGACCCGGTGCTGGGCAACAACACCTCCACCGTGCAGAGCGAAGTCACGGCGCGCGTGGACCTGGTCGCCTCCAAGACCGTATCGCCCACGCCGCGCGCCATTTCCGGCGAGCCCATCACCTACACGGTGCGCGCGAAGAACAACGGCCCCTCGTCGGCCGAGAACGTCTGGCTGAAGGACACGCTGCCCGCGGGCACCGTGCTGATCGGCACGCCCACGGCCACCGGCGGCGGCACCTGCGATCCCGTGGGCGAGGGCGGCACGCTCAATTGCCGCTGGGGCACCACCGGCGCGAGCATGCTGCTGGCGAACGGCGGGCAGTACGAGGTCACCTACCGCCTGCGGCCCACCGCCGCGTGGACGGCCGGCCAGACGCTGAACAACGAGGTGGAGATCGGCACCGCGACCGACGAGCCTGACCTCTCCAACAACAAGGCCCAGGCCCAGGTCGAGCTGACGCAGCCCGAGCTGGACGTGCTGGTGTCGATGGCGCACAGCGCGGACGCGATCGCGCTCGGCGCCGAGACCACCTACACGATCACCGTGAAGAACTCGGGCCCGTCGTTCGGCACGAACGTGGTGATGACCGATACCTTCCCGGTCACGCACCCGACCAACGGCGCCACGTCGGCGACCTTCAGCTACACCGGCAACCTGACGGTGGACCAGGGCGGCACCTGCACCCAGCCCGCCGTGGGCGCGACCACGGGCAGCGTGGTGTGCACCTTCCCGGGCCTGGCGAAGGACCAGGTCGCCACGGTCACGTTCCGCATGAAGGCCCTCAGCCTGCCGACGGGCGCGGAATCGGGCACGGTGTTCCACAAGGCCGTGGTGTCGGTGCGCGAAACCGAGTTCCTGCGCGGCGGGCAGGACGTGGTGGTGAACAACACCACCTACGACCAGACCTCGACCAAGCGCAACGCGATCGCCACCGACCTGTCGATCACGAAGAACGGCCCGGACGGACCGCTCGCGCCCGGCGCGGACGTGGACTACGTGCTCACCGTGCGCAACCTCGGCCCGCTCACGAGCCAGGGTGCTCAGGCGATCGACGTACTGCCCGCCGGCCTTGCCTTCGTGTCGTCCACCGACTGCACGTTCGCGTCCGGCACGGTGAACTGCACGGTGGGCGAACTGGCGGCCGGCGCGAGCCGCGACTTCCGGTTCAAGGCCAAGCTCGCGTCGCCCTATGAAGGCGCGCGCCCGCTCGTGAACACCGCCACGCTGGACGCACCGGGCGACACCGACCCGGGCAACAACAGCGCGTCCAAGAGCACCAGGATCGAGTCGACGCCCAGCGAAGTGGCCCCCATCCCGACGCTGTCGCAGTGGGGCCTGATCGTGCTGTCGTGCCTGCTCGGCCTGCTGGCCCTGCGCCAGTCCACGACCGGCCGGTGGCGCGGTCGGTGATGTGATCTGAACGGGGGGACACCAAAGCCCCCGGTTCAGACATGGCTCAAGGCCTGCAATGAGGCACGGCCTTTCCCATCAGAACGCCGCGGAGCAGGCCACGCCAGCAGACGCCGCGGAACCGGCTCCGCCGGGCCGCCGGCGTCGTCCCCTCGGGGGCTGAGGGCCGCGGCTCCAGGCCTGCCTGCGCAGGCCTGGACGTGCCCGAAGAGCTGCCGCCTCTGGCGGCCGCACGGAGGCGCCGAAGGCGACTCAGGGGGGGGCCGTTGGCTCCAGCCGGTATCCCACCCCATATACCGCCGTGATCACGTATCCATGGTCCGGCACCAGCGCCAGCTTGGCGCGCAGGCGCGAGACGTGCGTGTCCAGCGAGCGCGAGGGCGCGTCGTGGATGTCGCCCCACACGGCCTCGCGCAGGTGCTCGCGCGAGAGCAGCCGGCCCGCGTTCTGGAACATGAACAGCGCCAGCTCGTATTCCTTGTTCTTCAGGTCCACCGGCGATCCGTCCACCAGCAGGCTGCGCTGCTCGGGATCGAACCGGTAGCGGCCGAACACCAGCGTGCCGGCCACCGCCTGCGGATACGCGCGGCGCAACAGGGCGCCGCAGCGCGCCATGAATTCGCCCATGCGCAGGGGCTTGGTCATGAAATCGTCGGCGCCGCAGGCCAGGGCCTCCACCAGGTCCTGCTCGGCATTGCGGCGGGTGATGAAGAGGATGGGCACGGTGTCCGAGGCCGCGCGCACGGTGCGGATCACCTCCAGCCCCTCCATGTCCGGCAGGTGCCAGTCCACCACCAGCAGATCGTAGGTGTCCGTGCGCAATGCCTTCAGCAGTTCCTTGCCTTCCTGGTAGAGATGGCAGATATGGCCGGCCCGCGTGGCCGTGGCCTGGAGAAGGTCGAGAAGGATCGGGTCGTCGTCGAGAACTGCGATGCGCATGGAAACTGGGAAGCGGAGCGGCGGGGCGCGCCATCGGAGGCCGCCCGCAGTACTTCACGGAAAAATACGGAGCGCCCGAAGCTAACGCCCTGCGCGCGCGGTGCGCGGAAATTGACAATTGTTTGCGTTTCCTGCTCGGCCGTGGCGTGCTGCGCACGCTACCGTGCCGCCTGTACGCTGCCGTGATTACGCGGCCAGCGGTTCTTCCTGCATCGCCTCGATCTGCTCGCGCAGCATGTCCACCTGGCCGCGCCAGTAGTCGCTGCTGCCGAACCAGGGGAAGTTGATCGGGAAGATCGGGTCGCTCCAGCGACGCGCGAGCCAGGCGCTGTAGTGGATCAGGCGCAGCGTGCGCAGCGGCTCGATGAGCGCGAGTTCGCGGCGGTCGAAATCGCGAAACTGTTCGTAGCCGTCCAGCAGGGCCGAGAGCTGTTGCGTGCGCTGGCGCCGCTCGCCCGACAGCAGCATCCACAGATCCTGCACGGCCGGCCCCGTGCGCGCATCGTCCAGGTCCACGAAGTGCGGGCCGCCGTCCGGCAGGTCGGCGGGCGTCCACAGCACATTGCCCGGGTGGCAGTCGCCGTGCAGGCGCAGTACCGCATACGGCGCGGCGCCACCGGTGCCCGCCATCTTCGCTTCGATCAGCGCGATGGCCTCCGCGCAGGCCGTGGCCCAGGCCGACTGCTGGTCCAGCGGGATCGCCTCGGCCTGCAGCAGGGCTTCGCGCGGTTCGGTGGCGAAGCTGCGCGCGTCCAGTGCCGGGCGGTGCACGAACGGCCGCGCCGCGCCCACGGTGTGGATGCGCGCGAGGAAGCGGCCGATCCATTCCAGCGTCTCGAAATCCTCCAGGTCGGGCGTGCGGCCGCCGCGCCAGGGGCTCACGGAAAACGCGAAGCCCGCGTGCGTGTGCAGCGTCCGGCCTTCCACCACGAGCGGCGCGACCGCGGGCACCTCGGCGGCGGTGAGTTCGGCGGAGAAGGCGTGCTCCTCGAGGATCTGCGCCTCGCTCCAGCGGCCCGGGCGGTAGAACTTGGCGACCACGCGCGTGCCGTCTTCCAGGTGCACCTGGTAGACCCGGTTCTCGTACGAGCCCAGGGCCATGAGGCGGCCGTCGCCGTACAGGCCGATGGCCGCGAGCGCGTCCATCACCAGATCGGGCGTGAGATGGGCGTAGGGATGGAGGTCGTCGCCCTCAGGGGCTGGTGGGAAGTGCATGGGCGGCATTGTCGCCCGCCGGCGGCGCGGCCGTGGCCCCGGCTGCCGCGGGTCCGGGCGGGAGCGCGGATGCGGATGCGGATGCGGATGCCTGCGCTGCGGCCTGCTGCGGCTTCACCAGGATGACCGTGCAGGGCGCGTCGCGCACCACGCGCAGCGGAATGGTGTCGATGAAGCGCTGCAGCGGCACGCCGTGCGTGGCGGCCCCGAGGATCATCACGCCCACGCTGTTGCCGGCCGCGTAGCGCAGCAGCGCCTGGGCGACGTCGCCCGATTCGAGCACGTGGAAGCTCGCGCCGTGGCCGTCCAGATCGAGCCGCGACGCCCACTGCCGCAGCCGCACGAGGTGGCGCCGGTGCAGCGTGGTTTCGCTGCGCTCGGGATCGGTGGCGCTGCTGGCCGAGGGCGACACCACCGTCACGCAGGCGAGCCGCGCGCCCGGGCGGATGCCCAGCGAGCGCGCCGCGGCTTCGCGCAGCGCCTGCAGCGTGTCGTCGGCCGCGTCCTCGCCCGGCAGCGCCACCATGAGGATCGGCGCGGCCGCGATCAGCCGCGCCGGCAGCGGGCTCGGCTGGTAGTGCATGCCGGCCGCGCGCAGCCAGCGGCGCAGGTGGGTGCGCAGGCCGGGGCCGCGCAGCCGGTGCGCGCGTTCCGTGAGCGGCACCTGCTCCGGGTTGGCCAGATCGAACGCGAGCTGCGCGGCAGAGGGGTAGCGCTGCGCGGCCTCGGGCTCCAGGCAGCGCAGGATCACCTCCTGCAGCCACGGTGGAATGTCCGGCCGGTGCTGGCGCGGCGGGCGCGGCGTCATCCAGAGCCGCTGGCGCAGGCCGCCGCGCGTGGCCGGCGCGCCGAACGGCAGCTCGCCGGTGGCGAGTTCGTAGAGCATCACGCCGATCGCGAACACGTCGCTGCGCAGGTCGCCGCGCACGCCCACCACCTGCTCGGGCGCGATCCAGGCGGGCGAGCCGACGGCCTCCCGCATTTCTTCGGCCAGCAGGTCGGGGTAATGCGCATGGAACGAGAGGCCGAAGTCCAGCAGCACCGCGCTGCCGTCCGGCCGCAGCAGCACGTTGGCGGGCTTGAGATCGAGGTGGCAGACGTTCTGCTGGTGCAGGCTGTGCGCCGCGATGGCCATGGCCGCGCCGAGCCGCGCGATCTCGTCCGCGCCGGGGCGGTCGCCTGCGTCCAGGCGGTGCTGCAGCGTGTCGCCCTCGACGTACTCCATGACGAGGTAGGGCAGCCGTGCCAGGTCGCCCGCGGCCACGAAGCGCGGCGCGTGCGGGCCCTGCAGCGTCGGCAGGATCTGCAGTTCCACCTCGAAGCCGACGATGTTCTCGGCGCCGTCGCCGGCCGTCATGCGCGGCACCTTCATCGCCAGCGGAAAGCCGGGATCGCGCGCCGCGTCCGTGCATGCCACGCGGTAGATGTGCGCCATGCCGCCCGCGTGCAGGCATTCGCGGACCACGAATCCATCCACCACGGCGCCAGGGGACAGCAGCTGCATGGGAGCGCGGAGAGGTTTCAGCGGCCCTGTTCGAGCCGGTCCGCGAAGAACGCGGGAAGCCCCGCGGCGCGCACGGCCGCCGCCGCGGCGGCGTGGTCGTAGGACACGCGGTGGAAGGCGATCGTGGCGGCGCCGTCGTCGAAGAGCGCGTACATGGCGCGCACGTCGCGGTCGCGCGGCTGGCCCACCGAGCCGGCCACCGCCAGCCACTGGCGGTGCGGCGGCACGGGCACGGGCACGCCGGGCTGGGGAACGAAGCGCATGAGCTTGGCGGTGGGCGTGAGGAAGTAGAGCGCCTGCTCGTGCACGTGGCCGCAGAACACGTAGCGGATCGCCGGGTCCATGGCGCTGGCGGCGGCCATGCTGCGCTCCGCCGCGCCGGCATCGTGCACGTAGTGCCATTGCGCAGGGTCGTCCGCACTCGCGTGCACCAGCAGCGCCGAGGCACCCAGCCGCCGCGCGAGCGGCAGGCCGGCCAGGAACTCGAAATGCCGCGGCGCGAGCTGCGCGTGCGTCCACCCCGCGCTCTGGTCGCCGAGGAGCTGTGAATCCACGGGCGGATCCAGCGCGGCCGCGTCGTGGTTGCCGAGCACGCAGGGCGCGCCCTGCGCGGCCAGTTCCATCGCTGTCTCCACCACCGCGACCGGATCGCCGCCGTAGCCCACCAGGTCGCCCAGCAGCGCGAACTGCTCCGCACCCTGCGCACGCGCATGCGCGAGGCAGGCTTCGAGCGCCTGGCGGTTGGCATGGATGTCGGACAGCAGGGCGATCTTCATGGCGGGCGCGCGCACGCGGGGCACGCTCGGTTCGGGCAGGGCTGGCAATGTGAAAGCGGGAAGGGCCCCGCCGCAACTCGACATGATGGCGCGGAAAGGCACGCCCGGGCACGCAGGCAGTGCAAAAAAGACGCGTTACGGTTCCGGGCTGCACAGGTATGCTTATTGAAATGAATAAATCGGCGGTGCAGATGCTGATTTCTTCAGGTGAAAGCGAAAATCTGCTGGGCTCCGGCAGGGCCTTGGAACGCGAAAGCCCCCGGCGCACGATGCGTCCGGGGGCTTTCAGCGGGGGCGGTTCGCCCGGCCCTGCCGCTTTCGGAGGTGGGGCCGGGAGAGGCGTCAGACCAGCGTGATCGTCACGTCGATGTTGCCGCGGGTGGCGTTGGAGTAGGGGCACACCTGGTGGGCGGCGTCGATCAGCTGCTGGGCCTTGTCCTTCTCCAGGCCGGGCAGGGACACGTTCAGGCGGGCGGCGATGCCATAGGCGTTCGGGATCTGGCCCAGGTCCACTTCGGCGTCGACCGACACGTCCTGCGGCACGGCGATGCCCAGCTTGCCGCCGACGGCCTTCAGGGCGCCGATGAAGCAGGCGGAGTAGCCGGCGGCGAAGAGCTGCTCGGGGTTCGTGCCGGTGCCGCTGGTGCCGGGGGCGGACAGCTTCACGTCCAGGCGGCCGTCATCGGTGCGCGAGGCGCCATCGCGGCCGCCGGTGGTGTGGGCGCGGGCGGTGTAGAGGACTTTGTCGAGCGTGGTCATGGGGACTCCTTGGGTTGGTTGAACGGGAAAAGAAACGGTCAGCCCGGGCTGCGGGCGATGCGATCGCGCAGCCCGGTGAGCTGCGCGGTGAGCGCCTGCAGTTCCGGAATGGTGCACTCGCTGCGCTCGAGCACGCAATGGGGAATCGGCTCGGCCTGGCGGCGCAGCGCGCGGCCCGCGTCGGTCAGGGCGATGCGCACGCGGCGCTCGTCTTCGGCATCGCGCTGCCGCGCCACCAGACCCGAGGTCTCCAGCCGCTTGAGCAGCGGCGTGAGCGTGCCGGAATCCAGGCACAGGCGCTCGCCGAGTTCCGAGACGGTGACGCCGTCGCGCTCCCACAGGGCGAGCATGGCGATGTATTGCGGGTAGGTGAGGCCGATGGCATCGAGCAGCGGCTTGTAGAGCTTGGTCATCGCCAGCGACGCCGAATACAGCGCGAAGCACACCTGGTTGTCCAGCCGCTGGAGGGCGGGGAGCGGGGGCATGGCTGGGATGGTGCGGGAGGGCATGGATGGAATTATCGTTGCCAATTAAATTGCGTGCAATTGAATTGGCAATGACCATACAGCGCATGGGGCTGCGCTCGGGAGCGCCGCCCCGGTGTTCGTTCAATAGCGGTACACGCCCTGGCCCGTCTTGCGGCCCAGGCGCCCGGCGGCCACCATCTCCTTGAGCAGCGGGCAGGGACGGTATTTGCTGTCGCCGAACTCGTCCAGATAGACGTTCATCACGGCCAGGCACACGTCGAGGCCGATCATGTCGGCCAGCGCCAGCGGGCCGATCGGCTGGTTGCAGCCGAGCTTCATGCCGGCATCGATGTCCTCGGGCGTGGCCAGGCCCTCGGCCAGCACGAAGAACGCCTCGTTGATCATCGGCACCAGGATGCGGTTCACCACGAAGCCCGGCGCGTTCTTCACAGTGATCGGGCTCTTGCCCAGCCGTTCTGCCAGGGCCTTCACGGCGTCGTGCGTGGCGTCGCTGGTCTGCAGGCCGCGGATGATCTCCACCAGCGCCATCATCGGTACCGGGTTGAAGAAGTGCATGCCGATGAAGCGGTCGGGCCGCGAGGTGGCGGCGGCCAGTTGCGTGATGGAGATCGACGAGGTGTTCGACGCGATGACCACCTCGGGCGCCGCGATCGCGTCCACCTGCCGGAGGATCTTCACCTTCAGTTCGTGGTTCTCGGTGGCGGCCTCGATGATGAGCTGCGCGGCCTTCAGGTCGTCGTAGTCCGTCGAGGTCTTGATGCGCGCGAGCGCCGCGTCCTTGTCGGCCGCGGTGATCTTTTCCTTCTTGATGAGCCGGTCCAGGCTGCCGGACACGGTGGCCAGGCCCTTTTGCACGGCCGCGTCGGAAATGTCCACCATCACCGCGTCGATGCCGGCGACCGCGCAGGCCTGCGCGATGCCGTTGCCCATGGTGCCCGCGCCGATGATGCCGACGGTGTTGATCGTCATTGGGAATCCTCCTGAAGAACGAATGGAAAAGACAAGGGAAAGAAACGAAAGGCGGACCGGCCGTTTACTTCGCGAAGCGGCGGCGCGTGAGCGCGAGCGCGATCCAGAACGAGGCCAGCGCGGTGAGGCCCACCACCAGCCCGTGGCGCAGCGGGTGCGCGGGCCACTGGTCCATGAAGAGCGGCCGCACCAATTCGACCACGTTGGTGAGCGGCAGCCAGTCCGAAACGCGACGCACCAGCTCCGGCAACTGCTCGCGCGGGAAGAACACGCCCGAGAGGAACATCATCGGCGTGAGCACCAGCGTGAAGTAGTAGGTGAAGAAATCGTAGCCCTTGGCGAGGGCATTGAAGATGAGCGCGATGCTGGAGAACATCACGCCCGCCAGCAGCAATACGGGCCAGGCGACCAGCAGCTTGGGGCTGTGGCTGATGCCGAGCGCCAGCATCACCCCCATGATCGCCGTCACGGTGAAGAACGCCTTGAACGCGGCCCACAGCATCTCGGCCAGCACCACGTCGTCCAGGCCGACGGGGGCGTTCATGATGCCGTCCCAGGTCTTCTGCACGTGCATGCGCGAGAACGCGGAATAGAGCGCCTCGAAGCTCGCCGCGTTCATCGCGCTCATGCAGATCGAACCGCTGGCGAGGAACAGGATGTAGGGCACCGTGCGCCCGCCCACGTTCACCTGGCCCACCAGCGCGCCCATGCCGTAGCCGAAGGCCACCAGCCACATCAGCGGCTCGGCGATGTTGCCCAGCAGGCTCGGCACCGCCAGCTTGCGCCACACGAGCAGGTTGCGCAGGAACACGGGCCACCAGCGCGCGGTGGGTGCGGGGGGGCGCCAATGGCTGGGCGCGGAAGGCGTGGGAGAGTCCATGGGATCGGTCCTGGAGGCGGCAGACAGGGAGGGGGAAGAACGGGGGCAGCGGAGCCGCTTCACTCGCGGATCTGGCGGCCCGTGAGCTTGAGGAACAGGTCCTCCAGGTTGGCGGGGCGGTGCAGGCGCCGCAGCTGCGCATGCGTGTCGAGCGCGGCGAGCAGCGGGCGCGCGTCCTGCGTGTAGAAGAACACGGTCTCGCCGCTCACCTCCACGCGCGCCGCGAGCGGGCGCAGCGCGGCGTCTTCGGCCAGCGCCAGCGCGCCCTGGCCGTACACCTCGACCACGTCGCTCTCCAGATGCTCGGCGATCAGTTCGCGCGGGCGGCCCTCGGCGATCCTGCGGCCGTGGTCCAGCACCAGCAGCCGGGTGCAGAGGCGCTCGGCCTCGTCCATGAAATGCGTGGTGAGCAGGATCGACTTGCCCTGCTGCTGCAGCAACTGCTGCAGGCGCTCCCACATCAGGTGGCGGGCCTGCGGGTCCAGGCCCGTGGTGGGCTCGTCGAGCAGCAGCAGCGCCGGATCGTTCACCAGCGCCCGCGCGAGCGAGAGACGCCGCTTCATGCCGCCCGAGAGCTCGCCCGGCTTCGCATCGGCCTTGTGGGAGAGCGCGGCGAACTCCAGCAGCCGCGGCACGCGCTCGTCCATCGTCCGGCCGCGCAGGCCGAAGTAGCGGCCGAACACGTGCAGGTTCTCCGCGCAGGTGAAGTCCGGGTCGAGCGTGTCGAACTGCGTCACCACGCCCAACCGCGCCTTGATGGGGCGCGCGTCGTGCGGCATGCGCAGCGGCGCGCCGCCGCCGGGCGGGTGGAAGCGCACGCTGCCTTCGTCCGGCGCCGTGAGGCCCAGGCACATGCGCAGCGTGGTGGTCTTGCCCGCGCCGTTGGGGCCGATCACGCCCAGGCATTCGCCCGGCGCGATGGAGAACGACAGGTCGTCCACCACGGCGGTGCCGCCGTAGCGCTTGCGCAGGTGGGCGATCTCGAAAAGCGGGAAGGGTGTGGCCATGGCGTCTATTATTGGCCGCCCTTTTCGCGCTCCATCCGCCCTCCCTTCCTTCCTTTCTTTCTTTTCTTCGACGATTCCCATGCCCATCACCCTCGGCACCCCCCTCTCGCCTTCCGCCACCAAAGTCATGCTGCTCGGCTCCGGCGAGCTGGGCAAGGAAGTGCTCATCGCCCTGCAGCGCCTGGGCGTGGAAACCATCGCCGTGGACCGCTACGACAACGCCCCCGGCCAGCAGGTGGCGCACCATGCGCGCACCATCACCATGAGCGATCCGCAGCAACTGAAAGCGCTGATCGAAGCCGAGCGCCCGCACCTCGTCGTGCCCGAGATCGAGGCCATCGCCACGCCCATGCTCGAAGAACTGGAGGCCGCCGGCACCGTGCGCGTGATCCCCACGGCCCGCGCCGCGCGCCTCACCATGGACCGCGAAGGCATCCGCCGCCTGGCCGCCGAGACGCTGGGCCTGCCCACCAGCCCCTACCGCTTCTGCGATTCGGCCGAGGAACTGCAGGCCGCCATCGACGGCACCGACGGCCAGCCCGCCATCGGCTTCCCCTGCGTGGTCAAGCCGGTGATGAGCAGCTCCGGCAAGGGCCAGAGCAAGCTCGACGGCCCGGCCGACGTGCAAAAGGCCTGGGACTACGCCATGGCCGGCGGCCGCGTGAGCCACGGCCGCGTCATCGTCGAGGGCTTCATCGACTTCGACTACGAGATCACCCTGCTCACCGTGCGCGCCCTCGCCGCCGACGGCAGCATCCAGACGCACTTCTGCGAGCCCATCGGCCACAAGCAGGTCAGCGGCGACTACGTGGAAAGCTGGCAGCCCCAGCCCATGCCGTCCCTCGCGCTGCAGCGCGCCCAGGACATCGCCCGGGCGGTGACGGACGATCTGGGCCGCGGCCTGGACGGCCAGCCCTCGGGCCAGGGCCTGTTCGGCGTGGAGCTGTTCGTGAAGGGCGACGAGGTGTGGTTCAGCGAAGTGAGCCCGCGCCCGCACGACACCGGCCTGGTCACCCTCGCCACGCAGCACCAGAGCGAATTCGAGCTGCATGCGCGCGCCATCCTGGGCCTGCCGGTGGACACCCGCCTGCGCAACCCCGGCGCCAGCGCCGTGATCTACGGCGGCATGGACGCCCAGGGCATCGCCTTCGATGGCGTGGACGAGGCGCTGCGCGTGCCGGACACCGACCTGCGCCTCTTCGGCAAGCCCGAGAGCTTCACCAAGCGCCGCATGGGCGTGGCGGTGGCCCGGGCGGACGATGTGGACACGGCCCGCGCGAATGCCAAGCTGGCGGCGGGCAAGGTGAAGCCACGCGCGGCGTGAATCGCGAAAGGCCACCCCGGTGCGCTGAATGACCGGTGCGAGGGCGAGGGTCTGTGGGCCGGCGGGCGGCTGGCAGCGCCGTTTCCCACCGATCGTCTTTGTGACGCACCCGTGCTACGGGGTGCCGTGCGGTCCCGTGCTCGACCCCCGCACCACCAACTCCCCCTCCAGCACCACGCGCCGCGCCGGCCGCGCCGGCTCCTGCATGCGCTGCAGCAGCAGTTCCGCCGCCGTGCGGCCGATGTCGTAGGTGGGCTGGGCGATGGTGGTCACGTCCAGGGCGGGCAGGGCCGTCCAGTCGTTGTTGTCGAAGCCGGCGATGCCGATGTCCCGCGGGGTGCGCAGGCCGGCGGCCTGCACGGCCTGCAGGGCGCCGAGCAGCAGCAGGCCGTTGGTGGCGAGCAGGGCGTCGGGGCGTTCTCGCGGCGCGGCGGCCAGCAGCTGCGCGGTGGCCCGCTCGCCCGCGTCGCGCGTGGGATTGAGCCAGACCGGCCGCGGCGCGAGGCCCTGGGCGGCCAGGGCCTGCGCATAGCCCGCGTGGCGCTGCTGGCCCGTGGTGCTGTGGGTGCCGGCGAGCAGGGCGATGCGGCGGTAGCCCGACTGCAGCAGGTGCTCCGTGGCGCGGCGCGCGGCGGCGTGGTTGTCGAGCACCACGCGGTCCACGCGCGTGCCTTCCAGCGCACGGTCCACCAGCACCAGGGGAAACGGCCATGCCTCGGGCCGCAGTCGCTGCAGGCCTTCCATGGTGGGCGACAGGATCACGCCGCTGGCCTGCTCGTCGGCCATCAGTTCCAGGTACGACTGCTCCTTGGCGGGGTTTTCGTCGCTGTTGCAGAGGATGAGCCGCAGGCCGTTCCGGTAGGCCATGTCTTCCACCGCGCGGCCCACGTCGGTGAAGAAGGGGCTGCGGATGTCCGAGACGATCAGGCCCACGAGCGACGCGCGGCGCTGGCGCAGTCGGCGTGCCGCGAGATTGGGCCGGTAGCCCAGCTCGGCGATGGCCTGCTCCACGCGCTCGCGCAGCGGGGAGCGCACGGCGTCGGGAGTGGTGAGCACGCGCGAGACGGTGGTGGTGGATACGCCCGCGCGCTGCGCGACGTCCTTGATGCTGGCCAATCCGGGCTCCTGGGCAAAGGCGAGGGATACGGGTGCTGGGATCGGCACCCGGCGTTGTGCCGAAAACGCCCGACCCCTTCAGAAGGATGGTAACGATTCCAGGATCGGCTTGGCAAGCCTGCGACCGCCGCTGTACGGAAACGACGTGAAAGCGGCGCCGACGGGGCATGGATCCGCTTCCGACAGCCGTCATTTCTAGGTGTTTTCCCGAGGGGTGCCGTATCGGGCCCCTCGGGAACGCTTGTCCACTGGCAAGGCAAACCTTCATAATCGCGTTTGGAATCGATACCAAATTCAGGAGGCATGCCCATGTCCACCATTCCGGTCGAGGTCCGCCTGGGCGCGGCACCGCACAACCGCGAAGACGCCGTGCGCGCCGCCGGCGCACTGCTGGCCCAGGCCGGCCACATCCAGCCCGCCTACGTCGACAGCCTGCTGCAGCGCGAGAAGGTCGCCAACACCTTCCTGGGCGAAGGGCTGGCCATTCCGCACGGCATGGTGGAAGACAAGCACCTCGTGCGCCGCACCGGCCTGGCCGTGCTGCAGGTGCCGGCCGGCGTGCGCTGGGGCGACGACGCCAAGCAGGCGAAGCTGGTGGTGGCGATCGCGGCAGCGTCCGACGAGCACATCCAGGTGCTGCGCCGGTTGACGCGCGTGATGCGCGACGCCGACCTGATGCAGCGCCTGGCCACCACGGGCGACGCGCAGGAGATCGTGCGCGCCCTCACGGCCGATGCGCCGGAGGGCAACGCGGGCGCCGGTGCGCAGGGCGCGGCGCTGGAGGATTTCCCGCTGGGGCGCGAACTCTCCCTCAACTACCCGAGCGGCCTGCACGCGCGGCCGGCGGGCGAATGGGCGCGCGTGGCCAGCCGCTTCCAGGCGCGCGTGCACGTGCGCTGCGGCGATGCGGTGGCCGACGTGAAGAGCGTGGCCGCGCTGCTGGGCCTGGGTGCCGGGCGCGGCGCGGCGCTGCGCCTGTCCGCCCAGGGGCCGGATGCGGCTGCGGCGCTGTCCACCCTGGCTGCGACCATCTCGCGGCTGGGCGAGGAAGAAGCCCGCCAGGCCGAACTGTCGGCCGCGCGGCAGGCCCAGGCACAGGGCCTGGGTCGCGAACTGGGCGACTGGCAACCCGCGGCGCGGCACACCTTCACGGGCATCGCCGCGAGCCCCGGCCTGGTGGTCGGCACCCTGGTGCATGCGGAGGCCGCCGCCTTGGAGGTGGAAGACCGCTTCACGTCCGTGGCTGCCGAAGCCGCCGCGCTGGACAGTGCATTCGCCGCCGCGCAGGCGCAGTTGGAGCAACTGGCCGCCGATGCGAAAACGGCCGGCCGCACCGAGCAGGCCGCCATCTTCGCGGCCCACCAGGGGCTGCTGCGCGACGCCGAACTGATGCAGGCCGTGAGCCGCACCGTGGTGCAGCGCCACGGCGCCGCCTGGGCCTGGCGCCATGCGGTGCACGAGCGCGTGGCCGCGCAGCGCGCGCTGCCGGACGCCACCCTGGCCGCCCGCGCGGCCGACCTGCAGGACGTGGGCGAGCGCGTGCTGCGCCATCTGCTGGGCCTGGACGGCGATGCCGAAGGGCCCGGCACGGCCTGGCCGGACGACGCGATCCTGCTGGCCGACGACATTTCTCCCTCGATGGCGGCGCAGATCGACACCGAGCGCGTGCGCGGCTTCTGCACCGCGCGCGGCGGCCCCACGGCGCACACGGCCATCCTGGCGCGCGCCCTGGGCCTGCCCGCCGTGGTGGCCGCCGGCCCGGGCGTGCTGCCCGCGCAGGGCGGCGCCCAGGGCCCGACCCTGTCCGGCACGCCGGCCATCCTCGACGGCTACCGCGGCCGGCTGTACGTGGCGCCCAGCGAAACCGCGCTGGTGGAGGCGCGCGAACGCATGGCACGCCTCGCCCGCCGGCAGGCGGAAGAGGCCCGCACCCGCCGCGAACCCGCGACCACCACCGATGGCCACACGGTGGAGATCGCCGCGAACGTGAACCGTGCCGACCAGGTCGCGAAGGCGCTGGAGTCGGGTGCCGAAGGCGTCGGCCTGATGCGCACCGAGTTCCTCTTCCTGGAGCGCGACACCGTGCCGGACGAGGAAGCGCAGTATCAGGCCTACCGCGGCATGGTCGAGGCGCTGCAGGGCCGGCCGCTCGTGGTGCGCACGCTGGACATCGGCGGCGACAAGCGCGTGCCCCACCTGGACCTGCCCGTGGAAGAAAACCCCTTCCTCGGCGTGCGCGGCGCGCGGCTGGCGCTGCGGCGCGACGACCTGCTGGTGCCGCAGTTGCGCGCGCTCTACCGCGCCGCGCGGCACGGCCCGCTGCAGGTGATGTTCCCGATGATCAGCACCGTGGAAGAGGTGCATGCACTGCGCGCGCGCATGGAGGCCGTGCGCGCCGAGCTGCAGGCCCCGGCGGTGCCCGTCGGCATCATGATCGAGGTGCCGTCGGCCGCATTGGCCGCGGACCGTCTGGCCGCGCACGTGGACTTCTTCTCGATCGGCACCAACGACCTCACCCAGTACACGCTGGCGGTGGACCGCCAGCATCCGGAACTCGCCGGCATGGCCGACAGCCTGCATCCCGCGGTGCTGCGCCTCGTGGAGCGCACGGTGGCCGGCGCGGCCCGGCACGGGCGCTGGGTGGGCGTGTGCGGTGGCCTCGCAGGCGAGCCGCTCGGCGCGGCACTGTTGGTGGGCCTGGGCGTGCAGGAGCTCAGCATGAGCGCGGGCGACATCGGCACGGTGAAGGCGCTGCTGCGCCGCCATTCGCTGGCCGAGCTGCAGGCGCTGGCCCGCAGCGCGCTCGACGTGGACACGGCCGACGAAGTGCGCGCCCTGGGCGCCGCGCTGCGCCCGGCCGCGCAGGCACCGGGGCAGGAGGCGGACCATGGCTGAGAACCCTCTGCCCCGCGTTTTCACGATCACCCTCAACCCGGCGATCGACCACACGGTGCGGGTGCAGTCCCTCGTGCCCGGCCACGTGCACCGCGCGCTCGGCCAGCAGGTGGAGGCCGGCGGCAAGGGCGTGGGCGTCGCGGCCGTGCTCGCGGCGCTCGGCGTGCCCGTGACGGCCACCGGCTGGCTGGGCGCTGACAACGACGCGGTGTTCGCCGCCGCCTTCGCCCAGCGCGGCATCGCGGACGGCATGCTGCGCCTGCCGGGCGCCACGCGCACGAACATCAAGATCGCCGACGCCGCGCGCGGCGACTCCACCGACATCAACCTGCCGGGCCTGGCCCTGGAGCCCGCGGCCCTCGCGCGCGCCGAGGCCGATCTCACGGCCGCGCTCTGCGCGCAGGTGCGGACCGGCGACTGGTGCGAGCTCGCCGGCAGCCTGCCGCCCGGCGCGGACGCCGCCGTCTGGGAGCGCCTTGCGCGGGCCGTGGCCGCGCGCGGCGCACGCATCGCGATCGACACGGGCGGCGCGGTGCTGCGGCAACTGCTGGCAGACCTCGCCGATCCGGCGCGCGGCGCCGTGGTGCCCGTGGATTTCATCAAGCCCAACCGCGCCGAGCTGGAGGAACTGGCCGGCCGCGATCTGCCGACGCCGGGCGACGTGGCCGAGGCCGCCGCCGCGCTGTGCCGCACGCACGGAGTGCGGCAACTCGCCGTCTCCCTGGGCGGCGACGGCGCGGTGATCGCCAGCGCCGACGGCTGCTGGCATGCCGCCGCGCCGCGCGTGCCGGTGGCCACCACGGTGGGCGCCGGCGACGCGCTGGTGGCCGGCACGCTCGCGGCGCTCTCGCAGGGGCATGCCATGCCCGGCGCCGCCACCTTCGGCATGGCCTGCGCGGCCGCGCGCATCCAGCGCATCGCCCCCGGCCTGCCGCCGCGCGCCGAGGTCGACGCGCTGGCGGCATCCATCACCGCCCAACCGCTGCACGGGCCGCGGTAACGCCATTCAGGAGACACACACCATGGCCCAACTCATCGCCATCGCCGCGAGCCAGGCCGGCCCGGCGCACAGCTTCATGGTGGCCGAGGCGCTGCGCGCCGCGGCCGAATCGCTCGGGCACCGCATCGCCGTGAGCGTGCACAGCAGCCTGGGCACGCAGGGCGGCTTCAGCGACGGAGAACTCTCGGGCGCCGCCGCCGCCATCGTCGCGGCCGACATGGCCGTGGACCGGCAGGAACTGCTGGGCACCGCTTCCGCGCCCGTGCACGAGGTCGCTCCGGGCGACGTGCTGGCCGACGCCGAGCGCGTAGTGCGCGATGCGCTGGCGCGCACGGGTGCCGCGCCTGCACAGAATCCCGCCGTGCCGTCGCCGTCCGCCACGCCATCCGCCCCGGTCGCCGCCGCCGCGGCCGCCCCGCAGGGCCCGCTGCGCATCGTCGCCATCACCTCCTGCCCCACCGGCGTGGCCCACACCTTCATGGCCGCCGAGGCGCTGGAGCAGGGCGCGCGGGCGCTGGGCCACACCATCAAAGTGGAAACGCAAGGCTCGGTGGGCGCGCAGAACACCCTGACCGCCGCCGACATCGCCGCGGCCGACCTGGTGGTGATCGCCGCGGACACGCAGGTCAACCGCGACCGCTTCTCGGGCAAGCGCCTCTACGCCACCGGCACCAAGGCCGCCATCCACGACGCGGCGGCGGTCTTCGCGCAGGCGCGCACGCAGGCCCCGGTGTGGGGCGGTGCCGCCGCCTCCGCACCGGCGGCGGGTGGCGCGGCATCGGCCGCACCGGCAGCCGGCGCGGGCAAGCGCGAGTCCACCGGCGCCTACAAGCACCTGATGACGGGTGTGTCCTTCATGCTGCCCTTCGTGGTGGCCGGCGGCCTGCTGATCGCGCTGGCCTTCGCGCTGGGCGGCATCTACGTGTACGACGACGCGCACCAGGGGACGCTCGGCTGGGTGCTGTTCCAGGTGGGCGCCAAGGCGGGCTTCGCGCTCATGCTGCCGGCGCTGGCGGGCTACATCGCCTATTCCATCGCCGACCGGCCCGGCATCGCGCCCGGCATGATCGGCGGCATGCTGGCCGGCACGGTGGGCGCGGGCTTCCTCGGCGCGATCGCGGCGGGCTTCATCGCGGGCTATTCCGTGCACTGGCTGAACCGCCTCATCCGCCTGCCGCGCGGGCTCGACGGGCTCAAACCGGTGCTGATCCTGCCGCTGCTGGGTGCGGCCATCGTCGGCGTGCTGATGATGATGGTGATCGGCGCGCCCATGGCCGCCGTGATGGGCGCGCTCACCGACTGGCTCAAGGGCCTGCAGACCGGCAGCGCCGTGCTGCTGGGCGTGATCCTGGGAGCCATGATGGCCTTCGACATGGGCGGGCCGGTGAACAAGGCGGCCTACGTCTTCTCCACCACGCTGATCGCGAGCGGCGTGGCCACCCCGATGGCCGCCGCCATGGCCGCCGGCATGACGCCGCCCCTGGGCATCGCCCTGGCCTGCTGGCTGTTCAAGAGCCGTTTCACCGCCGAGGAGCGCGAAGCCTCCAAGGCATCGGCCGTGCTGGGCCTGGCCTTCATCACCGAAGGCGCGATTCCGTTCGTGGCGCGCGACCCGCTGCGCGTGATCCCCGCCTGCGTGCTGGGGTCCGCCGTGGCCGGCGGCCTCTCGATGGCGTGGAACATCGGCCTGCAGGCGCCGCACGGCGGCGTGTTCGTGCTGGCGATCCCGAACGCGGTGAACCACGTGGTGCCTTATGCAGCCGCCATCCTGGCCGGCACGGTGGTGACGGCCCTGGCGCTGGGGCTGTTCAAGAAGAAGCTGCAGGTGCCCGCGGCAGCAGCCTGAGGCCTGCGCTGGCCGGCACTGCGCTGGCGCTGCATGGGCGCTGCATGGGCGCGTTCACCAGCGCATGGGGCGGCAGCGGCCCTTGCCAGGCCCCGCTCCAGCGCGCCGCCCGCCAGGCTGCGCCACCTACTTGCGGCCGCGCCGCGCGCCGGTCTCGGTCACGCGGTAGCTGCCGCCCGGCTCCACGCGCACGGTGAAGGTGTGCAGCCGGTCGTCCTCGTCGTGCTCGTAGCGCGCCTTCACCGTGATCTCGATGGCGGCGCCCCGCGACCGGCACTGCAGCGAGTCGAAGCGGTACTGCCGGTGGTCGTCGTTCAGCTCGGGGAAGGCAAGCGTTTTCGTCGTGCGGGACGCCTCGCCCTGCAGCGGATCGGTCACCCACTGCACGTAGAGCTCGCTGCCCGCGCCTTCATGCACGTTCGCCTCCACCACGCGGTAGGTACCCTGCCGGTCGGCCTCCTGCCACTGGCCGCACGGCAGCACCTGGCGCACGAAGACGGGCAGGGCCTCCACCTGCGCGCGCATCCAGGAACCGGCTGCATGCGACGGAAGCACCGTCACAGCCAGGCAGGCGAGCGCGAAAAGTCGTGCGTGTCGTTTCACCATTGCGCCGTACTCGCTTCAGTTTGGATTTTCCATGAGACCGGGTCTTCGGCCGGTTGGCGGCCGCCGGGAAGATGATTCAGTCCCGCCGCTGAGGACGTGTGCGCCGTCGGCATCATCCAGCTGCATCCCGCACCTGCAGCCTTCCCCGGCCCCCGCGCTTTGCTTCATACAGCGCATCGTCGGCGCGCGCCAGCAGGTCGGCGAGCAACGCCGCGACGGCGGCTTCCCGGGCATCCGGCGCGGCGGCCGCAAGGGTCGCGGCCCCCGCGCTGTAGCCGAAGGGAAATCCGACCGCCGCGGGGCTTTCGGCGGCCAGGCGCGCGCGCAGGCGGCGGTCAAAGCTCTCCGCGGCACGGTCCCCCGGCGCATGCGCGAGCAGTACCGCGAACTCCTCGCCGCCGATGCGGCCGGCCACGTCCCCCGTGCGTGTCGCGTCCTGCAGCAGCTGCGCGAAGAACGCCAGCACGTGGTCGCCCGTGCCGTGCCCATGCTGGTCGTTCACGCGCTTGAAATGGTCCACGTCCAGCATCACCGCCGTGACGCGCAGCCCATGCCGCAGTGCGTGCGCCAGCAGGGCACGTCCCCGCACGTCGAAGCCGCGGCGGTTGAGCACGCCGGTGAGCGCATCCGTCTTGGCCAGCGCGCGCAGCTTGTCCTCTGCCTCGGTACGCCATGCGACCAGCAGCGCCACCGTGCCCAGCACCAGCGTCACGTTGGCCGCGAGCGCGGCGGCGAGGTTCACGGGGTGCGGCGTGCGGAAGCTCGGATAGGCATCGGTGAAGGCGCCGAGCACGCCGCGCGCGCCCGTGAGGCCGGCCATGGCGACCAGGCAGGCGCACAGCAGCAGCCGCCAGCGCCGCGGCGAAGGCTGCAGCGGCAGCAGCGTGGCCCGCGCCACCACGGTGAGCAGCACGGCCAGCAGCAGGTTGGACCAGCCCACGCGGAAGCCGTAGTGGCCGAAGCCCAGGGCATAGCCGATCGGGATCGCGGCGGCGAGCCACGGCAGCCAGCGGCGCCCGGGACGCGGCCCCAGCCATTCCTGCAGCGCGGCGAAAAGCGCCCACTGGGCGGCCGCGGCGCTGCCGATGGAGAGCGTGGACAGTGCCCGGTCCCAGAGGTGCGACGAGGCGATGATCGCCGCCCACGAGAGCGCCTGCAGTGCCACGCTGGCCTGCGCGCAGCGCGCGGCCCGGCTCACCCCGCGCCCCATGATGAGGGGCAGGGCGACCGAGAGCATGGCCAGGTTGGTGGCCGTGACGGCCAGCAGCGTGACGAAATCCAGCGCCATGGGCGGGCTCGGGCGTTGCGGCCGGGGGCCGCAGGCGGTGTGCCGGCTACTGGAAAGCGACTTCCGCGAAGCTGCGCAGCTTGCGGCTGTGCAGGCGGCTCACGCCACCCGCGCGCAGGATGTCGATGGCGCGCATGCCGATGCGCAGGTGCTGGTCGACGCGCTCGCGGTAGAAATGGTTGGCCATGCCCGGCAGCTTGATCTCGCCGTGCAGCGGTTTGTCGGACACGCACAGCAGCGTGCCGTAGGGCACGCGGAAGCGGAAGCCGTTGGCCGCGATGGTCGCGCTCTCCATGTCCAGCGCCACGGCGCGGCTCTGGCTGAAGCGGCGCTGGGGCATGTTGTCGGGCAGCAGCTCCCAGTTGCGGTTGTCGGTGCTGGCCACGGTGCCGGTGCGCATGATGCGCTTGAGCTGGTCCTCCGGCACCCGGGTCACGTCCTCCACCGCCTGCTGCAGCGCGAGCTGGATCTCGGCCAGCGCGGGGATCGGCACCCACAGGGGCAGTTCCTCGTCGAGCACGTGGTCCTCGCGCACGTAGGCATGCGCCAGCACGTAGTCGCCCAGTTGCTGGCTGTTGCGCAGGCCCGCGCAGTGGCCGAGCATCATCCAGGCATGCGGGCGCAGCACGGCGATGTGGTCGGTGATGGTCTTGGCGTTCGACGGGCCCACGCCGATGTTGACCATGCTGGTGCCGCTGCGGTCGGCGCGCACCAGGTGGTAGGCGGGCATCTGCGGCAGGCGCGGCGGCGGCACGCCGAGTTCATCGCCGGCCTCGGCCGGCAGGCCGGTGCGGCGCGTGACCACGTTGCCCGGCTCGATGAAGGCCACGTACTCGCTGTCGGGGTTCGCCATCTCGGCGTGGCCCAGGCGCACGAACTCGTCGATGTAGAACTGGTAGTTGGTGAACAGCACGAAGTTCTGGAACCACTCGGGCGCGGTGCCCGTGTAGTGGCGCAGGCGGTGCAGCGAGTAGTCCACGCGCGGCGCGGTGAAGAGCGACAGCGGATGCGCTTCGCCCGCGCGCGGCTCCCAGGTGCCGTTGGCGATGCCGTCGTCCATGGCGGCCAGGTCGGGCAGATCGAACACGTCGCGCATCAGCATGCGGCGCTCGGCCGTGAGCGTGCCCTCGATGTGGTCGTGCTCGGCGAACGAGAAATGGATCGGGATCGGCTGGTTGCTGATGCCCACTTCCAGCTCGACGTTGTGGCTGGCGCGCAGCAGGCGGAACTGCTCGGCGTAGTAGCGCGCGAACAGGTCCGGCCGGGTGAGGGTGGTCTCGTAGCGCCCCGGGCCCTCCACGAAGCCGTAGGCGAGCTGCGTGGCCGCGCGCGCCACCGTGGTGGTCTGCACCCGCACGAAGGGGTAGAAGGCGCGCACGTGCGCGGCCGGGGTCTCGCCGGCGACGAAGCGCTGCATGGCGCTGCGCAGGTGCCCGATCTGCTCCTGGTAGATGCGCTGGACCTGGGCCAGCGCGTCGGCGGGATCGGTATGGAAGGTGGGCTCGGTGAATTCTGGAATCTGGGCCATGCGCCTATTGTCCACGCCCGCCGTGTCCGTCGCGCGGGAATCGGTGGGGGGGGGCGCGGCCGGGCCGGGATAATCGGGCGATGCAATCCTCTCCCTCTCCATCGGCGGCCCCGAACCCCGCCGCGGGCTTCGACACGCTCGGCCTCGCGCCCGAGGTGCTGGCCAACCTGCGCCAGCTCGGCTACGACCGCATGACGCCCATCCAGGCGGCCAGCCTGCCGCCCGCGCTGCTGGGCCGCGACCTGATCGCGCAGGCCAGCACCGGCAGCGGCAAGACGGCCGCTTTCGGCCTCGCGCTGCTGGAGCGCCTCAATCCGCGCCGCTTCGCGGTGCAGGCCCTGGTGCTGTGCCCCACCCGCGAGCTGGCCGACCAGGTGTCGGCCGAGATCCGCCGGCTGGCCCGCGCGCAGGAGAACATCAAGGTGGTGACGCTCTGCGGCGGCGTGCCGCTGCGCGGGCAGATCGCGAGCCTGGAGCACGGCGCGCACGTGGTCGTCGGCACGCCCGGCCGCGTGATGGACCACCTGGAGCGGGGCACGCTCGATCTGGACGCGCTGGCCACCTTCGTGCTCGACGAGGCCGACCGCATGCTGGACATGGGCTTCCTCGACGACATCGCCCAGGTGGCGCGACGCTGCCCTGCCACGCGCCAGACCCTGCTGTTCTCGGCCACGTACCCGGAAGGCATCGAGCGCCTGGCGCGCCAGTTCATGAAGGAGCCGCAGCGCATCGTCGTGCAGGCCCAGCATGCGGCGGGCAAGATCGAGCAGCGCTGGTACGAAGTGAAGGAGCGCGAGCGCCTGCATGCCGTCTCGCAGTTGCTGAACCATTTCCGGCCGGAGTCCGCGATCGCCTTCTGCAACACCAAGCAGCAGTGCCGCGATCTGGTGGACGTGCTCGCGGCGCAGGGCTTCAGCGCCCTGGCCCTGCACGGCGACCTGGAGCAGCGCGACCGCGACCAGGTGCTGGTGCAGTTCGCCAACCGCAGCTGCAGCGTGCTCGTGGCCACCGACGTGGCCGCGCGCGGCATCGACATCGCGGGGCTGCAGGCCGTGATCAACGTGGACGTGGCCCCGGATCCGGAAGTGCACATCCACCGCATCGGCCGCACCGGCCGTGCCGACGCGGAGGGCCTGGCGCTCAGCCTCGCGAGCCTGCCGGAGATGGGGCAGGTGGGCCGCATCGAGGTGCTGCAGGGCCGCCCGTCGGAATGGCATCCGCTGGACGGGCTCACGCCCGCGCCGGGCGGGCCGCTGCAGCCGCCCATGGCCACCATCCAGATCATCGGCGGGCGCAAGGAGAAGATCCGCGCGGGCGACGTGCTGGGCGCGCTCACCGGGGAGATGGGCTTCACGCGCGAGCAGGTCGGCAAGATCAACGTGAACGACTTCTCCACCTACGTGGCGGTGGAACGCAGCGTGGCCCGGCTGGCCGCCCAGCGGCTCTCTTCCGGCCGCGTGAAGGGCCGCAGCGTCAAGGCGCGGCTGGTCGAGGACGGCGAGGGCTGACGGCGGCCCGCCCCGTCGCCAGGACGGCGCGGGCCTCCTCGTCGTCTCCACGCACAGGGTTTACCCTGCGGCGGTGCGTTGCCAAGCCCTTTAGACTTCTAGTCATCTAGAGGAGTGACTGATGTCAGAAGTGATCGCGCTGGATGGTGGGGTTGGCCAGCGGGGCCTGGCGCGCTACGCCGCGCTCGCGGAAGCGCTGCGGCGCCGGGTGGTGCGCGGCGAATGGCCACCCGGTTCCGCACTGCCGGCCGAGCAGGCGCTGGCGGCCGAGCACGGCGTGGCGCTCGGCACCCTGCGCCGCGCGCTGGAGCTGCTGGTGGAGCAGGGCCTGATCGAGCGCATCCACGGCCGCGGCACCTTCGTGCGCAGCGGCATCGCGGGAGCGTCGATGCTGCGGTTCTTCCGTTTCGGCGACGGGCCGGGCGCCGCGCCGGCATCGCGCATCCTTTCGCGCCGCCGCGCCGACCCCCCGGACGCGGTGGCCCGGGCCCTGGGACTGGCCGCCGGCGAGAGCGCGCTGCGCCTGCAGCGCCTGCGCCTGGTCGACGGCGAGCCCTGCCTGCTGGAGCGGATCTGGCTGCCGCTAGACCTCTTCGCTCCCCTGGAGGACGAGGATCCGCAGACCTGGGGCGACCTGCTCTATCCCTTCTATGCCGCCCGGCTGGGCGTGCACGTCCACCGCGCGGTGGACGAGATCGGCTTCGCCGCGCTCACCGCGCCGCAGGCGCAGGCGCTCGGCCTGCAGGCCGGCCACCCCTGCGCGCTCGTCACACGGCGCGCCATGGACCTCTCGGGCCGCTGCGTCGAATGGCGCGCCACCCGCGGCGATGCGCACGCCTTCCACTACACCGTCACGCTCACGTGACGAACCTCCAGGAGACCGACCCCATGACCGATTCCCTCCGACCCTCCTCCGCCCCCGGTGCTTCCGGGCGGATCTCGCGCCGCGGCGTGCTGCTCGGCGCGGCGGCCGGCGCCCTGTGCGCTCCCTGGGCCGCCAGCCGCGCCGCCGCCGTCGCAGGCGGGCGCCCCGTCACCCTGGTGGTGTCCTATCCCGCCGGCGGCGGGGCCGACCTCATGGCCCGCATCATCGCTCCGCGCATGGCCGAGGCCCTGGGCCAGAGCGTGGTGGTGGACAACCGGCCCGGCGCCAGCGGCCAGATCGCGGGCACGTTCGTGGCGCGCGCGGCGCCGGACGGCGCCACGCTGCTGGTGGACGCCTCGTCGTTCGCCGTGAACCCCTCGCTCTATCCGAAGATGGCCTACGACATCCAGAAGTCGTTCACGCCGCTCGCGGTGCTGGCCACCTTCCCGAACGTGCTCGTGTGTTCCGCCGGGTTTCCCGCGCGCACGGTGCAGGACGTGGTCCGCCTGGCCCGCGAGCGCCCGGGCGACATCGCCTACGCTTCCTCGGGCAACGGCTCGGCGCAGCACCTCGCGGGCGCACTGTTCGAGCAGCGCGCGGGCGTGAAACTCTCGCACATCCCCTACCGCGGCGGCGGCCCGGCGATGAACGACGTGATGGGCGGGCAGGTGCCGCTGTTCTTCGCCAACGTGGCCTCGGCCCTGGGCCACATCCAGTCGGGCCGGCTGCGCGCGCTCGCGGTGACGGCGCCCGTGCGTGCCCGGTCGCTGCCGAACATTCCCACCATGGCCGAGATGGGTGTGCACCAGTACGAGGTGCTGGAGTGGAACCCGGTGCTTGCGCCGGCCGGGCTGCCGGCGGACACGCGGGAGGCGCTGGTGGGAGCCATCCGCAAGACGCTGGCCGACGCCGAGGTGCTGGCGCGCGTGCGCGCGCTCGGAGGCGATGTGTTCGCGGATGCGTCGCAGGCCAGCGCCGGCAAGTTCATCCAGGCGCAGCAGGCGCAGTGGGCCCAGGTGGTCCGCGAGCGCAACATCACCGCGGGATGAGCGGCGTGCTGGCGTCCTCCCCCCACCCTCCGCAAGCGGCCGCCGTGGCGCACTGGGATGCGCACGTGCACGTCTTCGACGCCGGCGCGCCCACGCAGCCGGGCCACTACCGCCCGGCGCACCACCCGATCGAACGGATCGAGGCCGTGGCCGCCGCCCATGGCGTGGGGCGGCTGGTGCTCGTGCAGCCCAGCGTCTACGGGACCGACAACGGCGTGATGCTGCAGGCGCTCGCGCAGCGCCCCGGCCGGCACCGCGGCGTCGCGGTGGTCGATCCCGCCATCGGCGACGCGGAGCTGGACCGGATGCATGCGCTCGGCGTGCGGGGCATCCGCTTCAACCTCGTCTCGCCGGTCGGCAACGGCCCGCAGGACCTGGATGCGCTCGCGCCCCGCCTGCGCGAGCGCGGCTGGCACGTGCAGTGGTATGCGCGGCCCGGCGACCTGGAGGCCATCGCGCGCTGGCACGCGCGCAGCAGCCTGGGCTGCGTGCTCGATCACCTGGCGGGCCTGCATGCGGAGCTGCCGGAGAGCGATCCGGCATGGGATGCGTTCGCGCGCCTGGCGGAGGCGGGCGCCTGGGTGAAGCTGTCGGGCTGGTACCGGCTGCGCGCGCAGGCGCCCTACGGGGCGCTGCGGGCGCACGTCGAGCGCGTGGCGCGCTGCATGCCCGGGCGCATGGTGTGGGGCTCGGACTGGCCGCACACATCGTTCGAGGAAGGCCGGCAGCCGGACTACGGCAGCGTGTGGAGCCCGGTGGTGGAGGTGCTCGGCGCGGCGGCGGCCGAGGCGGTGCGAATGAACGGCGCGGCGCTGTACGCGTAATGCCGGTCGGGCAGAATCGCGCCACACGCCCACGCTGCCATGACCACTACCCTGCCACCCAACCGCCTCCAGCATCCAACCCCCGCAGGAGGCCGCCCATGAAGCCCCTGCCTCCGCGCACGCTGCTCTGGATCTCCGTCGGCGTGGCGTTCGCCACCATCGGGCTCAAGGGTGCCGCCTGGTACCTGACCGGCTCGGTGGGCCTGCTGTCGGACGCGCTCGAATCCTTCGTGAACCTCGCGGGCGCCATCTTCGCGCTCCTGATGGTCACGGTGGCGGAGCGTCCGGCCGACGGCGACCATCCCTTCGGCCACCACAAGGCGGAGTACTTCTCGTCGGGCTTCGAGGGCATCCTGGTGCTGGGCGCGGCGCTGGCCATTCTCTGGGCCTCGGTGCACCGCCTCATGGTGCCGGCGCCCATCGAGCAGGTGGGCTGGGGCCTGGCGCTGTCGGTGGCCAGTTCGGCGCTCAACGGCCTGCTCGCCTGGATGATGCTGCGCTCCGCCCGCGCGCACCGCTCGGTGGCGCTGGAGGGCGACGCCCGGCACCTGATCACCGACGTCTGGACGTCGGCCGGCGTCGTGATCGGCATCCTCGGCGTGATGGCCACCGGCTGGCTCTGGCTCGATCCCGTCGTGGCGATCGCCGTGGCGCTCAACATCGCCCGCGAGGGCGGGCACCTCGTCTGGCGCGCATCGCAGGGCCTGATGGACGAGGCGGTGGAGCCCGAGGAGCGCGCGGCGATCGACGGGGCGCTGGCCGATTTCACCCGGCGCCAGCCCGGCGTGCATTTCGACCACGTGGCCACGCGGCGCGCCGGTCGCCGCCGGCACGTGTCCCTGCACCTGCACGTGCCGGGCGATTGGAGCCTGGCCCGGGCCGCGCGGCTGCGGGGCGCGGTGGAGCAGGCGCTGGTGGATGCCGTGCCCGGCCTGCGCGCCACGATCGAGCTGCTGCCCACTGGCATGGAGGCGGTGGCCACCCCGATGGAAGACGACGAAACGAGGAGCGTGCACCCATGATGGGCCTGCTGCAGCGCGTGCGCGAGGCGCGCGTGGAGATCGACGGAGCCACCGTGGGCCGCATCGGCCCCGGCCTGCTCGTGCTGGTGTGCGCCGAACGCGGCGACACGGAAGCGGAGGCCGACCGCCTGCTGGACAAGCTGCTCAAGCTGCGCATCTTCGCCGACGCAGCGGGCAAGATGAACCGCAGCGTGCAGGATGTGGGCGGGGGCCTGTTGCTCGTGAGCCAGTTCACCCTGGCGGCCGACACGCGCGGCGGCAACCGGCCGAGCTTCACCCAGGCCGCCGCGCCGGACGACGGCCGCCGCCTCTACGACCACTTCGTGGAACGGGCCCGCGGCCTGCACCCGGAGGTGGAAACCGGACGCTTCGCGGCCGAGATGCAGGTGCACCTCGTCAACGACGGGCCGGTGACGATCCCGCTGCGGATCGCCCCGCCGGGCATGGTCTAGAACGGCCCGCAGAGCCCAGCGAAGCGATTCCGGCGAGGCGTCGCATCGCAGGCAGTACGCGCAGTACGACAAGATAAGGCAACGACGCCGGAAGGGTTCCGTGGGCCGTTCAATCCGCGTAGGGGTCGGCGAAGCCCAGCTCCTCCATGATGGCCGTCTCGTAGGCCTCCATCTCGTCGGCGTCCTCGGTGCTGGTCTCGTGGTCCCAGCCCTGGGCGTGCAGCGTGCCGTGCACCAGCAGGTGCGCGTAGTGCTCGTGCAGCGCCTTGTTCTGTTCGCGCGCCTCGCGCTCGACCACCGGGGCGCAGAGCACGAGGTCGGCCATCACCATGGGCTCCTGCGCATAGTCGAAGGTGAGCACGTTGGTGGCGTAGTCCTTGTGCCGGTACTCGCGGTTGAGGGCCTGGCCTTCCTCGGCATCGACGATGCGCACGGTGATCTCGGCGTCGCTGGAGAGCGCATGCCGGATCCAGCGCACCACGGCGTGGCGGGGCAGGGCGGCGCGGTGCGCCTCCACGCCGGGAAAGCGTGCGAACTGCAGGGAAAGGGAAAGCTGGTTCAGTGCCATGGGGTGTGTCGGTGCGGCAGGCGCCGGATCAGGCGGCCGGGGAGCGGCTGCTGCGCTGGGCGTCGTAGGCATCCACGATGCGCGCCACGAGCGGATGCCGCACCACGTCGGCGGTGGTGAAGCGCGTCACCGCGATGCCCTTCACGCGCTTGAGCACCCGCTCGGCGTCGATCAGGCCGCTCATCGCACCCTTGGGCAGATCGATCTGGCTCACGTCGCCGGTCACCACGGCCTTGGCGCCGAAGCCGATGCGCGTGAGGAACATCTTCATCTGCTCGGGCGTGGTGTTCTGCGCCTCGTCGAGGATCACGAAGGCGTTGTTGAGCGTGCGCCCGCGCATGAAGGCGAGCGGCGCGATCTCCAGCGCGTTGCGCTCGAACGCCTTCTGCACGCGGTCGAAGCCCATCAACTCGTAGAGTGCGTCATAGAGCGGGCGCAGGTACGGATCGACCTTCTGCGTGAGGTCGCCGGGCAGGAAGCCCAGGCGCTCGCCGGCCTCGACCGCGGGGCGGGTGAGCACGATGCGCTGCACCGCGCTGCGCTCGAGCGCGTCGACGGCGCAGGCCACCGCGAGGTAGGTCTTGCCGGTGCCGGCCGGGCCGATGCCGAAGGTGATGTCGTGGCTGGCGATGTTGTCGAGGTAGACGCTCTGCACGGGCGTGCGCGCGCGCAGGTCGGCGCGGCGCGTGTTGAGCACCACGGCGCCGTCGGGCGCCTCCCGCAGGGCGCCGTCGCCCGCGAGCATGAGCTGCACCTGCTCTTCGGTCACGGGCCGGTCGGCGATCTCGTAGATCGCCTGCAGCAGCTCCATCGCCTGGGTGGCGCGGGCCTTGGGCCCGTCCACCTTGAACTGCTCGTGCCGGTGCGCGATGCCGACGGACAGCGCCGCCTCGATGGTGCGCAGGTGGGCATCGGCCGGGCCGCACAGGTGCGTGAGCCGGGTGTTGTTGTGGGGGGTGAAGGTGTGGCGCAGGATCACGCGGATAATTCCGGTTGTACGTCGGCAGGACGAAAAGACAGGACGAAGATGATAGGCAAACTCACCGGCACGCTGCTGGAAAAAAACCCGCCCGAGGTGCTGGTGGACTGCCATGGCGTGGGCTACGAAGTGCAGGTGCCGATGAGCACCTTCTACAACCTGCCCGCCGTGGGCGAGCGCGTGCAGCTGCTCACGCAGTTCATCGTACGCGAGGATGCGCAATTGCTCTATGGTTTCGGCAGCGCGCCGGAGCGCCAGGCCTTCCGGGAGCTCATCAAGATCTCCGGCGTGGGGCCGCGCACGGCGCTGTCCATCCTCTCGGGCATGGGCGTGGACGACCTCGCGCAGGCGGTGTCGCTGCAGGAGGCCGGCCGGCTCGTGAAGGTGCCCGGCATCGGCAAGAAGACCGCGGAGCGCCTGCTGCTGGAGCTCAAGGGAAAGCTCGGCGCCGACATCGGCGTGCGTCACGAGGCCGCGAACGACGCGCAGGCCGACATCCTGCAGGCGCTGCTGGCGCTCGGCTACAACGACAAGGAAGGCGCCGCCGCGCTGAAGGCCCTGCCGAAGGACGTGGGCGTCAGCGACGGCATCAAGCTGGCGCTCAAGGCGCTGGCGAAGTGAAGAAGCGATCGGCGTGCACCGGCGCGCCGTGAAAAAACCAACGGGCCCGGCCGCCCCGCAGCGCGGCCGTGGCACATTGTCGGGTCGAGGCGGCGCATGGTGCCCGCCCAGGTACAAACAGGAGGATGGCCATGGATTTCAGGCTGGAGAGCATTCGATCGGTGATTCTGCTGGGGGCCGCGGCGCTCCTGGCGGCCTGCGGCGGCGGTGGCGGAGCGGACACGGCGACCGCCGCGGCCACGCCCGCTGCGGCGACGGCGCGGGCGGTGGTGTGGAGCGTGGATTCGCTCGAGCAGCCCGCCACGGCCGCGCAGGACACGGTCCGCGTGAAGGACATGAGCGCCCGCCCCGCGGTGGTGCCGGCGCGCGTGTCGCTCGGCGCCATGCTGGAAGCGCGCAGCGATGCCGCGGCGTCGGGCACCGGCGCGCGCCAGATCGGCAGCGTGCGCGCGGTGGCCGCCACGGCCACGCCCGCCGAGCTGTCGGCCCGGCTGCAATGGACGCCCACGCCGACCGGCGGCCACGTCGCCGCGATCAGCGTCTCGGCGCAGGATGCGCATGGCCTGCGCCTGGGCGTGCTGGTGCGTGCCCTGCCGGGCGGAGCGCAATTGCGCGTCTACCGCCAGGACCGCCCCTCCGCGGTCTATGAAATCTCGGGCCAGGAAGTGCTGCAGTCGATCGACCGCAACATCGCGGCCGGCGACACGTCGGACGCGGCCCGCACCTGGTGGACGCCCGATGCCGGCGGCGACGAGGCCACGCTCGAGATCGAGCTGCCGCCCGGCACGCCCGCCAGCGCGCTGAACATCGCGATCCCGCGCATCTCGCACATCTACACCGATCTCTCCCTGCCCTCGGCCGACGACGCCGAGCAGGCCAAGATCAACGAATCGGGCACCTGCAACCTCGATTCCACCTGCTACGACACCTATGCCAGCCAGCGCAACGCCGTGGCACGCATGGTCTTCGTGCGGCCCGACGGCAACGCCTACGTCTGCACCGGCACGCTGCTGAACGACCGCGACGGCACGCGCACGCCGTATTTCATCTCGGCCAACCACTGCTTCTCGTCGCAGACCGTGGCCTCCACGCTGCGCACCGACTGGTTCTACCGCTCGCCGAGCTGCAACAGCCGCACGCTGTCGGCCAACGCCACGGCGCGCACCGGCGGCGCCACGCTGCTGTATGCCAACTCCAGCACCGACACGCTGTTCGTCCGGCTCAACGAGACGCCGCCGGCCGGCGCCGTGTTCGCCGCGTGGAACGCCGGCACGCAGTCCCTCGGCAGCGCGGCGGTGGGCGTCCACCATCCCCGGGGCGATCTGCAGAAGATCTCGTTCGGCTCCATCACGTCGCTGAGCTCCTGCAGCGCACTGAGCGAGTCGAGCACCAGCTTCTCCTGCAGCGGCGCGTCGGGCAACTACTACCGCGTCGGCTGGACCGACGGCGTGACCGAGGGCGGCAGCAGCGGCTCCGGTCTCTTCGTGAACGGCGCGCTGGTCGGCACCCTCTACGGCGGCAGCGTCACCTGCTCCGCACGCAATGGCTCCGATTACTACGGCCGCTTCGACGTCGCCTACGGCGCGGCGCTGCAGCAGTGGCTCTCGCCGGCTGCCGTCAGCACGAACGGCCGCACCGCCGTCTACCGCTTCTTCAACGGCAGCACGGGCGCGCATTTCTACACGTCCAGCGCGGGCGAGCGCGACTTCGTGCAGCAGACCTACCCGGCGTTCAGCTACGAAGGCGTGGTCTTCTATGCCTACGGCAGCCCGACGGCGGGCCAGAACGCGGTCTACCGCTTCTTCAACACCTCGACGGGCGCGCACTTCTATACCATCGATGCCGGCGAGCGCGATTTCGTGCGCGCCACCTACCCGGCCTTCCAGTACGAGGGCCCCGCGTGGTATGCCCAGACGGCGGCCGGCAACGGCTCCACGGCGATGTACCGCTTCTTCAACACGAAAACCGGCACGCACTTCTACACGATCAGCCAGGGCGAGCGCGACTTCGTGATCGCGACCTACCCGGTGTTCAAGTACGAAGGCCCGGTGTACTACGCCTGGACGAACTGACGGCCCGGCGGCGCCCGCCTTCCTCTCCCGCTTCCCGCACCCATGAGCATCCAGACCGACGACTTCGCCCCCGTGCCCCCGCCCAAGCGGGTGGTCTCCGCCGCCCCCACCTCTCCGCAGGAGGAGGCGCTGGAGCGCGCACTGCGGCCCAAGCTGCTGCAGGAGTACGTCGGCCAGGCGAAGGCGCGCGAGCAGCTGGAGATCTTCATCGGCGCCGCGCGCAAGCGCGAGGAGGCGCTCGACCACGTGCTGCTGTTCGGCCCGCCGGGCCTGGGCAAGACCACGCTCAGCCACATCATCGCGGCGGAGCTGGGGGTGAACCTGCGCCAGACCAGCGGCCCGGTGCTGGAAAAGCCCAAGGACCTGGCGGCGCTGCTCACCAATCTCGAGAAGAACGACGTCCTCTTCATCGACGAGATCCACCGCCTCTCGCCGGTGGTGGAGGAAATCCTCTACCCCGCGCTGGAGGACTACCAGATCGACATCATGATCGGCGAGGGGCCGGCGGCGCGCAGCATCAAGCTCGACCTGCAGCCCTTCACGCTGGTCGGCGCCACCACCCGCGCCGGCATGCTCACCAATCCGCTGCGCGACCGGTTCGGCATCGTCGCGCGGCTGGAGTTCTACACGCCCGAGGAGCTGTCGCGCATCGTGACGCGGTCCGCCGGGCTGCTGAACGCCCCGATCGACGCCCAGGGCGCCTTCGAGATCGCGCGCCGCTCGCGCGGCACGCCGCGCATCGCCAACCGGCTGCTGCGCCGCGTGCGCGACTATGCCGACGTGAAGGGCGACGGCCGCATCACGCAGGACATCGCCGAGCGCGCGCTCGCCATGCTGGACGTGGATCCGCAGGGCTTCGACGTGATGGACCGCAAGCTCCTGGAGGCCGTGGTGCACCGCTTCGACGGCGGCCCGGTGGGGCTCGACAACATCGCCGCGAGCATCGGCGAGGAGCCGGGCACCATCGAGGACGTGATCGAGCCCTACCTCATCCAGCAGGGCTACCTGCAGCGCACGCCGCGCGGCCGCATCGCCACCCTGGCGGCGTTCCGGCACCTGGGCGTGGCGCCCTCGCGCCAGCACACCGACCTGTTCGGCGGACTGCCGGCCGCCTGACCGGCAGCGGGCATTGCGGTGTCCGCCTTCCATCTTGGACCCTCCCCGGACGCGCCGCAAGCGTTCCACTTTCTGTGTTGCCGCAAGGCGTCATTCGGGGAAATCCCGTGCGTTTTGCCATGCGCCTGGTGTCTACTGCGATAACCAGCCGCTATGCAGTGCATCGAAAACCATGCATTGCCCTAAGGCTGGCCACCAAGAGCAATCAACGAACGGACGAGAGGGCATTACGATGGATCCGATCCTTGGACAAATCATTCTGTGGGCCACGCCGTGGATTCCGCGCGGCTGGGCCATCTGCGACGGCACCTTGCTGAGCATCGCGCAGAACCAGGCGCTGTTTTCGCTGATAGGCACCGTCTACGGTGGCAACGGGGTGACCACCTTCGCGCTGCCCGACCTGCGCAACAAGGTGCCCGTGGGCTCGCAGAATGCGACGAACGTGGCCGTCACCAGCGGTGCGCCCACGGCCTCCACCACCGCCAGCGTCACGCTCGCGGCGAGCCAGTTGCCGCCCCACACCCATGCGGTGACCGCCGCCGGCAACGGCAAGCTGAGCGTCGCCATTCCGGCGAATGCCGGCGCGACCGCGGACACCGCCGCACCGGCCAACGGCCTCGTGCTCGGCAAGGGTATGGCGGGCAACTCCCCCACGAAGATCTACACCGCCGTGGCAGCCGATGCCACGCTCAAGCCGTTCGACGTGGATCTGCCCGTGCTCACGGCACAGGCATCCGCCACGCCCGCCGCCCCCGTGACCATCCCCGTCACGGTGAGCACGCTGCAGCCGGGCATCACGCTGAACTTCATCATCGCCACCGAAGGCGTCTACCCCTCCCGCAACTGAGAGGGGATGCGCATGCAGTTTCCGGCCCGGCCGGAGGCTGCGGTGCGCCTTGCCGCAACCGTCCGCCGGTCCTCCACGGGGACCGTGGAGAGGCACGTCCCGCGGCATGCGCGCGGACCATTCAAAGCATTGTTCAACCGAAAGTGAGGGAAACCATGGATGAAGCGTATATCGGCACGATCGTGCTGTGGGCGGGCAGCTGGGTGCCCCGCAACTGGGCGCTGTGCGACGGCACGCAGTTGCAGATCATGAACTACCAGGCGCTGTACTCGCTCATCGGCGTGCGCTACGGCGGCGATGCGCGCACCACCTTCAACCTGCCCGACCTGCGCAACCGCGTGCCGATGGGGCTGCAGGTCGCCTCGCAGGCGCCGGGCGCCACGGGCGCGGCATTGCAGAACGTCGTCATGACGGGGGCCGCCACCGGCATGATCGCGGCCAACCAACTGCCGCCGCTGACCGGCACGGCCTCGGTGCAGATCCCGGCGAACAATGCGCCGGTCGCCGCGAACCTCACCGACACCCCGGGCCCCACCGGCGTGTTCGCCAAGGGCGGGGCCGGCAACAACCTCGCGAAGATCTACACGAGCGACGCGGCCAACACCAACCTCAAGCCTTTCGACGTGCCGGTCACCATCTCGCCGGGCTCGGCGCAGCAGCCCCTGTCGCTGCCGGTGTCGCTGGCGGGGCAGGTGAGCACGATCCAGCCCTCGATGACGCTGAATTTCATCATCTGCCTGCTGGGTCTGTACCCGGACCGTCCCTGAACCGGAAAGGGGAACGACGATGGACGAATCCTATATCGGCACCGTGCTGCTCTGGACCGCCGGCTGGGTGCCGCGCGGTTGGGCCCTGTGCGACGGCTCCGTGCTGAACATCACGCAGAACCCGGCGCTTTTCGCGATCCTCGGCAACCGCTTCGGCGGCGACGGCCGCACCACCTTCCAGCTTCCCGATCTGCGCAACCGCGTGCCGATGGGCCTGTCGCAGGTGGACGCGCAGCCGGGCCCCACGGGCGCGGCATCGCATCCCGTCATGGTCACCGGCGCGGCGGCCGGCATGATCACGGCCAACCAATTGCCGCCGCTGGCCGGCACGGCGTCCGTGCAGGTACCGGCGAACAACGCGCCGGTGGCGGCGAACACCACCGACGTGCCCGGCCCGACGCTGGTGCGGGACAAGGGCATGGCGGGCAACGGCAGTCTGAAGGTCTATACGTCCGACAACGCCAACACGAACCTCAAGCCGTTCAACGCGGCGGTGGCCGTGGCGCCGCCGGGGCCGCAGCAGGCCCTGGCCCTGCCGGTGGCGACCTCCGGCACGATGGGCACGGTCCAGCCCTCGCTGACGGTGTCCTTCATCATCTGCGTGCAGGGCCTGTTCCCGCCCCGTCCGGATTGATGCTCCGGCGAGGGTGACGGCGCCGCGGGCTGCCCGGTCGGGCGGGCCGCGGCGCCTTGTCGTTCGTCAGGTCACTGCGCCGCGCGCGTCCACGCGCAGGATGCGCTCGACCACGCCGTGCGCCAGGCCGCCGCGCACGCCGATCAGGTGGCCGTGCAGGTTCACCGTCGGGTCGCAATGGCCGGGAACGAGCCACAGCATGCGGCCGATGGTGGGCAGCCGGGCGCGGTCGCCGTCCGCGAACAGCAGGCCGTGCTCGTCGCCGCCGTTGGCGTAGCGCAGCGCGCGCTCGGGCGGCAGGAAGGCCACCTGCGGCAGGCCGGAATCGATGGCATGGCTCTTGTGGCCGGCGTCGCAGACCGCGTGCGTGTCGCGGCAGGAGATCACCTGGGTCTTGATGAACAGCGCATGCTCGAAGGCCGGCTGGGCGGGCTCGCGCTCGTTGGCGGCATAGTCGGCGTCCATGAACAGGAACGAACCGGCCTGCAGTTCGCCATAGACGCCGCTCGCGGCCTCGTGCACCAGCGTGCCGGTGCCCGCGCCGGTGACCAGCGGCACCGCCAGGCCAGCCGCCTCGATGGCGCTGCGCGTGGTGCGGGCGGCTTCCACGGCCGCGGCGATGGCGTCCCGGCGTTCCGCCGCGCCGCGCAGGTGCTGGGCGTGGCCTTGGTAGGCGTGCAGGCCCGCGAAGCGCAGCCGCGCGTGCTGCGCCACGGCCTGCGCGAGCGGCACCGCGGCCTCGCCCGGCGGCACGCCGCAGCGGCCCTGGCCCACGTCGATCTCCACGAACACGTCGATGGCCGCATCGCCCGCGGCGCCGTCCATCGCTTCGGCGAGGCGCGCGATGCCTTCGGCACTGTCCACCGCGATGGCAAGGCGCCCGCCGCGCGCGGCGAGCTGCTGCGCCAGCCGCGCCACGCGCAGCAGTTTGGCGGGCGCGATGACTTCGTTGCTGATGTAGAGGTCCGTCACGCCGCCGGCGGCGAGCGCCTCGGCCTCGGACACCTTTTGCACGCAGGCCCCGGTGGCGCCGGCCTGCTGCAGCTGCAGCGCCAGCTCGGCGCACTTGTGCATCTTGGCATGAGGGCGCCAGCGCACCTGGTGCTTGCGCGCGAACTCGGCCATGCGCTGGATGTTGCGCTCCATCGCGTCGAGGTCCACGACGGCGGCGGGGGTGTCGATCAGGTCCACGCGCTGGCCGATGGTGGCGTGCAGGGCTGCGGCGGTGTCAGGCATGGTTTTCATCGCGGGCGGCGTCTTCCAGGTGCTGGGTGTCGGCCCAGCCGACGAGGGTGAGTCCGTTGTCGGTCCAGAGCAGGCGGTTGATGGCCGCATTCGCCAGCAGCCAGGTGCGCGGCGCCTGCAGCTCCTGGCCCGTGGCGGCGCGGTAGAGCACGTCCATCACGCCGCCGTGCGCCACGAGCACGATGAGTTCGCCCGGGTGCCGGCGGGCGAGGGCGTGCGTGGTGGTGGTGATGCGTTCGCGGAAGGTGAGCAGCGATTCGCCGCCCTCGGGCTCGAACTGCGGATCGCGCTGCCGCCAGCGGCGGGCCTGCTCGGGCAGTTCGGTCTCGATCTCGCGGAAGGTGCGCCCCTCCATGAGCCCGAAGGCGCGCTCGCGCAGCCGCACGTCGGTGGCCAGGGGCGCGCCCGTGGCGTCGGCGACGGCCTGGGCCGTGGCATGGGCGCGCCGCAGGTCGCTCGCGTAGATCGCGGCCACGGGCTCATCCGCGAGGGCCCGGCCCAGCTGGCGGGCCTGCCAGAGGCCGGTATCGTTGAGGGGGATGTCGAGGTGTCCCTGGATGCGCGTGTCGACGTTCCAGGCGGTCTCTCCATGGCGGATGGCGATGATGCGGGTGGCTTGCATGCGGTGGCGGCGCGCTCGGCGGGCAGGCCCGGGCTCAGGGCTTCACGACCGTTCCCGGCACGGCGGGCACGGCGGGCACGGCCGGTGCGGCGGCGGGAGGCGGGGCGGGCGCGTGGCCCTGGCCGGCGGGCGCGATCGTGGTGCGCACCTGGCGCGGCCCGGCGGGCGGGTTCGGGAAGCCGGTGAGGGCGGCATCGAACAGGATGCCGAAGATGGCCGGATCGTCCACCCAGACGTCCTCGTAGGTGGCCGAGGTTTCGTAGAGGATCTTCTGGGTGGCGGCGTCGCGCATCACCAGGCTCACTTCGCGGCGGTAGAGCGTGGGCGGGCGGTCCATCATCCAGCCGGTGCCCATGCCCCAGCCCCAGCCGCCGCGGCCCCATCCGAGGCCCCAGCCGAAGCCGGGGTAGGCGGGGCCGTAGTAGGGCCACGAGGCGGGCCAGGTGGTGGCGGCGTTCGCGCCGATCTGCAGCACCAGCCGGGCGTCGGCGTCGTCGCGCTGCAGGCCCACGCGCGCGAGCGACTGCTGGGCCAGGGCCTCGATCGGGGCGAACTGCACCGCCTGCGCCTGCTGCGAGGGCAGGCGTTCGAGCCGGTAGGTGGGCGGCGAAGGCAGGCCCGGCAGGGTGGAGAAGGTGGACACGGTGCTGTCCACCGTGCGGGTGCTGGCGCAGCCGGCCAGCACGGCGGCGGCCAGCAGCAGCCAGAAGCAACGGAAGAGCCGGGGCAGTCCGGCGGCGGTGGCGTTCATAGGCGGTCTCCTGGAATCCGGTACGAAGGGGCGGGCGTCACGGTCGCTCGCAGGGCCGCGGCGTGTCAGGAAATCTGCACCACCTGCAGGCCCGGCAGGGCGGGGGCCGGGGGGAACTCCTCGGCGTCGAAGGCCTTGTCGCCGTCGTCGCTCGGCACGCCCGTCGCCTTCAGATGCTGGAAATCGTGCAGCGTTCCGTCCAGCAGGTGGGATGGCACGATGTTCTGCAGGGCGTTGAACATGTTGTCCACGCGGCCGGGGAAGCGCTTGTCCCAGTCGCGCAGCATCTCGCCCACCTGCTTGCGCTGCAGGTTCTCCTGGCTGCCGCAGAGGTTGCACGGGATGATCGGGAACTGCTGCTGCTGGGCCCAGCGGGTGGTGTCCTTCTCGGTCACGTAGGCGAGCGGGCGGATCACCACGTGGCGGCCGTCGTCGCTGACCAGCTTCGGGGGCATGGCCTTCAGCTTGCCGCCGAAGAACATGTTGAGCAGCAGCGTCTGCAGGATGTCGTCGCGGTGGTGGCCCAGCGCGATCTTGGTGCAGCCCAGCTCGTCGGCCACGCGGTAGAGAATGCCGCGGCGCAGCCGGCTGCACAGGCCGCAGGTGGTCTTGCCCTCGGGCACTACCCGCTTGACGATGCTGTAGGTGTCCTGGTTCTCGATGTGGAAGGGCACGCCGGTGGTGGCCAGGTACTCGGGCAGGATGTGTTCGGGGAAGCCCGGCTGCTTCTGGTCGAGGTTCACCGCCACCAGGTCGAAATGGATGGGCGCGCGCTTTTTCAGCTTGATGAGGATGTCCAGCAGGGTGTAGCTGTCCTTGCCGCCGGACATGCACACCATCACCTTGTCGCCCTCTTCGATCATGCGGTAGTCGACGATGGCGCGGCCGACCTCGCGGCACAGGCGCTTTTCGAGCTTGTGCGCCTCGCGTTCGATCCGGGCCTGCGCGGGGCGGGAGGCGTCGGCGGTCCAGTCGGTGTCTTGGTGCAGGGCGGTCATGGAAGGCGGGGACAATCGGGGCTGCCGCAGGGGCGGGAAGGGCATGGCGCGCTGGCCGTGCTCCCCGGACCATGCGGCGCGCGGCGGCCCGGGGCGGCAGCGCGTGGAAGGAAAGGAAGATTCGGGAGAAGCCCCCGGATTTTAGAGCGGGAACGCCCGGCCGGGGGGATCGACCCTCCGCGAATGCGCGGCGGGGCCGGTTTGGGAGACCCATGGGAACAGGCAAGCATTCATCGCCGGACACCTGCGCGGACGTGGGCAGGGAAGAGGCCGGCGCAGGCCCGGGCGCCGACCCGGCGGCCCGCCTGCGCACGAAGATCGTCGCGCTGGCCGTGGTGCCGCTGCTCATCACCCTGGCGCTGGTCATGGCGCTGGTGCGCCACCAGGCGGAAGACCTCGCGCGGCGCGAGCGTGCGCTGGTGGAGCAGTCCTACCTGCAGCAGCGCCGCAGCGAGCTGCGCAGCTACGTGGACCTGGCCGTCAGCACCGTGCGCCCGCTCTACGAGGCCGGCCGCGACGATCCGAAGGCGCGCGAGGAGGCGATACGCCGCTTGGCCGCGCTGGATTACGGCAGCGACGGCTACTTCTTCGTCTACGACCTGCAGGGCCGCTCGCTCATGCACTCGCGCCAGCCGGAACTCGTGGGCCGGATGCTCTGGGACCTGCGCGATCCGCAGGGGCGGCCGACCATCCAGCAGCTCATCGCGCAGGCGCAGGCCGGCGGCGGCTTCGTGGAGTATGCGTGGCCCAAGCCGTCGCTCGGCGGGCAGCTCGCGCCCAAGCTCGGCTACGTCACGGCCCTGCCGCACTGGAACTGGATGGTGGGCACGGGCCTGTACCTCGACGATATCGAGGCCACGCAGGCGGGCCTGGAGCGGCAGGTAGGCTCCAACGTGGGCGCGACCATGTGGTGGATCGCCGGTTTCGCAGCGCTCGGCCTGGCGGCGATCAGCGCCTGCGGGCTGCTGCTCAACCTCAGCGAGCACCGCACCTCCGAGGCGCGCATGCGGCTGCTGGCGCGGCGCGTGGTGCAGTCGCAGGAGGAGGAGCGCGGCCATTTGGCGCGCGAGCTGCACGACGGCACCAGCCAGACGCTGGTCTCGGCCAAGCTGCTCATCGAATCGGCGGTGGAGGACATCGAGCGCGAGCGCCCGGCGCCGCCCACCCTCGCGATCGCGCTGCGGCACCTGAACGAGGCGCTGGGCGAGGTGCGGCGCCTGTCGCACGAACTACGGCCGGCGCTGCTCGACACGCTGGGGCTGCCGGCCGCGCTGGAGCATCTGGCGCGTGCGTTCGGCGAGCACGGGCCCGTGGCGGCGTTCGCCGACGTCGCCCAGCCGCCGGGCCCGCTGCCGCAGGACGTCACCACCGCGCTGTTCCGCGTGGCGCAGGAGGCGCTCACCAACGTGCGCAAGCACGCGCAGGCGCGGCAGGTGCACGTCACGCTCGAATGCGTGGGCGGCGGCGTACAGCTGGAGGTGCGCGACGACGGCCGGGGCTTCGATCCCGCCGCGCTGCAGCGCGATCCGCGGCGCGGCATCGGCCTGCGCAACATGCACGAGCGCATGGAGGGCATCGGCGGCCGGCTGCAGGTGCGGTCGGGGGCCGGGGGCACGCGCGTCGTGGCCGAGGTGCACCCGGATAGGATGGGGGCCGCATGACCGCCGCCCCGCCCGCTCCCCTGGACCGCCCCGTCCGCCTGTTCCTCGTGGACGACCACGCACTGGTGCGCGACGGCCTGCGCGCGCGCCTGGGCAGCCTGCCGTGGGTGCGCATCGTCGGCGAGGCCGCGAGCGCCGACGAGGCCGAGGCGCAGATCGCGCGGCTGGCGCCCGACATGGTGCTCATGGACGTGGGCATGAAGGACGTGAGCGGGCTGGACTGCGCCGCCCGGCTGCTGGCGCGCGGCCCGGCACCGCGGGTGCTGATGCTCAGCATGTACGACAACCCCGAATACGTGCAGCGCGCCCTGCAGGTGGGCGCCTGCGGCTACGTGCTGAAGGACGCGCCGGCCTCCGAGCTGGTCGCGGCGCTGGAGGCGGTGGCCGCGGGCGGCACCTTCCTGAGCCCCGCGGTCTCCCAGCGGCTTTTCCGCAACCAGGCGCCCAAGCCGCTGCTCACGCCGCGCGAGAGCGAGATTCTGGTAGCGCTGGGGCGCGGCGCATCGAGCAAGCAGATCGCGGGCGACCTCGGGCTGAGCGTGCGCACGGTGGAAGCGCACCGGCAGAACATCCGCCGGCGGCTGGAACTGGGCAGCCTGGCGGAGCTGATCCGCTATGCGGTGGAGCATGCGAAGGAATTCGGCGCCGGTCGCTGAGGGTGGCTCTGACAGGGACGGTGGGGATGCGGCTCCGGCGCTGACGAGCGCCTGATCCGGGTAAACACCGAGAGGGTTGTCCCTTACGAAATCCCACCCGTCCCGCCTACGTGGCAGGGCGGATGCGCGCGCCGCCCCTCGCCGGGATACTGGCCTGCCCCCGGACCACCGGGGCCCTTCCCGCATCCAGGAGACACATCCCATGCCCCTCATCCGCCGCCACCTGGTGTGGCTCTGCATCGCCGTGCTCGGCGCCTGGGCGCTCGGCACCGTCGCGCTGACGCGCGGCGAGGCCGTCAGCGCGCTCTGGATCGTCGTCGCGGCGGTCTGCGTCTATCTGATCGCCTACCGCTACTACAGCCTGTTCATTGCCCAGCGCGTGCTGGGGCTCGATGCCAAACGCTCCACGCCGGCCTGGCGCCACAACGACGGGCTGGACTACGTGCCCACCAACAAGCACGTGCTGTTCGGCCACCACTTCGCCGCCATCGCGGGCGCAGGGCCGCTGGTGGGCCCGGTGCTGGCCGCGCAGATGGGCTACGTGCCGGGCCTCTTGTGGCTGCTGGCGGGCGTGGTGTTCGCGGGCGCAGTGCAGGATTTCATCGTGCTCTTCATCTCCACGCGGCGCGACGGCCGCTCGCTGGGCGACCTGGTCAAGCAGGAGATGGGCACCGTGCCGGGGCTGATCGCGCTCTTCGGCACCTTCATGATCATGATCATCATCCTGGCCGTGCTGGCGCTGATCGTGGTGAAGGCGCTGGCCGAATCGCCCTGGGGCGCGTTCACCGTGGCGGCGACGATTCCCGTGGCGCTCTTCATGGGCGTGTACCTGCGCTTCCTGCGCCCGGGCCGCATCGCCGAGGTCTCCGTCATCGGCTTCGTGCTGCTGATGGCCGCGATCTTTGGCGGGCAGGCCGTGGCCGCGCATCCCACCTGGGGGCCGATGTTCACCTTCTCGGGCACCACGCTCACCTGGATGCTGATCGGCTACGGCTTCGTCGCCGCCTCGCTGCCGGTGTGGCTGCTGCTCGCGCCGCGCGACTACCTCTCCACCTTCCTGAAGATCGGCACCATCGTGGCGCTGGCGATCGGCATCGTGGTGGTGGCGCCCACGCTGGAGATGCCGCCCATCACGCAGTTCGCGCAGGGCAACGGCCCGGTCTGGTCGGGCAGCCTGTTCCCGTTCCTCTTCATCACCATCGCCTGCGGCGCGGTGTCGGGCTTCCACGCGCTGATCTCCTCGGGGACCACGCCCAAGATGCTGGAGAACGAGACCCACGCGCGCTACATCGGCTACGGCGGCATGCTGGCCGAATCCTTCGTCGCCGTGATGGCGCTGGTGGCCGCCTCGTGCATCAACCCCGGCATCTACTTCGCGATGAACAGCCCCGCGGCGCTCGTGGGCACCACGCCCGAGGCCGTGGCGCAGACGCTCTCCACCTGGGGCTTCGTGATCACGCCCGACATGCTGGTGCAGACCGCCAAGGACGTGGGCGAGCACACCATCCTGGGCCGCGCCGGCGGCGCGCCGACGCTCGCCGTGGGCATGGCGCACATCCTGCACCAGGTGGTGGGCGGGCCGGCCATGATGGCCTTCTGGTACCACTTCGCGATCCTGTTCGAGGCGCTGTTCATCCTGACGGCGGTGGACGCCGGCACGCGCGCGGGCCGCTTCATGCTGCAGGACCTGCTGGGCAGCTTCGTGCCGGCCTTGAAGCGCACCGATTCGCTGCCGGCCAACCTGGTCGCCACCGCGCTGTGCGTGGGTGCCTGGGGCTACTTCCTCTACCAGGGCGTGGTCGATCCGCTGGGCGGCATCAACACGCTGTGGCCGCTGTTCGGCATCTCCAACCAGATGCTGGCCGCCGTGGCGCTGATGCTGGGCACCGTGGTGCTGTTCCGCATGAAGCGCGAGCGCTTCGCCTGGGTGACCATCGCCCCGGCGGCCTGGCTGCTGGCGTGCACGCTCACGGCCGGCTGGCAGAAGATCTTCTCGGCCGACCCGAAGATCGGCTTCCTGTCGCACGCCGCGAAGTACGCCGACGGCATCGCGCAGGGCACCGTGATCGCGCCGGCCAAGACGGCCGAGGCCATGTCGCGCATCGTGCTCAACGACCGCATCAACGCCGGGCTGTGCGCGCTGTTCATCTTCGTGGTGCTGAGCGTGCTGCTCTACAGCGTGCGCGCCTGCCTGCAGGCCCGCGCCGCGAACCGCCCCACCGCGCAGGAGACGCCGTTCGAGGCCCTGCCGGAGGGCGCCCGGTGAAGCCGGCGGCCGACGGTGGCGGCAGCGCCAGCGCCGCGGGCCGGCCGCTGCAGGCCGCGCGGGGCGCCGTGCAGGCCGTCGCCACGGGCGGGCGCTACCTCGCGCAGTCGCTGCGCCTCATGGTGGGCCTGCCCGACTACGACGCCTACCTGAGCCACCAGGAGCGCACCCATCCGGGCGAGCCGGTGATGAGCTATGCGGAATTCTTCCGCGACCGGCAGGATGCGCGCTATGGGGGCAAGGGGCGCATCGGGCGCTGCTGCTGACGGTCAGGCCGCAGGGGTCACCACTCCCCGCATTCCATCCGTATCGCCACTTCGCAGTCGTCGAAGATTTCGAGCTTGGCGATCTTCACGCGCACGCCGAGCACGCCGGGCAGCTGCATCAGCCGGCGCGTGAGCTTGCCGATCAGGCTCTCCAGCAGGTTCACGTGCTCGGCCGTGCATTCGTCGATGATGATCTGGCGCACCTTGCGGTAGTCCAGCACGTGGCCGATGTCGTCGTCGTGCGGCAGCAGCGGCTGGCGGCCCTGGTTCAGTTCGGCATCGACCTGGATGGGCTGGGGCGCGGTCTTCTCGTGGTCGAGGATGCCCAGGTTGGCGTCGAAGCGCAAACCGGTGAGCGTGAGGATCTGGAGGCCGCCGTCGGGGTGGTTGGGCATGGTGGCTGGAAGAAAAAAGCGATGAATGAATGAAGGAGGGGGGGGCCTGCGCGCCGCGCCTCACATGAGCGAGAAGTCGCGCTCGAAGCGCATCAGGTGCTGGCCACCGTCGACCAGCAGCGTGGTGCCGGTGATCGAGCGGTTCTCCAGCGCGAAGCGCACGGCCGCGGCCACGTCCTCGGGGGTGGAGGAGCGGCCCAGGGGGCTTTGCCGGTGCAGTTCGCGGAATTTCTCGTCGGACAGCATGTGGCTCGTGAGCGTGAGGCCGGGCGCGACGCCCACCACGCGCACGCGCGGTGCCAGCGCCTGGGCGAGCAGGGTGGTGGCCGATTCGAGCGCCGCCTTGGAGAGCGTGTAGCTCAGGAAATCGGGATTCGGGTTCCAGAGCTTCTGGTCGAGCAGGTTCACGACCACGCCCTGCAGAGGGCGGGCGCCGGCCTCTGCGCCGGCTGCTGCCGCGGTATCGGCCCCCGTGCCGCTGCGCGCGGCGAGGTGCGCGTGCAGCGCCTGCGCCAGCAGGATCGGCGCGGCGGTGTTGCTGCGCAGGTGCTTTTCGAGGGCCGCGAAGCCGAAGCTTGCCGCGTCGTCGTGCTCGAAGAGCGAGGCGCTGTTGACCACGGCATCCACCGCGCCGAGTTCCGCGGCCACGCGCGGCAGCAGCGCGCGCACGGCGGCTTCGTCGTGGAAATCGGCATCGAAGGCAGCACTGCCCGGCGTGCGCGCGGCGCAGTCGGCGGCCGTGCGCAGCGCGTCTTCGCGCGAGCCGCGGTAATGCACGGCCACACGCCAGCCCGCGGCGGCGAGCGCCAGGGCGATCTCGCGGCCGAGGCGCCGGGCGGCGCCGGTGACCAATACGGTACGGGGGAAAGCGGAAGAGGGCATGGGGGACAATCGGGCCGTGACGACGACAGAACAGCACCCCAGTTTATCGAGCGCCCTGGCCCGGCGCATCGCCGATGCTATCGCCGAGGCCGGCGGCTGGATCGGTTTCGACCGGTTCATGGAATGGGCCCTCTACACGCCCGGCCTGGGCTACTACGCCAACGCGCTGCCGAAATTCGGCACCCTGCCGCAGTCGGGCAGCGACTTCGTGACCGCGCCGGAACTCTCGCCCGTGTTCGGCCAGGCCCTGGCACGGCAGGTGCAGGACGCGCTGGACGCCACGGGCACGCACGACGTGTGGGAATTCGGCGCCGGCTCCGGCGCACTCGCCGCGCAACTGCTGGAGGCGCTCGACGACCGCGTGCGGCGCTACACCATCGTGGACCTGTCGGGCAGCCTGCGCGAGCGCCAGCGCGAGCGGCTCGCGCCCTGGGGCGACCGCGTGCAGTGGGCCCAGGCCCTGCCCGAACGCATCGAGGGCGTGGTGGTGGGCAACGAGGTGCTCGATGCCATGCCGGTGCAACTGCTGGCCCGCCACGGCGGCGCGCACAGCGGCACGTGGCACGAGCGCGGCGTGGTCGTGGAGCCCGGTGACGGCGCCGAACCCCGCTTCGCCTGGCAAGACCGCCCCACGGCGCTGCGCCCGCCCGCCGAGCCCGAAGGCCCGCAGGACTACCTCACCGAGATCCACGCCCAGGGCGAGGGCTTCCTGCGCATGCTGGGGCAGCGCCTGGCGCGCGGCGCGGCCTTCCTGATCGATTACGGCTTCCCCGAGGCCGAGTACTACCACCCGCAGCGCCACATGGGCACGCTGGTGTGCCACCGGGCCCACCAGGTCGATTCCGACCCGCTTTCCGACGTGGGGGCGAAGGACATCACCGCGCACGTCAATTTCACCGCCATGGCCCTGGCCGCGCAGGAGGCGGGGCTGGACGTGCTGGGCTACACCACGCAGGCGCACTTCCTCATCAACTGCGGCCTGCTGTCGCTGCTGGAGCCGCTGCCGCAGGCGCAGCGCGCGCAGGCCGCCAAGCTCATGATGGAGCACGAGATGGGCGAACTCTTCAAGGTGCTGGCGGTGGGCGCGGGCGTGCCGGCCTGGACGCCGATCGGCTTCGCGCGCGGGGACCGCACGCATCGGCTGTAGCGCGGCGCAGGCCCGGCTGGAAGCGCCCGGCACGCCCCGCTGCGGCATGCGCACGAGTCGCCTGCAAGGGCGGTGGCACGCCATTACCACCGCCCGTGTTCCTTCTGGCGGAAACTATGGGGGCTGAGGGGGCGGGGCGCCCATGCACGGCCCACGCCTGCGGGCGCTCTGCGCCTACACTCGCGGGATGCTGCGCTGGCTGATCGTCGTCTTCCTCGCCCTGGTCCTGCTCCAGGGCCTGGCGCCGTTCCTGCGGCGCCTCGGCGTGGGGCGCCTGCCGGGGGACTTCCAGTTCCGCCTTCTGGGGCGCGAGTGGAACATCCCGCTGGCCAGCACGCTGTTGCTGAGCGCCGCCGCCAGCCTGATCGCCAAGTGGCTGTGAATGGCAAAGGGACGTCACCTGCACGGCGCCGTTCCCCGGCACAGTACCTGCATGGGGTTCCGGCAGCCCAGTTCCACTTTCCTTCCCTCTCCCTCCCTTCGTTGCCCATTCCCCACCCGGTTGCACCCATGACCTGCCGCCTCACCCGACTGCTGGCGCTCGCCGCAGCCTCTTTCGCCCTTTCCGCTCCCGCCCCCGCATCCGCGCAGGCCCCCGCCGACACGATGGCCCGCATCCAGCAGACGCGCGCGATCACCCTCGGCGTGCGCGAGTCGGCCTGGCCGTTCTCCTTCGTGGATGCCCAGAACGGCGGCAAGGCCGCGGGCTATTCCGTCGATCTGTGCCTCGCGGTCGTCGAGGAGATCAAGAGCGCGCTCAAGCTCAAGGACCTGGACGTCAAGTACCGCACGGTGAGCGCTTCCGAGCGCATTCCGAAGCTGGAGTCCGGCGAGATCGACCTCGAATGCGGCTCCACCACCAACACCAAGGCGCGGCAGGAGCGCGTGGCCTTCGGCCCCACCATGTTCGTCGCGGGCATCCGGGTGCTGGTGCCCATGGGCACCAAGGCGGATTCGGTCCAGGATCTCGCGGGCAAGACCGTGGCCGTGAGCAAGGGCTCCACCTCCGAGAAGCTGCTGGCGCAGCTCACCGTGAGCGAGGTGAAGGCCACGGTGAAGGTGTTCGACAACAACGACGAGGCGTTCAAGGCCCTGCGCGCCGGCACGGTGAAGGCCTTCGCGCAGGACGATTCGCTGCTGCTCGGCCTCTCCGCGCGCAACAAGGCGCAGGACGCCCTGGCGCTCGGCAACTTCGTGCTCTCGGTGGAACCCTACGCGATCATGGCGCGCAAGAACGACACCGCGCTCATGGCCGTGGTGGACCGCACGCTCGGCCGGCTCTACGCCAGCCGCGACATCGACCCCATCTACCGCAAGTGGTTCGTGACCGATCAGCTCTCCATTCCGGTGGGCCGCCTCACGCGCGAGAGCTTCAGCCGGCCGAACAAGGAAGCCGGCGTGGCGATGATGCTGGGTTATTCGCTCTGACTTCCGCTCACGAACTCATCGGCAGCATCCCGTCGCGCAGCATCCCGACGCCCAGCTCGTACACGCCGTCCCACACGATCTGCACGCCCAGGCACAGCAGGATGAACGCCGACAACCGCAGGAAGATCACCGAACCGGCCTCGCCGAGCGGCTTGAGCAGTTGCTGCGCATAGCGGAAGGCGAAGTACAGCAGCACGGCGACGGACAGCAGCGCCAGCACGCCGCCTCCCATGCGCGCCAGTGACAGCGACAGCCGCGCGTCGGCCAGCGACACACCGACGGTGATGGCCGCCGCGATCGAGCCGGGCCCGCAACTCACCGGGAAGGTGAGCGGGTAGAACGCCTGGCGCCGCGCCATGTCGGGCGTGAAGCTCTCGGCCAGTTCGGTGCGGCTGTCCACCGTGGCCTGCGTGGCCGTCAGCAATCGCCAGGCCGTCGCCGCCACGATCATGCCGCCCCCCACGCGCACGATGGGCAGCGAGATGCCGAAGAACTCCAGCACGTAGGAGCCGACCAGCATCGCCCCCAGCAGCAGCCAGAACATGTTGCGCGCGATGCGGCGCGCCAGCAGCGCGCGCGTGGCCGGCGATGCCCCCTCGGTCAGGCCGAGGAAGATGGGCGCCGTGGCGGCCGGGTTCACGATCGGCAGCAGCGCGGCCACCACGAAGAGAAAGCTCTTGCCGAAGGCGCCCAGAAGTTCAAGTGTCACGGCGTTCCTGTGGATTCAGATGGGGGGCGTTGGGGCGACGATCTCAAGCATGCGCCTTCGAAGATAACACCTGGGCGGGGTGTCACTGGCCATACCAGCACGGCGGAGCGCCCCGTGCTTGCGCCATCGGATGGCCGGCGCTGCCGGCCTACACGCCGGGCCGCCGGGATGCGTCCATACTCTGACCTCGACATGCACCGCGCGCCAGGTTCCGTGGCGGCGCGGCGCCTTTTTTCCGAGCGACCGAGGTGGCGATGAGAGCTTGTATCGACATTGGGGGAACGAAGATCGCGGTGGCGCTGGCGCCCGCGGGGACCGACCGGGCCGCGCTGGTGGCGCGCCGCAGCGAGCCGACCGTGAAGGAGGGCGCGCCCGATGCGCTGGCGCGCCAGGCGCTGCGCATGGTGGATGCGGCCTGCGCCGAGGTGGGCATCACCCGCGAAGACCTGCAGTCGACCGGCGTGGCGAGCTGCGGCCCCTTCCTGCTGCAGGACGGCATGGTCGAGGTGTCCACGCCCAACATCTGCGGCGGGCTGCCCGGCGCCGACCGCAGCCTGCTGCCCAACGACTGGACGCGCATTCCCCTGCAGGCGCCGCTGGCCGAGGTGCTGCAGAACGTGAACGTGCAGAACGATGCCGTGGCCGCCCTCGTGGCCGAGCGCCGCTGGGGCGCTTTGCAGGGGCTGGACCACTGCGCCTACGTCACCTGGAGCACGGGCGTCGGCGTGGGCCTGTGCGTGGACGGCAGGGTGCTGCGCGGCAAGAACGGCAATGCGGGCCATGCGGGGCACAGCTTTTCCAGCGATGGTCCGCAGGACGCCACCTGCGGCTGCGGCAACGTGGCCGACGTGGAATCGCTGGTCGCGGGCAACGCGATTCCCCGGCGCTGGGGCCGCGACGCCGGCACGCTGATCGGCGATGCGCGCGCGGGCGATGCCGAGGCGCTGGAGGCCGTGGAGCAGATGTGCCGCGTGCTCGGGCGCATGCTCTACAACCTCGTCGTGATGCTGGATCTGCAGCGCATCAGCGTGGGGGGCAGCGTGTTCCTGCACCACCAGGAATTCCTGCTGCCCCGTCTGCAGGCCCAGGTGTCGGGCCACCTGCCCGCGCTCACCGGCGGCGTGCAGCTCGTGCCCGCGGGGCTGGGCCATCAGGTCGGGGATTACGCGGCGCTGGCCATGGCCGGTTGACGAGGGCGGGGGCGGCCGGTAGCGGCCGGTAGCGGCCGCGCAGTACCCGGTGGCGGGCGGCGTGGCTGCGAGGGTGCACTAAGGAAGATGGCAGGCCGTGGCGTCAGGAAGCGCCGGCGCCCGAGTGGGCCACCGTGACCCCATAGAGCGCCAGCATCCCCACGACGTGTCCGATGGCGACGCCGGGCTCGCCCGATTCGATGCGGCCGATCGTCTGCACGTGCACCCCGAGGCGCGCCGCGGCGGCGGCCTGGCCGTCGCCCGCCGCGAGGCGGGCCTGTCTGGCGGCTGCGCCCAGGGCGCGGATCGCCTCCAGCGCGTCGTCGGCGATGTCTGCGGAGATGCGTTTGCCCTGGGCCATGCGTGCATTGTGCCGTGGGCCGTGGGCCGTGGGCCGTGGGCCGGGTGTGGCCTCAGTCCTGCGACTTCTCCAGCGCTTCCAGGAAGGTGCGCCGCCACCAGTGGATGTCCTGCCGCCGGATGCGCGCCAGCAGGGCCTGGTGGCGCTGCTGGCGCTCTTCGAGCGGCATGCGCAGGGCGGTCTGGATGCAGTCGGCCATGCCCTGGGTGTCGTAGGGGTTCACGAGCAGCGCTTCCTTGAGCTGCTCGGCCGCGCCGGCGAAGCGCGAGAGCACGAGCACGCCGGGATCCTCCGGATCCTGCGCCACCACGTATTCCTTGGCCACGAGGTTCATGCCGTCGCGCAGCGGCGTGACCAGGCCCACGGCGGCGGCGCGGCACAGGCCCGGCACGCGCTTGCGGGCCACGGTGCGGTGGATGTAGCGCACGGGCATCCAGTCCAGGTCGCCGTGGTCGCCGTTGATGGCGCCGCACAGGCCTTCCAGTTCGTGCCGCAGGTCGGCATAGGCGTTCACGCTGTCGCGCGTGGGCGAGGCGATCATGATCAGCGTGGCGCTGTGCTGGTTCTCGGGGTAGCGCGCCAGCAGCTCGCGGAAGGCGCGCACGCGCTGCGGGATGCCCTTGGAGTAGTCCAGCCGGTCGATGCCCATGAGCAGGCGCCGCCGCGAGTATTCGTCCTTCATCGCCTCGTAGGTCTGCACCGCATCGGGCGCGGCCGTCAGGCGCGCGAACTCGTCCACGTCGATGCCGATCGGGAACGCGCCGACCTGCACGGTGCCGCCGAAGGCGCGCAGGCGCTGCGGTCCCACGCTCTCGGCGCCGCCCTCGGTGCTGAGGTACTGGGTGAAGTGCGAGACGTCGGCCTCGCTCTGCAGGCCCACGAGGTCGTAGGCGAACAGCGAGCGCATGAGCCATTCGTGCTGCGGGATCGCGGCCATGATGAGCGGCGGCGGCACGGGAATGTGCAGGAAGAAGCCGATGCGCTGCTTGCAGCCGAGCGCGCGCAGTTCGGCCGCGAGCGGGATCAGGTGGTAGTCGTGCACCCAGAGGATGTCGTCGTCCTTCAGCAGCGGCAGCAGCTTGCGCGCGAACATCTGGTTCACGCGCCGATAACCTGAGATGTAGCCCGCGTTGAAGTCCGCCAGATCGAGCCGGTAGTGGAACACCGGCCACAGCACGCTGTTGCTGTAGCCCGCGTAGTAGCTGTCGTGGTCCTCTCGGCACAGGTCCACGGTGGCCAGCGTCACGCTGCCGGCCTGCCGCGTCTGCAGCTTGCCTTCGCCGGGAACGCCGTCCTCGGCGACCGTGCCGCTCCAGCCGAACCACATGCCGCCCGTGCGGCTCAGCGTCTCGCCCAGGGCCACGGCCAGGCCCCCCGCGGCGGGTTTGCGGGGATCGGCGATGCGGTTGGAGATGACGACGAGTCGGCTCATGGGAATTCCTTGTGGTTCGATCCGGGCGGATGCCGTCAGATCACGCTGTCCCAGGGCGCCGAGAGGCGCATCGCGGCATTGATGATGCCGACCATGGAATAAGTTTGGGGAAAGTTGCCCCACATCTCTCCGGTTTCCGCATGCGTGTCCTCCGACAGCAGCCCGAGCGGGTTGCGTGCCGCGAGCATGGCCTCGAAGATCTCGCGCGCCTGGGCGCGGCGGCCGATGCGCGCGAGCGCGTCGATGCGCCAGAAGGTGCAGATGTTGAAGGCCGTGTCGGGCTTGCCGAAATCGTCCGCGGCCTCGTAGCGGCGCATGTAGGGGCCGTCGCAAAGCGTCTGCTCCATCGCGTCCACCGTGCTCACGAAGCGCGGGTCGCGCGGGTCGATCAGGCCGACCTCGGCCATCAGCAGCACGCTCGCGTCCAGTTCGTGGCCGCCGAAGCTCTCGGCGAATGCCTGGCGCTTCTCGCTCCAGGATTTCTCGAGGATCTCGTCCTTCATGCGCCGCGCGTGGCCGTGCCAGTAGTCGGCGCGTTCGGGCAGTTGCAGGCTGTCCGCGATCTTCGCCAGCCGGTCGCAGGCCGCCCAGCTCATGAGCGCCGAGGAGGTATGCACCCGGGCGCGCGTGCGCAGCTCCCACATGCCGGCGTCGGGCGTGCCGTACACCTTCACGGCCAGCTCGCCGATCTGCTCCATGCGCGCGAACTCGGCCGGGCCGGCCGCATGCAGCAGGCGCCGGTCGTGGAAGGCCTGGGCCGCGCCGAGCACGATGTTGCCGTACACGTCGTGCTGGAAGTGTTCCGCCGCCTGGTTGCCCACGCGCACCGGGCCCATGCCGCGGTAGCCCGCGAGCTGCGGTACGAAATGCTCGGGCAGCTCGCGCTCCAGGCCGATACCGTAGAGCGGCTGGATGTGGCCGTCGCTCGCCTCCACCACCACGTTGCTCAGCCAGCGCAGGTAGTCCTCCATGGTGGCCGTCTCCGAGAGGCTGTTGAGCGCGCGCACGACGAAGAACGCATCGCGCAGCCAGCAGTAGCGGTAGTCCCAGTTGCGGCCGCTGTGCGCGGATTCGGGAATGCTGGTAGTCATGGCCGCGACGATCGCGCCCGTGTCCTCGTAGAGCGACAGCTTGAGCGTGATCGCCGCGCGGATCACGGCGTCCTGCCATTCGAGCGGAACGGCCAGGCGCTGCGTCCACTGGCGCCAGTAGGCCACGGTGTCCTGTTCGTACGAGCGGGCGGCGTCGGCGATGCCGAAGGGCAGGGATTCGTCCGCGCCCAGCAGGAAGTTGTACTCGCGCGAGAGCACGAACGGCTGGCCCGAGAGCACGTGCGAGAGCGGCGCGTCGGTGTTGAGGCGCAGCGTGAGGTCGGCCCCCACGAAGCGCAGGTGGTTGCTCCCCCGCGTGATGGCGGGCTTCTCGCTGCCCCAGCCGAAGCGCACGTTGGCCGTCACGCGGATGCGCGGCGAGCCCTGCACGGGGCGCACGCGGCGCACCAGCAGCATGGGGCGGAAGAAGCGCGAGCGCGCATGGAAGCGCGGCGCGAAGTCGGTCACCTCGATGCTGTTGCCGGAGCGGTCCGTGAGGCGCGTGCGCAGCACGGCGGTGTTCGGTTCGTACCATTGCCGGCTCTCGACCTGGTCTTCCAGCTCGATCGCGAAACGGCTGCCTTCCTCGCCCGGCTGGATGAGGGCGTTGAACACCGGATCGCCATCGAAGCGCGGCAGGCAGCACCAGACGATGTGCGCGTTCGCGTCCACCAGCGCGCTGACCGCGCAGTTGCCGATCATGCCGAGCGCGAGCGATGCCTCGGCCGGTGCCGAGAAGCCCGGCGGGCGCGGGAGGGGATCGCGCGAGAGGCCGAGATTGCCGTCGGCGTACGTGGGCGCGGCGGCGGCCTCGGAGGCCGCGGCCGAGGCGGCGGGCGATTGCGCGGATTCCCGGGCGGGAGCGGGCGCGGGGGCGTTGGCGGTCATGCGGGAAAGCCCTCCGGCGCAGCCATCTGGAAGAGCCACTCGCGCAGCATGGCCGTGTCGTCGCAGCGGGCCATGGCGGCGGTTTCGCCCGGTCCCACCTTGACGCCGATGCCGCCCAGCGCCTGCGCTGCGACGAAGCCGTGCTCGTCGGTCACGTCGTCGCCCGCGAACACGGGAATGCGGCCCGCGAAGGGGGCCTGCTGCATGAAATCGCGGATGGCCCGGCCCTTGTTGGGGCCCGACGGCTTGACCTCCATCACGCACTTGCCCTGCAGGATCTCCAGCCCGGGCGACTGCGCGAGCGCATGCTCGAGCGCGGCACGGCACAGGGGTTCGAGCTCCACCGCCTGGCGGTAGTGCAGGGCCACGCCCGCGCTCTTGCGCTCCAGCACGAGCGCCGGGTAGCGGTCGAGCAGCGCCTGCACGGTGTGCACCACGCCGGAGAGATCGGGCGCCGGCACGCCGCCGGCAACGCCGTTGCCCAGGCGGTACTGGGCACCGTGCTCGCTGGCCAGCGGCATCTGCAGGGGGCTGAGGAAGTGGTCGATGTCGGCTCGCGTGCGGCCCGTGGCGATCGCCAGGGCCCCGTCCAGGCGCTGGTGCAGCACCCGCAGGGCCGGCACCACGCCAGGGTGGACCTGCACCGCATCGGGGTGCGGAGCGATGTCGGCAAGCGTGCCGTCGAAGTCGAGAAACAGCGCATGGCGCGCGGTCAGCAACGGAGGCTTTTGCATTGGAACGTACCTTACCAGATGGGCTGGTCGGGCCTGTAGGCCGCCGAGCCTGTGGGCTGTAGGTGCCTTCGGGCGAGGTTGGCGCGTGCCACCCGTGCCTTGAAAACGCACCGCGCGCCGCGCATCTGGCGCGCATGCCCGAATCTTTGCACATCGTCTGTCCCCACTGCCACACCACCAACCGGGTCGCCGCGGAGCGGCTGTCGGCCCCGCCCGGGACGGTGCAGATGGAGTGCGGCCAGTGCCACCGGCCGCTGTTCACGGGCGAGCCCGCGGTGCTGGACGAAGGCTCGTTCGCGCGCCACGTCGAGCGCAGCCACATTCCCGTGGTGGTGGATTTCTGGGCGCCCTGGTGCGGTCCGTGCCGGACGATGGCGCCCGCGTTCGCGCAGGCCGCCCGCACGCTGGAGCCGTCGGTGCGGCTCGCCAAGCTCGACACGGAAGCGCATCCCGCCATCGGTGCGCGCCACGCGATCCGCAGCATCCCGACGATGGTGATGTTCCGCCAGGGGCGGGAAGTGGCCCGCATCTCGGGCGCGTTGGGCGCGGCGGACATCGCGCGCTGGGTGCGCACGGCCGGCGGCGCCTGACGCTCCCGCGCCTCTCCGGGCCGGTGGCGTACCAGCCCGCGGCACGGTGCCGTGCACGGGCCGTACGTCGGGGCTGGGCCCTTTCAGGCCTGGGCCGCCGGGCGCTGCGCCATCCAGGCCTCTACCGCATCGCCGCGCGCGCGGCGTATCCACTCTCCCACCTGCGGGCCGGACGCACCGCGCTCCTGCGCGCGCGCGGCCACGGCGGCGGTATCGACCGTGCGTGCCGCCTGCAGCGCACCCAGCAGGCGTTCGCGCTGCGGATAGGGCTTCTCTTCGAATCCGAGCCGGCCGCGCGCGTCGCATTCGCAGGCCAGCAGCACGTCGGCGAAGCGTGCCGGCTTGCGCAGCGCATCGCAGCGCTCCAGCAGCCGCACCAGGGCCGCGGCGCCGAGCTCCGTGCTGCGGTGGATGTTGCCGTGCTCGCGCGCGACCACGTCGGCGGTCTCGCGGCATTCCACGGGCACGCGCAGCCGGTCGCACACCTTCGCGAGCAGCTTGGCGCTGCGCTGCTCGTGCCCGATGTGGCGCGGCAGCACGTCGGCCGGCGTCGTGCCCTTGCCCAGGTCGTGGACGAGGCAGGCGAAGCGCACGGCGAGCGGCGCCTGCAGCCGCGCGGCCATGTCCATCACCATCATCACGTGCACGCCGGTGTCCACCTCGGGGTGGTATTCCGCCCGCTGGGGAACGCCCCAGAGCCGGTCGAGTTCGGGCAGCAGCACCGCCAGGGCGCCGCAGCCGCGCAGCACTTCGAACATGCGCGACGGCGCGGGCTCCATCAGGCCGCGCGCGATCTCCTGCCAGACGCGTTCCGGCACCAGATCGGCGGCCTCGCCGGCCTCCACCATCTCGCGCATGAGCGCCATGGTCTCGGGGGCGACGGAGAAATCGGTGAAGCGCGCGGCGAAGCGCGCCACGCGCAGGATGCGCACCGGGTCTTCGCGGAAGGCGTCGGTCACGTGGCGCAGCAGGCGTGCCCGCAGGTCGCGCGCACCGCCGTAGGGGTCGACGAGTTCCCAGTTCGCGGGGTCGTCGCCGCGCACCGCCATGGCGTTGATGGTCAGGTCGCGGCGGGAGAGATCCTGCTCCAGCGTCACGTCCGGGGCCGTGTCCACCACGAAGCCGCGGTAGCCGCGTCCGCTCTTGCGCTCGGTGCGTGCCAGCGCGTATTCCTCGCGCGTCTCGGGGTGGAGGAAGACGGGGAAAACGCGCCCCACGGGCAGGAAGCCGCGCGCGGCCAAATCGTCGGGCGTGGCCCCCACCACCACCCAGTCGCGGTCGTTCACCGGGCGGCCCAACAGCCGGTCGCGCACGGCGCCGCCCACCATGTAGATCTGCATGCGGGCAGTGTACGGCGGCGGGAGGCGTGCACGCGCCAGGCAGGTGGGGTCAGGGCCTCGGCCGGTATATTCGGCGGCGATCCTCATTGCCCGCCCGCCATGTCCCTGTCTTCCTCCCTCACCATCGCCCAGATGAACCCCGACGGCAGCGTGCCCGTGCCCGAATCGCCGGATGCCGCCGCCCACGCGGCCGTGGAGGCGCTGCGGCGCGAGGAAGAGGCCGAGGTCCTGAAGCAGCGGCTGGAGTCTTTGCAGGAAGTGCTGGACAAGCCGCTCAGCGAGATCCTGGCCGAGCGCGACCGTTTCAAGGAGACGGCGGCGGCCTGGGACGCCTTCGCCGCGATGTGGGTGCTGTCGCAGCGCGCGATGCGCAGCGTGGCGATGGAGCTCGCCGCGGCGCAGGGCGTGCCCGAGCAAGAGGTGGTGGCCCGGGCGCTGGCGAGCGCGAACCGGGTGCTCAACACCGAGGACGAGGACCTGGGCGGCTCCATCGCGCCGGCGCAGATGGCGCACATCGCGCGGCACCGCGCCTTCCTGCGCAAGCAGTTCCGCCAGGGCTGACCTTTCAGGCCGGCAGTCGCTGCAGGGCTGCGCAGACCTCCGGCGTCAGCGCCCGAGCCGGTAGGGCTCCTCGAAATCCAGGAAGTCCTGCTCGGCCAGAGCGGCATCGATCCACGCCTTCACGCCGGGCCGCGAGGCCACGTGGTCCACATACGCGGCGATCGGCTCCGGCACGGGCAGGGCATAGGTGCGCAGGCGCATGCAGACGGGCGCGAAGAAGGCATCGGCGATCGTGAACCGGTCCCCGAAGAGCAGCGGGCCGCCGTGCCGGCGCAGCAGGGCGCCCCACATCTCGGTCAGGCGCTGCACGTCGGCGCGCACGCCGGGCCGGTCGCGCCAGAGCAGGGCGCCGGTTTCCGGCAGATGGGCCTCGATGTTCATGGGGCAGGCGCTGCGCAGGGCGCCGAAGCCGCTGTGCATTTCGGCGACCACGCTGCGCGCCAGGGCCCGGGCCGCCACGTCCTGCGGCCACAGTTGCTTGTCCGGATACTGCTCGGCGAGGTATTCGGCGATGGCCAGCGTGTCCCACACGGTGATGTCGCCATCGACGAGCGCGGGGACCTTGCCGGTGGGCGTCACGGCCTGCAGGGTCTGCTTGAAGCGGGAGCCTGGGTCGAAGCTGTCAAAGCGCACGGCCACTTCCTCGAAGGGAATGCCGGCCTCGCGCAGCAGCACCCAGGGGCGCATGGACCAGGAGGAATAGTTCTTGTTGCCGATGTAGAGCTGGAGCATGGTGCGCGGTGGTCGGGCGGGATGGGAGTGCCATGCTAGGGGAGCGGGGCGCGCCTGCCAATGCCCGTTGGGCCGGGCATTGATACCCGGGCCGCATCAATGCGCGATTTCGAGAGGTGCGGCACAATCCGCCGCTGCCCGTCCGGCCCGTGGCGGTGTTTCCTTCCTTTTCCTCCCGTGGACAGATCCTGCCGCGGCCCGAATACCCGTGCTCTTCCGTGATGTCGTGCGGTGGCGTCCTGCGCCGGCCGCTGCCCTGGTGGTGTGTTGCCTCGCCTGGCTGTTCGCCTCGCTGGCGGGTGCGGCGCAGAACGGACCAGCCGCCGTGCCGCCCGCACCCCTGGCGGCACAGGCCGGCGGCGTGTCCCTGGTGCCGCACATGGCGGTGCTGGAGGACACGGGACGCCAACTGGGCATCGACGACGTGCGCGCGCCGGAGTACGCCGCGCGCTTCGTGCACCCCGACAATCCGTTGCGGGGCGCCGAGGCCGACCGCGTGCTGTGGTTCCGCGTGCAGCTGCGCCTGGCGGACCCGGCGGATGCCCTGCGCGAATGGCTGCTGGTGATTCCCACCGTGTCCACGCACGAGCTGCGCTTCTACGGGCCGTATGCCCCGGACGGCCGCGCGCTGGCGCCACCCGTGGTGACGGGCATGCGCCATCCGTGGTCCACGCGGCCGGCGGGTTCGGAGCAGATGGCCTGGCGCTTCCGCCTGCCGGACGCGCAGACGTACACGGCCTATTTCCGCGTGGAATCGACCTTCGCGCGCTTCTACGCGGCCACGGCCTGGGATCTGGCGGACTACCTGCAGTCCATCCAGGACAAGCGCATGTTCGACGGCGTCTGCTACGGCCTGCTGCTGGGCCTGCTGGCGTTCAGCTTCGCGATGCTGATGGTGTTCCGCGAGGGCATCTACGCGTGGTATTCGCTCTCGTGCGCCTGCGCACTGCTGGCGCTGGCGAGCCTGAACGGGCACACGCTGCGCTATCCGTTCGCGCACTGGCCCGCGGCGGCGGGCCTCTTCTACACCCTCGCGCCGCCGCTCTGGGCCATGTCCAAGCTGCTGTTCGGGCGCAGCCTGCTGCGCCTCGCGCACTACGCGCCGCGCATCGACCGCCTGGTCCTGGCACTGGTCGCCGCATTGGGGGCGGCCACCGTGTACGGGCTGCTGGGGCCGCACCCGCTCTGGCTGTTCCGCGCGGTGCAGGCGTCGGTGGTGGTGTCCACCGTGGTGCTGGCCGCCGGTGCGCTGATCGCCATGCGCCGGCGCTACTGGCCGGCCGTGCTCTACAGTGCCGGCGTTCTGCTGCTGCTTCTCGGCATCTGCGCGATCATCGTCGCGAGCTGGGGCTGGGTGGCCTGGACACCGGGGCAGATGGACATCACCCAGGCCGCGCTGGTGGCCGAATCGCTGATCTTCGCCGCCGCGATGGCCTCGCGCCTGCGCATGCTGCGCATGTCGGAGCAGGCGCTCGGCCGGCGCACGCGCGAACTCGTGGAGGTGCTGGGCACCGACGCCCTCACGGGGGCGGCCAACCGGGCGGGTCTCGCGCGCCGGGCCGCCATGGCGCTGGAGGCGGGCGAGCCCTTTGCGCTGATGCTGCTCGACCTGGACGGCTTCAAGGCGGTGAACGACACCCACGGCCACGCGGCGGGCGATGCGGTGCTGGTGGCCCTGGTGCAGCGCCTGCGCACCCTGCTGCGCGAGGGCGATCTCGTCGCGCGGCTGGGCGGCGACGAATTCGTGGTGCTGCTGGCCGGCGCACCACCGCGCGCGGCCCTGGCGGACAAGGCCCGCGCCATGGCCCGGGCCGTGGCCGTGCCCCTCGAATTCGAGGGCCGCAGCCTGTCCGTGGGCCTCAGCGTCGGCATCGCCTGCCATCCCGGCGACGGCCGCGGCCTGGAATCCCTGCTGCGCGCAGCCGACACCGCCATGTACGCCAGCAAGCGCCGCGGTCCGCAGGCGGGGGCGGAGTGCTTCGCCTTCGCGAGCGACCTGGCCCCGCCGACCTGACCTCCAAAGCCCCGGCCATTGCCGCGTGCAATTGTGCGGGGCAGGGAGCCACTCCCCTTTGCCCCAGAGCACAGTCTTGGAACCCGCACGGCTTGACCCGTCAGAAGGCCGCGGAGCAGGCCATGCCAGCGGACGCCGCGGAACCGGCTTCGCCGGGCCGCTGGCGTCGTCCCCTTGGAGGGATGGCGCCGAAGGCGACTCAGGGGGAGCCTATTTCATCGGCCAGACGACTCCGTTGTCGTTCAGGATGGCATCCAGCGGGAGGTCATGCGGCTCGGGTTCGAAATCTTCCAGGAACCCATGGGTGAAACCCAGGCCCACGGTGGTGGGCACCGGGTAGAGCGTGGCCAGGGTGCGGTCGTAGAAGCCGCCGCCGTAGCCCAGGCGGTAGCCGCCGGGGCCGTAGCCCACGCAGGGCACGAACAGCAGCGTGGGCACGATGACCTCGGTATCCTTGGGCTTCGGGATGCCGTAGGCGTCCTCCTCCATCGGGCAACCGGGGTACCAGACGTGGAAGGTGAGGGTCTTGTGCTCCTTGTTCACCACCGGCAGGCCGATGCGGCGGCGCTGCGGTTCGTCCAGCAGCTCGCCATCTTCCTTCCAGCGGTGCAGCGCGGGCAGGGGGTCGAACTCGCCCTTGATCGGCCAGTAGGCGCCGATGACGGTGTCGGGCCGGTCCACCAGCCAGATGCGCATCACCCGCTGCAGGAGGTCGGAACGCTGTAGGCGGTCCGGCAGGTTCAGGCGTTCCTCGATCAATGCGCGCCGCAGGGCTGTTTTGTCCATCACATAATTCCCCAATGCAATTCCTCACGATTCTGACACCGCTCCTGGCCGCCGCGGTCATGGCCACCGCCGCAGTGCCTGTCCAGGCTCAAAACCGGGGCGACGAAGCGTTGTTACAAATGCAGCAGGCCTACCGCAAGGGCGACCGTGCGCGGCTCACGCAATTGCTGCCCGACCTGCGCGGGCATGTGCTGGAGCCGTGGGGAGCGTACTGGGAACTGCGCGCCCGCCTCGACCAGGCCACGCCCCAGGAGGTGGACGCCTTCCTGCAGCGCTTTGCCGGCACCTACCAGGAAGACCGGCTGCGCAACGACTGGCTGCTGCTCGTCGGCCAGCGGCGCGACTGGGCCCAGTTCAGCGCGCTGCATCCGCTCTACCGCATGAACGACGACCGCGAGGTGCGCTGCTATGCGCTGCTGGTGGACCAGATCAAGGGCTCGGCGACCCCGGAGGCGGCCGGCGAGGTGCTGCGCAACTGGTACGGGCTGCGCGAGGCCGACGACGGCTGCACGCACGCCGCGGCGGAGTTCTTTTCCGACAAGCGCATCGCCGCCATGGACGTGTGGCGCAAGGCGCGCCTGGCCGCGGAAAGCAACCGCGCCCGGGTCACGCGCAATGCGGTCGAGATCGTGGCGCCCGAGGCGCTGCCGATGCTGCGCGAGGTGTTCGATGCGCCCGCCAAGTTCCTCGCGAGCCGGGCCACGGCGCCGGGCCGCATGCGGCAGGAGCTGGTGGTGCTGGCCCTCATCAAGATGGCCGTGTCCGACCCCGCCACCGCGGCCCGGCTGCTGGATGCCAAGTGGGGCGTGCAGCTCAGCGCCGAGGAGCGCAACTGGGTGTGGGGCGTGATCGGCAAGCAGGCCGCCATCGGGCTCTCGCCGGACGCGCTGGGGTACTTCGGCAACGTCTCCAAGGACGCCGACCTGACCGACGACATGCTGGGCTGGAAGGTGCGCGCCGCCCTGCGCGCCGGCCAGTGGAAGCAGGTGGCCAAGGCGATCGACGCGATGAGCCCGCCCGGCCGGCAGGACCCCGCCTGGACGTACTGGCGCGCCCGCGCGTGGCTGTCGAACCGCCCGGGCGACGAAGACCGCGCCAAGGCGCGCGAACTGCTGGAGCGCATCGCCGGCCCGAGCGGCTTCTACGAGCAACTGGCACTGGAGGAACTCGGCCAGCGCGTGACGGTGCCGCTGCCGCCCGTGCCGCCCACGCCCGAGGAAAAGGCCGCCGCGCGCTCCAATCCGGGCTTCGTGCGCAGCCTCTATGCCATCGGCCTGGGCCTGCGGCACGAGGGCGTGCGCGAGTGGAACTACACCACCAACCTGCACACGCCGGGCGGCATGGGCGACCGCGAGCTGCTCGCCGCGGCCGACCTCGCCTGCCAGCGCGAACTGTGGGACCGCTGCATCAACACCAGCGAGCGCACCAAGGCCTTCGCGGACGTGGGGCAGCGCTTCCCGATGCCGTTCCGCAATGCCGTGGTGGCGCGCGCGCAGGCCATCGGGCTCGATCCGGCCTACGTCTACGGCCTCATCCGCCAGGAAAGCCGCTTCATCATGGATGCGCGCTCGGGCGTGGGCGCGTCGGGCCTTATGCAGGTGATGCCCGCCACCGCGCGCTGGACGGCCCGGAAGGTCGGCATGGTGGACTTCACGCCCGACCAGATCAACGACCGCGACACCAACATCGCCATCGGCACCGCCTACCTGAAGCTCGCGCTCGACGACTTCGAGGGCTCCATGCCCATGGCCGCGGCCGCCTACAACGCCGGCCCCGGCCGGCCGCGCAACTGGCGCAACGGGCCCGTGCTGGAGGCCGCGATCTGGGCCGAGAACATCCCGTTCTCGGAAACGCGCGACTACGTCAAGAAGGTGCTCTCCAACACCACGATGTACGCCGCGATCCTGACGGGCCAGCCGCAGTCGCTCAAGGGCCGGCTGGGCAGCGTGGGCCCGCGCGATGCGGCCACGCCGGACCCGAGCCGCGAATTGCCATGATCGGTTGACCGGCCGGCACCAGGGCGCCGTGGCCGGAGGGGCCCCCGGCCGCGGTCGCGCCCGGGGCCTGCCGTCGTGCGACAACCCGTGCCGTCACGCGTTGTGCAGCGTCTCCCCGTCCCGCCGGGCGGCCCCGCTGCGCACCAGCTCCTGCACCAGCGCCTCCTGCCATGCCGCGCGCGGCTGGTCCGCGAAGTGGCCGGCATGCAGCAGGCCGAAGTACGGCGTCGCGTCGGCCCAGGCATGCAGCCGCGCGAGCGGCACGCTCTGCCATTCGAGCAGCTTGTACTTGAGCAGCACCTTGGCGGCGTAGAGCGCATGGCGGGCCGGATCGCGCACGAAGCCGTCGAGCCGGCGCCGGGCGGTGTCGAGCGCGGCGTCCACGTCGGTGAACACCGCGCCGTGGCCGGGCACGATGGTGCGCGGCGCGAGGCCGGCGATCAGGTCCAGCGTGGCCGCCACGTCCGCGAAGGCGTGCGCGCCCTCCAGCTCGGGAAAGACCACCCCGAAACCGTTTTGCCACAGCGCATCGGCCGACAGCAGCACCCGGTGGCCGGGCTCGAACAGCACCACGGAATGGGTGTCGTGCCCGGGCGCGGCATGGATCTGCCAGTCGTGCGCGCCCAGCCGCACCGTGCGCCCGGGCTCCAGCAGGCCGTCCAGGCGGAAGGGCGGGCACTCCTGGCCCGTGGGCGTGTAGCTGAGGGCCTGCGGATCCCAGTCGCGCACGTGCGCGGCCTGGCCGGGCGGCACCAGGGTGCGGGCGGCGGGCCAGGCCTGCTGCAGCGCCGCGTTGCCGCCGCAGTGGTCGCTGTGCAGATGGGTGTTGGCGATCAGCGCGAGCGGCCGGCCCTGCAGCGCGGCGCCCACCAGGGACACCGTCTGGGCCGCATGGGCGCAGTAGCCGGTGTCCACCACCGCCGCCGCGTCCTCGCCCACGCAGACGATGTTGTTGGCGGAAAGCCAGCCGCGTTCGAGCACGGTGGTGCCGGGCGGCAGCGTGGGAAGGTCGCTGGTTGGCGTGTGGGTTGGGGCGGGTGGCATGCAGGGTCTTTCGGTACCGCGATGCGGGACCGCGGCAGGACCGGACCCGGGCATGCCGGGAGGATGCGGCGGGCCGTGTCCGCGGGCCAGTATGGCACCGGCCGCCGCCGTGCATCCATCCGGGGCAACCCTCCGCGCCCGTGCGGCGCGGGCCGTCGGATCGCGCGGGCCTGCCGGCCCGTCAGAACGTCACGCCCGCGCAGAGGATCACGTTGGCATAGGGCGTGCACTCGCCCGTGCGCACCACGGCGCGCGCATCGCGCAGCAGGCGCTTGAATTCCTCGTGCGACAGGGTCTGCGGTGCCACGGGCAGCGCGCCCGCCCAGGCAGGCAGGGCGCCGTCCGCGCGGGCGACGGCTTCGGTGGCGATCAGCGCGCGTTCGACCTGCATCTCGGAGAGCACGGCGCGCAGCACGTCGGCCACGGCGGGCAGCCCCGGGCACACGGCCAGGTCGATGCGCCGCGGGCCGTCGGGGATGGGCAGTCCGGCGTCGCCGATGGCGATCATGTCGCCATGGCCGAGCTGGGCGATGGCATGGGAGAGTTCGGCGTTCAGCAGGGCGGTGCGCTTCATGCGATGCGGCTCCAGTCGGGGGGCAGGGGCGATGCGGCCGTTTCGGCGCGCGTGGGGATCGAGGGCTGCGCTCCCGGGCGGGTGACGCACAGCGCGGCGGCGCGCACGCCCGTCTGCACCGCCAGGTCGAGCGATTCGCCGCGCGCGAGCGCGACGGTGAGGGCGCCCAGGAACGTGTCGCCGGCCGCGGTGGTGTCCACGGCTTCGACGCGCAGGCCCGGGTGGTGCCGGCAGCCGCTGCCGTCGCAGGCCACGGCACCCGCCGCGCCAAGCGTGACCACCACGCGGTCCGGGCCCAGCGCGCGCAACAGCCGCGCGGCATGGGCCGCTTCCCCGGGGGTGCGCACCTCGCAGTCGGCGAACAGCGCGGCCTCCACCTCGTTGGCCACGAGCGTGTCCACCAGCCGCCAGAGCGCATCGGGAATGGGCTGCATCGGCGACGGATTGAGCACCACGGGACATCCGGCCTGGCGGGCGCGCGCGGCGGCGGCCTGCACCTGCGGCAGCGGCACCTCGAACTGCAGCAGCAGGCCATCGGCGCCGCGCAGGGCCGTGTCCAGCGCGTCGGCATCGATCGCGAAGCGGGCATTCGCCCCCCCGACCACGACGATCCGGTTCTCTCCGGTGGATTCCACGGTGATGCACGCCACGCCGGTGGGCGCTTCCGTGTCGGTCTGCACGCCGGCATGGTCGATGCCGTCGGCGTCCAGGGCCGCGCGCAGCGCGGCGCCGTGCGCGTCGTCGCCCACGCGGCCGAGCAGGTGCACCTCGGCCCCCTGCCGGGCGCAGGCGACGGCCTGGTTGCCGCCCTTGCCGCCCGGAATGTGGTGCAGCGATTCGGCCATCACGGTCTCGCCGCCGCCGGGCGCGCGCGGCACGCGCAGCACGATGTCCATGTTGAGGCTGCCCACCACGGCGATGCGGGGCGGGGCGGGATGGGAGTCGGTACCCGTGGCGAAGGGATGCGGAGCGGTCATGCGGAAGGCGAAGTCGAAAGCGACTGCGGAGAAATCGGGGCAGAAAGCGGCGAAGAGGGTGATGGAGAACGGGCCGGGCCGCACCGTGCAGTGGCGGCAGCGGCGGCAGCGGACACTGCCGCGGTGGAGGCGCGCAGGCGCAGCTCGGGCTGCAGCAGCACCTGGCGGCGGGCCTGCCGTGCGTTGTCGATGCGGTCGAGCAGCATGTCCACCGCGGCCACGCCGATCTGCCGCTTGGGCTGGGCGACCGTGGTGAGCGGCGGGCTGGTGAAGGCGGCGAGCGCGATGTCGTCGAAACCCACGATGGAGAGGTTCTCGGGCACGCGCAGGCCGCGCTCATGGGCCGCGCACAGCGCGCCGATGGCCATGAGGTCGTTGCCCACGAAGGCGGCGGTGGGCGGCTGCGGGGACGACAGCACGGCCTGCATGGCCTCGTAGCCGCCCTGGCTGGAGAAGTCGCCGTGCCACAGCAGGCCGGAGGCATCGATACCGGCCTCGGCGAGCGCATCCCGCCAGCCCACGATGCGCTGCTCGCTGGGCGCCAGGCCCCGGGGGCCGCCGATGCAGGCGATGCGCCGGTGGCCGAGCCACAGCAGGTGCCGGGTGGCGAGCAGGCCGCCGTCGCGGTGCGCGGTTTCCACCAAGTCGCAGGGCTGCTCGGGCACCTCGATCTCGCGGTCCACGAGCACGGTGGGAATGCTGAGCCCTTCGAGCTGGCGCGCGAGCGTGGCGTCCTGCCCCGTCGAGACCACGATCAGCCCGTCGACGCGCCGCTCGGCCAGCACCTGCAGGTAGGAGGCCTGCCGGTGCGCGTCGTCGTGCGTGTTGCAGAGGATGAGGTTGTAGCCCGCGCCGAAGCAGTGGTTCTCCACGCTGTGCACCACCTCCGCGAAATACGGGTTGGAGCTGTTGGGGATCAGCATCCCCAGCGTGCGCGTGTGGTTGCTCTTGAGGCTGCGCGCGATCGCGCTGGGCACGTAGCCCAGGTCGCGGATCGCGGCCTCCACGCGGTCGCGCCCCTCGGCGCTCACGTGGCGCGTGCGGTTGACCACGTGCGATACCGTGGTGACGGAAACCCCCGCCTGCCGCGCCACGTCCTTGATGGTCGCCATGTGCGTGCGCGCTGCGTCAGACGGCCGCGCGGCGCTGCCGCAGCGTGTCGATGATGACGGCGGCCACGATCACGCAGCCGGTGATGATGCGCTTGCTGGGCTCGCTCGCGCCGATCTGCGCGAGGCCGGCCTCCAGCACCGCGATGATGAGCACGCCGAAGGCCGTGGTGACCACCGAGCCGCGCCCGCCCATGAGGCTGGTACCGCCGATCACCACCGCCGCGATCACCTGCAGTTCCATGCCGGCGCCGGCATTCGGGTCGGCCGCCTCCAGGCGCGCCGATTGCATCAGGCCCGCCAGGCCCGCCAGCAGGCCGGTGAGCGCGAACACCGCGATGCGGATCGGGCGCGGATCGACGCCGGCCAGGCGCATGGCTTCCTCATTGGTGCCGATGCCCACCATGCAGCGGCCGAACACGGTGCGAGACAGCACCAGCTGCGCCACCACCACGATCAGCAGCGCGATGCCGAAAGCCGTCGAGATGCCCGCCACCACGGGTGCGGCCAGCCAGGAGATCGCATCGCCCACGTACTGCGTGCGCGAATCCGTCACCAGGTAGGCGCTGCCGCGCACCGCCTCAAGCATGCCCAGCGACACGATGAAGGACGGCAGCCGCCAGGCCACCGACACGGCGCCCGTGATGGTGCCGCACACCAGGCCCGTGGCGAGCGCCAGCGCGGCCGCGGCCGGCACGCTCCAGCCCCACTGCAGGATGGCCGCGGCCGACGTGGCGGCCGACAGCGCCATCACCGAGCCCACCGACAGGTCGATCCCCGCGATGATGAGCACGAAGGTCATGCCCACGGCCATCACCGCGAGCGCGGGAATCTCGTTGGCGATGGTGACGAAGGTCTCGGCGCTCCAGAAATATTCGGAGAGCCAGGAGAAGAGCCCGACCATGCCGGCCAGCACGACCGCGAGGCCCAGGTAGGTGCCCAGCTGCGTGCGCCAGAGCGGCACGGACGGCGCGGCGGCGGCGGCGGGAGCGGAAGAGGGGGGCGTGGTGGCGGTCATGCGGAAGCGGGGGAAGCAGGGGTGAGGGAGGGTGCGGAAGCGGCGCCTTCGGCGGCGCGCGGGCGGTCTTCGGCGTCGGAGAAGGCGGCGGCCAGCAGCGACTGCTCGGTCCATGCGCCGCGCTCGAACACGGCGACCAGCCGGCCGCCGCTCATCACGCCGATGCGATCGGCCATGGCCATCAGCTCGCGCAGGTCGGACGACACCATCAGCAGCGCGCGGCCTTCGGTGGCCATGCGGTCGAGTTCGGCGTACAGGTCGGCGCGCGCGCCCACGTCCACGCCGCGCGTGGGCTCGTCGAGCAGCAGTACGCGGCCGTCGCGGTGCAGCCAGCGCGCGAACACCACCTTCTGCTGGTTGCCGCCCGAAAGCTGTCCCACCGGCTGCTCCGGCCCGCGGCAGCGCACGCGCAGCGTGCGGATGAAGCCCTGCACCACGGCGCTCTCGTGCGCGCGGCGCAGCCAGCCCGCGCGCGAGACGGCGGACAGGTCCGACAGCGTGGCGTTCACGCGGATCGGCTGCGTGAGCAGCAGGCCCTGCGATTTGCGGTCCTCGCTCACCAGGCCGATGCCGGCCGCGATGGCGGCCAGCGGCGAGCGGAAGCCGCGTTCGTAGATGCGTTCCGGCACGGGCGCGCCAGCGGCGGAAGGGGCCGCGGTGCCGGCCGCCAGCGTGACGCTGCCGCGGTCCGCGCGGTCGGCGCCGAAGAGCAGGCGCAGCAGTTCGGTGCGGCCCGAACCCACGAGGCCGGCGATGCCGAACACCTCGCCGGCATGCAGCGTGAGGCTCACGTCCTGCACCGCCGTGCCGCGGCCGATGCCGTCCACGCGCATCGCCACCGGGCCGGCCGCGCGGCGCGGGCGGTGCTCCAGGTCGTTCACCGCGCGCCCCACCATGCGCTGCACGAGATCCGCCTCGGAGAGCCCCGCCATCGGGCGGGCATCCACCAGCGCGCCGTCGCGCAGCACCGCCACGCGGTCGGCGATGCGGCGCAGTTCCTCCAGCCGGTGGGAGACGTAGATGATGGCCACGCCCCGGGCCGTGAGGCGCGCGATCTGCTCGAACAGGTAGTTGGTCTCGCGCGGCGTGAGCATCGCCGTGGGCTCGTCGAGCACCAGGATGCGGGTGTCGTCCTGCAGGTTGCGGGCGATCTCCACCATCTGCTGCTGGCCTATCCCCAAGCGCGACACCGGCGTGGCCGGATCGATGCCGGTGAGGCCGATCTTGGCGAGCTGGCGGCGGGCCGCGTCGTGCATCGCGCCCCGGCGCAGCCAGCCCATGCGGTGCGGCAGGCGGCCCATGAGCAGGTTCTCGGCCACGGTCAGCGTGGGCACCAGGCCCAGTTCCTGCATCACCATGCGCACGCCCTGGCGCTCGGCGTCGCGGCGCGAGGCGGGGGCATAGGGCTCGCCCGCCAGGCGCAGGCTGCCGCGCGTCGCGGGCTCCAGCCCGCAGAGGATCTTCGACAGCGTGCTCTTGCCCGCGCCGTTCTCGCCGGTCAGCGCCAGCACTTCGCCGGCATGCAGCGACAGCGTGACCCCGTGCAGCACGGTGGTGGTGTGGTAGTCCTTGCCCACGCCCAGCATTTCGAGCAGGGGCGCGGAGGCGGACGAGGGGACCGGCGGAGCGGCGGTGTCAGGAGAATGGTCGGCCACGGTGTGCGAGCCCGAAAAGAGAATGGAAGCCGCGCATGCCGCACGCGGTGCCGGCAGGGCGGAGCGGTACGGCGCCCGTGCCGTGCCTGCGTTCGGAATGCGGCGCGGCAGCGTCCACGGCAGCCGCCTGGGCCACGGCACCGCCGGTGGCCGGCAGGTGCCGCGCGCAGCGAACGCCGAAGAGTGCCGCGTGGGGCCGGCTTACTTGCCGGAGCCCTTGGTCACCAGCACCACTTCGGTCTTCACCTCGGCGGGCAACTGGGCCTGCGGCGTCTTGGCGGCGAGCGCCTTCAGCGCCATCTCGATGCCGAACACGGCCTGCTTGGCGGCGTACTGGTCGGCCGTGGCGAGCACGCGGCCGTCGGCCAGCATCGGCTTGATGGCGTTGATGTTGTCGTAGCCCACCACCTGCACCTTGCCGGCCTTGCCGGCGGCCTTCACGGCGGCCACGGCGCCCAGCGCCATGCTGTCGTTGCCGGCAAGAAGGGCCACGAGGTCGGGGTGCTCGCGCAGCATGCCCGCGGCCACGGTGTTGCCCTTCTCGATCTCCCACTGGCCGGACTGCACGCCCACCACGGTGATGTTGGCGGCCTTCATCGCGTCCTGGAAGCCCAGCGTGCGCTGCTGCGCATTGAAGGTGGTCGAGACGCCTTCGATGATGCCGACCTTGTCGCCGGCCTTGAGCTGCTTGGCCAGGTAGTCGCCCACCAGCTTGGCGCCGGCACGGTTGTCCGGGCCGACGAAGGGCACGTTCAGGCTCTTTTCCTTGAGCGCGTCGGCGTCCAGGCGGTTGTCGATGTTGACCACGAGGATGCCCTTGTCCACGGCGGCCTTGACGGCGGGCACCAGGGCCTTGGAGTCGGCGGGCGCCAGCACGATGGCGCTCACCTTCTGCGCCACGGCCTGCTCGATCATCTTGATCTGCGCGGCGGTGTCGGTCTCGTTCTTGATGCCGTTGGCAAGCAGCGTGTACTCGCTGGCATGCGCCTTCTGGTGCGCCTTGGCGCCGTCCTCCATGGTGCGGAAGAACTCGTTGGCGAGCGACTTCATCACCAGCGCGACCTTCGGCTTGTCCTGCGCGAAGGCGGGTTGCGCGAGCAGGCCACCGGCGAGGGCCAGCACGGCGGCGGTCTGGAGGGTGCGGCGGTTCAAGGGCATGGATGTCTCCTGGTTGTGGGCGGAAAAAGAGAATAAGTCGGCAGCAGTCGCTCCCCGCATCGGAAGGCGTGCGTGCGCGGCCGCTATGGTAATCAAAGAAAACGTTTGCGCAAACGTTTGCGCACTTCGGTGATTCCCGGAGTTACTTGCCCGTTCCGACGGGGATGCCGGGCGTTGTTTACATATGGATGCAAAAAAGGCCGGTCTGCTGTGAGAGCCGGCCTGCATGCGAAACCATCGGCGCGACGTGCCGCGCGATCCACCGCGCATGGCAAGCGTGCTGCGCCCCGCTGTCAGGGATTGAGGCCCAGGTCCTCGGTGCTGCAACCCGGACGGCCACCGGCCGCGAACACCGCCCCGCGCGAGCGGAGGCAGGCGCCCGCGAAATCCACACGCGCACGGACCGCATCGCGCGCGAGGTACATGCGGCCCGTCACCATGCCGGCGCGGCTCACCGTGAACCGCTCGATCCAGTACGTGCCGTCGGCCGGTCCGGCCAGGCTGCTGTTGCAGGCCACCTTGCCCTCGGATTGCAGGCCGCCGCCCACCAGCCGGTAGGTGCCGCTGAAATCGCACTGCGCCGTTCCGTTGTGGATGTACTTCATCGTGAACACGCCGTTCTCTGCTTTCACGTCGAGCGTGACCGGCACGACGGCGTCCACGAAGCGGTCGAAGTTCCCGTAGACCGCGAACTGGTTGCTGAAGCGGATCGGGTACTCCTCGTAGTGGAAGCGCGAGATGCGGCGCGGCACGTCGCCGGGCAGGGTCACGGTGCCGGTGGTGGCCGAGTCGAACGTGATCTGGATCGGGCCCGTGGTGGCCGCCAGTTCTCCGCCGCTCCCGCTGCCGCCCGCGCCGATCGCGGGGCCGTTGCGGAATTCCTGCAGCGTTCCCTGGAAGGCCGAGGAATCGGTGGCGCGCTGCCCGCTGGCCTGCAGGAAGACGGCGCTGCCGTCGCCGCGGTAGCCCAGGTACGACACGATCATCGACCGGCCGTTCTGCATGTCGATCTGCAGGCTGCGGCCCGGCTTGCCGTTCAGCTCGCCGTCGAAGGCCCACATGCCGGGCTCGGGTTCGACCGGCGGAACGAACGTGGTCTGCGCCAGCGCGGGCACGGCCGCAGCGAAAAGCGCACAGGCTGCGATCGACGGGCCGAAGGCGCGGGAACGGAAACGGGTCCGGATATGAATGCTGTCCATGGAATCTCCCTGCAATTGGAATGGACCGCCACTGTCGCCACCCGGCCTCCCGCCTGTCAATCCCTCCGTCGTGGGGTTCAGGCCGCCGGGCCGCGCAGTTCGCGCCGCAGGATCTTGCCCACGTTGGTCTTGGGCAGCGCGTCGCGGAACTCGATGTGGCGCGGGCGCTTGTAGCCCGTGAGCTGCTCTTGGCAGTAGCGCAGCACCGTCTCTTCGGTGAGCGCGGGGTCGCTGCGCACCACGAAGACCTTGATCGCCTCGCCCTGCTTCTCGTCCGGCACCCCCACGGCGGCGCATTCCAGCACCCCCGGGCACAGCGCGATCACCTGCTCCAGTTCATTGGGGAACACGTTGAAGCCCGAGACGAGGATCATGTCCTTCTTGCGGTCGATGATGCGCGTGCGGCCCTCATCGTCCATCACCCCGATGTCGCCCGTGCGCAGGAAGCCGTCCGCCGTGAAGGCGCGGGCGTTCTCCTCGGGCTGCTGGTAGTAGCCGGCCATCACGTTCGGCCCGCGGATGCAGATCTCGCCGGATTGGCCCACCGGGAGGGTCTCTCCGGCATCGTCCTTGATCGCGATGTCGATGCCCGGCAGCGGCAGGCCGATGGTGCCGGTGAACTCCGTGTTGTCGACGGGGTTGTTGGTGCCGATGGCGCAGGTCTCGCTCATTCCCCAGCCCTCGATCATGGTGCTGCCCGTCACCTTCTGCCACTGCCGCGCCGTGCCCTCCGACGCGGCCATGCCGCCGGCCTGCGACACGCACAGGTGCGAAAAATCGAGCGCGCGGAACTCCGCGTTCTGCAGCAGCGCGTTGAAGAGGGTGTTCACCGCGGGCATCATGTGGAAGGGCCGCTTCTTCAGCACCGCCACGAACTTCGGGATGTCGCGCGGGTTCGGAATCAGCGTGAGGTGCGAGCCCTGGCGGATCGCGAGCAGGCACAGCGTGAGCGCGAAGATGTGGTAGAGCGGCAGCGCCGCGATGCTGTTGGCCTGGCGCACGTCGCCGATGCGGGCGAGCGCGGGGGTGAACCAGGCTTCGGCCTGCAGCGTGGCCGCCACGATGTTGCGGTGCGTGAGCACCGCGCCCTTCGAGAGCCCCGTGGTGCCGCCCGTGTACTGCAGGAAGGCGGCGGAATCGAGCGTCGCGGTGCTGGGCGCGAGCGTGTGCCGCGCGCCCTCGGCCAGCGCCGCGGGCAGCGGCGTCACGCGCCGGCCATCCGAGAGCGGCAGATCGAACGCCGGCACCATGCGCGCCAGATGCCGTACCGCGAAGGTGAGCCAGCGTCCGCGCACGGCCCCGAGCAGGTCGCCGAACGCGGTGATCACCACGTGCTTCACGGACGTGCGTTCCACCACCTCGGAGAGCGTGCGCGCGAAGTTCTCGAGGATGACGATCGCCTCCGCGCCGGAATCGCGCAACTGGTGCTCCAGCTCGCGCGGCGTGTAGAGCGGGTTCACGTTCACGCAGGTGTAGCCGGCGCGCAGCACGGCCGCCATGGCCACGGCGAACTGCGGCACGTTGGGCAGCATGATCGCCACGCGCGCGCCCTGCGCCAGCCCCTGGGCCTGCAGCCAGGCGCCCAGCCGCGTGCTCAGCCGGTCGAGCTCCGCATAGTCCATCCACTGCTCCATGCACACCGAGAACGGGTGCGCGGCATGGCGCTCCAACGATTCCTCCAGCAGGTGCGCCACCGAGCGGTAGCTCCCGGGATCGACGTCGTGCGGCACGCCGGGCGGGTAGTTCTTCAGCCAGATCCGTTCCATGGATGTCCTTCCTTCGTGTTCTGCCGGGCGGTGGCGGGTGGGTGCGTGAACGCGGGAACGCCCTTCGGCGCAGGCCGCCATCGATTGTGGAAACCGCCGGGCGCCTGTCCATCGGGTCAGCCCCAGGGTCGGGGCCTGCCTGCGCGGCTCTCCGTCTCCTGCGTGACATGATCGGCCCCGCAGGCCGGGGACCATCGACCCCGGCACCGGAGGACGCGACGTGACGAATGCAGGATGGCAGCGGTGGTTGGTGGCGACGCAGCTCGCCTGCGCGGCGGGCTGGGCGCTCTGGCTCTGGCCGCATTCGCGGGCCTGGGCGATCGTGGGGGCGGGGCTGTGGCTGCTCGGCCCCCGGCTCTGGCTCGGGCTGCAGTTTTTGCTGATGCTGCGCGCCAACCGGGGCGGCCCGGTCCCGGCTCCGCCGGCCGGGCGCGTGCTGCGCGCGTGGTGGGCGGAAACGCAATGGGCCGGCCGGGTGTTCGGCTGGTGGCAGCCGTTCCGCCACGCCGCCGTGCCCGACTGGCTCCCGCCGGCCCCGGCGGACGGCACGGCCCCGGCGCCGCGCGGTGTGGTGCTGGTGCACGGCTTTCTCTGCAACCGCGGCTTCTGGATGTCCTGGTTCGCGCTGCTGCGCCGACGCGGCCACGCCTTCGCGGCCGTCACGCTGGAGCCGCCGTTCGGCGCGATCGACGGCTATGCCGACACCATCGATGCGGCCGTGCGGCGGGTGGCAGAGGCCACGGGCCGTCCCCCGCTCGTGATCGGCCACAGCATGGGCGGCCTCGCCGTGCGCGCCTGGCTCCAGGGCTGCGGCGAAGCCGGCATGGGCCGCGTGCACCGCGTGGTCACCCTGGGCACGCCGCATGCCGGCACGGAAGCCGCCCGCTTCAGCCGCGCGGACAACGGCCGGCAGATGGTGCCCGGCCATCCGTGGCTCGACGCCCTGGCGGCGTCCGAGCCGCCGGCCGTGCGCGCGCGCTTCACCTGTTTCTATTCCGACTGCGACAACGTGGTGTATCCCGCCCTCGCGGCCACGCTGGCGGGCGCGGACAACCGCTTCGTGTCCGGTGCCGCGCACGTGCACATGGCCTTCCACCCGGACGTGGTGCGCGCCTGCCTGGAAATCGCCGCGCAGCCGTGAAGCCGTGAGGAGGGCGGTGCCCCCATCCGGCCGGTGGCGGGGCGCGTCGTCAGTCCGGCGCGGGACGCCGCTGCAGCAGGTTGCCCGAGCGCGCCGCCAGCAGCGCCTCGGCCGCGGGGCGCGGGCTCCAGAGCGGCGCGGCGTGGGTCGCCTGGCGTCGTGCCCGCATCGGCTCCGGGGCCTGGAATTCCGGCGGCAGCCGGCCGTGCCGCGCGAAACCCTCCGGCCCCGTGAGCCGGCCTGCGGCAGACCGGGGCGGCAGGGAGGCCGCCGACGCGGTGCGGCGGGCGATGCCGGCCACCGTGGGCTCCGGCGCGGCCGAGGGAAAGCGCCGTGCGACCGGCGCGACGGGCGCGACGCCGCCCGCCAGCGACGCGGGCGACAGGCCGGACGGTGGGCGCAGAAGCAGTGAGGAAACGCCGGTGACGCGCGGCATGGGCGGCTTTCTCGCGCCCGGGGGCCTGCGCAGCAGCGCAACCGCCCCTGGCGACGGGCAATGGGGATGGATGCCGCCATGCTCGCCGCGGCGCGGCACCGCCGTGCAGGGCATGCGAAGCCCGCTGCCTGCGCGCGAAGGGCCACCGGGCCTCTGCCCGCCGCGACCCACTCGGCGTGGCTTGCGTCTCCTTCAGGCCGCCACGGCCTCGCGCTCGTCGGCCGCGAACTCGGCCTGCCCGCGCAGGCGTTCGTACACCGGCGCGAAGTCGGGCTCGGTCATCTCGAACAACTGTTCGAAGCTGTCGATCACGAAGTAGGTCTGCTGGTAGGTGTCGATCTTGTAGCGCGTGCGCATGGTGCGCTCGAGCTGCAGCGGCAGGCGCTGCGGCTCGGGGCTGTTCACCGAATATTCCAGCTCGCCCGACGAGCTGAGGATGCCGGCCCCGTACGCGCGCATCGCCCCGCGCTCGCGGATCAGGCCGAACTCGATCGTGTACCAGTAGAGGCGCGAGAGCATCTCGCAGGCACCCAGGCCGTGCGCCTTCAGGCCGCCCTGGCCGTAGCGCTGCACGTAGTCGGCGAACACCGGGTTGAACAGCAGCGGCACGTGCCCGAACAGGTCGTGGAAGATGTCGGGCTCGACGATGTAGTCGAACTCCTCGGGCGTGCGGATCCAGTCCGTCACCGGGAACTTGCGGTTCGCGAGCAGCGTGAAGAACGGCACCTCGGGGATCAGGCCCGGCACGCCCACGATCTCCCAGCCGGTGGCGCGCCGCAGCCGCTCGTTGATCTCGTCGAAGCGCGGGATGCGGTCGCTCGCGCCCAGCGAGGGCAGGGCGGCGATGAAGGCCTCGCTCGCGCGGCCCGGCAGCAGCGCCGACTGGCGCGCATAGAGGCGCCGGTAGGTGTCGTGGTCCTGCGGCGTATAGGCCGCATAGTCCTGCGCGCAGGTGTAGTCGCTGCCGGCGCGTGCGTAGTCGCCGCGCGGGGGACGGTCGGATTGACCGTAGACGACGGGGGCTTGTCCCATGGCATGTCTCCTTTTTTGTCAAAAGCAGGACCGCCCATGCCCGGGCCGCCCCGCACCTCAATCCAGCTTGATCTTCGCGGCCTTGATCAGGAAGCCGTACTTGGCGTGCTCGGAACGCACGAACTGGCCGAACGATTCCATCGTCAGCTCTTCCGCGTCCAGGCCCATCTTCTTCAGCTTGGCGGCGCTCGCGGGCGCGCGCATGGCGGCGGTGAACGCGGTCGCGTACTTGCGGGCGGCGTCGTCGGGCAGCGAGGCCGGGGCGAACAGCCCGAACCACGTGACCACGTTGAAGCCCGGCACTTCGTCGTTGATGCTGCGCACGTCGGGCAGCTCGTTGTCGCGGCCGAGCGTGGTCACACCCAGCGCCTTCAGCTTGCCGGCCTGGATCAGCGGCAGCGACGAGGCGAGGTTGTCGAACACGAACGACACTTCCCCGGCCTGCAGCGCCTTCAGCGCCGGAGCGGCCCCCTGGAACGGCACGTGGGCCACGCGCGTGTTGGTGAGCGACTTGAGCATTTCGGCCGCGATGTGGCCGATGCTGCCGTTGCCGCCCGAGCCGTACTTGAGCTGGTCCGGGTTCTTCTTCAGGTACTGCACCAGGTCGGCCGTCGTCCGGATGTTCAGCGACTTCGCCTGCTCCGCGCCCATCACCAGCACGTTGGGCGTGCGCGCCACCAGGGCGATCGGCTTGAAGTCGCGCAGCGGGTCGTACGGGAAGTTCTTGTAGAGCCACGGGTTCACCGCGTGCGTGGCCACGGCGCCCATCACCAGCAGGTTCGCATCCTTCGGTGCCTTGGCCACCATGTCCGCGCCGGTGTTGCCGCCGGCTCCCGGCTTGTTCAGCACCTCCACGGCGCCCAGCGTGCCGCGCACGCCCTCGGCGAGGATGCGCGCGGACGTATCCAGCGGGCCTCCCGCGGGGTAGGGGACCACGATGGTCAGCGGGGCGGATGCGTTCTGCGCATGCGCTGCGCAGGCCGCGCCCGCGAGAACGGTGGCCAGGATGTAACTACGGCGCAACATGGGTGTCTCTCTCTCCGTGCTCATGGGAGGGCGCAGTATAGAGACGGGTCCGGTGCCGGTGCGGTTGGTTACATCAATCGGCAGGCCGATGTATTTAGGCGTCTTTCAACACGCCGCGGCGCATCTGGTCGAGTTCGATGCTCTCGAACAGGGCCTTGAAATTGCCGTTGCCGAAGCCGTCGTCGCCCTTGCGCTGGATGAACTCGAAGAAGATCGGCCCGAGCTGGTTCTCGCTGAAGATCTGCAGCAGGATCGCGTCCTTCTTGCCGTCGACCAGGATCTTGCGCTTGTGCAGTTCCGCCACGTTCTCGCCATGGCCGGGGATGCGCTTGTCCACCAGTTCGTAGTAGGTGTCGATCGTGTCGAGCAGGCGCACGCCCGAGGCGCGCAGCGCATCCACCGTCTTGTAGAGATCGTCCGAGCCCATGGCGATGTGCTGGATGCCCTCGCCGTTGTACATGTCCAGGTATTCCTGGATCTGCCCGGCCTTTTCCTTGCCCTCTTCGTTGATCGGGATGCGGATCTTGCCGCAGGGGCTGGTCATGGCCTTGCTCTTGACGCCGGTCACCTGGCCTTCGATGTCGAAATAGCGGATCTCGCGGAAGTTGAACAGGCGCTCGTAGAAGTTCGCCCACTCGATCATCCGGCCCCGGTGCACGTTGTGCGTCAGGTGGTCGATGTAGGTCAGGCCGTGGCCCTTGGGGTTCAGCGCTTCCTCGGCGGTGACGCCCGGCAGCGGCTCGAAATCGACGTCGAAGAACCCGATGTTGCCGATGTCGCCCGGTTGCGCGCCGTTCTTGCCGCGCCAGCGGTCCACGAGGTAGATCAGGCTGTCGCCGATGCCCTTGATGGCCGGGATGTTCAACTCGCCCGGGCCGGCCTGGCCGGCATAGCCCCAGGCGCCGAGGTTCAATGCGCGCTCGTAGGCGGCCTTGGCGTCGTGCACGCGGAAGGCGATGGCGCAGACGCTCGGGCCGTGCAGGCGCGCGAAGCGCTGCGCGAAGCTGTCGGGCTCGGCGTTGATGATGAAGTTGATCTCGCCCTGACGGTAGAGCGTCACGTTCTTGTGGCGGTGGCGCGCCACGGGCTTGAAGCCCATGCCCTCGAACACGCGGCCCATGGCCTGCGGATCGGGAGCGGCGTACTCGATGAATTCGAAGCCGTCGGTACCCATGGGGTTCTCCCAGGCGGCGGTTTCCTGGGCTGCGTGCTGGGGCAGGGGGGTGTTCATGCGTTGTCTCCGTGGGTTGGCGCATTGATCTGCGTCATGCCACTGTAGGGGCTCGCATGCTCATGTTTCTGGCGAAAGCATGGCGGCTGTCGCCCATTCGCGCAGGAAAACTGCAGGTTTGGCCCGGATCCCGCCATGGTTTCGCCATCAGCCGGCGCCGAGGCGGCGCACCGCCGGCAGGCACGGCCGCCGGGAAGCGGTGGTTCAGCCGCCGGCGCCGCGCAGCGCGAGCGCCGCGTCCACGCGCAGTTGCTCTGCGGGCGTGAAGAGCCGCTGGCGCAACTGCTGCAGCGCCGGGCCTTCGCCCGTGGCGGCCCGGGCCTGCTGGTACTGGTCCAGGCGCCGTTGCCACTGGCGCTCCTCCTCGTCACGGCGGGCGAGGGCCTGGGCGGCAGCCTCGCCGTACCGCGCGCTGCGCTCCGCGTAGCGGGTGGCATCGTCGGCGTGGCGCGCGTTCAGGTCGGCCGTCTGATCGGCCGCGGCCAGGTGCGCGACGGACGCCTGGCGTGCGGCGCGCAGCGGCTCGGGCAGGGCGGCTTCGGCGGCGCGCATCGCGTCGGCCCGCTGCGATGCGGTGAGCGTACGGTCGCCGGCGATATCCATCCGGGCCAGGGTGTGGCGATCGAGCGCGGCTTCCTCCGCGAACAGCGCCTCGTACTCCGCCGGTTCGAAGAACTGCTGGCGCAGGCTGTCGCGCGCCTGCATGGCCGTGCGCACGGCCTTCGCATCCGACATATCGGCCGGCGGCGGCACGCTGCCCAGCGCGGCGCGGTAATCGACGTAGCGCAGCGCCAGGGCCAGGGCGCGCTCCCGCACGTCGGCGGCGAAATGCCGGTCCGCCAGCGCCCGCAGGCGGCGCTTGATCTCCTGCGGATCGTCCGTGGCGCCGGCTTCCAGCGCATCGTTCAGCAACGCGTCGATCGCATGGCGCAGCCCGGGAACCAGCAGTGGATCGGCGAGCGGCCCCGGCGGGCGCGGCGCCAGGAAGGCCGTGCCTGCCGCTTCCGCCCTGCCTGCCCGGCCCGTGGCGCCGTCATTCCCGGCCACGGACAGGTGGGTGCCTGCACCGCCATCCGCCTCCGGGGAGCGCATGGCGAACCATGCGCTCACGCCCAGTACCAGCAGCGCCGCCAGCAGCGCCGGGGCGGCCCCCCGCCTGCGGGTGACTGCCATGGGGTCAGAGCCCCTGCTGCTTCAGGCGGTTGGCGTGCTGCCGGTAGAGCGTGACCGGATCGATGGAGAACAGGTCGCGCAGGCCCACGAAATGGTTGATTTCGTCCAGGTGGTTCTGGCGGTAGTCGCCCAGATGCTTGCCCAGGCGCGACGAGCAGACGGCCACCAGGCCATCGTTGGCTTCGCCGTGCACCGGCCAGAGCAGCGCCAGCGGACCGTCGCTCGGGTCCAGCGGGTTGGTGAGCACCCGGTTGCCGGTCCAGGAGTAGTAGCGCACGCCGTTCACCACCGACGGGCCATCGCCGCAGCCGTCCGCCAGGCCTTCGGGGAAGCGGCGGTTGAAGTCGGCCGCACCCGCGGTGGTCAGCGAATCGAGCGCGGCCTTGGGGACCTGCGGGTAGTCCGGCGCGCCCGAGAGCACGCCCATCAACCGGGCGAGTCCCTTGACGGCTTCGTTGGCGACGGATTCCTGCACCGAGCCGGGCGGCAGGCCTCCGCGCACCAGATCGGCCACGCGCGAACCCCGGTTGACGCCCCCGACCGAGGTGACCGAAGCCACCAGCTGCGGTGCCACGCTGGCCACGTAGCGGACGGTGGGGCCGCCATGCGAATGGCCGATCAGGTTCACCTTGGCCGCGCCGGTGATCGCCAGGATGTCCTTGACCTGCGCGAGCAATTGCTCCCCCCGCACTTCGGAGCTGTTGGCGCCCGACACCTGCGCCACGAAGACCTGGGCGCCGTCGCGCTGCAGGGCCTCGGGAATGCCGTAGAACATGTCCACGCCGAGCAGGGTCTTGAAGCCCAGCAGGCCATGCACCAGCACGATCGGATAGCGCGTCTGCGTATATCCCGGCTGGCTGGCCTGGTTCAACGACACCGGCTGTGCGTGGGCGGCCGGAGCGGCAAGGGCCAGGGCGAGCGTGGCGCCGGCGGCAAGCTGGCCGAGCCGCCCGATGCGGCGAAGGATTGCGTGCATGGAAATCTCCGTGGGTTGCGTGGCGGGCAGGAAGAGAACGGGCAGACGCGGAAAAAAGAACGACCGTTCTTTTTCTGGGAGAATTGTCCAGCAGATACGGTCGAGTTTCCACCGGGTAGAAACCCGCAGGCTGCCGCCCACGGCTGTGCAGACCGGGCGAGGCTTCATAGAATCCTGTGCCATGAGCGCCTCCCACGCACTGGACCGGCTCGATCGGGCCATCCTGCGCTGCCTTCAAGACAATGGCCGCGAAACCTACGACGTCATCGGCGAGCAGGTCGGGCTGTCGCCCAGCGCCGTGCTGCGGCGCGCCAAGCGCCTGGAAGACGCGGGGGTGATCGACCGCTACGTCGCCCTGGTGCGGCCCGAGGCCGTGGGCCTGGGCCTCACGGCCTACCTGAACGTGCGGCTCGAAAAGCACACCGAGAGCCACAAGCGCAATCCGATGGACCTCTTCCGCGCCAGCGTGCAGACCTGGCCGGAAGTGGTGGAATGCTCCGCGCTCACGGGCGAGATGGATTACCTTTTGCGCGTGGTGGTGGCCGACATGGCGCATTACAGCCGCTTCATCATGGATACGTTGCTCAAGCACCCCAGCGTGCAGGACTGCAAGACCAGCTTCGTGCTCGACCGGGTGAAGAGCACCACGGCCGTGCCGGTGTGACACCTTGGCGACACCGGGGTGCTATGCAATGCATAGCTGGACGGTGAGGCTCCGTGGCATCGGGCCGCGATTCTGCGCGCGCATTCGTGGTGGCTGAACGGGCCGTCGCGTCCGCCCAACGGTGGGTCGATTCTTAGGGGAAAACCCTAAAATCACGCCATGTCCGCTCCCCCCGCCGAGTCCCACGCCCCCCACCGCGCCGCGCCGCGCGGCGTGCCCGTCGTGGTGCCCATCCGCTCCCTGGGGCCGGAGCACCGCGGCCGGATCGCCGCGCACCTGCTGCGGCTGGAGCCCGGCGACCGCTACCTGCGGTTCGGCTACGCGGCGTCGGACGAACAGGTGCTGCGCTACGTGCAGCAGCTCGATTTCGTGCGCGACGAGGTCTTCGGCATCTACAACCGCCGGCTCGAACTCATCGCCGTCGCCCACCTGGCCTATGGCGATGCGGCCGAGCACCGCAGCTGCGCCGAGTTCGGCGTGTCGGTGCTCGCCCAGGCGCGCGGCCGCGGCTTCGGCGCCCGGCTCTTCGAGCGCGCCGTGATGCACGCGCGCAACCGCGACGTGCGCATGGTGTTCATCCATGCGCTGAGCGAGAACACCGCCATGCTGCGCATCGCCCGCAATGCCGGCGCCGTGGTGCGCCGCGACGGCTCCGAATCCGAGGCCTACCTCGAGATTCCGCCCGCGGGCCTGCAGTCGCGCATGGCCCAGAAGGTGGTGCACCGCCTGGCCGAGATGGACTACCAGCTCAAGCGCCAGGCCCGCCAGTTCCGCGCCTTCCTCGCGGGCATGCAGGCCGCGCGCAGCGGCGGGCCGCCGGCCGCCTGAGCCTCAGCCGCGGGCATCCGCTATCCTTGGAGCCCTCGCAACCACCGCACGTCCTGCACCCCGAGACCGTGTCCGACCCCCACCCCGCGCGCCCGTCCGACCGTGAAGACAAGCGCACGCTCCTGCAGCGCTTCCTCGAATTCATCCATCCTGGCCCGGACTCCAAGGACGAACTGATCGCCACCCTGGCCGAGGCGGAAGACAACGACGTCATCAACGGCGACGCCCGCGTGATGCTCGAGCGCGTGCTGCGCATGGCCGAGATGACGGCCAGCGACGTGATGGTGCCCGCCCCCCGCATGGACCTGATCGACATCGATTCGCCCTACGAGCCGCTGCTCCACCAGGTGATCGACACGGCGCACTCGCGCTTTCCTGTCTACCAGGGCGAGCGCGAGAACATCATCGGCATCCTCATGGCCAAGGACCTGCTGAAGCTGCAGCGGGCGCCCGAGCTGAACATCCGCGCGCTGCTGCGCCCGGTGGTGTACGTGCCCGAGAGCAAGGGCCTGAACGACCTGCTGCGCGAATTCCGCGCGAACCGCATCCACATGGCGGTGGTGATCGACGAGTTCGGCCGCGTGGCCGGCCTCGTCACCATCGAGGACGTGCTGGAGCAGATCGTGGGCGAGATCGAGGACGAATTCGACATTCCCGAAGACGAAGGCGACATCTTCGCGCTGGCCGACCGCACCTACCGCGTGAGCGGCGACACCCCCGTGGAGCGCGTGGCCGAGGCGTTCGACCTGCCGGCCATCGAGGGCAGCGACCGGGACGAGGAGTTCGACACCATCGGCGGCCTGATCGCGCACGAGCTGGGCCATGCGCCGCGCCGCGGCGAGTCGCTCGACCTGGCCGGCCTGCGCTTCATCGTGCTGCACACGAAGGGCGGGGCGGTGCGCTGGTTCAAGGTCTCGCCCGTGCCGGCGGGCGACGGCCCGGACGCCGGCTGAGCATGCCGCGCGACTTCTCCGGCGGCCGCCCCGGTGCGCCCGCGGCGGCCGGCGGGGCCCGCGCGGCGCTGGCCGGGCTGGCCGGCCTCGCGCAGGCCGCATCCATCGCGTGGCCCTGGGGCGGGCAGCCGCTCTGGTGGCTGCAGATCGCCTCCCTCGCGGTGCTGGCGCGCCTGCTGCTCGGCGCGCGCGGCCCGTGGCCCGCGGCGGGCCTGGGTGCCGCCTTCGCCACCGCGTGGCTCACGGGCACGTTCTGGTGGCTGTTCATCTCCATGCACACCTACGGCGGCCTCGCCGCGCCGCTCGCCGTGCTCGCGGTGGTGGGGCTGGCGGCGTTTTTGGGCAGCTACTACGCGGTGGCGGCGGCGGTGTTCGCGCGCATCAAGACCCGCATTGCCGGGCGGCGCGGCGGGCTGGCCGTGGCCTTCGGCGCGCTCTGGCTGCTGGCCGAGCTGGCGCGCGGCGTGCTCTGGACCGGGTTCCCGTGGGGCGCCGGCGGCTACGCGCACGTGGACGGGCCCCTGGCGGTGCTGGCGCGCTGGGTCGGCGTGTACGGCATCGGTGCCGTGGCGGCCGTGCTGGCCATGCTGGCCGCGCAGGGGCGCGCAGCCGATCTGCGCCGGCCGAAGTGCTGGGCCGTCGCCGCCTTTTTCGTTGCCGCCTGGGCGGGGCTCGCGGCGCAGCGGCACTGCGCGGTGGACGGCTGCGGCGCGCAGGCCGCGCAACTGGCCAAGGCGCCCGCGCTGCTGTCGGTGGCGCTGCTGCAGGGCAACATCCCGCAGGACGAGAAATTCCAGGCCGGCAGCGGCATTCCGCAGGCCTTGCGCTGGTACGGCGATGCGCTGCGTACCGCCGATGCCGCGTTGGTCGTCGCGCCCGAAACCGCCATCCCGTTGCTGCCGCAGCAACTGATGCCGGGCTACCTCGAATCCATCCAGGCGCACTATGCGGGCGGATCGCCACCGGGCACCGCCACCGCGGCAACCACCACCACGCCGCGCGCCGCGCTGCTGGGCATACCGCTGGGCGATGCCGAGCAGGGCTACACCAATTCCGTGATCGGCTTCGCGCCCGGCCAGCCCGCCACCTACCGGTACGACAAGCACCACCTGGTGCCGTTCGGCGAGTTCGTGCCGCCGCTGTTCCGCTGGTTCACCGAGCTCATGAACATCCCGCTGGGCGACTTCAACCGCGGCGGCGTCGGGCAGCCTTCGTTCGCCTGGGCCGGCCAGCGCATCGCGCCCAACATCTGCTACGAGGATCTGTTCGGCGAAGAGCTGGCCGCGCGCTTCGCCGATCCGTCCCTGGCCCCGACGGTGTTCGTGAACGTCAGCAACATCGCCTGGTTCGGCGATTCCGTGGCCATCGACCAGCATCTCGCGATCAGCCGGATGCGCGCGCTCGAGTTCGAGCGCCCCATGGTGCGTGCTACCAACACCGGCGCGACGGCACTGGTCGACCACCGCGGCGTGGTCACCGCGCGCCTGCCTTCCGCGCAGCGCGGCATCCTGCGGGGCGAGGTGGAAGGCCGCAGCGGCGCCGCCACCCCGTTCGCCTGGTGGGCTGCCCGGGCCGGGCTCTGGCCGCTCTGGCTGGTGGGCGCGCTGGGCGTGATCGGGGCCTTCGTGGTGCGGCCGCTTCGGCGCTGACCGGGCCGTTTCGCAGGCGAAAGCCCGGCGGCCGCTCAGCCGGCCGGGCTGCCTTCCGCATGGCGCGTGTGCGCCAGCACCGCGTGCAGCAGGCCCGGCAACAGGTCCAGCATGCGCGCCGCATGGCGGTCCGGCGGGCGGTGCTCCGCGTGGTAGGCGTAGAGCGGGATGGGGTCCCGGTCGCGCAGCGGCACGGCCACCACCGTGGCCGGGTCCAGGTTGCCGGCCGTGAGGAAGTCCACCACCGTCCATCCCAGGCCGCGCCGCACCAGTTCCACCGCCAGCTGCGAGGTCTGCACCTGGATGCCCAGCTCGGTGTGCACGCCCAGCTCGCGGGCCAGCGCGGCCACGGGCGCGCGCATCGGGTCGTCCCCCAGCAGCGGGATCATGGGTGTGTTCGCGAGGAACGAGATCGGGTCGTTGCGGTTCAGGCGCACGGCCCGCTGCCAGATGTCGCGGCCCACGGCGATCGACAGCGGACCGCTCACCAGCATGCTGCTGCGCACCTGCGGATGGGGATGCGGATAGAAGCCCAGCGCGAAATCCACCGTGCGCGTGATCAGCGCCTGCGCCATCTGGTCGGGGTGCAGCGTGCGCACCTCCACCTTCACCCGGGGCGACTGGCGCGCATGCAACTCCAGCACCGTCGGCAGGAAGGTGTGCGTGACCGACGGGATGGCCCCCAGCCGCACCTGCCCGCCTTCGGGCTGGCGCAGGTTGAGCGCGGTGCGGCGCAATTCGTCCAGTTGGCGGTAGATCTGCCCGGAGGCCGCGAACAGCGCCTGCGCCTCCGGCGTGGGCACGAGCGCGCCGCGCACGCGGCTGAACAGCGGATAGCCGAGCTGCAGTTCGGCATGCGCGATCGTCTTGCTCACGGCCGAGGGCGTGATGCTGACGAGGCGGGCGGCGGCGCTCATGTTGCCCGCCTGCATGACGGCCTGGAAGACTTCGAGTTGCCGGAGGTTCATGGTGGAGAAAGGACGGATCGGCAGGGTATGAATTCCATTCACACCCCGCCCCGGATTATTCCCCACGGTCGTGTTCCGGCGTTCCTACCATACGGCACCCGTCCGACGGGCTCGTGATGACGAATCGAATCATGCAACCAAGGAGATGAACGAGTGATGGCTTTCCCGCACATGCAATTCAAGCGCCTGCTGGCCGGCGCCGCTTTCGCCGCCTGGGGCCTCCTGGCCGGCGCGCAGACGCAGCAGCCCGCAGCCCCCGCCCAGCCGGCCGCCAAGCCCAACGTCGTGGTGCTCGCCACGGGCGGAACCATCGCCGGTGCCGGCGCGACGGCCGCCAACAGCGCGTCGTACGCCGCCGCCAAGGTGCCGGTCGACAAGCTGCTCGCCGGCCTGCCCGAACTCGCCAACGTCGCGGCCGTGAAGGGCGAGCAGGTCTTCCAGATCGCCTCCGAGAGCTTCACCAACGACCAGCTGCTGCAGTTGGGCAAGCGCATCTCCGCGCTCTCCAAGCAGCCCGACGTGGACGGCATCGTCGTCACCCACGGCACCGACACGCTCGAAGAAACCGCCTACTTCCTGAACCTGGTCGTCCACACCGACAAGCCCATCGTGGTCGTCGGCTCGATGCGCCCGGGCACGGCCCTCTCGGCCGACGGCGCGCTGAACCTGCTGGAGGCCGTCACGGTGGCCGCGAGCAAGGAATCCGCCGGCAAGGGCGTGCTCGTCACCATGAGCGACGAGATCCAGAGCGGCCGCGACGTGACCAAGGGCATCAACGTCAAGACCCAGGCGTTCCGCAGCCAGTGGGGCCCGCTGGGCATGGTCGTAGAAGGCAAGACCTACTGGTTCCGCGCGCCCGTCAAGCGCCACACGATGCAGTCGGAGTTCAACATCGACGAGATCACCGCCCTGGCGCCCGTGGACATCGTCTACGGCTACGGCAACGTGCCCCGCTCCATCGCCGACGCGGTGGGCAACTCGGGCGTGAAGGCCCTGATCCATGCCGGCACGGGCAACGGCTCGGTGGCCGACCGCGTGGTGCCCGCTCTCCAGGAACTGCGCGGCAAGGGCGTGCAGATCGTGCGCTCGTCGCGCGTGGCCGACGGCCTAGTGCTGCGCAATGCCGAGCAGCCCGACGACAAGTACGACTGGGTGGCGGCGCATGACCTGAACCCCCAGAAGGCCCGCATCCTGGCGGCCGTGGCCCTGACGAAGCCGCAGACCAGCAAGGACCTGCAGCGCATCTTCTGGCAATATTGATCGCGGCCGGGCTGCTGCCCGTGCCGTTTCCCGGCGCTCCGCACCGGGACGCCGACCGACCAGGGCCGCCCCGTGCGGCCCTTTTCTTTGCGCGGCGTCAAGCCGCCACCGCAGGGCGCCGTGGGGTCTGTCGCCCCCTTGCCGGAGACTTGCGGCCCGCAGACTGGATAATGCGCGTTCGCGACCGCCGGCGATGCCGGGGTGCGCGCACACGAAACGCGGCGCCGCGCGCCGACCTGGAGCACGACTGACAATGGCTGAATCCTTTTCCTATGAACAACTGATCGCCTCGGGCGAAGGCAGGCTGTTCACCCCCGACAGCGGACGACTCCCGCTGCCGCCCATGCTGATGTTCGACCGCATCACGCACATCGACGCCGACGGCGGCGCGCACGGGCTGGGAAAGATTCGCGCCGAGCTGGACGTGCGTCCCGACCTCTGGTTCTTCGACTGCCACTTCCAGGGCGACCCGGTGATGCCGGGCTGCCTGGGGCTGGACGCCATGTGGCAGCTCATCGGCTTCTACCTGACCTGGCTGCAACTGCCGGGCCGGGGCCGGGCGCTGGGCGCGGGCGAAGTCAAGTTCACCGGCGAGGTGGGCCCGGACGTCAAGCTCGTCACCTACGAAATCGACATCAAGCGCGTCATCAAGCGCAAGCTGGTCATGGCCATCGGCGACGCCCGCCTGCTGGCCGACGGCCAGGAGATCTACGTGGCCTCCGACCTGCGCGTGGGCCTGTTCAAGCGTGAAGACGGCGGGAAGGACGGCGCACCCGCAGCGGGAGCATCGGCATGACCACGAAGAAGCGCGTCGTCATCACGGGAGCGGGCATCGTCTCGTGCATCGGCAATGACCGGCAGACCGTGATCGCCTCGCTGCGCGAGGGCACCTCCGGCATCCGCGCCATGCCCGAGTTCGCCGAACTCGGCCTGCGCAGCCAGGTGGCGGGCGCCCCCCGGATCGACCTGGACGCGGTCATCGACCGCAAGCAGCGCCGTTTCATGGGCGACGCGGCCGCGTATGCCTACGTCTCGCTGAAGGACGCCATCGCGCAGTCGGGCCTCGCGCCCGAGCAGATCTCGAACCCGCGCACCGGCCTCATCATGGGATCGGGCGGCGGCTCGCCGGCCAACCAGATCGAGGCGGCGGACACGCTGCGCTCCAAGGGCATCCGGCGCGTCGGACCCTACCAGGTCACGCGCTGCATGGGCTCGACCGTGTCGGCCAACCTGTCCACGGCCTTCGCCATCAAGGGCATCAACTTCTCCATCACGTCGGCTTGCAGCACCTCCGCCCACTGCGTCGGCATGGCGGCGCAACAGATCGCCTTCGGCCTGCAGGACGTGATGTTCGCGGGCGGCGGCGAAGAGCTGTCGTGGGGCCTGGCCATGCTGTTCGACGGCATGGGCGCCATGTCGTCCAAGTTCAACGACACGCCCGAGAAGGCCTCGCGCCCCTACGACGCCGACCGCGACGGCTTCGTGATCGCCGGCGGCGGCGGCGCGCTGGTGCTCGAGAGCCTCGAGCATGCGCAGGCCCGCGGCGCCACCATCCTGGCCGAGATCGTCGGCTTCGGCCTGTCGTCGGATGGCGAGGACATGGTCGCGCCCTCGGGCGACGGGGCCATCGCCTGCATGCGGCAGGCCATCGCGGAGGCCGGCGGCGGCCCGATCGATTACGTGAACACCCACGGCACCTCGACCCCCGTGGGCGACCTGCCCGAACTGCGCGCGCTGCGCGAGGTGTTCGGCGATGCGGTGCCGCCGTTCTCCAGCACCAAGTCGCTGACCGGCCACTCGCAGGGCGCCACCGGCGTGCAGGAGGCGATCTACTGCCTCTACATGCTGCAGGACGGCTTCATCGCGGGCTCGATCAACGTCGAGACGCCCGACACCGCCTTGGGCGACCTGCCGCTCGTGACCACCACGCGCGACGCGCCGCTGCGCACGGTGCTGTCCAACAGCTTCGGCTTCGGCGGCACCAACGCCAGCCTGGTGCTGCAGCGCTGGGACGGCCGGTAAACGGGCTGCCGGCGCAGGGCCCCGCCCCGGCGCCCAAGGCCGGCTGAGCGCCGGCCGGCACGCAACGGTCCACCCGCCCCGGGGCCTGCGGCGCAGGGCGCCGTGGCCGTCCGTGCCCGCCGTGCGCCGGGCTCTTCCGCGCGGCCCCGTAGAATCCCCGGTTCCGCGCGCTGCGCGGCCACCTTCCAGACCGCGCCCGGGATGGCGGCTCGCCTGCTGCCTGCCGCCCGGCCGCCAGGACACACACGCATGTTGACCTTCCAGCAAATCATCCTGAAGCTGCAGTCGTACTGGGACGCCCAGGGCTGCGCGCTCCTGCAGCCCTACGACATGGAAGTGGGCGCGGGCACCTCGCACACCGCCACCTTCCTGCGCGCCCTGGGCCCGGAGCCCTGGAAGGCCGCCTACGTGCAGCCCAGCCGCCGCCCCAAGGACGGCCGCTACGGCGAGAACCCCAACCGCCTGCAGCACTACTACCAGTACCAGGTGGTCCTGAAGCCCGCGCCGGCCAACATCCTGGAGCTGTACCTCGGCTCGCTGGAGGCCCTCGGCTTCGACCTGAAGAAGAACGACATCCGCTTCGTGGAAGACGACTGGGAAAATTCCACGCTCGGCGCCTGGGGCCTGGGGTGGGAGGTCTGGCTCAACGGCATGGAGGTGACGCAGTTCACCTACTTCCAGCAGGTGGGCGGCATCGACTGCAAGCCCGCCACGGGCGAGATCACCTACGGCCTGGAGCGCCTGGCCATGTACCTGCAGGGCGTGGACAACGTCTACAACCTCGCCTGGACCGACACGCTCAAGTACGGCGACGTCTACCACCAGAACGAGGTGGAGCAGTCCACCTACAACTTCGAGCACTCCGACGCCGACTTCCTGTTCACCGCCTTCGCGGCGCACGAAAAGCAGGCCCAGTACCTCATGGAGCAGCAACTGGCGCTGCCCGCCTACGAGCAGGTGCTCAAGGCCGCGCACAGCTTCAACCTGCTGGATGCGCGCGGCGCGATCTCCGTGACCGAACGGGCCGCCTACATCGGCCGCATCCGCAACCTGGCGCGTGCCGTGGCCAAGAGCTACCTCGACAGCCGCGCCCGCCTGGGCTTCCCGATGGCGCCCCGCGCCTGGGCCGACGAAGTGCTGGCCGACATCGCCAAGGCCGGCCAGCAACAGCAGCAGAAGAAGGAAGCCGCCTGAAGCGGCGGGCCTTGCGGACCGAGAGACACACCACCATGACCCATCCGAATCTTCTCGTCGAACTGTTCGTCGAAGAGCTGCCCCCGAAGGCCCTGCAGAAGCTCGGCGACGCCTTCGCCCAGGTGCTGCTGGCGCAGTTGCAGGCCCAGGGCCTCGCCTCCGCCGCCTCGCGCCTGACGGCCTATGCTTCGCCCCGGCGCCTGGCCGCCCACATCACCGAGGTCGCGCCGCAGGCGGCCGACAAGGCCGTCTCGCAGAAGCTCATGCCCGTCACGGTGGGCCTGGACGCCTCCGGCAACGCCACGCCCGCGCTGCTCAAGAAGCTCGCCGCCCTGGGCGCCGATGCCTCCGCCGTGCCCGGCCTGCGCCGCGCACCCGACGGCAAGGCCGAGGCGCTGTTCCTCGACAGCACCGCGCGCGGCGCCACGCTGTCCGAAGGGCTGCAGAAGGCGCTGCAGGAATCCGTCGCCAGGCTGCCCATCCCCAAGGTGATGCGCTACCAGCTCGAATCGGGCTGCGAGCAGCCGGGCTGGACCAGCGTGAGCTTCGTGCGCCCCGCGCACGGCCTCGTGGCGCTGCACGGCACCGAGGTGTTGCTGTCCGTCTCGGTGCTGGGCCTCACGGCCGGCAACGCCACCCACGGCCACCGCTTCGAGGCGGCCGTGGACCCGGTGGTGCTGCGCAGCGCCGACACCTACGCGCAGCAACTGGCCGAAGAGGGCGCCGTGATCGCCGGCTTCGCCGAGCGCCGCGCCGAGATCGTCCGCCAGTTGCAGGCCGCCGCCGGGCAGGTGGGCGGCGGCGTGCGCCCCATCCAGGACGACGCGCTGCTCGACGAGGTGACGGCCCTGGTCGAGCGCCCGAACGTGCTCGTCTGCGAGTTCGAGAAGGAATTCCTCGGCGTGCCGCAGGAGTGCCTCATCCTCACGATGAAGGCCAACCAGAAATACTTCCCGCTGCTCGATGCCGAAGGCCGGCTCACGCACCGCTTCCTGGTGGTGAGCAACATCCGCCCCGATGATGCCAGCGCCGTGGTCGGCGGCAACGAGCGCGTGGTGCGCCCGCGCCTGGCCGACGCCAAGTTCTTCTTCGACCAGGACCGCAAGAAGACGCTCGAATCGCGCGTGGCCTCGCTCGCCAAGGTGGTCTACCACAACCAGCTGGGCACCCAGGGCGAACGCGTGGACCGCGTGCGCGCCATTGCCCGCGCCATCGCGCAGCAGATCGGCGACGTGGAACTGGCCCGCCAGGCCGACCAGGCGGCGCAACTCGCCAAGGCCGACCTCGTCACCGACATGGTGGGCGAATTCCCCGAACTGCAGGGCACCATGGGCCGCTACTACGCCCAGGCCGACGGCCTGCCCGCGGCCGTGGCCGATGCCATCGAAGACCACTACAAGCCGCGCTTCGCGGGCGACACGCTGCCGCGCGGCGACGTGGGCGTGGTGGTGGCGCTGGCCGACAAGCTCGAAACCCTGGTGGGCATGTTCGGCATCGGCAACCTGCCCACGGGCGACCGCGATCCGTTCGCGCTGCGCCGCCACGCGCTGGGCGTCATCCGCATGCTGGTCGAGAAGGAGCTTCCGCTCGATCTGGAAACCCTGCTGCACAGCGCGCTGCCCGCCTTCGGCGACAAGATCCAGGACGCCACCGCGCCGCTGGCCGACTTCATCTACGACCGCCTGGCCGGCAGCCTGCGCGAGCAGGGCTACAGCGCCCAGGAGGTGGACGCCGTGCTCGCCCTGCGCCCGCAGCGCCTGGCCCTGGTCGCGAAGCAGCTCGCCGCCGTGCGCGCGTTCGCCGCGCTGCCCGAGGCCCCGGCGCTCGCCGCGGCCAACAAGCGCATCACCAACATCCTCAAGAAGGCCGGCGACGTGGATGCGCACGTCAATCCCGAACTGCTGCGCGAGCAGGCCGAGAAGGACCTGTACGCCGCCCTGCAGCGCTTCGTGCCCGAGGCCGATGCGCTGTACGCCCGGGGCGATTACACGGGCAGCCTGCAGACGCTGGCGGTGCTGCGCGCGCCCGTCGATGCGTTCTTCGACGACGTGATGGTCAATGCCGAGGAACTGGACCTGCGCCTCAACCGCCAGGGCCTGCTGCAGAGCCTGCACGTGGCGATGAACCGCGTGGCCGACCTCTCGCGCCTGGCCGTCGCCTGAGCCGGCGCCAGCGTCCCCACGCCTGGCGCCGGCGCCCACGGAACCTGACCATGCCGCCCACCGCCGCCCCGGACGGCGCCACCCGCACCGCGTGGTGGCTGTTCGCGCCGCCCGCGGCGGTCGTGGGCCTGCGCTGGCTGCTGGAGTGGCACGCCGACCGCTGGCCCGGGCCGGCCGTGTGGGCGCTCGCACCGTTCGACGGCACACGTGATCCGGTCACAGGCCTTGCCGGGCTGGGCGCCGGTGCGGCGGCCCTCGCGGTCGCCGGCTGGCTGCTGCGCCGCGCGGCGCGCCGCTGGGGCCGCCCGGCCGCACGCCGCATCGCCCTGGGGCTGTGGGTGCTGGCCTGCGCCGGTGGTGCCATGGCGCTCGCCCTGCGCCACTGGGACGCCCGCCTGCTGCAGCCGCTGCCCGAGGCCCGCGTGACCGTCGCCGGTACGCGGCCCCAGCCCGCCAGCCTGCGCGGGCCCGGCGGCACCCAGGTGGTGTTGCGCTGGGAGACCGGCCGTGGCAGCGATGCGGACCAGAACGCCGCAGACAACGGGCAGGGCGCCGGTCCGGAGCCGCTGCGCCAGGCCACGCTGCCTTCCGACGCCGCCGCGGCATGGCAACCCGGCCAGGTACTGCGCCTGCAGTGGGCGCGGGGCCGCTTCGGCGGCCTGTACGCTACCGGCTGGAGCCCCGCGGCGCCCGCCGGCCCCGGTGGCGCGGCGCCGCATCTTCCATAATCGCGCGCATGAAACTCGCCATCCTCGACCGCGACGGCACGCTCAACGCCCCCGGCGAGGGCTTCATCTCCACACCCGACGAATGGGTGCCCGTGCCGGGCGCCCTGGAGGCCGTGGCGCGCCTCAGCCACGCGGGCTGGCACCTGGCCGTGGCCACCAACCAGCCGGGCCTGGGGCGCGGCCTGTTCGACGTGCTGGCGCTGAATGCCATCCACGCACGCATGCACCGGCTGCTCGCCGCCGCGGGTGGGCGCATCGAGGCCGTCTTCTACTGCCCGCACGCTCCCGACGAGGGTTGCGCCTGCCGCAAGCCCGCACCGGGGCTGATGGAGCAGATCCGCGAACGCTACGGCGTGGAAGGCAGCGACGTGGTCGTGGTGGGCAACTGCCCCGAGCACCTGCGTGCAGGCGCGGCCATCGGCGCGCGCCTGCACGCCGTGGGCGCGCCCGGCCCGGATGGCGGCGCGTCCGCCGCCTGGCCGCCGGGCACCCTGCACCATGCGGGCCTCGCAGCCTTCGCGGACCACATCCTGGCCGCGGCGGCGAAACCGCCGTCCGCCACGGACTGACCCGCCGCCCAGACCCGCTTCCCTCTCCCGCTGCAGCCCTCGCGGACACGCGCCGGCAGACAGTCCCGACATTCTCCTTCCCACCTCCGCATGGCTTTCATCCGCTCCGTCCTCCACCTGCTCTGGATGGCCGTCACCGTGGTGCCCTACACCCTCGCCATCCTCGTGGCCCGGCTGTTCGGCGCGCCCACGCGCGTGCGCTACCGCATCGCGCGCGCCTGGCTCAAGCTCAGCACCGACGCGGCCCGCCTGCTCCTGGGCATCCGCACCCGGATCACCGGCATGGAGCACCTGCCGCAGGACGCGGGTCAGGGCGTGGTGCTGCTGGTCAAGCACCAGTCCACCTACGAAACCTTCCTGATGCCGGCGATCATGCCGCGCCCCCTGGCCTACGTGTTCAAGAAGGAACTGCTGCAGATCCCGTTCTTCGGCTGGTCCATCGGCAGCCTGGACATGATCCACATCGACCGCAGCCAGCGGGCGCGCGCCTTCGTCAAGGTGCTGCAGCAGGGCCGGGAACTCCTGGCCCGGGGCACCTGGGTGATCATGTTCCCGGAGGGCACGCGCACGGCCCGCGGCGGCAAGGGCGACTACAAGAGCGGCGGCGCGCGGCTCGCCATCGAGGCCGGCGTGCCCGTGGTGCCGGTGGCCGTCACCTCCGCCAAGGTCTGGCCGCGCAAGGCCTTCGTCAAGCGGCCCGGCACGGTGGACGTCTCCATCGGCCGCGTGATTCCTTCCGCCGGGCGCACGCCCGACGACCTCATGGCCGAGGTCGAGGCCTGGATCGAGTCCGAGATGCGCCGCCTCGATCCCGAAGCCTACGGATCCCCCGGCACGGAGCCGTGATGCAGCGGCTGGTGCAGCTCGCGCTGGACTTCTTCGGCGGCACGCCACCGGAGCCTGCAGGGCCCCGGGTGTCTTTCGATCCATCGGCGGCGACACCGCAAGGTGGACCTGTTCCCGTGGTGCCCCGCGTGCGCGTTGCAGCGCCTGGCCAGGCTTCGCCACCGTCGCCGTCGGATGCACGCCCGGCACCCGTGGAATTCCGCCATCCCGCCGCGAACCGCGAGGTGGTGCTGGGCGATGCGCTCGTCGCCTATGCGCTGCAGCGATCACGGCGCCGCACCATCGGCTTCACCGTCGGCCCCGACGGACTGGCGGTGCGCGCACCCGGCTGGGTGTCGATGGCGAACGTGGATGCCGCCGTGCGCGAGAAATCCGCGTGGATCCTGCGCAAGCTCGGAGAAGCGCGCGAGCGCCAGCGCCGGCAGGAAGACGCGCGGATCGACTGGAGCGACGGCGCCGTGCTGCCCTACCTGGGCGAGCCGCTCACCGTGGTGCTGGACCCGGCGCACGGCTTCCGCGGGCAGGGCGGGGCGCTGGTGCCGGGGCCGGACGGCGAGCGCCGCCTGCACGTCGGCCTGCCCCGTGCCGCCACCCCCACGCAGGTGCGGGATGCCGTGCAGGCGTGGCTCATGCGCGACGCGCGCCGGCATTTCACGGCCCGGCTGGACCATTTCGCGCCCCTGCTGGGCGTGCAGTGGCGCACGCTGCGGCTGTCGAGCGCCCAGACGCGCTGGGGCAGCGCCCGCGCCGACGGCTCCATCCGCCTCAACTGGCGCCTGCTGCACTACCGGCCGGCCGTCATCGACTACGTGGTCGCGCACGAACTCTCGCACCTGCGCCACATGGACCACAGCCCGCGCTTCTGGGACACGGTGGCCACCGTCGTGCCGGACTATGCCGCGCTGCGCGACCGCCTGCGCGACGAACCGGCCCCCCGGTGGTGAACCTCCGGGAACAGGAAGGGCCTCGACCGGTCTGCTGGACTGGCACAGAATGCACGCCATGACTGCTTCGACTTCTTCCCCCACTTCTTCCGGTGCCATCCCTGCCGAGGGCTATGCCGGCGACGTGTCACCGCAGCTCGCCTGGGAATGGGTGCAGGGCGGCCGCGCCGTGCTCGTGGACGTGCGCACCGATGCCGAGCGCGACTGGGTGGGTTTCGTGCCCGGCGCCGTCGCCATTCCGTGGAAGACCTACCCGGGCATGGCCTTGAACCCGGAATTCGACGACGCCCTGCGCGCCGCCGTGCCCGAGGGCGGGCAGGCCGTGCTGCTGTGCCGCAGCGGGGTGCGCTCGGTGGCGGCGGCACGGCGCGCCACGGAGCTGGGCCTCACGGCCTACAACATCCTCGAAGGCTTCGAGGGCGATGCGGACGCCGACGGGCACCGCAACCGCACGGGCGGCTGGCGGTTCCGTGGGCTGCCCTGGCGGCAGGGCTGAAGAAAGGCTCGCAGCCCCCTGGTCCCCGGCTGCGCGCTGCACCGGGCGCGCCGGGAAGCGAGGGGGGAGGGCGGGCGGGGCATGCCCGCCTTCCCGTCAGGCCCTGTGGGCCGCGTTCACAGCGGCGGAATGCGCAGCTTCTGCCCCGGATAGATCTTGTCCGGGTGCGTGAGCATGGGCTGGTTGGCCTCGAAGATGCGCGGGTACTTGTTGGCGTCGCCGTAGTACTTCTTGGCAATGGCCGAGAGCGTGTCGCCGCGCACCACGTCGTGGTACTGCGCCTCGGGCTCGGCGTTCTGCACGGTCATCTGGTTGTCCACGCTCGTCACGCCCGAAACGTTGCCGCAGCACAGCGTGACCTTCTCCTTGGCGGCCTGGGACGGCGCCTCGCCCTGCACGGTCACCTTGCCCTCGGGGCCGGCGAAGGCCACCTTGACGTTGCTCACGCCGAGGTTCTGCGACGCGATGTACGTCTCGATCGCCTTGCCGGCGGTGGCGTTGAGCTGGTCCTGGCTCGGTGCGGCAGGCGCTGCAGCGGCGGCGGCGGGCGCCGGTGCGGGCGCGGCGTGCGCGTCCTTGCCCCCGAACAGTTTTTCCCCGGCTTCCTTCACGAAGCTGAAAAGTCCCATGTGATGGCTCCTTGTTGTGGTGTGGAAAACGACCGGCCAGGGCCGGCGCGAACCACTGTAGCGCTTGCGCCCGCGCCTGCCATGTCGGACGGCGGCCCGAACGCCGCACCGCCGGTATGCCATGGCATGCCCTGTCTCCACGGCGTCCGGCGGGCACGGGCGGCGCTGTAAAACTCGTGATAATCCGTCGCATGACTTTTCTGGCCATCGACGTCGGCAATACGCGCCTCAAGTGGGCGATGTACGACGCTCCCAAGCCAGGCGCCGCCGTCCTGGCCCATGGCGCCGAATTCCTCGACCACATCGAGCGCCTCGCGGACAGTGCCTGGGCCGGCCTGCCGGCGCCCACGCACATGCTGGGCTGCGTGGTGGCGGGCGATGCCGTGCGGCGGCGCGTGATGGAGCAGATGGAGTGGTGGGACGTGCCGGCCCACTGGGTCGTGCCTTCCACCCGCGAGGCCGGCCTCGTCAACGGCTACGACCACCCGACACGCCTGGGCTCCGACCGCTGGGTGGCGATGATCGGTGCGCGCCACCGGCTGCTGCGGCAGGGCGCCGCGCGCCCGCTGGTGGTGGTGATGGTCGGCACGGCGGTGACGGTGGAAGCCATCGATGCCGAAGGGCGCTTTTTGGGCGGCCTGATCCTGCCCGGGCACGGCATCATGCTGCGTGCGCTGGAATCGGGCACGGCGGGGCTGCACGTGCCCACCGGCGAAGTCACGCCCTTTCCCACCAACACCAGCGACGCGCTCACGAGCGGCGGCACCTATGCCATCGCCGGCGCCGTCGAACGCATGGTGCAGCACGTGGCCCAGCACTGCGGCGAAGAGCCCGCCTGCATGATGACCGGCGGCGCGGGCTGGAAGATGGCGCCCAGCATGACGCGCCCGTTCGACCTCATCGAGAACCTGATCTTCGAAGGCCTGCTCGCCATCGCCGAGGAACGCTTCGGCGGCCGCTGAAAGACCGGCCGCGGCCCGCCGACGTCGCGTGGTGGCCTAGCCTGCGTCGAGTTCCATGCGCGCCAGCTCCACGGCCAGGTGCTCCGCCGCATCCGCCGCGTCGGCCCGCGCGGCCTCTTCGTAGAGTTCGGTGGCGCGCGCGGCATGCGTGGCGCCGCCCAGCATGAGCAGCGCGTTGGCATGCTCGATGCGGCCGATCACGGAATGCGGATGCAACGCGAACGATTCGTCGAAGAGCCGCAGGCTGTCCTCGCGGCGCGCGCCGTGGGTGATGCTGCCCACCATCTCCCCCACCTTGTCGATCACCTCGGCATGGAACACCGCCAGCGCCAGGCGCGCATCGGCATGCCGTGGGCTCAGGGCGATGGTGCGGTCCAGCCCTGCACGTATCTGGCCCGTGAGACCCTGCGCGAGCGCCCGGGCCACGCTGATGCCCTGGGCGTAGCGCCCGAGCGCATAGGCATGCCAGAACCACGCGTTCGGATTGTCCGGTTCGGCGGCCGCCTGCCCGCGGGCGCGCTCGGCCGCCTGGCGGAAGAACTCCAGCCGCCGGGCCTCGCTCGGCTCCAGATAGGTCGCGTAGACGATCGTCGCCTTGTTCGCCGCCGTGACGCCCGCACCGCCGGCCGCGATGCCGGCGCACGCCGCCTCTTCGAAACGGCCGCTGTGGAACAGGGCCCAGGCCTCCAGCACGGCGGAGTCCTGGGGCAAGGGCTCCGCATCGCCCTGGTGCAGGCGCTCCCAGCGGCGCGCCACGTCGCCGGCCGTGAAGGCGTAGTCGCGAGCGTAGGGAAAAGGCGTCCAGGAGTCCATGGCGTGCGTATTTTTCATGCGGCGTCGGTGTTCATGCAGCGTGGATGGTCATGCGGTGTCGGCCGGGGCGTGGTGTTCGCCCAGCACCTGCAGCTGGGCGCGCTGGTCGCCGGACAGGTAGGGATGCAGCAGGCCCAGCACCTGCTGCACGCCGCGCTGCAGCGCGGCCTGGGCGTTGCCGGGCTCCAGGGCATGCCGCGGGTCGCGCACGTACTCGAAGCTCAGCCAGTACGTCACCGCCATCATGCAATGCTCGGCCACCGTGGGAAGGTCGCCCGCGGGGATGCGCAACGCGCCCGAGCGCTCCATGCCGCCCAGCATCGTGCGCACGGCCCGGGATTTGCGGGCCAGCAGCGGGCCGAAATGCGTCTCCACATGCCGGTTGCGCGACAGCAGGTCGTTCAGGTCGCGGTAGAGGAACCGGTGGTGCCAGATGCATCCCAGCACCGAATGCAGCAGCGCCCATGCGTCGTCCACGTCGCGCACGTCCACGGCCGCGTCCAGCAGCCCGGACATCTCGGCCTCGTAGCGTGCGTAGAGCGCGGTGACGAGCTCGTCCTTGGCGGGATAGTGGTAGTAGAGGTTGCCGGGGCTGATGCGCAGCTCTGCCGAGATGGCCGTGGTCGACACATTGGGCTCGCCGAAGCGGTTGAACAGCTCCAGCGTCGTCTCCAGGATGCGCTCGGCTGTGCGGCGCGGCGCCTTCTTTGCCATCTCTGCCTCCCTTGTCTCGTGGGCGGGATCGTTTGTTATCGCTCCGGGATGCCTGCTTGCCATGGCTCCGGTCGCTGCGGGTTCCCCACTCCGACGGTCCACTCTAACCTGCCGCCGCCGCGGCGGCTTTTTGCAGTGCACCATGCGGGGTCTTCGCGCGGTGGGCAACGCGGCCCGAGAAAGGGCATTTGCAGCGTGACGCCTCGCTGGCCCCGGCTCGGCCTTACGCTTGGTGACGAAGGCCGGTGGCCCGATGGGATAATCCCGCGCTTCGCCGCAAGGCGTCTTTTCGAAATCGATCCCATGATTCTGGTCACCGGCGGCGCGGGCTTCATCGGCGCCAACTTCGTCCTCGACTGGCTGGTTGGCTGCGACGAGCCCGTCATCAACCTCGACAAGCTCACCTACGCGGGCAACCTGCAGAATCTCGCGTCCCTGCAGGGCGATGCGCGCCACGTCTTCGTGCAGGGCGACATCGGCGACCGGGTCCTCGTCGAGCGCCTGCTGGCGGAGCACCGTCCCCGTGCCGTCGTGAACTTCGCGGCCGAATCGCACGTGGACCGCTCCATCCACGGACCCGAAGATTTCATCCAGACCAACGTGGTGGGCACCTTCCGCCTGCTCGAGGCCGTGCGGCAGCACTGGCAGTCGCTGCCCGAGGGCGAGCGCGCCGGATTCCGCTTCCTGCACGTCTCCACCGACGAGGTCTACGGAACGCTCGGCGCCCAGGATCCGGCCTTCGCCGAAACCCATGCGTTCGAACCCAACAGCCCGTATTCCGCCAGCAAGGCCGCGAGCGACCACCTCGTGCGCGCCTGGCACCACACGTACGGCCTGCCGGTGCTCACCACCAACTGCAGCAACAACTACGGGCCGTTCCACTTCCCCGAGAAGCTCATCCCCCTGATGATCGTGAACGCGCTGGCCGGCAAACCGCTGCCCGTCTACGGCGACGGCATGCAGATCCGCGACTGGCTCTACGTGCGCGACCACTGCAGCGCGATCCGGCGCGTGCTGGAGGCCGGCCGGCCCGGCGAGACCTACAACGTGGGCGGCTGGAACGAGAAGCCCAACATCGAGATCGTGCAGACCATCTGCGCCCTGCTGGACGAGATGCGCCCGCGCGCGGACGGCCAGCGGTACGCCGCCCAGATCGCCTACGTGCAGGACCGCCCGGGCCACGACCGCCGCTATGCGATCGACGCGCGCAAGATCGAGCGCGAACTCGGCTGGAAACCCGCGGAAACCTTCGAGACCGGCATCCGCAAGACGGTGGAGTGGTACCTCGCCCACGGCGACTGGGTCGATGGGGTGACCAGTGGTGCCTACCGCGACTGGATCGACCGCCAGTACCGCACGCCCGCCGCGGAGGCCACCGCCGCATGAACATCCTTCTCTTCGGCAAGGGCGGGCAGGTCGGCTGGGAACTGCAGCGCAGCCTCTCCGTGCTGGGCGCGGTCACGGCCCTGGATTTCGACAGCACGGAACACTGCGGGGACTTCTCCCGGCCCGAATCCGTCGCGGAGACCGTGCGCGCGCTGCGGCCCGACGTCATCGTGAATGCCGCCGCCCACACCGCGGTGGACAAGGCCGAGAGCGAACCGGAACTCGCCCGCACCCTCAACGCCACCACGCCGGGCCTGCTGGCCGAAGAGGCCGCCCGCCTGGGGGGCCTGCTGGTGCACTACAGCACCGATTACGTGTTCGACGGCAGCGGCACGCGCCCCTGGGCCGAAGCCGATGTGCCGGCACCCCTGTCGGTCTACGGCCGCACCAAGCTCGAAGGCGAGCAGCGCATCCAGGCGAGCGGCGCCCGCCACCTCATCCTGCGCACCAGCTGGGTGTACGCCGCGCGCGGCGGCAATTTCGCCAAGACCATGCTGCGCCTCGCGCAGGAACGCGATCGCCTGACCGTGATCGACGACCAGTGGGGCGCCCCGACGGGTGCCGACCTGCTGGCGGACGCCACCGCACATGCGATCCGCCAGCTGCAGCAGCGGCCCGAAGACGCCGGCCTCTACCACCTCGTGGCTGCCGGCGAAACGAACTGGCACGCCTATGCCCGCTACGTGATCGAGCAGGCGCAACGCATCCGGCCCGAACTGAAGATCACCGCGCGCGATGTGGCGGCGGTGCCGACCAGCGCCTTCCCCACGCCCGCCGTGCGGCCGCACAACTCCCGGCTCGACACCCGCCGGTTCCAGGACACCTTCGGCCTCGTAATGCCGCACTGGCAGGCCGGCATCGCCCGCATGCTCGCGGAAATCCTCTGAGACGTTCATTCATCCGCACAGCACCATGACCGCACGCAAGGGCATCATCCTCGCCGGAGGTTCGGGCACGCGCCTGCACCCGGCCACGCTCGCCATCAGCAAGCAATTGCTGCCGGTGTACGACAAGCCGATGATCTACTACCCGCTGAGCACCCTGATGCTCGCCGGCATCCGCGACATCCTCGTCATCAGCACCCCGCAGGACACGCCGCGCTTCGAGCAGCTGCTGGGCGACGGCAGCCAGTGGGGCATCCGCCTGAGTTACGCCGTGCAGCCCAGTCCCGACGGCCTGGCGCAGGCCTTCCTCATCGGCGAGAAGTTCCTGGACGGCAGCCCGAGCGCACTGGTGCTGGGCGACAACATCTTCCACGGCCACGATTTCGAGGACCTGCTGCGCAGCGCCATGGCGCGCGAGGAGGGTGCGAGCGTCTTCGCCTACCACGTGCACGATCCCGAGCGCTACGGCGTGGCCGAGTTCGACCAGCGCGGCAAGGTGCTGTCCATCGAGGAAAAGCCCAAGGCGCCCAAATCCAGCTATGCCGTCACGGGCCTGTATTTCTACGACCGGCACGTGGTCGAGCGTGCCGCGGGCCTGAAGCCCTCCGCGCGCGGCGAACTGGAGATCACCGACCTCAACCGCGCCTACCTCGAGCGCGACGCGCTGCACGTCGAGATCATGGGGCGCGGCTACGCCTGGCTCGATACCGGCACCCATGAAAGCCTGCTCGAAGCCGGTCAGTTCATCGCCACGCTGGAGCACCGCCAGGGGCTCAAGATCGCCTGCCCGGAAGAGATCGCCTGGCGGCACGGGCTCATCGACGACGAGCAGCTGAGGCGCCTCGCCACGCCGCTGGCCAAGAGCGGCTACGGCGCCTACCTGCTCCGACTGCTGGGCGGCTGAGCCACGCCGTCTGCCCACCTCGCGACCCACCGCACCATGAACGCCATCCCCACCCGCATCCCCGACGTCGTCCTCATCGAACCCAAGGTCTTCGGCGACGCCCGCGGCTTCTTCTTCGAGAGCTTCAACCAGCGCGCCTTCGAGGAAGCCACCGGCAGCCGCCACGCGTTCGTGCAGGACAACCACAGCCGCAGCGCGCGCGGCGTGCTGCGCGGCCTGCATTACCAGATCCGCCAGCCGCAGGGCAAACTCGTGCGCGTCGTGCGAGGCACCGTCTTCGACGTCGCGGTGGACCTGCGCCGCAGCTCTCCCACCTTCGGCCAGTGGGTGGGCGAGGAACTGAGCGAGGACAACCAGCGCCAGCTATGGGTGCCCCCGGGCTTCGGCCACGGCTTCGTCGTGCTCAGCGAGAGCGCCGACTTCCTCTACAAGACCACCGACTACTACGCGCCCGAGCACGAGCGCTGCATCGCCTGGAACGATCCCGACCTCGCCATCGACTGGCGTCTCGGCGGCGAGCCCAGCCTGTCCGCGAAGGACAGGCAGGGTGCAGCGCTGCGCGAGGCCGAAGTGTTCGCCTGAGCCCGAGCGCCCGCTTTCGGCCTCCGCCTCCCACCCGCTGCTACACCGAATGCCGGGGCCGCCGGGCCGCCAACCGGCCGGCTACACTTGGCGCCTTCATGCCCCCGGGAGCCGGCCTTGCCCGCCTGCCCGCGAGCAGGGCCTTCCAGCACCTCCATGACGACCACCACCCTTCCCGAACGTACCGAACCGACCGCCGACGAGGTCGCCGTGCAGCGCCCGCTGATCGGCGAACTGCTGGTGCAGTCGGGCAAGCTCAGCGCGCGCGACCTGGAGCGCGCGCTGTCGGCGCAGCAGGAAATGGGCGGTCTGCTGGGCCGGGTGCTGGTGCGGCTGGGGCTCGTGTCCGAATCGGACGTGATCCAGGCGCTGGCACGCCAGCTGGACATCCCGCTCGTTGCCGCCGCCGACTTTCCGAGCCTCCTTCCCGAAGTGGAGGGGCTGCTGCCGGAGTTCCTGCAGGCCAACCACGTCTATCCGCTGTCGGTCGACGACGGCCGGCTGCGCGTGGCGATGGCCGTGCCCCAGGACGCCTTCGTCGTCAAGGCGCTGCACCTGGCGACCGGCCTGGCCATCGTGCCGCACCTCGCGCTCGAAAGCGACATCGAAAAAGCCCTGGCCGAACCCCAGGAGCAGGGCGGCGATGAGGCGGACGGCGACGACGGTTTCGGGGATGGCGCCGACGGCGGCGATTTCGTCGAGCACCTGAAGGACCTCGCCAGCGAGGCGCCCGTCATCCGCCTGGTGAACGCCATCATCGGCCGCGTGATCGACCTGCGCGCCTCGGACATCCACCTGGAGCCCTTCGACGACGGCCTGCACGTGCGCTACCGCGTGGACGGCGTCATCCAGTTGGGCGAACTGGTGCCGCCGCGCCTGAGCGCCGCGGTCAATTCGCGCGTCAAGCTGCTCGCCCACCTCGACATCGCCGAGCGGCGGCTGCCGCAGGACGGGCGCATCAAGACGCGCGTCAAGGGCCGTGAACTCGACCTGCGGGTCTCCACCGTGCCCACCGTGCACGGCGAGAGCGTCGTGATGCGGGTACTGGACCGCGCGAGCGTGCGCCTGCAGCTGGAGACCATGGGCTTCGAGAAGGACACGCTCGAGCGCTTCAACATGCTGCTCGCCAAGCCGCACGGCATCCTGCTGGTCACCGGGCCCACGGGTTCCGGCAAGACGACCACGCTGTATGCGGCGCTGTCCAAGATCGATGCGGAGTCCAACAAGATCATCACCGTGGAAGACCCGGTGGAATACCAGCTGGAAGGCATCAACCAGATCCAGGTGCATCCGCAGATCAACCTGACCTTCGCCAACGCGCTGCGCTCCATCCTGCGGCAGGATCCGGACATCATCATGATCGGCGAAATGCGGGACGGCGAGACCGCTCAGATCGCCGTGCAGTCCGCCCTCACGGGCCACCTGGTGCTCTCCACGCTGCACACCAACACCGCCGCGGGCGCCGTGATCCGGATGAAGGACATGGGCGTCGAGGGCTACCTGATCACCTCGTCCGTCAACGGCGTGCTGGCCCAGCGGCTGGTGCGCGCGCTCTGCGGCCACTGCAAGGAGCCCTACGAGCCCGGCGACGAGGTGCGGCGCAGCACCGGCCTGGGGCGGTTCAGCAGCTTCGGCCAGGCGATCTACCGCGCCGTCGGCTGCGAGCACTGCCGCGGTTCCGGCTACCGCGGGCGCACGGGTATCCACGAACTCTTCGTGCTCGACGAGCCGATGCGCCGCGCGATCATCGACGGCAAGGACGCCAACGCCCTCAATGCGCTCGCGGCGCAGGGCGGCATGCTCAACCTCTACGAGGACGGCCTGCGCAAGGTCGCGGCCGGCGTGACCTCGCTGGACGAACTCGGCCGCGTGACCCAGGACCAGGGCGATGCCTGATTACGCCTGGCGCGCCGTCGCCGCATCCGGCAAGGTCGTCGAGGGCCGGCAGACCGCGCCGAGCGAGGCGCAGGTGCTCAAGCAACTGCGCGAGCAGGGCCTTACGCCCCTGGGCATCAGCGATGCCGCGGGAGCGCCTCCGGTCGCCGCGGCCCCTGCGCGCAGCGCGGGCAAAGGCGCCGCGGCCGCTGCCGCCGGGGTGGTGCCGGCACCGCGCGGACGCGGCAGCAAGGGCCCCGTCAAGCAGGCGGACGTGCTCGCGCTCACGTCCGAGCTCTCCATCATGCTGCGCGCCGGCCTGGCGCTCGACAACGCGCTGCGGGTGCTCATCGACATGAGCCACAAGCCCAGCATGGCCACGCTGCTGCAGGGCGTGCTCGACGCCGTGAAGGGCGGCACGCCCCTCAGCCGTGCGCTCTCCCAGCACCGCGACCTGTTCGGCGACTTCTACATCAACATGATCCGCTCCGGCGAGGCGAGCGGCCAGATGTCAGCCGTGCTCGAACGCCTCGTCGCCCACATGGAGCGCCAGCGCGCCCTGCGCGACAGCGTCATCTCCGCCACCATCTACCCGGCGATCCTGCTGGGCGTGGCCGTGCTGTCGCTGATCGCCATGCTCGGCTTCGTCGTGCCGCAGTTCGAGAAGCTGTTCACCGACATGGGCGACGCGCTCCCCCTGCCCACGCAACTGGTGATGGGTCTGGGCCACGCCTTCACGCGCTATGGCCTCTTCATCGGCATCGTGGCGCTCGGGCTGGGGCTGCTCGTGCGCCGCTGGGCCCGCTCCCCGGCCGGGCGCCTCTGGTGGCAGTCGCGCCTGCTGAAGATGCCGCTCATGGGGCCGCTCGCCCTCAAGTACCAGCTGACGCTGTTCTCCCGCTCCCTGGGCACGCTGCTCGGCAACGGGGTGCCGATGCTCACCGCTCTGCACATCGCCACCGAGACGGTGAACAACTCCGTGCTCCAGCAGGCGCTCTCCAAGGTGGCGCCCATCGTGAAGGAGGGCGGCAAGGTGGTCCAGGCCATCACGGCCACCGGGATCTTCGAGCCCATCGCCGTCAACCTGATCCGGGTGGGGGAGGAAACGGGGCGCATCGGCCAAATGATGCTGGAGCTGTCCAACATATTGAACCGAGAGGTGGAAACCGGTATCAAACGCCTGCTCACGCTGGTCGAGCCCGTGCTCATCCTCGTGCTGGGCATCCTGATCGCCGCCATCATCGTCTCCATCCTTCTCGGGATCCTGTCCATCAATGACCTCGCCGTATAATTTTCGTTTGTCCGAGGAACCCTCTTCCATGGCGCACCTTCCTGCCCGCCGCGATCGCGGCACGTCCATGCAACGCAAATCCTCCCGCGGTTTCACGCTGATCGAACTGCTGGTCGTGCTGGCCATCCTGACGCTGCTGGCCGGCCTGGTCGGTCCGCGCGTGCTGGGCCAGCTCGGCGGCGCCAAGGCCAAGACGGCCGGCGTGCAGATCGCCGATCTGGACAAGTCCCTCGAACTCTTCAAGCTCGACGTGGGCCGCTATCCCACCACGGAGGAAGGCCTGGAGGCGCTGGTCAAGCGTCCCGGTTCCGTGAACGGCTGGGCCGGCCCCTACCTCAAGGGCGGCGTGCCCTCGGACCCCTGGGGCCATCCCTACCGCTACACCAGCCCCGGTCCCAATGGCGGCATCGAGATCCTGTCGCTGGGCTCCGACGGCGCCCCGGGCGGCGAGGGCGAGGCCGCGGACATCCGCAACAAGCCCTGATACCTCCGGCCTCCTGCGGTTCTGCCATGCGGCGCGAGCGCGGCTTCACGCTGGTTGAACTGCTGGTCGTCTTCGCCATCATGGCACTCGTGGTGGGCCTCGCGCCCATCGCCTTCGAGCGCCTGCGCGAAGCCGCGGCTTACCGCGACGCCGTCCGCACGATCTCCAGCCAGATGCGCGCCGCACGTTTCACGGCGATGGCCGAAGGGCGCGAGGTGCGCTTCTCCGTGGATCTGCGCAACCGCGCCTACGGCGTGGGTGCGGCCATGAAGCCGCTGCCGCAGCCCCTGGAACTGCGCGCCATCGTCGCGAGTACGGAAATGGACCCGCAGAGCCGCGCCTCCATTCGCTTCCTGCCCAGTGGCGGCGCCACGGGCGGCAGCATCGAAATCCTGCGCGCTCCCGGCGTGGGCACGCGGCTGCGGGTGGACTGGCTCTCCGGCCGGGTCACGCAAGAGGCGCTGACCCGATGAGCCCGCGCAGGCCACGTGGCCAGCGGGGGCTCACCCTGCTGGAACTCCTGGTGGCGTTCGCCATCATGGCGCTGTCCCTGGGCATGCTCTACCGCGCCATGGGGGGCTCCGCCCGCAGCGTGGCCGACGTGGACCGCTACCAGCGCGCCGTGGTTCTCGCCCAGTCCCTTCTGTCCCTGCGCGACACCGTGCCCGAACAGGGCTGGAACCAGGCCGGAGAGTCCGCCGGCTACCAGTGGCGGGTCGCCAGCGTGCCGTTCGCCACCGATGTGAAGGGGCCGAACGTTCCGTTCCTGCACGAAGTGAACATCCTGATCACCTGGTCGGACGGAGCGCGTACCCGCAGCTTCGAACTCAACACCCTGCGTCCCCAGCGCAAGATGCCGGAACTGGTCCGCTGATGGCAATGCGCGTTCCCGTTCACCGTCCCGCGGCGGCAGGCTTCACCCTGGTGGAGCTGCTGGTCGTGATCTCGCTGCTGTCGCTGGTCATGCTCGCCATGGGCTCGGCACTGCGCACCACCGCGCAGACGGAAGAGCGCGTGGATGCCCGCCTGCGCAAGGTGGACGAGTTGCGCGTGGCCGACAACTTCCTGCGCTCGGTGCTGGGCCGTGTTTCCCTGCGCAAGCGGCTCGGCGTCATCGCGGTCGACGAGAGCCCGTATTTCTTCGCGGGGCGTCCGCAGGACATGGTGTGGGTCGGCGTGATGCCGGCCCGCTACGGTGCGGGCGGCCGCTTCTTCTTCCACCTGGGTCTGGAAGATGCGCCGGGCGGACAGGCGCTGGTGCTGCGGTACCTGCCCTTCACCCAGGAGGGCAGCATGCCGGACTGGGGCAGGGCGGAGAGCTATGTGCTCGTCCCCGCGGTCACGGGCTTCGAAATCCGCTTCGAAGATGCCGCTCCCGAGCCTCCGCAGTGGGGGGCGCCGTGGACCCTGACCGACCGCTTGCCCCAACGGGTTGCCTTCCAGATCCGCACCGCCACGGATGTGTGGCCCGACATCGTCGTGCCGATGCGGACCCTGCCGAGCAGCGACCAGTCCATGGGCGGCGCGGTTTTCGGAGGCAGCCAATGAAGACGATTCCTTGGCATCGCCGTCCCGGCGGTTCCGCGCGGGGCATGGTCCTGATCGCCGTCCTCTGGATCGTGGCGTCCCTCGCCATCATCGTTACCGGAGTTACCCGCACCATCCGCGAAGAGGCGCGCATGATGGCGCTCGCCCGGCAGAACGTCCAGGCGCAGGCCCTGGGCGATGCCGCCATCCAGCTGGCACTGCAGTCCATCGTCGCCAACAACACGCCCGTCAACCGCATGCTGCAGTCCGAGATCCAGTACCAGGGCGTGGCCATGCAGGTCCGGGCCATGCCCCTGAACGGCCTCATCGACATCAACAGTGCCCCGGTGCCGTTGCTCGCGAAGCTGTACACGGTCGCGGGAGGCGTACCCCCCGGCGCCGCGGACGCTCTCGCCCAGGCCACCGTGGAGGTCCGCGCGCAGCGGGGCCCTTCGGGAATGCCCGAGCGCTTCGAGGCCGAAGAGGACCTGCTCCGGGTGCCGGGGATCGGTTACGACCTCTATGCTAGACTTTTCCCCCTCGTTACTGCCGACTTGCGGGGGCGCGGGCTGGTGAATCCCCTGGCTGCGCCCGTCGAGGTGCTGGCCGTGCTGGCGGGCGGGAACATCGCCGCGGCGGCGACCATTGCCGGCAAGCGCGATGCAGGCGAGCCTGGCGTGGACATGTCCGCGCTCGATACGGCCTTTCTCGACAGCTCTTCAGTCCGGCGGCTCCGTGTGGAGGCGCGTGTTCCCATGGCGGACGGCACCTGGCTGCGCGTATCGCGCAGCGTCGACCTGGCCGCGCGCTCGCGCGACGGAGCGCCGTGGTATTCCTTCCGAACCGGATCCAGCGTGGAGCCGGTGGCCCGCAATCCCTGAAAAGCGATGCCCTCTCTTTCTTCCGAAGCCCGTTTCCTGGGCGTCGACCTGCGCATGCTCTGGCGTGAAATCCGCCAGCCCTGGCTGCGCATGCACGACTGGCCCGCCCTGGCGTGGCTGACCCCGGCCGCTCCGGTGCGGCTGCTGCATCCCGATGGCCGGGAGACCCTTTGGCTGGGGCACGAGCGTGAAGGCGCAGTCGCCGGCAAGGCGCCGCCCCCATTCGCTGCGGTGGAACTGCCCGAGGACCTCGTCCTTCGGCGTTCCCTGGCGCTTCCGCCGATGGGCGCCGCCGATGTGGCAAATGCGTCGGCGCTCGAGGCGCGGTCGGTGAGCCCCTTCGCGGCGGACGACCTGGCCTGGGGGCATCGCGCGTACTGGCAGGGCAACGGCAGTGCACGGGTGGACCTGGTGCTGTCGTCGCGCCGGCAGATCGCGCAGTATCTGGCGACGCGCGCCGATGCCCTGGCGGGCTTGGAGCCGGAGGTCTGGGTGCGCACGGCCGGCGGCCTGCCCATCGTCCTGGAAGGGTACGGCGAAGGGCTCCGCAAGGCCCACGCGATGCGCTGGCGACGCACGGGATACGCACTGATGGGCCTCATCGTGGTGCTGCTCGCCGCCCTGGCGGTCACCCCCAGCCTGCAGTTGCGCGCACGCGCGCTCGAGGCTGCGCAAGCTTACGGCGAGGCGGCGCAGCGTACGGCGCCCGTCGTGCGCCAGCGTGAATTGCTCATGCAGTCGGCGGACAAGCTCACGCAGCTCTCCGAACTGGTGTCGAACCGCATCGAGCCGCTCAAGGTGCTGGACCGCCTTACCCAACTGCTGCCGGACGATACGTACCTGCAGAGCTTCCGGCTGCAGGGCGCGAAGGTCACGATCGCGGGCATGACGAACAATGCGTCCGCCCTCATGCAACTGCTGGGCAACGAAGCGGGCTTCAAGGAAGTCCGTGCGCCTTCCGCTGCGACGCGCATGGGCAATACGGGCAAGGAATCCTTCTCCATCGAGTTCATGCTGGATCCCCACGTGTATGGTGCGCCGGTGAGCGCACCCATCGCCGCCGCGGCAGCCGCAGCGGCTTCCGCTCCCGCGGCTGCTCCCATCGCTTCCGCGCCCGCTGCCGGCAATGCTGCGGTCGTGCCCGCGGCACCTGCCGCGCCCGGACCGGCCACGGCCGTCCCGGCGGGGCCGGCCTCGCCGCCCAAGGCCACGTTCGGCGGGGGCGCCACGTTCGGCGGAACGCCCACCCGCCCTGCTGCGGCGCCGTCCGGCGGTGCCCCGGCCTCCGCATCCGGAGCGCGATAACCCATGAAACGCATGTCTCCACGCGAGCAGCTGATACTCGCCGCCACCCTGCTCGCGGCCCTGGTGCCTCTCGCCCTGGCGGGCTGGTACGTCGCCCAGCGCCACATGAATGCGGAAGCCCGGCTCGCGGAACTGGAGCCGCGCTATGCCCGCCTGCTGGGCCTCGAAGCCCAGAAGGCGGACATCGCGGCCGCCCTTGCGCGGGCCGGCGAGGCCCGGTCCCAGTACATCTACCCCGCAGGCCAGGACGCCAGCCAGACCGGAAACGCCGCGCAGCAGAAGGTCCGCGACATCCTCGGTGCCGCGGGGCTGCAGGTCAGCAGCAGCCAGGTGCTGCCCGCCAAGGAGGACAAGGGGTTCGACCGCATCCCATTGAATGTCCGGGCCGAGGGCGACATGCTGGCGGTGCAGAGCGCATTGGCCGTGCTGGGCAGCCAGATGCCGCTGCTGCTCGTCGACGACCTGGACATCCAGGCGACCGGGGCCTTCGGCAACGTGGAGTTCAAGGGGGCTCCCCGCCTTTCCGTCTCCTTCGGTCTGAGCGTTCTGCGGGAGCGGTCATGAAGCGGTATGCACTGCACATTCTTCTGCTCGTGAACGTGGCCCTGGCGCTGGTGCTGCTGTGGATGTGGATGGCCACTGACGGCACCGTGCGCAACGTCCACTGGCAGCCTCCCGAGCCCCGCAGGTCCGACGTCGACGGCCTGCTGCCGGCGCTGCCCGCCGTCGGCACGGCCGATACCCAGCGGTTCGTCGCCATGCTGGACCGTCCGGTCTTCTCGACGACGCGCCGTCCTCCGCCCCCGCCCCCCCCGCCGCCCGCCAGTGCGCCGCCGCCGGACAACCTGTCCTCGGCCACGATCTCGGGCGTCTACGCAGGCGCAGGGCAGGGCGGCATCATCATGCTCATCGCCGGCAAGCAGCGGCGACTGCGGATGAACGACAACGTCGAAGGCTGGGTGCTCAGTTCCATACAGGACCGCGTCGTCTCCTTCACCCGCGGGGGCGAGACGCGCACGCTGCTGTTGCCTCGCGCCGCGGTCACCGTCTATTCCGGCGCCCCGCGTCCCGCGCCCACTCAGGTGGGCGTGCCGTCGCCAGCGCCTCAGCCTGCGGCTGCCGCGGCTGCCCCGCGGCCATCCCCGCCCCGGGCCACCTTTGGTGGCCCCCCACGTTGAATTCAGAGCGCACAGGCGCGCCTTCCCTTTTCCCGGGCACGTAGTCATGATTTCCTACCGATACGCACTGACCTCCATCGCCATGGCCGTCTGCCAGCTGGCGAGCGCACAGACCTCCACGTTCGGCGGCACACCCGCCACCAACGTGATCACCGAGTCGGCGGGCGGCCCGTCCGCCGTCGGGACGGGCACGGCAGCCGCGGCACCGGCGCCCCTGCCTGCAGCCAGTGCCGCGGCCGAAGAAAGAACCAGCCAGCCCCGCATCCTGCGCGGCGATGACCGCGTGATCGCCGCGCCGGCCGCCGTCCCCCCGATCACCGGCCCCGCCATGACCTTCAGCTTCGAAGAGGCGCCGGTCGCGGAGGTGGTCCGCACGGTGCTGGGCGACATCGCCAAGGCGAACTACGTGCTGCATCCACCTTTGAACGGCACGGTGACGCTGTCCACGCGCAACCCGATTCCTCCAGACCAGGCCATGTTCCTGCTGGAGAGCGCGCTCCAGGCCAACGGCCTGTCGATGATCCGCGACGCGCGCGGCACCTACCACGTCGGCCGCCCCGACGCCCTGCGCGCCATCGGCGGCACGCTGCGCCAGTTCCGCAGCGGCGAGCCCCTGCCGCCCGGCAACGGTGCCGTGATCCTTCCGCTGCAGTACATCGGTGCGTCCGAGATGGCTGCCATCCTGCGTCCCATGGTGACGCCCGACGCGATCGTCCGCGTGGACAACCTGCGCAACCTGCTGGTGATGTCCGGTACCCGTACGCAGGCGGAAGCCTGGATGGACCTGGTGAACACCTTCGACGTGGACCTGCTCAAGGGCATGTCGGTGGGCGTCTTTCCGCTCAAATATGCCTCCGTGAAGGAAGTCGAGGCGGCGCTGAGAATCGTGAGCGGCGGGGGAGGCGCAGCCGCGCCGGGCGCGCAGGCAGGCGTGCCTCCGGGTGCCGCCGCCGCAGCGACGGCGGCGGCCGGGGCGAACCAGGCCAACGCCGCCCCTGCCATGCTCGGCGAAGGCAACCCCCTGTTCGGCGCGCTGCGCATCATGCCCATCGACCGGATCAACAGCATCCTCGTCGTGACCCCCCGTGCCGCCTACCTCGAAGAGGCACGCCGCTGGATCGAGAAACTCGACCAGCCCAGCGACAACGGCTCGGAGCCGCAGCTCTTCATCTACCACGTGCAAAACGGCAACGCCAAGCACCTGGCCGGGGTGCTGAGCGGCATCTTCGGCGGACAGAGCAGCGGCGGGGCGGTGGCGAACAGCGGCGTGGCGCCGGGTCTGGGTGGGGTGTCGTCCAACTCGTTCGGGCAGGGCAATGCGTTCGGCGGCGGCAGTTTCGGTTCGTCCGGGTTCGGTTCGTCGGGTTTCGGCTCCTCGGGATTCGGCAGTTCAGGCTTCGGCAGCGGTTCGGGCTTCGGCAACAGCTTCGGCTCCTCCGGCGGTTTCGGCAGCCGCGGCGGGTTCGGATCCTCCACGCAGGGCAACCGGGGTACCCAGGGACAGGGCACCACCAGCGCCAGCATCGGCACGATCCGCGTAATGGCGGACGAGTTGAACAACTCCGTGCTGATCTGGGGAACGAAGTCTGAATACAGCAAGATCGAAGCCACCCTGAAGCGGCTGGATCTGCCTCCGACGCAGGTGCTGATTGAGGCCTCCATCGTGGAGGTCACACTGGACGATACGCTCCAGTACGGACTGCAGTGGGCCTTCAACAACAGTGGGCCTTCGGGGCTGAATGGCGCGGGACAGCTGCGGTCCAGTGGCAGCAATGTCAACACGCCGATCGGAAGCTCCATCCCCACGCCTGTCTCTGCGGGCTTTTCCTATGCGCTATCGAACTCGCTGGGAAGCGTTCGGGTGGTACTGAATGCGCTGGCCACCAAGCGGTTGCTGAAAGTCATCTCCAGCCCATCGCTGATGGTGCTGGACAACCACACGGCCATGATGAGCGTGGGCAACCAGCAACCGGTCGAGACGGCGACCGCCACCAACAGCAACAATCCAGACTTCACCACCAAAACGATCCAGTACCGGGATACCGGCGTGAGCTTGGCGGTGACGCCTTCCGTGAATGCCGGCAACCTGGTGACCATGCAGATCGACCAGGCAGTGACCGATGCGGTGGCGGACAGCTCGGGCAACGTTTCCCTGCAACCGGTCTTCCAACAGCGCCAGATCACCAGCAAGGTGGCGGTTCGCTCGGGTGAGGCGATCGTGCTGGGGGGGTTGATCCGCGACACCGACAATACGTCGAAGTCGGGAATCCCGCTGTTGCAGGAACTTCCGCTGGTAGGCAACCTCTTCAGTACCAACGGCAAGACGGGTGGACGCACGGAGCTGCTGGTGGTGATCACCCCGAAGGTGGTGCGCACGGACATCGACATCCGAGAGGTCAGCGACGAACTGCGCGACCGCCTGAAGGGGTTGCAGGTCATCGAGCTGAAGCAATCGGGGCGAAGCACCGTCGTGCCGCCGGGTCCGGGTGTCACCATCCAGCCCCTGCCTCCCCAGTGACCTACCTGTTTATCATTCGCCCTCTATGAATCTCAAAACCCTTTCCTCGAAAGCACTCGCGGCAGCCTTCGCAGCTGGTGTACTGGCCCTCGCCGGTTGTGCGTCAATGGGACCTTCCACGCCCGAGCGGGTTGTGAAGGAGCGGTCCGAAGCCTACTGGAAAGCCCGCATCGCAGGGCAATCCGACAAGACCTACGCCTTGACGCCTCCTTCTTATAGAAAGGCCTTCACGCTGGAGCAGTTCGCCCGGCAGTTCGGGAACGGGGCTTCTGTGACAAGCGCAGAAGTAGCCAATGTGGCGTGCGAGGCTGAAAAGTGCGTAGCCAAGGTCAAGCTGACGGCCAAGCCGATGATCATCGGCGTCAAGATCGACAGCATCGATACCTACCTCGACGAGACCTGGGTGCTGGAGGACGGTAAGTGGTGGAGGTTCCAGGATCTCTGAACATCGAAGGGCGGCGCTGGAAGGCTTCGTCCTTTTCCAGGGTTCCTCTGAAACGCCCGGCCGCGATGAGCGCCGGGCGTTGTCGTATGGCCGCAGCTAGCGGCCAGAACGGACTGTCCAGGGTGTCTTTCGCGATCGAACGCGATACTTGCGTCGGCCCATCGCCAAATGTGTGTGAATTTAGGTTTTTTTGCTTGGGAATGAACGGTTCTTTTGGTATGGTTCAGCCCCGAGGTTTGTAGAGGTTTGGAGAGTGCAGACCCGTTGCGTGCATGCGGCGCAGCGCTGGCTCTTTCCGCGTCCGCAAGCCCTACCCCAAGGAATGGTCGGGCTCGCCCATCCGTGCCCGGGTAGGCCTGACACGGCTTGCTGTCCAGGCACTGTTGCATTTCATCAACAGGCGAAGGATTGGCAGAGGTTCCGCAGTACAGGCCGCGAATGCGCTGTGCTACTATTCTTCGGCGTAATCAATCGTGGTAGTTGCGCTTACCAACTTTTTAACTGGAGTTCTCGATATGAAGAAAAATGTTCTGGCCCTGAGCATTGCTGCCATGATTGGTGGCCTGGGCTTCGCCGGCGCTGCATCCGCGGATGTGGTTCGGGCTGCCGCTGGCAACGCCGGCAACCTGACGGTGTCGAACGCCACGGACCTGTCCTTCGCCGAAGGCGGTGTGGGTCACGCTCTGCTGGTGCCTTACTTCAACGCGCAAAACGGCAACATGACCGTTCTGCACGTGGTGAACACCGACACCTCGCGCGGCAAGGCCGTGAAGGTGCGTTTCCGCGGCGCTCTGAACTCCGACGACGTGTTTGACTTCCAAGTGTTCATGTCGCCTGGCGACGTCTGGACCGCTGCCGTGACGGCCGGCGCCGACGGCGTGGCACAACTGACCACGACCGACAACACCTGCACGCTGCCCAAGCTGACCAAGGGTCAGGCCGAGAAGTTCGTGACCGCCCGTCTGAACCCCGGCATCGCTGCTGCAGACAAGGCCAACAACACGCGTGAAGGTTACGTTGAAATCTTCAACATGGCCGACATTCCCCCGACCAAGACGAACGGCGGCACCAACGCCCTGTTCACGGCCATCAAGCACGTGAACGGCGTCGCACCTTGCACGCAAGCTACCCTGGACGCAACGTCGGTCAACCTGACGACGCCCACGGAGGTCGCCAATGCTGGCTTCGACACGCCTTCCACGGGCCTGGTGGGTGACTGGTACATCATCAACGTGGCGCAAACCACGACGTTCTCGGGTGGCGCAACGGCCGTCCGTGCTGAAGCCAACGGCGCCAGCGCTGTCGGTAACTTCGTGCACTTCCCGCAACTGGCCACGGCTGCTCCCACGCCTGACCTGTTCACGGCCGACCCGCTGTTCCGTACGACGTTCGTTCGCAACGCTGCCAACGCGGCTCCGACCGACACGGCTGGCGTGACGCTGCCGATCATCGCTGCTGCGAACTACGATCTGCCCGACATGTCCACCCCGTACGTCACGGCTGCTACGGTCGATACGGCTCCCCTGACGCAAGCCCGCCTGCTGACGGACGCGCTGTCGGTGACCAGCATCGCCAACCAGTACGCCAACGACTCGGCCATCTCGGCCAAGACCGACTGGGTGTTCTCCATGCCTACCCGTCGCTACAACGTGGCTGCCAACTACGTGGCCGCCAACGCCAGCCCGGTGGATCGTCTGAACTTCCGTCTGTTCTCCGACCTGACCGCATCCGGCAACGGTGTGGCTGATGAGCGTTTCAACCCCGGCAACACCACGGTGCCTACCACGGGTGGCGCCATCTGCGTGACGGCTACGGGCCAAGCGTTCTACGATCGTGAAGAAGGTTCCGTGTCGACCGGCGCCGTGTTCTCGCCGAACCAGCTGACGCAAACCACCTTCTGCGGCGAAACCAGCGTCCTGAGCTTCGCCGACGCAGGCAACTCCGTGCTGGGCGCTTCGGTGGCTCGTCAGAACCTGACGGCTGGCTCGTTCCAGAACGGCTGGAGCCGTGTCGACGTGTCGAACGCCAACAAGGGTCTGCCGATCCTGGGTTCGTCGTTCATCAAGCTGTCGAACTCCGCTGCTACGGCTGGCACGTCCGGTACCTACGGTATCACGTGGCCCCACCGCTTCACGCGCTTCGTTGCTCAGTAATTCATCGTTACTGCTGCGGCACTTTTCACAGCAATGTGAACCAAAAAAGGCGGGGGTCTCCCCGCCTTTTTTTATTTCTCATCCATGGTTGACTCACACATGAAACGTACCTCTGCCCGTCTTTGCGCCGGTGCCCTGTTGTCCGCACTGCTCGTTTCCGCCCATGCACAGGAGCCCATCCTGATCCAGGGCCCGAAGATCGCCATCGACGCCAGCGACATGCGTGCCGATTCGCTGCGCATGCCGCCGGAGATGCGTGAATCTGTGCTGTCCCGCCCGCAAACGGTGATGCAGATCGCTTCCAACCTGTATGCGCGCCGGGCCATGGCGCAGCGCGCCGAGGTGGCCGGACTCGAGAAGGACCCTGAAGTCGTGGCCGCATTACGCGTGGCGCGTGACAAGGTCCTGTCGGATGCCTATCTGGCGAAGATCGACAAAGACCACACCTTGTCGGATTTCAAGGCAGAAGGACTTGCCCGCAGTATTTACAAGGCCAAGCCGGAGCGCTTCAAGATGCCTGAGCAGGTTCACGTGCGGCACATCCTGATCGCAGGTTCCGACGCCGACGCTCGTGCCAAGATCGAGAAGATCGAACAGGAGCTCAAGGGCGGCGCGGACTTTGCGCAACTGGCCAAGGAGCGTTCCGATGACAAGGGCAGCGCTGCAAAGGGTGGCGACCTCGGCTCCTTCGAAGCGGGCAAGATGGTGCCGGAATTCGACAAGGCGGCCTTCGCATTGACCAAGCCGGGCGAGCGCAGCGGCATCGTGGAGAGCAAGTTCGGCTACCACATCCTGCAATTGGAAGCCCGCCAGCCAGCGCGTACGCGCAGCTTCGACGAAGTGCGCAACGAACTGATCCAGGAAGTGCGCGCCAATGCGCAGCAGGAGGCCCGGGTCAACGATGCGCAGGCGCTCCAGAAGGAAGCACAGATCAACAAGGACGCCATCGACGCTTTTGCCGCCGGCTACATGCCCAAGGCGGTCAAGATTGCGCCTTAAGGCGTAAGCTCTGCGTTGCTTGCAGGCGCGAGGGATGGTTCGCCGCTCTCGCGCCCCGAATGGCGGGCGTGCCCGCCCCTGATGGTTTTTCTTTCCTTCATGCAGACTTTGCAGAACGAGTGGCGCGCCGTGTGGGGCGCCCGCTCCCTGGTATGGGTGCTGACCCTGCGCGAGGTGGCCGCCCGCCACGCCGGCACGGCCGTCGGGATCCTCTGGCCCTACCTGCAGCCACTCCTGACGGTGGCCGCCTATTACCTGGTGTTCGACGTCGTGTTCTCGATGCGGCTCGGCACCGGTACGGCCGCCCATGCGGTGGGCACCTTCCTCGTCGTCGGGGCGCTGCCGTGGATGGCGTTCTGCGATGCGGTGTCCCGCGGCATGAACAGCCTCATCGAGGCCGGTGGCATGCTGCAGAAGAATCCGCTGCCGCCGGTGCTGTTCACCACCCGCGCGGTGCTGGCGAGTTCCGTCATCTACGGGCCGCTCATCGTGCTGGTGGCGCTGCTCTACACGCCCCTGCACGGCTTCCGCCTGCCGGTGCTGAGCCTGCTGCCGCTGCTGGCCGCCCAGGTGCTGCTCAGCATCCTGCTCGGCTACCTGCTGGCCATTTTGGCCGCGGCATTGCGCGACACGGTGCAGATCGTCGGCTTTCTGCTGTCGGTCGGCATCTATCTCACCCCGATCCTGTTCCCGCTGTCCATGTTCCCCGAGGGCTGGCGCTGGGTGCTGTGGCTCAACCCGATGACGGCGTTCGTGATCGGCTACCAGGATGTACTGCTGCAGGGCATCTGGCCGCCGGTGGCTGCCTGGATCGCGATCGCGGCCTGGATGGGCGCCGTGGCCCTGGCACTGAACGTCCTCGTGGCGCGCAGCCGTGACCAACTGGTGGACTGGCTATGAGCAGCGACGCAGTACCGACGGGTTCCCTGGCTGCCGGCGCAGGGAAGAGTTTCCCCGCAGGCAATGTTCCAAACACGGTGGAGACCGTGCTGAAGGTGGCGGGGGTCAGCAAGGAGTACAAGCTCTATCCCTCCCCGCGGTCACGGCTGCGCGCGCTGCTCACGGGGCGGGCCACGCATCGCAGCCACTGGGCGCTGCGCGACGTGTCGTTCGAGCTGCAGCGCGGCCAGTGCATCGGCGTGATCGGCGACAACGGCGCGGGCAAGAGCTCGCTGCTCAAGCTGTTGGCCGGCACGCTGCAGCCGTCGACAGGCACCATTCAGCGCGTGGGGCGGGTCACGGCCATCCTGGAACTGGGTGCGGGTTTCCATCCGGATTTCAGCGGGCGTGACAACCTGTATTTCGGTGGCAGCCTGATCGGCATCCCGCACGAGGAGATGGCGCGGCTGGAGCCGGAGATCATCGCCTTCTGCGAGCTGGGCGAGGCGCTCGACCGGCCGGTGAAGACCTATTCCTCGGGCATGGCCGTGCGGCTCGCGTTCGCGCTGGTGACGGCCGTGCAGCCCGACGTGCTCATCATCGACGAAGCGCTGGCCGTGGGCGACCAGCATTTCCAGAAGAAGTGCATCGAGCGGATCATGGCGTTTCGCAACAGCGGGTGCACCATCCTGTTCTGCTCGCACAGCCCCTACCACATCCGCCATCTGTGCGATGCGGCCATGTGGCTCAAGGGCGGGCGCATGGAGCAGTTCGGTCCCACCGAGCCCGTGCTCGCGGCCTATGAGTTCTACACCCGCCTGCGCGAAGGTGTCTCCCTGGGGGAGGACCAGCCGCAGCAGATGGAAGGCGGCTCGTCTCATATCGAGGCGATCCAGCGCGACATCGCTGGCGCGGAAGCATCTGATGCGAAGCATGTCACCGCGGTGAATGCGGGAGACGCCTGTATCGTCTCAGTGGATGTCGACAACCTCACCGAGCCCTGCGGAGAGCGGCCTGGCACTTTGCACAGCAAGGATCTGGTGGTTTCCATCGTGGTGCGTGGGCGTGGAGATGAGCGTCCGAACATCGGTTTCATGATCGAGCAATCGCGGGGAGTGGGTATCACGTCATTGGGGACCCACGAAGAAGGAGCGGCGCCGGTCCGCCTCGAAGATGGCTGCTGGCGGTCGATACTGACCTTCCCCGAGTTACCGCTCCATACGGGCGATTACGTCATCAGCGTCTACCTGTTCGACGAGACCGGACTCGTGGTGTATGACGAATGGTTCCAGTTCCTCCAGTTCCATTTCTCATTCCCGAAGCCCATGCCAGGCCTTGTGCGTCTGCCTCACCGCTGGGAATGAAACGGTGACCTCAGTCTGGACGCGCGCATGGTCGCGGTGGAAAAGGGAAAGCCGTGATGCACTGGAAGTGGTGCTGCTGCCCGGACTCGCTGCGGTGATGCCATGGGGATGGTGCTTTCGCCTGTACCGCCGCATGGCGCGATGGCGGTGGCTCTACCGTGACGCCTGCGAAGCGGCGCTGTTCCAGGCCGAGTTGCGGGGATGGGTGAACTGCTCCGCTGACGACTGGCTGGCGGAACGCAGGCTGGTGACTTTGCTCGATCATGCGGACCACTACCTTTTCCGAACGCGCTCGCAGGCCTGGATGCGCCGCCATGTGAAGGCGGAGGGGGTGTGGGAAGGGATTGGAAAGGCGGGACTGCTGCTGACTTTCCACTGGGGCGCGGGAATGTGGGCGCTCTGTCATGCGTCCGCCGCGGGGATGCGCGGCAACATGGTGCTGGCAGCTCCTGGCGGGCGTGATTTTATCGGGCGTTGGATTTTTGGACGGTATGTGCGTGCTCGCATGCGCTCGGTGGAGATGGCTTTGGACCGTCCCGTGGTGTTCGTGCCGGGCGGCATGCAAGGCGTGCGTCAGGCACTGCGGCGCGATGAGCAGGTGGTGGTGGTGATCGATGTGCCGGAAGACCAGGTCAGCATTACACGGACTACCACCGTCCTTGGTCAGCCTGTCAGCGTGCCTGCTGTACTGCCGCAGATGGCGGTGGACAGATCGCTTCCTACAACGGTTTTCTATATGGGTATCGACTTGCAATCGGGGCAAAGGACGCTCCGTATTGCGCCGCTCGGTGAATCCAAGGATCCACAAGATCTGACTGACAAAATCTTTGCATATTTCGATGAACTGCTCAGGAAGCAGCCTGCTGCGTGGCATCTGTGGGCGGAAGCGCCGCGTTTTTTCCGCGCGCGTGCTGATGGTGGGGGCAACCCGATGGAGAAGAAAGTGATGAATCCATGAATTGGATGAACGGATGGAAAGAGCGTATGTGGGGCATCGCCCCCTGGGACGCCCAACGCATCACCGACGAATGGTTCCGCGCGCATTTCGAGTATGCGTCCGACGTGGTCCACCACTGGGTGGGCGGCGTGCTCGACCTGCCCACGGCACGGCTGCTGAATTTCGGTTGCGGGGACGGCATCACCGATCTCTCGCTGGTGCTGCGGCACGGTGCCACCGCGATCCACGGGGTGGACATCCGCCAGGAATACGCCAAGCTGCCCCGCATCGCGCGCGAGCAGCTGGGCATGTCGCGCATTCCCGCGGCGCTGACGTTCGAAACCATCGCGCCGGGCACGCCGCTGGCGGGCAAGCGGCCGCTGGTGGATGGCATCATGAGCTGGTCGACCTTCGAGCACGTGCAGCGCGACCAGTTGCTGCCGATCCTGAAAGACCTTCACGCCTGCCTGCGGCCGGGCGGATTCTTCTTCATCCAGATCGAGCCGCTCTTCTATTCGCCCTACGGCTCGCACCTGCGCCGCTACGACGAGGTGCCGTGGCACCACCTGCTGGTGAGCGAAGAGGAATTGTGGGAGATCGTGCGCACGCACGAGGGGCCGATCGACGCCGCCGAAACCGACTTCGGCTTCGCCGACTTCGGGCCTGAGGGGTACAAGCGCTTCGTCTTCAACGAGTACCGGGCGCTGAACCGGCTGACGGCCGACGAGCTGGTGGCATTGACTGCCGAGGCCGGGTTCCACGTGGTGCGGCAGGAGCGCCGCAACGTGCAGATGGAGATTCCTGCGGCACTGCACGGCAAGTACCCGGAAGACTGGCTGCTCAACAACGAGATTTTCCTGCTGCTGGGGCGTTGAGCCGGGCCGCGGCGCCGACCGGACAGCCGGACGGGCAGCAGCATTCCTGATGCTGCCCGGACGCTGCCGTCAGGCTTGCAGCCAGTTCTTCACGCGGCGCTGCCAGTGGGAGGGGATCCTTCGCGCAACGCCCCGCAGCACCGGCAGGGACCGCAGGTACACCACGGCCGACAAAAGTCCCGATTTCGCGGCGGCCGCGGTCGTCTCCTGCGGCAGGTAGCGCTGCAGCTCCTGCGCGGACAGGGGCTGCGCCGGCGCCGCCGCGGGAATGTCTGCCAGGTAGTCGCCGTCGTAGCGGAAGGGGGCGGACGGCAACTCGTCGGGCAGGGCCGCCGGCTGCGATTCCGCCAGCGCGGGTGCCGTGCCCGTGGCGAAGTGCGCGGTGCGCACCTGGTCGAACCAGGCGAGCCACCCGGCCGCGGTGGCATCCCAGGGCAGCACCCAGCTCCACGGCCTGCCAGCCACGCGCTCGCGGAATGCGCCGATGTCGGGCACGGCCACCGGCAGGCCGGCGAGCAGGGCGGCGCTCAGCGTATAGCTGTAGGTCTCGGGCCACTGGGCGGGGAACCACACCAGGTCGGGTTCGAGCCACTGCAGCAGTTGGGGCAGATCCTTGTCGCTGTATTCGCCATGCACCGTGAGGCGCGCACGCGGCTGCGTCTGCAGGCTGCGGTAGCCGTAGCCGATGAGGTGGAAGTCGACCATCGCATTGCGCCGCGCCGCCTCGGCGGCGACGGCTTCGAGCACGTCGGCGCCCTTGATGGTGCTCAAGGCGCCGATCACCACCACCTTCAGGCGCCGGCCGGCGGGCACCGGAGCAGGCGCGGGCAGCGGCAGATCCGCGGAGTCCGGCATGTCGGTGTGCGGCACGGCGTGGACGCGGGCCAGGGGAGCGAAGGCGGCGATGCGCTGAGCGGCATCCCGGCTGGGCGCGAGCACGTGGCGGGCTCCGCTCAGCAGGCGGGCATTGGCCTGCCGCCATTCCGCGACGGTCACGCCCGTCGGGGCCTGCGACTGCGGAGGGCAGCATTGGCACTGGCCGGGGCCCGACTCGCCGACGTAGCGGTGACCGGTACCCGTCAGGGTGATGTGCGTGCAGTAGCTGTAATAGTCGTGGGCGGTGAAGTCGTAGGGTACGCCCAGCAGGTGGGGCAGGTTGCGGACTTCCTGCCCGTGGCCCAGCAGGTGGTGGTAGTGCACGTGGCACACCCCCAGGCGGCGCAGCGTCTCGATGAGGTCGTCGTACTGGTCGTCCAACCGGAATGTCAGCGCGAAACCCTCGTCTTCGCCCGCCATGCGCAGCCGCACGCTGCGTCCGTGCGCGGGCGCGAGCGTCAGGAACTGCGCCTGGCCGGCCAGGTGGGCCGCGAGTTCTCGCACGTGCCGCACCGTGCCGCCGGCGCGGTCGTGCAGCACCGCGAGCACCACGCGCGTGCCGGCTTCCGCGATGCGCGCGGCGTCCAGCGCGAGGCGGTAGGGCTGGGCCGGGTCGGCCTGCACGAACGCATGCACGTCGCGGTCGTAGCTCGGGTGCAGGCGGCGCAGCGTTTCCATGGCGGCCAGTTCGCGCGGGCTCTTGCTGTCGCCGAAGCTCACGCCGCCCGTGTGCAGCACGAACGTGTCGAGCAGGTGCAGGTTGCGCCAGCCGGCGGCCTGGGCGCGCTGGCAGAAGTCGTTCTCTTCGCCATAGCCCTTGCCGAAGTGCTCGGTGTCGAACAGGCCGACCTGCCGTAGGCAGTCGCGGCGGATGTACATGCAAAAGCCCACGCCCGTCGGAACGTCGACCACCACGCCGGGGTTGGTGCGGGCGCACAGCGCATCCAGGCGTGCGGTGTCGTAGCCTGCCGGCAGATCGTTGTCCTTGCAGAAGAGCGGGTAGCTGCAGATCGTGGCGTTGTTGGAAAACGGCGTGACGGACGCGATCTTCGCGTCGCCGTAGGCCGCCTGGCGGATGCGGTCGAGCCAGTCGTTGGCCACTTCCGTATCGCTGTTGAGCAGCAGCACGTCGTGGCTTTCGCTCAGCGCCATGCCGCGGTTCACCGTGCCGACGAAGCCCAGGTTCTCGGCGTTCTCCAGCAGCAGGATGCGGTCGTCGCCCGCGGCGCGTTCCCGCAGCCAGGCCGTGACTTCCGGCTCGGGGCTGCAGTCGTTGATGACGATGAGGCGCCAGGGCGTGCGGCAGCCGCTGGCCAGCACCGATTCGACGCAGAGCTGCGTGTCGGCGAGCCCGCGGTACACGGGAACGATCACGTCGACGGGGTGCGGCGGCGGCACCACGGGCGTCGGGACGTGGGCGGGTTGTGCGATGGGTTGCGGGGCGCGTCCCAGCAGGCGGTCGATGCGCATCTTGGCGTGGACGATAGGGCGCGTCGCTCGGAACACGGTGGAGTTCTCGATGGTGCGCAGGTGATCGGACAGAGAGTTGAAGTCGCGGCGCATGCAGCCCAGTTCGTGCTGCAGCCGCGTCACGTCGCGCAGCGATCGGGACGACTGCTGCTGCAGCTCGTCGCGTTGCCGCAGCACGGTGGCATGGTCCTGCTGCAGGGCTGTGCGTTGCTGCTCCAGCGTCCGGTTCCAGTCCTCCATCGCCTCCCTTTCCGCGGCCCAGGCAGTACGGGCGGCATCCAGCTCGGCATTCATCCGCACCTGGGTGGCGTGGTGCTCGTCGCCCAGTTGCGCGACCCGGTCCTGCAACGGCCGCACGGCCCCCGAGAGGGCGAGGTAGTCGGCCGACATCGGCCAGCCCATTTCCACTTCCAGACGGGCCCCTTCGGTGCCGCCCGTGGCCGCGGCCAGGGCTTCCGGCGGGATGGGCAATTCCATCCACGGATCCTCGCCCGTGAGCAGCAGCAGGCTGGACGACGCCGCCGCGGGCAGGGCCTGGGCGTTCCAGGCGATCTGCTGCTGCGGCACGTCCGCCAGCAGCGGGCGCGATGCCGCATCGGCCCGCCAGGTCCATGCCGCGCTGCCGTCCGGCGTCCGGAGGGTGATGGCATGCAGGTGCAGGAAGCCGGGCCGGTCCGCCGGGTCGAAGCGCAGGCGGGTGAGGGGCTGGCCGGCAGAAGAGGGCAGTGGGAAGCGGATCGTCTGGTGCGGTTCACCGATCGTGCCGCGGGCCGTGAGCTTGCGGTCTTCCGCGAATCCCTGCGCCGTGCCGCAATAGAGCTGGGCGGTGAACGCCGCACGGGCCGGACCGGTCTCCGGCCCCGGGTCGTTGTCCACCGCCTCTTCCGAGGGGCGTGCGCGGCCGATGAACTGGTAGGCGAGCGCATCCGGCGCCGTCAGCAGGTGCCGGGCCACGGCGGGCGGCAACTGGTCGAACGCATCCTCGAATTCGGACTCGGGGATCTCACGCTGGACGGTATCGATGGCGTCGACCGCCCAGCGGTGCTCGCCGAGGAAACGGGCGAGCGATCGCCGGGTGAAGAACCGGAGGTGGGTGCGGTCCAGCAGGCCTTCCTCGCGGTAGCGGAACTCCCCCTGCAGCAACTCGGCCACGAGGCCGCAGTAACCGGCGTTCGGCACCGAGATCAGCAGGCTTCCTTCGGGGGCGAGCAACTGCCGGCACTGGTCCAGGATCTGTTCCGGGCGGCGCAGGTGCTCCAATACGTCAGCGCACACGATATAGTCGTAGCGTTGGCCGGTAAAAAGGGTAACGAGATCGCAGGTTTCGAGATCCTCGACCGCCACGCGGCGGTAATGCGGACGAGCATGGGCCGCTTCGGCCTCGCTCCAGGTCACGCCGTCGCTCACGGCACCGCGGGTTTCGGCCAGGTACTGGCCCAGCGCGCCACTGCCGCAGCCCAGGTCGAGCAGGGTGGCGCCCTCCCGGATCTGGTCTGCGAGAACGGAAAGGGACGTGCGCTCGTCGGGCCGTATGCTGCGGAGATAGACGTGCAGATCCTCGATGGTTTGGGTCATCCGCGGATTATGACGGGCCGGTCACACGGCTTCCGCGGAGTCGCGTGCGCATCCTCCTACAGGGGTGTCAGCCAGGAAAGACGACAATACGCGGTTCATGACAACCTTCTCCCACGCGGCGGACGGCTTGGCGGTATCCGTCGTCAGCCACGGCCATGGCCCGCTTCTGCACGCCATGCTCCATGGCATGGCACGCCTGTGCAAGGACAGCGTGACCCGCGTGGTGCTGACATTCAACATCCCTGAGCCCTCTCCACCCGAGCCCGAAGGCGGCTGGCCGTTCGTGCTGGACATCCGGCGCAACGCCCAGCCGTTGGGCTTCGGCGCCAACCACAACCGCGCGCTCGCAGGCGCTCCGGAACCGTTCTTTGCGGTGATCAATCCCGACATCGCATTCATCGAAACGGATCCGTTCCCGGCGCTGCGCCGCGCCGCGGCGGAGCGGGGCGTCGGCTGCGCCTACCCCGAGCAGGTGGACGGGCACGGCGTACCGCAGGATGCCGAGCGGGAACTGCCCACGCCGTGGGCTCTGTGGCGCCGCCGGATCCTGCGCCATGCGGAGCACCGCACGGACTGGGTCAATGCCGCCTTCCTGCTCTTTCCGGCGCCGGTGTGGACTGCGCTGGGGGGGTTCGACGAGCGCTATTTCATGTATTGCGAAGATGTGGACATCTGCCTGCGGTTGCGGCTGCGCGGCTGGTCTCTGTCCAAAGCGCCTGTCCGTGTCGCGCATGTCGGACAGCGCGCGAGCCGGCGCCGCGTGGCGCACCTTGTCTGGCACATGCGCAGCCTCCTGACGCTGTGGATGTCGCCCGTGTATCACCGGGCACGGTCTTTGTTGCGTTCGGATACGACCGAACCGCGTAGGATCGGCGCCCCATGATCTGGTTGTCTCTGGTGAGCTTCGTGGTGGCGGCCCTGTGCGCCGCCTGCATCGTCCGATGGGGGCGAGGGCATGCCGCGAACTACGGAGAGGCCATGCCGCAGCGCTTCCACATGGGCGACGTGCCGCGGCTGGGGGGCGCCGCCCTGCTGGCGGGCATGGCGGCCAGCTGGGCGCTCGGGGCCCTGCAGTCGCTGCTGTGGGGCGATCCGGGTTCGCTGCGCCTCGGCAACTGGGTGGGCTGGTGGATGGCCTGCCTGATCCCGGCGGCACTCGGCGGCATGGCCGAGGACATGACGCAGCGCCTGCCCGTGCGCTTCCGGCTGATGCTCACCGCGCTGTCGGGTGGCATCGCCCTCATGGTGCTGAACATGAACGTGCCGCGCCTCGGGTTGCCATGGGTGGACGCCTACCTGGTCGAGATGCCCTGGCTGGGCATGTGCATCGTGGTGCTGGCCGTCGCGGGGCTGCCCCATGCGTTCAACATCATCGACGGCTACAACGGCCTGGCCGGCATGGTGGCGCTGATCGTGTGCCTGGCGCTGGCGCACGTGAGCCTGCAGGTGGGCGACCGCGCGCTGGCTTCGCTGCTGATCTGCACCGCGGCGGCGACCATGGGTTTCCTGGTGTGGAACTATCCGCGCGGCATGCTGTTCGCGGGCGACAGCGGCGCCTACATCTGGGGCGTGATGATCGCGCTCAGCAGCATCGCGCTGGTGCAGCGCAACCGGGAGGTGTCGCCCTGGTTCCCGATGCTGCTGCTGATGTACCCGGTCTGGGAGACGCTGTTCTCCAGCTACCGGAAGCTCGCGCGGGGCGTGTCGCCGGGCGTGGCCGACGCGCTGCATTTCCACCAGCTGATCTACCGGCGCATCGTGCGCGGCGTCTTCCACGACGACGAGTCGCGGCGGGTGCTGATGCGCAACAACCGCACGTCGCCCTATCTCTGGGGCTTCACGATGCTGACCGTGGTGCCAGCCGTGCTGTTCTGGAGCAACACACCCGTGCTGATGGTGTTCTGCGGTCTGTTCGGCCTCACCTACGTGACCGCCTACCTGGCGATCGTGCGGTTCAAGGTGCCGCTCTGGCTGAAGCACTGAACGCCCGGCACGCCTCCTGAGGGGCGCCAGGGCCGGCGGCGCGCTGCCGGCCTGCCGAAGTGGCCTGGGGAGCGGGCACAATGCGCATCTCTCCATTCCGTGCCCCTGTTTTTCACGTCGAGCGCTCCATGACCGATCTGCAATCCATCGCCCCCCGGGACAAGGCCGAGATCCTGGCCCAGGCCCTGCCCTACATCCGCAAGTTCCACGGCAAGACCATCGTCATCAAGTACGGCGGCAATGCCATGACCGACCCGGCGCTGCAGGCCGACTTCGCCGAGGACGTGGTCCTGCTGAAGCTGGTGGGCATGAACCCGGTGGTGGTGCACGGCGGCGGGCCGCAGATCGAGACGGCGCTCAAGCGGCTCGGCAAGCAGGGCCAGTTCGTGCAGGGCATGCGGGTGACCGATGCCGAGACGATGGAAGTGGTCGAATGGGTGCTGGCCGGCGAGGTGCAGCAGGACATCGTGGGCCTGATCAACCAGGCCGGCGGCAAGGCCGTGGGCCTGACGGGGCGCGACGGCGGCCTGATCCGGGCGCGCAAGCTCAAGCTGGCGGACAAGGACGATCCGGCCAAGGAGCACGACATCGGCCAGGTGGGGGACATCGTCTCGATCGACCCGAGCGTGGTGAAGGCGCTGCAGGACGATGCGTTCATCCCGGTGATCAGCCCGCTGGGCTTCGGCGAGGAGAACGAGAGCTACAACATCAACGCCGACGTGGTGGCGAGCAAGCTGGCCTCCGTGCTCAAGGCCGAGAAGCTCATGATGCTCACCAACATTCCCGGCGTGCTGAACAAGGCGGGCGAGCTCATCACCGAACTGACCGCGCGGGAGATCGACGAGCTCGTGAACGACGGAACGATCTCCGGCGGCATGCTGCCCAAGCTGGCCGGCGCGATCGACGCGGCCAAGAGCGGGGTGAACTCGGTGCACATCGTGGACGGGCGCGTGCCGCACGCGATGCTGCTGGAGATCCTGACCGAGCAGGCCTACGGAACGATGATCCGCAGCCACTGATCCGCCGGCCAGCGCGCGAAGGGCAGAGAGAGCATGCGGCTGCTGCTGGTCGAGGACGACGTGATGCTCGCGAGCGGCATCAAGCTCGGATTGAACGATGCCGGCTATGCGGTGGACTGGGTCGGCAGCGGCGAGCGGGCCGAGGAGGTGCTGCGCAGCGAGACCTTCGACGCGGCCATCATCGACATCGGCCTGCCGGGCATGGACGGGCTGGAGCTGACCCGCTGCCTGCGCCGGCCGGACATGGCCCATCCGTCGATGCCGGTGCTGATCCTCACCGCGCGCGACGCGCTGCACGACCGGGTGCAGGGGCTGGACCTCGGGGCCGACGACTACATGGTGAAGCCGTACGAGCTTCCTGAATTGCTGGCGCGCCTGCGTGCGCTGCTGCGCCGGTCGCAGGCCGCCACCACCGCGGTGCTGAGTTTCGGCCCGCTGGAGCTGGACACCGCCGCGCGGCGCGCGAGCCTGCGCGCGCCGGACGCGGCGGGCGGGCCGGACGTGCGGCAGACGATCGAGCTGGGCCCGCGCGAATGGACCGTGCTCGAGTACCTGCTGATCCACGCCCCCAAGCCGGCCAGCAAGGACAAGCTGGTGCAGGCGCTGACCGGGTGGGACAAGGAGATCACGACCAATGCCGTGGAGGTGTACGTGTCGCGCCTGCGCGCCAAGCTGGAGCCCGGCGGCGTGGCGCTGCGTTCCATCCGGGGCTTCGGCTACCGGCTCGAACTGAGCGCTCCGGTGCCGGGGGCCTGACCGGGCCCCGCGGCGCTCGCCCCTGGCTCGTTCGCAGCCCGCCCGCCAAACCGATCCACCCTCCGGCTGATCCGATTCCTTCGCCATGACGTCCGCCCTGCGCAACCGGCTGCTGCTCTTCCTGGTGCTGCCGCTGTGCATGCTCGCGCTGATGGGCGCCTGGCTGGACTACCGCTCCGCCGACGAGGCCGCGGGACGGCAGGACCAGCGGCTGGTGCGCCTGCTGCCGGCGCTCGCCGATTCGGTGGTCGCCATGCCGCGGCGCGAGGGCGAGCCGCCGCTGCTGCTGCTCGCACCGCCGGTGGAGGAGTTTTTGCGGCAGAACGCGGGTTATGCGGGCTACAGCGTGCAGGATCTGTCGGGCCGCATCCTGCTGGGGGACCACTGGGTGTACAGCGCCGTGCCGCTCACGCACGATCCCGAGTTCCACAGCACCGAGCACGACAGCGTCGTCTACCGTGTCGCGGTGCAGCGCACGCGCACGGGGGCGGGAGAACTGGTGGTGGCGCTGGCCGACGGCTCCGATCCCCGGCAGCAGTGGGGCCAGCAGGTGCTGCTGCGCGTGCTGCTGCCCAACCTCGTGCTCATCGGGGCGGCGGGACTGGCGATCCATTGGGCGGTGCGGCAGGCGTTCAAGCCGCTGGTCGACCTGGCGGAAGCCGTCGAGCGGCGCTCCCCGCGCGACCTGAGCCCGATTCCCGAGGACACGTCACCGGCCGAGGTGCGGCCGCTGGTGCATTCGCTCAACCGCCTGTTCGCCCTGGTGAACGAGCAGACCGAGGGGCAGCGCCGCTTCGTGGCGGACGCCGCGCACCAGCTGCGCACCCCGCTCGCGGGCCTGCAGGCGCAGGTGGAGGCCTGGGCGCTGTCGGCGCGGGCGGCCGGTCGCCGCGCTCCGGGGGCGGAGGCACTGCCGCCGCACCGGGGCCCGGGCTCTGCGGAGGCGGACGTACCGGCGCGCACCGCACCCGGCTCCATCGTTCTGGGCGTGCAGGAGATAGAGGGGCTGCGCCGGGCGGCCCGCCGCACCTCCAAGCTCGCGCACCAGCTGCTGGCGCTGTCGCGCGCCGATGCCGGCAGCCTGGAGGGCCAGCCGATGCAGCAGGTGGACCTGAAGGCGCTCTGCGAAAGTATCTTGGAAGATTTCCTAGACGCTGCGACGGCCAGGGGGCTGGACCTGGGCCTGGAGGCCGCGCCTGCCGAGGCGACGGGCCATGGCTGGTTGCTGCGCGAATTGCTTTCCAACCTCGTGGACAACGCGATCAAGTACACGCCGGAGGGCGGCAGCGTGACGCTGCGCTGCGGGATGGTCTTCATGGGAAGCTCGGGGCCGTGTGCCCTGCTGGAGGTCGAGGACGACGGCCCGGGTATCGCCGAATCGGAGCGCTCCCGGGTGCTGCAGCGGTTCTACCGGCTTCCAGGCGCCGCGGGCGAGGGTTCGGGCCTGGGGCTGGCCATCGCCGATGAAATCGCCCGCCGGCACGGGCGCGTGCTGCGCCTGCTGGCAGGCTCCGGAGGCCGGGGTTTGCGGGCCGGCGTGGTGCTGCCGTCAGGCCGGTCCTGAGCCTGGCGTGGCGATGGCGGCCGGAGCAGGGCAGTGTGCGAGAATCATTTGCATACATTTATGGCCATGACCGAGTCCGCCCAGACCCCTCAAGACGCTGCCACAGCAGCTGCCGACGCTGCGGCCGCGCCACCAGCGCGCCGCAGGCCCAAGCCCGGCGAGCGGCGCACGCAGATCCTGCAGGCGCTGGCCTCGATGCTCGAGCAGCCGGGCGCCGAGCGCATCACCACCGCGGCGCTGGCGGCGCGGCTGGAGGTCAGCGAGGCGGCGCTCTATCGGCATTTCGCGAGCAAGGCGCAGATGTTCGAGGGACTGATCGATTTCATCGAGCAGTCGGTGTTCTCGCTGGTGGCGCAGATCATGGAGCGCGACGCTCCGGAGGCCGGGGAGGGCGCGCCCGCCGACGGCGCGCACCGGGCCGCCCGCGTGGTCGCCATGGTGCTGCAGTTCGGCGAGCGCAACCCTGGCATGGTGCGCGTGATGGTGGGCGATGCGCTCGTCTTCGAGCACGAGCGCCTGCAGCAGCGCATGGGCCAGTTCTTCGACCGCATCGAATCCACGCTGCGCCAATGCCTGCGGCCCGCGGCCGAGGCGGCCGGTTCGGCCACGCCCATGGCCGATGCCCAGGTGCGCGCCGCGGCGCTGTGCGATCTGGTGCGCGGCCGGCTGCAGCGCTATGCACGCGGCGGCCTGCGCCGCCCGCCGACCGAGCACCTGGACGCCACGCTCGCGCTGCTGCTTTGAAGCAACGCTGAACAGGTTCCTGCGTCGCACCGCGCGTGGGGGGGCGGTTCAGCGCCGCCCTGGGCCTTCCGCCGCGCGCCCTTGCAAGCGGGGGCGTGCACGGCCCGTGCGGCATGTCGGCGCCCCATCTCGGTGTTTACCCTGAAACCCTGCGCCCGGCCCGGCAGGGGCTGGCGTCTCGCCCTGCTTTTGCTGCAAAATAGCACGATCGTTCGTTTTATTTCGTGCCTTCCGTGCCCGTCCTGCCCATGTCTTCCCCCAAACCCGCCCGTCCCGCCGCCTCGCGGGAGGGCCGCGCGCTGCAGAAAGGCCAGCAGACCAAGGCGGCCATCGTGGATGCGGCGCTCGGGCTGGCCACGCACATCGGCCTGGAGGGCCTGTCCATCGGCGCGCTGGCCGACGTGACCGGCATGAGCAAGTCGGGCGTGTTCGCCCACTTCGGTTCGCGCGAGGAGCTGCAGATCTCCGTGGTGCGCGAGTACCACACGCGCTTCGAGCAGGAAGTGTTCTACCCTGCCATGTCGGCGGAGCGGGGCCTGCCGCGGCTGCGCGCGCTCTTCGACAACTGGATGAAGCGCACCTCGATCGAGATCGATTCGGGCTGCATCTACATCAGCGGCGCGGTGGAGTTCGACGACCGCACCGGCCCCGTGCGCGATGCGCTCGCGAATTCGGTCCTGACGTGGCATGCCGCCATGAAGCGCGCCATCGACCAGTGCAAGGAATTGGGCGAGGTGCGCTCCGACGTGGATTCGGAGCAGATGCTGTTCGAGATCCACGGCCTCATCCTCGCGCTGCATTACGAAGCGCGCTTCCTGCGCACGCCCGGCTCCATCGACCGCGCCAACGCCGGCTTCGACAACATCCTCGCCCGCTATGCCGCCCGGCCGGCGGGCTGAACGTTTTTCGGCTTTTCCCTCTTTTCGCCTACGCATCGACCATCCAACGCACCGAACAAGGAGTCCCTCCCATGCCGACCTACACGCCCCCCCTGCGCGACATGCAATTCGTCCTCCACGAGGTTTTCCGCGTCACGGAGGAATTCAAGGCGATTCCGCGCCATGCGGAAGTGGATGCCGACACCGTGAACGCGGTGCTCGAAGAGGCGGGCAAGTTCGCCGCGGGCGTCGCCTTCCCGCTCAACATGGGCGGTGACGAGGAGGGCTGCACGCTGGACAAGGCCACGCACGAAGTGACCACGCCCAAGGGCTTCAAGGAAGCCTATGCGCAGTACGTGGAAGGCGGCTGGGCGGCGCTGTCGTGCGAGCCGGAATACGGCGGCCAGGGCCTGCCGTTCGTGCTGAACCAGTGCCTCTACGAGATGCTCAACAGCGCGAACCAGGCCTGGACCATGTACCCGGGCCTGTCGCACGGTGCCTACGAGGCGCTGCACGCGCACGGCACCGAAGAGCAGAAAAAGCTCTACCTGCCCAAGCTCACCAGCGGCGAATGGACCGGCACGATGTGCCTGACCGAGCCGCATTGCGGCACCGACCTGGGCCTGCTGCGCACCAAGGCCGAACCCGTGGCCGGCGCGCCCGAGGGCACCTACCGGCTCACCGGCAACAAGATCTTCATCAGCGCGGGTGAGCACGATTTCACCGAGAACATCGTGCATCTGGTGCTGGGCCGCCTGCCGGACGCGCCCAAGGGCAGCAAGGGCATCAGCCTGTTCGTGGTGCCCAAGTACCAGGTCAACGCCGACGGCTCGCTGGGCGAGCGCAACCCGATCTACTGCACCGGCCTGGAGCACAAGATGGGCATCCACGGCAACGCCACGGCGCAGATCTCGATCGACGGCGCCATCGGCACGCTAGTGGGCCAGCCGCACAAGGGCCTGGCCGCCATGTTCGTGATGATGAACGCCGCGCGCCTGGGCGTGGGCAACCAGTCGCTGGGCCTGACCGAAGTGGCCTTCCAGAACGCGCTGGCCTACGCCAAGGACCGCATCCAGATGCGCAGCCTCTCGGGCACCAAGGCCAAGGACAAGGAAGCCGATCCGATCATCGTGCACCCCGACGTGCGCAAGATGCTGCTGACGGCCAAGGCGTACGCCGAAGGCGCCCGCGCGCTGCAGATCTACTGCACTCTGCTGCTGGACAAGGCGCACAGCCACCCCGACGAGAAGGTGCGCAAGGACAGCGACGAACTCGTCGCGCTGCTCACGCCCATCGTGAAGGCCTTCATCACCGACAACGGCCATATTTCCACCAACGCCTGCATGCAGGTCTTCGGCGGCCACGGCTTCATCAAGGAATGGGGCATGGAGCAGTTCGTGCGCGACAACCGCATCAACATGATCTACGAGGGTACCAACACGATCCAGTCGCTGGACCTGCTGGGCCGCAAGATCCTGGGCAACAACGGCGCCACGCTCAAGAAGTTCGGCAAGCTCGTGGGCAAGTTGGTCGAGGAAGAGGGCGTGAACGAGAAGATGGCCGAGTTCATCAATCCGATCGCCTACCTGGGCGACCAGATGACGAAGTTCACCACCGAGATCGGCTTCAAGGGCTTCCAGAACCCCGACGAAGTGGGCGCCGCGGCCGTGGACTACCTGCGCGTGGCGGGCCACCTGGTGTTCGGCTACATGTTCGCGCGCATGGCCCAGGTGGCCGTGCGGGAGATCGCTGCCGGCAATACGGATCCGTTCTACCAGGCCAAGCTGCAGACGGCGCGCTTCTACTTCGCCAAGCTGTTCCCCGAGACGGCGACGCTGATGCGCACCGCGCGCGCAGGCGCCAAGCCGCTCATGGACACCGACGCCGCCCTGGCCTGACCCGGCCGCCCCCGGCCTTCACTCCATCCAACCCCACCACAGGGATGACGCCATGAAAAACGCTTTGTTGGCTATCGCACTGGCAGCCGCCGCGCTGCCCTCCTGGGCCCAGATGTCTCCCGTGGGGACGTGGCGCAGCATCGACGACAAGAGCGGCGAGGCCAAGGCCGAGATCCGCATCACCGAATCGGACGGCGCGCTCATGGGCCGCATCGAGAAGTCGCTGAAGAAGGACACCCAGCCCGGCGCCACGTGCCAGGAGTGCAGCGACGACCGCAAGGGCCAGCCCATCGCCGGGCTGGAGATCATCCGCGGCGGCAAGAAGGCCGAGGGCAAGGACGTGTGGGAAGGGGGCAGGATCCTCGACCCCGAGAACGGCAAGGAATACCGCGCCAGCTTCACGCCCATCGACGGCGGCGCCAAGCTGGAAGTGCGCGGCTATCTGGGGCCGTTCTGGCGCACGCAAACCTGGCAGCGCGTGCAGTAAATCCATTCGACAAGAAACACCATGTCCCGATTCCAAGTGAAGAAAGTCGCCGTGCTCGGCGCGGGCGTGATGGGCGCGCAGATCGCGGCCCACCTCGCCAACGTGAAGGTGCCGGTCATCCTCTTTGATCTTCCGGCCAAGGAAGGACCGAAGAACGGCATCGTCGCCAAGGCCATCGAAGGCCTGAAGAAGCTCAAGCCTTCGCCGCTGGGTGTGGCGGAGGATGCCGCGCTGATCGGCCAGGCCAACTACGAAGAGCATCTGGAGCAGCTGCGCGGCTGCGACCTCATCATCGAGGCGATCGCCGAGCGCATGGACTGGAAGCTCGATCTCTACAAGAAGATCGCGCCCTTCGTCGCGCCGAACGCCATCGTGGCGTCGAACACCTCCGGCCTGTCGATCACGAAGCTCTCCGAGGCGCTGCCCGATGCGATCAAGCCGCGCTTCTGCGGCATCCACTTCTTCAACCCGCCGCGCTACATGACGCTGGTGGAGCTGATCGATACGCCCACCACCCGGCCGGAAGTGCTGGACCAGCTCGAAGCCTTCGTCACGAGCGGGCTGGGCAAGGGCGTGGTGCGCGCGCACGACACGCCCAACTTCATCGCCAACCGCGTCGGCATCGCCGGCATGCTGGCGACGATGAAGGAGGTGGAGAACTTCGGCCTCACCTACGACGTGGTGGACGACCTCACGGGCAAGAAGCTGGGGCGCGCCTCCAGCGGCACCTTCCGCACCGCCGACGTGGTGGGCCTGGACACGATGGCGCACGTCATCAAGACGCTGCAGGACAACCTG
>DHAE01000007.1:148874-662841 GCA_002397315.1 Comamonadaceae bacterium UBA4962
GGCCGCGACATCCTGCGCTTCGACCTGGCCGAAGGCGAGTACGTGCCCGGCGGCCAGAAGGCCGACGAGGTGTACGGCCGCATGCTCAAGAAGCCGGCCGCCGAGCGCCTCAAGCTGCTGCGCAATGCCGAGGGCGCGCAGGGCCGCTTCCTGTGGGCGATTCTGCGCAACAGCTTCCACTATGCCGCCGTGCATCTTGCCACCATCGCGGACAACGCCCGCGACGTGGACCAGGCCATGCGCTGGGGCTTCGGCATGAAGCAGGGCCCGTTCGAGCTGTGGCAGGAAGCCGGCTGGCTCGAGGTGGCGAAGATGATCCAGGAGGACATCGACGCGGGCAAGGCGCTCAGCCGAGCACCGCTGCCCGAGTGGGTGTTCAAGGGCCCGGTGGCCGAGGCCGGCGGCGTGCACACCGCCGAAGGCTCCTGGAGCGCCTCGAAGCAGAAGTTCGTGCCGCGCCGCCAGCTGCCGGTCTACGAGCGCCAGCACTTCCCTGAGAAACTGCTGGGCGAAAGCAACCTGCCCGACTGGCGCACGGCCGGCACCACGGTGGCTGAATCCGACGCGCTGCGCACCTGGACGCTGGATGGCAAGGTGCTCATCGCCAGCATCCGGAGCAAGATGCACGCGATCAGCCCCGACGTGATGGAAGGGCTGATGGAGGCCATCGACACCGCCGAGCGCGACTACGACGGCCTGGTGATCTGGTCCGGCGACGCCCCCTTCAGCGTGGGCGCCGACCTGCAGGCCACCATGCCGGCCTTCGTCGTGGCCGGCATCTCGGCGATCGAAGGCGTGGAGCAGGAGCTGCAGAACCTGATGCTGCGCCTGCGCTACGCCCAGGTGCCGGTGGTGTCCGCCATCCACGGCATGGCGCTGGGCGGCGGCTGCGAGCTGGCCGTCTATTCGTCGCGCCGCGTGGCCCATATGGAAAGCTACATCGGCCTCGTCGAAGTCGGCGTGGGCCTGGTGCCCGGCGCGGGCGGCCTGACCTACATCGCGCGCCGCGCGGCCGAGAACGCCGCCGCGTCCACGGGCAAGGACCTGCTGCCCTTCCTCACGGAAGGCTTCACCGCCGCTGCCATGGCCAAGGTGGGCACCAGCGCGCTCGAATCGAGGAAGCTCGGCTACCTGCTGGAGAGCGACATCGTCGTGCCGCACAAGGACGAGGTGCTGTTCGTCGCACTGAACGAGGCGAAGGCCATGGCCGCCAGCGGCTGGCGCGCACCCAACAAGCGGCTGTTCCCGGTCGCCGGGCGCAGCGGCATCGCCACGATCCGCGGTTCGCTGGTCAACATGCGCGATGGTGGCTTCATCAGCGACCACGACCAGCACATCGCCACGCTGATCGCCGAGATCGTCTGCGGCGGCGACGTGGATGCCGGCACGCTGGTGAGCGAGGAATACCTGATGGCGCTCGAGCGCAAGGCGTTCTGCGCGCTCATCCAGCATCCGAAGACGCAGGAGCGCATCCTGGGCATGCTGAGCACCGGCAAGCCGGTGCGCAATTGACCGCCCGCATGGCCACCGCCCCTGCCGCTCCCGCGGGCCCGTTCGCGCCCAACCGCCTGCAGTTGCAGTTGGAACAGGTGGACGAGTTCCCTGCATTCCTGCGCCCGTGGGTGCGCAACCTGGTGCTGCGCCGCGCCGTGCCGTTCACGAAGACGGCACGCGTGGAGTTCATCGAGATGTCGCCCCACCGGGTGGAAGTGCGTCTGCGCAACGAACCCCGCGTGCGCAACCACATCGGCGGCATCCACGCCTCGGCGATGAACCTGCTGGCCGAAACGGCCACCGGCATGGCCGTGGGGCTGAACGTGCGCGACGACTGCATTCCGCTCGCCAAGGACATGAAGATGGCCTTCCGCCAGCGCGCCAACGGCGCGCTGCGCGCGGTGGCGGTGCTCACCGACGCGCAGCGCCAGGCGATGCAGGACAACGACAAGGGCGAGCTGCAGGTGCCCGTCACGGTGACGGACGAATCCGGCGCCGAGCCGGTGCAATGCGAATTCACGTGGGCCTGGATTCCGTCCAGCCGCCCCGCCAGGTAAACGATTGACTGACCCATTGACGGATCGATTGAAGGAGCCTTCTCCATGGCAAAACAAATGCAGGACGCCTACATCGTCGCCGCCACGCGCACGCCCATCGGCAAGTCGCACCGCGGCTACTTCCGCAACACCCGCCCCGACGACCTGCTGGCCACGACGCTGAAGGCCGCGCTGGCCCAGGCGCCGGGGCTGGACCCGGCCGCCATCGAGGACATCATCTGCGGCTGCGCGATTCCCGAAGGCGCGCAGGGCCTGAACGTGGCGCGCATCGGCGCGGTGCTCGCGGGCCTGCCCACCAGCGTGGGCGGCATCACCGTCAACCGCTTCTGCGCCTCGGGCCTCTCGGCCGTGCAGATGGCGGCCGACCGCATCCGCGTGGGCGAGGCCGAGGTGATGATCGCCGCCGGTGTCGAGAGCATGAGCATGGTGCCGATGATGGGCAACACGCCCTCGCTCTCGCCCAGCATCTTCGCCAAGGACGGCGACGTGGGCATCGCCTACGGCATGGGCCTGACGGCCGAGAAGGTCGCCCAGCAGTGGAAGGTGTCGCGCGAGGACCAGGATGCCTTCGCGCTGCAGTCGCACCAGCGCGCGCTGGCCGCGCAGCAGGCGGGTGAGTTCACCGACGAGATCACGCCGGTCGAGGTGACGGACCGCACCGCGGACCTGGAATCGGGCGAGAGCATCGCGAAGAGCCGCACGGTGGCGCTGGACGAGGGCGCCCGGCCCGACACCAGCCTGGAGGGCCTGGCCAAGCTCAAGACGGTGTTCGCCGCGCGCGGCTCGGTCACGGCCGGCAACAGCTCGCAGACCAGCGACGGCGCGGGCGCACTGATTCTCGCGAGCGAATCTGCCGTGAAGCGCTTCGGCCTCACTCCCCTGGCGCGCTTCGTCAGCTTCGCCAGCAAGGGCGTGCCGCCGAGCATCATGGGCATCGGCCCGATCGAGGCGATTCCCGCCGCGCTGCGCTACGCCGGCCTGCAGCAGCAGGACATCGACTGGTTCGAGCTGAACGAGGCCTTCGCCGCGCAGTCGCTCGCCGTGCTGCGCCAGCTCGGGCTGGACCCGGCCAAGGTGAACCCGATGGGCGGCGCCATCGCGCTGGGCCATCCGTTGGGCGCCACGGGCGCCATCCGCTCGGCCACGGTCGTGCATGCGCTGCGCCGCAAGAACCTGAAGTACGGCATGGTCACGATGTGCGTGGGCATGGGGCAGGGCGCCGCCGGCATCTTCGAAAGGGTCTAGGCACAACCCCCTGAGCCGCTATCGCGGCCTCCCCCTTCTCTCGGCTGCGCCGGGAAGGGGGACGACGCCGGTGGCCGGGCGAAGCCCGTTCCACGGCGTCTGCTGGCGAACACCGTGGGCGCTCTGCCTTTCTTTCAGTCACCGGTATGACGCCTATCCGATTGCAACCACGGCACACTCACTTCCCATGAACCCTGCACTCCATCCCCTGGACGACGCGCTGGTGCTTACGGAGGCCGGTGCCGGCCGCTACACGGCGCGCACGTCGCCTGCCTACTGGAACATGGTCGGGCCGTTCGGCGGCATCACGGCGGCGGTGCTGCTGCAGGCCGTGATGCGGCATCCGGAGCGCCTGGGCGATCCGCTGTCGCTCACGGTGAACTATGCCGGCGCCATCGCCGAGGGCGAGTTCACGGTGCAGGCCGTGCCCGTGCGCACCAACCGTTCCACGCAGCACTGGACGCTGTCGGTGCTGCAGGCCGGGGCCGACGGCGAGCCGGTGGTGACCACCACGGCCACGGCCGTCACCGCGGTGCGGCGCGAGACCTGGAGCCTGCCCGACACCCCGATGCCCGAGGTGGCGGGCCCCGAAGGCCTGGAGCGCGTGCTGCGCGGCATGCCCGTGAAGTGGCTCGACCGCTACGACCTGCGGCCGGTGGCCGGCGCGCTGCCCTCGCGCTGGGACGGCGGCGGCGACAGCAGCCTGAGCCAGCTGTGGATGCGCGACGAGCCCGCGCGGCCGCTCGACTTCTGCGCGCTCGCCGCGCTGGCCGATGTATTCTTTCCCCGCGTGTGGCTGCGCCGCGCGCGCCAGGTGCCGGCCGGCACGGTGTCGCTCACCGTGTACTTCCACGCCAGCCGCGAACAGCTCGCGGACACGGGCACCGGCTACCTGCTGGGCCAGGCCCGCGCGCAGGAGTTCCGCAACGGGTTCTTCGACCAGACGGTGCAGCTCTGGAACCAGGGCGGCACCATGCTCGCGAGCAGCCACCAGATCGTCTACTACAAAGAATGAATGCATAAAGAAAGCGCAGGAGCACCGCCCATGACCGCATCCCAGGACATCCTCACCCACGTCGAATCCGGCGTGACCACGATCACGTTCAACCGCGTGGACAAGAAGAATTCCATCACGCGCGCCATGTACGCCGCGCTGGCGGACGCCTTCGAGGCGGCGGCGCAGGACCCGGCCGTGCGCGTGATCGTGCTGCAGGGCGACGTCGCGATCTTCAGCGCCGGCAACGACATCGGGGATTTCCTGAACAACCCGCCCTCCACGCAGGAATCGCCGGTGTTCCGGTTCCTGCGCGCGATCGCCACGTTTCCCAAGCCCGTCGTCGCGGCCGTCTGCGGCCCGGCCGTGGGCATCGGCACGACGATGCTGATGCATTGCGACCTCGTCTATGCGGGCGACAACGCTGCGTTCTCCATGCCCTTCGTCAACCTGGGGCTCTGCCCCGAGGCCGCATCCAGCCTGCTGGTGCCGCGCATGATGGGCTACCACCGCGCCGCCGAGGCCCTGCTGCTGGGCGAGCCGTTCATGGCGGAAGCCGCGCTGGAAGTCGGCCTCGTCAACCGCGTCGTGCCGCCCACGGAATGCAACATGGTGGCGCAGACCCAGGCCCGCAAGCTGGCCTCCAAGCCGCTGTCGTCCCTGATCGAAACCAAGCGCCTGATGAAGAAGGACCAGACCGCCGCCGTGCTCGACCGCATGGCGGAAGAGGGCGCCTCCTTCGGCCGCATGCTCCAGGAACCCGCCGCCCGCGAAGCCTTCACGGCGTTCATGGAAAAAAGGCGGCCGGATTTCAGCGCCAGCTGAAGTTCCTTGCCCGCCAGGGCATGCACCGCGCACCGACTCCGTAGTAACGCTATCTGCGGAACATTTTTTCCGGCTACATTCGGCAACATCCGCCTCTGGTGCTGCCGGCATGAACCGCCCTTCCGCCCCCCCACCGTTTCTCCGCCGCCGGGACTGGCTCCGGTGGTCCGTGGCCGGCGCTGCGGCGGCCACCGCCTGGCCTGCGGCTTGGTCGCAGGGCCGTGGAGCGCTGGAAGGCGGCGCGCTGCGGATCGTGGTGCCGTATCCGGCGGGGGGCTCCTCCGATGCGGCCGCCCGCCTGCTCGCCGAGGCGCTGGGGCCGCGGCTCGGGGTGCCGGTGGGTGTCGACAACCGCCCGGGCGCGGGAGGCCGGCTGGCGGCGCAACAGGTGCACCGTGACAACTCCGGCCAGAACGTGGTGCTGCTGGGCAACCCGGCCGTCATGCTGGTCGCGCCGCTGGTGTTCAAGGACAACGGCTACGACACCGACCGGGACTACGCGGCCCTCTCGCAGATCACGCGCTATGCCTTCGGCGTCGCCGTGGGCACGGGTGTGCCGGTGCGGGGGTTTCCACAGCTGCATGCCTGGATGGTCGCGCACCGCGACCGGCTCTCGGCCGGCGTGCCGGCCACGGGCAGCCTGCCCCATTTCTTCGCATTGATGCTGGCCGAGCAGCTCGGCCTGACGTTGCCGGTGGTGGGCTACCGGGGCTCGGCCCCGCTGCTCGACGACCTCATGGGCGGCCACATTCCGCTGGCCATCGACGCCCTGGACGCGCTCGAACCCCTGCACAAGGAGGGAAAGCTGCGCATCCTCGCGATCTCGGACGACCAGCGGTCGCCGGAACTGCCCACCGTGCCGACGTTCAAGGAGACCGGGCTGCCCCTGTCCGCGCACGGCTGGAACGCGCTCTATGCGCCCGCCTGGCTGCCGGCGCCGCGCGCGCGGCGCATCGCCGAGGCGACCGCCCAGGCCATGGCGGACAAGTCAGTGCAGGCCCAGTTCACCGCGGCGCACATGGTCCCGGTCGCAAGTTCACGCGAGCAGACCCTCCAGATGCTGGCCACCTACAAGGCGCAGTGGACACCGGTCGTGCGCCGGTCGGGTTTCCAGCCCTGAGGCGAGCGTTCTCTCACGCATCGGTACCGTTTCCGCCTACATAAGGCTACGGTGCTGTATGACACTGCAATCCCTGCAAGTGCATGCAACGGTCGAAGGGTTTGGTTACCGTTCTTGCGTAACGCGTGGATTTTCCGGGAAGGGGGGCTTCTAGCATCGGACGAACTTTTTCCAAGGAGATCTGATGGCCGTGCAAAACCCCTTTTTCGGCAAACGTGAGCCCGAGTCGTTCCAGCCCCGCCAGCCGGGATCGGTGCTGGGCGGGTCCGGCAGCACCGTGAACCCATCGCCCGTCACCACGGCCACGACGGCACCCACCGCGACCACCCAGCCCAGCGCTGGAACCGCCGCCTCGGGCGAGGGGGCCGGCAGCAAGCTCACCGTGGGCCCGAACATCAAGCTCAAGGGCGTGGAGATCACCGATTGCGACACGCTCGTGGTGGAGGGCACGGTGGAGGCCACGATGGATTCGCGCGTCATCCAGATCGCCGAGCAGGGCGCATTCCGGGGCTCGGCCGAGATCGACATCGCGGAGATCCACGGCGAATTCAACGGCACGCTGACCGTGCGCCAGAAGCTCGTCATCTACAGCACCGGCAAGGTGAACGGGAAGATCCGCTACGGCAAGGTGGTGATCGAGGAAGGCGGCCAGCTGGCCGGCGAGATCGAGGCGGGCATGTCGGGTGCGTCCCGCCCGCACAGCGCAGCGAACGTCTCGCGTACCGAGGCGCAGGCCCTCGCGGCCTGACGCGGGTTCGGCCCGCCGCCGGCACGTCCCATTCCCCGAAGGATGCCGGCGGGCGTTTTGGCGGACCGTGCCTTCCCGCACGGTCCGTCCGCATTCAGGCGATGCCTTCTGCGGGCGGGGCCGTCTCTTCCGGGGGGCGGGGCACCGCACGCGGCCGGCCGGAGGCATCGATCGCCACGTAGGTGAGGCGCGCTTCCGTCACCTTCACGTAGCGGCCCTGGGCCGCGAAACGCTCGGCATACACCTCCACTTCCACGGTCACCGACGTGCGGCCGACGCGTGTGATGGTGGAGAAGAACGAGAGGATGTCCCCGACGCGCACGGGCTGCTTGAAGACGAACTCGTTCACGGCCACCGTGGCCATGCGGCCCTGGACGTGGCGCGCCGGCAGCACCGAGCCCGCGAGGTCCACCTGCGCCATCACCCAGCCCCCGAAAATGTCGCCGTTGGCGTTGCAGTCCGCGGGCATCGGGATCACTTTGAGCACCAGCTCCTTGTCGACGGGCAAGGCACTCTGGGTGGGGGGCGAAGAGGTCATGGGCACAATCTCGGTAACAACAACGACCCAGATTGTCCCCCATGCGCCCCCACGGCGACGTCGCCCCATCCCCTTCCCCTGCCGCAGCGCCTGCCGCGGAACCCGTCCGCAGCGACCGTGCCACGCTCGCCCGCCTGATTCCCTACCTGCTGCATTACCGCTGGCGCGTGCTCGCGGCGCTGGTGTTCGTGCTCTGCGCCAAGCTCGCGAACGTGGGGGTGCCGCTGCTGCTCAAGCGCATCGTGGATGCCATGGCGCCCGCACCCGGGGCGGCCACCGCGCTCGTGGTGGTGCCGGTCGCGCTGCTCGCGGCCTACGGGCTGCTGCGGCTCAGCACTTCGGTCTTCACCGAACTGCGTGAACTCGTCTTCGCCAAGGCCACCCAGGGCGCCGCGCGGCGCATCGCGCTGGAAACCTTCGAGCACCTGCATGCGCTGAGCCTGCGCTTCCACCTGGAGCGGCAGACGGGCGGAATGACGCGCGACATCGAACGCGGCGTGCGCGGTATCGAATCGCTGATCTCCTTCACGCTGTTCAACATCGGCGCCACGCTGCTCGAAGTGTTCCTCGTGCTCGCGGTGCTCGGGGGCAAGTTCGATCCGGTCTTCGCCTGGATCACGCTCGGCGCGCTGGGGTGCTACATCCTGTTCACCGTGCTGCTCACCGAATGGCGCACGCGCTTCCGCCGCGAGGCCAATGCCTTCGACTCCGCGGCCCACACGAAGGCAGTGGATTCGCTGCTGAACTACGAAACCGTGAAGTACTTCAACAACGAAGGCTTCGAGGTGCGGCGCTACGACGAAAGCCTGGAGCGCCTGCGCCGCGCGCGGCTCAAGAGCCAGACCTCGCTGTCGCTGCTCAACGCCGGGCAGCAGCTCATCATCGCCACCGGCCTCGTGGCCATGCTGTGGCGCGCGGCCCAGGGCGTGGCCGACGGCCGCATGACGCTGGGCGATCTGGTCATGGTCAATGCCTTCATGATCCAGCTCTACATTCCGCTCAACTTCCTGGGCGTGATCTACCGCGAGATCAAGCAGAGCCTGACCGACCTGGACAAGATGTTCACGCTCATGGACCGGCCGCAGGAAGTGCAGGACGCGCCCCAGGCGCCGCCGCTGCGCCTGGAGGGCGCCCCGGAGGTGCGCTTCGAGGCCGTGCACTTCGCCTACGAGCCCGCCCGGCCGATCCTGCACGGCGTGGATTTCACGATCCCCGCGGGCCGGACGGTGGCGGTGGTGGGCCCCTCGGGCTCGGGGAAATCCACGCTCGCCCGGCTGATGTTCCGCTTCTACGACGTGCAGCAGGGCCGCATCGCGGTGGACGGGCAGGACATCCGGCAGGTCGCGCAGGAGAGCCTGCGCCGCAACGTGGGGGCCGTGCCGCAGGACACGGTGCTGTTCAACGAAAGCATCGGCTACAACATCGCCTACGGGCGGCCGGGCGCGTCGCAGCAGGAGATCGAGGCCGCGGCCCGCGCCGCGCGCATCCACGACTTCATCGCCGCGCTGCCCGCGGGCTACGCCACGCAGGTGGGCGAGCGCGGGCTCAAGCTGTCGGGCGGCGAGAAGCAGCGCGTGGCCATCGCCCGCACGCTGCTCAAGAACCCGCCGATCCTGGTGTTCGACGAGGCCACGTCCGCGCTCGATACGGCGAACGAGCGGGCCATCCAGGCCGAGCTGCGCAGCGCGGCCGAGGGCAAGACGGTGCTGGTCATCGCCCACCGCCTGTCGACGGTGGTCGATGCGCACGAGATCCTGGTGATGGACACGGGCCGCATCGTGGAGCGCGGCACCCATGCGCAGCTGCTGGCGCTGGAGGGCCGCTACGCGGACATGTGGCGCCAGCAGGCCCGCGAGGGCTGATACGGATTCGCCTTCAACCGTATAACGTCGTTGGTTCGCCTCGCCGTGCAGCGGCGGCGGAAGGCGCGCCGCCGCGCGGGATCACTTGCGGGCCGACACGGCCTTTTCCGCCGCGTTCACCAGGTCCGCGCCGATCTGGCCCTTCCACTTCTCCACCACCGGGCGCGTGGCCTGCACGAAGGCCTGGCGCTCTTCGGGCGTCAGTTGGGTCACCGTCACGCCGTGGCCGGCGATCTCCTTCAGCAGGGGCTTGTCGGCGCCTTCCAGACCCTTGCGGGCGATGGCGATCTCTTCCTTGCCCGCCTCGATCGCCGCCTGTTTCACGATTTCGCGGTCGGCCGGGGTCCAGCTGTTCCAGATGTCCTTGTTGACCACGAACACCAGCGGATCGTTCATGTAGTTCCACATCGTGACGTGCTTCTGCGCCACGGTGTAGAGCTTGGCGGCCATGTAGACCGACAGCGGGTTCTCCTGGCCGTCCACCGCGCCGCTGGCCATGGCGGGCTGGGCATCGGCCCAGCTCATCTGCGTGGGGTTGGCGCCCAGCGCGGTGAAGGTGTCGAGGAACAGCGGCGAGCCGACCACGCGGATCTTCATGCCCTTCAGGTCGGCCGGGCTCTTGATCGGGCGCTTGGAGTTGGAGATCTCGCGGTAGCCGTTCTCGCCCCAGGCGAGCGGCACGACGCCGGCTTTTTCGAGCGTCTGGAAGATGCTTTTGCCGACCTCGCCCTGCGTGACCGCGTCCACGGCCGCATAGTCGGGGAACAGGAAGGGCAGCGAGAAGAGGTTCAGCGCCTTCACCTGGGGCGACCAGTTGATCGTCGAGCCCACGGCCATGTCGATCACGCCCTGGCGCAGCGCGCTGAATTCGCGCGTCTGGTCGCCCTGGATGAGCGAGACGCCCGGGTAGAGCTTGATGTTGATGCGGCCCTGGGTGCGCTCGCGCACCTTGTTGGCCCAGAGCTCGCCGCCCTTGCCCCACGGGAAGGCGGTGCCCAGCACCAGCGACATGCGGTATTCGCTCTTGTAGTTCTGCGCCGCGGCCGGGGCGGCAGTGAAGGCGAGGGCGGCGGCCGCCGCCACGGCGGTGGCGAGGAAGGTGCGCAGTTGCATGGATCGTCTCCTGTTCGTTATCGGGGGTTTGAGGAAAAGGCGCGCCACGCTCAGTAGCCCAGGCGCGCCGGCAGCCAGAGCGCCAGCTGCGGGAACGCGATGACGGCCACCATCACGAGGAACATGGCCAGCAGCATCGGGCCGACCCAGCGCACGGTGGACTCCATGCGCACGCCCGCGATGCGGCACGACACCATCAGGTTCACGGCCAGCGGCGGCGTGAACTGGCCGAGCGCCACCTTGAGCGTGAGGATCACGCCGAACCACACCGGGTCCCATTGGTAGTGCTGCATGATGGGCAGCAGCAACGGCACGAAGATCAGGAAGATCGAGATGCCGTCCAGGAACATGCCGACGGTGATCAGCAGCAGGATCAGCAGCGCGAGCACGCCGTATTCGCCGAGCCCCGAATGCACGATGGCGTTGGCGATCGGGTCGATCACGCCGAGCGTGGAGAGCGAGAACGCGAAGATGCCCGCGAGCGACACCACCAGCAGGATCACGGCCGAGAGTTCGCCCGCCTCGCGCAGGATGGTGTAGAGGTCGCGGAACCGGATGGTGCGGTGGATGCACATGCCCACGAAGAGGCCGTAGAACACGGCCACCACGGCGGCTTCGGTGGGCGTGAACCAGCCCGCGCGCATGCCGCCCAGGATCAGCACCGGCGCCGCCAGGCCCCAGGAGGCCTCGCGCAGGCTCTTCCAGAAGGGCGGGCGGGGCATCGAGGCTTCGAGCGCGCCCATCCGGTGGCGGCGCGCCAGCCACACGGCCGGCACGATCAGCGCGATGCCGGCCAGCACGCCGGGCACCATGCCGGCCGCGAACAGCGCGGGTACCGAGGCGCCGGGCACCAGCACCGAATAGATGATGAAGGCGACCGACGGCGGGATCAGGATGTCGGTGGCCGCGGCCGCGCCGACCACGCTGGCCGAGAACGAGCCGGGGTAGCCCGCGCGCGACATCGCGGCGATCATCACCCCGCCCACGGCGGCCGCGTTGGCGGGGCCCGAACCCGAGATGCCGCCGAGGAACATCGCCACGGCGATGGCCACCAGCGGCAGCATGCCCGGGCCGCGCCCGACGATCGCCACCGCGAAGTTCACGAGCCGCAGCGCCACGCCCGAGCGGTCGAAGATCGAACCGACCAGCACGAACATCGGGATCGCGAGCAGCGGGTACTTGCCGAGCCCGGCATAGAAGTTCTGCGGTACCGCGAGCAGGCCGAACCAGGGCGTCTCGGCATTCGCGATCGCGATGGCGGCGGTGCCGGCCAGGCCCAGGGCGGCGCCGATCGGCACGCCGACGATCATCATGCCGAGGAAGATGGCGAAGAGCAGGGCGGCGATCATGGCCGCGACTCCAGCTCGGCGGCCCGGCGGGCCTGGCGGCGGAAGAGCCCGATCGCGCGCACGGTGATCAGCGCCGAGAGCACGGGCAGCCAGATGGAGTACCACCACTGCGGCACCCCGATGCCCGGCGACGTCTCGCCGAAGCGCCAGTCGTCCCACGTCACGCGCGCGCTCAGCACCGCGATGCCGCCGAACAGCACCGCGACCGCGAGCGCCCCGAAGAGGGCGAGGCGGCGCCGGCGCGCGGGGGAGCCGCCCTCGGCGAAGTATTCGATGCGGATGTGCACGTCGCGTGCCACCGCGGCCGAACCGGCCACGAGCGCGAGCACGATCATCAGGAAGACCGAGATCTCTTCGGTCCAGGCGAAGGACGAATTGGTGAAGTAGCGCACCAGCACGTTGGCGAACGTGATGAGCGCCAGCAGCGCCATCACGGCGACGGTCAGGCCGTCTTCGAGCCGCAGCGAGCGTTCGGTCGCGGGGTCCGCGGGGGGAGGGGCGGCCACGGAGGCGGCGGAGGCGGCGGATGCGGCGGCGGAAGCGTCGGCTTCTGCGCCGGGAGGCAGGGAGGCGGGCATGAAGGGGCGGCGGACGGACGAAAGGGACATCGGCGGTCCGGTGTCCGCGGCGTGGTGCACCCCGGGCTGGACGGTCAGCGCGCCGGATGGGCGCAGCCGTTATTGTGCAACCGGATGTGTGCCGCGCCGGTGCAGGGTTTCCCGGAGGAGGGCGCGACCGTGCCGCAGCGTGCCGTACCGTGCCGTGCGGCCGCGCTGATAATGCGGGCATGGAAACCAAGTGGCTCGAGGACTTTGTCAGCCTCGCGGAGACGCGCAGCTTCAGCCGGTCGGCGCAATTGCGGCACGTGACCCAGCCCGCATTCTCGCGGCGCATCCAGGCGCTCGAGGCCTGGGCCGGGACCGACCTCGTGGACCGCAGCTCCTACCCCACCCGGCTCACGCCGGCGGGCAAGACGCTGTACGAGGAAGCGCTCGACGTGTTGCAGTCGCTGCAGAACACCCGCGCCATGCTGCGCGCGCACACCAGCGCCGACAAGGACATGGTCGAGTTCGCCGTGCCCCACACGCTGGCGTTCACGTTCTTCCCCGCGTGGCTCTCCAGCCTGCGCGAGCGGTTCGGGCCCGTGAAGAGCCGGCTCATCGCGCTCAACGTGCACGACGCCGTATTGCGGCTCGTGGAAGGCGGCTGCGACCTGCTGATTGCCTACCACCATCCCTCGCAGCCGCTGCAGCTGGATTCCGACCGCTACGAGATGATCACGCTCGGGCAGGAGATCCTCTCGCCCTACTCGCGCGCCGACGGCGAGGGGCGCCCGATCCATGCGCTGCCGGGCGAGCCGGGACAGCCGCTGCCCTACCTCGGGTATGCGCCGGGTGCGTACCTGGGCCGCGTGACGGAGCTGATCCTCAAGCAGTCCGGCACACCGATCCACCTCGACCGGGTGTACGAGACCGACATGGCCGAGGGCCTGAAGGCCATGGCCCTCGAAGGCCATGGCGTGGCCTTCCTGCCGCACAGCGCGGTGAAGAAGGAATTGCGCTCCCGCCGCCTGGTGAGCGCGGTGCGGGACGGCATGCACGACATGCAGATGTCCATGGAGGTGCGCGCCTACCGCCAGAAGCCTTCCGCCAAGGACCGTGCCAAGGGCACGGCAGAAGCGCTGTGGGTGTACCTGCAGGCCCATGGCACGGACAAGCCGGTCTGATTCGGGTGGGCCGCGTTATGCATGGATTGCATGAAGGCGGCTGTCAATCGGCATTGGAAAGCGGGGAGGTCAGGACGTACAGTCGCGGCCAGCTCCATACGGCAGTTACTGAACTGCCGTCGAAAAAAGAGAGCCGCGGCCGGCGCGCTTCTTGCATCGGACCGTATTCCATGACGAGACAAACCATGAATCCTGTTCGCCCCTGGCGGGCCCTCCTGGGCACGGCCGTCCTCTGCTGTGCCGCGGCCTCCCCGGCGGGAGTGCTCGATCGCGTCGCCTCGGGCGGCAAGCTGGTGGTGGCCTACCGCAGCGAGGCGTCGCCCTTCGCGTTCACGGATGCCGGCGGGCGGCCCGCGGGCTATGCGGTCGAACTGTGCCAGCACATGGCGGAAGCGGTGCGCCGCAAGACCGGCCGCAAGGACATGGACATCGCCTACGTTCCCGTGAACCTGGGCAACCGCATCGATACGATCGTCCAGGGCCGGGCCGATCTCGAGTGCGGTTCCACCACCAACAACGCCGAGCGCCGCCAGACCGTGGCGTTCACGATTCCGCACTTCATCACCGGCACGCGCCTGCTGGTCAAGGCCTCCAGTCCGATCGAACGCATCGAGGACATGTCGGGCCGCAAGCTCGTCTCCACCCGCGGCACGACGGCGCTGCGGGCCGTGCAGCAGCTCAACCGCGAGCGCGTGCTGCAGATCACCGTGCTCGAGTCACCGGACGACCGCAGCGCCGTCGAGATGGTGGACCGGGGCGAGGCCGACGCGTTCGCCATGGACGACGTGCTGCTCTACGCGTTCGCGGCCGACCGGCCCGATCCCAAGTCGCTCAAGGTGGTCGGCAAGTTCGTCACCGCCGAGGCGCTGGCGATCATGCTGCCCAAGGGCGACCCGGATTTCAAGAAGGTGGTGGACGACGAGATGCGCCGGCTGATCTCCAGCCGCGACATCTACCCCATCTACGAGCGCTGGTTCACCCGGCCGGTCCCGCCGGCCAACCGGGCACTGAACTTGCCTGTCAGCTATCTGCTGCGGGAATTCTGGAAATATCCCTCGGACCAGGTGCCGTTCTGACGCGGGCTTGCGGCCCACGCGTTTTCCCCATTCGGGATATTCCCTGCAACGGCAAGTGCCTTGCGGGCGTCTATCTAGAATGACCCCTTCCCTTGTATCCATAAGCTAAGGAGATAGTGATGAAGAAACAATTGTTGGCAGTTGCCGTGATGGCCCTGGCCGCAGGCAGCGCGTTCGCCCAGTCGAACGACACGCTGGCCAAGATCAAGGCCTCCGGCACCATCACCGAAGGCGTGCGCGAGTCGTCCGGTCTCTCCTATACCCTGGGCGACGGCAAGTACACCGGCTTCCACTACGACGTGTGCGCCCACGTGATCGCCGATGTGCAGAAGCAGCTCGGCCTCGCCAAGCTGGAAACCAAGTACCAGCCCGTGACGTCGCAGAACCGCATTCCGCTGGTGCAGAACGGCACGGTGGACATCGAGTGCGGCTCCACCACCAACAACCAGGCCCGCCAGAAGGACGTGGCCTTCGCCGTGACCACCTACGTGGAAGAAGTGCGCATCGCCACCAAGGCCAATTCCGGCATCACCGGCATCAAGGATCTGAACGGCAAGACCATCGCCACCACCACCGGCACCACATCGGTGCAGACCCTGCGCAAGAACAAGCGCGCCGACGGCCTGACGTTCAAGGAAGTCTTCGGCAAGGACCACTCCGACAGCTTCCTGCTGCTGGAATCCGGCCGTGCCGACGCCTTCATCATGGACGGCTCCATCCTGGCCGCCAACATTGCCAAGTCCAAGGCTCCCAACGATTTCAAGATCGTCGGCGAGACGCTGAGCGTGGAACCCATCGCCATCATGATCCGCAAGGACGACCCGGCCTTCAAGAAGGCCGTGGACGACAGCCTGAAGGGCATGATGAAGTCGGGCGAGATGGCCAAGCTCTACGACAAGTGGTTCATGCAGCCGATTCCTCCGAACAACGTGAAGATCGGCCTGCCCGCCAGCGAAGCCACCAAGGCCGCCTGGGCGAACCCCAACGACAAGCCCATGGAAGAGTACACGCTGAAGGATTGATGCGTACGGACGTGTCCGGCCCCGCGAACGCCCACCTTGCCGGTGGGCGTTTGTTTGTCGCCCCGCGGGGGCGGGGCGGACCGTCGCAGGATTTCAGGACGTAAGACGATTTGAGAAGGAATTCCCATGGGATCGAATTGGGATTGGCAGGTCTTCCTGCAGGACCCGGGGGGCGAATACCCGACCTACCTCCAGTGGATGCTATCGGCCTGGGGCTGGACCGTGTCGGTGGCGCTGCTGGCGCTGGTGATCGCGCTCGTCGCGGGATCGGTCATCGGCACCATCCGCACGCTGCCGGACAACAAGTTTCTGGTCGGCTTCGGCAACGCATGGGTGGAGCTGTTCCGCAACATCCCGCTGCTGGTGCAGATCTTCCTGTGGTACCACGTGGTGCCGGCCATCTTCCCGGCGCTGAAGAGCGTCTCGGGCTTCATCCTCGTGGTGCTGGCGCTCGGGTTCTTCACGTCCGCACGGATCGCCGAGCAGGTGCGCTCGGGCATCCAGGCGCTGCCGCGCGGCCAGCGCTACGCCGGCATGGCGCTGGGCTTCACGACGGTGCAGTACTACCGCTACGTGCTGCTGCCCATGGCGTTCCGCATCATCATCCCGCCGCTCACGAGCGAGACGATGAACATATTCAAGAACTCGTCCGTGGCCTTCGCCGTGTCAGTGACGGAACTCACCATGTTCGCGATGCAGGCCCAGGAGGAGACTTCGCGCGGCATCGAGATCTACCTGGCGGTGACGGGCCTCTACGTCATCTCCGCGTTCGCCATCAACCGCATCATGGCCTTCATCGAGAAGCGCTCACGCGTGCCGGGCTTCATCGCCACCGGCGGTTCGGGAGGCCACTGACATGATGAATCTCGACTTCTCCTTCTACAACTGGGACATCATCAGCAAGTTCGTGCTGAAGGGGTTCTACTTCAGCATCACGCTCACCATCGTCGCCACCATCGGCGGCATTCTCTTCGGCACCGTGCTCGCGCTGATGCGCCTGTCGGGCCGCAAGTGGCTGGACGTGCCCGCCACCATCTACGTCAACGGCATGCGCAGCATCCCGCTGGTGATGGTGATCCTGTGGTTCTTCCTGCTGGTGCCGTTCATCGTGGGCAAGCCCATCGGTGCCGAGATGTCGGCGGTGATCACCTTCATCGCGTTCGAGGCGGCCTACTTCAGCGAGATCATGCGCGCGGGCATCCAGTCGATCCCGCGGGGCCAGGTGTTCGCGGGGCAGGCGCTGGGCATGACCTACGGTCAGAACATGAAGCTCGTGATCCTGCCCCAGGCCTTCCGCAACATGCTGCCGGTGCTGCTCACGCAGACCATCATCCTGTTCCAGGATACGTCGCTCGTGTATGCCATCGGCGCCTACGACATGCTCAAGGGCTTCGAGACCGCGGGCAAGAACTACGGCCGTCCCATCGAGGCCTATCTGCTGGCCGCGGTGGTGTACTTCATCATGTGCTTCGCGCTCTCGTGGTTCGTGAAGCGCCTGCACCGCAAGATCGCCATCATCCGCTGACCCCGGCCGGCAAGTGAGTGAGGAATAAAGCAAATGATTGAACTCAAGAACGTTTCCAAGTGGTACGGCAGCTTCCAGGTGCTGAACGACTGCTCCACCACCATCCGCAAGGGCGAGGTGGTGGTCGTGTGCGGCCCGTCGGGTTCGGGCAAGTCCACGCTGATCAAGACCATCAACGCGCTGGAGCCCATCCAGAAGGGCGAGATCTACGTGAACGGCGTGGCCATCCACGATCCGAAGACCAACCTGCCGAAGCTGCGCAGCCAGGTCGGCATGGTGTTTCAGCACTTCGAGCTGTTCCCGCACCTGTCGGTGACCGAGAACCTCACGATCGCGCAGGTCAAGGTGCTCGGCCGCCGCCCCGACGAGGCCAAGCAGCGCGGCCTCAAGATGCTCGACCGCGTGGGCCTGTCGGCGCACAAGGACAAGTTCCCGGGCCAGCTCTCCGGCGGCCAGCAGCAGCGCGTGGCCATCGCGCGGGCCCTGTCGATGGACCCGATCGTGATGCTGTTCGACGAGCCCACCTCGGCCCTCGATCCGGAAATGGTCGGCGAGGTGCTGGACGTGATGGTGAGCCTGGCCAACGAAGGCATGACCATGATGTGCGTCACCCACGAAATGGGCTTCGCGCGCAAGGTCGGCCACCGCGTCATCTTCATGGACGTGGGCGGCAAGATCCTGGAAGATTGCACGAAGGAGGACTTCTTCGGCAACCCCGACGCACGCCAGCCGCGCACCAAGGATTTCCTCAACAAGATCCTGCAGCACTGAGGTGCGGAGGGTTCGTGGCGGGGCCTTCGGGTTCCTGCCGCGGCCGGCGCCTCCTGGCGCATCGCTGGAAGGCGCCTTCGGGCGCCTTTTTCTTTGGGCGGGCACCCTGCGCCTTTCGCCTTGCGCCTGTCGCCGTTTCCTGAGTCCCAACCCCGATCCCGCTTCCGCTTCCGCTTGCCGCGGTTCCGGGCGGCCGGTCCCCATCCACCCCTTCTTCCGCTCCTCGCCGCCCATGCCCCCGCCGGCACCGTTACCGCCATCGCCATCGCCGGACGGCCCGCCGCCCGCGTCGCCCGCCCCGATGCCGCGCGACGCCGGGCATGGTCCGCGGCAGCACGTGGTCTTCTGGCATGGCGACGCTCCGGCGCAGCCGGCCCTGGGACAGCCCTGCAACGGCTGCGGGCTGTGCTGCCTCGCCGAGCCGTGCCCCCTCGGCATGCTCGTGTCCCGGCGGCGGCACGGTGCCTGCGTGGCGCTGCGCTGGCTGCCGGGGACGGCGGCAGATGGGGCGGATGGTGCTTCCGGCGCGCCGGCCGAGGGGGCGGGCGGCGGGCCCGGCCGGGAGGGCGGCCGCTACGTCTGCGGCATGGTGACGGACCCCGCCGGGGTGACGGGCTGGCGCAACCGCTGGCTGCTGCAGGCGCTGGCGCGGCTGGCACGGCGCTGGATCGCGGCCGGGCAGGGGTGCGACGCGCCGCCGCTGCACGTGGCGGCGGTGCGCCCGGACGAGGACGGAAGCAGTCGGGGTGCCTGACCCCGGGGGCGTGCTGCCGGGCGCCGACCGGTGACGCGCGGGTGACAGCGCATCAGGGTTTGCGGCGTGGTCACGCCCACCGGGCTGCGTTGCAATGGACGGGACTTTTTCCGTTTCTTTTTCCTCAGGAGTTACCGTACATGCAGCGACGTCGTTGGATCCAGTGGGGGGCCGCCGCGGCCCTCGCTCCCGCCCTGGCGGCCCGGGCCCAGAGCTTTCCGGCGCGCCCGATCAAGCTGGTCATCGCCTTTCCCGCGGGCGGTCCCACCGACATCACGATGCGGGTGCTGGCCGAGAACGCCTCCCGTGTGCTCGGCCAGCCGGTGGTCATCGACAACAAGCCCGGCGCGGGCGGCACGCTGCCAGCGCAGATGCTGCAGTCGTCCCCGGCCGACGGCTACACCGTCGCGCAGATCCCGCTCGGGGTGTTCCGCATGCCCTACACGACCAAGATCAACTGGGATCCGGTCAAGGACATCAGCTATGTAATCAACGTGACGGGCTACGCCTTCGGCGTGGTGGTTCCGGCCGACTCGCCATTCAAGACGTGGGCGGATTTCGTCGCCTACGCCAAGGCGAACCCCGGCAAGCTCAGCTACGGCTCCACGGGCGCCCTGACGAGCCCGCACCTCACGATGGAGCGCGTGGCCCAGCAGCAGGGCCTGCAACTGCTGCACGTGCCCTACAAGGGCAGCGCCCCGGCGATGGTGGACCTGATGGGCGGGCAGATCCCGTTCACCGTGGACACGGTGGCCGCGGCGGTGCCTCAGCTCAGGGAGGGCAAGGTCAAGGCGATCGCCGTCACCTCCGCCAAGCGGTCGTCCCTGCTGCCCAACGTGCCCACGCTGGCCGAGAGCGGCTATGCGATCGACATGGACACCTGGCTCGCCGTCGTGGCTCCCGCCGGCCTGCCGCCGGCCGTGAAATCGCGGCTGGAGCGTGCGGTCGCCCAGGTGGTGGAAGATGCGGAAACCCGCGACAAGCTGCTGGCCAACGGTTTCGAGCCCGCCTACGGTTCCTCGAAGGCCCTCGCCGCGCTGATCGAGAAGGAACTGCCGCTGATGCGTGCGGTGGCCCAGCGCGCCGGCATCACCGCCGACTGACGCCCACGCGCTCCTGCGCCGGTCCCACGGGGTACCGGCCGGGCCCGCCCGGCGCGGGCGCAAAATCCCCGGCATGCTGACAACGAGACAACGCCGCCCCACGCGGCGCCCGACATGACCCGATCCCCCTCCACACTCCCATCGTCCCTCGTCGAGCTGACCGCGCCGGAACTGCGGCACCTGATCGCGCGCCGCGAGGTCTCGCCGGTCGAACTGCTCGAGGCGTGCATCGCCCGCATCGAGGCCGTCAATCCGTATGTGAACGCCGTCACCGCGACCTGCTACGACCGCGCGCGCGCCGAGGCCCGCGAAGCCGAGCAGGCGGTGCTGCGTGGCGACGCGCTGGGCCTCCTGCACGGCCTGCCGCTGGGCGTGAAGGACCTGGAGGCGACCGCCGGGCTGCTCACCACCTACGGCTCGCAGATCTACCGCGAGCACGTCCCCGCGGAAGACAACGTGCTGGTCGCGCGGCTGCGCCGGGCCGGCGCCATCGTCACCGGCAAGACGAACATCCCCGAGATGGGCGCGGGCGCCAACTCGCGCAACACGGTCTGGGGCGCGACGGGCAATCCGTTCGATCCGCGGCTGAACGCGGGCGGCTCCTCCGGCGGCTCGGCCGCGGCGCTGGCGTGCGACATGCTGCCCGTCTGCACGGGCTCGGACACCGGCGGCTCGCTGCGCATTCCCGCGGCCAAATGCGGCGTGGTGGGCTTCCGGCCCTCGCCGGGTGTCGTGCCCAGCTCGCGCAAGCTGCTGGGCTGGACGCCGATCTCGGTCGTCGGCCCGATGGGGCGCACGGTGGAGGAGGCCTGCCTGCAACTGGCGGCCACGGCCGGCATGTCCGCGGGCGATCCGCTCAGCTACCCGCTCGATGCCAGCGTGTTCCTGTCCCTGCCCGAGGTCGATCTCTCCCGGCTCCGCGTCGGCTACACCGAGGATTTCGGCGCCTGCGCGGTGGACGATGGCATCCGGGCCACGTTCCGCGGCAAGATCGCGGCCATGCGGCACCTGTTCCGCAGTTGCGACGCGATCGCGTTCGACCTGGGCGACGTGCACCGCTGCTTCGACGTGCTGCGCGCCGAGGCGTTCGTGGCCGGCACGCGCGAGGCCTACGAGCGCGATCCCGCCAGCCTGGGGCCGAACACCCGCGCCAACTACGAGATGGGCGCAGCCATGACGCTCATCGACAGCGCCTGGGCCCAGGCCGAGCAGACGCGCATCCTGGCGCGCTTCCAGGAAGCCTTCGAATCGTTCGACGTGATCCTCGCGCCGACCACGCCCGTCTCGCCGTTCCCCTGGACGGAGCTGTTCGCCAGCCACATCAACGGCGAACCCCAGGCCAACTACTACCGCTGGCTGGCGCTCACCTACGTGACGACGCTCACCACCCACCCCGCGCTCAGCCTGCCCTGCGGCCTGGACGACCGCGGCATGCCGTTCGGCCTGCAGGTGGTCGGGCGCTTCCGCGACGACCTCGGCACGCTGGCCACCGGCCGGGCGATGGAACGCGCCTTCGCCGGCACCGCGGGCCTGCAGCGGCCGCGCCCGGCGCTCGATCGCCTCGGCCCCGTCGAGCCCGCGCTCACCTCCCTCGTCACCACCGGCCCGGATCCGCGCGACGCGCGCGGCCTGCCGCGCGCGGATGGCACCGGCGGTCGGGGCCACGCCCAGGCGTCTGCGGTGTAACGTGAATCCAGCGGTACACCCATGACAGAATCCGTCGATTTCCTCGTCATCGGCGCCGGCATCGCCGGAGCCTCCCTGGGCTGGGAGCTGGCGCACGCCGCGCAACGGCCGGGCGTCCTGGTGCTGGAGCGTGAGCCGCAGCCCGGCTACCACACCACCGGCCGCTCGGCAGCCCTGTTCATGGAGACCTACGGCACGCCGCAGATCCAGGCGCTCACGCGGGCCAGCCGCGCTTTCTACGACGATCCTCCCGAAGGCTTCGCGGAGGCCGGCATCCTCTCGCCGCGCGGGGTGGTCTACGTGGCGGGTCCGGAGCAGCTCGAACTGCTGGACGCGGCCTACACCGAGGCCGTCGCGCGCTCGCCGAACGTGGAACGCGTGACGCGCGAACGGCTGCTCGAATGGCTGCCCTGCCTGCGCCCCGATGCGGTGGCCGCAGGCATGAGCGAGCCCGGGGCCTCCGACATCGACGTGCACGCGCTGCACCAGGGCTACCTGCGCGGCCTGCGCCAGCGCGGCGGGTGTGTCATGACGGGCGCGCGGGTCGACGCCATCGAGCGGGACGGCGACGGCTGGCGCGTCCGGCTGGGTTCCGGCGAATCGGTCCGGGCAGGGGCCATCGTCAACGCGGCCGGTGCATGGGCCGATGAGGTCGCGGCGCTGGCCGGCGTGCCCCCGGTCGGCCTGGAGCCACGGCGGCGCACCGCCTTCACCTTCCCCGTGCCGGAGGGCATGGATGCATCGCGGTGGCCGGCCGTGGTCGGCATCGACGAGAGTTTCTATTTCAAGCCCGATGCGGGCCAACTGCTGGGCTCGCCGGCCAATGCCGATCCCACGCATCCCCACGACGTGGTGCCGGAAGAGCTGGACGTGGCCACCGGCATCTGGAACATCGAGCAGATGACCACCTTCCAGATCCGCAGGCCGTCGCACACCTGGGCCGGGCTGCGCTCGTTCGTGCCGGACGGCGACATGGTCATCGGCTGGGACGGCCACGCCGAAGGCTTCTTCTGGCTGGCGGGGCAGGGGGGCTACGGCATTCAGAGCGCTGCAGGCGCGGCATGCCTGGCGCGTGGGCTGCTGCTCCGGGAGCCGCTGTCACCCGATCTGGCAGGGCAGGGCGTGGAACCGGAAGCGCTGTCGCCGAACCGGCTGCGCTGAATCCCGAGGGAGTACCTTCCCAGGATCGCCGACGGAAGGCCGCCAGCGAAGGCGGATGCCCGTTTCAGGCGAACGTGTTGACCTGGGTGCCCAGCGCCCCGGACGTCGCCAGCGGGGGCTGCGGCAACGCCTGCAGCAACTGTTGCGCAGACGATTGCTGGATGTCGATCGCCTTCTTGAGCACGGCGACGTTCACGGCGTCCGACGTCTTCTGGCTGGCCAGGCCGGCGGCGGTGTTGACGATGGATTGCGAGAGGCTGACGTCCATGGAGCGCTCCTGTTGCAGCCTCCTGGCGGAAGCGGATGGGCAAAGATGCCTTGGTTATCGGCAACTTCCGGGACGGCTTGAGCGCTGTTTCACCCGTCGAGCGCGCTGGAGCCGTAGGCGTCGCAGGCCGACAGGTCGGAATCGCTGCCCTTGGGCAACTGGCTGGCTGCGCCACGCAGCGCCGTGCGCAGTCCCTCTTCGAGTACCGGATGGTAGAACGGCATGCGCAGGACGTCGTGCACGGTCAGTTCGCGGTCGATCGCCAGCGCCAGCAAGTGGGCGATGTGCTCGCCACCTGGCGCGCACATTTCGGCGCCGAGCAGCCGTCCGGTGTCGTGTTGTGCGTAAATGCTCAGCCGTCCCTCGTTGCGCTGCGCGGCGCGTGCCCGGCCCTGGCGACTGAAGTCCACGGTGCCCGTCACGGATTCCCCGGCCTTCAGGTCCTTGTAGCGCCGGCCCACGGTGGCAGCGTTCGGCTCGGTGAACACGATCGACAGGGGCGTGCGGCGCCGGAAACCGCGCGGCTCCGGTGCCAGGGCATTCAACCCGGCGATGTGCCCGTCGTCGGCGGCCTCGTGCAGGATCGGGCGCTGGGCATTCGCGTCACCGGCCATGAACACCGGCAGGTGCCCGATCTGGGTCGTGCGCCGGTCCACGGGCGGCACGCCGTGTTCGTCGAGCTCCACGCCCAGCGTGTCCAGCCCCAGGTACTCGACGTTCGGGCGGCGCCCCATGGCCGCCAGGACCTGGTCGACCACCACCGTGGCGTTGCCGTTGGTCACCTCGATGCCGCCGGTCACCTCGCGCAACTGCACCTTGCCGCCGACGTTGAGCACGAATTCGGATTTCAGCAGGTCGCGCAGCGCATCGTTGATCGCCGGGTCGGAGAGGCCGGCGACCTCGTTGCCCGTGGCGAAGGCGGCCACTTCCACCCCGAGCCGGGACAGCGCCTGGGCCATCTCCACGCCGACCGGCCCGAGCCCGATCACGGCCATGCGGGGCCCGAGGTCCGGCTGCTCGAAAAGGGTGTCCGTCGTGAGGATGCGATCACCGAAGGCCAGCCATTCCTCCGGCACCGTCGGGCGCGAGCCGGTCGCGAGGACCACGCTGCGCGTCGCGTACACCTGGCCGTTCACCTCCACCCGGTGGGGGCCCTGCAGGCGCGCGCGCCCCGAAATGCCCCGCGTGCCGATGTCCGACGCCTTGATCGCACCGGCGACGAAGTCGTCGCGCAGCGCGCGCACGCGTTCCAGCACGGCAGGCAGGTCCACGCGCAGGCCCTCTTGGCCGCGGATGCCGAACGTCTCGAAGGCCCGGCGCCGGTGGAACGCGTCCGCGGCCTCGATGAGCACCTTGGAGGGCATGCAGCCCACCCGCGCGCAGGTCGTGCCCCAGGGGCCGTCGTTGACGATCAGTACACGTTCCGTGCGCTTGCGCGCCTCGCGCAGGGCCGCAAGGCCGGCGGATCCGGCTCCGATGATGATCGTGTCCAACATGTCGCTCATGGGTGCGGGTCTCCTGCTGCGGTGCGAATGGCTCGGCAGTAAAGTGTCGGTGCGGGTCGACCGGCGGGCATGTAGGCCGATAGGCTGTCTTGCCCGGCCGGGCTGCGTTCTGCGCGGCCGGGATCAGGCGGGGAGCCAGCCGGCCCGTCCCTGCGCCGCATCGTCGATCCGTTGCCGGAAGGCGGCCGCGCGGGACGCCGGCAGGCACACCTGCAACACGACCAGCGAGCCGTGCGCCACCTCCTGCAGGGCCGCGCCGGCGGCTTCCACCTCGCGCCGCACCAGGCCCTCTTGCGCATAGGGCACCTGGCAGCGCAGCACTTCCATGCGTTCCAGCGGCACCTTGTCGGCCCCGAGCAGGGCCTGCGCGACGGTGTCGGTGTACGCGCGCACCAGCCCGCCGGCTCCCAGCTTCACCCCGCCGAAATAACGCACCACCGTGGCCAGCACGCCCTCCAGGTCCTGATGCCGCAGAACCTCCAGCATGGGCCTGCCCGCCGTACCGCCGGGCTCGCCGTCGTCCACGGCCGCCGACTGACCGCCCGCCAGCAGCGCCCAGCACACGTGCGCGGCGCCCGGGTGCTCGCGCCGCAAGCCGTCGACCACGGCCTGCGCGCAGGCCCGGTCCGCCATGGGCTGCACGCAGCCGATGAAGCGGCTTTTCTTGATGAGGAGTTCGCTGTGGGTGGGTGCTCGGAGCGTCTGCGGCATGGGGCCGCCAGTGTAGGCGCTGGGCGCCTCGCGAACGGCGCCCCGCTTGATGCATGTCAACGGGCGGGCGCCGCCGATTTCCTACGATGGGCCATCGCCGCACACGTGCTTTCACCGGTGGCATTTCACCGGCGCGTGCAGCGGCATCACCGAAGGAGAAACGACATGGCACAACAATGGAAGGCCCTGGCCCTCGTCCTGGCAATAGGGGCCGGCGCATCCGCCCACGCCGCAGACTGCAGCGTCGAGATCGAAGGCAACGACGCGATGCAGTTCAACAAGAATGCCATCACCGTGCCCCAAAGCTGCAAGCAGTTCACGGTCAAGCTCAAGCATGCGGGCAAACTGCCCAAGACGGCGATGGGCCACAACTGGGTGCTTTCCAAGGCCGCGGACCAGCAAGCCGTGGTGGCGGACGGCATCGCGGCCGGCGCCGCCAAGGACTACGTGGCAGCGGGGGACAAGCGCGTGCTGGCCCACACCAAGCTGCTCGGCGGCGGCGAGGCCGATGCGGTCACGTTTTCGACAGCCGCCCTCAAGGCTGGCGACTCGTATGCCTACTTCTGCAGCTTCCCGGGCCATGCCGCGCTCATGAAGGGCACGCTGACCGTCGCGAAGTAACGGCCCACCAGACCCGGGCGGGGAAGGGGCAGCCCAGCCCGGTCATTGCCCAAGGATGTGGCGGCGGTACCACGGCCGTGGCCTGCCGTCCTCTGGGGCCGTCTCCTACATGGATCCGTCACCGGGAAAACCTAAGCTCGGTGCATCGCGTGCACAGCCGCAGAGGAGATGCCATGTTCGCCCACGCCCTGACCCAGACCTTCAATGCCCTGTTCTCGGCGCCATTGCTGCCCCGTGAGCCGGGAGCCACGGCGGTGGGGCGTTTCTCCGACCTGCGTGAAGAGGGCCCGTCCGCAGAGGCGCCTGAGCTGCGGTCGCCCTATGAGCTGCCGGCCCACGACCTGGACCAGCGCGTGCGGGCTTCCGGGGAGTGGTGAGCTTCCCCAGCGTTCCGGAGCCCCGGGGCCGAGGGCTGGCGCAGCGCCCATCGCCGCGCGGATAGTCCCTTCCTGCAGCCGGGCGAAGGCCATCCACCTAGAATCGGTGGCCCTCCCCACGCCTGCATCCCATGAACGCCCCCGTCGACGTTTCCTTTTTCGCGCGCGCCGCCAAGCCGCTGACGAGCTACCGCCCCTATTGGGCCAGGCGCTTCGGCACCGCGCCCTTCCTGCCCATGAGCCGGGCGGAGATGGAGCGCCTCGGCTGGGACAGCTGCGACATCATCCTCGTCACGGGCGACGCCTACGTGGACCACCCCAGCTTCGGCATGGCGGTGATCGGACGGGTGCTGGAGGCGCAGGGTTTCCGCGTGGGCATCATCGCCCAGCCCGACTGGCAGAGCGCCGAACCGTTCAAGGCGCTGGGCCGCCCGAACCTGTTCTGGGGCGTCACCGCGGGCAACATGGATTCGATGATCAACCGGTACACCGCCGACCGGAAGATCCGCAGCGACGACGCCTACACGCCTGGCGACGTGGGCGGCAAGCGGCCCGACCGCGCGGCCATCGTCTACAGCCAGCGCTGCCGGGAGGCCTACAAGGACGTGCCCATCGTGCTCGGCGGCATCGAGGGCAGCCTGCGCCGCATCGCGCACTACGATTACTGGAGCGACAAGGTGCGCCGCTCCATCGTGGTGGACGCCAAGTGCGATCTGCTGCTCTACGGCAACGCCGAACGCGCGCTCGTCGAGGTGGCGCACCGGATCGCCGCGCGTGAGCCGGTGGAGCAGATCACCGACGTGCGCGGCACGGCCTTCGTGCGCCGGCCGGGCGACGAGAGCGGGCAGGGCTGGTTCGAGATCGACTCCACCACGGTGGACGAGCCCGGCCGCGTGGAAGCCCACATCAACCCTTACATGACGACCAGCGAGCAGGCCGCGGCCCAAGGCAGCAGCTGCAGCAGGGACGACGCCCCGGAGACGACGGCCGCCTGCGGAACGCCGCCCGGCGGGGCGGCGGCCGGCGGGGCGGCGGCCGGCGCCGCTTCGCCCGCAGTCGCGGTCGCGGTTGCGAATCCGCCCGTCCAGCCGATCCAGTTCGTCGCCAATCCTGCACTCACCACCCGTCTGAAGGTGCCGCCGCGCGACCGCAGCGTGATCCGCCTGCCCAGCTACGAGCAGGTCAGGAGCGACCCGGTCCTCTACGCCCATGCCAACCGCGTGCTGCACCTGGAAACCAATCCCGGCAACGCCCGGGCCCTGGTGCAGGCCCACGGCGAGGGCGTGACCGCCCGCGACGTGTGGATCAACCCGCCTCCGATCCCGCTCACCACGGCCGAGATGGACTGGGTCTTCGGCCTGCCGTACGCGCGCAGCCCGCACCCCGCCTATGCGGACGAGAACGGCAGCCACGACGGCGCCACCAAGATTCCCGCCTGGGAAATGATCCGCTTCAGCGTGAACATCATGCGCGGCTGCTTCGGTGGCTGCACCTTCTGCTCGATCACCGAGCACGAGGGGCGCATCATCCAGAGCCGCTCCGAAGACTCCATCATCCAGGAGGTGGAAGAGATCCGCGACAAGGTCAAGGGCTTCACCGGCACCATTTCCGACCTGGGCGGGCCCACGGCCAACATGTACCGCCTGGGCTGCCGCACGCCCGAGATCGAGGCGGCCTGCCGCAAGCCGAGCTGCGTGTTCCCCGGCATCTGCCAGAACCTCACCACCGACCACGGCCCCCTCATCAAGATCTACCGCCGCGCGCGGGCGCTCAAGGGCGTCAAGAAGATCCTGATCGGCTCCGGCCTGCGCTACGACCTCGCCGTGAAATCGCCGGAGTACGTCAAGGAGCTCGTGCAGCACCACGTGGGCGGCTACCTCAAGATCGCCCCCGAGCACACCGAATCCGGCCCGCTCACGAAGATGATGAAGCCGGGCATCGGCAGCTACGACCGCTTCAAGCAACTCTTCGAGCAGTTCAGCGAAGAGGCGGGCAAGAAGCAGTACCTGATCCCGTACTTCATCGCCGCGCACCCCGGCACCAGCGACGAGGACATGATGAACCTCGCGATCTGGCTCAAGCGCAACGGCTTCCGGGCCGACCAGGTGCAGACGTTCTATCCGAGCCCGATGGCCACGGCGACGGCCATGTACCACTCCGGCAAGAACCCGCTGCGCAAGATCGGCCGGCAGAGTGAGTCGGTGGACATCGTCCGCGGCGAGAAGCGCCGCCGGCTGCACAAGGCTTTCCTGCGCTACCACGACCCCAACAACTGGCCGCTGCTGCGCGAGGCGCTCAAGGACATGGGCCGGGCCGACCTTATCGGCAACGGCAAGCACCACCTGATCCCCACCTTCCAGCCGGTGACGGACGGCAGCTACCAGAGCGCGCGCCGCAAGAACAGCACGTCAGGCCCCGCGGCCGGGAACCGGCAAGGCCCTGCGCCCGGCAAGCTGCTCACCCAGCACACCGGCCTTCCTCCCCGCGCGGGCGTGCGGCCGGGCGCGCGGCCGAACGGGGCCGCACCGAGGCCGGGCAAGCCCGGCAATGCCTCGGGTGCCCCTCAGTCGCGGCAACGGACGGGCAGCGCGGGACGCAAGGGCCGCTGAGCACGGAGCGGCGCGACGGCACCGCTACCGCGGACGCGCCCGGTTTCGTGGTGCGCCCGAGGTACCGGGTCGTTCTCCCGTTCAGGAGGCCGGCTGGGGAATCAGGTCCTCGATGATCAGCCGGCGGTAGTAGAACGCCGCGACGGCGCCGAGCGGCTCCAGTGCCGCCTGCAGGGATTCCGGGCCGTCCTCGTCGCGCGCCTTCACGAGCAGGCCATGGTGGCCCTGCGCGGCGAGGTCCGCAATGCGCCGGACGATCACGCCTTCTGCGCCCACGCTCGGCAGCGGCGCGTCCGCGTGGCCCAGGGTGCGCACCACGTGCTGGTGGATCGTGTCCGGCGCGGCATGCGCCACGTCGGTGAAGCCCTGCTCCGCCAGCGCATCCGCAGCCTGCCGGTAGGCCTCGTCGCCGGGAAACAGCGCGAACACATACCCGGTGGGATAGAAGGTGCCAGTGGCCGACGTCATGTCGGGATCGAGTGCGAAAGGCTTCATCGGTTCACCTCGGTGCGAAGGGGATGGAACGCGCATGCCGCTGCCGGACTGCGCCGCTCCCGCGATTGGGCCCCGCCATGCCGGTGGGGCAGAGTAGGCCAAGCGGTCGCGCCCCTGTCGGACGGATTCACACGGTCCTGCTCCGCGGTCCTTTCCCCCCGGTTCACGCCAGGGTGTGCAGCGGCACGTCTTCCGCGCGCGCCCATGCGTCCAGTTCGGCCCGGCGCCGCGCTCCGAAGAATGCCGCCAGGGCCGCACGCGTCGGCTCCGCCCTGGGGTCGGCCTGCGGCTCCAATCCCACGGCACGGCACAGGCGTGCCATGAAGTGGGGTTCGAGCGCCGCCACGGCGACGCGGCCGTCGGCGCAGTCGTAGATACGGTATCCCGCATGCGCGCCGCCCACGTCGCCCGATGCCTGGGTGAGTCCCCATGTCCTGGGAAGTGCGAGCCATCGCGCGGCGCCCGACAGGGCGACCTCGTGGTCCGAGCCTGCGCCGGTGGCCTGCCGCAGCAACAGCGCCCGCAGCACCGCCTCGCCCGCCATCAGTGCGCCTGCCATGTCTGCATGCAGCGTCGGCGGCAGCGCCGTGCCGTGGGGCAGCAGGCCGGCCTCGGCCTGGTAGGTCAGGTCGTGTCCCGGCTCCTCGGCGCCGCTTCCCGGTGCCCCCACGATGCGTACCAGGGAGAGGGCGGGGTGCCGGGCATGGAGTGCCTGCCAGTCCAGCCCGAGCCGGCGCAACGCGGAGGGGCGGAACGACGTGATCAGCACATCGGTGGAGAGCAGCTCCTGGTGCAGCACCTCCTGGCCCGCCGGGGTTTTCAGGTCCGCGTGCAGGATGCGGATGCCGGCATGCAGCTCGGCATAGGCCTGGGGGCAGTAGATCGCCATCGGGTCCGCGCTGTGGTGCCCTTCGGGCGCCGGCGGCTCCAGCTTGGCGCAGCGTGCGCCCCAGTCCCGGCAGCGCGCCAGGGCCGCCGGGCCCGGAAGGTTCAGGGCGATGCTGAGAATGCGTGCGCTCTGCAGCGCGTGGGGTGTACCCTGGGTGCCCGCGGTGCCGGAATGTGGATGCATGTCCGCAGTATCGCGCGCCGCATGCGCACAGGCACGATGTCCGAGACACCCACGGCGCTGCCTTCCCAAGAAAAAACCGCCCGAAGGCGGTTCTCAGCCCAGCGGCGCGTGCCGACGGGGCAGGGGGGCGAGCCGACGCCCGACCGGCGGTCAGACCACCTTGGCGATCGACTGGCAGACGTAGTCGATGTTCTTGCTGTTGAGCGCGGCCACGCACATGCGGCCGGTGTCCGTGCCGTACACACCGAACTCGGTGCGCAGGCGGACCATCTGGTCCTTGCTCAGGCCCGAGTAGCTGAACATGCCGATCTGGCTCGTGATGAAGCCCATGTCCTGCTTCACGCCCGCGGCCTTGAGGCCATCGACCAGCTTCTGGCGCATGGCCTTGATACGCACGCGCATCTCGCCCAGTTCCTTCTCCCACAGGGAGCGCAGCTCGGGATTGCCGAGCACCGCGGCCACCACCGCGCCGCCGTGCGTGGGCGGGTTGGAGTAGTTGGTGCGGATCACTATCTTCAACTGGCTCAGCACGCGCGAGGCTTCTTCCTTGTCGGCGCACAGCACCGAGAGAGCGCCCACGCGCTCGCCGTAGAGGCTGAAGCTCTTGGAGAACGAGGTGGACACGAAGAAGCTCAGGCCCGCGGCCACGAACTTCTGGATCACGGCGCCGTCCTCGGCGATGCCGTGGCCGAAGCCCTGGTACGCCATGTCGAGGAACGCCGTCAGGTTCCTGGCCTTCACCACGGCGATCACCTGGTCCCACTGCTCGGGCGTGATGTCGTAGCCGGTCGGGTTGTGGCAGCAGGCATGCAGCACGACGATGGTGCCGGCGGCGGCCGCGTTCAGGCTGGCGAGCATGCCCTCGAAATTCACGCCGCGCTGGGCCGCGTCGTAGTACGCATAGGTGTCGACCTTGAAGCCCGCGTTGGTGAACAGCGCGCGGTGGTTCTCCCAGCTCGGGTCGGAGATCAGGACCGTGGCATCGGGGCTGAGCTTCTTCAGGAAATCGGCGCCGATCTTCAGCCCGCCCGTGCCGCCGACCGCCTGCACCGTGGCCACGCGGCCCGAGGTGACCGGCTCGCTGCCTTCACCGAACACCAGCGCCTTCACGGCGTTGTCGTACGCGGCGATGCCGTCGATAGGCAGGTAGCCGCGTGCCGAGGGCTTGTCCATCATGGCCTTTTCCGCGGCCTGGACGCATTCCAGCAGGGGCAGCTTGCCGTTGTCGTCGAAATACACGCCCACCCCCAGGTTGACCTTGTGGGGATTGGTGTCAGCAGCGTACTGCTCGTTCAGACCCAGGATCGGGTCGCGCGGTGCCATTTCGACGGCGGTGAAGAGAGACATGGAGTTTCCTTGGGGTATCGACGAAGGATGTCGGAACGGGAGACCGGGCCTGTTGTACTCTGCCAGGTCGTCCCGATTTTAAGGGCTCCACCTTGAGCCAACCCATGCCAAAACCCATCGAAACCATGCCGGAAACGCGAGGCGAGGGCACCCTCGTGCGCTTCCCCGATTCGCCGTTCGAGCTCTACCAGCCCTATCCCCCGGCAGGCGACCAGCCCGCGGCCATCGACCAGCTCGTGGAGGGCGTGCAGGACGGCGAGGTGTTCCAGACGCTCCTGGGCGTGACCGGCTCGGGCAAGACGTTCACCATGGCCAACGTGATCGCGCGGCTCGGCCGTCCGGCGATCGTGTTCGCCCCCAACAAGACGCTCGCGGCCCAGCTCTACAGCGAATTCCGGGAGTTCTTCCCGAACAACGCCGTCGAGTACTTCGTGAGCTACTACGACTACTACCAGCCCGAAGCCTACGTGCCGCAGCGCGATCTCTTCATCGAGAAGGACTCGGCCATCAACGAGCACATCGAGCAGATGCGCCTCTCGGCCACCAAGAGCGTGCTCGAGCGGCGGGACGTGGTCATCGTCGCCACGGTGAGCGCCATCTACGGCATCGGTGCCCCCGAGGACTACACGCAGATGCGCTTCATCATGCGCGTGGGCGACGAACTCAGCCAGCGCGACGTGATCTCGCGGCTCATCCGCATGCAGTACACGCGCAACGAGCAGGACTTCTCGCGCGGCACCTTCCGCGTGCGCGGCGACACCATCGACGTGTTCCCGTCGGAACACAGCGAACTGGCCATCCGCATCGAGCTGTTCGACGACGAGATCGAGACGCTCTCGCTGTTCGATCCTCTCACCGGCCGCGTGCGCCAGAAGATTCCGCGCTTCACCATCTACCCGAGCAGCCACTACGTGACGCCGCGCGACAAGGTGCTGACCGCCGTCGAGACCATCAAGCTCGAGCTGAACGAGCGCCTGGCGCAGTTCGTGGCCGAGGGCAAGCTGGTGGAGGCGCAGCGCCTGGAGCAGCGGACCCGCTTCGACCTGGAAATGCTGAGCGAGGTCGGCCACTGCAAGGGCATCGAGAACTACACGCGCCACCTCTCCGGCGCCGCGCCCGGCCAGCCGCCGGCCACGCTGACCGACTATCTGCCGCCCGACGCGCTGATGTTCCTCGACGAAAGCCACCAGATGATCGGCCAGCTCGCGGCCATGTACAACGGCGACCGCGCGCGCAAGACCACCCTGGTCGAGTACGGCTTCCGGCTGCCGTCCGCGCTCGACAACCGGCCGCTCAAGTTCGAGGAGTTCGAGCGCCGCATGCGGCAGGTCGTCTTCGTCTCGGCCACGCCCGCCGACTACGAGAAGACGCACTCCAGCAAGGTGGTGGACCAGGTGGTGCGTCCCACGGGCCTCGTGGACCCGATCGTCGAGGTGCGCCCCGCCACGCACCAGGTCGACGACGTGCTGCAGGAGATCCGCACGCGCGTGGAACGCAACGAGCGCGTGCTGATCACCACGCTCACCAAGCGCATGGCCGAGCAGCTCACCGATTACCTCACCGACAACGGCGTGAAGGTGCGGTACCTGCACTCCGACATCGACACCGTCGAGCGCGTGGAGATCATCCGCGACCTGCGGCTGGGCGCCTTCGACGTGCTGGTGGGCATCAACCTGCTGCGCGAAGGGCTGGACATTCCCGAGGTGTCGCTGGTCGCGATCCTGGATGCCGACAAGGAAGGCTTCCTGCGGGCGGAGCGCAGCCTGATCCAGACGATCGGCCGCGCGGCCCGCAACCTCAACGGCCAGGCGATCCTCTATGCGGACCGCATCACCGATTCGATGAAAAAAGCCATCGGCGAGACGGAACGCCGGCGCGCCAAGCAGATCGCACACAACGAGGCGCAAGGGATCGTGCCGCGCAGCATCGTCAAGCAGGTGCGCGACCTGATCGACGGCGTCTACAGCGAGAAGACCGGGCGCGAGGCCGAGCGGCTCGAGCAGGAGGCCATGCGGCAGGCGCAGGTCGAGGACATGTCGGACAAGGACATCGCGCGCGAGATCAAGCGGCTCGAGAAGCAGATGCTCGAGCATGCGCGCAACCTGGAGTTCGAACAGGCCGCGCGCGTGCGCGACCAACTGGGACGCCTCAAGACCCAGGCGTTCGGCGCCAGCGGAAGCGACCGCGCCACCGGCTGAAGGGCCCGTCCGAAAAGGTTTCGGAAACGGCCAGTCCGTCAGGCTTTGTTACCCGACAAAAACAATAGGGTTTGTGCTATACTTGGGCCAAACAGTCAACAAAACAGCCCACGAAGAAGGGCTCCCATGTTCCTCGTCCCCCGAGGTGAACGCATGGGAGTGTAGGGGTGGAGACGAGCCAGAAACCGCTGCGGTCCGCCGATCGCCTTCGGTTGAGGCATTTCTACAACGAACAAGCCATCAAAGGAGCTTGCGATGCGTCTCACTACCAAAGGCCGTTTCGCGGTCACCGCCATGATCGATCTGGCCCTGCGCCAGAACAACGGTCCCGTCACGCTGGCGGCGATCAGCCAGCGCCAGCAGATTTCGCTGTCGTACCTCGAGCAGCTCTTCGGCAAGCTGCGCCGCCATGAACTGGTCGAGTCCACCCGCGGCCCGGGCGGCGGCTACACGCTCGCCCGCAAGGCGGCCGACATCACCGTGGCCGACATCATCGTGTCCGTCGACGAGCCCATCGATGCCACCCAGTGCGGCGGCAAGGAAAACTGCCTGGGCGACGCCGGCCGCTGCATGACGCACGAACTGTGGGCATCGCTGAACCAGCGCATGGTCGAGTTCCTGGATTCCGTCACGCTGCAAAAGCTGGTGGACGAGCAGATCGCCAAGGGCGTGCAGATCGAGGACAAGCCCGTCGTGCGCCGTGCGATCTCCACGACGCCGGTGGTCAAGCCGATCCGCGTGAACGCACCGAACTCGGTGTTCGCCCTCGGCAACGCTTTCGCGAAATCCTGAAACCGAAGGCCCGGGCGACCCCGGGTGGCGGGCGGTCCTGCACGGGCCGCCCCGCCGGCCACGAATCGCCAGCCAGACTTTTACTGAGCCAGCCATGGACATGACACCGCACTTTCCCATCTATCTGGACTATGGAGCCACGACGCCGGTCGATCCGCGCGTGGTGGACGCCATGATCCCCTGGTTGCGCGAGCATTTCGGCAACCCGGCATCGCGCAGCCATGCCTGGGGCTGGGAAGCCGAGGAAGCGGTGGAGAAGGCCCGTGGCGAAGTCGCTGCGCTGATCCACGCCGATCCGCGCGAGATCGTCTGGACGAGCGGCGCGACCGAGTCGAACAACCTCGCCATCAAGGGCGCAGGCCACTTCTACAAGGGCAAGGGCAAGCACCTCATCACGGTCAAGACGGAGCACAAGGCCGTTCTCGACACGATGCGCGAAATGGAACGCCAGGGCTTCGAGGTCACCTATCTCGACGTGCAGGAGAACGGCCTGCTCGACTTCGAGGTGCTCAAGGCCGCGATCCGCCCCGACACGATCCTGATCAGCGTGATGTTCGTGAACAACGAGATCGGCGTGATCCAGGACATCCCGGCGATCGGCGCGCTGTGCCGCGAGAAGGGCATCGCCTTCCACGTGGACGCCGCGCAGGCCACCGGCAAGGTCGAGATCGACATGCAGACGCTGCCCGTCGACCTGATGAGCCTGGCGTCGCACAAGACGTACGGCCCCAAGGGCATCGGCGCGCTCTACGTGCGCCGCAAGCCGCGCGTGCGCCTGGAAGCCCAGATGCACGGTGGCGGTCACGAGCGCGGCATGCGCTCGGGCACGCTGCCCACGCACCAGATCGTCGGCATGGGCGAGGCCTTCCGCATCGCCCGCGAGGAGATGGCGCAGGACCTGGAGAAGGCCCGCGCGCTGCAGAAGCGCCTGCTGGACGGCCTCTCCGACATCGAGCAGGTGTTCGTCAACGGCGACCTCGAGCGCCGGGTGCCGCACAACCTCAACATCAGCTTCAATTATGTGGAAGGCGAGTCGCTGATCATGGGCATCAAGGGCCTGGCGGTGTCGTCGGGTTCGGCCTGCACGTCCGCGAGCCTCGAGCCCAGCTACGTGCTGCGCGCCCTGGGCCGCAGCGACGAGCTGGCGCACAGCAGCCTGCGCATGACGATCGGCCGCTTCACGACCGAGGAAGAGATCGACGTCGCGGTGTCCTCGATCCGCCACAACGTGGCCAAGCTGCGCGAACTGAGCCCCCTGTGGGAAATGTACAAGGACGGCGTGGACATCAGCGCCATCCAGTGGGCCGCCCATTGATCCGGGCGCGGCCGCGAACGAAGTGAAAGGCAGGTAGAAATCATGGCTTACTCCGACAAGGTCATCGACCATTACGAAAACCCCCGCAACGTGGGATCGTTCGACAAGGGCGACGATTCCGTCGGCACCGGCATGGTGGGCGCGCCCGCCTGCGGCGACGTGATGAAGCTCCAGATCAAGGTGAACCCGGAAACGGGCGTGATCGAGGATGCACGCTTCAAGACCTACGGCTGCGGCTCGGCGATCGCATCGTCCTCGCTCGTGACCGAATGGGTCAAGGGCAAGACGCTCGACGAGGCAGCGGCGCTCAAGAACGCCGAGATCGCCCAGGAACTGGCGCTGCCGCCCGTGAAGATCCACTGCTCCATCCTCGCGGAAGACGCCATCAAGGCGGCCGTGCAGGACTACAAGGCCAAGCACGCGGCCCTGGTGGGGGCCTGAGGCACCATGGCGATCACGCTCACGGAAGCCGCTGCGCGGCACGTCAGCCGGTACCTGTCCCGCCGGGGCAAGGGCCTGGGCGTGCGCCTGGGGGTGAAGACCACGGGTTGCTCGGGCCTGGCCTACAAGCTCGAGTACGTCGATGCGCCCGAGCCCGAGGACGTCGTCTTCGAAGACCACGGCGTCAAGGTGCTGATCGATCCCAAGAGCCTGGCCTACATCGACGGCACGCAGTTGGACTTCGTGCGCGAAGGGTTGAACGAAGGCTTTCGCTTCAACAACCCGAACGAGCGCGACCGTTGCGGCTGCGGCGAGAGCTTCCGCGTCTGATTTCCTCCGGCGCACATGGACCGGCCGGGCCCGCCCGGCAGCAAGGACGACGAAACCGCCACCGCATGCGTGCTGGCGGTTTTTTTCTTGATATGAACCTCCAATCCGACGATTTCGAACTCTTCGACCTGCCCAGGCGCTTCGCCCAGGAGCGCCCGGCGATCGACACCCGCTGGAAGGCCCTGCAGCGCGAGGCCCATCCGGACCGCTTCGCCGCCCAGGGGGGCGCCGCCCAGCGCGTGGCGATGCAGTGGTCGGTGCGCATCAACGAGGCGTACCAGCGGCTCAAGGACCCGGTGCGCCGTGCTGCCTATCTGTGCGAGCTGCATGGTGCGCCGATCCAGGCGGAAGACAACACCGCGATGCCCGCGGAGTTCCTGATGCAGCAGATGGAGTGGCGCGAAGCGCTGGACGACGCGGCGGACGAGGCGGCGATCGACCGGCTCGATGCCGAGGTGCGCGAAGCCCGCGCCGAGGCGCTGGAGCGTTGCGGGCGGTTGATCGACGTGCAGCAGGACTATGCATCCGCGGCCGGCGCCGTCAGAGGCCTTATGTTCATTGAGCGCTTTGCGGTGGATGTGGAGCGCCGGCGCGAGCTGCTGGGACAATAGCCGCCTTGCCCCGGCAGCCATGGCGCTGCCTTCGCTCCCTTTCGCCCCCTTTCTTCTTTCCGGACAGGACCCGCGGCGGCTTCCGCCGCACGAACCGGTCCCGCCTTGCCTGACAACCACACCATGGCGCTTCTGCAGATTTCCGAACCCGGCCACTCTCCCGATCCCCACCAGCGCCGCATCGCCGTCGGGATCGATCTTGGCACCACCCATTCGCTGGTGGCCGCCGTGCGCAACGGGGTGCCGGAATGCCTGCCGGACGGGCAGGGCAGGGTGCTGCTGCCTTCGGTGGTGCGCTACCTGCCCGAAGGCCGCCGCCAGATCGGTTACGACGCCGCGGATGCGCGTTCGGACGATGCGGCCAACACCCTGGTGTCGGTGAAGCGCTTCATGGGCCGCGGCCTGAAGGACATCGGCGATGCCGACCGGCTGCCCTATGCCTTCGTGGCGGGCGCGGAAGGCGACATGGTGTCGCTGCAGACCGTGGACGGCGTCAAATCCCCCGTCGAGGTGAGCGCCGAGATCCTGGCCGAGCTGCGCTACCGCGCCGAAGACACCTTCGACGACGACCTGTACGGTGCCGTGATCACCGTGCCGGCCTATTTCGACGATGCGCAGCGCCAGGCGACCAAGGATGCGGCCAAGCTCGCGGGCCTGAACCTGCTGCGCCTCATCAACGAACCCACGGCCGCCGCGATCGCCTACGGCCTCGACAACGGCAGCGAGGGCGTCTACGCGGTGTTCGACCTCGGGGGCGGCACGTTCGACATCTCCATCCTGCGGCTGACGCAGGGCGTGTTCGAAGTGATCGCCACCGGCGGCGATTCGGCCCTGGGTGGCGACGACTACGACGCCGCGCTCGCGCAATGGGCGCTGCAGCAGCTGGGCGCCCATGCCGAAACGGCCCAGGACAAGGCCGCCGTGCGCATCGCCGCACGCGCCTGCAAGGAGCGCCTCACGGCCGAAGAGCGTGCGCGGTTCGCCGTGCAGATCGGCGGGCGGGCGCTGGAACTGGACGTGGCGCGTGCGGATTTCGAGGCCGCCACCGCGGCGCTCACCGAGCGCACGCTCGCGGCCGTGCGGCGCGCGCTGCGCGATGCACGCCTGGCGCGCGAAGAGGTGCAGGGCGTGGTGATGGTGGGGGGCTCCACCCGCATGCCGCAGATCCAGCGCGCCGTGGCCGATTTCTTCGGCACCGAGCCGCTGAACAACCTCAACCCCGACGAAGTCGTGGCCCTGGGCGCGTCGATCCAGGCGCACCAGCTCGCGGGCAACGACCCGGCGGGCGACATGCTGCTGCTGGACGTGATTCCGCTGTCCCTCGGCATCGAGACCATGGGCGGCCTGGTGGAGCGCATCATCGCGCGCAACGAAACCATTCCCACGGCCAAGGCGCAGGATTTCACCACCTACAAGGACGGCCAGACCGCGCTTGCCATCCACGTGGTGCAGGGCGAGCGCGACCTGGTCGCCGACTGCCGCAGCCTGGCCCGGTTCGAGCTGCGCGGCATCCCGCCGATGGCCGCGGGCGCGGCCCGCATCCGCGTGACGTTCACCGTGGATGCCGACGGCCTGCTGGGCGTGAGCGCGCGCGAGCAGAGCACGGGCATCGAGGCGCGCGTGGACGTGAAGCCGTCCTATGGCCTCTCCGACGACCAGATCGCGCGCATGCTGCAGGAAGGCTTCGCCACGGCCGCGGGCGACATGCGCGCCCGTGCGCTGGTCGAGGCCCGCGTGGAAGCCGACCGCATGCTCATGGCCACGCGCACCGCGCTGGCCGCGGACGGCGACATCCTTTCGCCTGACGAGCGCGCCGCCATCGACGCACTCGTGCAGGCCCTGGAGCGCATGCGCGCGAGCGAGGACGCCGCCGCGATCGACGCCGCCACCCAGGCCCTTGCCAAGGGCACCGAAGCCTTCGCCGCCCAGCGCATGAACCGGGGCATCCAGCAGGCGCTGGCGGGCAAGAGCGTCCAGAGCTTCTGATTTCCGCCCCTTCTCCGAGCCAGCCGACACCATGCCAGTCATCAAGATCCTTCCCCACCCCGAATACTGCCCCGCCGGCACCGAACTGACCGCGCCCGCAGGCACCTCCATCTGCGAAGCGCTGCTCGACAACGGCATCAAGATCGAGCACGCGTGCGACATGAGCTGCGCCTGCACCACCTGCCACGTGATCGTGCGCCAGGGCTATGACTCGCTGAACGAAGCCGAGGAAGAGGAAGAGGACCTGCTCGACCGCGCCTGGGGGCTGGAGCCGCAGTCGCGCCTGTCCTGCCAGGCGATCCTGGCGCAGGAGGACGTGACGGTGGAGATTCCCAAATACACCATCAACCATGCCAAGGAGAACCACTGATGGCCGCACGGCGTGAACTGCGGGAGGGCCGGGCATGACGCGGCAGATCGTTCTCGACACCGAAACCACCGGCCTCTCCGCCGAGGGGGGCGACCGCATCATCGAGCTGGGCTGCGTCGAGCTGCTGAACCGCAAGCTCACGGGCAACAATCTTCACCTGTACTTCAACCCCGAGCGCGACAGCCATGAAGACGCGCTCAAGGTGCACGGCATCAGCAACGAGTTCCTGAAGGACAAGCCCAAGTTCGCGGAGGTGGTGGAAGACATCCTGCAGTACCTGCAGGGCGCCGAGATCATCATCCACAACGCCGCGTTCGACGTGGGCTTCCTGAACAAGGAACTGGAACTCACGGGCCGGCCGCGCTTCGCCACCTACGTCGGCAGCGTGACCGACACGCTGGCGATGGCCAAGGAGCTGTACCCGGGCAAGCGCAATTCGCTCGACGCCCTCTGCGACCGCCTGGGCGTGGACAACTCCGGCCGGACGCTGCACGGCGCGCTGCTGGACGCCGAACTGCTGGCGGACGTCTACATCAACCTGACCCGCGGCCAGGACGCGCTGCTCATCGCCGACGATTCCCAGGAAGGCGACGACACGGGCCTGCGCGTGGCGCCCGTGGACCTGTCGGCGTTCACGCTGCCCGTGCTGCTGGCGAGCGAGCAGGAGCTGGCCGCCCACGGCGAGGTCCTCGCGCAGATCGACAAGGCGAGCGGTGGCAAAACTATTTGGAAGATTTCGGCCGAAGGCTGAAAAAGCTGTGCCATAATCATAGGCTGTCGCAACAACGACATTGGGTGATTAGCTCAGCGGTAGAGCACTGCCTTCACACGGCAGGGGTCACATGTTCGATCCATGTATCACCCACCAATGTTTCCTTTCCGGAAGCTGCGTGTCGCGGAATCCGGAAACGGGTGATTAGCTCAGCGGTAGAGCACTGCCTTCACACGGCAGGGGTCACATGTTCGATCCATGTATCACCCACCAATCGAAGCCCCTGCAGGCCCTGCCTGCAGGGGCTTTTCGTTTGTTGCGGCCTGCGATGGCGGCGGCCCATCGGCCACAATCGGAGTCTGTCATCCAGCCCGGGACCCTGCCGCCGTGATCGTCTACCACAACCCATCGCACCGCCTGCATGCGCCCCTGCACGAGTTCTTCCGTGGCGAGCGCGTGCCCTGTTTCGAAAAGCCCGACCGCGCCGATTACGTCGAGACGCGCCTGCGCCAGCAGGGCTACACGCTGCTGGCCCCCGACGTCGACAGCCATGCCGTGCTCGCCCGGGTGCATGCGCCGCGCTACCTGCGCTTCCTGCAGGAGGCATGGCCGCAATGGCTGGCCCTCGATCCCCTGAACGCCCGCGTGCAGCCGTTCCCCTCGGTGTGGCCCGTGCGCACGCTGCGCGACGACGTGGAGCCCGACAACTTCATCGCACGCCTGGGGCTGTATTCGATGGACAACGGCACGCCGCTGGCCGAAGGCACCTGGGCCGCGGCCAAGGCCGGGGCGGACGCCGCAGCGAGCGCCGCGGCCGCGGTGGCCGCGGGCGCGCGCGCGGCGTTCTGCTGCACCCGCCCGCCCGGGCACCATGCCGGGCCGGATTTCATGGGGGGCTACTGCTTCCTCAACAACGCCGCCGTCGCCGCCCAGTTGCTGCTCGATACGGGCACCGCGCAGCGCGTGGCGGTGCTGGACGTGGACTACCACCACGGCAACGGCACGCAGAGCATCTTCTACGAGCGCTCCGACGTGATGTGCATCAGCATCCACGGCGATCCCCGTACGGAGTACCCGTTCTACCTCGGCCATGCCGACGAAACGGGCGTGGGCGCCGGGGAGGGCTTCAACCTCAACCTGCCCCTGCCGGCGGGCACCGACTTTACCGGGTGGATGGCCGCCCTGGAGCAGGCCTGCGTACAGGTTCTCGCCTGCGGGGCCGGTGCGCTGGTCGTGCCGCTCGGGCTCGACACGTTCGAGGGCGACCCGATCTCGCGGTTCACGCTCGCATCGTCCGATTTCGCCACGATCGGCGAGCGGCTGGCGGGTCTGGGTGTGCCCACGGTGTTCGTGCTCGAAGGCGGGTACGCCGCGGCGGAGCTGGGTGTGAACGCCGTCAACGTGCTGGAGGGATTCGAGCGCGGCGTCAGGATGGCCGCGGCGGGTGGAGGCCGGCCATGACCGATGCCGTCGAATGCGTCGTCATCGGGGCCGGCGTCGTCGGGCTGGCGGTCGCCCGCGCGCTGGCGCTGGAGGGTCGGGAGGTGCTGGTCATGGAAGCGGCCGGCGCCATCGGCACGGAGACGAGTTCGCGCAACAGCGAGGTGATCCACGCAGGCATCTACTACCCCCAAGGCTCCTTGAAGGCACGGCTGTGCGTGCAGGGCAAAGAGCAGCTGTACGCCTACTGCGCGCAGCGCGGCGTACCGCACCGGCGCTGCGGCAAGCTGATCGTCGCCACGTCGCTGGAGCAGCTTGCCGCCCTGGACGGTATCGAGGCGCGGGCACGCGCCAATGGTGTGGCCGATCTGCAGCGCCTCTCGCGGGACGAGGCCCGGGCGCTCGAGCCGGCGCTCGAATGCGTGGGGGCTCTGCTGTCGCCCAGCACCGGCATCGTCGACAGCCATGCGCTCATGCTGTCGCTGCAGGGCGACCTGGAGCATGCCGGCGGCATCGTGGCGCTGAACTCCGCGTTCGCGGGTGCGCAATGCGATGCCGACGGCATCGAGGTGGAGGCCGCCGATGGCACGCGTCTGCGCGCGCGCTGCGTCGTCAATTCCGCAGGCCTGCACGCGCCGCAGGTGGCGCGCCGTTTCGTGGGAGCACAAGGCCCTGGGCTGCCGGAGGCGTGGTATGCCAAGGGCAACTACTTCTCCCTCGCGGGCAGGGCCCCGTTCTCGCGGCTGGTGTACCCGGTTCCCGAAGCGGCCGGGCTGGGCGTGCACCTGACGCTCGACCTCGGCGGCCAGGCCAAGTTCGGGCCGGACGTGCAGTGGGTGGAGCGTGCCGACGATCTCACCGTCGACCCCGCACGGGGCGACGGGTTCTATGCCGAGGTGCGCAAATACTGGCCCGGCCTGCGGGACGGCGCTCTGCAGCCCGCCTATGCGGGCATCCGTCCGAAGATCCACGGACCGCACGGGCCGGCTGCCGATTTTCTGGTGCTGGGGCCGGGGGATCACGGCGTGCCCGGGCTGGTCCATCTGCTCGGCATAGAATCGCCGGGCCTCACGAGCTCGCTGGCCATCGGCGAACACGTCGCCGGCTTGCTGAAGTCCTGACGCACACCATGGGGTTGCTCCTGTCCAGATACGCCGCTCTGGCAGGGGCAGACCAGATGCGCTGGCGCAACGTGGAAGACGGCCGCTTGTAACATGGGGCGTCCGCCTACAGCCGACCTCAGGGGGGCGGATTACCTTTGGGTCTCTACAAGAAAGGCTTGTTTATGACCTCTGCATCCGAAACCTTCTCCAACGCCCAACACGAGCTGGAAAAGCTGGTCAGCGATCTGCGCGGCCTGATCTCCAGCAAGGACCTGGACAGTGTTCCGGAGATCCGCCATCTCCGCCGTCGCCTGGACGACGGTGTGACCACGGTGCGCGATTCCACCGTCCGTGCTGCCCAGGAAGCGGCCAACCAGGCCAAGGAAGCCGCACGCGTGGCGGACCGCTACGCGCACGACGAGCCCTGGCGCGTCGCCACCGCAGCACTGGCCGCCGGCGCGCTCGTGGGCTTCCTGCTCGCACGCCGCTGAGAAACCGCAGGCAGGCGCTTCGCAACCGGCGGAGCCTGCCTGCACAGTGCCGTCGGCCTTGCCGGGTTCCGCACCCGGGCACGGGGCCGCTGGCTGACACCTCCGTACCGCATTGAAAGGTCCTCATGAATTGGTTGGCGTTATTGGGATTGGAAGGGTGGGCCGCTCGGATCCGCGCAGCCACCATCGAAGGTGCCATCGCCGCCGAGGACCGCTGGGATCTGGCCCGCCTGGAGTGGGCCGAGGAAAAGCGCCGTCTCGTCTGGATCATCGTGCTCGGCATCGCCGGCGCCGCCCTGACGGTGATCGCGCTCATGCTGCTGTCGATCGCGATCATGGTGCACTTCTGGGATTCTCCCGACCGCTCCATGGTGGCGTGGATCGTGGCGGGCACCTGGGTGGCGCTTTGGGCCATCACGCTGGTGAGCCTGGTTTCCACCGGCAAGGCGGCTGGCAATCCCTTCCCACTCACCCGCCGCGAACTCGGCGAAGACTGGCGCCAGATCAAGGAAAGGCTGTGACGAGCATGTCCGCATCGCACGCACCGACCACCGGCAAGAGCGTCGGCCAGGCCGTGGCCGGCCTGACCGCCACCCCCGAACAACGGCAGATCCTCGAGCGCATCGAGATGCAGCGCGAACGGCTGCGCAGCCGCCGCCTCGCGCAGACCCAGGCGGCCGACGTGCGCGCCCGGCAAGCCAGGGAGGGCGGTCCCTCGATCATGGACCCCGACGCACCATTGCTGAACCGGGTGCTCTGGTTCGCGCGCCAGCACCCGGTGGTGCTGGTGGCGGCCGCGGGTGCCGCAGCCGCGGTGGGCCCGTCGCGCATCATCCGCTGGGCCGGCATCGTGATGCCGCTGGTGATGAAGATGAAGCGCTGAAAGCGATCCAGCAGCGGGGCCGGAACAGCCCTCTTGCCCGGCCTGCATGCCGGCCTGCATCGTGGATGCGAGGCCGGCTTTGTTTTCATGGCTTGCGCATGTCGCGCAGTGCCCGGGCTGCCTGGCCTACGAGCGCCGGGCCGCGGTAGATCAGGCCGGTGTAGATCTGCACCACGTCGGCGCCCGCCTCGATCTTGCCGACGGCATCCTCGGCACTCAGGATGCCGCCCACGCCGATGATCGGAAAGCTTGGCCCCAGGGCATGGCGCAGCTGGCGGATCACCCGGTTGCTGGCCTCGCGCACCGGGGCGCCGCTGAGGCCCCCGGTTTCTTCCGCATGGCGCAGGCCCTGCACGGCATCGCGTGCAATGGTGGTGTTGGTGGCGATGACGCCGTCCATGCCGTGCCGTTGCAGCGTGGCCGCGATGACGGCGACCTGTTCTTCCGTCAGGTCCGGCGCGATCTTCACGAAGATCGGCACACGGCGTTCGCGCCCGGCGGCCTGGCGGTGCTGCTGGGCCAGCGCTTCGCGCTTTTCCGCTATCGCGCCCAGCAACCCGTCGAGGGCTTCGTCGCTCTGCAGCGCACGCAGGTTCTGCGTATTGGGCGAGCTGATGTTCACGGTGACGTAATCCGCGTGCGGATACACGCCTTCCAGGCACAGCAGGTAGTCGCGCGTGGCGTCCTCGATCGGCGTGGTCGCGTTCTTGCCGATGTTCAGGCCCAGCAGCATCGGATCGGCGCCGGGGCGCGTGTAGCGCTGCGACTGCCGCACGTTGTGCAGAAAGGCATCGAGGCCTTCGTTGTTGAACCCGAGCCGGTTGATGAGCGCCTGCGCTTCTGGCAGGCGGAACATGCGTGGTTTGGGATTGCCGGGCTGGGCGCGCGGCGTCACCGTGCCGACTTCCACGAAGCCGAAACCGATGGCGCCGAGCGCGTCGATGCAGCGCGCGTTCTTGTCGAGGCCGGCCGCGAGGCCCACGCGGTTGGGAAATTGCAGGCCCGCGAGCTCGATGGGGTCGGACACGCGCGGCGACGCCCAGGCCCACTGCAGCGGCGTGCGCTGGCCACGCGCGAGCATGTCCATGGTGAGTTCGTGGGCGGCTTCGGCGTCCATGCCGAAGAGGAGCGGGCGGGTGAGGGCGTAGGGGATCAGGGACATGGGGATAATTCGGGCTTCACTCCGATTCTCTCCCATGACCACCTCCGCTCCCCTCTCCCAAGACGAACTCAAAGCCCTGGTCGGCCAGGCCGCGCTGAAATACGTGGTGCCCGGCGACATTGTCGGGGTGGGCACGGGGTCGACGGTGAACCAGTTCATCACCGCGCTCGGGAGCACGAAGGACCGCATCCGCGGCGCGGTGTCGAGTTCCGAGGCCAGCACCCAACGCCTGAAGGCGCTCGGCATTCCCGTGTTCGACGCCAACGAGGTCGAATCGCTGTCCGTCTACATCGATGGCGCCGACGAGATCGATCCGCGCGGCCACATGGTCAAGGGCGGCGGCGCGGCGCTCACGCGCGAGAAGATCGTGGCCGCCCTGGCGAAACAGTTCGTCTGCATCGCGGACGCCTCCAAGCTCGTGGAAACGCTGGGCCGCTTTCCGCTGCCGGTGGAGGTGATTCCGATGGCCGCCCAGCAGATCGCACGGCGCTTCGCGGCGCGTGGCGGCCAGGCGGTGCTGCGGCGCGGCGCGGACGGACAGCCGCTGGTGACCGACAACCAGCAGCACATCCTCGACGTCACCGGCCTCTCCATCCAGGACCCGCTGGCGTTCGAGACGGAAGTCAGCCAGTGGCCGGGCGTGGTCACGGTCGGTGTGTTCGCCCACCAGAAGGCGCACGTCGCGCTGATCGGCGCGCCGGAGGGTGTGCGCACGCTGCAGTACTGAGCGTGCGCGTCGCCATGCATGCCTGTCGCGCCGGGTGAACGGCGCGGCGTTGCACGGTGGGTGCGATGCGGCCGGCGTGATGCGCCCGCCGGCCGGCTTTCAGAACTGGATGCCTGCGGGGTTGGCAGGTGTCCTCGTGCCCGGCGCCGGGCTCGGGGCCGATGCCGGCGCGGGCGGAGGAGCCGGTGCGCGCGCCGCGCCGGGAGCGGGTGCGGCTGCCGGCTTGGCTGCCACCAGTGGGGCGGCGGGCGGGCGGCGGTAGGTGGGCGGAAGCTGCGACTGGCGCGGGTAGCCCGCGGCATCGAGGTACTGCGCCCACTCCACGTCCGAGAAGCCGCTGAGCTGCTGCGAGCCGATGGTGCCGAACGGCAGGCTCGTCGATCCGCTCAGGCGCTGCAGCGCATCGATGTCTTCGTTGGTGGACACCGTGCGCTCGGTGAAGGGCACGCCCCGACCGATGAGCAGGTTGCGCGCGCTGGCGCACGGCGCGCAGTCGCTTCCCGTGTAGAGCACCACCGGAAAACGCGTGGCGATCTGCTGGAGCTCATAGGGGAGGCTGCTGCCTCCGCCCCCCCCGCTGCTGCGCCTGCCGTTCGCGATGTCCGGGGCGGTCTGCGCGTCCGGTGCACGGTCCGAGAAAGTGACCTTGCCGTCCGGACCGACGATGCGGTAGACGGTCTGGGCGGCTGCGGGCAGGGCCGCGGCGGCGCAGGCGGCTGCGCACAGCGCGGCGAGGCGGGCGGCGAACGGCACGGATGTCATTGCGGTGCTTCTCCTGGCGGAACGCGTGGCGGTAGCGGAAGGGGTCGCGCTGGCAGGCGCTTCATGCCGGCTGGGCCATGCCCTGGTGGCGCAGCAGGGCGTCGAGCGTGGGCGCGCGGCCGCGGAAGGCCTTGAACGATTCCATCGCGGGGCGGCTGCCGCCGGCCTCCAGGATGGCCTGGCGGTAGCGCCGGCCGGTTTCGGCACTGGGCAGGCCGTCGGCGCCCGTGGTCTCTTCGAACGCTGCGTAGGCATCGGCGCTCAGCACCTCGGCCCACTTGTAGCTGTAGTAGCCGGCCGCATAGCCGCCCGCGAAGATGTGGCTGAAGGTATGCGCGCTGCGGCTGAAGGCCGGCGGCTGCAGCACGGCGACTTCCTCGCGCACCTGGGCAAGCAGGGGCATGAAGTCCTGCGCCGGATCGTGCTCGGTGTGCAGCAGCATGTCGAAGAGCGCGAATTCGATCTGGCGCAGCGTGGCCATGCCGCTCTGGAAGTTCTTCGCGGCCAGCATCTTGTCGAACAGCGCGCGGGGCAGGGGCTCGCCCGTGTCCACGTGGGACGTCATGTGGCGCAGCACGTCCCACTCCCAGCAGAAATTCTCCATGAACTGGCTCGGCAGTTCCACGGCATCCCACTCGACGCCGCTGATGCCGGACACGTCGCGCTCGTTCACCTGCGTGAGCATGTGGTGCAGGCCGTGGCCGAACTCGTGGAAGAGGGTGATCACGTCGTCGTGCGTGAGCAGCGGGGGCTTGCCCTCCACGCCTGCCGCGAAGTTGCAGACGAGGTGGGCGATGGGCGTCTGCAGGCGGCCGGTGTCCGGGCGCAGCCAGCGCGTGCGCACGTCGTCCATCCAGGCGCCGCCGCGCTTGCCGGTGCGCGCGGGCTGGTCGAGGTAGAACTGTCCGACGAGTTCGGTGCCGCGCTCGATGCGGTAGAACTCCACCGCCGGATTCCAGACGGGGGCGCTGTCGCGCCGGATCGCCACGTCGAACAGCGTCTCGACGATCTTGAAGAGACCCGCCAGCACCTTGGGTGCCGTGAAGTATTCCTTCACCTCCTGCTCGCTGAAGGCATAGCGCGCTTCCTTGAGCTTCTCGGAGATGTAGGGCCAGTCCCAGGACTGGGGATCGGCGATGCCCAGGTCGCTTGCCGCGAAGGCGCGCAGATCGGCCACGTCCTTCTCGGCGTAGGGACGCGCGCGGCGCGCGAGGTCGCGCAGGAAATCGACCACCTCGCGCGGCGATTCCGCCATCTTGGCCACCACCGAGACTTCGCCGAAGTTCGCGTAGCCGAGCAGGCGGGATTCTTCCTGGCGCAGCGCGAGGATTTCGCGGATCAGTGCGGAGTTGTCGAAGCGGGCCGCATCGCCGGCGGCCTGGTCGGAGGCGCGCGTGACGTAGGCGCGGTAGAGCGTTTCGCGCAATGCGCTGCTCTCGGCGAACTGCATCACCGGCAGGTAGCAGGGCATCTTGAGCGTGAGCTTGTAGCCTTCCTTGCCCTCGGCCTGGGCGGCCGCGCGCGCGGCCTGCCGCACATCGTCGGGCAGGCCGGCGAGTTCGTCCTCGCGGGCGTAGTAGGCGAAGGCGTCGGTGGCATCGAGCGCGTTCTCGCTGAACTTCTGCGACAGCTCGGCCTGCCGTTCCTGGATCTGCGCGAAGCGCTCCTTGGCGGCGCCCTGCAGTTCGGCACCGGAGAGCACGAAGTTGCGCACCGCGTTCTTCCAGGCCTGGCGCTGTTCGGCATTCAGCGTGGCGGGGTCGATGGCCTTGTACTTGGCGTAGAGGCGCTCGTCGGCGCCCAGGCGCGTCCAGAACTCGGTCACGCGCGGAAGGGCCTCGTTGTAGGCGGCGCGCAGTTCGGGCGTGTCGGCCACGCTGTTGAGATGGCTCACGGCCCCCCAGGCGCGTCCCAGTTCCTCCGTCGCCACGTCCAGCACGCGTGCGATGGCCTCCCAGGTCGCGGGAAAGTCCGGCGCGGTGACGGTGTCGAGCGCGGTATTGGCGCGTTCGAGCAGGATGTCCATGGCCGGCGCCACATCGGCGGGGGCGATGCGGTCGAACTGCGGGAGGTCTTGGAAGTCGAGGAGTGGATTGCTCATGCGCGTTCAGATGGCGGCGGGACGGGAGGGTTCAAGCGGCGTGTGCAATCTCGTCGATAGACGGGCTGTATGGGCTCAGCCGGCGGCGCGTTCGGCCGCCTCGAGGGTGTTCACGAGCAGCATGGTGATGGTCATGGGGCCGACGCCGCCCGGCACCGGGGTGATCCAGCCGGCGACTTCCCTGACGCCGTCGAAGTCCACGTCGCCGCAGAGCTTGCCCTCGTCGTTGCGGTTCATGCCGACGTCGATGACCACCGCGCCCGGCTTGACCATGTCGGCCGTCAGCACGTTGCGCTTGCCGACGGCGGCGACGATCACGTCGGCCTGCAGCGTCTGCGCCTGGAGGTCGGCGGTGCGAGAATGGCAGACGGTGACGGTGGCGTCCTGGGCGAGCAGCATCAGCGCCATCGGCTTGCCGACGATGTTGCTGCGGCCGATGACCACCGCATGCTTGCCGCGCAGGTCGTAGCCGATGGATTCGAGCATCTTCATGCAGCCGTACGGGGTGCACGGCCAGAAGCCGGGCATGCCGGTCATCAGCGCGCCGGCGCTCGCGACGTGGAAGCCGTCCACGTCCTTGGCGGGAGAGATCGCCTCGATCACCTTTTGCGCGTCGATGTGGGCGGGCAGGGGAAGCTGCACCAGGATGCCGTGGATGGCCGGGTCGTTGTTCAGCGCCTCGACCCGGGCAAGCAGTTCCGCCTCGGTCATCGCGGCGTCGTACTTTTCGAGCACCGAATGCAGGCCGCTCTCTTCACAGGCCTTGACCTTGTTGCGCACGTAGACCTGGCTGGCCGGGTTGTCGCCCACCAGCACCACGGCGAGGCCGGGCGTGGTGCCGCGTTCCTTGAGCTGCGCGGCGCGGCGGGCCACGTCGGCGCGGAGTTGTCGGGAAAGGGCGTTGCCGTCGATCAGTTGGGCGGTCATGGCGGAAAGCGGGAAGGGCGGGAGCGGAAGGGGCGGAAAGCGGAGGGCGGGAGGCGCGCGGACGCCGGAAGCGCAGGCCCCGCGCGGGGCCTGCGAGGGCCGCGTCAGGGCTTGGGCGCGTTCTGGCCGAGGGCGATCTTCAGCAGGTCGGCCACGGTGTTGGCGTTGAGCTTTTCCATGATGTTGGCGCGGTGCGCCTCCACGGTCTTGATGCTGATGCCGAGGTCGTCGGCGATCTGCTTGTTCAGGCGGCCGGCGACGATGCGCTCGAGCACCTGCGCTTCGCGGCCGGTGAGCTTGGAGAGCAGGGCGTCGCGGCTGGCGGCCTGCTGGTGGCCGGCGAAGGATTCGCGGGCCCGATCGAGCATGCGGTCGACGAGGCCGACGAGTTCCTCTTCGTTGAACGGCTTCTGGATGAAGTCGAGCGCACCCTTCTTCATGGTGTTCACGGCCATGGGCACGTCGCCGTGGCCGGTGATGAAGACGACGGGCAGCGGCGACTTGCGTTCCAGCAGGCGGTCCTGCAGTTCGAGGCCGGTCATGCCGCCCATGCGGATGTCCACGATCAGGCAGGCGACTTCGCGCGGGTCGTAGCGCGAGAGGAAGGATTCGGCCGAATCGAAGCAGCGGACGCGGTAGTCCTTGCCCTCCAGCAGCCATTGCAGCGAATCGCGGACGGCCTCGTCGTCGTCCACCACGTAGACGGTACCTTTTTTGGGAGTCAAACTCATGCGGGAGTCCTTGGGGTAGATGCTTTTGCTACAGAATTCGTAGTGTCATCCGCAGGCTGGGCCAGCGGAAGCCAGAAGGAGAAGCGGCAACCGGTGACCTCCGGTCCATTGTAGATGTTCTCCGCCTGCATCCGGCCCTGGTGCGATTCGACGATGCTGCGGCACAGGTTCAGCCCGATGCCCATGCCTTCCTGCTTGGTGGAGAAGAACGCCTCGAACAGGTGTTCCAGCACCTCGGGGGCGAGCCCGCGGCCGGTGTCCTGCACCGCGAACTCGATGCCGTCCTGGCCTTCCAGCGGGCGCGGGACCACGCGCAGTTCCACGCTGCGGCGCGACGGTGGCCGCCCGGCGTGCTGGATGGATTCGGCGCCGTTCTTCATCAGGTTGATCAGCACCTGCTCGATCAGGATGGTGTCGGCCATCACGGGCGGAAGGCGCGCGGCCACGTAGTGGGTGAGGCGCACGTTGTGCCGGCGCAGCTCCATGTCCGCCAGTTCCACGGCCTCGCTCACCATGTGCTGCACGTCGGCGAGCGTGCGGTTGGGCTCGCTCTTCTTCACGAAGGCGCGGATGCGCTGGATGATCTGGCCGGCGCGCTGCGCCTGGTGGGCGGTCTTCTCGAGCGCGGAGAGCAGGGCCTCCTCGGTGATCTGCTGGTTCTTGATGCGCGAGACCATGCCGCTGCAGTAATTGCTGATGGCGGTGAGCGGCTGGTTCAGCTCGTGCGCCACGCTCGACGCCATCTCGCCCATCGTGATGAGCCGGCTCACGGATTGCGCGCGCTCGGCCTGGCGCGCGGCCTGCTCCTCGGCCTGGCGCCGCGGCGTGATGTCGGTGGCGATCACCATCTGCGCGAGGCGGCCGTCCACCCAGTTCAGGTAGCGCGAACGCACTTCCAGCCATTTGCCGAGGTCCGGCAGGTAGATCTCGGCGTTCTCGGAGCGCGCGTTGGTGAGGGTGTCGGTGGGCAGGCCCATGAGGGCGTCCTCGTCGTCCATGCTGCCCGCGCTGGAGCTGCCGGCGGGCAGCACGCCGGCCTGGGCGACGAGCTGCAGGTGGCCGCCGGTCTGCGATCCGAACCACTGGCGGTACAGCTTGTTCGCGAACAGCAGTTCCTCGCTGCCCAGGGGCGCCACGGACACGGAAGCATCGAGCGATTCGAGCACGATGGTGAAGCGCTCGTGCGAGGCGGTGAGCTGCTCGCGCACGCGGTTCGGCTCGGTGATGTCGGTCATCGAGGTCATCCAGCCGGTCTGCTGGCCGTGGGCGTCGATGAGCGGGGAGACATAGAGGCGCGCGTCGAACAGTGTGCCGTTCTTGCGCTTCACGCGCACCTGGAAGCCGCCCACGGTCTGCTTGCCGCTCAGCTCGTCGCGCAGCTTGGAGTGCAGCACCTCGTGGTCGGGATCGGGCCAGTAGGTGTAGGGCGGCGACTGGCCGATGAGGTCTTCGGCGCTCCAGCCGGTCATCTGGCAGAAGGCGGCGTTCACGTAGGTCATGCGGCCGTTCATGTCGAGGGCGCGCATGCCGGTGACCATGGAGTTCTCCATCGCCCGCCGGAAGTTGGTCTCGGCCACCAGCGCCTCCTGGGTGCGCAGACGGCGGCGCGTGTGGCGCCAGTTGGCGATCAGCATCCACGCGGTCATGGCGCTCAGCGTGCCGACCAGCCAGAAAAGGCCGCTGCCCACCACGCCCAGCGAGGTGCGGTAGGCCTGGGCGCGCAGCACGAGGCCATTGCCCACGGGCGAGACGAACACCTCGTACTGGTTGGCGCGCGTCGCCCAGGGCTGCCAGGCCGAGCCGCGGCCGCGCGGGGGCAGCGGCGTGCCGGCCAGCAACTGGTCCTGCCCGTCGAGCATGGTCACCGCGTAGCGCGCGAGCACCTCGGTGGGCGTTCCGTAACGCAGCAGGCTGTCGACGGAGTATTCGGCGAGCACCACGCCCGTGAAGCGGCCCTGCGCCACGAGCGGTACCTGCAGCTGCAGCAGCGGCGGCGCCTCGCCGTTGCCCGGAGTCGCCAGCGGCTGCGCATACACCGGCTGCTGCAGATCGCGCGCGAGGCCGAAGGTGTCGGCGGTATCGCCGCTGCGCAGCACTTCGCCGGCCACACGCAGTTGGCCGCTGGGCAGGGTGGGCGCGGCGTGGCTCGCGCGGATGCGGCGGCGGTCGTCGATCCAGGTGATCGCCTGCAGTTCGGGGTACTGGCTGATGAGGCCTTCGGCGCGGGTGGCGAAGTCCGTTCGCTCCATGTCCTGGTTCGACAGGTCGCGCGCGATGCGCATGATCTGCTCCTGGCGCTCCAGCAGCCGCAGGCGCACGCGCTGCTGGGCGTATTCGACGTCGCGGCGCAGCGCCTCCTGCTCGCGCTCGCCTTCTTCCGCGCGCAGATACCAGAACGCCGCGACGATGGCGGCGAGGAACATGAGCACGGCGGCGAGGGGCGCCAGCGCGGCGAGGCGGTCCTGCCGGGTGGGCGAGAGGCTGCGCCACCACGTGCGCCACCAGCGGGCCGGCGAGGTGACCACGGAGGGTTCCGCAGGAGCGGGGACTGCGGGCGCGGGGGAAGGGCTATCCATGGCGCGAGTGTAGGGCGCGCAGGCCACCGCGCTCCCGCGCGGGATTGTGCGGGTGCAGCAATTTTTCACATTATGGTTTGGTGCGGCGCCATTCGAAATGCTGGGAAAATGTGCGAAACTTCCGAAGATTTATCCCCAACGCCAGCGACTCACAAAGGAGACAGGCATGACTGCTCAGACCGACCCTCAGGCCGGAAAAACCGCTTCGTCCGCACCCGACACCGACCAGCAGGAAACGCGTGAATGGATGGACGCCCTGTCTGCCGTGATCGACCGCGAAGGGGCCGAACGCGCCCACTTCCTGCTCGAGCAACTGCTCGAACACGCGCGCCAGAGCAGCATCGACATGCCGTTCTCCGCCAACACCGGCTACGTGAACACGATCGAGCCCAGCCAGGAGGCCCGCTGCCCCGGCAACCTCGAGATCGAGGCCCGCCTGCGCGCCTACATGCGCTGGAACGCCATGGCGATGGTGGTGAAGGCCAACCGCCACCATCCGCCCGAAGGTGGCGACCTGGGCGGGCACATCGGCTCGTTCGCATCGCTGGCCAACATGTTCGGCGCCGGCTTCAACCACTTCTGGCATGCCGAGAGCGAGAACCACGGCGGCGACCTGATCTACGTGCAGGGCCACGTCTCCCCGGGCATCTACGCGCGCGCCTATCTCGAAGGCCGCCTGTCCGAAGAGCAGCTCCTCAACTTCCGCCAGGAAGTGGACGGCAAGGGCCTGTCCAGCTATCCGCACCCGAAGCTGATGCCTGAGTTCTGGCAGTTCCCGACCGTCTCGATGGGCCTCGGCCCGCTGATGGCGATCTACCAGGCGCGGTTCCTGAAGTACCTGCATGCCCGCGGCATCGCCAACACCGAAAACCGCAAGGTCTGGGTGTTCTGCGGCGACGGCGAGATGGACGAGGTCGAATCGCTGGGCGCCATCGGCCTGGCCGCGCGCGAGAACCTCGACAACCTGGTCTTCGTGATCAACTGCAACCTGCAGCGCCTGGACGGCCCGGTGCGCGGCAACGGCAAGATCATCCAGGAGCTGGAAGGCGAATTCCGCGGCTCCGGCTGGAACGTGATCAAGCTGCTGTGGGGCAAGGGCTGGGACGACCTGCTGGCACGCGACAAGGATGGCGCGCTGCGCAAGATCATGATGGAGTGCAACGACGGCGACTACCAGTCGTTCAAGGCCAACGACGGCGCCTACGTGCGCAAGAACTTCTTCGGCCGCGATCCGCGCACGCTGAAGATGGTCGAGCACATGAGCGACGACGAGATCTGGAACCTGCGCCGCGGCGGCCACGACGCGCAGAAGGTCTATGCGGCCTTCAAGGCGGCCAACGAGCACCAGGGCCAGCCCACCGTGCTGCTGGTGAAGACCGTCAAGGGCTTCGGCATGGGCAAGATCGGCGAGGGCAAGAACACCGTTCACCAGACCAAGAAGCTCGGCGACGAGGACATCAAGGCCTTCCGCGACCGCTTCAACATCCCGATCCCGGACAGCCAGATCGCCGACCTGCCGTTCTACAAGCCGGCCGACGACACGCCGGAAATGAAGTACCTGCACGAGCGCCGCAAGGCCCTGGGCGGCTACCTGCCGCACCGCCGTACCAAGGCCGACGAGAGCTTCACCGTGCCCTCGCTCGAGACCTTCAAGGCCGTGCTCGATCCCACGCCCGAAGGCCGCGAGATCTCCACCACGCAGGCCTATGTGCGCTTCCTCACGCAACTGCTGCGCGACCAGGCCCTGGGGCCGCGCGTGGTGCCCATCCTGGTGGACGAGGCCCGCACCTTCGGCATGGAAGGCCTGTTCCGCCAGATCGGCATCTACAACCCGCACGGTCAGCAGTACACCCCGGTCGACAAGGACCAGGTCATGTACTACAAGGAAGACAAGGCCGGCCAGATCCTGCAGGAAGGCATCAACGAGGCCGGCGGCATGTCCAGCTGGATCGCCGCGGCCACGTCGTACAGCACGAACAACCGCATCATGGTGCCGTTCTACGTGTACTACTCGATGTTCGGCTTCCAGCGCATCGGCGACCTGGCCTGGGCGGCCGGCGACATGCAGGCGCGCGGCTTCCTGCTGGGCGGCACGTCGGGCCGTACCACGCTGAACGGCGAAGGCCTGCAGCACGAGGACGGCCACAGCCACATCCTGGCCAACACCATCCCGAACTGCGTGAGCTACGACCCCACCTTCGCGCACGAAGTGGCGGTGATCATGCACGACGGCCTGAAGCGCATGGTCGAGCGCCAGGAAAACGTCTTCTACTACCTGACGCTGCTCAATGAGAACTACGCCATGCCCGGCCTGCAGCCCGGCACCGAAGAGCAGATCCTCAAGGGCATGTACCTGTGCAAGCAGGCGCCCGCGCTCAAGAAGGGCGCGCCGGCGGTGCAGCTGCTGGGCAGCGGCACGATCCTGCGCGAGTCGTTCGTCGCCCAGGAACTGCTGGAGAAGGACTGGGGCGTGGCCGCATCCGTGTGGAGCTGCCCGAGCTTCAACGAGCTGACCCGCGACGGGCAGGAAGCCGACCGCTGGAACCTGCTGCACCCGACCGAAACGCCGCGCCAGTCGTTCGTCGAGCAGCAGCTCGGCAAGACCGAAGGCCCCGTGGTCGCCTCGACCGACTACATGAAGGCCTACGCCGAGCAGATCCGCCCGTTCATTCCCAAGGGTCGCACGTACAAGGTGCTGGGCACCGACGGCTTCGGCCGCAGCGACTTCCGCCGCAAGTTGCGCGAGCACTTCGAGATCGACCGCCACTACATCGTGGTGGCCGCGCTCAAGGCCCTCGCCGAGGACGGCAAGCTGCCCGCCGCCAAGGTGGCCGAGGCCATCCAGAAGTACGGCATCCAGGCCGACAAGGTCAACCCGCTGCACGCCTGACCCCCACCGGAGACAACAAACATGGCACTGATTGACATCAAGGTCCCGGACATCGGGGATTTCGACGCCGTCGGCGTGATCGAACTGCTCGTGAAGCCGGGCGACACGGTGAAGGCCGAGCAGTCGCTCATCACCGTGGAATCCGACAAGGCTTCCATGGAGATCCCTTCCAGCCACGCGGGCGTGGTGAAGGAGGTCAAGGTCAAGATCGGCGACCAGGTGAGCCAAGGCTCCGTGATCGTCGTGGTCGAGGCCGAAGGCGAGGACGCGCAGCCCGCGGCCGCACCGGCTCCCGCCGCTGCCGCTTCGCCGGCGCCCGCCGTGACCGAATCGCAGGCACCGGCCCCCGCACCCGCGGCGGCAGCGCCGGCTCCGGCCGCTGCCGGCCCGATCGAAGTGAAGGTGCCCGACATCGGCGACTTCAAGGACGTGGCCGTCATCGAGTTGCTCGTGAAGGTCGGCGACACGGTGAAGGCCGAGCAGTCGCTCTTCACCGTCGAATCCGACAAGGCCTCGATGGAGATCCCGTCGCCCGCCGCCGGCGTGGTGAAGGAGATCAAGATCAAGGTGGGCGACACGGTCAACGTAGGCGACTTCGTGGCCGTGCTGGAAGGCTCTGCGCCCGCCGCTGCCGCGCCCGCGCCGGCCCCCGCTGCGGCTCCGGCTGCAGCCGCCGCCGCACCCGCTTCGCAGGCTTCGGCACCGGCACCGGCTCCTGCCGCCGCGGCGCCGTCCGCTGGCGCATCGCCCGCACCGGCTCCGGCACCGCACGCCCCGGGCGCCGCGCCCGTCGGCCTGCCGCACGCATCGCCCTCGGTGCGCAAGTTCGCGCGCGAACTGGGTGTGCCGCTGGAGGAACTCAAGGGTTCCGGCCCTAAGGGCCGCATCACGCAGGAAGACGTGCAGGCTTTCACCAAGCAGGTGATGGCCGGCGGCGTGCAGACCAAGGCCCAGGCCGCCAAGGCGCCTGCCGGCGGCGGTGGCTCCGGCGTGGGCATGGACCTGCTGCCGTGGCCGAAGGTGGACTTCGCTAAGTTCGGCGGCGTGGAGCGCAAGGACCTCTCGCGCATCAAGAAGATCAGCGGCGCGAACCTGCACCGCAACTGGGTGATGATCCCCCACGTCACCAACAACGACGAGGCCGATATCACCGAGCTGGAAGCCTTCCGCGTCTCCACCAACAAGGAGAACGAGAAGTCCGGCGTGAAGGTGACGATGCTCGCCTTCGTGATCAAGGCGGTGGTGGCGGCGCTCAAGAAGTTCCCCGAGTTCAACACCAGCCTGGACGGCGACACGCTCGTCTACAAGCAGTACTTCCACATCGGCTTCGCGGCGGACACGCCCAACGGCCTGGTCGTGCCGGTGCTGAAGGATGCCGACAAGAAGGGCATCCTGCAGATCAGCCAGGAAATGGGCGAACTCGCCAAGAAGGCCCGCGACGGCAAGCTCGGCGCGGCCGACATGCAGGGCGGCTGCTTCTCGATCTCGTCGCTCGGCGGCATCGGCGGCACGCACTTCACGCCCATCATCAACGCCCCCGAAGTGGCCATCCTGGGCCTCTCGAAGGGCCAGATGAAGCCGGTGTGGGACGGCAAGCAGTTCGTGCCGCGCCTGGTGCTGCCGCTGTCGCTGTCGTACGACCACCGCGTGATCGACGGCGCATCTGCCGCGCGCTTCAACGCCTACCTGGGCCAGGTGCTGGCGGACTACCGCCGCATCCTGCTGTAAAGGAGCTGATCCCATGGCAGTGATCGACATCAAGGTACCCGACATCGGTGATTTCTCCGAAGTGGGCGTGATCGAAGTGCTGGTGAAAGCCGGCGACACCATCCGGGTGGAACAGAGCCTCATCACCGTCGAATCCGACAAGGCATCGATGGAAATTCCGTCGAGCCATGCCGGCGTCGTCCAGGAGGTGAAGGTGAAGGTCGGCGACAAGGTCGCCGAAGGCTCGGTGGTGCTGACGCTGGAGGCCGCCGACGCGGCCGCCGCTTCGGCATCGGCACCGGCGCCTGCCTCCGCACCTGCGGCGGCGCCTGCCCAGGCTGCTGCGCCGGCCCCCCAGGCCGCGGCGGCACCCGCGCCCGCCGCCGCGAACTTCGGCGGCAATGCCGACGTCGAGTGCGACGTGCTGGTGCTGGGCGGCGGCCCCGGCGGCTACAGCGCCGCGTTCCGCGCGGCCGACCTGGGTTTGAAGGTCGTCATCGTCGAGCGTTATTCGACGCTGGGCGGCGTCTGCCTGAACGTGGGCTGCATCCCGTCCAAGGCGCTGCTGCACGTGGCGGCGGTGATCGACGAGGTGAGCCACCTCAAGGCGGCCGGCATCGAGTTCGGCGCTCCCAAGGTGGACATCGACACCCTGCGCGGCCACAAGGAAAAGGTCATCGGCAAGCTGACCGGCGGCCTGGCCGCCATGGCCAAGATGCGCAAGGTGACCACCGTGCGCGGCGTGGGCCAGTTCGTGGGTGCCAACCACCTCGAAGTGGAGGAAACCACCGGCGCCAAGGGCCAGGAGAAGACGGGCAGCAAGAAGGTCGTGGCGTTCAAGCGCGCGATCATCGCCGCCGGCTCGCAGGCGGTGCACCTGCCGTTCATGCCCAACGATCCGCGGGTGGTCGACTCGACCGGCGCGCTGGAGCTGAAGGAAGTGCCGAAGCGCATGCTGATCCTCGGCGGCGGCATCATCGGCCTGGAGATGGGCACCGTCTATTCCACGCTGGGCGCGCGCCTGGACGTGGTCGAGATGATGGACGGCCTGATGCAGGGTGCCGACCGCGATCTGGTCAAGGTGTGGCAGAAGATGAACGCCCACCGCTTCGACCACATCATGCTCAAGACCAAGACCGTCGGCGCCGAAGCGACGCCCGAAGGCATCAAGGTGACGTTCGCCGCGGCGGAAGAGGGTGGCAAGGCGCCCGAGCCGCAGGTGTACGACCTGGTGCTGCAGGCCGTGGGCCGCACGCCCAACGGCAAGAAGATCGGCGCGGAGAAGGCCGGCGTGGCCGTCACGGACCGCGGCTTCATCGGCGTGGACGTGCAGATGCGCACCAACGTGCCGCACATCTTCGCCATCGGCGACATCGTGGGCCAGCCCATGCTGGCGCACAAGGCGGTGCACGAAGCGCACGTGGCGGCCGAAGTCATCGCCGGCGAACTCACGGGCGACAAGGCGCTGGCTTCTGCCGCGTTCAACGCCCGTGTGATCCCGAGCGTGGCCTATACCGACCCCGAAGTGGCATGGGTGGGCCTGACCGAGGACCAGGCCAAGGCCCAGGGCATCAAGGTCAAGAAGGGCCTGTTCCCGTGGACGGCCTCCGGCCGCGCCATCGCCAACGGCCGCGACGAAGGCGTCACCAAGCTGCTGTTCGACGATTCGCCCGAGGCCCATGGCCACGGCAGGATCCTGGGCGGCGGCATCGTGGGCACCCACGCCGGCGACATGATCGGCGAGATCGCGCTGGCGATCGAGATGGGCGCGGATGCGGTGGACATCGGCAAGACGATCCACCCCCACCCCACGCTGGGCGAGAGCATCGGCATGGCGGCGGAAATCGCGCATGGCTCCTGCACGGACGTGCCGCCGCAGAAGAAGTGATACTGCGAGCGGTGCCGCCCTGGTCGGGGTGGCACGGCGGTCTGACTCCGAAGGCAGCTCCGGCTGCCTTTTTTCTTGCCCGGACCTCAGGCGCTCGCTGCGGTCAGCACGGCTGCGCTTGCATTTGCGCAAATTTCTATACAGAATAATCGCTGCACCCAGCATTGTTTGTATAAAAAAACGCTGAAATGTTTCCGCATTGCACATTGCAGATCCATCGCCAGGGCCGGTGGCACGATGCCGCCACCGTCGCCCTGTGGGGTGATGCGGACCAGGGCTGGCGCTGCAAGACCTATGCAGGCTATGAGGCCGACTGGTCAGTCGATTACTTCGGCCGCAACGATGCGCATGCGCTCACCTGCCGCTGGCCTGTGGGCCTGGAGGCGCTGGAGTCGCCCCACTGGCCGGTTTTCCTGATCGACATGCTGCCCCAGGGCTTCGGCCGCGCCGAGCTGCTGCGGCGCCTGGGATTGCCGGTGTCGTCCGAACAACCGGCCGACTGGCCCCTGCTGCTGGCAGGCGCCGGCAACCCCATCGGGCACCTGCGTGTGAAAGAAGCTGCCGTCGCGCTTGTGGATGCAGCCCAGGGTGCCGCATCGGGGCCCTCCGGATTTTCCGACGAGGAGGTGTCCGACCGCGTGGAAGCCTTCAGCGAGTATCTGGCCGCGCACGGGTTGTTCGTCGCCGGCTCGTCGGGCGTGCAGGGCGAATGGCCCAAGCTGCTGCTCACGCGCGGCCGCGACGGCCTGCTGTACCTGGACCACACGCTGCCCGACGAGCAGGCCCAGGCGCATTACATCGTCAAGTTCAGCCGGGGCGGCGACGAGCGGCTGGCGCAGATCCTGCGGCACGAGCCGGTCTACATGGATCTGGCCCGCCACCTGGGCCTGCGGGTCTTCGCGCCGCTCACGCTCGCCCGGCGCGGTGGCGGACGGGTATTGTTCATCCCGCGTTTCGATCGGCGGGTGGACGACGGCGGCCGGGTCACCCGGCTCGCGCAGGAAAGCATCGCATCGCTCACCGGCCGTTCCGGCTTCGACGGCGTGCCCTCGCACGACGAAGTCTGCCGCCAACTGGTGGTGCATTGCACCGATCCGCAGGCCCAGGTGCTTGAGTACCTGCGGCGTGACGTGGCCAACATCGCCTTGGGCAACAAGGACAACCACGCACGCAACACCGCACTGCAGCGCGACTGGAACGGCAATGTCGCGCTGTCGCCGCTGTTCGATTTCGCGCCCATGTACCTGCACCCGGATGGCATCGCGCGCCGGATCCGCTGGGAGGGCAACGACGGCGGCCAGCCGGACTGGCACCGGGTGATCGAGTCCGTATGCGCAGCAGCCGGCCCTGCGCTGAACGCCGACGTGCTGCTGAACGGCCTGCAGACCATGGCAGAACCATTGGCGCACATTGCGGAGCGGGGCGTGCACCTGGGGCTGGAGCCCGACGTGCACGCCCACCTCCAGCCCGGTGTGAATGCCATGGCCGAGCGCCTGTTGCGCCTGAGGTAACCCGCATCACCCACGACGATCGCAACGCCAACGACCACCGCATTTCCGGCAACATCCCATGGACAAACGCTACAAGCCGCTTTCGCCGCCCGAACAACTCGCGCAGCGCCGCCACGCCATCGAAGAAGTGCTGGCCCACCCGGAGTGGTCGCTGGCCGAATCCGTGCGCCATCTGAAAACCGGCCTGCGCCTGACCAGTGCGGAACTGGCCAGAGTCGCAGGCATTTCCCAGAAAACGCTGCTGGATATCGAACAGGGGCGCAGCCCGGGCACGGTGCAGACCCTCAACCGGATCCTGGGCGTGGTGGGCCTGAAGCTGGGCGTGGTGCGCATGGAGCGCCCACCAGGCCCAGCCCGCTGACCGGCCCCGGGGTTCAGCGGCTCAGCGAAATGGCGGCGTCCGTCGCCGTCAGGTAGCCCACGGCGGCCGAGAAGCGGTCGTTGTAGTTCTTGCGCACCAGCGGGTCGAGCGTGTCCCGGACCTTGCTGTGCACGGACTGCCAGTCGCCCGGGTGCTGGAAGTTGCTCATGATGTAGGTCCAGCCGTTGATGCTGTCCACCGCATGCAGGCCGGTGGATTCGGCGCCCGACGGGGTCGAGAGCACGCGGCTGAGCGTCTTCGTGTCCACGTTGTACGCCCACAGGAAATTGTTGACGTGGTCGGTGGTGTCCTCGCCGATGAACAGCGTGCGCATGCTCTCCGAGAACTTGATGTTGTCGGGGCTGGCGATCTTGTCGGGGTGGGCCGTGTTGCCCAGCGCGTCGGCGGCGATGTCCTCGCCCATCAGCAGGATGTGGGACTGCCGTGGCACCCAGTCGCTGGGGATGGCGTTGCCGGCGCTGTCCTTCTGGCCGCCGGCCAGGTCGTGCGCCAGGATGCCGCCCGCGTTGACGCGCTTGGGAAAGGCCACGTTGTGGGATTCCACATAGCCATTGCCGCCGACCACCATGGAGTCGCGGATGCTGGAGACCACCGAATAGGCCACCTTGTCGCGCACGTTCACCGTCACGCCTTCGCTCTTGGTGAGCGCCAGGCTGCCGCCCTTGAGCGCCGCGTAGCGGTGCGTTTCGAGGAACGCGGCCGCCTTCTCCATGCCGGGTTTCAGGCGCACCCAGCAGTTGTTGTTCTTGTTGAGCATGATCCGCGTGTAGCTCGGATCGTTCGGGTTGGTGGTGGTGGAGTCCATGATGTCGGTCGGCTTGATGCCGCCGTCGATCAGGGCTTCGATCTCGGCGCTGGTCGCGCTGCCCAGCTTGATCCACTGGATCGCGGCCGTGCTCGTGTCGGTGAGCTTCTCGGTCCAGTGCGCGACGTAGAGCGTGCCGGAAGACAGGTCGCGCGGCTTGTCGGCCACGAACATGAACCAGCCGCCGTTGGTGGCATCGTCGCCCATCAGCGCGGTGCGCTCGTCCGGCATCACCTGGATCAGCTCGTGCGAGATGCGGCCCAGGCAGTAGTGCTTTTTGATGCTCCCCGTGCCGTCGGGGTTCACGGTGACTTCGGGGATGTGGCCGTAGTGGTAGGGGTTGGCCTTGGAGGCGTCGCCATACAGGTTGGCGCTGAAGCGGTCGATCTTGACCGTGGTGGCGCCGCCCATGCCCTGGCGGAAGGCGTCGGGCTCGTACTCCTCGCTGGAGAGATGCGTGCCCCAGGGCGAGAGGCTGGCGCCGCAGGTGACCCACAGGCCGTGCACGGCGGAAGTGTCCACGTTGTGGTACTTGACCAGGCTCAGTTTGCCCGTGGCGGGATCCTGGTCGAGCGTCAGCACGGCGATGGGGGAGGGCAGTTCGGCCCATAGCTGGTCGGTCTTGTCGGCATTGGCGAGGTTGGTGTCGGTGTATTCGAACTGCACCACCGCGAACACCGGCTTGCCCTTGACGCCGTCCACTTTCGCATTCGGCACCGTGAGCAGCGAAGTGCCGTCAGGGCAGTCGGAGAAGAACTGGCGCTCCTTGCCGGGTACCGAGGCGTCGATGAGGGGGCGGTTGCGGATGTCGTAGATGCCGCCAGCGATCAGCGTGCCGCCCTTGCCGTCGGGCACCTTGTCGCCCGTCAGGAAGAACGGTTGGTAGGCCAGCCGGAGCAGGTGGCTGCTGCCGTCGCTGAAGCCGACCCTGAGTTGCGAACCCACCGTGCAGGTGGCCATGGCGGCGGCCTGGTCGAGGCCGGGTGCGGCCATGCCGACGAAGGATGCCGAGGTCATGGTGGCCAGCGGGCCGCCATCACCGCCGCCGCCGCAGCCCGCAAGGGCAGTGGCGGCGAGCGCGCCGCCGAGGGGCAGCATGGGCGTGCCGGCCAGCAGTTTCAGCAGCGCGCGGCGCTGCAGGGAAGGCGTGGAGGATGCGTCGGAGGGACGTGGGAGTTCGCGGTCCATGGGTTCTGTTGTCGATCGTTTCAGTGGGGATGCCATTCACCCGGCGCCATGGAAAAAAAAAGCATGGAAACGGATGAGCTGGGAATGTTCGCCAGGATCGGTGACTCGACAGTGACAGCGCACGGGTGCCGCCCGGGATGCCTTCGGTGCCCATCCCGACGTACCGCTTCGGGCTCCTGCATTCGGCCGCGGCATATCATCGGCAGCGCCCCTGCGCGTGCTACCCAGCCCGCCGCGCGGTACCGGCCGCGCCCCCGCCATCACTACAAGGAGACGTGTTCCATGCGATTGAAATTCTGCGCGGCCGCGGCGATGCTGGCCCTGTCGGGCACCGCCTCGGCCGCCTGGCCCGACAAGCCCATCACCCTGGTCGTTCCGTTTCCTCCGGGCCAGGCCACCGACATCTTCGCGCGCGCGCTGGCGGAGAAACTCGGCACGCGCCTCGGCCAGCCGCTGGTGGTGGACAACAAGGCCGGTGCCGGCAGCAACATCGGCACCGAGCAGGTGGTGCGCTCGAAGCCCGACGGCTACACCCTGGTGATGGCGGGCAGCGCCATGGCGGTGAACCAGACGCTGTACCGCAAGGTCAACTTCGATCCGCGCAAGGACCTGCAGGGCATCAGCCTGGTGGCCAAGGTGCCGCTGGTGTTCCTCGCGAATCCGGCCTCGGGCATCCGCAGCATGCAGGATCTCGTCACCCGCGCTCGGGCGGAGCCCGGAAAGTTGAGCTACGCGAGCGCCGGCATCGGCGGTACCCAGCACCTGAGCGCCGAGATGGTGAAGGCGCGGGCCCGCATCGAGATCGAACACATCCCCTACAAGGGCAGCGGCCCGGCCCAGGCCGATTTCATCGGCGGGCAGGTGCCCCTGATGGTGGATTCGGTCACCGCGGGCCTGGCGAACATCCAGGCCGGCAAGGCCGTGCCGCTGGGCGTGACCTCCGCCACGCGCTCCAGCCAACTGCCGCAGGTGCCGACGATCGCCGAGAGCGGGTTGCCGGAGTTCAAGGGTTTCGAGGCGGTGGGCTGGCTCGGCCTGATGGCGCCCAAGGGCGTGCCCCGGCCCGTCGTGGAGCGGCTGAATCGCGAGGTGGTCGATATCTTGAACAGCCCGGAGATGCAGAAGTTCATCCGCGACCGCGGCTCCGAGCCGGCGCCGACCACGCCCGAGGCGATGGACCAGTTCGTCGCCAGCGAGATCGTGGAGTGGGGCCAGGCCGTGAAGCAGTCCGGCGCCTCGGTGGACTGACATACCTTCTGACAAGGCGATCCCGACACCATGCACGCTTTGCTCGACGCCATCGCCGCCATGTCCCGGCCCGAGGATGCGCAGCGCATCTTCCACGGTCGGGGCGGCCTTCATCCGGGCTGCGAGCAGTGGTCGCTGGACGCGTACCCGCCCGCGTTCGTGCTCACCAGCTTCCTGCCCATGGAGGAAGGCGCCCTGGCCACCGTGGGCGCGGCGCTGCAGGCCCGCTGGGCGCAGATCGCGCCGGGCGAGCCGCTGTGCTGGGTGTTCCAGTGCCGGCACGCGGACAAGCCGGAAACCCGGCTGATGGCCGGCGAGGTGCCGGATCCCCATGCCGTGACGGAGCAGGGCGCCCGCTACCGGGTGCACGTGCTGCGCGGCCAGAACCATGGCCTGTTCCTCGACATGGCCGAGGGGCGGCGCTGGGTGCGGGAGCACGTGGCCGCGCGCCGGGCTGCGGATGGCCGCGGGCCCCGGGTGCTGAACCTGTTCGCCTACACCTGCGCGTTTTCCGTCGCAGCGTTGCAGGGCGGGGCGGCGCAGGTGGTGAACGTCGACATGGGGCGGGGCGCGATCGCGATCGGCCAGCAGAACCACCGCCTGAACGGGTTGGACCAGGGGGCCAGCTTCCTGGCGCACGATGTGTTCACGACCTGGGGCAAGATCGGCCGGGCCGGCCCGTACGACCTCGTCATCGCCGATCCGCCGAGCTACCAGAAGGGCAGTTTCGTCGCGACGAAGGACTATGCCCGCCTCATGCGCCGGCTGCCGGACCTGCTGGCACCCGGCGGGCACGCACTGCTGTGCCTGAATGCGCCCGAACTGGGCACGGATTTCCTCTTGCAGCAAATGCGCGAGCAGGCGCCCCCACTGCGCTGGGTGGAACGCGTCGCGAATCCGGCGGTGTTCGCCGACGTGGATGCGGAGCGTTCGCTCAAGGTGATGGTGTTCGCGGCGGACGGGGCCTGACGCAGCGACGGGCGCGGGGGGCGGCGCGTCAGCTTTCGTGCCGCCGCAGGCGGAACGTGGCGCCCTCGAAATGCCCTTGCACGGTGCAGTGCGCGGGCGAGGCTCCTGCGCTGCCCCGGCCTTCCAGCTCCATCGCGTAGTCCCCTGACACCACGGCACGCGCATCGCCTCGCGCATCGTGGGCGATCACCCGCACGTCGGTGATGCGCAACTCACCCGAGCGGGCCTGCCAGGGTTCGGCAGGGAGCCTGAATACCGTGCCGGTTCCCGTGCCCGCGTTGCCCGCCTGGGCGGGCGCGGCCATGGCAGGGCGCAACTGGAATGCACGCGACAGTCCGTCGATGTGTTCGGGCCGCAGCATGCCCGGCGCGGCCGCCAGATTGAACTGCACGCCCGTGGCCGCGGGCGGGCCTTCGTCCGGCGCGCGGATACCCATGGCGATCACCAGTTCATCGTCGCCGTCGAGCTGGGCCGCGTACAGCGTGTCCCACCGGGTCTCGGCGTCTTCCCACTGATGGTGGGCGCCGCACAGGTCGATCGCGAAACGGGTGGGCGGCAGCGGGCCGTCGGTGCAGCCGGAAAGCAGCGCGGCGGCCGCGAGGATCAGGCCGGCCGCGGGGCCGTGCATCGCCCGGGGGCTCGGTAAGGGTGTCGGCATCATGGGGGAACAAGCGTAACAAGAACGAGTCCCACTTGCGTGACGGACAAGATCGCGACCGCGAACCCGTTACCATCGCGCCCGCGGAACCCGCGCCGGCCTGACCGGAGCGCGGACCTTCCCGCCGGACCGGTATGCCGCGCTGCGTGCACCCCGGACCACGCCCGCCCGCTGCGCCCAGGGGTATCTATCTCGTGACCATGTGATTGCTTCTTTTCTCGCTTCCCTGCGTTCCTGGTGGGCTCGCGGCCCGTTGTCGTCGGTGGCCCGGCGCACCTGCGCTGCATTGCGCTGGGCGGCTGCGCGTGGCCCGGCGCGCATGCTGCTCTGGGCGCTGGCCGCGGTGCCGGCGGCGCTCGTGGTCTACACCCTGCTGCTGTGGCCGTTCACGCCCGCGATCAGCGACATCCGCAAGGCCAAGACCGAGCAGCCGGCCCAGCTCGTCTCCGCCGATGGTCGGCTGCTGGCCGAATACCGCTGGGTGAACCGGGAGTGGGTGGCACTGGAAGACATCGCGCCCTCCGTCGTGGATGCGCTCATCGCGACGGAAGACCACCGCTTCTACGACCATTTCGGGCTGGACTGGCGGCGCACGGCATCGGCGCTGATCCGTACATTGGGCGGCGACAAGCAGGGCGGATCGACCATCACGCAGCAACTGGCGCGCAACCTGTACCCGGAAGACATCGGCCGCGCGCCCACGCTGACGCGCAAGCTCAAGGAGGCGATCACGGCCTTCAAGATCGAGGCGCTGTATTCCAAGGACGAGATCCTGGAGACGTATCTCAACACCGTGCCGTTCCTCTACAACGCCTACGGCATCGAGATGGCGGCGCGCACGTATTTCGACAAATCCGCCGACAAGCTCACCGTGCTGGAAAGCGCCACGCTGATCGGCATGCTCAAGGGCACGAGCTACTACAACCCGGTGTTGAACCCGGAGCGGGCACAGGAACGCCGCAACGTGGTGCTGGCACAGATGGAAAAACGCGGCAAGCTGTCGTCCAGGGATTTCCAGACCCTCTCGAAGCGGCCGCTGCGCATCCGGTTCGAGCGGCAGGTGGAGGCCGCGGGCCCCGCGCCGCATTTGGCGCAGCAACTGCGCAAGCAACTCATCGACTGGGCCGACCGCAATGGCTACAGCCTCTACGCCGACGGCCTGGTGATCCGCACGACCATCGACTTCCGGCTGCAGACCTTCGCGAACCAGGCCGTCGCCCGGCAGGGCCGCCAACTGCAGTCGGTGGCCGACAGCGCCTGGGGGCCGCGCGTGTGGAATCCGAAGAGCGCGCTGGTGCAGTCGTTCGTGCGCGAAACCCCGCAGTATGAGGCCGCCGTCGCCAAGGGCGCCAAGCCCGAGGAAGCGTTGAAGGGCCTGCTGGACGATGCCGATTTCCTGCGCAAGCTGCGGCAGGAGAAGACCCGCGTGCAGGCCGGGTTCCTGGCGATGGACCCGCGCACCGGGCAGATCCGTGCCTGGGTGGGCAGCCGGGATTTCGCACAGGATCCTTTCGACCACGTGCAGGCGGCGCGGCGCCAGCCCGGATCGACCTTCAAGCCGTTCGTTTATGGCGCGGCATTCGCGGCTGGCGCGAAGTCCACGGACACCCTGATCGACCAGGCGGTGGAGATCTCCCTGGGCGGTGGCCGGGTCTGGCGGCCCACGGACGAGGGCGCGGCGCCCAGCGGAGAGCCCATGACGCTGGCCGATGGCCTGGCGTTTTCCAAGAACACGATCACTGCGCAGCTGATGCAGCAGGTCGGCCCCCAGCGCGTCGCCGCGCTGGCGCGTGCCATGGGCGTGCGCGAATCGCCGCTCGATGCCGTGCCCTCGCTGGCGCTGGGCACCAGCCCGGTGACGCTCAAGGAAATGGTGGCCGCGTACGGAACGATCGCCGAGGCGGGCCGCTACATCGCGCCGACGGTCATCACGCGCATCGAGGACAAGGATGGCAAGGTGCTGGAGGACTTCGCGCCGGCGGCGCCCGAGCGGGCCCTGGCGATGGCGCCTGCGCAGATGCTGCGCCACGCTTTGCGCGGCGTGGTCGACAAGGGCACCGGCGCGGCGATCCGCTCGCGCTACGGCATCACGGCCGATGTCGCGGGCAAGACGGGCACCACGCAGGACAACACCGACGGCTGGTTCCTGCTGATGCATCCGCAACTGGTGGCGGGCGCGTGGGCGGGCTTCAACGACGGCCGGGTGACGCTGCGCAGCGATTACTGGGGGCAGGGCGCGCACAGCGCGTTGCCGATGGTGGGCGAGGTGTTCCAGCAGGCGCTGCGCGCCCGGGTCATCGACGCGCGCGAGAAATTCGTCGACGAACAGGAAAGCAGCTGGGTCGGCCAGGCGGCGGACGGCATGCGCCAGTGGGCGCTGTCGGTCTACGACCTGTTCGGCCGGCGGACCGACGCAGGCGCCGCCGCCCAGGATGCCGCGCCGGGCGCGCCGGCCGCCGCGCCGCCTGCGGGAGCGCCCGCCAGCGTGCCTGCGGATACCCGGCCCGAGATCACCGAGGCGCCGCTCGTGCCGCTGCAGAACGCCACGCCGTGGGCGACTGAGGGCGGTGATGCGCCCGCGGCGGCGCCACCGCCTCCTGCCGCGTCGCAAACGCCGTCGGCGCCGTCTGCGAATCCATCCGCTGCAGGTTTCGGCCCCGGTGCAGGCCCATCGGGGGGCACGGGGGCGGGTAGCGGCACTGGCGCAGACGCTGCATTGCCGCCGGTCACCACCGATGACCCCGGATCCACCGTACTGCCGAATTCGGGGCCCGGCGCATCCAACGGCGCGGGCACGGGCACGACCGGTGTGGAGGCGTTGCCGGTGCAGCGTGGCACGGTCGTCCCTTCTTCCAGCGGCCAGCAGCCATTCTTCGTGGAATCGCGGCCTTGATGCTGCGTTCCGCGCTTCGGATCGTCGATCGAGGAGCCTGTTGAACGCTCGATGCCCGGGCAGACGCGGCTATGCTCGTGCCAACGTTCGGGTGCCTCCGAAGCCCCGCGGGCACACTCCACCGATACCGCACCTGTGCAAAGGCCGTTTCCATGCAGCGCACCTCGTTTTCCACCTTCATCGCCGCGGCGGCCGTGGCCGCTTGCGTCCTCCTGCAGCCTGCCCACGCCGGTCCCCGGCTGGACCGCATCATGGACACCAAGGTGCTGCGCGTCGGCACGCCGGGCGACTACCGTCCCTTCGCCATCCAGGCCGACGGCCGCTACTCGGGCCATGACATCGACGTGGTCGAGCTGATGGCGAAGGAGATGGGCGTGAGGGTCGAGTACGTGCCCACGACCTGGCCCCAGCTGATGAAGGACATCCAGGCCGACAGGTTCGACGTGGCGGTGGGCGGCATCACGCGCAACGTGGCGCGCATCCGCCAGGTCGAAATGCTTCCGGGTTATGCGCCGTTCGGCAAGGTGGCGCTGGTGCGTGCCGCCGACAAGGACAAGTACCGGAGCGTGGCCGACCTGAACCAGCCCGGCGTGCGCGTCATCAAGAATCCGGGCGGCACCAACGAAACCTTCGTGCTCGAACACCTCAAGTCCGCCCAGGTGAGCACGCACGACAAGAACGCGGAGATTCCTGCGCTCATCGCCGACGGCAAGGGCGACGTGATGATCACCGAAACCTACGAAGCGCTGCACTACGCCAAGGCGGACCCGCGCCTGTATGCCGCCTTTGTCGCCGCGCCGCTCACACCGCAGAACACGCTGGGCTTCATGCTGCCCAAGGACGATGCGGATTACTCGCGCGTGATGGAGTTCGTCTGGGGTCTGATGGACGCCCGCGGCCAGCTGAAGCAGGCGGCCGACAAGTGGCTCCAGTGATCGCCGGGGCGGCGTCTACCCGGGTTTCCGTCGCTCCCTCGTTTGACCGGCAGCGGTAGCCGGTCAGTGGGTGGCCCACCGTGCCATGCGTGCCGCCAGTTCTGCGGCAGCAGGCCGTGCGGCGGGCTCCTCGTTCAGGCAATCTTCGGCCAGCACCCGGGCCTCGTCGGGAAGCGATCCGTCGGCATCCCTGTCCGCATGGTCGCACAGCTCGGCCATCAGCACGCCGAAGGCGCGCACGTCCATCCGCCGTACTGCGTCACCCAGCGGGCCCGGCGGAGCGAACGATGCGGCCCCGAAGTCGCCCAGCAGACCTGAGGCCTGACCGGGCGGCGCGCCAGGCCGCCACAGCAGGTTGTGTGCATAGAGGTCACCATGCACCAGGCCGCGGCCGTGCAGGTGCGCCAGTGCAGAGGCCACGTCGGCCGCGATGCGCAGTGCGGTGGAAGCCGGCAGGCGCAGGTCCGGCGGATAGACGTCACGCGTGCAGCTCTCGAAGCTCGGCGGACCGGCCAGCGTGCGGTAGGCCGCCGGGATGCGTTCCATCACCAGGCCCTGCGTTCCGTCCGGATGGCCCTCCAGCCGTCCCAGCACCGGAATCAGCCCGGCATGGCGCCCCGCGCCCAGGCTGGCCGCCAGTTCGGTCGTCGGCCAGCCGTCGCTGGTGACCTCGCCCTTGAACAGTTTGACGGCCACGTCTCTTCTGCCGGGGCCGTGGCCCACGGTGGCCGCCAGGATGCGGCCCGAGGCGCCTTCGCCCAGCAGTTCGCCCACCTGCAGATCGCTCCAGTGGACGGAGCCGGCGCCGTGCCCGCCGCGTGCGCTGGATTCGGCCACGCCATTGAAGGCATTGCCGCCCAGGGCCAGCCATGCGAGCCGGGGCAGCCCGGCCAGCCAGCCGGGGAGGGCATCGAACCGGTTGGCGGCGATGCGCAGCAGTTCGAGCGATCGCCCGTGCCGCAGCGTGTCGGGCAAAGCGCGCAGCAGATTGCCTGCCAGCATCAGCTTCTGCAGCCGGGGCCGTTCACCCAGGGCGTCGGGCAAGGCCGTGACGGCGTTGTCGGTCAGGATCAGCCAGCGCAGCCGCGCGGGCAGGGCGTCGGCCGGCACATGGTCGATGCGGTTGGCCTTGAAGCCCACCATCTCCAGTTGCGGGCACGCGCCCACGGCCTCGGGCAGTTCGGTGAAGCGGTTCGACGAGGCGAAGAACACCTTCAGCCGGTGCAGCCGATGCAGATCCTGGGGCAGGGTGGAGAGTCGGTTGCCGGAGAGGTCCAGCACTTCCAGCGTATCGGCCAGGTCGAACACTTCGTCGGGAAAGTGCTCCAGGCCGGCCGCAATACGCAGCACGCGCGCCCCCGCCAGTTCGCCGGCACGCAGGCGCCGCAGGTCATCGTTCATGGTGTCGGGGAGAAATCCAAAGCCCAGGGGGGCGGACGCAACGGATGCCGGTGCCCGACCGAATCGGCCAGGAGGCGATCAGGCGTGTGCAGCGCACAGGCGCCGACATGCGCACGCACGGGATGCGGAGCCGCGGCCGATCAGTCGATATCGACGCAGTGCAGGCCGAAACGGCCCGCGCGGCGGTCAACGAAGTAGCGCTCCAGTGTCGTCCGGACGGTGCGGAAGGCGATCTCTTCCCAGGGGATTTCGTCCTCGGTGAAGAGCCGGGCCTCGATGGTCTCGTAGCCGGGCGCGAACTGGTCGCTCTGGAGCGTGGCCAGGTAGAACAGGTGCAACTGCCCCACCCGCGGCACGTTGAGTACCGAAAAGAGCGGGCCCATTTCGATCTGCGCGCCGGCCTCTTCGTCCGTCTCGCGCGCAGCGCCTTCGGAGGTGGTTTCGTTCAGCTCCATGAAACCTGCCGGCAGCGTCCACTTGCCCCAGCGCGGCTCGATGTTGCGCTTGCACAGCAGCACGCGGTCGCCGAGCATGGGCACCGTGCCCACCACGTTGAGCGGGTTCTCGTAATGGATGGTATGGCAGGCCGGGCAGACCGCGCGCAGCTTGGTGTCGCCGTCGTCGGGCACGCGGTACACCACGGCGGTTCCGCATTCACGGCAATGCTTGATGGGGCTGCGAACGGTCATGGTGGTCGGGTGGATGGGCCCCCGGCAGCGGGGGGCGTGATGGATAGTCGAGGCTGTGGTGGGGGAGCGCCGGAGAGCGCCTGGGGACCGGAGAGTCTTCAGACCATCTCGACGCGCAGCGTTCCCAGGCCGTCCACGCCGCCCTCCAGGACGTCGCCGCGCACCACCGCGGCCACGCCTTCGGGCGTGCCGGTGAAGATGAGGTCGCCGGGCTGCAGCTCCCAGGCGGCCGACAGGTGCTCGATGGTCTCTGCGATGTTCCAGATCAGCTGCGACACGCTGCTGCGCTGGCGGTCGGCACCGTTGACCTGCAGCCAGATACCCGCCGTGTCCACGTCGCCTGCCTGCGCGGCGGGCGTGATCGGACCGATGGGCGCACTGTGGTCGAAGCCCTTGCCGATGCTCCAGGGGCGGCCCTGCTTCTTCATGTCGTTCTGCAGGTCGCGCCGGGTCATGTCCAGGCCGACGGCGTAACCCCAGATGTGCTGCAGCGCATCGGCCGCGGCGATGTTCCTGCCGCCCTTGCCGATCGCCACCACCAGCTCGATCTCGTGGTGCAGGTTGGCCGTCAGGCTCGGGTAGGGCATCTTGCCGGTCTCACCTGCCGCCACGGGCAGGATGGCGTCGGCGGGCTTCATGAAGAAGAACGGCGGCTCGCGGCCCGTGAAACCCATCTCCTTCGCATGCTCCTCGTAATTACGGCCGACGCAGTAGATGCGGTGGACCGGAAAGCGCTCGGCCGTGCCCGCCACGGGCACGCTGGGGATCGGGGCGGGAGAAATCACGTAGGTCATGGGGGATGTCGTCTCGTCGTGTGGTGTGCGTTCAACCGTGCCGTGCGGGCGCGGCGCGCTGCCAGAGTGTGCCACGCACGGGACGTTATGCTCGCCGGACCATGAAGCTGTTCAACTACTTCCGATCTTCCGCTTCCTACCGCGTGCGCATCGCGCTGGCGCTGAAGGGGCTGGCCTACGAGTACGTTCCCGTGCACCTGGTGCGTGCCGAGCACCGGACTCCCGATTATGCGGACCGGGTGGGCGACGCGCTGCTGCCGGCGCTGGAACTGGACGACGGCGCCACGCTCGTGCAGTCCATGGCGATCATCGAATACCTCGACGAGACGCACCCCCGGCCCCCGCTGTTGCCCGCCGACGCCCTGGGCCGCGCGCACGTTCGGGCGCTGGCCCAGATGGTGGCCTGCGAAATCCATCCCGTGAACAACCTGCGCGTGCTCAAGTACCTCACGCAGACGCTCGGGCAGGACGAAGCCGCCAAGACCGCGTGGTACCGGCACTGGGTGCGCGGCGGGCTCGAGGCCTTCGAGCGGCAACTCGGCCTGCTGGCCGCGGACCGCGAGGCGGCCGGCCAGCCTCCGTCGCGGTTCTGCTGGGGCGAGGCTCCCACGCTCGCGGACTGCTGCCTCGTGCCGCAGATCTTCAATGCCCAGCGGTTCCAGGTGGACCTGGCCGGCCTGCCGCGGACCATGGCGGCGTGGGAGGCCGCATCGGCCCTGCCGGCCTTCCAGGCGGCCCATCCGTCCGCCTGTCCGGATGCCGAGGGCTGACGGAGTGGCTGCCGGCTCCTTCCCTGGCCGCGGCCTCCCGCACGGGTGGCTGGTGCCCGACTGGCCCGCGCCGGCGCACGTGCATGCGCTGTGCACCGCGCGCGCCGGCGGGGTGAGCCAGGGGCCCTGGGAGGCGTTCAACCTCGGCGACCACGTGGGAGACGACCCGGCGGCAGTCCGGGAGAACCGCGGCCGCCTGCGCCGCTGGCTGGCCGGCCTGGAACATCCGGATGCCGCCACGGCCGTGGCACCCACCTTCCTGGCACAGGTCCATGGCACGGCCGTGGCGGACCTCGATGCGGGCGTGCCCGACGGTACCGAAGCCGATGCGTGCATGGCCAGCCGCCCCGGCCGTGCCTGCACGGTCATGGTGGCGGACTGCCTGCCGGTGCTGTTCACGAACCGGACGGGCACGCGGGTGGCGGCGGCGCATGCCGGCTGGCGCGGGCTGGCCGGCGGCGTGCTGGAGCAGGCGGTGGCGCATCTTGCGAACGGCGCATCCTCGGGCGCGGTTGGCGCAACGCAGCCATTCCCCGGCCTGGGCGATGTCGCGGGGCGGGGCGTGCTGGCTTGGCTCGGGCCCTGCATCGGCCCTTCCGCTTTCGAAGTGGGTGCGGAGGTACGGCAGGCGTTCTGCACGCAGGACGCGGGTGCGGCGGTGCATTTCACGGCCGCGCGCCCCGGCAAGTACCTGGCGGACCTGCCCGGACTCGCGCGGCGGCGGCTGGTGGCGCTGGGGGTGGATGGCGTATACGGCAACGACGGCAGCGACGCGTGGTGCACCGTCCGCCAGTCGTCACGGTTCTTTTCGCACCGGGCCTCGATGGAGCGGTTCGGCGCCAGCGGCGGGCGCTTCGCCGCCTGCGTGTGGCTCGGGGGTGCTGCCGGGTAGCACGGGAGAGGCCTGGCCCGCGCTGGCCTCATGGGCTTTGGCGGCCTGTGCCTTGTACGCCTCGGCCGCGCTCTGCTCCCGCTCGCGCAGGGCCCGCTTGCGGGCCGGCGTGCCCAGGATGTACGCCACGATGGCGACGGGCACCAGGCCATAGAAGATGAACGTCACCACGGCGCCGAGCACGCTTCCCTGCGGGCTCGCCGCCTCCGCGACCGCCATCATCACCGTGACGTACAACCAGCCGATCACTACCAGATACATAGGCCTCCATTCCGAAAACTGAGCTATATCGTGAAAAACCGAAAGCGGCATTGCCTCGTGGCCTTGCGCTCGGCAACAATGCCGGTGTGCGTTCCCGCGGGATGGCCCTGCGTGATGGCATGATGGGGACGAGGAGACATGTTCATGGATTTTGATGCAGGCTGGGCCGCCAACGCCCAGCAGATCCAGCAGAAGCTGAGCGAAAGCTGGACACAGGCACTCGCCGCTTTCCGGCAGGCCGGCGCCGGTACCGTGCCGAACGGCGACGCCGCGCAGGCATTGCCCGCGATCCGCTTTTCTCCCGACAAGCTCGCGGACCTGCAGCAGCAGTACCTGAAGGAAGCCTCGGAGCTCTGGAGCCAGGCCATGCACCCGGCCGAGCTGAAAGACCGGAGGTTCAGCGCCACGGCGTGGGCCGAGAACCCGATGGCGGCCTTTTCGGCAGCGGCCTATCTGCTCAACGCGCGCACCCTGATGGGCCTGGCCGAGGCGGTGGACGCCGATGCCAAGACCCGCGCGCGCATCCGCTTCGGCGTGGAGCAGTGGATGGCCGCGATGGCGCCCAGCAACTTCCTCGTCTTCAACCCCGAGGCGCAGAAGAAGGCGATCGACACGCAGGGCGAGAGCCTGGCGAAGGGCGTCGCCAACATGCTGCACGACATGCGCCAGGGGCATGTGTCCATGACCGACGAGACCGTCTTCGAGGTCGGGCGCAACGTGGCCACGTCCGAAGGCGCGGTGGTCTACGAGAATGCGCTGTTCCAGCTCATCGAGTACAAGCCCCTCACGCCCAAGGTGCACGAGCGGCCGCTGCTGGTGGTGCCCCCCTGCATCAACAAGTTCTACATCCTCGATCTGCAGCCCGAGAATTCGCTGATCCGCCATGCGGTGTCGGAAGGCCACCGCACCTTCGTGGTGAGCTGGCGCAATCCGGACGCGAGCCTGGCTCAGACGACCTGGGACGAATACATCGAGGACGCCGTTCTCTGCGCCATCGAGACCACCCGCGAGATCGCCGGCAGCGACCAGATCAACGCGCTGGGCTTCTGCGTCGGCGGCACGATGCTCGCGACGGGCCTGGCCGTGCTGGCCGCGCGCGGCGAGGAGCCCGTGGCGAGCGCCACCTTCCTCACCACATTCATCGACTTCGCCGAGACGGGCATCCTCGACGTGTTCATCGACGAGAGCTTCGTGCGCTTCCGGGAGATGCAGATGGGGCAGGGCGGGCTCATGAAGGGCCAGGACCTCGCCTCCACCTTCAGCTTCCTGCGGCCCAACGACCTCGTCTGGACGTACGTCGTCGGCAACTACCTCAAGGGCGAGACGCCGCCCCCGTTCGACCTGCTCTACTGGAACAGCGACTCGACCAACCTGCCCGGGCCGTTCTACGCGTGGTACCTGCGCAACCTGTATCTCGAGAACAACCTCGTCAAACCGGGCCGGCTGACGGTGTGCGGCGAGCCGATCGACATGCACCTCGTCGATCTGCCCGTGTACATCTACGGCTCGCGAGAAGACCACATCGTTCCCGCCGCCGCGGCCTACGCCTCCACCCAGGTGCTGCCGGGCGACCGGCGGTTCGTGATGGGCGCCTCGGGCCACATCGCGGGCGTGATCAATCCCCCGGCCAAGAAGAAGCGCAGCCACTGGCTCCGCGAGGACGGCGTGTTTCCCCACACCCTGGCGGACTGGCTGGCGGGCGCGACCGAGCACCCCGGCAGCTGGTGGACCGACTGGGCCGGCTGGCTCCGCGGGCATGCCGGGCCGATGGTCGCCGCGCCCCGGCGCTACGGCAAGGGCGCCCGCTTCCAGGCCATCGAGCCGGCTCCGGGGCGCTACGTGCGCGAGCGCTCCTGATTCTCAGTTCATTCATTCACCATTCTTAGGATCGATATGGAAGACATCGTCATCGTTTCCGCCGTTCGCACACCCGTGGGCAAGTTCGGCGGCGCGCTCGCCAAGACCCCGGCCACCGAACTCGGCGCCATCGTGATCAAGGAAGCCCTGGCGCGCGCCAACGTGCCGCTCGACCAGGTGGGCGAAGTGATCATGGGCCAGGTGCTGACGGCCGGGGTGGGCCAGAACCCCGCGCGCCAAGCCATGATGAAGGCCGGCGTGGCGAAGGAGACGCCGGCCCTGACCATCAACGCCGTCTGCGGATCCGGCCTGAAGGCGGTGATGCTCGCCGCCCAGGCCGTCGCCACCGGCGACAGCGAGATCGTGGTCGCGGGCGGCCAGGAGAACATGAGCCTGTCGCCCCATGTGCTGGGCGGCTCGCGCGACGGCCAGCGCATGGGCGACTGGAAGATGGTCGACTCGATGATCGTGGACGGCCTGTGGGACGTCTACAACCAGTACCACATGGGCATCACGGCCGAGAACGTCGCCAAGCAGGAAGGCATCTCCCGCGAGCAGCAGGACGCCCTCGCCCTCGCGAGCCAGCAGAAGGCGGCCGCGGCGCAGGACGCCGGCCGCTTCAAGGACGAGATCGTGGGCGTGAGCCTGCCCCAGAAGAAGGGCGACCCCGTCCTGTTCGAGGCCGACGAGTACCTGAACCGCAAGACCAGTGCCGAAGCCCTGGCGGGCCTGCGTCCGGCCTTCGACAAGGCTGGCACCGTGACGGCGGGCAACGCCTCCGGCCTGAACGACGGCGCCGCGGCCGTGGTGGTGATGAGCGCGAAGAAGGCCGCCGAACTCGGCCTGAAGCCCCTGGCCCGCATCGTCGCCTACGCCACGAGCGGCCTCGACCCGGCCACGATGGGCCTGGGCCCCATCCCCGCCACCCGCAAGGTGCTGCAGCGCGCGGGCTGGACTGCCGCCGACGTCGACCTGTTCGAGCTCAACGAGGCGTTCGCTGCGCAGGCCTGCGCCGTCAATAAGGGCCTGGGCATCGACGCCGCCAAGGTGAACGTCAACGGCGGTGCGATCGCCATCGGCCACCCCATCGGCGCCTCCGGCTGCCGCGTGCTGGTCACCCTGCTGCACGAACTGCAGCGCCGCGATGCGCGCAAGGGCGTGGCCGCGCTGTGCATCGGCGGCGGCATGGGCGTGTCGCTGGCCGTCGAGCGGGTCTGAACGTTCCGAGGGCGGCCCTGACGGGTGTTTACCTCAGGCCCGGGGCCGCTGGAACTTGGATAGAGTGATTGTGTGAATCGTTGATCAGGAGATAAATGATATGAACCAGAAAGTAGCGTATGTCACGGGGGGCATGGGTGGCATCGGCACGGCCATCTGCCAGCGGTTGCACAAGGAAGGCTTCAAGGTGATCGCGGGCTGCGGCCCCACGCGCGACCATGCCAAGTGGCTGGCCGAGCAGAAGGAGCAGGGCTTCACGTTCCACGCGTCCGTCGGCAACGTGGGTGACTGGGATTCCACGGTCGCGGCCTTCACCAAGGCCAAGGCCGAGCACGGCACCGTCGACGTGCTGGTGAACAATGCCGGCATCACGCGCGACCGCATGTTCGTGAAGATGTCCCGGGAGGACTGGGACGCGGTGATCGAAACCAACCTCAACAGCATGTTCAACGTGACCAAACAGGTCGTGGGCGACATGGTGGAGAAGGGCTGGGGCCGCATCATCAACATCAGCAGCGTGAACGGTGCCAAGGGCCAGGCCGGGCAGACCAACTACTCTGCCGCCAAGGCGGGCATGCACGGCTTCTCGATGGCCCTGGCGCAGGAACTGGCGACCAAGGGCGTGACGGTGAACACCGTGAGCCCGGGCTACATCGGCACCGACATGGTCAAGGCGATCCGTCCCGACGTGCTCGAGAAGATCGTCGCGACGGTGCCGGTGAAGCGGCTGGGCGAGCCGAGCGAGATCGCCTCGATCATCGCGTGGCTGGCGTCGGAAGAAGGCGGCTACGCCACCGGCGCCGATTTCTCGGTGAACGGCGGCCTGCACATGGGCTGACGCGGCCTTGCCTCGCCCGCCGTGCCGGGCGGGCAGAAAGCCCGCCATGACGGGCAAAAGAAAACCCCGCCAAAGCGGGGTTTTTCAATGGGGTAAGGAATGTCGGGCGGAGGAGAAATGAGCCTACCCACCCGTGGACCGGCTTCCGGCGTTTCAGAAACGGAAGGGGGCGCGCTTGCGGTCGCGTTCGTCTTCGGGCCAGGCGGACAGGATTGCAGAGGGGTTCATCGTTAGCTCCTTGATGGGTAGACAACGCGGGGGGCCGAGAGCGCGTTGACAGCAGAACGAAAAAAAATGCAACCGGCCGAAGGCGATTCTTTTGCTATGAAAAGAAGAGCTGGCTCATCAAGTACAGCATGGCCCCGGTCAACATATTGCTGACCAGGGTTACAGCCTTTTACTTGTCCGCGGATTGCTCCAGCGCTTCGATCTCTCCGGAAATTTCGAGCCAGCGCTCTTCCAGCGTGTCGGTTTCGTCGCCGCAGGCCTTGAGCCGCCGGCCGCCTTCCGCGATCTCCGCCGGGGGCAGCGGCTGGCTCAGGCGCTGTTCGAGCTCGGCCTTCTCGCCGGCCAGAACGGAGAGGCGCTGGGTGATCTTGTCCAGTTCGCGCTTGAGCGGCCGGGTTTTTTCCGCCAGTTGCTGGCGGGCCTGGGCGCCAAGCTTGCGCTGTTCGCGGGAGTCGCGCGCAGGCGCCGGGGCGGCAGCCGGCGTGGCGGCCTTGGCGGCCGGTGCGGGTGCCGGCGCGGGCGCCGCCGCCGTGGCTGCGACAGGAGCCGCCTTGCTCTGGGCCACCGGGGCGGGCGCCGCCGCTGCGGTCCGCTCTTCCTCGCGCAGGCGCTTGGCTTCGTCCAGCAGGTAGCGCTGGTAGTCGTCCAGGTCGCCGTCGAACGGCCCGACCGCACCGCGTCCCACCAGCCAGAATTCGTCGCACACCGCGCGCAGCAGCGCCCGGTCGTGGCTGACCAGCATGAGCGTGCCCTCGAATTCGTTGAGCGCCATCGCCAGTGCCTCGCGCGTGGCGAGATCCAGGTGGTTGGTCGGCTCGTCGAGCAGCAGCAGGTTGGGGCGCTGCCAGACCATCATCGCCAGCACCAGCCGGGCTTTTTCGCCGCCGCTCATGGTGCCCACGGCCTGCTTGACCATGTCGCCGGTGAAGTTGAAGGTGCCGAGGTAGCTGCGCAGGTCCTGCTCGCGCGAGGGCTGCTTGGCATCGGCACCCATTTCCTTGGCCAGGCGGATCATGTGCTCCAGCGGCGTGTCCTGCGGACGCAGCACGTCCAGTTCCTGCTGGGCGAAGTAGCCGATGCGCAGGCCCTTGCCTTCGATGATCTGGCCCGCCAGCGGCTTCATGTCGTGCGCCACGGTCTTCACGAAGGTGGACTTGCCCTGGCCGTTGGCGCCCAGGATGCCGATGCGCTGGCCTGCCATGACCGACTTGCTCACGCCCGTGAGGATGACCTTGGGCGGCGCGGCCTCGTCCTCGGCGGTGTAGCCGAAGGAGGCATTGTCGATTGACATCATCGGATTCGGGATGTGTCCCGGCTCCTTGAATTCGAAGGTGAACTCGGCCTCGGCCAGCAGCGGCGCCACCTTTTCCATGCGCTCCAGCGCCTTGACGCGGCTCTGCGCCTGCTTGGCCTTGCTGGCCTTGGCCTTGAAGCGGTCGATGAACTTCTGCAGGTGGGCGATCTTGTCCTGCTGCTTGGCAAAGGCGGCCTGCTGCTGCTCCATCTGCAGCGCGCGCATTTCCTCGAACTTGCTGTAGTTGGCGCCGTACCGGGTCAGCTTGGCGTTCTCGATGTGCAGCGTGACCTGGGTCACGGCGTCCAGGAATTCGCGGTCGTGGCTGATGACGATCATGGTGCCGGGATAGCCCTTGAGCCACGATTCCAGCCAGACGAGCGCGTCCAGGTCCAAGTGGTTGGTGGGTTCGTCGAGCAGCAGCAGATCGCTCGGGCACATCAGCGCGCGTGCCAGCTGCAGGCGCATGCGCCAGCCGCCCGAGAAGCTGTCCACGGGGCTGTCCAGCTCGCTGGATTTGAAGCCCAGGCCCAGGATCAGCGCCTGGGCGCGCGACGTGGCGTCGTAATCGCCCGCGTCGGCCAGGTCGGTGTAGGCATGGGCGATGGCCATGCCGTCGTCGGCGGCTTCGGCGGCGGCCAACTGGGCGCGCAGCTCGGTGAGCCGCGTGTCGCCGGACAGCACGAATTCGGTGGCGGATTCCGAGGTCTCGGGCATGTTCTGCGCGACCTGGGCCATGCGCCACTGGGACGGCATGGAGAAATCGCCGCCGTCTTCATGCAGCGTGCGGTTGAAGAGGGCGAACAGCGTGGACTTGCCCGCGCCGTTGCGGCCGACCAGTCCGACCTTCTCGCCCGGGTTGATGGTGGCGGAGACGTTGTCGAGCAGAACCTTGGCGCTGCGGCGCAGGGTGACGTTGCGGAGGGTGATCATGAAAAAAACCTTGCGGGGCATCCGTCGATGCCGAAGGCGCCGCGGCAGGGCCGGGCGACCGGATTCAAAAAGGAAGCGGGCGGGCGCGTCGGCCCGAACCGGGCGCGGTATGCGCGGGGCGTGCGGGAGAGGCGCCGGGCCCGCTCAGGCGATGGCCAGCAGCCGGCACCACTCGTCGCGCGCCTGGGGCGCGCCGCGTGGGGGGCGCAGGGCTGCGGTGGCCGGCACGCTCATGGCGGTGTGCCGTGCCCGTGCCCGTGCCCGTGCATCTGCAACGGCGACTCCAGCGCCTCGCGGGTGATCAGCAGCACCTGATCCTCCCCCGCGCTGGTGTCCAGCCAGAACACCGGCAGCTCGGGGAAGGCCGCCTCGAAGTGCGCGCGCTCGTTGCCGATCTCCAGCACCAGCACGGCGTGCTCGGACATGCGTGCCGGCGCATCGGCCAGCAGGCGGCGGATGAAGTCCATGCCGTCCGTGCCGCCGGCCAGCGCCAGTTCGGGCTCGGCGCGGTATTCGGCCGGGAGTGCCGACATGCTCTGCGCGTTGACGTACGGCGGGTTGCACAGGATCAAATCCCACGGGCCGGGCAGCTCCGCCAGGCCATCCGACAGCTGCAGCGTGATACGGTCCTGCAGGCCGTGCCGGTCCACGTTGATGCGGGCCACCGCGAGCGCGTCGGGCGAGAGGTCGGCCCCGGTGACGCGCACGTCCGGATAGGCCATGGCCGCGAGCACCGCGAGGCTGCCGTTGCCGGTACACAGGTCGAGCACCTCGCGGGTGTGCTCCCCGAGGAAGCCGTCGATGCCGCCGTCCGCGATCAGCTCGGCGATGAAACTGCGCGGCACGATGGCGCGCTCGTCCACGTAGAAGGGCACGCCCTGCAGCCAGGCCTCGCGCGTGAGGTAGGCGGCGGGCTTGCGCGTCGCGATGCGCTGCTCGATCAGCTCGGCCACCTGCGCCTGCTGCGCGGCCGCGACGGCCGCGGCCTCTTCCAGCGCCGTGTCGAGCGGCAGCCCGAGGCGCCAGAGCACCAGCCATGCGGCTTCGTCGTGCGCATTGGCGGTGCCATGGCCGAAGGCGACGCCGGCGGCTTCGAGCCGGGCGGCGGCGCTCGCCACCAGTGCCGGCACCGTGTCGCCGCGGACAGGCGCATGGGCTGCGGCGGACGTCGCGGGCTGCTGCGGATGCGTCATGCGGCCACCTGCGCGTTCAGCCGCTCCAGCGTGCGGCGGTAGATGTTCTTGAGGGGCTCCACGTCGGCGACCACCACGTGCTCGTCGATCTTGTGGATGGTCGCGTTCGGCGGGCCCAGTTCGATGACCTGCGGGCAGACGCGTGCGATGAAGCGCCCGTCGCTGGTGCCGCCGGTGGTGGAGAGTTCGGTGGCAAGGCCGGTCTCGTCGGCGATGGCCGCCTGCACGGCTTCCACCAGCTCGCCGGGCGTGGTCAGGAAGGGCTGTCCGCCCAGCGTCCACGACAGGTCGTACTCGAGCCCGTGCCGGTCCAGCAGGTTGTGCACGCGCGTCTTCAGACCTTCGGCCGTGGACTCGGTCGAAAAACGGAAGTTGAAGTCCACCACCACGGTGCCGGGGATGACGTTGGTCGCGCCCGTGCCGCCGTGCATGTTGCTGATCTGCCAGCTGGTGGGCGGGAAGTAGTCGTTGCCGCGGTCCCATTCGGTGGCGGCCAGTTCCGCCAGGGCGGGCAGGGCCTGGTGGATGGGATTGCGCGCCAGCTGGGGATAGGCGATGTGGCCCTGGATGCCGCGCACGGTGAGCTTGCCCGAGAGTGTGCCGCGCCGGCCGTTCTTGATCATGTCGCCCGTGCGGCGCACGGACGTGGGCTCGCCGACGATGCACCAGTCCAGCGTCTCGCCACGCGCGGAGAGCTGCTCCACCACCACCTTGGTGCCGTCCACCGAGGGGCCTTCCTCGTCGCTGGTGAGCAGGAAGGCAACGGAGATGGACGGATCGGGCGTGGCGGCCAGGAATTCCTCGACGGCGACGACGAAGGCGGCGATGGAGGTCTTCATGTCGCTCGCGCCCCTGCCATAGAGCTTGCCGTCGCGGTGCGAGGGCGTGAACGGGTTGCTGCCCCACTGCTCCAGCGGGCCGGTGGGCACCACGTCGGTGTGGCCCGCGAACACCAGGGTGCGGGAGGGCGCGCTGCCCGCCTGCGGCGCGGCCGCAGGCCGGCGGGCCCAGAGGTTGCTCACGCGGAAGGATTCGGGCCCGCTGTCCATGCGCTCGCAGACGAAGCCCAGCGGCGCGAGGCGTTCGGCGAGCAGGTCGAGGCAGCCCGCGTCCTCGGGCGTGACGGAGGGGCGGGAGATGAGCTGTTCGGCCAGGATCAGGGTACGGGACATCGTGGGGCGGGCCGCGCGGGAAGCGGCCCGGGATGGGAAAGGGTGGGAGAGGGTGGGACGGGGCGCCGGGCGGCCCCGTACGGAGGGGGCGCGCCGCGGCCGGCAGGTCAGTGGGGTTTCACGTCCAAGACGATCTCGGTGAACGAGGGCTGGTCTTCGTCGTCGTGCGCACCGGCTTCCTTGCGGTCGCGCGCCGCCTTGGCCGCCTGCGAGAAATCGTTCTGCAGCCGCCACATGAGGTTGGTGGGCGAATCGGCGTAGGCCAGGCCCTCCTTGCGGTCGATCCTGCCTTCGAGGATCAGGCGCGCGAGGTCGTGCTCGAAGGTCTGCGAGCCCTCGGCCATGGATTTTTCCATCGCTTCGCGCACGCCCGAGAAGTTGCCCTGCTCGATCATCTCGCCCACCAGCTTGGTGTTGAGCAGCACTTCGGTGGCCGGCAGGCGCTCGCCCGTGGGAGAGCGCACGAGCCGCTGCGAGACGATGGCTTTCAAGGCCGAGGCCAGGTCGCCCAGCATGGTCGGGCGCACCTCGACCGGGTAAAAGCTCAGGATCCGGTTCAGCGCGTGGTAGCTGTTGTTGCCGTGCAGCGTGGCGAGGCACAGGTGGCCCGACTGCGCATAGGCGATCGCCGCGGACATGGTCTCGCGGTCGCGGATCTCGCCGATCAGGATCACGTCGGGCGCCTGGCGCAGCGCGTTCTTCAGCGCGGTCTGCAGCGACTGCGTGTCGGAGCCGATCTCGCGCTGGTTGACGATGGATTTCTTGTTCTTGAACTGGTATTCGACCGGGTCTTCCACCGTGAGGATGTGGCCGGTGATCTGTGCGTTGCGGCTGTCGATCATCGAGGCGAGCGTGGTGCTCTTGCCCGAGCCCGTGGCCCCGACGACCAGCAGCAGGCCGCGCTTCTCGAGGATCAGCTCCCCGAGGATCGGCGGCAGGTTGAGGCTGGAGAGCTCCGGGATGTGCTGCGCGATGAACCGCACCACCACCGCATAGCTGCCGCGCTGGCGCATGGCGCTCACGCGGAAGCGCCCCACGCCGGTGAGCGGCACGCCCATGTTGAGCTCGCCCGTCTCCTCCAGCTCCTCGATGCGCGCCGGCGGGACGATCTCGGCGAGCAGGTTCTTCGGCGCGTCGAACGGCAGCAGCTGGCTGTTGACCGGCAGGCACTCGCCGTTGATCTTGATGAGGACCGGCGCGTTGGCCGAGAGATAGACGTCCGAGGCCCGCTTCTCGGCCATCAATCGGAGGATCCGCTCCATCGTGCTCATGGGGTGTCCCTTTGCGAAGGTGGTGGGGATGGATGGTTGAGATGGGCGAGACGCGGAGGCTCGGAAGGACTGCGGTGGAACGCGCTGCAGCGCGTCAGTCGCGCAGCAGGTCGTTCAGGCTCGTGGTGGAGCGGGTCTTGGCATCGACCTTCTTCACGATGATGGCGGCGTACATGCTGTACTTGCCGTCGCCCTTGGGCAGGCTGCCGCTCACCACCACCGAGCCGGCGGGCACGCGGCCATAGCTCACGGTGTCGGTCGTGCGGTCGTAGATGGGGGTGCTCTGGCCGATGTAGACGCCCATGGAGATCACCGAGTTCTCCTCGACGATCACGCCTTCGACGATCTCGGAGCGCGCGCCGATGAAGCAGTTGTCCTCGATGATGGTCGGGTTGGCCTGCAGGGGTTCCAGCACGCCGCCGAGGCCCACGCCGCCCGAGAGGTGCACGTGCTTGCCCACCTGGGCGCAGGAGCCGACGGTGGCCCAGGTGTCGACCATGGTGCCTTCGTCGACGTAGGCGCCGATGTTCACGTAGCTGGGCATGAGGATCGCGCCCTTGGCGATGAAGCTGCCGCGGCGCGCGACGGCCGGCGGCACCACGCGCACGCCGATGGCGGCCATCTCTTCGGCCGAGCGGCCCGCGAACTTGGTCGGCACCTTGTCGTAGAAGCCGAGGTTGCCGGCTTCGATCAGCTCGTTGTCCTTCAGGCGGAACGACAGCAGCACCGCCTTCTTGATCCACTGGTGCACGGTCCACTGGCCGACGCCTTCGCGGGTGGCCACGCGCAGCTTGCCGGCATCGAGTTCGGCGATCACGTGCTCGACGGCATCCTGCACTTCGCGCGGAGCGGCGGAGGGCGAGAGGCTGGCGCGGTTCTCCCAGGCGGTGTCGATGATGTTCTGCAGTTGTTGGGTCATGGTCCGTTCGGGAGTCAGGGATGGGATTGGATGAATTGCACGATGCGGCGCGCGGCTTCGAGGCATTCCTCGACCTCGGCCACGAGCGCCATGCGCACGCGGCCGGCGCCGGGATTGCGGCCGCCGGCATCGCGCGCGAGGTAGCTGCCGGGCAGCACGGTCACATTGTATTGAGCGAGCAGGGCACGTGCGAATGCGGCGTCGTCCATGCCGAGGCGTTCCGGCACGCCGGCCCAGAGATAGAAGCCGGCGTCGGGCAGAGCGACGTCCATCACCTGCGCGAGCAGCGGCGTCACCTGTTCGAACTTGCGGCGGTACAGGTCGCGGTTTTCCCGGACGTGCGATTCGTCGCTCCAGGCGGCGATGCTCGCGCCCTGCACGGCCGGTCCCATCGCGCTGCCGTGGTAGGTGCGGTAGAGCAGGAAGGCCTTCATCAGCGCGGCGTCGCCCGCCACGAAGCCGCTGCGCAGGCCCGGCACGTTGCTGCGCTTGGAGAGGCTGGTGAAGGCCACGAGGTTGCGGAAATCCGTGCGGCCGAGTTGTGCCGCTGCCTCCAGCCCGCCGAGCGGCGGCTCGTCCCGGAAATAGATTTCGCTATAGCACTCGTCGGAGGCGATCACGAAACCGTGGCGGTCGCTGAGCGCGAACAGCTTTTCCCATTCCACGAGCGGCATCACCGCGCCGGTGGGGTTGCCGGGAGAGCATACGAAGAGCAGTTGCGTGGCCTGCCAGACGGCTTCCGGCACGCCGTCCCAGTCCACCGCGAAGTTGCGTGCCGGGTCGCTGGGGGCGTAGTACGGGCGGGCACCGGAGAGCAGGGCCGCGCCTTCGTAGATCTGGTAGAACGGATTGGGGCAGACCACCGTCGCGCCGCCCTGCGTGGGGTCGATCACGGTCTGGGCGAACGCGAACAGCGCCTCGCGCGAGCCGTTCACGGGCAGCACCTGCGTGGCTCCGTCGATGGCGATCCCGTAACGCTGCCGCAGCCATTGCGCGCAGGCCTCCCGCAGGCGCGGATCACCCGCCGTCGCCGGGTAGCTGGCCAGGCCGCCGAGGTGTTCCATGAAGGCCTGCTGGATGAAGGCGGGCGTGGGATGGCGCGGCTCGCCCATGCCCAGGCTGATGGGCGAGAAGCCGGCGGGGGGCTGCACGCCGGAGAAGAGCTGCCGCAGGCGCTCGAAAGGATAGGGCTGCAGTTGGGAGAGCAGGGGATTCATGGGGCGCCATTATCGGGGCAGCATGGTGACTGCCTGGGCGGCGTCGGCGTATTCCCGCCTTGTCAATTCGCCATAAGTGCTGGTCAATACCCTACGGGCCATTACAAATGGCAATACTAGAAGACGGAGGAGACGAGGATGGCTGATTTCCTGCTGTTGGCGCCTGCCGTCCGGGTGATGCGCGGGTGGCGCATTCCCGCGAAGATCGGGGTGTGCGTGGCTGTCGCCCTGCTGGCCCTGGGTGCCACGTGGTGGGCCTGTGCGGGCCAGGGTGCGGCCGCAGGGGCTTGGGTGGCGCTGGCGGGGGGGCTGGTCGTCACGTACCTGGGCGCGGCGCTCGCCGCAGGGCTTTCCGCCGACCTGGCGGGGCTGGCCGTTGCGATGGAAGCCGCCGCCCGCGGGGATCTGTCCCGCAGTACGGCACCGCCCGGCCGCGACGAACCGGCGCTGCTCGCGGCAGCGCTGGAGCGCATGGTGGTGACGCTGTCCTCCATGGTGGCCGACATCCGCAGCAATGCGGCGCTGGTCGCGCACGCGGGCCAGAGCCTCGCCACCGACAACCGGGCGCTGGCCGAGCGCACCGAACAGCAGGCCGCGAGCCTGGAGCAGACCGCCGCGAGCGTGGAGCAACTGGTGGCCGCGGTACGGCAGAACGCCCAGACCGCCAGCGCGGCGGACCATCGCGCCGCGGACCTGCGCACGGCCGCCGACGCAGGCACGCGCGCCATGGACCGGGCCGCGGAGTCGGTGCAGGCGATCCAACAGGGCGCGCGGCGCATGGCCGAAATCACCGGCGTGATCGATTCGATCGCGTTCCAGACGAACATCCTCGCCCTCAATGCCGCGGTGGAAGCGGCGCGCGCCGGCGAGCAGGGGCGCGGCTTCGCGGTGGTGGCGGCGGAAGTGCGCACGCTGGCCCAGCGTTCGGGTCAGGCGGCGCGCGAGATCCGCGACCTGATCGGGGATTCGGTGCGGCAGGTGGAGTCCAGCGCCACGCTGATGCGCACGGCGGGCGAGGGCATCGCGGGCATGGCCGAGGGCATCCGCAGCGTCGCGGCCCATGTGAGCGAGATCTCGGGCTCCGGCGCGCAGCAGAGCGCGGGGCTGGGAGAGATCAGCGAGGCCGTGCAGCAGATCGACGGGGTCACCCAGCACAACGCGCGCATGGTGGGGCAGGCCGTGCAGCAGGCCGAGGCGCTCGGCCTGCGCGCCACCACGCTGGCGCGTGCGGTGCAGGCGTTCCGGCTGCAGCAGGGCACGGCGGACGAGGCCATGGCGCTGGTGGAGCGGGCGGCGGCACGGCGCAGCGCGGCCGGCTCGCGGGAAGCGTTCCTGCGGCTCGTCACCGATCCGGGGCAGCCCTTCCACGACCGCGACATGTACGTGTTCGTGCTGCACCCGGACGGCCGCTATCTGGCCTTCGGCGGCAACCCCGCCAAGGTGGGAACGCGGGTGCAGGACATTCCCGGCATTGATGGAGACCGGCTGGTGGCGGACATCGCCGCGCAGGCCGCGCGCGGTCCGGGTTGGGTGGAGTACGACATCACGAACCCCGCTACCGGCAGGGTGCAGACGAAAATGTCCTTCGTGCAGGCCCTGGACGATCTCTACCTGGGGTGCGGCGTGTACAAGTCGCTCGCGGCGCGTTCCTGAGCCGGGCAAGCGCCGCAGCGTGCCGGTGGCGCGCTCGTGGCGTCAGCGGGGCGTGCCGGTTCCCGTGCGGCGCTCGCGGGCGCGGGCCAGCGCGGCGGCGATCGCATCCCGGCGTGCCGCAGCCGCGTCGTCCGCATGTCCCGGCCCTGCTTCCATGACGGTGTCGCTTTCCGAAGGCAGTACGGCAGCCTTCGATTCGCTGCACGACGCGCTCGGCGCGGGGAATGGCTCGCGGGCTGATGTTCCACCGTCCGATGCGGCACCGCCGGGGCCGACGTGTCCCATGCGCAGCCGGTGGTTCACGTACCGGGCGTGCGCATGGCCGGCCTGTTCCGCGGACCATGCCGCCCACCCGGTCGCCGTGCCGCTGGCGTTCTCCAGCACGATGCAATCCACCGGGCAGACGGGAATGCAGAGTTCGCAGCCGGTGCAGTGGGGTGCGATCACCGTGTGCATGTGCTTGTGGGTGCCCAGGATCGCGTCGGTGGGGCAGGCCTGGATGCACAGCGTGCAGCCGATGCACCAGTTCTCGTCGATCACGGCGATGGTGCGTGGTGCCTCCAGCCCGCAGGCCGGGTCGAGCGGCAGCGCGGGAAGCCCCGTCAGTGCGGCCAGGCGCGCCACGCCTTCGGCGCCCCCGGGCGGGCACCGGTTGATCGGGGCCCCTTCATGCGCCACCGCCTGCGCGTAGGCGGCGCAGTCGGGGTAGCCGCAGCGGGTGCACTGCGTCTGCGGCAGTGCCGCGTCGATGCGCGCGGCCAGCCCGTGCCGCGCGGTGGCGTCCCGGGGCGTCAAGCCTTCCGCGCGCCGCGTCGGTTGCGCCCGGCCAGGGCGGCGGCGGCGATCGGCAGTTCGGCAGGCAGTTCGACGGCGGTCGGATCCGCAGGAGTCACCGCGGCAGCCACGGTGGCCGACGCCACGGGCGTCACGGACGCCGCGGAAACGGACGGGGTGTCCACAGTGGCCGGCGCGGCCGCGCCGTTGCGGCGGCGCGGTGCGTCTTCACTCGGCACCTGGGTGCTGTCGACCGTGGTGGCGGGTTGCGGGTCGTGTGCCAGGATGAAATCGCGGACCTGCGGGTACACGGTTTCGCGCCAGCGGCGGCCGCTGAAGATGCCGTAGTGGCCCGCGCCATGCACCTCGAAATGGCGGCGGTCTTCCGCGGGGATCGAGGTGCACAGGCCGTGCGCGGCTTCGGTCTGGCCGGAGCCGGAGATGTCGTCGAGCTCGCCTTCGATGGTGAGCAGCGCCGTGGTGCGGATGTCCTGCGGGCGCACGCGCTCGGGCTGGCCTTCGGGCGAGCGCACGTCCCAGGTGCCGTGCACGAGGTTGTAGTCCTGGAACACCGTCTTGATGGTTTCGAGGTAGTAGTCCGCGTCCATGTCGAGCACGGCGTTGTACTCGTCGTAGAACTTGCGGTGGGCCTCGGCGCTCGCGTCGTCGCCCTTGATCAGGTCCTTGAAGTAGTCGTAGTGGCTCTTGGCGTGCCGGTCGGGGTTCATCGCGACGAAGCCCGTGTGCTGCAGGAAGCCCGGGTACACGCGGCGGCCGGCGCCGGGGAAGCTGTCGGGCACCGGATAGATCACGTTGTTCTCGAACCACTCGAAGCTGCGCTGCGTGGCGAGGTTGTTCACGGCCGTGGGCGACTTGCGAGCGTCGATCGGGCCGCCCATCATCGTCATGGACAGCGGCGTCTTCTCGCCGCGGCTCGCCATGAGCGACACGGCCGCCAGCACCGGCACGGTGGGCTGGCAGACGCTCATCACGTGGCAGTTGCCGTACCGGCCCTGCAGCAGGCGGATGAATTCCTGCACGTAGTTGACGTAGTCGTCGAGGTGGAATTCACCTTCCGAGAGCGGCACGAGGCGCGCATTCTTCCAATCGGTGATGTAGACCTTGTGGCCCTGCAGCATCGTGCGCACCGTATCGCGCAGCAGCGTGGCGTAGTGCCCGGACAGGGGCGCCACGATCAGGACGGCAGGCTGCCGCTTGATGGTTTCGAGCGTGGAGGGCGTGTCGCAGAAGCGCTTGAAGCGGCGCAGCTCGCAGAAGGGCTTGTCCATCTCCACGCGCTCGTGGATGACGACTTCGTGGCCATCCACCTCCACCGTGGAGATGCCGAACACCGGCTTCTCGTAGTCCTTGCCCAGGCGGTAGAGCAGGTCGTAGCCGGCCGACATGCGCTGCGCGTAGGTCGTGTGGCTGAACGGCGAGACCGGGTTGCTGTAGATCTTGGAAACCGTTTGCGCCAGTTCGGCAAAGGGCTCCATGAGGGAGCGCTGCGTTTCGTAGAGGTTGTAGAGCATGGGGCGGCTCGCCGAAAAATGTTGCAGTGCAATATAGCAGCACTTGGCGCCGGGCGTGTGGCGTGGAAGTACGGAGGCGTAGTCGCCAATGCGACAGCCCGGGGCGGCCGGAAAAAGGGCTTTCGGCGCTGCGTTTTCAGTAGCAGTAAGCGGGAGTAACCACGTCGGCGGTGCGTCTTTTGCGCTCGTCGGGCGGCTCAACCGTGGTCACGCAGCCAGGCTTCGAACGCTTCCCGGGAGCTGTTGCGCAACGCCCGGCGGAACAGCGCGCGATCGCCGAGGTACAGGCAGTGGCGTATCACCGTGTACGCATTGAAGCTGGTCTGCGGGTTGGCTTCCTCGAAGTGCTGCTTATAGCGCTTCACGGTGCCGAGCGTGGCGCGCAGCAGGGTGTTGAACTGCGAGCGGGTGATGCCCGGCGCCCACCCCCGGATGTCGGCCACGAACAGATCGACCTTGCGCGGATCGAAATCGGAATCCTTGAAGAAGTGGTTGGCGATCTTCAGGAAGGTGAAGGCGTTGAGTTCGCTGCCGGGCGCCGCCGGACGCTCCCGCACCGCCTCGGCCGCCATGTCCGCCTCGGGCGCATCTGCCGTGTCGTTTTCGTCGGGGGCCTGCAGCAGGCCGGCCTCGGTTTCGTCGCGGATCTGGCGGAATTCGCGGTCGGCCAGTTCGAAGAGCGCGGACAGCACGTTGATGCGTCGCTTGAGTTGGCCGGGAATCGCCTTCTTGTACTTGATCTTGTGGTCCAGCACGCTCCAGGAGTCCTGGATGATGGTGCGCACCTGCAGCTCGAACGGCTGGGCGGCATAGGCCGCATGCTCCGGCAGGCCGGCCTGTGCGGCATTCAGCCGCAGATCGAGGTGCAGTCCCTTGTAGCCGAAGGAGCCTTCCGTGCTTTCCATGGCCGACACCTTGTCGGTCACGTCGATCACGTCGAAATGCGATCGCACGGCGTCGGCCACCCTCTCCAGTTCGTCCTCGTAGAGGCACACCACCCGCACGCCGATCAGGTCGGTGATGTAGTGGCGAATTTCGTAGGGCGTATTCGCTTCTTCGAGGCCGGCCCGGTATTTGCGAGAGAACTTCGCGATACATTCCTCACGATCCTTCACACGTCCCTCGACCTTGGTGATATCCAGGTGCGGGGTGCGCGAGAGGATGGACTGCAGCAGGGCGATGTAGGACGCGCAGGCGTATTGCAGGGCGGGCAGCTCCTGCTCATAGAAGGCGGCGAAGCCTTTCTCTTCCCTGGAAAAATCGAGCGACGGCATGAAAAAGGCAAGGGTACCGAAAAAAGTGCGATGCGCTGGCTTGGCCGCCCGGGCGGCGCTCGCGCGCGGGCCGATGGTAGTCCAATGCCGTGGAGGCCGGACGTCCCGGCCGGTAGGACTGCGCCGCGATCCGAACCCTTGGTCCGGAGCGCGTGGTGCGCGCCGGCGACACCAGGGCTTGCCACGGCGGCTCGGCCGTGCCACGCTGCGCCGCCCATGACTGCGTTCCCACCCTCCCGCCCATCGCACGCGGCGCTGCGCGACGCCGTGCCGTTCTGGCACGTGCGCGTGGTGTTCGCTCCGCTGCTGTCGGCGGCACTGCTGGGAGTGACCTACCTGTACTGGCACCATGCGGAGCAATTGCAGCAGACGCGCCGCCAGCAGAACTTCGAGGCGGCCGCGGAGCGCGTGGTTTCCGGCCTGCGGGACCGCATGGGCGCCTATGAAATGGTGCTGCGGGGCCTCAAGGGTTATGTGGACGGTTCCGCCGACATCCATCCTCAGGAGTTCTCGGCATACGTCACGTCGCTGCAGTTGGACGTCACGCGCCCCGGTCTGCAGGCACTGTGCCTGCTCGAACTGGTGCCGCATGAGAATCTGCGCCTGCATGTGCAGTCGATGCGCGCGCAAGGCCTGGACCGCTACGAAGTCCGCTCGCGCGGCGACCGGGGCGCCTACGCGGTGGTCACCCGCGTGGAGCCGCGCACCCGGGGCAACCTGAGCGCGCTGGGGTTCGACACGGCCAGCCTGCCCGCGGCGCGCGAGGCGATGGACCGCGCGCGCGACACCGGAACGATGGCGCTGTCGGGCCTGTGGAGCGTGGCCGCCGACGACGATCCGGGCCTCATGATGTTCCTGCCCGTGTACCGCGGCGGCGGCATGCCGGCCACCCTGGAGGCGCGTCGAGACACCATCCACGGCTGGGTCGCGGCGCCGTTCCGCCTGGCCGCGGTGGCGAGCGCGCTGGTGCGCGAACTCGATCCGGCGGTGTCGCTGCGCATCCAAGACGGGCCCGAACCCGACGGCGGGCAGGCGGCGGAACTCTACAACTCCGGCGATGGCGGTTCGCCCGCGCCGGCCGGGCGCGCCGACGCGTTGCGCGCGATGCGCGTGCTCGACGTGGGCGGCCGGCCCTGGACGCTGACCATGGAGCCGCTGCCGATCTTCGATCAGCGGCTGGGCCGCGACAACCACGCCCTCATCGCCTGCCTCGGAGCCCTCTTCAGCATCCTGGCGGGCTGGTTCATCGCATTGCAGGCCACCGGGCACCAGCGGGCGCTGGCGCTGGCGCGCTCCATGACGAGCGAGCTGCGTACCGTGCGCGACAACCTGGAGGGCATCCTGCAGGCCGTGCCGGACGTGCTGTTCGAACTCGATCTCGCAGGCCGCATCCACTACCACCGCACGGCGCTTGCCGACCTGTCGTCCCAGCCCAGCCACGCTTTCGAGGGGCGTCTGCTGGCGGACGTGCTGCCCCCGGAGGTGGCGTCGGAATTCCTGCAGGCACTGCGCGAGGCCGAGGCCCAGGGCGTTTCGCTGGGCAGGCAGTTCCACCAGGACACGGCCGCCGGCCCGCGGTGGTTCGAGCTGTCCGTGGCGCGCCGCCCGGCCGACCCGGCAGCCGGGTCGAATGCGGCGGCGCCATCGCGCTACGTGGCGCTCGCGCGCGACATCACCAGCCGGCGCGAAACCGAGGCGGCCATGCACCAGCTGGCCTATTACGACGCGCTCACCGGCCTGCCCAACCGGCGGCTGCTGTTCGACCAGCTGCAGGCGGCGCTGGACCATGCGCGGCGGGACGGCCGCATCGGCGCGCTGTTCTTCATCGACCTGGACAATTTCAAGCAGCTCAACGATGCGCGGGGCCATGCGGCGGGCGACCGCCTGCTGGTGCAGGTGGCGCGGCGTCTGGAGCGGCTGCTGCAGGGCTTCGGCAGCGTGGTGCGCATCGGCGGCGACGAGTTCGTCGTGCTCATCCCGCGCATCGCCAACGGCATCCAGGCCGGTGTGGATGCCGCCGGGGCGATGGCGGCGCGGCTGCGCGAGGGCATGGAGACGCCCTACGACCTGGGCAGCAACATCCACTATTCCGTCACCGCCAGCACCGGCGTGACGCTGTTCCCCAAAGGCGGGGAGTCGGTGGACGATCTGCTGCGCGAGGCCGACACGGCGATGTACCGCGCCAAATCCTCCGGCGCCAACCGCGTGTGCTTCTTCGAGGCCGACATGCAGGCCGCCGCCCAGGAACGGCTGGCCCTGGAGCAGGACCTCGCGCAGGCCATCGCGGAAGACGCGCTGGAGATCCACATCCATTCGCAGGTGGACCGGGACGGCATCGTCTGCGGGGGCGAATTGCTGCTGCGCTGGCAGCATCCCGCGCACGGCAGCGTGTCGCCCGCGCGGTTCGTGGCCATCGCGGAAGATTCCGGGCTGATCGTGCGGCTGGGCGCCCGCGTCATCCGCCGCGCCTGCGACGCGCTGGCCCAACTGCAGGCGGCGGGGCTGGACATGACCATCTCGGTCAACGTGAGCGCGCGGCAGTTCCGGCAGGACGACTTCGTCGGCTACGTGCGCGATGCCCTGGCCTACAGCGGTGCCCCGGCCTCCCGGCTGATCCTCGAGGTGACCGAAACCCTGCTCGTGGAGAACTGGCAGGATACGGCGCGCCGCATGGCCGAGCTGGTGCGTTTCGGCGTGCGATTTTCGATCGACGATTTCGGCACCGGCTATTCCAGCCTGGCGTACCTGAAGCGCCTGCCGCTCTATGAACTCAAGATCGACCGGAGCTTCGTGCAGGATGCGCCCGACCATCCCAACGACGCCGCCATCGTGTGCGCCATCCTGTCGATGGCCCAGCATCTGCGGCTGCGCGTGGTCGCCGAAGGGGTCGAGACCGCCGCGCAGGCGGAATTCCTGATGCAGCACGGCTGCGACACGATGCAGGGCTACCTGTATGCGCAGCCCGTGCCGCTGCAGGATTGGCTGGCAACCCAGACCGGGGCCGCGCAGACCGGTTCCGCGGAAGTGGCCTGACGGAACGCCGCGGGGCGCGCTGCCAGGATCAGGAGGTGGCAGCCTGCGAGGCCTCGGGTGTGTCCTGCGCAACCGTCGCCGTCTCCCGCAACGGCGCGCGCGCGATGGCCAGCACCTCGTGCGCAGGCAGGTGCTTCAGGCGGTGGTCGCTCCACACCTGCCGCCAGCGCCGCGCACCGGGCAACCCGTTGCGCAGGCCCAGCATGTGCCGCGCGATCGCATACCAGGGCGTGTCGTGCAGCGCGGCTTCGCGCGCCATGTAGTCGACCATCGCGTCCTCGATGCCTTCGCGGGTGAGGCCGGCATCGGCCTCGCCGAAGTAGAGCGCGTCCCAGCGGGCGAGCCACCAGGGGTTGTGGTAGGCCTCGCGGCCGATCATCGCGCCGTCGAGTCCACCGCCCAGCGCCTCCTGCACGGCCGCATCGGTGGCCAGGCCGCCGTTGATCGTGATGACCAGGTGCGGAAACTCGGCCTTGAGCCGGTGCACGACGTCGTAGCGCAGCGGCGGAATCTCGCGGTTCTCCTTGGGAGAGAGGCCTTCCAGCCAGGCGTTGCGCGCATGGACGGCGAAGACGCGGCAGCCGGCCTCGGCGACGGTGCCCACGAAATCCCGCACGAAGGCGTAGTCCTCGCTGCGGCCGATGCCGATGCGGTGCTTGACGGTGACGGGCACGGCCACCGCATCCACCATCGCCTTCACGCAGTCGGCCACCAATGGCGGCTCGTTCATCAGGCAGGCACCGAACGCGCCGCGCTGCACGCGCTCGCTGGGGCAGCCGCAGTTCAGGTTGATCTCGCCATAGCCCCATCGCTCTCCGAGCCGCGCCGCATGCGCGAGATCGGCCGGCTCGCTGCCGCCCAGCTGCAGCGCCACCGGATGCTCCTCGGCATTGAAGCGCAGGTGCCGTTCCACGTCGCCGTGCACCAGCGCGCCCGTGGTCACCATCTCGGTGTAGAGCAGGGCATGGCGGCTCAGCAGCCGGTGGAAGTAGCGGCAGTGGCGGTCGGTCCAGTCCATCATCGGGGCGACGGACAGGCGCCACGAATGGGGGGCGGCGGAAAGGGACACAGGAGAAAATGAAAAAGGGGAGCGGAAAGGTGCCGCAAGCGCTGGAAAGGCGTGAGAGGCCCGGCAGAACTCGCAATTATCCCATCGCCTTCCATAACGCGCGCCACCGGTATCAGCGCGTCGGCTGGCACCGTCTCCACGGACGAGCGCCAGGAACCCAACGCCCGGCCTACGACACGGCCGCCTCGTCCGGCGGCCGCGTCGCCGGACCGGTACGCTCCGCCGCATCGTCGCGGAAGCGCCGGCAATGGTTCTTGCCCTCCTGCTTCGCCTCGTACATCGCATGGTCCGCCTGCCGCAGCAGCAGGTCCGGATCGCCGCCGTCGAGCGGGTAGAAGCTGAGGCCCATGCTGGCCGAGACGAAACCCTGGCCCTTGGGCAGCGGCACGGGCTGGCGCACGGCCTGCAGGATGCGGTCGATGAGCGGTCCGCAATCCTCGGGCGTCTGCAGTCCGTTGATGAGCAGCACCATCTCGTCGCCGCCCAGCCGGCCGAGGGTGTCCTCCGCGCGCAGCTGCGATTGGATGCGGCGACCCACCTCGATGAGCAACTGGTCGCCGGCCGCGTGGCCGTGCTGGTCGTTCACGCGCTTGAAGCCGTCCAGATCGAGGTAGCACACGGCCAGCAATTGCCGCCGCCGCTGCGCCTGGGCGATGCCCTGCACCAGCCGGTCGGCCAGCAGGCGCCGGTTGGGCAGGCCGGTGAGGCTGTCGTAGAGCGCGATGTGCTGCAGCTCCTGCTCGTGCGCCTTGATCTGGCTGATGTCGCTGATCACCACGATGTAGTGGTGCGGATGCCCCTCCTTGCCCAGCACGCCCGCGATGGACATGCGCTGCGGCATGGCGATGCCCAGGCCGCGTCCCAGCACTTCGCCCTGCCAGTAGCCCTGGGCTTGCACCGAGCGCCAGATCGCGGGAAAGCGCGGCCGGCCGCCCTGGGCTTCGGCACCCGCCTCGTCGTCGGACTCGTCCGGGGGCGGATACAGGTCTTCCACCGGCGTGCCGAGCAGGTCCTCGCGGCACAGCCCGGTCATGCGCTCGAAGGCGGGGTTGGCGTCCACCACGTGGTGGTCGGAATCCAGGATCAGCACCGCCTCGTAGCTGTGCTCGAACACGCTGGCGGCGATGCCCAGCCGCATCTCGGCCTCCTTGATGCCGCGCAGATCGGTGAGAAAACCCACGAACAGCGGGCCGTCCGGCGTGTCCGCGCGGCCGATGGCCAGGCGCAGGGGCACGGCGCTGCCGTCGCGGTGCAGGCCGGCCACCTCGCGGCCCGTGCCGATGATGCGCGCCTCGCCCGTGCTCAGGTAGCGCTGCAGGTAGCCGTCGTGCGCCTGGGCGTGCGGCTCGGGCATCAGCATGCGGACGTTGCGGCCGAGCACGTCGGCCGCGGGGTAGCCGAAGATGCGCTCGGCCGACTGGTTGAAGCTTTGCACGATGCCGTGTCCGTCGATGGTGACGATGCCGTCCACGGCCGTGTCCACCAGCGTGCGCAGCCGGGATTCTTCGCGCCGCACCTTGCGGTAGAGATCGCGGTACAGGATGAAGCCGTTCACCGCGCCGGCGAACAGGCCCACGCAGGCGGTCACCAGCGTCACCGTGAGCGCGAGCATCTGCACCCACTGGTGGCCGTCGCCACCGCCCGGCTCGGGCTGGCCGACGAAGCGCGCGGCCGCCATGGCGGTGTAGTGCATGCCGGAGATGGCGACGCCCATGATCGCGCCCCCGAGCACGTTCGCCTGCCAGGGCGAGAGGCCGATGCGGCGCTGCAGGATGAACCGCACCCACAGCGCCGCGTTGGCCAGCCCCACGGCCACGGCGATCGACGCGGTGAACCAGAGCGGGTCGTAGCGCAGCAAAGGGGCCATGCGCATGGCCGCCATGCCCATGTAGTGCATCGTGCCGATGCCGGCCCCCACCAGCACGCCACCCAGCAGCAATTGCCGTCGCGTCACGTGCGGATGCGACAGCAGCGACAGCGCCAGCCAGGACGCGGCCATGGCCGGCAGCATCGAGAGGAGGGTGACGGCGATGTCGTAGCCCACCGTGGTGCACAGCGTGAACGACAGCATGCCGATGAAATGCATGGCCCAGATGCCGGCGCCCAGCGCCACGCCCGCGCTCGTGAGCGCGAGCCGGCGCGACAGGGCCGTCTGGGCGTCGCGGGCCTGGCCCGAGAGATGCAGCGCGAGGGTGGACGTGAGGACGGCGACCGCGACGGAGAGCGCGACCAGCGCGGGATCATGCCTGCCCGTGAGCAGCGCGTCGGCCGGCAATCCGCCGTCGCCGTCCAGCAGGAAAAAGCGTTCCAGCTCCAGCATGCCCGATCTTCCTCCCGATGGGGCGGCCGCGCATGCCCCCGGGCGTGGCCGGGGCCGCTCGCGCACCGCCGATGGCCGTCCCGTCGGCCCGACGTATTGTGAGTGGTGTGGTGCGCCAATGATGGGGGGTGCAGGGCCTGCCGGCAAGCTGCGGAACCAATACCCGAGCCCTGCGTCGTCTCGAGGCCGCCCGGGGATGCGGCCGCGCCGCGTGGAAAGCGGCGAACGACTCAGGCAGCGGCCTGCAGGCCCTGGGCGAAATGGTCCTGCATGGCGGATGCCGCGCGCTCTGCATCGCGTGCGGTCAGCGCCGTCAGGATGTCCGCATGCTCGCGCAGCGACTCCTCGATGCGGCCCTGGCGCAGCAGCGAGTTGTGGCGGTTGAGCTTCATCACCTTGCGCAGGTCCGCCACCATCTGGTTGCGCCAGCGGTTGTCCGCCAGTTCGAGCAGGCGCATGTGGAAGCGTTCGTTCACCCCGAAGAAGCGGTCCCGATCGACCACCGCGGCGGCGAGTTCGGCGTGCAGCGCTTCCAGTTCGCGCAACTGCGCATCCGTGGCGCTTTCAGCCACCACGCGCGCGGCATCGCTCTCCAGCAGTGCCAACAGGTGATAGACGTCGTGCAGGTCCTTGTCGGACACTTCGGTGACGTAGGCGCCGCGCCGCACCTTCATCGTGACCAGGCCTTCGGCCGCGAGCACCTTGAGGGCCTCGCGCAGCGGGGTGCGGCTGATGCCGAACTCCTCCGCGATCTTCAGCTCGTCGATCCAGCTTCCGGGCTCCAGCGCGCGCCGGAAGATGCGCTGGCGCAATTGCTCCGCCACCTCTTCATAGAGGGGGCGCGGCGTGAGCGGGGCAGTGGACATGGCGCGGAATGGTACGCCATAAAAATGATGAATTAATAATTACGGAATCGGCTAGACTAGTCTTTGCTTCCCGCGCACGCCCGGAGACAAGGCGGCGCGGATCTCCGACCGACCAGCGAAACCCCGACGCGAGCCCTCCATGAGCAGCAGCCAGACGCCCCCGCCCGAATTCCAGCCCGCCGACCTCGCCGCCTGGGCCAAGGCGGCGGCCAAGTCCGCACCGGGCGGCGATGTCTCCGCGCTGGACTGGGTCACGCCGGACGGCATCACCGTCAAGCCGCTCTACACCGCGGAGGACGTGGCGGGGCTGCCCCATGCCAACACCCTGCCGGGTTTCGAGCCCTACGTGCGCGGTCCCCAGGCCACCATGTACGCCGTGCGGCCCTGGACGATCCGGCAGTACGCGGGCTTCTCCACGGCGGAAGAGTCGAACGCTTTTTACCGCAAGGCGCTGGCGGCGGGCGGGCAGGGCGTCTCGGTGGCGTTCGACCTCGCCACGCACCGCGGCTACGACAGCGACCATCCGCGCGTGACGGGTGACGTGGGCAAGGCCGGCGTGGCGATCGACAGCGTGGAGGACATGAAGATCCTCTTCGACGGCATTCCGCTCGACAAGGTGAGCGTCTCCATGACGATGAACGGCGCCGTGCTGCCCGTGCTGGCCGGCTACGTGGTCGCGGCGGAAGAGCAGGGCGTGCGGCAGGACCAGCTCTCCGGGACCATCCAGAACGACATCCTCAAGGAGTTCATGGTCCGCAACACCTACATCTACCCGCCCAAGCCCTCGATGCGCATCATCGGCGACATCATCGGCTACACGGCGCGGAACATGCCGAAGTTCAATTCCATCTCCATCAGCGGCTACCACATGCAGGAGGCGGGCGCCAACCAGGCGCTGGAACTGGCCTTCACGCTGGCCGACGGCAAGGAGTACGTGAAGACGGCCATCGATTCGGGGCTGGACGTGGACGAGTTCGCGGGCCGGCTGTCGTTCTTCTGGGCGATCGGCATGAACTTCTACCTCGAAGTCGCCAAGATGCGCGCAGCGCGGCTGCTGTGGTGCCGCATCATGAAGGGCACGGGCGCGAAGAATCCCAAGAGCCTGATGCTGCGCACGCACTGCCAGACTTCGGGCTGGTCGCTCACCGAGCAGGATCCGTACAACAACGTGGTGCGCACCACCATCGAGGCCATGGCGGCGGTGTTCGGCGGCACGCAGAGCCTGCACACCAACAGCTTCGACGAGGCCATCGCGCTGCCCACCGAGTTCTCGGCCCGCATCGCGCGCAACACGCAGCTCATCATCCAGGAAGAGACGCACATCACCAACGTGATCGATCCCTGGGCCGGCAGCTACATGATGGAAAAGCTCACCCAGGACATGGCCGACGCCGCCTGGAAGATCATCGAGGAGGTCGAGGCCATGGGCGGCATGACCGCCGCGGTGGATTCGGGCTGGGCCAAGCTCAAGATCGAGGCCGCCGCCGCGGAGAAGCAGGCGCGCATCGATTCCGGCAAGGACGTGATCGTGGGCGTGAACAAGTACCGCCTCGCCAAGGAGGACCCGGTCGACATCCTGCAGATCGACAACGTGAAGGTGCGCGACGGGCAGATCGCGCGGCTCGAACGCATCCGTGCCACGCGCGACGCGGCGGCCGTGCAGCAGGCGCTCGATGCGCTCACCGCGGCGGCGGAATCCGGCACCGGCAACCTGCTCGACCTGTCCATCCAGGCGATCCGCCTGCGCGCCACCGTGGGCGAGGTGAGCGATGCGCTGGAGAAGGTGTTCGGCCGCCACCGCGCCGACACGCAGAAGGTCACGGGCGTGTATGCCGCGGCGTACGACTCGGCCGAGGGCTGGGAAAAGCTCAAGGGCGAGATCGACGCGTTCGCCGAAGCCGAAGGCCGCCGCCCGCGCGTGATGATCGCCAAGCTCGGCCAGGACGGCCACGACCGCGGCGCCAAGGTGGTGGCCACGGCCTTCGCCGACCTGGGGTTCGACGTGGACATGGGGCCGCTCTTCCAGACACCCGAGGAATGTGCGCGCCAGGCGATCGAGAACGATGTGCACGCGGTGGGCGTCTCCACGCTCGCGGCCGGCCACAAGACGCTCGTGCCGGCCATCATCCAGGCCCTCAGGGACCAGGGGGCCGACGACATCATCGTGTTCGTGGGCGGCGTGATTCCGCAGCAGGACTACGATTTTCTCTACGAATCGGGCGTGAAGGGCATCTACGGCCCGGGCACGCCGATCCCGGCGAGCGCGAAGGACGTGCTGGAGCAGATCAGGAAAGCCGTGGCCGCCTGAGGATGCGTGCGCCCGCAATGCCTGCAGCTTCTTCGTCTTCTCCCCGGCCCGCCACGTCGGGACTGGGCTGGGAGCCCGTCTCCGAAACGGATTTCGCCGCCATGGCCGAGCTGCGGGCCGAGGCCCTGCGCGAGAGCCTGGAGCGCCTGGGCCGGTTCGATCCTGTGCGCGTGCGTGAGCGCCTGCGCGACGCGTTCGTGCCCGAAGGCATGCGCCACATCGTGCGGGACGGCGAGCGCATCGGCTACCTCACGCTCCTGCCGCGCGCGGCCGACGGTACGCTGCGGCTGCACCACCTCTACCTGCGGCCGGGCACGCAGAACGCGGGTGCCGGCAGCTGGGCCATGGCCTGGGTGCAGGCACAGGCCCGCGAGCGCGGCTGCGAGGTGACGCTGTGCGCGCTCAAGGGCAGCGACGCCAACCGCTTCTATCTGCGCCACGGCTTCCGGCCGGTCGCGGAAGAGCCTTTCGACATCGAGTACCGCTGGAGCCCATCGTGGACCGGCGCGGCGGCCGGAGCCCAGCCATGACCGCACAGCCGCACCCGCTCCACGCCGGCATCACCGGCACCCCCGGCCCCGTGCAGCGCCGCGCCATGGCCAAGGCGATCACGCTGCTCGAATCCACGCGCGCCGACCACCGCGCGCAGGGCGACGAGTTGCTCACCGCGCTGCTGCCGCACACGGGCAACGCCTTCCGCCTGGGCCTGAGCGGCGTGCCGGGCGTGGGCAAGTCCACCTTCATCGAGGCACTGGGCCTCTACCTGATCGGCCTGGGCCACCGCGTGGCGGTGCTCACCATCGACCCGTCTTCCACGGTGTCGGGCGGCTCGATCCTGGGCGACAAGACGCGCATGGAGCAGCTCTCGGTGCATCCGCAGGCCTACATCCGGCCGAGCCCGTCCAGCGGCACGCTGGGTGGCGTGGCGGAGAAGACGCGCGAGGCGATGCTGGTCTGCGAGGCGGCGGGCTACGACGTGGTGATCGTGGAGACCGTGGGCGTGGGCCAGAGCGAGACCGCGGTGGCCGGGATGGCCGACATGTTCGTGCTCATGCAGTTGCCGAACGCGGGCGACGACCTGCAGGCGATCAAGAAGGGCGTGATGGAGATCGCGGACCTCGTGGTGATCAACAAGGCCGACATCGACCCGCATGCCGCCACGCGCGCCGAAGCGCAGATCACCTCCAGCCTACGCCTCATCGGCCAGCACGGCAACCCCGAGCATGCGCGGCACGACGACACGCTGTGGCATCCGCGCGTGCTGCAGATCAGCGCATTGCAGGGCCGGGGCGTGGATGCGTTCTGGGCCGCGGTGCAGGATTTCCGGCGCGTGCAGGGGGCCAACGGGCGCCTGGAGGCGCGCCGCCGCCGGCAGGCCCAGTCCTGGATGTGGGAGCGCATCGATGCGGGCCTGAAGCAGGCGTTCCGCGCGCACCCGCAGGTGCAGGCGCTGTTGCCCGCGCTGCGCGAGGATGTGCTCGGCGGGCGCGTCGCGGCTTCCACCGCCGCGCGGCAGCTGCTGCGGGCCGCGGGCATCACGGACCAGTGAGCCGGACCGGCACACCCCACATAACGACCGAGCAAACAGACAAACACCCAAGCGAGCAAGCAAGCATTCGCGGACCGTTGGAAGGAAGACCATGCAAGACATCCTGGAACAGCTGGAGAAAAAACGCGAGCAGGCCCGCCAGGGCGGCGGCGCGAAGCGCATCGAGGCGCAGCACAAGAAGGGCAAACTGACCGCGCGCGAGCGCATCGAGCTGCTGCTGGACGACGGCACTTTCGAAGAGTGGGACATGTTCGTCGAGCACCGCTGCACCGATTTCGGCATGCAGGACCAGAAGATCCCCGGCGACGGCGTGGTCACGGGCTACGGCATGATCAACGGCCGGCTGGTGTTCGTCTTCAGCCAGGACTTCACCGTGTTCGGCGGGGCGCTGTCGGAGGCGCATGCCGAGAAGATCTGCAAGGTGATGGACCAGGCCATGAAGGTCGGCGCGCCGGTGATCGGCCTCAATGATTCCGGCGGCGCCCGCATCCAGGAAGGCGTGGCGTCCCTCGGCGGCTATGCCGACGTGTTCCAGAGGAACGTGATGGCTTCGGGCGTGATCCCGCAGATCAGCATGGTGATGGGGCCCTGCGCGGGCGGCGCCGTGTATTCGCCCGCCATGACGGACTTCATCTTCATGGTGAAGGATTCGAGCTACATGTTCGTCACCGGCCCCGAGGTGGTGAAGACCGTGACGCACGAGGAAGTGACCGCCGAGGAATTGGGCGGCGCCGTCACGCACACCACCAAGAGCGGCGTGGCCGACATGGCGTTCGAAAACGACGTCGAGGCGCTGATGATGCTGCGGCGCCTCTACAACTACCTGCCGCTCAACAACCGCGAAAAAGCGCCCGTGCGCAAGAGCACCGACCCGGCCGACCGCAAGGACCTGAGCCTGGACACGCTGGTGCCCGAGAACCCCAACAAGCCCTACGACATGAAGGAGCTGATCGCCAAGACGGTGGACGACGGCGACTTCTTCGAGCTGCAGCCCGACTACGCCCGCAACATCGTGGTCGGCTTCGCGCGCATGGACGGCAACGTGGTCGGCATCGTGGCCAACCAGCCCCTGGTGCTGGCCGGCTGCCTGGACATCAAGTCGAGCATCAAGGCCGCGCGCTTCGTGCGCTTCTGCGATGCGTTCAACATCCCCGTCGTCACCTTCGTGGACGTGCCCGGCTTCATGCCCGGCACCAGCCAGGAATACGGCGGCATCATCAAGCACGGCGCCAAGCTGCTGTATGCCTATGCCGAGGCCACGGTGCCGAAGATCACGGTCATCACGCGCAAGGCCTACGGTGGTGCCTACGACGTGATGGCCTCCAAGCACCTGCGCGGCGACGTGAATCTGGCCTGGCCCAACGCCGAGATCGCGGTGATGGGGGCCAAGGGTGCCGTGGAGATCATCTTCCGCGAGGACAAGAACGACCCCGAAAAGCTCGCCGCGCGCGAGGCCGAATACAAGGCGCGCTTCGCCAACCCCTTCGTGGCCAGCAGCCGCGGCTTCGTCGACGACGTGATCCTGCCGCACGAGACGCGCAAGCGCATCTGCCGCAGCCTGGTCATGCTGCAGAACAAGAAGATCGAGAACCCGTGGCGCAAGCACGGGAACATTCCGCTGTGACCCGCCGCGTCGCGACGCCATGCCCGATCACTTGGACGAACCTCCCGGAAGCACGATGAAGACCGTCTGGATCGTCGATGGCGCCTACCTCTTCAACTACGGCAAGAGCAAGCCCTTCGACTACCTCAAGCTGAAGAACGAGATCACCCGGCTGAACGGCGGGCCGATCCGCGAGAGCTACTACCTGAACTCCGTGAGCGACCCCGCCACGGACGCGCAGAACGCGTTCCATTCGTGGATCAAGACCGCGCCGCCCCACGGGCCGAAGTTCCGGGTGCAGCTCTACAAGCTCAAGAAGATGCACATGAACTGCACGGCCTGCGGCCATGCGTTCGACCGGTGGGTCCAGAAGGGCGTGGACGTGGGCATCGCCACGCTGATCATCAAGCTGGCGGCGCAGAACGTCTACGACCGGCTGATCCTTTCCGCGGGCGACGGGGATTTCGAGGATGCGATCTCGTACGTGAAGTCCGAACTGCACAAGGAGGTGTGGGTGTCGGGCTCCGCGACCAGCCTGTCGCCCGATCTGCAGTCGTACTCGGACAACGTGCTCTGGATGGAGGACATGAGTCCGGCCATCGACCGCACCTCCTGACCGCCTGCCCGGCCCCCCCATCCACGCCCGCGCTCAACCCCCTTATTCGAGGCACCATGTTCACCAAAATCCTCATCGCCAACCGCGGCGAAATCGCCTGCCGCGTGATCGCCACCGCCCGCCGCATGGGCATCGCCACCGTGGCCGTGTACTCCGATGCCGACAAGGAAGCCCGCCACGTGAAGCTGGCCGACGAGGCCGTGCGCATCGGCGCGGCGCCCTCGCGCGAGTCGTACCTGCTGGCCGACCGGATCATCGAAGCCGCGAAGCAGACCGGCGCGCAGGCGATCCACCCCGGCTACGGCTTCCTGTCGGAGAACGAAGCCTTCGCCCAGCGCTGCGAGGACGAAGGCATCGCCTTCATCGGCCCGAAGGCGCATTCGATCGCGGCCATGGGCGACAAGATCGCCTCGAAGAAGCTCGCCAACGAGGCGAAGGTCAACACCATTCCGGGATGGAACGACGCGATCGAATCGGCCGACCGCGCCGTGGAGATCGCGCGCGACATCGGCTATCCGGTGATGATCAAGGCCTCGGCCGGTGGCGGCGGCAAGGGCCTGCGCGTGGCCTACAACGACAAGGAGGCGCTGGAGGGCTTCACCGCCTGCCAGAACGAGGCGCGCAATTCCTTCGGCGACGACCGCATCTTCATCGAGAAGTTCGTGCAGCAGCCGCGGCACATAGAGATCCAGGTGCTGGGCGACAGCCAGGGCCACGTGATCTACCTGAACGAGCGCGAATGCTCGATCCAGCGCCGGCACCAGAAGGTGATCGAGGAGGCGCCGTCGCCCTTCATCAGCGATGCGACCCGCAAGGCCATGGGCGAGCAGGCGGTGGCGCTGGCGAAGGCGGTGAAGTACCAGAGCGCCGGCACGGTGGAGTTCGTGGTGGGCAAGGACCAGGATTTCTATTTCCTGGAGATGAACACGCGCCTGCAGGTGGAGCACCCGGTGACGGAGTGCATCACCGGTCTGGACCTGGTGGAACTGATGATCCGCGTGGCCGCCGGCGAGCCGCTGCCGATCACGCAGGCCGACGTGCGCCGCGACGGCTGGGCGATCGAATGCCGCATCAACGCGGAAGACCCGTTCCGCAACTTCCTGCCGTCCACGGGCCGGCTGGTGCGCTTCCAGCCGCCCGAGGAGAGCATGTTCCAGGCCGACACCGAGAAGAAGCTCGGCGTGCGCGTGGACACGGGCGTGTACGAGGGCGGCGAGATCCCGATGTACTACGACTCGATGATCGCGAAGCTGATCGTGCACGGCACCGACCGCGAGGACGCGATCCACAAGATGCGCGCCGCGCTGAACGGCTTCGTGATCCGCGGCATCAGCAGCAACATCCCGTTCCAGGCGGCGCTGCTCGCGCACCCGGATTTCGTGTCCGGCGCGTTCAACACCGGCTTCATCGCCGAGCACTATGCGCGGGGCTTCCACTCCGAAGACGTGCCGCACGAAGACCCGCTCTTCCTCGTGGCGCTGGCGGCCTACATGCACCGCCGCTACCGTGCGCGCGCCAGCGGCATCAGCGGCCAGCTGGCGGGCCACGAGGTGAAGGTGGGCGAGCAGTTCGTCGTGGTGGCGCTGGATGCCGAAGGCCGGCATGCCCACCACGCCGTGTCGGTGACCGACTTCCAGGATGCCTCGGGCTCCAGCCTGGTGCACGTGGAAGGGCGCGACTACCAGATCAGCAGCGCCGCCACGCTCGGCCAGATCCGCGTGCAGGGCCAGTGCAACGGCATCGGTTTCACTGCCCAGGTGGAGCGCGGCGCGGGCAAGAACCCGCTGGCGCTGCGCATCGCGCACAACGGCACGCAGATCGAGGCGCTGGTGCTCTCGCCGCTGGGCGCGCGGCTGCACCAGCTCATGCCCTTCAAGGCGCCGCCGGACCTGAGCAAGTTCCTGCTCTCGCCCATGCCGGGCCTGCTGGTCGACGTGGCCGTGCAGGAAGGCCAGAAGGTGCAGGCCGGCGAGAAGCTCGCGGTGATCGAGGCGATGAAGATGGAGAACATCCTCTTCGCAACGCAGGACGGCGTGGTCGGCAAGATCGCTGCCAGCCGCGGCGCTTCGCTGGCCGTGGACGACGTGATCCTCGAATTCCAGTGAAGCCCGTCGCGCTCGCTTGCGCGCCCGAAGCGGAGCGCTCGCGCGGGGTGCGCACGCTGCTGGCGATGTCGGGCCTGGTGCTGCTGGCGGACGGCCTCTTCCTCATGGCGCAGCGCCACCTGAACCTCGGCGTGGTGCTGCCTGCCGTGCTGGGAGCGGCGTTCCTTTTCCTGGCCGTGCGGTGGCGGAGCGTGGCCCGCTGGCGGCGCGGGCGCCCGGGCCGCCAGCGCCTGTGGCGCCTGGGCTGGGTGCTGCTCGCGCTGTGGCTGGCCTCGGTGTTCTGGTTCTGGGGCCAGCTGCGGGGCCTGGGCGTGCCGCCGGCCGGGGTGCCGCCCGTTCGGGCGATCGTGGTGCTGGGCAGCGGCACGCTGGACGGACAACCGCGGCCGGCGCTGGCGGCGCGGCTGGACACGGCGGCGGAGCTGGCGCGCCTGCAGCCGGCGGCCCTGATCGCCGTGTGCGGCGGCGTCGACCTGGGCGAAACCGAGAGCGAGGCGGCCGTCATGGCCCGCTACCTGCGGGAGCGCCACGGCATTGCGCCAGACCGGCTGGTGCTGGAAACGGAGAGCACCAGCACCGAACTGAACCTCGCGCTCAGCCGGCCGCTGCTGCAGGCGCGCGGCGTGCCGGCGGACGCGCCCATGGCCGTGGTGACCAGCGATTTCCACCTGATGCGCGCGGTGCGCATCGCCCGACGGCAGGGCCTGTCCGCCGTGGTGCCGGTCGGCGCGCCGACGCCGATCACCAACCGCTACAACGCCTGGCTGCGCGAGTATTTCGCGCTGGGCAGCAGCTGGGCCCTGCGCGAGCTGTAACGTGCGCGAGTTGTGACACGCGCAGGCCGCATCCACTTCCACCCCGTTTCTTTTCAGGAGCATCCCCATCATGACCCCGCAACAGCGTCCCTTCAAAGTCCTCGGCATCCAGCAGGTGGCCATCGGCGGCACCGACAAGGCGCGCATGAAGCGGCTGTGGGTGGACATGCTGGGCCTCGCCCAGACGGGCACCTTCCGCAGCGAGCGCGAGAACGTCGATGAAGACATCCTCGCGATGGGGCAGGGCGCCCATGCGGTGGAGGTGGACATCATGCAGCCGCTCGACATCGAGAAGAAGCCCGCCGTGCACGCCACGCCGCTCAACCACATCGGGCTGTGGATCGACGACCTGCCGCGCGCCGTGGAATGGCTCACGGCCCAGGGCGTGCGCTTCGCGCCGGGCGGCATCCGAAAGGGCGCCGCGGGCCACGACATCACCTTCCTGCACCCCAAGAGCAACGACGAGTTCCCGATCGCGGGCGAGGGGGTGCTGATCGAGCTGGTGCAGGCGCCGCCGGACGTCATCGCGGCGCTGGGCTGACAAGGTCCGTGATTGCCATGCTCCGCATCGCCCTGATCCACGCCCTGGCCCATTCGGTCGCCCCCATCAACGACGCGTTCGCGCGGGACTGGCCCGGTGCCGTGCGCATGAACCTGCTGGACGACAGCCTCTCGGCCGATCTGGCGGCGGGGGGCGGCGTGCTCGACGGCGCCATGCACGCGCGCTTCGCGCGGCTGGCGCGCTATGCCGTCGATACGGGCGCGCAGGGCATCCTGTTCACCTGCTCGGCCTTCGGGCCGTGTATCGAGGCCGTGGCCGCAGAGCATGCGGCGCTACCGGTGCTCAAGCCCAACGAGGCGATGATTGACGAGGCCGCTGGCGGCGAAGGGCCGCTGGGCCTGATCGCCACCTTCGCGCCCACGCTGCGCTCCATGCCGACGGAATTCCCAGTGGGGATGGCGCTGCAAACCGCGCTGGCGGAGGGAGCGCTCGCGGCGCTCGACGCCGGGGATGGGGAAACGCACGACGCCCTCATCGCGCGGCAGGCCAGCGAACTGGCCGCGCGCGGCTGCACCCGCATCGCCCTGGCGCAGTTCAGCATGGCGCGCGCGCGTGACGCGTGCGCCCGGGCCACCGGGCTGCCGGTCCTGACGACGGTGGACAGCGCGGTGCGCAAGCTGCGCGGCCTGCTGGGGGACTGAGGGCGTGCAGGGCGCACCCAGGGGACGGCAACTTCGGTCAACTTCAGGAGGGGCAGAGGCAAGCGCCCTGTCCTTTGCGGGAAGATGGCGCCAGGATGGCCCACGATCCGGATCTCGTGTTGGGCCGTTTCGCCAACGTGCTGCCAACGGCTTTCTTCTGGCGGCATCTTCATGGGGCCTGCGTGAAATTTTGCGCGCAGATGCAGCGCTCCGCGGCATTCCCTGTTTTTCACGTCGGAGACTTGGCAACCCGCGGGGTTCTCTTCCAGAATCCGGCCGAGCCGCTCTGCGGTGACCACACGCCAAGACGATGACACCCTCCGACACCCTGCTCACCGACGCCCCTGCCACCCCCGTCCAACTGCATCGGCCCGCGCGCAACCCGGCGCCCGCTGCCGGCGCCTGGAGCGTGGAGGCCGTGCAGGAACTGCTCGATCTGCCTTTCATGGAACTGCTGTGGCGCGCGCAGACCGTGCACCGCCAGCACTGGCCCACGGGCGACGTCGAACTCGCCACGCTGCTGTCGGTGAAGACCGGCGGCTGCCCCGAGAACTGCGGCTACTGCCCGCAATCGGCCGAGTTCGACACGGGCGTGAAGGCGCAGAAGCTCATGAGCGTGGAGGAGGTGACCACCGCCGCCCGCGCCGCGCGCGATGCCGGCGCCACGCGCTTCTGCATGGGCGCCGCCTGGCGTGCGCCGAAGGACCGCGACATTGAGAAGGTGGGCGAGCTGATCGCCGCCGTGAAGGGGCTGGGCATGCAGACCTGCGCCACGCTGGGCATGCTGGAGCCGCACCAGGCACAGGCGCTCAAGGGCGCGGGACTCGACTACTACAACCACAACCTGGACACCGCGCCCGAGTACTACACCGACGTGGTGAGCACGCGCGCCTACCAGGACCGGCTGGACACGCTGCGCCACGTCCGCCAGGCCGGCATCAGCGTGTGCTGCGGCGGCATCGTCGGCATGGGCGAGGCGCCGGTGCACCGCGCGGGCCTCATCGCCCAGCTCGCGAACCTCGATCCGTACCCCGAGTCGGTGCCGATCAACAGCCTCGTGCGCGTGCCCGGCACGCCGCTGGCCGACAGCGAGCCGGTCGACCCGTTCGATTTCGTGCGCGTGATCGCGGTCGCCCGCATCACCATGCCGAAGGCCCGCGTGCGGCTTTCCGCCGGTCGCCAGCAGATGGGCGAGGCCGTGCAGGCGCTGTGCTTCATGGCAGGTGCCAATTCGATCTTCTACGGCGACGAGCTGCTGGTCACCGGCAACCCGGACGTCGAGGCCGACGTGCAGTTGCTCGCCAAGCTCGGGATGAACGGCCGCCGCGTGGCGTCGACCGAGGCGCACGATCTGCACGCGGGCTCGGCCGGCGGAGCGGGCTGCGCCTGAGCGCCGAGGCGTCCCCGGTCAGTCTTTCGGTGGCGCGTACTCCAGCCGCCGCATGGCCTGGGTGATCGACACGGCCGCGGCGGCATAGCCCTCCCACGGGGCGTTGCCGGTGCGCAGGCGGTCTTCCACCATGGCGACCGTCCACTGCGTGCTGCTCTCCAGCGTCTCCAGCTCCTTCCAGGCCAGCGGCACCGAGATGCCGAGGCCCGGGCGCGCGCGGGCCGACCAGGCGCTCACCGTGGTGGCGCCGAAGCCGTTGCGCAGGTAGTCGACGAAGATCTTGCCCACGCGGTTGCGCGGGCCGCTCTTGGCGACGAACAACTGGGGAATCGTGCGCGACATGTGCTGCACCACGGCCTGCGAGAAGCCTTTGACCGTATCCCAGCCATGCAATCGCTTGATGGGCACCACCACGTGCAGGCCCTTGCCGCCGCTGGTCTTCAGGAACGACGGCAGGCCCAGTTCAGTGAGCATCACGCGCATCAGCGCCGTGCCTTCCAGTATCTTGTCCCACGGCACGCCGTCGCCCGGGTCCAGATCGAAGGTCATGCGGTCGGGTCGGTCGATACGGTCGCTGCGTGCGTTCCAGGTGTGGAACTCGATCGCATTCATCTGCGCGGAACCGGGCAGCCCCTCGGCCGAGGCCACCTCCATCAGCGCTGCATGGTCCGGATACAGGGATGGATCGAGTTCGCGGATGCCCTCGACCGCGCCGAACTCCTGGTGGCGCTGGAAGAAGAGTTCGTGCCCCACGCCCTCCGGCGCGCGCACGACCGACACGGGCCGCTGCCGCAGATGCTCCATCATGAGCGGCGCGACCAGCGCGTAGTAGCGGACGAGGTCCACCTTGGTGGTACCGCTCTGCGCATCGATCACGCGATCCGGGTGGGTCACGCGCAGGTGGGGGGGGCCGCCTGCGGGCGTGCGGGAAGTGCGTGGGCTCATGGTCTCCTTCGCTGCCGCCTCGGCGGGCCGGGCATCGGTGGTGGTTCGGGCCTTGGTGTGGGTCTTGGCGTTTGCCTTCGTCTTGGTCCTGGCTTCGGCGGTTGCCGGTGGCTCGGTCGCGGTGGAGAGGGTGTCCGCATCCGCGGGCGTTTCCCGCACGATCTCCTCGGCGGGTTTGTCTTCCCGCAGGCCTCGGAACACCGCCTGCCGCACGTGGCGCCCCTGGGTCCATCCCGCGAAGGCCACCTCGGCGAGCAGCCGCGGTGCCACCCAGTGCGCCTTTCGGCCCACCTGCGTGCCTTCCGCGAACGGGCTGCGACGGCTGGCCAGCGCCTTGAGCTGTGCGTGCAGCGTGGCGAGCGTGCGCTCGCTGAAACCGGAGCCGACGTTGCCCACGTAGTGCAGCTGCCCGCCGTCGCCGTGCACGCCCAGCAGCAATGAGCCGATGCCTTTGCGCGCACCCTGCGGATCGGTATAGCCGCCGATCACGAACTCCTGCCGCTGGCCGCATTTGAGCTTGATCCATTCCGCCGAGCGGCCGGACGCGTAGCGTGCGTTCGAGCGCTTGCCGATCACGCCCTCGAAACCCAGTTGGCAGGCCGATGCGACGAGCCGGTCGGGCTCCGCGTCGAAATCTTCGCTGAAGCGCACCGTGTCTCCGCCGCCCTCCGCGACGATGGCACGCAGCGCCTTGCGGCGCTCGTGCAGCGGCAGGTTGCGCAGGTCATGCCCATTGAAGAAGGGCAGGTCGAACACGTAGAAGACGAGCCCGCCGGTGTCGCCGTCTTCCTCCGCCACCGCGCCCGGGTGCAGGCGGGCCCGCACGCTGCGGCTGCTCTCGAAAGCGTTCTGCAGTGCCTGGAACTCCGGGATGCCGTGCCGGTCGAGCACGACGATCTCGCCGTCGATCCAGCCGGACTCGATCGGCAGCGCCGCCACCGCGCGGGCCAGGCGCGGCATGCGGTGCGTCCAGTCGTTGCCGTTGCGCGTGATGAGCTGCACCGTATCGCCATCCCTGCGTGCAAGGATGCGGTAGCCGTCGAACTTCAGTTCGAATTTCCATTCGGAGACGTCCGGGGGCGGGCCGTCCACCAGCGTGGCGAGTTGCGGGGAGAGGGTCTCCGGCAGTGCCGTATCCGTCGCGGCTCCGGCTTTGCGCGAACGTTTTGCCGTGCCGCGCGCAGGCGCCGGGGTGGACGCAGTGGCCTCCGTCGTGGGCGGCGGCAGGTCCGGCAATTTGCCCACGCTGTCCGGTGCCTCGTCGACCACGCTGTATTCCACGGCCGAGCGCTCCAGGCCATCGCGCTCCTTGATCAGCAGCCAGGGCGGCTGTTTCTCGTTGCCCCGGCCGTGCATGCGCACCAGCGTCCAGCGGCCCTGCAGCTTGTGACCGTGCAGCTCGAACTTCATCTTGCCGGTGCGCCAGGCCTCGGCCGGGTCGCCGAGCGGCACCCACCAGCCCTTGTCCCAGATGATGACCCGGCCGGCTCCGTACTGCTTCGCCGGGATCTGGCCCTCGAACCGGTTGTAGCCGATGGGGTGGTCTTCCACCTGCACAGCCATGCGCTTGTCGGCGGGATCGAAGCTCGGGCCCTTGGGCACGGCCCAGCTCTTCATCGTGCCGTCCAGCTCCAGCCGGAAGTCGTAATGCAGCCGGCTCGCCCAATGCTTCTGCACCACGAAACGCAGCGCGCCTACGGGCGGCGCATCGCCTGCTTCGGCGCCGGGCTCGGGCGTGCTTTGGAAATCGCGCTTGCGGGCGTACTCGGCCAGCGCGGCGGGAGAGGGTTTGGCGGCGGGATTGGAGCGTCGGGCCATGGCGGGCGTTTTGCAAGGAGCAGGCGGGGCAGTGGGCGAACTCGCTACCTCAGTTCCGGGACACCGCATGGGACCCGGTCAGCATGCGACCGACGGTAAGTCGACGGCCGGCGGCCAGCATGTAGGACGGGCGCGGTGGCCGTCGACGGCGGTTGCAGGCGATCCCTGCGCCCACTGCAACGAAGCACTCTGCCGTCTCAACTGCCCGCGTTGCCGGCGTCGCCCTCGGTCGGCGCATCCGCGGCGCCTGCGGCCGCCACCGGGCTGGGCGGTGCGGAGGCGACGACGTGGTGATCGCTCTGCAGCATCGGCACGAAGCCGAGCTGGCCCTTCATGCGCCGGAACGGCGTCGAGAATTTCTCCAGCGTGATGGCCGTGACCTTGTCGAAGAACGCGCTGTTGGCGCCCGTCGTGGAATACGTCGATTCCTTCTGGTTCCAGCGCACGCGCCAGTGGGTGCGCGATTTCTGGACGCCGACGCGGACGTGCTCGTCCAGGCAGTGCGCGTCGGCGCGGAAGAACAGGGTCAGACCGAAGTAGAAAAAGCCGTCGTCGCCCACCTGCAGCCGGGGCCACAGGGACGAGCGTTCGTCGGCAATGCGCTCCAGCCGCTCGTCCAGCGCATGGAATTCGACATCCCCCGACCGCGCGCCAAGGTGGTCAATGAACTCCACGCGCAGCCGCTGCGCGAAGACGATGCACTCGTCCTTGTACTGCTCGAAATCCTTGCACCAGGCGATCGCCTTGGCCTGGAGGTCTTGGAAGTGGGTGGTCATGGCAGGGAATCCTCCTGGAAGCGAACTGCGTGCGCTCTATGCCTTTTGGATACTTTCAGGCCAGGCGTTGTAAATGCAGAGGGGTTTTCGCTCGGTGGGGCTGTATGTTTGCCCATCCATCCTCGCTATCCGGTGGCGGTCGCCCTGTGAGTGATACTGCCTGTGCAGTTGTAGGGCTTGCCTTACACAGGCCTTCTTTTTGGCGGACCAGCAGTCCCTTGAGCGGCCGCACGATACTACAGCGGTCGCAAAATGCCGGATGCCTTTCCCTGGCGTAACCGATTCCGGAAGAGCGCCATTTGCACCATCACGACGAGACCATCCCATGCCTCTCATGACCCCCGACTGCACCTCCACCTTCGCCCCCACTGGCCGCCTGCGCGCTTCCATCAACCTCGGCAATCCCATCCTCGCCCACCGGGATGTGCAGGGCGAACCGGGCGGCGTCTCCGTCGATCTGGCCCGCGAGCTGGCCCGTCGCCTGGGTGTGGAGGCCGAGTTGGCCGTCTTCGATACGGCGGCGAAGTCGGTGGAGGCGGTGCGGGCGGGGCAGGCGGACGTCGGCTTTTTCGCGATCGATCCGTTGCGGGGCGAGGGGATCGCGTTCACGGCGCCGTATGTGCTGATCGAAGGTTCCTATCTGGTGCGGGAGGATTCGCCGATCACCGACAACGTGCAGGTGGACCGTGACGGCGTGTCTGTCGCGGTGGGGCAGGGCAGTGCCTACGACCTGTTCCTGACGCGCGAGCTGCAGGCCGCGCGCATCGTGCGGGCGCCGAGTTCGCCGGCGGTGGTCGGCACCTTCCTGGAGCAGTCGCTCGACGTGGCGGCGGGTGTGCGCCAGCAGCTGGAGGCGGATGCGCAGCGCCTGCCGGGCCTGCGCCTGCTGCCGGGCCGGTTCATGGTGATCCAGCAGGCGATGGGCCTGGCCAAGGACCGTCCGGAGGCCGCCGCCCGCCTGCTGCGGGAGTTCGTCGAGGAGATGAAGGCGCAGGGGTTCGTGGCGGAGGCGATGCGGCGGCATGGCGTACAGGGGGCGTCCGTGGCGCCCGCGGCGCAGGCGGGCTGACGCACGTCGCCGCCCATGGCTGCCAGGTCGGGCCGCGGTGCGCCCTGGGCCGACAAGGCCGCTCAGACTGCGCCGACAGGCAGCGCGGCGGCGCGCGGCGACGATGGCGGCTGCTCGTTTCCTAAGGAGAACTCTGTACCGTCTTCCACCCATCCCACCAACACCTCGACCCCTTCCCGCCTGGCCCTTCCGGCGCTGCTGGCGGCCTGCCTGCTCGCCGCGCAGCCCGCCATGGCGCAGCAGCCCGGGCAGCCCGGGCCTGCAGGCAACATGCCGCCTTCCTCCGCCACCGCGGTGCCGGCTCCGGCTGCGGCTCCCGCGCCGTCCGCCGCGCTGCCCGAAACCAAGACCCAGGGTTCCCTGCGCTACACCTGCGGCGGCATCAGCGTGGACGAGTCGCAGGCCATGCGGGCCGCGATGAAGGACCATCCGCTGTCGCTGCTGTTCGCGGCACAGGGCGGCGCCTATCTGGCGGACGTGCAGGTCAAGCTGGTGCCGCAGGGCTGGGGCGATGCCGGCGCGCTGACGTTCACCGCGAGCGGCCCGGTCTGTTTGCTGGATCTGCCGGCGGGCTCGTACGAAGTGGAGGCCAGCGCCGGCGGCAAGGAAAAGCGCCAGACGGTGATGGTGGGCAAGGACGCGAAGACGCTGGACTTCCGGTTCTGATCCTGACGAGCGTCCTGCGTGCGGGCGGGCCGTCCGCGCCCGCTCAGTCGCCCGCCAGCAGATGTTCGACGATGTCGCTCCATTCGGCCGGCTCGACGGGCGTGATCGAGAGCCGGTTGCCGCGCTGCAGTATGCGCATGCCGGCCAGGGCCGGCCGCTCCCGCAACTCCGCCAGACCGACGAGTCGCGTCCTGCGCAGGGCCTGCACGTCCAGCAGCAGCCACCGTGGTTGCGCGGGAGTCGATTTGGCGTCGTAGTAGGGCGATCGGGGATCGAACTGGGTGGGGTCGGGCCGGGTGCCCGAAGCCACCCGGGCGATGCCTGCAATGCCCGGCTCCGCGCAACTGGAGTGGTAGAAAAGCACTCCGTCGCCCACCTGCATCGCATCGCGCATGAAGTTGCGCGCTTGGTAGTTGCGCACGCCGGTCCAGGTCACCGTGGCGTTCGGCGCTGCCAGTGCGTCGTCGATGGAGCATTCGGCGGGCTCGGATTTCATGAGCCAGAAGCGCGGGGAACCGGGCTGCGCCTGTGTGCCTGGGAGTGGTTGTTCGGCGTTGGAAGATGGGGCCGGCGAGGTCATGGCGCGATTGTGCCGTCAGCCGCCAGGGGCATCGGCGTTGCCACCGCCTTGCGGCGCGGCGCGGCGGATGCGGCGCTTTCCGGTGCCGCCCCAGCGCGGGTCGTCCTCCGCAGGGATGGCGAGCGGATTGCGGAGCGGTTCGGCCAGAGGGGCCAGCAGGGCGTCGAGGTCGGCGGGGGTGAATTTCGGCATGCCGTCGGCATCGTGGCCCAGCACGCCGTCCGCCAGGGCCTGCTTGCGGGCCTGCAGCTCCAGCATGCGCTCCTCGATGCTGCCATCCACGACGAGGTGGTGGATGAACACCGGCTTGTGCTGCCCGATGCGGTGCGCGCGGGCGGTGGCCTGCTCCATCACGGCCGGGTTCCACCACGGGTCGAGGTGGATGACAGTGTCGGCGGCCGTGAGGTTGAGGCCCGTGCCCCCGGCCTTGAGGCTGGCCAGCAGGATGGGCGCCGAACCTGCGGCCTCCGGTTGCTGGAAGCGCCGCACCACGGTGCCCCGCTGCCGGGGCGGGGTGGCGCCGGTGAGGGCCAGCCAGGGCAGGCGAAGCGCATCCAGCCGCGCCGCTACCAGATCCAGCATGCGCGTGAACTGCGAGAACACCAGCACGCGCCGGCCCTCCGACACCAGCGCGGGCAGCAGTTCGGCCAGGCGGTCGAGTTTGGCGCTTTCCAGGCCGGGCGTGGCCGGCAAGCCCTGGACGAGCCGGGGATCGCAGCACACCTGCCGGAGCTTGAGCAGCGCGTCCAGGATAGTGATGAGCGCGCCCTCGAATCCCTGACGCTCCAGGGCGCGGCGCACCTGCTGATCGGCGCTGGTGCGCACGGCCTCGTAGAGTTCGCGCTGGCGGCCCTGCAGCACGACGTGTTCCACGATGGTGGTGCGCGGCGGCAGTTCGGGCGCCACGTCGTCCTTGCGGCGCCGCAGGATGAACGGGCGCACCCGCAGGGCGAGCAGTTGCGCGCGCAGCGTTTCGCCGTTCTCTTCGATCGGCTTGCGCCAGCGCTGGGAGAAGCTGCGCGCATCCCCCAGAAAGCCCGGCATCAGGAAATCGAAATGTGCCCAGAGTTCGCCCAGGTGGTTCTCCAGCGGCGTGCCGGTGAGGCACAGCAGATGGTCCGCGCGCAATCGCCTCAACACGCGGGCACTCCGGCTTCCGGCGTTCTTGGCCATCTGTGCCTCGTCGAGGATGAGCAGGTGCCACGGCTGCGCAGCCAGGGCGTCGGCATCGCGCCAGAGCAGCGGGTAGGTGGTCAGCACGAGGTCGTGCTCCGCCGCGCGCGCGAAATCCCTTGCCCGGTCCGGGCCCTGCAGCGCCAGCACCCGCAGGTCCGGCGCCATGCGCGCGGCTTCCGCCTGCCAGTTGAAGAGCAGCGAGGTCGGCACCACCACGAGCGCGGGCCGCGCCAGCCGGCCGGCCTCCTTCTCTGCCAGCACGTGGGCCAGGGCCTGCGCGGTCTTGCCCAGGCCCATGTCGTCCGCGAGGATGCCGCCGAGCCCCTGGGCCCGCAGGTACTGCAGCCAGGCCAGCCCGTCGAGTTGGTAAGGGCGCAGCGTGATGGCGAGGCCTTGCGGCGCCGCTACCGGCTGCGGCGTGCCGGCGTCGCGCAGGCGCCGGGCGAGCTGGGCCAGTCCCGCGTCGCCCCGCAGTTGCCAGCCCAGGTCCTGCCCGGTGTGGGCCTGGCGCCGTGCCACGCGGCCGCTCTGGTCGAGCGCGGCGCGCAGGGCGTCGATGCGGTGCGCCTCCCAGGCCCCGAGCCGCAGCGGTTCGCCCGCGCGTCGCTGGTGCAGGGCCGGATCGGTGAGCAGATCCACCATGGCGCCCACGACGGCCTTGAGCGGTGCCGCGGGCGCGTCGATGCGGCGACCGCCGGGCGCGCGCAACGGGATGGTGGCGTGGTCGTCGATGGCGGCGAGGGCGCGCGCGTCCAGCCAGCGCGGATCGCGGCGCAGCAGGTCGGCCACCATGGGGGCGAGGTCGAGGGTTTCGCCGTCGATCTCCACGCCCAGGCTCAGCAGCCACGCGCCCTCGCGCTCGGGCAACCGCAGCTTCTGCACGGAGCGCGATCGGCGGGCCAGCGGTCCGGCCTCACGACCCAGTGCCTCGCCGGTGGCGGCGTCGAGCACGATGCGCCAGCCCTGCACGGGCACGCTTTCGTGGGCGAAGCCGGGCGCCACCACCACGGACCAGCCGGCGGCCTGCAGGCGCGGTACCGTGTCGGCCCAGAAGTCGCCGAAGGCCGCTTCCTGCGGCAACGTCCACCACGGCCCGGACGGAGCCGCTGGAGCATCCGGGGCCTGGCCTGCCGAGTGCGTGGCAGGCAATGTCGGAACATCGGACATGGCCAGGGCCGTGCCGATCAGGCCGGCCCCGTCGCCAGGGGTACGCCATTGCAGGCGGTCGGCGGGCACGGGCACCAGTCCGGTATCGCGCAGCAGGTCGATCGCATCGGCCTCGGCACGGATGTCACGGTGCAGCCAGCCATCCGCCATGCCCGGTGTGGCGACGCGTGCCGGGGCGCGCGAATTCAGCACGCTGGTGGGGGCCGGGGCGCTCCAGAGGGTGCCGTCGTCCAGGCGGTAGGTCCAGTCCACCTGCGCGAGCGTCACCTGCCCGCCGCGCGGGCCGATGCTGCCGTGCGCACGCATGCCCAGCAGGCCGTCTCCGCGGCCCAGCGTGCGCAGGGTCAGGCGGGGGCGGAAGGCGCCCGGCGCAGCGGCATGGTCAGCCGGCGATGCGTCAGCGAGGGGCGCATCGCCGAGGCTCGGGGCGGGGAGCACCGGCTCCGATGGCGCGATGGAGACCGTGGCTTGTGGAACACGGCCATCGCGCAGCAGGGCCAATGCCCGCTGGGCCTCGTCGGCGGTCAGGGGAGGCAGGCCGTCCATTGGAACGCGCGCACCCTGCGTGCGCAGGGCCTCCACCCAAGCGCGCACCGCCGCATCATCCGGCAGTGGGGCCGCCGTGGGGGGATTGGGCGCCGAGGGGCTGCGCGATCGGGGCATGGCGGGCATTGTGCCCCGGGCGCGGCAGCGGCGCCGCTCCCGTGCTCGCAGGCCTGCGGGGCTTCGGGTGAGGAGCACTTCTGCCGAGAGCCCGGGCACGGGTGATGCCAGCGGCCCAGCCGTTGTCAGGCAGGTCGCTCCCGGCCCTTTCCGGGCACGGGCAACAGCAGGTTCGCGCTCTTCGCAACCTGCACGCAATCGCGCAGGTGCATTTCTCCCAGGTAACGCAGCGTCGCGTACCCGAGTGCGGCAGACGCAGCCTGGCCGGCCAGGGGCACGAACTTGGCGGCCTGCTGGGCGGTGAGGCGCACGCCCACGATGCGCAGCGCGCGCATGACGAGTTCGCGGGTGATGAGCCGGCCGATGAGCGCCGAGCCCACCAGGCCGACGGCCTTCTGCACCTGCTCGCGCTTGTGGGGTGTGAGCCGGTCGAGCTGGGCGGGCGTGAGCCCGAACTCCGCATTGATCTGCGGAATGAGCCGGGTCAGCAACGCCGCGTCCACCGCCCAGTCGAGCCCGGGCACGGGCAGCACGCCTGCGCCTGCCGCCATCAGCGCGCGGCGGTGCAGCAGCTTGCGGGCGCGCGCTACCGCCGCTTCCAGCGCCGGGTCGCCCTTGGCCAGGGTACGGGCATCGGGGGGGACGCCATGGTCGGACCCGGTGTGCGGCGTATCCGGACCGTTGGGAGGGTTTTTTCTGGAGAAGAGAGCCATGGCGATGAGGATGCCTGCCTGCGCGATTGCAGTGGAGCGCGCCTCAGCGGGCCTTGCTGCGGATCAGGCCGTAAATGACCAGCAGCACGATGGCGCCGACGATGGATGCGATCCAGCCCGCCGCTTCGCCTTGCTGGTACCAGCCCATCGCCACGCCGACATAGGTGGCGAGGAACGAGCCGGCGATGCCGAGCAGCGCGGTCATGATCCAGCCGAGCTTGTCGTCGCCGGGTTTGAGCGCACGGGCGAGAAGACCGACGACGAGGCCGACCAGCAGGGTTCCGATGAGAGAGAACATGGTGTTGCCGCTTTCCGGTAGATAGGTGAGGTGCAATGGATAAGTCGAAAGGTCTGCCGGCGGGCGCCATCCGTCTGCCGTCCGCCGGATGAGGGCAATCTAACCGCCGTGCAGGTATGGCCGTGTCGGACAAGGTGCACAGGCAGGATGCGGCGCCGTCGTGGTGGCATGGAGGCATGGCCCGGCCATTGTGGGAACGTTCCGACGGGGCGTCGGGTGGACTTCCGGCGATGGCGGCGTGCACCACGGCTTATCGTTGCTCCAACAGCGATCCCCACGAAAGGATGGATGCAAGGATGTGCGATGACACCCTTCCCGCGATTGGCGCGCGACGGGCCCGAATCGTGCTGACGGCAAGCCTGTTCTGCCTGGCTCCTCTGGCATGGTCGGCGCCGACGGGCGACGATGCGGCGGCCCTTGCGAAAGGTGCGCAACCCGACGCGACCGCAGAGCAGCGCTACCAATCGGCTGTTCGGGAGGCGGGTGGTGCACTCAAGGCGTCGTTGGCGGAGTGCCAGGGGTTGTCCGAAGGCGCGAGACGCGAGGGATGCAGGAACGAGGCGCGCAAGCGCCACCAGGAAGACATGTCGGAAGCGCGTGCCCTCATGCACCCACCGGGCACGCGGCACCCCGCGGGGCCCTCGGGGCCGAACAAGGAGGTGGAGACGCGGATCGTAGGGAAGCCGCAACCGGGCTCCTGAAAAGCACAACGCCCGCGAAAGCGGGCGTCGGATGGCACGGAACAGGGAGCAGGCGGCGGTCAGTTGATCGGATTCTGGGCCGATGCCTTGGGCAGCATGCTGGTGGATTCCTCTTCGCTGAGGACGCGCCGTGCACCGTTGAAGCGGCGCTGCCAGTACGAGGCGCTCATGTCCTCGACACGGACTTCGGCGCCGGTACGCGGCGCATGGATGAATTTGCCTTCGCCGAGGTAGAGGCCCACGTGGCTGTAGGCGCGGCGCATGGTGTTGAAGAAGACGAGATCGCCGGGCTGGAGATCCTTCTTGTCGATCTTCTCCGTGGCTTCTGCCTGTTCGTTGGCACGGCGGGGGAGGGCGAGGCCGACGGTCTGGCCATAGATCGCGCGGATGAACCCGCTGCAATCGAAGCCGCTGTCGGCCGTGTTGCCACCACGGCGGTACGGAACGCCGAGGAACCCCATCGCGGTGGAGATCAGTTCGCCGGTACGGTCCTGAACGGAAGCCCGCACCTCGCGCAGCTGATTGAGCACCTGATGCCGATCGATCAGGAACCGATCGAGGTCATCCGTGGCCGAGGCGGCTGCATTGTTGTGGGGGGCGGCCTGGGCGGTGGCGCCGGCACAAACCAGTAACAAAAGGCAAATCCAACGTGACATGGGTCGCGAGAGTACCACGACCTCTGGTTGATCAAAATGCAAAAAATGTTGCCACAGGTCAGCTCTTCATGGGTTTAGCCTATCGGACAGGTCCTACACGCGGGTTGCTTCATCCCCGCGCACCATTGAAGGACGGCGTCTTCAGAAATTGTAAGGCGATCATCAAAATCCGGAGAAGAGTGCATTTAATGGATACATGCAAGAAGTTGGCTGCTGTTGCTTTAATGATGGCCATGGCCGGGTTGCCCGTTTGGGCACAGCCTGCAAGCCCGCCATCCGTGGCTCCCGTGGCAGGCACCACACCCGTTACGGTTGAACACATTGCGGAAGGGCTCTCGAACCCCTGGGGTGTGGCTTTCCTTCCGAATGGCAGTTTCCTCATCACGGAACGGCCGGGCCGCATGCGCGTAGTTTCTGCCGACGGGCGCCTGGGGCCGCCGCTGCCGGGCCTGCCGCGGATCGATGCGGGAGGCCAGGGCGGCTTGCTGGATGTGATCACCGACGCGCAATTCGAGCGCAACCGGCGCATTTTCTTCTGCTTCTCCGAGCCGGGAGACGGCAAGGGCGGCGCCAACGGAACTGCGCTGGCGAGCGCCGTGCTGCCCCTAGGCGAAAAGAGCCTGGAATCGGTGCGGGTGATCTTCCGCCAGCAACCCAAAGTGGCGAGCCGGCTGCATTTCGGCTGCCGCATCGCCCAGGCGGGCGATGGATCGCTCTTCCTGACCCTCGGCGAGCGGTTTGAGCGCAAGGACGATGCCCAGAAGACCGACAACCACCTCGGCAAGGTCGTGCACGTGCAGCCCGACGGCACACCGGGGCCCGGAAACCCCTTCGCCGGCGGGAAAGGCGGCCTGCCCGAGATCTGGAGCTGGGGCCACCGCAATGCGCAGGGCGCGACCATCGGGCCCGACGGACGGCTCTGGATGCACGAGCACGGCCCGCAGGGTGGCGACGAGATCAACGTGCCGCAGGCGGGCCGCAACTACGGCTGGCCAGTGGTCACCTTCGGCGAGAACTACGGCGGCGGCAAGATCGGCGACGGCCTGACGCAGAAACCCGGCATGGAACCGCCGCTGCACTATTGGGTGCCCTCGATCGCGCCCTCGGGGATGGCGTTCCTGACCAGCGACCGCTATGGCGCGGCCTGGAAGGGCAGCCTGTTCATCGGCTCGCTGAAATTCGCGCGGCTGCACCGCCTGGAACTGAAAGACGACAAGGTGGTGCGGGACGAAACCCTGCTGTCCGACCTGGGCCAGCGCATCCGCGACGTACGCCAGGGCCCCGACGGATGGATCTACCTGCTCACCGACAGCCCGCAGGGCCAACTGCTGCGTGTGCGCCCCGCCAAGCCCTGAACCGCTCGGCAGCCTACCCGCCAAGGTGGCCATCACAGGCCTGGGATCGGCCTGACCTGGCACAGCAGAGCGCTGAACAGGCGAGGAGCGCCGGGTGGCCCCTGCAGCGAAATCAAGGAGGAGGCGAAGCCGGGGGACATTCGCGGAAGGGGCCAGCCGGCGCTCCTCGCCCGGGCACACTTCCCGCACACACAATCCCGCCGGCCCTGGGAAACCCAACGCGCCGCCCAGACGCACCCCCCGGTATTGCGACAATGCAGCATTCCCCCTCGTTTGATGGACCCCCTTCGCACCATGCTGCTCGACGCCCTTGAATCCCAACTCGTCCTGGTGGACTACCAGGAACGCCTGATGCCCGCCATCGCCGACGGCCCCGCCGTGCTCGCCAACGCGCGCCGGCTCGCCCAGGCCGCCCGTGCCCTCGACGTCCCCGTATGGGGCACAGAACAGAACCCCTCGCGCCTCGGCCCCAACGATCCCGCCCTGCGCGCCCTCTGCCGCAAAACCCTCGCCAAAATGCACTTCAGCGCCGCGGAAGAAGGCCTCGGCGAATGGCTGCGCCCGCCCGCGCGGCCGCAACAGGGCGGCAACGCCCGCAGCCTGCCGCGCCACCTCCAGAAACCCGCGGCCCAGCAGCCCGCCGACCTGCGCGGCAGCATCGTCCTCGCCGGCTGCGAAGCCCACGTCTGCCTGCTGCAGACCGCGCTGGACCTCCTGGAAGACGAATTCGACGTGTGGGTCGTGACCGACGCATGCGGCTCGCGCACCGAGCGGAACCGCGATGCCGCGTTCGACCGCCTCGCCGGCGCGGGGGCCGAACTGGTGACGACGGAGATGGTGGTGTTCGAATGGCTGCGCGGCTGCGAACACCCGGCCTTCAAGGAAATGCTGGCACTGGTGAAGTAGCGCACCTGGGCGTCAGGCTGCCGCAAGCGCATGGTGGATGATGGAGTCCATACAAGAACCATCAGGAGACCTGCCATGGCCCCGGACGCCGCATCCGCCGCATATCCCGACTTCCACCGGCGCTCGCTCGCCGAGCGCGATGCTTTCTGGGCCGAGCAGGCCCGCCTCGTCGACTGGCACACGCCGCCGCAGCGCATCTGCAACTACGACCGGCCGCCCTTCGCCCGCTGGTTCGAGGGCGGCACCACCAACCTCTGCCACAACGCCATCGACCGGCACCTGCCGGGACGTGCGCAGCAGACGGCGCTGATCGCGGTCTCGTCCGAAACCGATACGGAGCGCAGCTACACCTTCGCCGAACTGCATGCCGAGGTGCAGCGCATGGCGGCCACCCTGCGCACGCTGGGCGTGGAGCGCGGCGACCGCGTGCTGATCTACATGCCGATGGTGGCCGAAGCGGCCTTCGCCATGCTGGCGTGCGCGCGCATCGGCGCACTGCATTCGGTGGTCTTCGGCGGATTCGCGTCCGGCGCGCTCGCCTCGCGCATCGACGACGCCGAACCCGTGGCCATCGTGAGCGCCGACGCGGGCTCGCGCGGCGGCAAGGTGGTGCCGTACAAGCCGCTGCTGGACGAGGCACTGCGCCTCGCGCGCCACCGGCCCCGCGCGGTGCTGCTGGTGGACCGGGGCCTCGCGCCCATGGATTGGCAGGACGGCCGCGACCACGACTGGGCCGCACTCCGCGCCCGGCACCTGGACGCGCAGGTCGACTGCGAGTGGCTGGAATCCACGCACCCGAGCTACACGCTCTACACCAGCGGCACCACCGGGCGTCCCAAGGGCGTGCAGCGCGACACCGGCGGCTACGCCGTGGCGCTCGCGGCGAGCATGCGCCACATCTTCGGCGTGGGGGCGGGCAGCGGCGTGTTCTTCGCCACGAGCGACATCGGCTGGGTCGTGGGGCACAGCTACATCGTCTACGGTCCCCTGATCGCCGGCATGGCGACGGTGATGTACGAAGGGCTGCCGATCCGCCCGGATGCGGGCGTGTGGTGGCGCATCGTCGAGGGGCACCGCGTCACGCACATGTTCTCGGCGCCCACGGCGGTGCGGGTGCTGAAGAAGCAGGACCCGGAGTGGCTCCAGCGCTACGACCTCTCCAGCCTGAAGGCCCTGTGGCTCGCGGGCGAGCCGCTGGATGCGCCCACGGCGCAGTGGATCGGCGACGCGCTGGGCGTGCCGATCGTCGACAACTACTGGCAGACCGAGACGGGATGGCCCATCCTGACGCTCGCCAACGGGGTGGAACCGCAGGCCCCGCGCGCCGGCAGCCCGGGCAAGGCCATGTACGGCTACGACGTGAAGCTGCTCGACCAAGCCACGGGCGAGGAACTCACGGCCCCTGGCCAGAAGGGTGTGCTCGCGATCGAAGGGCCGCTGCCGCCCGGGTGCATGCAGACCGTGTGGCGCGACGACGAACGCTTCGTGCAGACGTACTGGAACAGCATTCCGGGGCGCCTCATCTACAGCACGTTCGACTGGGGCATCCGCGACGAGGACGGCTACTACTTCATCCTGGGCCGCACGGACGACGTGATCAACGTGGCCGGCCACCGGCTCGGCACGCGCGAGATCGAAGAGACAATCGCCGCCCATCCGCAAGTGGCCGAGGTGGCCGTGGTGGGGGTGGCGGATGCGCTCAAGGGCCAGGTGGCGCTGGCCTTCGCCGTGGCCCGCGATGCCGCCGCCGTGGCCGACGACGCGGGTCGCCGCCGGCTGGAGGGCGAGGTCATGCAACTCGTGGACCAGCGGCTGGGCGCCGTGGCGCGGCCCGCGCGGGTGCATTTCGTGGCGCTGCTGCCCAAGACGCGCAGCGGCAAATTGCTGCGCCGCGCGCTGCAGGCCGTGGCGGAGCGCCGCGACCCGGGCGACCTGACCACGATGGAAGACCCGGCCGCGCTGCAGCAGGTCAGGGATCTGATCGCGCCGGAAGGATAGGCGCGCTGCTCGCGTTGCCCGCCCCGGGGAGACGCTGACGCCGGCGGGCGCCGGCCGGGCCGCGTCAGCGGTGCCGCGGCCCGACGAGACCGGTGGACAGCATCGTGCCGCATACGATGACGATGCCGCACACGGCCATCCAGGGCGTGACGGATTCCCCGAGGAACAGCACGCCATAGGCGACCGCGAACACCGGCGCCAGGAAGGTGACGGCCAATGCCCGGCTGGGCCCGGCGTGCGCGATCAGCCGGAAGTAGAGGATATAGGCGATGCCGGTGCAGAGCACGGCGATGGCGATGACCGCGGCCCAGGCGCGCAGGCCCGGCGCCTGGGCCGGCCAGCACCAGAGCGCCGGCAGCGCGAGCGCCAGGGCGGCCCCGAGCTGGCTGCCGGTGGCGGTGGCGAGCGGCGGCAGGCCGGCGAGATGGCGGCGCGCATAGCTCGCTCCCACGGCGTAGCAGGTGGTGGCCATGAGGCAGGCCGCGATGGCCCAGCCGGCGTACCCGGACCGGAAACCGATCGCGGCGGGAGCGCGCCATGCCAGGAGCGCCACACCCAGGAAACCCAGGGCCAGCCCGGCCCAGCGCAACCGGCCGATGCGGTCGCCCAGCCAGATCCAGGCCACCAGCGCGCCGAACAGCGGCACGGTGGCGTTCAGGATGGAGGACAAGCCGGTGGTGATGTGCAGCACGGCCCAGGCGTAGAGCGCGAACGGGATCGCGGAATTGATGACGCCGCCCAGCAGGATGGGCCGCCAGTGGCGGCGCAGCGCGGGCCACTGCCCCTGGCGCAGCAGGATGGGCCAGAGGAAGACCGTGGCGAGCCCGACGCGCAGGCCGGCGGTGGGCAGCGGGCCGAACTCCGACGCGCCCAGCCGCATGAACAGGAACGACGCGCCCCAGAGCGCCGACAGCAGCAGGAATTCGCCCAGCCAGTCGCGCGCGGGCGCTGCGGTGGTTGCCGCCGCGCTCACGCCCCGGCTCCAGCGGCGGACACCTGGAACGCCACCGTACTGCCGGCCGCACCGTCGCCGGGCCAGAGCGGCAGGCTGCGCAGGCCCGCCGGCAGCGCACCTTCGAGGCGCAGCAGGGCCGTCTTGCGCGGCAGCCCGCCGGCATAGCCTGTGAGCGTGCCGTCCGAGCCCAGCACGCGGTGGCAGGGCACGATCACGCTCACGGGGTTGCGTCCCACGGCCGCGCCCACGGCCCGCACCGCGAGAGGCCGGCCCAGATCCCGCGCCAGCGCCGCGTAACTGGTGACGGCGCCATGGGGAATGGCCGCGAGCGCCCGCCAGACCTCCTGCTGGAAGGCGGTTCCCGCGCCCAGGTCGAGCGGAACCTCGAACCGGCTGCGACGGCCCTGCAGGTACTCGAGGAACTGGGCGGCCGCGGCGGCCATCACCGGATGGTCCGGGTCCGTCGGCCAGGCGCCAGGGCCGTCGAGCCGGTCCACAGGCTGGTGCCGCTGTCCGTCGAACCACAGTCCGGCGAGGCCGCGCGGGGAGGCCGCGAGCCGGACGTCGCCCAGGGGCGTGGCGATGCGCGTCTGCACGCAGGAGGAGAGGGTCGCGATGGGCATGGTGGTGGCCTGGGGCGGAAGGAGGGAAGACGGTTGGGATGGAATCGAAGACCAGGGCGCGGGCGCAGCACTAGGGCACCGCGGGCCGGGGTCGCCTGCGCGCAGCCGGGGGCGGTGGTTGGCGGGTGGGAACAAGGGCTGGACGGGTCTCCACCGGCAGTGCGGGCGCGGCCGGGGCCGCCGCTGCCAGTCCGCTCCAGGCGCGCACCACGGCATAGCTGCGCCATGGCCGCCAGGCCTGCGAGGCCTCTTCGGCGGCTCGTGCGGGCCGGGATGACGACTGCACGCCCAGGGCCTTGTGCAGCGCGACGTCGCCTGCGGGAAAGGCGTCGGGCCAGCGCAGCGCGCGCATCGCGATGTAGTGCGCCGTCCAGTCGCCGATGCCCGGCAGGTCGCGCAATGCAGCCATCGTCGCCTCGACGTCGGCCGCGGCATGCAGTGCCAATCTCCCTTCGGCGACGGCGCGGGAGAGCGCCAGGATCGCGGCCTGACGCTGGCGGACGATGCCGAGTTGTCCGAGGGCATCGCCATCGCAGGCGGCCAGCACGGACGGCGAGGGGAAGAGGCGCGCCAGTTCCGGCCACGGCGTTTCGATGGGTTCACCCCAGCGCTCCACCAGCCGCTGCGCGAGCGTGCGGGCGGCGGCCACGGTGATCTGCTGGCCCAGCACGGCCCGCACCGCCAGCTCGAAGCCGTCCCAGGCGCCCGGTACGCGCAGGCCCTCGCCCTGTGGGAAATCCGCCTGCAGCACGGCATGGATCGCCTCGGGGTCGGCGTCCAGGTCGAGCAGGCCCCGCACGCGTGCGATCACGGCCGGCAACAGCGGCAGCAGCGGGGCGGACACCTGCAGGTGCACCAGCGGCTTCGGCGCTGCGCCACGTGGCCCGTCACCGGCATCGAAGCGCGCCGCGAACCAGCCGGTGCATTCACGGCCCTCGGCATCGTGCAGCCGCACGGTGCGGCGCAGTTCCAGTCCCTCCGGGTCCACGCATTCCATGCCGAGAATGCGGCGCTGCGCGAAGAACGCCAGCAGGGCCGGCGCGTCCAGGGGCGGCCGGTAGGCCAGCCGGACGGCCCCCCCGGCCGCGCCGATGGCCGGGGCTGCGGGCCCGGAGCGGCGCAGCGCGCTCGGCTGCAGGCCGTAGTGCTGCGTGAACGTCGCATTGAACCGGCGCACGCTGCCGAACCCGCTCGCCAGCGCGACGTCGGTGACGGGCAGGGCCGTGTCGGTCAGCAGTTGCTTGGCGGCCAGCAGGCGGCGGGTCTGCAGGTACTGCAGGGGCGAGACGCCCAGGGCCGCCTCGAACACGCGGCGCAGGTGGCGGTCGCTCACGCCCAGGCGAGCCGCCACGCGCCGGATGGGGCCGGCCCCGTCGCGGGCGCCGGCGCCCTGCGTTTCGCCCTGCGCGGGACGGGTCGCGCCCTCCCAGGGGACGCCTTCGGCATCCAGGCAACGCAGGGCTTCACGCACCAAGATGCCTTGCGCATCCTGGATCGACCAGGCGGGCGTGCGCGGCGCCAGTTCCGGCCGGCAGCGCAGGCAGGGACGGAACCCGGCGCTCTCCGCCTGGGCCGCGAGCGTGAAGAAGCGGCAGTTCTCGCGTCGCGGCGTGCGCACAGCGCAGACGGGCCGGCAATAGATGCCGGTCGACGTCACCCCGGTGAAGAACCGGCCGTCGAAGCGCGCGTCCCGGGCGGCAAGGGCCAGGTAGCGGGACTCGTCGAGTGCATCGGCGGCCGGGGTCACGGGAGGGGCGGGGCGGGTCATGGAGGCCATCATAGGGCGCGGTCCGGAGGATGGCTGGCCGTTTCCGGACATCTCCCCGGCCGTCCAGACCGCGGCCGTACGTCGGCGAGAATGCGGCCTTCGCCTACGTGCCCCCGATCCGGCAGGCCGGCTTGCGACGCCTACAATCCCCCGCGATCCGCCGGCCCCGTCGCCATGGCCCCACCTGGAACGCCGCTGCGCAGCCGGCGCCCTCACTCCTGCCAGCAAAGGAACCTTTCCGTGCAACTTCATTCCGCCATCTTCAAGGCCTACGACATCCGCGGCATCGTGCCGAGCACCCTGACCGAAGAGGTGGCACGCGCGCTCGGCCGGGCCTTCGGCACGGCGGCGCGGCGCGAGGGCGAGAGCACGGTGGCGGTGGGCCGGGACGGCCGCCTGTCGGGCCCGGCGCTGTCGCAGGCACTCATCGACGGCCTGGTGGACGCGGGCATCGAAGTGATCGACGTCGGCGCGGTCACCACGCCGATGCTGTACTTCGCGGCCCATACCCTGTGCCAGAGCGGCATCCAGGTGACCGGCAGCCACAACCCCAAGGACTACAACGGCTTCAAGATGGTGCTGGCCGGCCGTGCGATCTACGGCGACGAGATCCAGGGCCTGCGCCGCACCATCGAAGAGGAAAGCTGGGATCTGCAGCCCGGCGGCTCGGTGCGGCAGGTCGACGTGCTGCCCGCCTACGTGCAGCGCATCACCTCCGACGTGAAGCTCGAGCGCCCGATGAAGATCGTGGTGGACAGCGGCAACGGCATCGCGGGCGCGTCGGCGCCCGGCATCTTCCGGGCACTCGGCTGCGAAGTGATCGAGCTGTTCTCGCAGGTGGACGGCAACTTCCCCAACCACCATCCCGATCCCAGCAAGCCCGAGAACCTGCGCGACCTGATCCGTGCGCTGCAGGAAAGCGATGCCGAGCTGGGCCTGGCCTTCGACGGCGATGGCGATCGGCTCGGCATCGTCACCAAGGACGGCCAGAACATCTTCCCCGACCGCCAGATGATGCTGTTCGCGCGCGACGTGCTGTCGCGCGTGCCGGGCGCGCCCATCCTGTTCGACGTGAAGTGCACGCAGCGCCTGGCCCCGGCGATCGAGGCCGTGGGCGGCCAGGCCGTGATGTACAAGACGGGCCATTCGCTCATCAAGGCGCGCATGAAGGAACTCGATTCGCCGCTGGGCGGCGAGATGAGCGGCCACATTTTCTTCAAGGAGCGTTGGTTCGGCTTCGACGACGGCACCTACGCCGGCTGCCGTCTGCTGGAGATCCTGAGCCGCCACGACGACCCGAGCGCGGTGCTCAACGACCTGCCCACGAGCCACTCCACGCCCGAGCTGAACGTGGCCTGCGAAGAAGGCGAGCCGCACCGCCTCACGGCCGAGCTGCAGGCCATGGCCCAGAAGGCCTTCCCCGAGCCCGCGCGCATCAGCGCCATCGACGGGCTGCGCGTGGATTGGCCGGACGGCTTCGGCCTGATCCGCGCGAGCAACACCACGCCGGTGCTGGTGCTGCGCTTCGAGGGCCATACGCCCGAAGCGCTGCACCGCATCGAGGCGGCCATGATGCAGTTGCTGCAGCGCGTGAAGCCGGGCGCCACGCCCGGCGCGGCCGCGCATTGACCACACCTGCCATGCGCATCGCGGCGGCCCAGACGACTTCGCTGCCCGGCGGGCCGTCGGCCAACATCGACAGCCACCTGCGCTTCGCCGAAGCCGCTGCGGCCGAGGGCGTGCAGGTGCTGGTGTTCCCGGAACTGTCGCTCACGGGCTACGACCTGACGGTCCTGGCGCGCTGGGCGCATCCGCCGGAGCACGAGGCCTTCGCCCCGCTGCGTCAGGCCGCGCGGCGCCACGGCATGTCGCTGGTGGTGGGGGCCCCCGCGCCCGCGGAACAGGCCGGCGGCAAACCCGGCATCGGCGCCATCACGTTCCGGCCGGACGGCGGCACGCACATCTACCGCAAGCGCCATCTGCACCCCGGCGAGGAAACCTATGCCCAGGCCGGCACCGAGGATGCGCACGTGGTGGACTTCGCGGGCCTGCCGGTGGCGATGGCCGTGTGCGCCGACATCGGCCATGCGGTGCACGCCGATGCCGCCGCGCGCGCCGGGGCGGCGCTCTACGCGGCAGGGGCGGTGGTGTCCGATGGCGGCCATGCCCACGACACGGCCTGCGCGCACGGCCATGCGAAACGTTGCGGCATGGCGGTGCTGCTGGCCAACCATGGCGCGCCCACGGGCGGCTACCGCTGCGTGGGCCGCAGCGCCGTCTGGGCTCCGGGTGGTGAACTGCTGGCCGAGGCCCCTGGCACGGGCGACTGGCTGGTCGTCGCGGAGCGCGCGCCGGCAGGCTGGTCCGCGCGCGCATACCCCGTCGCGCCGTGAGCCCGGCGCGCATCCTGTATTCGGTGCTCATGGCGGGCGCCCAGCCGTTGCTGCGGCGCAAGCTGCGGCGGCGTGCCGTGGCCGAGCCCGGCTATGCGCATGCCGTCGAAGAGCGTTTCGGCCGGTACGGCGATGCTCCCGCAGCGGCTGATGCCGCATGGGCCGGCGCTGCCGGCCCGCTCGTATGGATCCATGCCGTCTCGCTGGGCGAGACGCGGGCCGCGGGCATTTTGCTCGGCGCGCTGCGGCCGCTGCTGCCCGGCATGCGGCTGCTGCTCACGCACGGTACGGCCACGGGCCGCGCCGAAGGCGCGAAACTGCTGCAGCCGGGTGATCTGCAGGTCTGGCAGCCCTGGGACACGCCAGGCGCGGTGCGGCGTTTCCTAGAGCGCTTCCGGCCCGCCGTCGGCGTGCTCATGGAAACCGAAATCTGGCCCAATCTGATTGCCGGCTGCAAAGCGCGCGGCGTGCCGCTGGTGCTCGCGAACGCGCGGCTCAATGCGCGCTCGCTGGCCGGCGCGCAGCGGCTCGCGTGGCTGTCGCGCCCGGCCTACGGCGCACTGACCGCCGTGTGGGCCCAGACCGCAGGCGACGCCGAACGGCTGCGCGTGGCCGGCGCCCGCGTGGATCGCGTATTCGGCAACCTCAAGTTCGACGTCGTGCCCGACGCGGCGCAACTCGCGCGCGGGCGGACGTGGCGCGATGCGAGCCCGAAGCCCGTGGTGCTGCTGGCCAGCAGCCGGGAGGGCGAAGAAGCGATGTGGCTGGAGGCGGTGCAGGCATTGGCGCGGACGCGGCCTGTGGCCGGTGCCCGCGATGGATCGCCCGTGCGGGCGGGCGTCGCGGGCGGCGGGCCTGCACGGGCTGACGCCGGTACGTTGCAGTGGCTGGTCGTTCCCCGGCATCCGCAGCGCTTCGCCGAGGTGCGTGCGCAGATCGAGGCCGCGGGCCTGAGCGTTGCGTGCCGCAGCGCCTGGAGTACCGCACCCGTGCAGGCCGACGTCTGGCTGGGCGACTCGATGGGCGAGATGCCGCTCTACTACGGCCTCGCCCACGTGGCGCTGCTCGGCGGCAGTTTCGCGCCCCTGGGCGGGCAGAACCTGATCGAAGCCGCGGCCTGCGGCTGCCCCGTGGTGATGGGGCCGCACACCTTCAATTTCGCCGAGGCGGCGGACAACGCCCAGCGGGCGGGAGCGGCCCTGCGCGCGACCGACATGCCGCAGGGCGTCTCCATGGCCGCAGCGCTGGCCGCCGACACGGCGTGGCGGAGCCGCGTGCAGGAGAAGGCTGCGGCTTTCTCGGCGGAACACCGCGGCGCCGCCCTGGCCACGGCGCGTGCGGTGGTCGAACTGATGGGCCGGCTCGGGGCCTGATCCGGCACCGCAGGCCGGAAACATCCTGGGTTTTGCCGCAGCGCAGGCGCCCAGGGAAAGCCATGCCGCACAATGGGCATTCCGCCGGGCCCTGGATGCCCGCGGCCCGCCCCATGATCGAAAAGCACTACCTCACCCCGTTGTTCGCGCCCAGCTCCATCGCCGTGCTGGCGGGCCGCGCCGACGCGCCCGACACCCTGACCCCCGCCGCGCGCGCCCTGCACGAAGCGCTGCGCGCGCAGCGCTTCGCGGGCACGCTGCAGTTCCTCGACATCCATACCAGCGGCACGCTGGCCGACCTGGCGCAGACGCGGGCCGACCTCGCCGTGATCGCCCAGCAGCCGGAGGACACGGCCGCCGCGCTCGAAGTCGCGGGCCGCATCGGCTGCCGCGCCGCGCTGGTGCTGTCGCACGGCATCGATGCCGACGGGGCATTGCAGCTCAAGAAGATCGCGCGCCGCGAGGGCGTGCACCTGCTGGGCCCCAACTCCCTGGGCCTGCAGCGGCCGCATCTGCAGCTCAATGCGAGCGCGGCCGGGCCGCTGGCGCGCGAGGGCTCGCTCGCTCTCGTGTGCCAGTCGGGCGCGCTCACGGCCTCCATCCTCGACTGGGCGCACAAGAATGCCGTGGGCTTCTCCACCGTGGTGTCGCTCGGGCCGCACACGGACGTGGACATCGCCCAGGTGCTCGACTTCCTCGCCAACGACGGGCGCACGCAGAGCATCGTGGTGTACATGGAGGGCATCGGCAGCGCCCGCCGCTTCATGAGCGCGCTGCGCTCGGCCGCCAACGCCAAGCCGGTGGTGGTGCTCAAGGCCGGCCGCAAGCCGGCCGGCAACGAGGCGGCGCAGACCCACAGCGGCGCCATCGTGGGCAGCGACGACGTATTCGATGCGGCGCTGCGCCGCGCGGGCGCCGTGCGCGTGCGCTCCTTCGTGGAGCTGTTCTCGGCCGCCAAGTGCCTGGCCTCGCGCTACCGGCCGGTGGGCAAGCGGCTCGCCCTCATCACCAACGGCGGCGGCCCGGGCGTGCTCGCCGCCGACTGGGTGAACGAGATCCTGCTGGAGATGGGGCGGCTCTCTCCCGAATCGGTGCGTACGCTGGCGCCGCAGCTGCCGCCGCTCGCATCCCTCACGGACCTCATGGACCTGTCGGAAGAGGCGGGGCCCGCCCATTACCGCGCCGCCATCGACGCCGCCGAGAAGGACCGCCAGATCGACGGCGTGCTGGCCATCCATTCGCCCAAGGCCGGCACCGATCCGGCCGAGGTGGCCACGGCGCTCGCCGAAGCCAAGCGCCTGATGGGCAAGCCGCTGCTGGCCTGCTGGATGGGCGACGCCACCGTCGGCCCGGCGCGCGAGGTTCTGCGCGCCGCGGCCATTCCGAATTTCCGCACGCCCGAAGCGGCCGTGGGCGCCTTCGGCAACATCGCCTCGTTCTATCAGAACCAGCAATTGCTGCAGCAGACGCCGCCGCCGCTCTCGGCGCTCTCCAAGCCCGACATCGAGGGCGCGCGCCTGCTGATCGAGAGCGTGCTGGCCGAGCGCCGCCACGTGCTCACCGAGATGGAGTCGAAGACGCTGCTGGCCGCGTTCCAGGTGCCCGTGACCAAGACGCTGCTGGCCCGCAGCGCGCACGAGGCGATGATGATCGCCACGCAGCTGGGCTTCCCTGTGGCGCTCAAGATCGATTCGCCCGACGTCTCGCACAAATCCGACGTGGGCGGGGTGGCGCTCGACATCCACAGCGGCACGGCCGCGCGCGATGCCTACACCGACATGGTGCAGCGCGTGGCGCGCCTGCAGCCCGGCGCGCGCATCAACGGCGTGACGGTGCAGAAGATGGCGCGTGCGCGGCGCGGCCGGGAGATCTGCATCGGCCTGGTGACGGACGACCCGTTCGGCCCGGTGATCACCTTCGGTGCCGGCGGCACCATGATCGAGCTGATCGACGACCGCGCGATGGAACTGCCGCCGCTCAACCAGTTCCTGGCACGCCGGCTCATCGAGCGCTCGCGCGTGGCCGAGACGCTGGGCGAATGGCGCGGCGCGAGCGCGGTGGACCGCGACACGCTGGAGCAGACGCTGCTGCGCGTCTCCGAAATGGTGTGCGCGCTGCCGCAGTTGAGCGAGATGGACATCAACCCGCTCATCGTGGATGCGGGCGGCGTGGTGGCGGTGGATGCGCGCATCGTGGTGCGCGATACCGCCCAGGGGGCCGGCGGCCGCAGCGAGGGCTACGGGCACCTCGCGATCCTGCCGTACCCGGCCCGCTACGAGCAGATCTGGCCGATGCGTGGCGGCGGCGAGTTCCTCGTGCGGCCCGTGCGGCCGGACGACGCGCAGATGCTGCAGCGGCTGGTGAAGGAGCTGTCGCCCGAAAGCCGCTACTTCCGCTACATCTCGCAGATCGCGGAACTGCCCGCGCCCATGCTCGCGCGCTTCACCCTCATCGACTACGACCGCGAAATGGCCCTGGTCGCCGTGCACCGCGAGCGCAGCGCGGGCGAGGACGGCGAGATCCATGGCACGGAGCGCATCGTGGGCGTCTCCCGCTACGTGACCAATCCGGACCAGACCAGCTGCGAATTCGCGCTGGTGGTGGCCGACGATTTCAACGGCCGCGGGCTGGGGTCGCGCCTGATGCTGAGCATCATGGAAGCGGCCCGCGACAAGGGCCTGACCGAGATCCAGGGGCTGGTGCTCTCGCACAACCCGAGCATGCTCAAGCTCATGCGCCGCCTGGGGTTCGAGGTGCGGGCGTATCCGGACGATCCGGAGTTCAAGCTGGTGGCGCACCAGCTCTGACGGCGCGGCCGCTCAGCGGACGGTGAGCGCCTCGATCGGCCGCAGGTCGTCCGGCGTCAGCGTGCCCGCGGCCTGGCGCAGCCGCAGCGACCCGAGCAGCACGTTGTAGCGCGCCTGCGCGAGGTCGCGGCGGGTCTGGTAGAGCTGGCTCTGGGCGTTGAGCACGTCGATGTTCACGCGCACGCCGACCTGGTAGCCCAGTCGGTTGGCGTCCAGCGCGCTCTGGCTCGAGGCTTCCGCGGCCTCCAGCGCACGCACCTGCCCCCGGCCGGACTGCACGCCGAAAAACGCGCTGCGCACGGCCTGCGCCACCGTGCGGCGGGCATTGTCCAGATCCGCCACCGCCTTGTCTTCCAGCGACAGGGTTTCGCGGATGCGGTTCTGCACGGCGAACCCGGCGAACAGCGGCAGCGTCATCTGCACGCCGATGCTGGCGTTGCGGGCGGTGGAACGCAGATGCGGGGCGGTCACGGTGCCATTGGGGTTGCGGGCCGCCTGGTAGCCGGCCTGCAGGTCCACCGTCGGCAGATGGCCCGTCTCGGCCTTGCGGATCTCGAGCCGCGCCACGTCCAGCGCGATGGCGGCCTGGCGGACCTGGGGCTGCAGTTCCTCCGCGGTGCGCACCCAGGTCTCGACCGTGTCGGGCACCACGGCAGGCAATTGCACGGGCAGGGCGAGCGGCAGCGGCGAGGTGCCCGGGCGGCCCACGAGCTGGTCCAGCGCGAACTGCTTCACGCGCAGATCGTTGTCCGCCGCGATCTCCTGCGCCTCCACCAGATCGAAACGGGCCTGCGCCTCGCGCGAGTCCGTGATGGTGGCATTGCCGACTTCGAAATTGCGCTGCGCCGAGGCGCGCTGCTCCGACACGGCCGCCTTCTGCGCGCGCAGGGTCTCCAGCGTGTCGCGCGCCGCCAGCACGTCGAAATACGCCTGCGACAGCCGCACGATCAGGTCCTGCTGCGCGGCTTCCAGGCGGGCCTGGGCGATGTCCACGCCGCGCTGGCCCTGCTCGAAGGCGATCCGGTTGGCGGGCCGGTAGAGCGGCTGCGACGCCGTGATGCCCGCGGTCTGCTGGGGCGTGGAGAGGTCGACCGGCGGGCGGTTCACGTCGGTGCGCGTGTACGACGCGCCGGCCGACAGGCCCGCGCTCGGCAGCAGGCCCGCGCGCGCCTGCTCGGCGCGGCTCACCGCGGCACGGGCTTCGGCCAGCGCGGACTGCAGGGGTGCGTCGTACCCCTGCGCGAGGTCGTAGAGCGCCGGCAGGCTCTGCGCCGACGCCGGAGAAGCGGCCCACAGCGCGGACGCCACGGGAAGCGCGAGCCGCAGTGCGCGGGCGGCAAACGCGCAGCGGAAGGAGGGTGAAAGGAGGAAGGTCATGGCGGACAAGCGTCTCTTTCCTGGCAATTGAACCTGTGATCGGATTCCGACGGGCGGCAGCATTCCCGCCCGGCTCCCTGAGGGAAGCGGGCGTGCGTCGGCCGGCCCGGCGATGTCAGTAGCGGGGCACCCCGGGGTCGCGCTCGTGCGACCAGGCGTCGATGCCGCCCGAGATGTTGGCCAGCCGCTGAAGTCCGTGCTGTTCGAGGAAGGCCGCCACGCGCAGGCTGCGCATGCCGTGGTGGCACAGGCAGGCGACGGGGCGCTCCGCTTCCAGTTCTTCGAGCCGGGCGGGGATTTCGCCCATGGGAATGGCCGCGACGTCGAAGCCGCCGCCTTCCGCCGCGCGCACGCTGGCGGTCTGCAATTCCCACGGCTCGCGCACGTCCAGCACCAGGGGGCGGCCGCCGCCGGCCTGGGCGGAGAACCATTCGTCGAGCTGGGCGGGACGTACGTGGTCGATCATGGAAGGGAGTCCTGTGTCAGGAAACAAGAGAGGGGACGCTCGCGCCGCTCAGAACGTGAAGCGCGGACGCTCCGGGAAGTTCAGCAGGCGCGCCGCGTTGGTGTCCCAGGGGGTGCTGGCGACGAAGCGGTCGCCCGCGCGGCGCACGAAGGTGGCGCGCATCACGGGCTCGTCGCCGGTGATCGCGGCCAGGCGGCCGCCTTCGCGCAGCAGGGAAAGCAGGTTCTGGGGCACTTCATGCACCGATCCGCTCAGCACGATCACGTCGAACGGGCCGTCGGCGATCGCGTCGCGCGCACCGTCGCCCTGGCGCACGACCACGTTGTCGACGCCGGCGCTCAGCAGGTTCTCGCGCGCGAACTCCACAAGGTCGGGCACGATCTCCAGGCTGACCACGTGCTCCGCGCGGTGCGCGAGCAGGGCGGCCATGTAGCCGGAACCGGTGCCGATCTCCAGCACGCGGTCGGTCGGGCGCACCTGCAGGTCCTGCAGCAGGCGGGCTTCCACGCGCGGCGCCAGCATGCACTGCCCGAGGCGCTGGGCTTCCTCGGCGGACGGGTTTAGCGGGATCTCCATGTCCATGAAGGCCATGCCGCGGTAGGCGACCGGCACGAAATCCTCGCGGCGCACGACGTTCAGCAGGTCCAGCACGTCGGTGTCGAGCACGTTCCAGGGGCGGATCTGCTGCTCGATCATGTTGTAGCGGGCCAGGGTCACGGGATCGCTCGCGTCGGCAGTCGTGTTGTAGGGAAGGGTCATGGGGGATTTCTCCGGTGCACGGGGGTCAGGTCGGGACAAACCCACGATTCTAGGCCGGGCGCACGCAAAAGCCCGCCAGCAGGTTGTCGAGCTGCGCGTCGATGAAGCGCTGCGGGGTCACGTCCTGCGACTCGGGCATGCAGACGCCGGAGTGGCGCCACATCATCATGAACACCAGCGGGGCGACGACGACCTGCACGGCGCAGTCCAGGTCGAGCGGGCGGAATTCGCCGCGCGCCACGCCGCGCTCGAGGATGCGCCGGATCAGCCGGTTGCTCGGCAGGACGACCTCGGCGCGGTAGAACGCCGCGATGTCGGGGAAGTTGTGCGCCTCGCTCAGGATCAGCTTGGACAGGCCCGACGCCTTGGTCGAGCCGATGTGGGTCCACCAGAGGTCGTACGCGTGGCGCAGCAGCTCGGACGTACCGTGCGGGTACTGCTCGATCTCCACGTCCCATTCCGCGAAATGGCGGCCCATGTTGTGGCGCACCACCTCCTTGAACAGGTCTTCCTTGCTGGGGAAGTACAGGAACAGCGTGCCTTTGGATACCCCCGCGCGTGCGGCCACCTCGTCCACCTTCGTGGCGGCATAGCCCTTCTCCACGAACAGATCGAGCGCCGCGTCGATCAGCTCGCCGGGGCGTGCATCCTTGCGCCGCGCACGCCGGGGCGAAGGCGCGGTCGCGGGCGCAGGCGACGCGGAAGGAGGAGGAACGGGGAGGGCGGACACCATAATTAATGACTGACTGGTTAGTAATGTAGCGACCCCGTGCGACGGAGTCAACGCGCCAGCGCGGACAATTCCCACATGCGCGGCGCCTCGGTGCCTCTACCGTATCGTTTTCTTCACAGCGAGGTTTTCCATGGGTTCAGAAACCATCACCTTGGGCGGTGGCTGCTTCTGGTGCACCGAAGCGGTCTTCGACCGGGTGCGCGGCGTCACCGACGTCGAGAGCGGCTATGCCAACGGCCACGTGGCCCGGCCCACCTACGAGCAGGTCTGCTCGGGCACCACGGGCCATGCGGAGGTCGTGCGCCTCACCTTCGATCCGGCCGTGATCGGCCTGCGCGAGATCCTGGAAATCTTCTTCGCCACGCACGATCCGACCACGCCCAACCGGCAGGGCAACGACGTGGGGCCGCAGTACCGCAGCGGCATCTACACCAGCACGCCCGAACAGCAGGCGCTTGCCGAATCGATGGTCCGGCAGATGACGCAGGATCGCCTGTTCGGCGCGCCGGTCGTGACGGAGGTCGAGCCGCTGGAGTCCTACTGGCCCGCCGAGGACTACCACCAGGACTACTACCTGCAGCATCCGGAGCAGGGCTACTGCGCTTTCGTCGTCGGCCCCAAGGTCGAGAAGTTCCGAAAGACCTTTTCGCGCTATCTGAAGCCCGAATGAGGAGCGGAGGTGCAGGTGCATAATGCAACCCGATTGCATTAACCAACGCGCACCCCACCTCCTTTCGCCATCCGGCCACCGGCCCGGTCGATCTGGGAAAGGGCAGGGCGCGTGAACCCGCCATGCCTGCTTCCGTCCGTTCCCCGCGTTCGTCCCGCCCGGTGCCGTCATCCACGCCGGCAGGTGCGTCCGGTGCACCTGCCGCGGCGGACCGCGCGCTTCCCCAGGGCCTGCGCTCCACGCGCGCGACCCGTGCGGTGCTCGCGCTCATGGAATCCGATCCGTCGGCCGCGCGGTCCGGCACCGAGGTGGTGGCTGCGCTGGAGCGCCGGGGCGTGCCCGCCAACCGCGTCACCGTCTACCGCCTGTTGGACCGGCTGGCGGTGGCCGGCCTGCTGGAACGGCACGTGGATGGGCAGCGCGTGACGCGCTACACGCTGGCCGGCACGCCCGCCGAGCGCTGGACACCCCGTTTCGAATGCACCGATTGCCACCGGCAGATCCGCATCGCCGACGGCGCGGCGCCCCTGCGCGCCGCGATGCGGCGCGTGCTGCAGGCCCTGGCGGCGGCAGGGCACGAGGAGCTTGCCGCGGACATCGCCGTGCAGGGCCGCTGCGCACATTGCGTGCAGGGCGGGGTGCCGGGCGGATGATCAGATCCCATGCGCTGGCGTTCTCGCACGCCGGCGCCGCTCCCCTGCGTTTTCCCGATACCGACCTGCCGCAGGGCGGCTGCCTGCTGCTGCGCGGGCCTTCGGGCTCCGGCAAGTCCACCTGGCTGGCGCTCGCCGCCGGGCTGCGCACGGCTACCGAAGGCACTTTGGTGGTGGCCGATCAGGCGCTGTCCGGGTCGGGGTCATTGCCGCGTGCCGCGCGCGACGTCTGGCGCGCTCGCCACCTCGGCTTTCTGCCGCAGGCGCTGCACCTGTCGCCGGCGCTGTCGGTCGCGGAAAACCTCGCGCTGCCGTTCTTCGCCGCCGGCCTGCCGCGCGACGACCGAGCGATCGCCATGGCGCTGGGCCGGCTGGACCTGGGCGCGCTGGCCGCGCGCCGGCCGCACGAACTCTCCGGCGGACAGGCCCAGCGCGTGGCGCTGGCCCGGGCGGTGCTGCTGTCGCCGCGCGTGCTGCTGGCCGACGAGCCCACCGCCAGCCTCGATGACGGTGCCGCGCAGGCCGCGCTGGCGCTGCTGATGGCGTGCGCCGCGGAGTGCGCGGCCACCCTGGTCGTCGCCACCCATGACCGGCGCGCGGTGGAAGCCCTTTCCGCACGGTCCGGGACGGTGTCGATGGTCCTGGGCGCCGGCAACCTGGGGTCCCAGAGCACCGCCTTTTCTGGTGGGAGTGGCCAGCGATGAACCCAGCGATCGCCCGCGCAGGGAGCCTGCCCCGGCTGGCATGGCGCTATCTGTGGTCTCGCCCGCTCACGTCGGCGCTGAACCTGTTGCTGCTCACGCTCGGGCTGGCGGCGGTGACGCTGGTGCTGCTCGTGGCCACCCAGGTGGACCGCGGATTCGAGCGCGACGTGCAGGGCATCGACCTGGTGGTGGGGGCCAAGGGCAGCCCGCTGCAGCTGATCCTCGCAGGTGTGTTCCACATCGACGTGCCGCCGGGCAACATCGCGCTGGAGGATTTCGACACCCTGCGGCGCAACCCGCTCGTGGCCCAGACGATCCCGATCAGCCTGGGCGACAGTTTCGCGGGCCACCGCATCGTGGGCACCACGCACGAATACCCGGCCCACTATGGCGCGGAGCTGGCGGCGGGGCAGCTCTGGAATGCGCCCATGGAGGCGGTGCTGGGCGCCACGGTGGCCGATGCCATGCAGCGCGCGGCACGCGGGCCCGGCGGCGACGGGCATCCCGCGGGCGGTGCGCAAGGGCTGCTCGGGCGCACGTTCTTCGGAACGCACGGCCTCGCGCCGGGCGGCGAGGAGCATGGCGGCCATCCCTACCGGGTGACGGGCGTGCTCGCGCCCTGCGGCTGCGTGCTCGACCGGCTGGTGCTCACCGCCACCGAATCGGTATGGCAGGTGCACGAATCCGCGCAGGCGGACGATCCGGAAGACCTCGCGGTGCTGCGCCAGGAGCGCGAGATCACGCTGGCGCTGGTGCGCTGGCGCAGCCCGCTCGCCGCGGTGACGCTGCCGCGCGCTATCAATACCACCACCCCCCTGCAGGCCGCGGTGCCCGCCGTGGAGATCACCCGGCTGGCCCGCCTGCTGGGCGTGGGTGCCGACGTGCTGCGCGCCTTCGGCGGCGTGCTGCTGGGCGTGGCGGCGCTGAGCGTGTTCATCGCGTTGTGGAACGCGGTGCGCGAGCGCCGTGCGGACCTCGCCATGCTGCGCATGCTGGGCGCGCCGCCCGCGCGCGTGGGCGGCCTGCTGCTGTTCGAGGCGCTGTGGCTCGCGCTGCTGGCCTCGTTGCTCGGCCTGGCGGTGGGGCACCTGCTCGCCGAGGGCGTGGGGCGCCTGCTCGCCGCGCAGAACGCCATGCCGGTGACCGGCGCGCTTTGGTTGCCGGGCGAATGGGCCGTTCCCGGCCTGGCCGTGGGCCTGGCCCTGATCGCGGCGCTGCTGCCGGCGATCCAGGCCTACCGGGTGGACGTGGCCGAACTGCTGGGGCGTCCATGAATGCCGGCCTGCAGAGAGCGTCACCGATGCGGCACCGAGGGTTCGCCATCCGGTTCCGTCCATTGCCCGTTTCCGTTTCCGTCCTCCCGCTTTTCGAAAGGAACCACACCATGCGCCATCCCCTCGTCCGATCCATCGTCTCCCTGGCCTGTGCCCCGCTGCTGGCACTGGGCGCCTTCGCAGCCGCCCATGCCCAGGACGCGAAGGAGCCACATGCCCACGGCGACAAGGAAATCCAGGCCGACGTGCAGCGCCACCGCGCCATGGCCGCCGCGCACGAGGCCGCGGCCAAGTGCCTGGAATCGGGCAAGGGCCACGACCAATGCGTGAAGGAACTGCAGGCCGCGTGCAAGGGGCTGGCCATCGGCAAGTACTGCGGAATGAAGCACCAGCACTAGGAAGAGTCACCCCTCTGAGCGGCTGCGCGGCCATCGGACGGTAAAGGCCTTGAAGGCTTCCAGCGCCGCGTCTGAGGCTTGCTCTGCAGCGGTGCTGTCATGGAACAGCCGCATCGTGGAAAATGGCATCGCCCGAAAGTTGATTCGCTGCATGAAACACACTCCCCTCGTCCTTGCCGGAACGATTGCCTGTGCCATGGCGTGGGCGGGTGCGTCCTCGGCGGCGGGTACGTCTCAGCCGCAACCGCCGCTTTCGTCTCCGCTGGGCGGTCCTCCCGGCGCGGGCGGGTTGCCACCCGGCAGCGGTGCGGGCTATCACAGTCCTCAGAGCCCGATCAAGCCCCTCCCGCGCCGCGAAGACGTGGTGCCCTGGTCCACGTTGACGGGCCTCACCAAGAAGACCTTGAAGACGCGCATCGCACCCGTGTTCAATGCCGAGCAGAAGGCGCTGGACGGCAAGGTGCAGCGCATCCAGGGCTTCATGGTGCCGATGGACACGCGCCCGCTGCAGCGGCATTTCCTGCTGACCTCCGTGCCGCTCACCTGCGCGTTCTGCATTCCCGGCGGGCCGGAGAGCATGGTGGAGGTCAAGGCCTCGGTGGGCGTGCCGTATTCGCTGGAACCCATCGTGGTGGAGGGCGAATTCAAGCTGCTGGGCAATGACGAGTACGGGCTTTTCTACCGCATGGTCAACGCCGAGCCCGTGAAGTGACCCGGGCTGCCGCTGCCTCCCGCGGCGCCACGGGCGCCTATGGCCCGCCCGGTGCGCGGCAGGCACGTCCACGCGCGCTCGCGCTGTGGATGGGATGGGTTCTGGCGCTGGCCGTGATGCTGGCGCCGGCATTGGGCCGCATGCACCAACTGGTGCATGGGCCGGCGGCGCACGGGCAGCTTGCAGGCCCGGTGCAGGCCCCGGGGCACACGCACGGCACACGCCACGGGGTGGGCCCGGATGCGGCCAGCGCCCCGGCGCATTCCCATCCGCCCGGCATGCTGGAGGCGCTGTTCGCCGGACATGCCGGCAGCGACTGCACGCTGCTGGACCATTCGCTGTTCGGCGCGGCGCTGCTGCCCGCGCTCTGGCCGGCAGCCGCTCCGGCCGCGGCTCCCGCACCGCGCGGCCTGCCTGCCACGGGCATCGGTGCCCGCCCACCGCGCACCAGCCTGGCGCGCGCACCGCCTGCCGCCGTGTCTACTGCGGCGTAGCAGCCCCTCCCGCGCTTCCATTGCCGCACAGGCGGCATGGCGGTCCGCAGGCATCCGGCGCTGCGCTTTTTCTTCCTTTTTTGTCGACCGCAGCATGTGCCGGGCGCCTTCCTGCGCCCCCGGTGCATGTGCCGGCCGTACCGCCGCCGCGTGTGCAGATGCCGCGCGGGCGTCCGGCGTCGCCACCATCCCTCCTATCTCCCGTTTCCTGCCATGAACTCCCATTCCTCTTCTTGCTTCCGATCGACCCGGCCTGGCCGTCCGGCGCGCGCTGCGCTGCATCCGCTCGCCTGCGCCGTGCTGCTGCTGGTGGCCTCCGGCGCCCAGGCGCAGACGGCGGCCGTCGATGACCCCGCTACCGCACGCGCCCGCCTGCCGGAGGTGACCGTGACCGGCAACCCGCTGGGCACCGACGCGGTGGTCGTGCCCGCCGCCCAGCTATCGGGCGACGAGCTCACGCTGCGCACCGAATCCACCCTGGGCCAGACGCTGGACGGCCTGCCCGGCGTGAGCAGCACGTACTTCGGCCCCAACGCCAGCCGGCCCATCATCCGCGGGCTGGACGGCGATCGCATCCGCGTGCTGCAGAACAGCGGCGCCACGCTGGATGCGTCGGCGCTGAGCTTCGACCATGCCGTGCCCACCGAGGCCCTGACCACCGAGCGCATCGAGGTGCTGCGCGGCCCGGCCGCGCTGCTCTATGGCGGCAGCGCCGTCGGCGGGGTGGTGAACGTGATCGACAACCGCATTCCGCGCGAGCCGCTGAATGGCGTGGACGGCAAGGCCGAGGCCTCGGCCGCCACCGGCAACCGCGAACGTGCGGGCGCCGCGATGGTGGAAGGCGGCAACGACCGCTTCGCGCTGCATGCCGACGTGTTCGACCGCGACACCGACGACGTGCGCGTGCCGATCGAGCTGGGCTGCGAGAAGCCCGGATCGCCCGGCCTCGCGCGGCGCATCTGCAACTCCGCCAGCCATACGCGCGGCGGCGCCGTCGGCGGCACGGCCTTCCTCGACCGCGGCTACCTGGGCCTCTCCGCCAGCACCTACCGCAGCGACTACGGCACCGTCGCCGAGGACGACGTGACCATCGGCATGCGCTCCAACCGCTACGCGCTGGACGGCATGTGGCGCTTCGGCGCCGGCCCGCTGGAGAGCGTGCGCGTGCAGGCCAGCCACACCGACTACCGGCATACCGAATACGAGGGCGGCGAACCCGGCACCACGTTCCGCAACCGCGGCAACGACCTGCGCGTCGAGGCGAAGCATGCACCCCTCGGCCGGCTGCAGGGCGTGGTCGGGCTGCAGGCCGAATCTTCCCGTTTCTCGGCCGAGGGCGAAGAGGCGTTCGCGCCGCGCAGCCGCAGCCGCAGCACCGCGCTCTTCGTGCATGAAGAGCTGGGCATGGACTGGGGCAAGCTGACCTTCGGCGCCCGCACCGAGCGCGACACGGTCGAATCCTTCGGCAGCTCGGACATCGACCGCTTCGCCGTCGGCCAACGCGACTTCCATCCGCACAGCGCCGCGGTGGGCGCGCTCGTCAACCTCACGCCCGCGTGGCAGCTGACGTCCAACCTCTCGTACACCCAGCGCGCACCGAAGGACTACGAGCTGTTCGCCAACGGCCCGCACGTGGCCACCGCCGCGTGGGAGACGGGCGATCCCACCCTCGGCCTGGAGAAGGCGACCAGCGTGGACGTGGGCGCGGCCTGGAAGAGCGGCCCGAACCGCTTCGCCGCCACGGCCTTCGTGAGCCAGTTCAGCAACTACATCGGCCTCGCGCCCACCGGCGTGCTGCGCTCGGAAGAGGGCGACCCGGTGCCCGCCGGCACGGACGGCGCGCTGCCCGAATACCGCTACCAGGGCGTGCGCGCGCGCTTCCACGGACTGGAGGCCAGCGGCAGCGTGCGCCTCGTGGGCCAGAGCGGCCTGCTGGCGCAGTCGTCGCGCATGCTCGGCGACGCCTCCACGCTGGACCTGCAACTGCGCGGCGACATCGTGCGCGCCACCAACCGCGACACCGGCCAGCCGCTGCCGCGCATCGCACCCTTCCGCCTGGGCAGCACCCTGCTGTGGGCGAGCGGCCCCTGGCGCGCCGGGCTCGGCGTGGACTACGTGGCCGCGCAAAACCGCGTGCCCGACGACGGTACCCGCGCCACAGGCGCCTACACGCTCTGGAACGCATCGCTGGGCTACCGCACGCAGTGGCAGTTCGGTGCCACGCGCAGCAATGCGCTCTGGTACGCGCGGCTGGACAATATCACCGACAGGCGGGCCTACAGCCCGACGTCGATCCTGACGACGACGGCCTTTCCGAAGGCGCCGCTGCCGGGGCGTAGCCTGAAGGTCGGGGTGAAGGTGAACTTCTGACGGCCGGAGGCGGTATCACGCCTTGCCGGAATGCTGCTGCAGTGGTGCGCAGAAAGCCAGGTGGGGCACGATGCCGGGGAAGGGCTCCTTGACAGCTTCGCTCGGCAGGCCGTCCGGTACCCGCGGCACGCGGATGTGGTTCTGCTCCGGCGGGCTCGCGAACTCCGCAGAGGGCCGCTGGTCGGCGGGCGGGGGAGGGGCCGCTTCGCTCCGGGCGTGCTGTGCCCCGCCTGGGGGGCGATCGCGGGCGAGTGCCGTGACCAGTACCTGGTGCGGGCGGTACGCCGCAGGATAGAGAGGCGAGAAGGCGTGTGACGGCAGCAGGCTGTCGTAGGTCTTCTTGACGGCGTAGTAGCACTCGCAGGATCGCTTTTCCAGCCCGGCGCGGTCGACGATTTCTATCCGTCCCCTGGCATAGCGGATCAATCCTGCCCTTTGCAGCTTCATGGCGGCCTCGGTCACGCCTTCGCGCCGCACACCCAGCATCGTGGCCATCAGCTCCTGCGTCATCCAGAGGTCGTTGCCCGATGCCCGGTCAAGTCGCAGCAGCAGCCAGCGGCACAGTTGCTGGTCCAGCACATGGTGCCGGTTGCACGCCGCCGTGTGCGACATCTGAGAGATCAGCGCGTATATGAAACGCAGCAGCAGCCGCTGGATGTGCGGGCTGCCCAACTCCTGCCGGAGGAAGTCCGTGGGGATGCGTATGGCCTCTCCCCGGGTCAGCACCACTGCACGTATGGCGCTGACGGCTCCTCCCAACACCACGGACATGCCCACCAGGCCCTCGTTGCCGATGACTGCGATCTCTGCGGACGATCCGTCCTCCATCATGTGCAGCTTCGAGACGATGGCGGTCAGCGGGAAGTAGACATGGCGGGTCTTCACGCCTTCGTCGGAAAGGACTTCTCCTGCGGGGAGAGTCACTCGCTCCATGAAGGGAAGCCATCGTTGCAAATCGGTTTCGTCAAGCGCTCCCACCAGCGCGTTGCGTGATACCTCGGGAACCTGCATCGGCATGCGCATTCCTTTGTTATGAGATTTGAGGATGCAAAGCCACTATAGGTAGAGTTTTCGTGGCGTTCTGTTCGATAGCGAACATAGGCGTGGCCCAGCCTGCGCCAGTTCCTGGAGGTGCGTTCTTCACAAGGCCTGCAACCAGCGTGCGTGGTTGGCCGCCTGCAAAAGTTCGCGCTTCTCTTTCTCGAGCTCCTGAATCTGCTCGAGCGCACGTGTCAGTGCGGCCTGCAGATGCTCGGCGGTGTGCACTGGCTGCGACTCGGTCGCCGCCGGTGCGTCGGGGGCCATCTCTTCGTGCATCTCGGAACCTCTCCTCGCGGCGATGCCGCGCCCCGGTTTTCTAGCCCATGTGCTGCCGCCGTTCCGTGCGGCACCGCACGCAGGATGTACCGCGCGCTTTCCACGGCAACGTGCGGAAGCGAACAGACGCGCCGCAGGTCTGCCCGTCCAATGGGCCCACTTTCATCACGGAAGGGTGGGACCCATGTCTTTCTCGCGGAAACTTTTGTCGACCCCCGCCGACCGGCCGTGCAAGGCCGATGCGGGAAAATGGCTGTGTGCCGGCATCCTGGCGCTGCTGTCCGCATGCGGAGGAAGCGGCGGCACGGAGACGCCGTCACTTCAAACCACGGCCACGGGCTCCGGGGGCGCGGTCTCTCCGCCCTCCGAAGGCGTCCTGGCCCCTCGGATCCAGGCGGTGCGCCTGCCTTCTTCGGCACGGCCTTCGGCTGACGATGCAGCCACCGGATCCGGTCTGTCGGGAACGCCGGCCACTGCTCCACCGGCCGCGCAGCCGTCCCTTCATGCAGCGCCTGCGGGAGACGCGCCCGCCGCCGATCCGTTCAATGGCGGCGTGGAAGATCCGGGCCTGTTGATGCTGTTGCTGCCCGACGATCAGCCTGTTTCCGATCCGCGCGTATCGGCCTGGGTGGATGCCGCCTCGGAGACGGGCACACGCATCGCGGTGATCACGGATGCGCAGTTCCTCTCCATGGCGCCGGCCCGGTCGCTCCGGTACGCCGGGCTGGTGCTGCCCGACCAGTTGCACGTGATCGCTTCCGATGCACTGCTGGCGGCCGTGCGCGGCTACGTGACGGCCGGAGGGCGGGCCCTGTTGTCTTACGACTTCGGAGCGCTCACGCTCAATGGCCTTGGCCAGCCCGTATACCCCATACCCAAATCGCGGCTCAGCGATCTGGCCGGTGTGGACTACGTGCTGTACGACTCGCTGCTGGACCGCACGGTCGGGCTGGGCCCGGTGGCGGCCATGCGGAGCACTTTGCGCGAACTGCTCGTGCCGCCGGGGAAATCGATGCCCTACAACCTGCCGCAGTCCTCGGTGGGACCGGCCGGAACGAAGGCGGCAAAGCAGAGGCTGGAGCCGGCCATGGCGGCGGGCGCAGGGTTGATGGGGGCGGCCGGCCTGGCTGCCGGAGAGGCGCTGTACCTGCCGGTCAGTCCCGGCGATCCAGGAGGATTGCGGGGGTTCGATCCGCAGCAGTTCCAGACGCTGCCTTCCTATTCGCTGCGAGACCGGCAGCGCGCAGCGGCCGGCGTCGTTCGCGCACGGACGGTCACGGTGGATTTCGGCAAGGCGATCAAGGGTGCTCTGCCACCTTCATCCGTCCGGATTCAGGGGGACGCGCTCGCCCGCCACACGCTGTCCGCTGCGGCGGCGGCCACCGATACCTCCCCGGGCCCCGACGGCGCGCCGAAAGCCGCGTCGCAAGACGTGCTCGAGGCGTACCACGGCTATCTGCTGGGCCACCTGATCTATCCGACCTACGTGACGACGGGCACTTACACGGGCACGCCGCTGGCGATTTCACCTTCCTTCGGGCTCGTGGCGGGCCTGCAGTCCGTCGGCGCGGGCAAGGTGCTGTTCGTGAACCTGCCGCTGGGTTACCTGAAAGGGTGCACCGATGCACTGCCCATGCATGGGTTCCTGCGCTACTTCATGGAATACGTGGTGCAGGACGCGCGGCTCTCCGCCGTGCCGGACGGAGTGGCCGGGATGACGCTCGACTGGCATCTGGATTCGATGGCGGCGCAGCAACCCTCTCTCGCGCTCGAAACTGCAGGCGTCTTTTCGAGTGGCCCGTTCTCCGTGGAGATGACGGCCGGCCCGGACACCATCGTGCCGGGCGACGGCCTGGGCTGGAACCTGAACGCCAATCCCGTCGCTCAGCAGTTGCTGCGGCGCCTGGACGCGCGCGGGCACTCCATCGGTTCGCACGGTGGGTGGATCCATGACTACTACGGACTGAATGCCACGGAAGACAACGCGTCGACGTTCCGGCCGTACCTCGTGCAGAACAAGGAGGCCGTGGATGCCGCAGTGGGGCGGCCGATGCGCGGCTACTCGGCACCGCAGGGCAACAACCCGCGGTGGGCCATGGACTGGCTGGAATCGCAGGGCGTGGTCGCGGCCTATTTCGGCGGGCACACGGGGCTGGGTGCCACGCGGCACTACCGCGACGGGGCCCTGCGCAACCCGGCGCTCTGGGTGTTCCCCGTGACGCCCCAGGGCACGTACGCCACGTTCGAGGAGTGGCAGGACTACGGCGTGCCGAAAGCCGACGTGAAAGCCTGGTACCACGACCTGGTGGACTTCTCGGTCCGATACAACACGAGCCGCATGGTGTATGCGCATCCGCCGGGAGCGAACCAGTGGAACGACGTGTTGAAGGACCTGCTCGCCTACGGGCAGACCCAGGGCGCGAAGTTCCGCTGGTACACCATGCCGCAGCTGGCGGACTTCATGGCGGCGCGCGATCGGGTGCGCTGGACGCAGACCCTGCTCGCCGACGGCAAGACCACACGCTTCGCGGCCACGCATCCTTCCACGCTCTCCGGCATGGTGTGGATGCTGCCCAAGGCACGCTACCTGCGCCCCACCGTTTCGCTGCCCGATACGGCCACCGTGGCGGATGGCGGCTCCGTCTGGCTGGTGAAGTGCAACCCCGTGGCGCATGCGCAGTTCGACGCGCTGCGCAACCCCGCTTTCGTGCCCTGACAGCCCGCGGCACGCCCCCGCACGACGACCGACGGCGCTGTGTGGGGCAGCGAACAGACCCCGCAGCCGTCGGTTTCCAGAATCGAACCGTGTCTTACAGAAAGGGAGGAAAACCATGCAACCCGATAGAGAGCCACTGTGCCTGCACGCCGGCGCGTCCGCACCGCAACCCGCGAGCCATGTCTCCGGCATCCATGTCGCCAGCCAGTCCGCCCCGTTCCGGGAGTTCGTCGTCCAGAACGTGCTCATCGTCTCCGGTACCCGACCCGAGATCGTCAAGCTGGCGCCGCTCTACCACGCGCTGAATGCGCGCTCCTGGGCACGCGTGCGCTGGCTGCATACCGGGCAGCACGATGAAATGGCCCACCAGATGCTGGATTGCTTCGCGGTCCGCCCGGACTTCGTCCTGCAGCGCGAAGGCAGCACATTGCTGGAATTCAGCGCTGGCTGCCGTCGCCAGATCGACCGGGTGCTGGAGCTGCATGCCTTCTCTCTCGTGATCGTGCAGGGAGACACCGAATCGGCCTTCGTCGGGGCGCTGGCGGCCTTCTACCGCGGGATCCCGGTGGCCCATGTAGAGGCGGGATTGCGCACCTACAACCTGGCGCGGCCGTTCCCGGAGGAGGGCCTGCGGCAGATGATCAGCCGGCTCAGCCGGTTCCACTTCCCGCCCACGGCGCGTGCGCGCCTCGCGCTGCAGGCGGAGGGCATCGCGGACGACAGCGTCCACCTCACCGGCAACACGGTGGTGGATGCCCAGCACTGGGCCTGCCACCGACACGGCGTGCAGCGCCGCGCCACGGGTCGGGGGCACCTGCTCATCACCTTCCACCGGCGCGAGAGCTGGGGCGACGGCGTGCTCGACCTCTGCCACGCCGTCGCCGATCTGGCGCGGCAGCATCCCGAACTGAAGGTGCTGTTTCCGGTGCACCGCAATCCCCTGGTGCGCGAGCCCGTGCAGGATCTGCTGGGCCGCATCGGAAACGTCGAGCTGTGCGATCCGCTGGGCTATGTGGAGATGCAGCAGGCGCTGGCCGACGCGTGGGTGCTGCTGACCGATTCCGGGGGGCTCCAGGAAGAGGCTCCGACGTTCGGCGTGCCCGTACTGGTGCTGCGCGACGAAACGGAGCGCCCGGAAGCCGTGCAGGCGGGCTGCGCGCTGCTCATCGGCTCGTCCTATGCCGCCATCGTCTCGAACGTGATCCGGCTGCTGGCGGATCCGCCGGCGCACCGGCGCATGGCGCCCGTGCAAAACCCGTTCGGGGATGGCCAGGCCTGCAGACGCATCATCGAGGCGCTGGAGCGCCAGCTGTTTCCCGCCATGCCCATCACCCTGGCGGCCTGACATGCAGACGCCCGGACTTCTTCCCTCCTTCTCGGCGCAGCCGGTGGCCGCGACCATGGCCTGCCTGCTGATGGTGGTGGTGGCGTTCATGGTGGTGTACGGCATACGGCACTTCATCTTCACCATCAACCGCCTGGTCGGGGCGCAGCGGCATCCGTACCTGGACATCGCCGTGGCGCAGTGGCCGGTGATCACGGTGTTCATCGCCGCACACAATGAGGAAAAGGTGATAGCCGGCTGCATCGAGGCGCTGCTGGACACCGATTACCCTGCGGACCGCATGACGATCATCCCGGTGAACGACCGTTCCACCGATGCAACGGCGCGGATCATCGACAGCTACCACGAGCGCTACCCGGGCCGGCTCTCGCCCTTTCACCGCACGGGCGGCAAGCCGGGCAAGTCGGCGGCGCTCAAGGACGCACTGCGCCTTGCGGACGGTGACATCGCGATCATCTTCGATGCCGATTACGTCCCGGGGCGCGGCTTGCTCAAGCAACTGGTCGCGCCGTTCTTCGACCCGGAGGTGGGCGCGGTGATGGGCCGCGTCGTGCCGGTCAACAGCGGCTCCAACTTGCTGACGCGGCTGCTGGACCTGGAACGCTCGGCCGGCTACCAGGTCGACCAGCAGGCACGCATGAACTTGAACCTCGTGCCGCAATACGGCGGCACCGTCGGCGGGGTGCGCATGTCGGCGGTGGAGGCGATAGGCGGCTGGCACGACGATACGCTGGCCGAGGACACCGACATCACCTACCGGCTGATGCTGAGCGGCTGGAAGACGGCCTACACCAACCGCTCGGAATGCTACGAGGAAGTGCCTGAGGACTGGCGCGTGCGCATCAAGCAGGTCAAGCGCTGGGCCAAAGGGCACAACCAGGTGCTCGCGCGGCACTGGTGGAAGTTCGCGCGCAGCCCCTATCTGACCTGGAGGCAGCGCGTGGACGGTCTGCTGCTGCTCCTCGTCTTCGTGATCCCGCTCCTCATGCTGGGGGGCTGGTGCCTGGCGCTGGGACTGTATTTCCTCAGTGCGGGATCGCTGCTCTCGCAACTGATTCCCCTGTTCGCGCTGATGGTCTACGGAACGCTCGGCAACTTCGCCGCGTTCTTCGAAATCGTCATCGCGGTGCTGCTCGATGGCAACCGCCACCGCCTCCGGCTGTTGCCACTCAACATCCTCGGCTTCCTGGTGAGCCTGTTCGCCATCTCCAGCGCCGTGGGCAGCCTGTTCATGGATGCGGTGTTCCGGCGCGAACTGGTGTGGGACAAGACGGTCCGTTATCGCAAAGAGGTGGGAAATGCCTGACCATCATTCGCTCCTGCTGGTTTTCACCATGCTGTGCGCGGCGTTGTTCGCACTGCCATTCGTGCCCGCCATCCGCGAGTGGCGCCGCCCCACCGACAGCGCAGCGTTGCCGGTGCCTCCCAAGCACACGGCCGACATCGACCACTTCGCCAGACGCCTGCATGCCGATGCGCAGGCGCGACTCGGCCGCGTCGAACCTTCCGGCGACGAAGAGTTCGACCTCATCGCCCCGGACGCACCTCCCGTCGCCTGGGGCGCGGCACGCGCGCGCCTGCTGGTCTGCGGTGACGTGGCGACCGACGCCTCCATCCTCGCGTTCCAGCCCGTGTACGTGGACGGCAGCCTGCGGGCCGGCGCCGGCTGCGCGTTTTCAAGCCTGTACGCCACGGGCGACATCGAGCTGGGAGGTTCCAGCAAGCTCGCCGACTGGGCGCATGCCGATGGAGAGTTGCGTCTGGGCCATGGCAGCACGGCACTGCGCCGCGTGTCTGCGGGCAAGGCATTGAAGCTGTCGGCGCCTTGCTGGTTTGAGCGGCTGCATGCCCCGGTCGTGCGCCTGGGCGGCAGTGCGTGCACCAGGGCCGAGGCGCCCTCGATGCCTTGGAGGCCGGTCCCGCGCACCGCGACCTACGCCGCGCTCGCGCATGCCGTCAAACGCACGCCGACGCTCTACATGGTGCGGGGCGACTGCAGCTTGCCAGGGCATCGCATCTATCGCGGATCGCTGGTGGTGACGGGCTTCCTGACGGTCGCTCCCTTCACGACCATCGTCGGCGATGTCAAGGCCCGTCGCGGCATCGTGCTCGGCAAAGGCGTGGTCGTGCATGGAGCGATCACCTGCGAGCAATCCGTGGATCTGCAGCTCGGCGCGCTGGTGCTGGGGCCGGTGGTGTGCGAGGGCGATGTGCTGCTCGGTGCGCGCAGCGTGGTGGGCTTGCACGACGCGTTGACGACCGTGAGCGGGCGCTACATCGTGGCCGAGGAGGGCGCCACCGTGCATGGCACGCTCTGGGCGCATGAGATCGGCATGGTGAAACGCGCATGAAGGCCATCTTCCTCCTCCTGCGCGCCGTGGCCGGGGCGCTCCTCGTGGCCTCAGTGCAGCCCGGCGCTGCGGCAGAGGCCACGCTCCGGACGGGCGGCAAGGCACAGCTCGATCTGCAAGGATACGGTGGCGACACCGGCATCATCACCATCGTGCACGGCGGACAGGCGAGCGATCCGTACTTCACGCTGCAGGCCCTGCTGCTGGCGCACGACAACGGGATGGACATCACGGGACCTGCGGCCCGGTTCGCGGACTGGCTGGCACCCCGGCAAAAGCCCGACGGCACCTTCGACCGGTTTTGCCGCGAGGGCGGCTCTTGGCGCCCCTGCAAGACGGCCGATGCCGACGACTCGCTGCTCGCGATGTGGCTGATGTTGCTGCAGACCATGCCGGCGCATGTGGACGCGTCGCCCGTACTGCGCCGAAGTCTGCTGGCCAGCCGGGCAGCGCTGGCCCACCTCTACCAGCCCTCGCGCGGGGTCTACATGGTGTCGCCGGTCTACCTGCACGGTTTGTTCATGGACAACCTGGAGGTCTGGTCGCTGCGCGTGCGCGAAGCGCCGGGCGATCGGAGCGGCGTGGAGCCTACGCGGTTGGCGCAGGCCATCCACGACGTGTTCTGGGAGCCCGTGAACCGCCGCTTCCTGGTGTCGACACAGCTGGAGCAGCGGGCGCAGCAGGCGGCCTTCTACCCGGACCATGTGGCGCAACTGTTTCCGCTGCTGGTGGGCTTCCCGCTGCTGCCTGCCGCTGCAGACGCGTACTACCGCGACTGGATGCGCAAGCACCGCAGCGAATGGCTCATCCAGGGGCAGACCGACTACCCGTGGGGAATCATCGCCGTGCTGGCGCTGCGCCGCAACGATCTGGATGGCGCGCGCTGCTGGCTGCGCCACAACCTGCCGCTACGCCATTCCGAGCGCTGGGCCGTCACCGACGAGGCCTCGTTCCAGATCCTGCGTAGCCGGGGCGTTCGCATGGCCCCTCCCGAGACACCCTGCCGGTAAGGCACCCGCAGGCCGACGCACGTACGCACGAAAAACTTGGAGCTGCTCATGCACCAGACAGACTACCTCCTGGCTCTCTCCCTCGTCTTGCCGGTGCTGCTGTCCACGCCAGCGACCTGCAGCGCACAGGCCCCGGCCACCGGACAGGACATCGTCATTCCTGCGCCGCCACTGCAGATCGAAGAGCGCAACCGCAACGTCCAGGTCAGCGCGGGAATGCAGCACCTGAGCGGCGACTACGGTGACTGGCACGATGTGACGCTGCGCGGAGATTGGAGCCTGCCGGGCCACGTGCTGCAGGGAGAGCTGTCCGCCCACCGGCGCTTCGGGGCGAGCGGCACCTACCTCGGAGTGGGCGACACCTATACGTTCAACGAGGATTGGTATGGTTCGGCCACCGTCGGGGCGGGCGACGGTGCTTTCTATCTGCCCGACTACCGCGTCGACCTGGCCCTGAACCGCAAATTCCTCGCCGACCGGCGGCTCGTGGCCACGCTGGGCGCCGGGTACTACAAGGCCCCCGACGGACACTCCGACCGCAGCGTGCTGCTGGGAGCCGCCTACTACTTCGAGTCGCCCTGGATCGCCGAAGGCGGCGTGCGCTTCAACGAAAGCGCTCCCGGCAGCGTGAGGACACGCCAGCGTTTCCTGGCCGTGACTTGGGGCCGCCACAAGGCCGATCTCGTGACGGCCCGCGTGGGGTGGGGCGGCGAGGGCTACCTGGCCACCGGACCTGCGACACAGCTGGTCGACTTCCGGAGCCGGGAGGCGAGCCTGGCCTGGCGGCACTGGTTCAGCGCGCACACGGGCTTTTTGCTGGCCGCGAACCGCTACAGCAATCCGCTGTACCGGCGCGTGGGCATCACCTTCGGGCTCTTCCACGATTTCTGAGCACGGCCATTCCATGCCTTCTACCGAGCACGACCGTTCCGCACCCGTTCCCGCGCCTTCCCATGGCAGGGCGTTCGCCGCCACCTTCGAGCCGTTGCGCCACCGGAGCATGCAGGTGCGCCGCCGCCCGCACCGCGCCATCAGCACGCTTCGGATCACCCCGTATCTGATCGCCCAGGCGACCGTTTTGCCGGCAATTTTCTGCACGCTGCTGGTCTGGGGGCGGCACGATCTGTTCGACATCTGGCGGGAAGTGATCCTGTTCTGGTCGAAGGAGCTGGGTGTTCCGCTCGTCCGCGTGCCGCTCGAAGGCGGGATGGGGCCCGATGGCATGGCGCTCTCCGCCGGCGCGTACGACCGGCCCCTGCCGGGCCTTCTCGGCATGGGGTGCGCGGCGGTGGCCGTGGCCGCGATGTTCTGGGTGTCGTCCTGGCTGCGCGATGACAGCCTTCCGCTGAAGTACCCGCTGCGCATCGTAGCGGTGGTGCAGGCAGTGGCTCTCGCCTTTTTCGTGTTCGCTCCGACGCAGTTTCCCTACACCATCTCGCGCCACAGCGAAGAATTGCTGGTGATCGGTTACGCGACGATGGTGGCGGTTCCGGTGATGCTCGCCGCCGGGTATTACCTGCTGAACGAGAGCCTGTGGTCGAAACTGGCCCACACATGCTGGATTCTGGCGTTCTTCGCACTGTTCATTCCCCACCAGGTCATGGCGCATGCCTGGATTCTTCATCACCTGTCGGTGTTGTACATGCCGGTGCTCTACCTCTGCTTCGGTGCGGTGTTCGACGCCATGGTGTTTGTGGCGCTCTACTCCTGGGCCATCAGCGGCGTTTCGCCGCATGCCGCGCAGTGATGCCGCAGTGCCGCCGCACGGCCCGTGGGGCTCAACGGTGCGGCAGAAGGCGGTCGTACTCCCGTTGGATCGCGACGTAGCATTCGCAAGAGCGCTGCTCCAGCCCGGGCCGGTCGAGTATTTCGATGTGACCGCGCGTGTAGCGGATCACCCCGGCCCTCTGAAGCTTGGCGGCCGCCTCGGTAATGCATTCACGGCGCACGCCCAGCATTCCCGCGATGGACTCCTGAGTCAGGTCGAGAGAACTGCCCGGCAGGCGGTCCAGGCTCAGCAGCATCCAGCGGCACAACTGCTGCTCCAGCACGTGGTACTTGTTGCAGATCGCCGTTTGCGCCATCTGGGCCCACAGCGCCTGCAGGTAGCGCAGCAGCAGCAGCATCGCTGCCGGACTCGCGGCATCGCGGCGGAAGTCATCCGCCTGGATGCGAAAAGCCTGTCCGGCGCTCTGTACGACGGCATTGCCGGTCATGGACCCGCCCCCCAGCAGCAGGGCGATTCCCACCATGCCTTCCTGTCCCACGAGGGCGATCTCCGCGGTGGAGCCGTTTTCCAGGGAGTATTGGATCGATACGACTGCCGTGCAGGGGAAGTAGGCGTAGCGCACCGCCTCGCCGGACTTCTGCAGCGCTGTTCCGGCCGGCAACTCCATCCTTTCCAGGTACGGCAGCCATCGGGCGAGATCCTGCGCGGGTAGGCCACGCAGCAACCGGTTGTTTGCAGCTTCTTCTGCCCGCAGCACGTGAGTCCTTGCTCAACGACGTACATGGATACCGGAATCAGTATAGAAGCGGGCCCGGCACCCGCCATGCGCTACCGTTGCGGCCCGCGCATTGCCATTTGATCCGGATCAACATACGCATCGGTACCGGCGATGGCAGACGCAGCCTCTTGCAGGTTCGGTGGCCGGCGCCTGCGCGGGCATGCCGTGCGGGCCGCGAACACCGCTTGCCGCGCCGGGCCTCCGAAGCTGCGCGCGGAAAACCTGCAGGGGAGCCGGCCAGTCAGGCCAGGCGGCGGGATAATCCGCCGTCGCACTTCCCGCCATCCGTCCGGCCTGCGGGCCGCGCGCCGCCTTGCGCTTCCTTCATCCGCCCGCCCGTGAATTCCCCCGTCTTCGCCTCGCTCGTCCCGGTCATCCTCTGCATCGCCATCGGCTTCTTCGCGGCCCGCATCGGCTGGGTGCGCGCGACCGCGATCAAGGACCTCTCGAACATCGTCTTCCTGGTGCTCACGCCGGCACTGCTGTTCCGCACGATGGGCGCGGTGCGGGTGCAGGACCTGAACTTCGAGCCGGTGGCGCTGTACTTCCTGGCGGCGAGCCTGGTGTTCATCGTCACCATGGCCTTCGCGGGTTTTTCCACGCGCGCGGCGGCCCGGGGCCTCGCCAACATGTTCAGCAACAACATCATGATCGGCGTTCCGCTGGTCGGGCTGGTGTACGGCAAGGAAGGGCTGGTGACGCTCTTCACGCTGATCTCGCTGCATGCGCTGGTGCTGCTCACGGCCGCCACGGTCGTGTTCGAGCTGGCCGAGGCGCGCGAGAGCCAGCGCTCGGGCCGCAGCGCGCCGCGCCCGGTGCTGCACACCGTGCTGCAGGCGGTGCGCAACGGCATCGTGCACCCGGTGCCGCTGCCGATCCTCGCGGGCCTGCTGTTCGGCCAGACGGGCCTCGTGCTGCCCGAGGTGATCGACAAGCCGCTGCAGGTGCTGGGCACCGCGCTCGGCCCCATGGCATTGCTGCTGGTCGGGGTGACGCTGGCCTACACCAAGGTCGGCCACCATGCGCGCGAGGCGCTGGGCATCGCCGTGGTCAAGAACATCGCCCACCCGCTGCTGCTGTTCGCACTGGCATGGGCCCTGGGACTGTCGGGCCTTTCGGTGGCGGTGATGTTCACCGCCGCGGCCCTGCCGGTGGGCGCCAACGTGTTCCTCTTCACCCAGCGCTACGGCACGATGCAGGACGAGGTATCCGCCAGCATCGCGCTCTCGACCGCGCTGGCGCTGGTCACGGTGCCGGTGATGCTGCTGCTGGCCCAGCGGCTCTGGCACTGAGCGCGGCACCGCGCCGCCGTCAGAACGGCCGGGTCAGCAGGCCGTAGACGGTACGGATGCCGTCCATGTAGTTGCCCATGCGCACGTTCTCGTTGCTCGCGTGCTGGTTGTTGTCGGCATTCACGAGCGGCACGATGACGAAGGGCACGTCGAGCACCTTGACGATTTCCGCCGTGGGCACGGTACCGCCCATCATCCGGATGCGCACCGGTTCGGGCTGCGCGCCGAAGGTTCCGGCCGTCGCCGTATACGCCCACTGGCCGACGGCCGGATACCCCGGTAAACGCCCTCAGGGTGCGAGGCGCTCGCGCACCCAGGCGTCCGGGGTTTCTTCCCGGTAGCAGAGCCGGTCGTGCAGGCGGCTCTTGCGGCCCTGCCAGAACTCCCAGCGGTCGGGCTTCAGCCGATAGCCGCCCCAGTGCGGCGGACGCGGCGGCTGCAGCAGGAACTGCGCGCCGTACTTCGCGGCATTGGCCACCAGCACGCCCCGGCCGGAGATCACCTCGCTCTGCGGGCTCGCCCAGGCGCCGACACGCGAATCCAGCGGCCGGCTCGCGAAGTACGCGTCGCTCTCCGCATCGCTCACCTTCTCCACCCGGCCCTCGATGCGCACCACCCGCTCGAGCTCGACCCAATGGAACTGCAGGGCCGCGAACGGGTTCCCGGCGAGCTGCCGGCCCTTGCGGCTCTCGTAATTCGTGTACCAGACGATGCCGCGCTCGTCGTAGCCCTTGATGAGCACGATGCGCGTGCTCGGCCGCAGGTCCGCGCCCACGGTGGCAACGGTCATGGCGTTGGGCTCGGGGACCTGGGCCGCGACGGCTTCCTGCAGCCACTGGTCGAACTGGCGCAACGGATCGGCATGGGAGGCCTCCTCGCTGAGTTCGGCGCGCTCGTAGCTCTTGCGCAGATCGGCGATGGAGGACGACAACGGGGAGGAGGGAGAAGGCATGCCGTGATTGTGCATGCCCCCGGCCGCCGGCTCTCGAAGCCCAGGCGGCTCAGGTGCCGTCCTGGGCGGCGTTCGGCGAGAACCGCAGCAGCCGCGCCAGCGCGCGGTCTTCGATGCCCAGCCGGCGCAGGCCGTCGTAGGTGGCCTGGGCGTAGTCGAGCGTGGTGCCGTAGCGGCCGCTGGCCTCCGAGAAGATGCGGCGGTACTCGTCCTCGGACAGCTCGCCCGTGTGGTTGGGACTGCTGCGCGAGAGCGTGAACGCCAGGGCATGCACGGTGCCCAGCGGCGTCATGCACGGCAGCCAGCGCGGGTCGTACACACCCGTGGGCATCTCGCGCTGCCACAGGTTCACCATCACCTGCCGGGCATGCGCCCGCTCCACGCGGAACACCATCCCGCGGCAGCTGCCGCCCGGGAACATGCCGAGCACCAGGCCCGGGCATTCGGGCGTGCCGCGGTTCACCCGGCTCCACATCTTCAGGGCGCGGTGCCAGCCGTGCACCCGCGCCAGCCGCTGCTCGGCGAACGCGAAATCCGGGCGCCAGATCAGCGAGCCGTAGCCGAAGATCCAGAGATCCTTTTCGCCCCCCCATTCGGCCAGCGCGCGCTCCAGCATCGGGGCCGGATCGCGCAGCGGAGCGGGCAGGGCCGCCGGAGCCGCCTGCACGACAGCGCCACTACAATTCGCGGTTTCGTCCATCTTTCCATTATTCATCTACGGAGTTTCCCCATCATGGCCTTCAGTACTTCCGACGACGACAGCCAGCAGCGCTTCGCCCTCGGCTTCCTGTTCGCGATCATCGCGCTCGTGGTGTCCGCCGTGGTGGGTACCGTCGTGGTCCAGCGCGGCATCGCACGCCCGGCGGCCGCCCCTGCGACCGCGCCCGCTCCCGCCGCGGAAGTCGTGGCCCCGGCCGGCACGCTGGACATCGCCGGCAACGACGTCGCGCGCGTGGTGGTGGACGGCAGCGTGGTGAAGTTCTACTTCGCTTCCGGCCGCGCCGACCTGACACCGGATGCCGCGCCGGCCCTGGCCGACGTGGTGCGCGCCGTGAAGGAGAGCGACCGCCGCGTGGTGGTCTCCGGCTTCCACGACGCCACGGGCGATGCTGCCGCCAACGCCGAACTCGCCAAGCAGCGTGCCCAGGCCGTGCGCGACGCCCTGGTGGCCGCCGGTGCCCCGGAAGACCGCATCGAGCTGCGCAAGCCCGAACTCACGCAGGGCGACGGCAATGCCGCCGAAGCGCGCCGCGTGGAAGTGACGCTGGCGGCGCAGTAACGCCTTTCCACCTCGCCCCGCAGCAAAGCCCGGTCCGCCGGGCTTTTTCCATGGTCACGTGCTGCCGCGCACGACCAGCTCGTAGTCGAGCGCAACGCAGTGGCGCGCGGGCGGCGTGCCGTGCATCAGGCCGAGCAGCATGGCAGCGCCAGCGCGTCCCACCTCGCCGCGCGGCGTGCGTACGGTGGTCAGGGGCGGCACCATCTGGTCGCTGCCGGCCAGGTCGTTGAAGCCGGCCACGGCCACCCGCTCCGGCACCGGCACGCCGCAGCGGCTCGCGGCCAGCAGGCCGCCCTGGGCGATGTCGTCGTTGCAGAAGAAGATCGCATCCACGTCCGGCGCGCGCCGCAGCGTTTCCTCGAAGAGCCGCGCGCCCAGCGCGATCGAGGAGCCCTCAGGGCTGAGGATTTCGAGCCGCGGGTCGTAGAGACCGGCCTCGCGCAGCGTGCGTCGGTAGCCCTCGGCGCGCTGCAGCGTGCGCGGGTCGAGCTGGGCGGCGCAGAAGGCGATGCGCCGACGGCCGCGCTCCAGCAGATGCCGGGTGATGGCGGCGCCTGCTTCCAATTGGGAGAAGCCCACGCAGTGCACGCCCGGTGCGTCGCTGGTTTCCATGAGGTGCACGCACGGCACGCCGCTGCGCGCGATCAGTTGGCGGGCGGCCTCGCTGCGGTCGAATCCGGTGACGAGCAGGCCCGCGGGCCGGTGGGGCAGGTAGGTGCGCAGCAGCAGTTCTTCCTCGGCCGCGTCGTAGTGGGTCACGCCGATCAGCGGCAGGAAACCCTGCGGGAACAGCGTGCGGTGCACGGCTTCGAGCAGGTCGACGAACAGCGTGTTCGACAACATGGGCACCAGCACGAGCACCTGGGTGCTGCGCTGCGAGGCGAGGGCGCGCGCGGCGGGGTCGGGCACGTAGCCGAGTTCCTGCGCGGCGGCCTGCACGCGCTCGGCCAGGGCCGGGTCCACGCTGCGCTCGCGGCGCAGCGCGCGCGAGACGGTGATCGGGCTCACGCCCGCGAGCCGGGCCACGTCGTCCAGGGTGACGCGGCCACTGGCGCGGCGGGTGCGTCGGGGGCGGGGCGGGGCGGAATCGTTCAAGGGTTAATCCGGATCGGTCTGGCGGATATTGTGGTCTAGGATAGCGCTATCTTGCTCAGGGTTAACGACAGGGCAAGGCGATTCGACCCATCCATTCAACGGAGACGACGCGGCCAGCTTCGCTGTGAAGCGCCCGCGATTTTTATGAACACAACGGATAGCGCTATCCAAAACAAACCGCTGCCTGCAGTGGTGGTGATGGGCGTTTCGGGCTGCGGCAAATCGAGCGTCGCGGCCGAAGCCGCCGCGCTGCTCGGCTGGACCCTGCACGAAGGCGATGCCTACCATTCGCCCGAGAGCGTCGCCAAGATGCGCGCGGGCCAGCCGCTCACCGACGAGGACCGCGCCGGCTGGCTGGACCGGCTCGCCCAACTCCTGGCCCATGCCGTCCACCCGAGCGATGCGGCGGGGCAGGGCGGCATCGTGCTGACCTGCTCGGCATTGCGGCGCCGCTACCGCGACCACCTGCGCGCCGCGGCGCCCGGACTGCGCTTCGCCTTCTTGGAGCTGGATTACGACGAAGCGCTCGCGCGGGTCAGCCACCGGCCGGGCCACTTCTTCTCGCCCACGCTGGTCGCCAACCAGTTCGCCACCCTGGAATCGCCGCGCGGTGAGTCCGGCGTGCTGGCGCTGGACGCCACCCGGCCCATTCGGGACCTGGGCAGCGACATCGCGCAATGGATGAACGGCGCCAGCGACGGTGTCGCGGAAACTGCCGCGCCATCCCCCCACGCCGCAGGCGCCCCGTCCGCGCCGGCCCCTTCCGGAGACACCGCATGAACGACCACCCAGGCGTGCATACGCCCGCGCGCCGCAAACCCGCGCTCCAGCGCATCGCGGAGCATTTCATGGTGCTGGCCCTGGCCGGCATGGTCGTGGCCGTGTTCGTGAACGTGGTGCTGCGCTATGCCTTCGGCACCAGCATCGTGTCGTACGAAGAAATCTCGCGGCTGCTGTTCGTCTGGCTCGTTGCCGTGGGCACCATCGTGGCCGCGTTCGAGGGCAAACACCTGGGCTTCGACATGCTCACCGCGCGCCTTTCGGGCGCGCCGCGCAAGGCGCTCTTCTGGGTGAGCCAGGCGCTGGTGGCGCTCTGCATGGTGCTGCTGCTCAAGGGATCGTGGGCGCAGGTGGTGGCCGGAATGGAGAGCTACAGCACCGTGCTGGGCTACCCGCTCGCCCTGGGCGCCGCCGCCACGCTGGTGCTGGCGGTGGGCCTGCTGGTGGCGCTGGTGCTCGACCTGGTGCGCGGCCGGCCGGCCGGCGACGATGCGGGCGGCGACGCCACCATCGAGTGAAGGAGCCGCCATGGTCGTGACCCTCATCTTCCTCGGCGTGCTGATCGGCGGCATGGCCATCGGCATGCCGATCGCCCAGGCGCTGATCCTGACCGGCGTTGCCCTCATGTGGCACCTGGACTTCTTCGATTCGCAACTGCTGGCGCAGAACCTGCAGGCGGGCTTCGACAACTTCCCGCTGCTGGCGGTGCCGTTCTTCATCCTGGCCGGCGAGCTGATGAACGCCGGCGGGCTCTCGCGCCGCATCATCGACCTGGCGCGCGCCTTCGTGGGCCACATCCGCGGCGGCCTGGGCTTCGTGGCCATCGGCGCGGCGGTGCTGCTCGCCTCGATGAGCGGCTCGGCCATCGCCGACACGGCGGCGCTCGCCACCATCCTGCTGCCCATGATGCGCCAGCAGAACTACCCTGCCAGCTACAGCGCCGGGCTGCTGGCCTCGGGCGGCATCATCGCGCCGATCATCCCGCCGTCGATGCCGTTCGTGATCTACGGCGTGACCACCAACACCTCGATCAGCAAGCTCTTCCTGGCGGGTGTGTTCCCCGGGCTGATGATGGGCATCTTCCTCATCCTCGCCTGGTGGTGGATCGCCCGCAAGCACCAGCTCGCGTCGATGGAGCGCGTGGCCTGGGGCGCGCGGATGCGCGCGTTGCTGCACAGCTTCTGGGCCATGATGATGCCGGTCATCATCCTCGGCGGGCTCAAGGGCGGCATCTTCACGCCGACCGAGGCCGCCGTGGTGGCCGCCGTGTACGCGCTCATCGTCTCGATGTTCGTCTACCGCGAAATGTCGTGGGCCCGGCTCTACGAGGTGTTCCTCGCCGCGGGCAAGACGACCGCGGTGGTGATGTTCCTCTGCGGGGCGGCCACCGTCACCGCCTACATGATCACCCTGGCCGACCTGCCCAACCTGCTGGCCGACAGCTTCGCGGGCGTGATGGGCAACCCCATGCTGTTCATGGCGCTGATGATGGTGTTCCTGCTGGTGGTGGGCACCGCCATGGACCTCACCCCCACCATCCTGATCTTCGGCCCCGTGTGCGTGCCGCTCGCCATCAAGGCCGGCATCGATCCGGTGTACTTCGGCTTCATGTTCATCTACGTGGGCTGCGTGGGCCTCATCACGCCGCCCGTGGGCACGGTGCAGAACGTGGTGGCCGGCGTCGGCCGGCTGCGCATGGAGACCGTGATCCGCGGCACGACGCCGTTCCTGCTGGTGTACGTGCTGCTGCTGATCCTGTTCGTGGTCTTCCCGCAGTTGATCACCGCGCCGCTGGGCTGGATGCATTGAGCCGGCCCGAGTCCTCCAATCGCCACCCGCATTTCCCTGTTTTTCGCTGCTTACCCGCTTTTTTCCAGGAGACAAACACCATGCGCATCCGTTTCGCCCTCGCCACCCTCGTGGCCGCCATCGCCGCCAGCGGCGCGTCCGTCGCCCAGGCCCAGGACTTCAAGCCGCGCATCGTGCGCTTCGGCTACGGCCTGGTGGACAACTCGAACCAGGGCCGCGCCGTGCGCTTCTTCGCGCAGGAGGTCGAGAAGGCCACCGGCGGCAAGATGAAGGTGCGCGCCATCGGCAACGCCTCGCTCGGCTCCGACACGCAGATGCAGCAGGCGCTCATCGGCGGCGCGCAGGAGATGATGGTCGGCTCCACCGCCACCCTGGTCGGCATCGTGCCCGAGATGGCGGTGTGGGACACGCCCTTCCTCTTCGCCAACGTGAAGGAAGCCGACACGGTCCTCGACGGCCCCGTGGGCGAGAAGGTGAAGGCCAAGCTGGAGCCCAAGGGCATGGTCGGCCTGGTGTACTGGGAGAACGGCTTCCGCAACCTCACCAACAGCAAGCGTCCCGTCACCAAGCTGGAAGACATGGGCGACATCAAGCTGCGCGTGATGCAGAACAACGTGTTCCTCGACAGCTTCAAGGCGCTGGGCGCCAATGCCGTGCCGCTGCCGTTCTCGGAGCTGTTCACCGCGCTGGAGACGCGTGCGGTCGATGGCCAGGAGAACCCCTTCAACACGGTGGTGTCGAGCAAGTTCTACGAAGTGCAGAAGTACCTCACCGTCACCAACCACGTCTACAGCCCGTGGATCGTCACGGTGAGCAAGAAGTGGTGGGACACGCTCAGCCCGGCCGAGAAGAAGGTGCTGCAGGACGCCGCCGTGAAGAGCCGCGACTTCGAGCGCAAGGACACGCGCGAGGAAGCCGCCAAGGCCCTGGCCGACCTGAAGACCAAGGGCATGCAGGTCAACGAACTGCCTGCGGCCGAAGCCAACCGCATGCGCGAGAAGCTCACCTCGGTGAACGCCGGCATCGCCAAATCCGTGGGCCAGGAGACCTGGGACGCGGTGCAGGCCGCCGTCAAGCAGGCCCGCGGCGGCCAGTAAGCCGCGGCAGGACAGGTGCGGGCGCTGGCAGGCAGGGAGCGCACGCACCGGCCTCAGGGCCATGCCCCTGCGGCCGAACCCGGCCATACGCAGCGGCGCCCCTCGCCTCGGCCTACACTTGCAGGTCATACGGAAGGCGTACGATTCCCCCTGACAGGCGCCGCGCGATCGGCCGGCACCGCGGCCGGACCGGGCGGTCCACCCCGGGCTCCCGCGCGCCTTGTCCGCTCCTCCCCACGTCGATCCTGCAAGGCACCGCCCCACACACCGCCATGCCACTCCACGATACCGTCCACTCCGTCACCGAACGCATCCGCGAGCGCAGCGCGCCCACGCGTGCGGCCTATCTCGCCCAGCTCGACTTCCATGCGCAGCGCGACCGCGGCGCCGACCGCCTGGGCTGCGCCAACGTCGCCCACGCCTTCGCGGGCATGCCGGGCAACGACAAGTTCCGCGTCGTCGCCGAGCGCGCGCGCAACATCGGCATCGTCAATGCCTACAACGACATGCTCTCGGCCCATGCGCCGCTGCGCCACTATCCCGACCTGATCAAGGAGGTCGCGCGCCAGCACGGCGCCACGGCCCAGGTGGCGGGCGGCGTGCCGGCCATGTGCGACGGCGTCACGCAGGGCACGCCGGGCATGGAGCTGTCGCTCTTCAGCCGCGACGTGATCGCGATGGCCACTGCCGTCTCGCTCTCGCACGACGTGTACGACGCCGCGCTGATGCTCGGCGTGTGCGACAAGATCGTGCCCGGCCTGCTGATCGGCGCGCTGCACTTCGGCCACCTGCCCACCGTGTTCGTGCCGGCCGGGCCGATGACCTCGGGCCTCTCGAACAGTGCCAAGGCCAAGGTGCGCGAGCAGGCCGCGCAGGGTCTGGTCGGCCGCGACGAACTGCTGGCCGCCGAATCCGCCGCCTACCACGGCGAGGGCACCTGCACCTTCTACGGCACGGCCAACAGCAACCAGATGCTGATGGAAGCCATGGGCCTGCATGTGCCCGGCACCGCCTTCGTGAACCCCGGCGAAGCGCTGCGCACCGAACTCACGCGCGAAGCCGCCCGCACCGTGCTGGGCCAGCCCGGCGCACCGTGCGCGCCCATCGGCCGCATCGTGGACGAGCGCTGCATCGTCAACGCGATGGCGGCGCTGCTCGCCACCGGCGGCTCCACCAACCACCTGATCCACTGGGTGGCCGTGGCGCGCGCAGCCGGCATCGCCATCGGCTGGGACGATTTCGCGGCGCTGTCGGCGGTGGTGCCGTTGCTCGCCCGCGTCTATCCCAACGGCAGCGCCGATGTGAACCAGTTCCAGGCCGCGGGCGGCCCGGGCTACGTGATCCGCGAACTGCTCGATGCCGGCCTGATGCACGAGGACGTACTCACCGTGCGGCCCGGCGGCCTGCGCGAATACACCCGGCTGCCGGTGGAGGGTGCCGCGGCCCCGGGCACCGGAAAGCTTTCCTGGGCGCCCATCGGCGCCAGCGGCGACGACGGCGTGCTGCGCCCGGCGGATGCGCCGTTCAGCCCGATCGGCGGGCTCAAGCTGCTCGAAGGCAACCTGGGCCGCAGCGTGATCAAGGTCTCCGCCGTGCCCGAAGACCACCATGTGATCGAGGCGCCCGCGCGCGTCTTCGCCTCGCAGGCCGAACTGCAGCAGGCCTTCCAGGCCGGCGAGCTGGACCGCGCCTGCGAAGCGCACCCGTCGCACGGGCTGATTTGCGTGGTGCGCTGGCAGGGCCCGCGTGCCAACGGCATGCCCGAGCTGCACAAGCTCACGCCGCCGCTGGCCGTGCTGCAGGGCAAGGGCTACCGCGTGGCCCTGGTGACCGACGGCCGCATGAGCGGCGCCTCCGGCAAGGTGCCGGCCGCCATCCACGTCTCGCCCGAGGCGCTGGCGGGCGGGCCGCTGGCGCGCGTGCAGGACGGCGACATCGTGCGGCTGGATGCCGTGGCCGGCACGCTGAACGCGCTGGTCGATCCGGCGGAGTGGGCGGCCCGCGTGCCGGCCACCCAGCCGGAAGAACTGGCCCGTGCCGACGGGCACGGCTGGGGACGCGAACTGTTTGCCGGATTCCGGCGCAACGCGCTCAGCGCGGAAGAGGGGGCCTGCTCATGGCTGTGAACGAACAAGGTACTTTGGCCGCGCAGGACGTGATGCGCGACGCGCCGGTGATTCCGGTGATCGTGCTGAACGACGTGGCGCATGCCGTGCCCATGGCACGCGCGCTGGTGGCCGGCGGCATCCGCATGCTGGAAGTGACGCTGCGCACCCCCCAGGCCCTGGCCTGCATGGAGGCCATCGCCCGGGACGTGCCCGAGGCCGTGGTCGGCGCCGGCACCGTGCGCAGCGCGGCCGACGCCCAGGCCGCCGCCCGCGCGGGCGCACGCTTCGCCGTGAGCCCGGGCTTCACGCCCGCCGTGGGCCGCGCCTGCCGCGACCTGGACCTGCCGCTGCTGCCCGGCGTGGCCACCGGCAGCGAGATCATGATGGCGCAGGAAGAAGGCTTCAACGCCCTCAAGTTCTTCCCCGCCGTGCAGGCCGGCGGCCTCGCCATGCTCAAGGCCTGGCAGGGGCCCTTCGGCGACGTGGTGTTCTGCCCCACGGGCGGCATCCAGCCCGGCAACGCGGCGGATTTCCTGGCGCTCGGCAACGTCGCCTGCGTGGGCGGCTCCTGGCTGGTGCCCGGCGATGCGCTGGCATCTGGCGACTGGGCCCGCATCACCGAACTCGCCAGCGCCGCCGCGGCGTTGCGTCCGGCACGCTGACGGCTGCAAAAAGAAGTGCCGCCAGCCCGCGGGGTTGGCGATACTGTGGCCATGAAAACCATCGACGAGATGCTGAACCTGGAGCTGCTCACCCCCGAGCAGCACCACGAGATCGACGCCTGGATCGCCCGGGCCGACTCCCCCGACGACATTCTGCGCATGCCGGCGCCACTGTGGCAGGCGGTCGAGCGCGCCAGCGAAGCGATGGGCGTCAATGCCGACCTGCTGCGCCCGCCGGCCCTGGACGCGGGCACACCGTCGTGACCCCCGTGCTGTCTCCTCCGCCTTCGCTTCCGCTTCCCCATTCCGCATCCATGACCGTTTCCCCGCAGCCCCTCGCCATCCGCCCCGCCACCCCCGAAGACATCGACACCATCCTGCACTTCATCCGCGAACTGGCCATCTACGAAAAGGCCGAGCATGAGATGCAGGCCACGCGCGCGCACATGGAGCGCACCATGTTCTGCGAGAGTCCGGCCGTTTTCGGGCTGATCTGCCTGGACGGCGACACGCCCGTGGGCTTCGCCGTGTACTTCTTCAACTACTCCACCTGGCAGGGCCGCCACGGCCTTTACCTGGAGGACCTGTACGTGTCCCCCGAATGCCGCGGCCGCGGCGCGGGCAAGGCGCTGCTGCAGCACCTGGCCGCCATCGCGGTCGAGAAGGACTGCGGCCGCTTCGAATGGAGCGTGCTGGACTGGAACGCGCCCTCCATCGCGTTCTACGACAGCCTGGGCGCCCGGCCGCAGTCGGAGTGGATCCGCTACCGGCTCACGGGCCCGGCGCTGGAGGAGCTTGCCGCGCAGGCGCGGATGCCGCAGGAAGCCGGCACACCGGTCTGAGCGCGGGACGGCAGACGCGGGAAAACATGCCCGGGCCGGAAAACCGCCGGCCCGTGTCGAGCGAAAGTTTCAGCGCAGGCCTGTGCCCGCGCCCACGTCGCTCTTGCGTTCGATCAGCTCGATCTTGTACCCATCCGGGTCCGTCACGAACGCGATCACCGTCGTGCCGCCCTTGACCGGGCCGGCCTCGCGCGTCACGTTGCCGCCCGCGGCCTTGATCTTCTCGCAGGCCGCGTAGGCGTCCGGCACGCCCAGGGCGATGTGGCCGTAGGCCGTGCCCATGTCGTAGCTCTCGGTGCCCCAGTTGTAGGTGAGTTCGATCTCGGCCTGGCCCGGGTTGCCGCCGTCGAAACCCAGGAACGCCAGCGAGTACTTGTACTCGGGGTTCTCGGACGTGCGCAGCAGTTGCATGCCGAGCACCTGGGTGTAGAAATCAATCGAGCGCTGGAGATTGCCAACGCGCAGCATCGTGTGGAGGAATCGCATGCGCCGATTGTGCCGCGAGATCGAAAACCCGGCGCTCAGCCGCCCACGGGCATGGTGTAGTTGAGCGTCATGCGCCCACCATCCACCACCACGATCTCGCCCGTCACATAGCTGGCGGCATCGCTCGCCAGCCAGGCCACCACGTCGGCGATTTCTGCAGGCTCCCCCAGCCGGCCCATGGGCGTGCGGCTCATGATGCGGGCGCGGGCATCGTCGCTGGTGAGTACGGCCTGCGCGGCCAGCTCCGTGGCGATGGTGCCCGGCGCGACCGCGTTCACGCGCACGCCGCGGTCGGCCAGCGCCAGCGCCATCACGCGCGTGAGCTGGTTGATGCCGCCTTTGCTCACGTTGTAGCTGGCGATCGTGGGAATGGCCAGCACGCCGTTCACCGAGCTCATGTTCACGATGGCCCCGCGGCCCGCCGCCACCATCGCGCGGGCCACGGCCTGGCCCGCCAGGAAAGAGCCCTTGAGGTTCACGCGCAGCACCGCGTCGAAGTCTTCCTCGCTCACTTCCAGGAAATCCGCCGCCCGGAAGATGCCGGCGTTGTTCACCAGCACGTCGATGCGACCGTGGGCCTCCAGCACGCGGGCGACCAGCGCATCCACCTGGGTCTTGTCGCCGACGTCGCAGCGCACGTACAGCGCCTGCGGAAGCTCCGCCGCCAGCGCGTTGCCGCGCACGTTGTCCACGTCGGCGATCACCACCCGCGCGCCTTCGCGGGCGAAGCGGCGGGCGCAGGCCTCGCCGATGCCCTGGGCGCCGCCGGTGACGATGCAGACGCGGCCGGCATGGCCGAAGTGGACCGCATTGGAGACGGCGGTTGCGGGCGCGGGGGAAGAGGAGGAGGGCATGGACATGGCGCGATGGTAGCGGCGTCGGTTGCCCCGGGAACCATTCGGCGCGTGTCGGGTGCGGCGGACTCCCGGCGCCGGGGTCAGCCCGGAAACCCGTAGGGCGCAAAACGGCTGTGGTTCTCGTCCACCTCCAGCGCGCGGCCCACGTAGGGAAACGCACGCTGGGGGCAGCCGTCGCGCTCGCACACCTTGCAACCCATGCCGATCGGCGTGGCCGCAGCGGGGTCCTGCAGATCGAGGCCCTTGGCGTATGCGAGGCGCGGCGCATGCCGTACGTCGCAGCCGAGTCCGATGGAGAACGTCTGGCGCGGCGAGCTGTAACCGTGCTGTCCGCGCGAGACGGCGCGTGCGATCCAGAGGTAGCGCCGTCCGTCCGGCATGGCCGAGAGCTGGGCCAGGATGCGATCAGGCTGGCCGAAGGCCTCGTACACGTTCCACAGCGGGCACGTGCCGCCCGCGCGGCTGAAATGGAAGTGCGTGGCCGACTGCCGCTTGGAGATGTTGCCCGCCCGGTCCACCCGGATGAAGAAGAACGGCACGCCGGGCGCGCCCGGCCGCTGGAGCGTGCTGAGGCGATGGCAGACGGTCTCGAAGCCGACCCGGAAGCGCTGCTGCAGCAACTCGATGTCGTAGCGCAGCGCCTCCGCGGCCTCCAGGAACGGGCCGTAAGGCAGGAGCAGGGCGCCAGCGAAGTAGTTGGCCAGGCCGATGCGGGCCAGCTTGCGCGATGCGGCGTCCTCCGCGAAGGGCGGCAGGTCGATCAGCCGGTCGATGGTGCCGGCATGCTCCAGCAGCGCCAGCTGGGTGCCCAGCTGGAACGCCTGCTGCGCGTCGTCCAGGCCGGGAGAGAGCTGCAGGATCTGCCGCTGGGGAGAAAAGCTGCGCTTGCTGTGCCGGGCGTCGTCCGCCCACTCGACGCGCACGCCCTGTTGCCCGAGTCGCCGGATCAGCCAGTCCGCCAGGCGCCCGCCCCCTGCGTGGGCTTCACCCGCCAGGGTTTCGGCCGCCCGGTCCAGCGCATCGAAGTGGTTGCCATGGGAGAAGAAGAAGTCGCGCACCACCTCGAAGGGCATGGCGACGGGCACGGCGGCGTCCGGGCGGCCGTCCCCCAGGCGCAGCGACAGCATCTCGTTGCGTTCGATGGCCTCGAGGTGGCGCCGATGCAGGGCCAGCACGGCGCGGCCGAGCGCCGGCATCTGCGACGCGACTTCCTGCAGTTCGGGCAGTGCGATGGGCTCCGCCGCATCCGCCAGCGCCTGCCGCAGCCCGGTGACGAGCCGGGCCTCTTCGTCTTCGGAGAACTCCTGGATGTCGACTCCGAGCGTGCGGTGGATCTTCAGCAGCACCGAAACCGTCAGCGGCCGCTGGTTCTGCTCGAGCTGGTTCAAATAGCTCGGGGACAGGCCGAGCGCGTGCGCCAGCGCGATCTGCGACAGCCCGCGCTCTGCACGCAGCGTGCGCAGTTTCACCCCCATGAACGTCTTTCTCATGGCGCACTGCCCGGGCTGCTGTCGTTCGCAGGATTCGCAAGTCGCGGCGATAGGTTCGCAAATATTCGCATTTTCAGTCCTGTCGGTGGAGACGTATTCTGCGTAAATTGCGAATCATGGCAACCGTATCCATCCGAACCCGGAGATCCGCATGAACACCACGACCGCAGAGGCCGCGACCGTCGCCGCCTTCAAGCCCAAGAAATCCGTCGCCCTGTCCGGCGTCACGGCCGGCACTACAGCGCTGTGCACCGTTGGCAAGACCGGCAACGACCTGCACTACCGCGGCTACGACATCCTGGACATCGCCGAGGTCTGCGAGTTCGAGGAGATCGCGCACCTGCTGGTGCACGGCACGCTGCCCACGCGTGCCGAACTGAGGGCCTACAAGGCCAAGCTGCGCGCCCTGCGGGGCCTGCCCGATGCGGTGGTCGGTGCGCTGGAATCGCTGCCTGCGGCCGCCCATCCCATGGACGTGATGCGCACCGGGGTGTCCGTGCTGGGCTGCGTGCTGCCGGAGAAGGACGACCATGCCTTGCCCGGGGCCCGCGAAATCGCGGACCGGCTCATGGCATCGCTGGGTTCGATGCTGCTCTATTGGTACCACTTCTCCCACAACGGCCGGCGCATCGAGGTGGAAACCGACGACGACTCCATCGGCGGCCACTTCCTGCATCTCCTGCATGGCGAACGGCCCCGCGACGGCTGGGTGCGGGCGATGCACACCTCGCTCAACCTGTATGCCGAGCACGAGTTCAACGCATCTACGTTCACCTCCCGCGTGATCGCCGGGACGGGCAGCGACATGCATTCGGCCATTGCCGGCGCCATCGGCGCGCTGCGCGGACCGAAGCACGGCGGTGCCAACGAGGTGGCTTTCGAGATCCAGAAGCGCTACGACAACACCGACGAGGCGGAAGCCGACATCCGCCGCCGCGTCGAGGCCCGGGAGGTGGTGATCGGCTTCGGCCACCCGGTCTATACGGTGAGCGACCCGCGCAACGTGGTCATCAAGGGCGTGGCTCGCCGGCTCTGCCAGGAGGCCGGATCGACGAAGATGTTCGACATCGCCGAACGGCTCGAATCGGTCATGTGGGACGTGAAGAAAATGTTCCCCAACCTGGACTGGTTCAGCGCCGTGAGCTACCACATGATGGGCGTGCCCACCGCGATGTTCACGCCGCTGTTCGTGATCGCGCGCACCAGCGGCTGGGCCGCGCACGTGATCGAGCAGCGCCTGGACAACAAGATCATCCGGCCCAGTGCCCACTACACCGGTCCGGAAGACCGGACGTTCGTTCCCATCGAAGCACGCGGTTGAGCAGATGCGCCCATGATGAACAGACGACACCGCAAGCCGCTTCCTGGCACGGAACTGCATTACTTCGACGCGCGCGAGGCCGTGGAGACCCTTCGGCCGGGCGCCTGGGAATCGCTGCCCTACACCGCGCGCGTGCATGCCGAGAACCTCGTGCGCCGCGCCGATCCCGCGCAGCTGGACGGATACCTGCGGCTGCTGATCGAGCGCCGGCAGGACAGCGATTTCCCCTGGTTCCCGGTGCGCGTGGTCTGCCACGACATCCTGGGCCAGACCGCGCTGGTGGATCTGGCCGGGTTGCGCGACGCGATCGCGGAGCAGGGGGGCGACCCGGCAGCCGTGAATCCGGTCGTGCCGGTGCAACTGGTGGTGGACCATTCGCTGGCGGTGGAGTGCGGCGGATTCGATCCGGACGCCTTCGCGAAGAACCGCGCGATCGAGGAGCGCCGCAACGAGGACCGCTTCCACTTCATCGAGTGGACGAGGAAAGCGTTCTCCAACGTCCAGGTCATTCCCGCAGGCAACGGGATCATGCACCAGATCAATCTGGAAAAGATGTCGCCGGTCGTGCACGTCCAGGATGGCGTGGCCTTCCCCGACACCTGCGTGGGCACCGACAGCCACACGCCCCACATCGATGCGCTGGGCGTGATCGCGGTGGGCGTGGGCGGTCTGGAGGCGGAAAACGTGATGCTGGGACGCGCTTCCTGGATGCGCCTGCCCGACATCGTGGGCGTGGAGCTCGCGGGCCGGCGCCCGCCGGGCATCACCGCCACCGACATCGTGCTGGCGCTGACCGAATTCCTGCGCAGCCAGAAGGTGGTGGGTGCCTACGTCGAGTTCCACGGCGAAGGGGCGCGGAGCCTGTCGATCGGCGACCGCGCGACCATCTCCAACATGTGCCCCGAATACGGTGCCACCGCCGCGCTGTTCGCCATCGACGGGCAGACGCTGGAGTACCTGCGCCTCACGGGCCGCGACGAGAGGCAGGTGCAGTTGGTCGAGACCTATGCCCGGGCGGCCGGGCTGTGGGCCGGCAGCCTGTGCGGCGCGCGCTACGAGCGTATGCTGCACTTCGATCTCTCCACCGTCGTGCGCAGCATGGCCGGCCCCTCGAGCCCGCACCGCCGCCTGCCCACCTCCGCGCTGGTGGACCGCGGCATCGCCGGCGCCAGCCAGCTTGCAACGGCCCGCGCCGAGGAGTCCCAGGGCCGGATGCCCGACGGTGCCGTCATCATCGCGGCCATCACCAGTTGCACCCACACCAGCAACCCACGCAACGTGATCGCCGCCGCGCTGCTGGCGCGCAACGCCAACCGCCTGGGCCTGGCGCGCAAGCCCTGGGTCAAGACCTCGCTGGCGCCCGGATCGAAAGCCGTCGAGCTGTACCTGAAGGAAGCCGGGCTGCTGGGCGACCTGGAGGCGCTGGGCTTCGGCATCGTCGGCTTCGCCTGCACCACCTGCAACGGCATGAGCGGCGCGCTCGACCCCGAAATCCAGCAGGAAATCATCGATCGCGACCTGTACGCCACGGCGGTGCTCTCGGGCAACCGCAACTTCGACGGCCGCATCCACCCCTACGCGAAGCAGGCTTTCCTCGCCTCACCGCCGCTGGTGGTGGCCTACGCGATCGCCGGCACGGTACGTTTCGACATCGAGAACGACGTGCTCGCGGTGAAGGACGGAGCGGAGATACGCCTGAAGGACCTCTGGCCCGGCGACGGGGAGATCGACGCCGTCGTGGCCCGGGCCGTCAAGCCCGCGCAGTTCCGCGCCGTCTATGAACCCATGTTCGCGGTCCGCGTGGACGAGGGCGGGCCGGCCGCCCCCCGGTACGACTGGCGCCCTCGGTCCACCTACATCCGCCGCCCGCCGTACTGGGACACGGACGGCGTGGGTGCATTGGCCGCCTTCCCCCGCACGCTCAGGGGCATGCGCCCGCTGGCGCTGCTGCCCGACAACGTCACGACGGATCACCTGTCGCCGTCGAATGCGATCCTGCCGGACTCCGCCGCAGGCGAGTACCTGGCCCGGATGGGTGTGCCGCAGGAGGACTTCAACTCCTACGCCACGCACCGCGGCGACCACCTGACGGCGCTGCGCGCCACCTTCGCCAACCCGCAGCTCGTCAACGAGATGGTGGTGGTCGATGGCGCGGTCCGACAGGGTTCGCTGGCCCGGGTCGAGCCTGAAGGCCGGGTCATGCGGATGTGGGAAGCCATCGAGACCTACCTGAACCGCCGCCAGCCGCTCCTCGTCATCGCAGGCGTCGACTACGGCCAGGGGTCGAGCCGCGACTGGGCCGCCAAGGGCGTGCGCCTGGCGGGCGTGGAGACGGTGGTGGCCGAAGGCTTCGAGCGCATCCACCGCACCAATCTGATCGGCATGGGCGTGCTGCCGCTGGAATTCAAGCCGGGCGTGAGCCGCCTCACGCTGGGCCTGGACGGCACCGAGACCTACGATGTGGTGGGCGAGCGCACCCCGCGCGCCGAGCTCACGCTGGTCATCCACCGCCGGAACGGCGAAACCGTGCCAGTGCCGGTGACCTGCCGCCTCGATACCGCAGAGGAAGTCTCGGTGTACGAGGCGGGAGGCGTGCTGCAGCGCTTCGCCCAGGACTTTCTCGCAGACGCAGCCCGGGAACGCAGATGACCTTCGCACCGCAGATCAAAATTGCCGCCACCTGCATGCGCGGCGGCACCAGCAAGGGGGTGTTCTTCCGCCTGCAGGACCTGCCCGAGGCCGCCCGGCAACCCGGCGCCGCGCGCGACGCGCTGCTGCTGCGCGTGATCGGCAGCCCGGACCCTTACGGCAAGCAGATCGACGGCATGGGCGGGGCCACCTCGTCCACCTCCAAGGCCGTGATTCTCGCGCCATCATCGCGGCCCGGCCACGATGTGGACTACCTGTTCGGCCAGGTCTCCATCGACAGCGCGTTCGTGGACTGGAGCGGCAACTGCGGCAACCTGTCGGCCGCCGTGGGCCCTTTCGCCATCGCGAGCGGTTGGATCGCCCAGGCGCGCATCCCGGAGAACGGGACCTGCACCGTGCGCATCTGGCAGGCCAACATCGGCAAGACCATCGTCGCGCAAGTGCCGATCGTCCAGGGGCAGGTGCAGGAGACGGGCGACTTCGAGCTGGACGGCGTGATCTTCCCGGCGGCCGAGGTCGCCCTGGAATTCCAAGACCCGGCGCAGGAGGAAGGCGAAAGCGGGGAGGGCAGTGCCCTGTTCCCGACCGGCAATGTGGTGGACGACCTGGACGTGCCGGGCGTCGGCACCTTCCGCGCAACGCTCATCAACGCGGGCATCCCCACGATCTTCCTGAACGCGCGGGACCTCGGCTGCACCGGCACGGAACTGCAGGGCGAGATCAACGGGGACGAGGCCGCGCTGGCGCGCTTCGAGGCCATACGGGCCCGGGGCGCCGTGAAGATGGGCCTCATCGAGGACGTGGCCGAGGCCGCGAAGCGCCAGCACACGCCGAAGATCGCCTTCGTCGCGCCGCCCGCGGATTACGTGGCCTCCAGCGGCAGGGCCGTGAAGGCGGACGAGGTGGACCTGCTGGTGCGGGCCCTGTCGATGGGCCGGCTGCACCACGCCATGATGGGCACGGCGGCGGTGGCCATCGGCGCGGCGGCGGCCGTGCCCGGCACGCTGGTCCACCTCGCGGCAGGGGGCCGCACGCGCAACGCGGTCCGCTTCGGCCATCCTTCCGGCACGCTGCGCGTGGGCGCCGAGGCCGAGGAAACCAACGGCCGCTGGACGGTCACCAAGGTGCTCATGGGCCGCAGTGCCCGCGTGCTCATGGAAGGCTGGGTGCGCGTGCCCGCCGACAGCTTCTGAACCCACCGGAACACAGGACATGTCCACCCGCAAACAACTCAGGCAACTCGTCGAGGCCCGCAGCGGCCTGATCGTTCCCGGCGCCTTCAACGCGCTGTCGGCCAAGGTGATCGCCGACCTGGGCTTCAAGGCCGTCTACGTCACCGGCGCCGGCGTGACCAACATGTGGTTCGGCATGCCCGACCAGGGCTTCATGGGCCTGGCCGAGATCGCCGATCACACGGCACGCATCCGCGATGCGGTGGACGTGCCGCTGCTCGTCGATGCCGACACCGGCTTCGGCAGCGCCCTGAACGTGGTGCATACCGTGCGCACGCTGGAGCGCGCGGGTGCCGACTGCATCCAGCTCGAAGACCAGGTCGCACCCAAGCGCTGCGGCCATTTCTCGGGCAAGGAAGTCATCGGCACCGACGAGGCCGTCGGCAAGATCAAGGCCGCCGTCGATGCGCGCCGCGATCCCGATCTGCTCATCATGGCGCGCACCGATGCCGCGGCCACGCACGGCTTCGAGGCCGCCGTGGAGCGCGCGCAGAAGTTCGCCGAAGCGGGCGCGGACATCCTGTTCGTCGAAGCCGTGACACGGGCCGAGGAAGTGCGCGCGTTGCCGCAGCGCATCGCGAAGCCGCAGCTCGTGAACATGGTGATCGGCGGCCGGACGCCCATCTTCGATGCCGAAAAGCTGGGCGAACTCGGCTTCGGCATCGTGCTCTACGCCAATGCGGCCCTGCAAGGCGCTGTCGCGGGCATGCAGCGGGCCCTGACCGTGCTGCGTGACGAGAAAGCGGTGCAGGAATCGGACGGCCTCGTCACTCCCTTCGCCGAGCGCCAACGCCTCGTGGGCAAACCGCAATGGGATGCTTTGGAGAAGCGATACACCTGAACCCGTGGTGTTCTTCACGCAGTGCATCGGCAGGCGGAATCCACGGTCCGCAAAGCCATGAACACCGGCTTCAGAACGTGTAGCGCGCACTGAGCCGAATGCTGCGCGGCTCCATCGGGTGGACGTGGCGGTCGTTCACGCCACCGTTGCAGCTTCCTGCCGCGATCTCACCCGCAGTGCACGAAGCGTAGTAGTACTCGATGTCGTTGCCTTTCTTTCCAGCCAGGTTGAACACCTCCAGGCCCAGGGTCACGTGCTGGTTCGCGGCATAGCGCGCGCCGAAGTTCAGCAGCGTGGCCGAGCGCGAACGCACGCTGCCCAGCGTATCCAGCGCCCTCGGGCCGAGATAGCGCAGCCGCAACGACGCGGTCCAGGGCCCGTCGATGCGGGTCAGGCCCGCCGCGAATACGCGATCCACGGCGTTGTCCACGTAGTTGCCTTCACCGTCGGGCGCCAGGCCGCGGAAGCGGGCGCGCGACAGTGCTCCGTCGAGTTCGATGCGCCATGCGGGGTTGAACTTCCATCGCAGCGTGGCCTCGACGCCGCGCCGGGTACTGGCCCGTCCCGGCTCGGTGGTCCCAGCATCGTCGGCGTAGACCAGTTCCGAGCCAAGGTTGAGCTTCCAGAGCGCCAGCGTCGCCGTCAGGTTCTCGTCCGGCTGGAGGCGCCATCCGAGCTCGGCGCCCCGGCCTTTCACCAACGCCGGGACACGATCCGCGGGGTCGCCGGTCTTCGGGTCGGTGACGATGGTGGCGCCACGTACGTCGTTGCTGTGGAAGCCCGCGCCGGCGTTGAAGTAGATCTCGTGGGCTGGCACCGGCGTAAACGCGATGCCGAATTGGGGGCTGGCGGTGGCGTCATGGCCCCTGCCGCTGTTGAGCGGTCCGTACACCGGTTCACGGCCGGTGACCTGGTAGCGCAGCGCATCGCCACGCAGGCCCACGTACCCGCGCCACTGGTCGTTGAATTGGACCCACTGCTGTCCGTATACGGAGAGCAGGTCCTGCGAAACCTTGTCATCGCGTACCGTGCCGAGCCGTCGACGGAACTCCGTGTCGTGCAGGCCGACTTCGCCGATGCGGTCGCCGCGCCACTGCGCGCCGAAGTGGAACACGCCGTCGAAGCCGCCGATCCCGTGGCCCACGGAGTGCGATCCCTGCGCGCCGTAGATCCGGCGCCGGTCGGTCTGCTCGAACTGGTCGCCATTGATCGGATGGTTCAGGAAGTAGGTGAAGTCCGAGAACAGATTGAAGCGGTAGTCGATGGCGTAGGCGCTGATCTCGGTGTCACCATTCGGCCCCTTGTCGAACCATTTGCCCGAGAGGCTGATGCGCTGGGTCTTTCCGCCGTCGGTGGGATTCATGCTGCCGAAGCGGCTGATCTGCCCACTGTCGATGGCTCTTTCCGGGACCTGGTCGGTCGAGGTCCACCGGCTCTTGTAGGCCATGGCGGTGACGCTGACGCCGTGCGTCGGCGATCCCTGCGCATAGCGCACGACGGCATTCACCTTGTGGAGGCGCTCGGGCACGTCCCACGGGCCGTCGTTGCCTTCGATCTCGATGGCACCGAGCCAGGTCCGGTCGGCCACGGTCCGGGATCCCGCCGCCAGGAGCCGTCGGAAGCCGTGCGGGCCTGCACTGGCCTCGACGAAGGGCGCCTGCAGCGCGCCGAAGTAGTCGAGAGCCGCGCTGCCCGCGAGCGAGAAGTCGCCGCTCTGCGCGAAGTACGGCCCCTTGCGATAGCGCACACCCGAAACCAGCTCGGGAATCAGGAAGTTGAGGTCGGCATAGCCCTGCCCATGGCCGTGCGTCGGCATGTTGACCGGCATGCCGTCCACCGTCACAGCGAAGTCGGTGCCGTGGTCGAGGTTGAAGCCGCGCAGGAAGTACTGGTTGGCCTTGCCGTCACCCGAGTGCTGCGTGGCCACCACGCCGGGCACCGCTTCGACGATGTCGCCGGGCCGCAGCTTGGGGCGCGATTGGTACGACGCTCTCTCCACGGCGCCTTCACTGGCGCTGTCGGCCGTGCCGACGGTGGCGTCCCGGGGGCCCGAGACCTGGATCTCGGGCAGATGCGAGGTTTGCGCGTGGACGGCCGCGCTTCCGAGCAGCGCGGAACAGAGCAGGCGGCGAGAGATGTGGGGTGGCATGCAGCCTTCAGTGGTGTGTGTATGAAGAACCATCGATTCTTCATACATTCCGGCCGGCAGGCCATACGCCATTCGGCGCAGCGCTGTTCTTTCAGGTGCGCGGCTTGAGGTGCCTGTGAGAGCCTGTGCTGTCGTGCGAGTGCTTGCCGCCATCGAATTCCAGCGGCACGAGATGCACGTTGCCGTGGCGTACGCCCCGCAAGGCCACCAATCGCTCGGCGCACTCCCTCACGGCCACCGTGGGCCCGCGGAGCACCACGGTCTCCAGGCAGTTGTCGTGGTCGAGATGGGTGTGCAGGCTGGTGATGACCAGGTCGTGGTGGTCGTGCTGCAGGTCCAGCACGCGGCTGGTGACCGTCTGCTCGTGGTGGTCATAGACATAGCTGACGCTGGCAACGCACCAGTTTCCGTCCGTTCCGTGCCTGCGGGCGCCGAGCGCCGTGCCGCCCAGGGAGGCGCTGTCCAGCCTGGACCGGATCAGGTCCCGGACGGCCTCGGAGCGGTTGCCGTAGCCCGTCTGGGCGATCAACGCATCGAACTGGAGCGCCAGTTCGTCGTCGAGCGAAATCGTGAAGCGTTGCATGGCGCGGCAGGCAGTGGTGTGCCGCGATCATAGGGGCCGCACCGGTGTGCCCGCCGGCAGTGGGTGTGCGGCCGCTCGCTATCCGGTGACGGTGCCCGGCCGGCGGGCCAGCTCGATGAAGGCCCGGACGTAATCGATGGCGGTGTCCGCCTCGCGCACACCCAGGAAGATCTGCTTGGCGATGCCGCGCGCCCCCAGCCGCACGGGCACCACGTCCATCCGGGCCGCGTACTCCTCGACCAGCCAGCGGGGCAGGGCGGCCACGCCGCGGCCGCTGGCCACCATCTGCAGCATGATGTCGGTGGTCTCGATGGTCTTGTGGCGCCGCGGCGTGACGCCGGCCGGCAGCAGGAACTGGTTGTAGATGTCCAGCCGCTCGATGTCCACGGGGTAGCTGATGAGCACCTCCTGGGTCAGCTGCTGCGGCTTCACGCAGGGCGCCGCCGCGAGTGCGTGCCCCCGGGCCACGACGAGCACCTGCTCGTAGTCGAATACGGGCTCGAACGCCAGCCCGGGCTTGTACAGCGGATCGGGCGTGACCAGCAGGTCGATCTCGTAGCCGAAGAGGGCGCCGATACCGCCGAACTGGAATTTCTGCTTCACGTCCACATCGACTTGGGGCCACGCAGCCAGATAGGGCGACACCACCTTGAGCAGCCACTGGTAGCAGGGGTGGCATTCCATGCCGATGCGCAGCGCCCCGCGCTCGCCCTGCGCGAACTGGCCGAGGCGCTCTTCGGCGAGGAGGAGCTGCGGCAGCACCCGGTTCGCCACCGCGAGCAGGTATTGGCCGGCCTGCGTGAGTTGCAGTCTGCGGCCCTCGCGCAGCCACACGTCGGTGCCCAGTTGCTGCTCCAGCTTCTTCATGCTGTGGCTCAGGGCCGACTGGGTGAGGTGGAGTACGGCCGCGGCGGCGGTCAAAGACCCCTGCTGCTCGACCTGCTGGACGATCTGGAGATGGATGCGTTCCAGCATTTCAATGAATTCCATTCATGAATCGTTGAGATAAAACCATTTTACTTCATCGATTCCGAACCCTAGCATCCGTTCCCATCGACAGCTTGCAGGGAAGAAAGAGGTGAATGGAATGAACGGACCATGGGGTTTCACGCTGAAGAAGGTGGGCTTCGACGAAAACTATCGTCCAGCCGAAGGCACACGCATCACCACCAACTTCGCCAACCTCGCCAGGGGTGCGAGCCGGCAGCAGAACCTGCGCAACACGCTGCGCATGATCGACCACCGCTTCAACGATCTGGCGCATTGGGACAACCCGGCGGGAGACCGCTATGCCGTGGAGCTGGAGATCGTCTCCGTCGAAATGCGCCTGGCCGCCGAGGCGGGCGGTGACGCATTTCCGCTCATCGAGATTTTGAAGACCTGCATTCTCGACAAGACCACGCACCAGCGCATCGAGGGCCTCGCGGGGAACAATTTCTCCTCGTACGTCCGCGATTACGACTTCAGCGTGCTGCTGCCCGGCTACAACGCCGGCCGGGCGGAGTTCGGCGTTCCCCAGGGTTTCGGCGATCTGCACGGAAAGCTGTTCAAGCAGTTCGTCCGGTCCGAGACCTACCGGCAGCATTTCAGCAAGCCGCCGGTCATCTGCATCAGCGCTGCGACCAGCAAGACCTATCGGCGCACCGGCAACCGGCACCCCGTGCTGGGGGTGGAGTACCAGCAGAACGAACCGTCCTCGACCGACCAGTACTTCGCCAAGATGGGCATGCAGGTGCGGTTCTTCATGCCGCCGGGCAGCGTCGCGCCCCTGGCGTTCTACTTCCACGGCGACCTGCTGAACGACTATACGAACCTGGAGTTGATCGGCACCATCAGCACGATGGAGACCTTCCAGAAGATCTACCGCCCGGAGATCTACAACGCCAATTCCGCGGCCGGCCCGCTGTACCGGCCGAGCCTGACGAACCAGGACTACTCGGTGACGCAGATCGTCTACGACCGGGAAGAGCGCAGCCAGTTGGCCGCCGCGCAAGGCAAATTCGCGGAAGAGCACTTCATCAAGCCGTACAGGCACGTGCTGGAACGCTGGGTTGCCGATTGCGCAGCCTGATCCCTCTCACTTCAAAAGGAATGCTTCCAATGTTCGAAACCTCCATCGCCGGCAGCCTGCCGAAGCCCGCCTGGCTCGCCGAAACCCACAAGCTCTGGCCCCAGTGGCGTGCCGAAGGCGAGGCGCTGCGCCAGGCCCAGGCCGACGCGACCCTGCTGTGGATCAAGGCCCAGGAAGACGCGGGCCTGGACATCGTGTGCGACGGCGAGCAATCGCGCCAGCATTTCGTGCACGGCTTCCTGGAGCAGGTCGAGGGCATCGACTTCGAGCACAAGGTGAAGATGGGCATCCGCGACAACCGCTACGACGCGATGGTGCCGCAGGTGGTGTCCGCCCTGCGCCTGAAGGGCCGCGTGCATGCCTTCGAGGCCCGACTGGCGCGTGCCCATACGAAGAAGAAGCTGAAATTCACCTTGCCGGGCCCGATGACCATCGTCGATACCGTGGCGGACCGCTTCTACGGAGACAAGACCCAAATGGCCTTCGCGTTCGCGGAGCTGCTCAACCAGGAAGCGCTCGCGCTGCAGGCCGACGGCGTGGACATCATCCAGTTCGACGAACCCGCCTTCAATGTCTATATGCAGGATGCCGCCGATTGGGGCGTGCGGGCGCTCGAGCGCGCGGCGCAGGGCCTGACCTGCACGACCGCGGTGCACATCTGCTATGGCTACGGCATCCAAGCCAATACCGACTGGAAGAGCACGCTGGGAGACGAATGGCGCCAGTACGAGACGGTGTTTCCCGCGCTCGCCAAAAGCCGCATCGACCAGGTGAGCCTGGAATGCATCCACTCCCACGTGCCGCCCGACCTGATGCGGCTGCTGGCCGGCAAGGATGTGATGGTCGGCGTGATCGACGTGGCGAGCGACGTGGTCGAGACGCCGGAGGAGGTGGCCGACACCATTGGGCGGGCGCTCGAGTTCGTGCCGAAGGAGCGGCTTTTTCCGTGCACCAATTGCGGTCTGGCCCCGATGGGGCGCGACGTGGCGTGGCGCAAGCTGCAGGCGCTGGCGGAAGGCACGCGGCTGGCGAAGGAGCGGTTCGCCGCGGCGTGACGCCGTCGGAGGAGCGCTCCGGTCGGGCATGAGGGGAGGGCTGGCGCCCTGCCTTCAGAAGAGCGCTGGGGGCAGGGCGGGGGGCCGGGGGAGGGTGCCTGAAGCGCTCCTTCCAGCGCGCTCAGCAGGCGTCTGCCTTCTGGGCATCGCGCCGGGCCAGCGCATGCCGCAGCGCCGCATGGAAACGCTCGGCCGCCACGTCGAGCGGCCAGGGTTGCCAGGGGGTCCCACCGTACCGGGCGGCCAGTGGGTCGGTGCCCATCACGGGCGCGTCGATGCGCAGGATGTCGCGCACCTCGCCCCGCGTCCAGCCCACGCAGTGCACCGCCTCGCTGGCGGCCGCCGCCAGATCCGCCGCCTTGTGCAGCCGGTGCCTCTCCGGCGTCCAGTCCGGCAACCCGTAGCGCTGCGCGACCGCCTGCATGAGACGGTCTGCCACCGCGCGGAAGGGCTCGCCCAAGACCGCCTTCAGCGGCGAGATGCAGTCGAACCCCAGAAAGCCTTCTTCCGCGTCGTGCAGGATTTCCTGCAGTTCTTCCTCGGCGCTCAGCGGGCACGGTGCCGCCGCGCGCCGGAGCTCCAGCACCAGCAGCGAATGCTGCGCGACCGAGAGCGGCAGCGGCCACGCCGATTCGCCGCCCCAGCGGGCCGTACGCGACAGCCGCACCGCCAGATCCGTGTCGGTCCACGCGGCGGGGTCCGGATCGATCAGGTCGAGGTGCGCGCCGGAGGGCAGGCGCATCCAGGCGCGGGGGAGCGGGAAGCCGGCAGTCATCCCCGGGATTGTGCCGGGAGGCGGCATGGCCCGCTGGGATGGCGGGCGACTGCGCCCCGGCGTTCCGCCGCGCGCTTCAGGAACGCCTGGGCGGCGCCTTGGGGTCGAGCAGGTTCGCCGCCTGGCTCGAACCGGTCGACCGGAAATACCCCATCACGGTCGCCACGCTGCGGTGGCCGGTCATGGCCATCGTGTCGGCCAGGGGCACGTTCTGGGATGCCGCCTCGGTGACGAACCCGGAGCGCAGCGAATGCGCGGAATAGTCATCGGGCAGCCCGGCGGCCAGGGCCCGTTCCTTGACGATGTCGCGCACGGCGGCAGGGGAGAGCTCCCCGGCCAGCTTGCCGCCCTTGAGCACCCGGCGGAAAACCGGCCCCTCGGTGATGCGCGCGGCTTCCAGCCATGCCTGCAGGGCCTCGCCGGCCAGTCCTTCGATCGGCTTGTAGTTCTCCGGACGGTCCGCGGCGTGCTGGTTGGTCTTGGAATGGGCCAGCATGAACGTGAACGATGCCCCCCCGTGGCGCCGCAGGTGCTTCATGTCGGCGCCAGCGACCTCCGAGCGGCGCCGGCCGCCGCTCGCGAACGCGAACAGCAGCAGGGCCCGGTCGCGCAGGCCCTTGAGCGTCGCCGGATCGCAGGTTTCCAGCATGGCCATCAGCGGGTCTTTCGTCAGCGCATCCTTTTTCTTGGGCAGGTCGCCGCGCTTGCCGTAGGCCCGGCGGGTCTTGGTCAGCAGCTCGCGCACCTTCGCGTCCTGGCAGGGGTTTTCCACCTCCTTGAGCTGGTGGGTTTTGGAGAGCACCGCGATCCGGTGGACCAGGGTGTTCAGGGCCATGGCGCCCGGCTTGCCCTTGAACCCCGCTTTCACCAACACCTCGTCGATCGCGGGCGGCAACTCGTGCGCCAGCCCTTCGCCGGTACTGCGCTGGGCGTGGTCCACGATGAACTGGAGCACCACGGCCGGCGGCACCGGCAGGGCGATCGGCTGCCCATAGCGCAGATTGAACCAGGCGGCCCAGTACCGCAGGGCGGAGCGGTAGCTCGCCAGCGTATTGGCCGACTCACCCTCGCGCAGCAACTCCTCGACGGCCTTCGCCGTGGCATCCGACAGCATTTCCGGCTGCAGCGCGGGCACGTTTCCCGGCGGCGGAAGGCGCATCGGCAGGCGAGAATGGCGCGAATTGACTTTTTTTCATACATACAATGTATTGTTTTCTACGGTACATGTCACGTTAGTCCCGATAAGAACCTCTTATCGTGGGTAATTTATGGAAGGGGAGAGGGCAATGGCATCCAGAATGGTGAGAGGGCCGCGCGGCGTGCAGACGGAGGAGGTCTGGGCGGCGGCCGACGCCGTGCTCGGGCTCGGCGAGCGGCCCACCATCGAGCGTGTGCGGCAGCAGCTGGGCAGGGGGTCGCCCAACACCGTGGGGCCGATGCTCGATGGCTGGTACGCGACGCTCGCCCGACGGCTGCAGGCACCCGCGGATCCAGCCAGCCCTGCGGAAGCTGCCGACGGACCCGCCGTACCCGCGCCCGTCCTGCGCGCGGCGAAAGCGCTGTGGGCCCGGGCGCTGCAGCAGGCCGACGAAGCCGCCGCCGCCGGCATCGCCCAATCACGCTCCGAACTGGGGGCGCAGGCCGAGGCCCTGCGCCAGGCCCAGGAAGAACTCACCAAGGAAAAGCAGCGCCTGGACGATCGCAGCGAGGCCTACACAGTCGCCCTGCAGGCCCGCGACGCCCAGATCGCCGAAGCGGCACGGCAGGCCCAGGAACTGCAGCAACAGCTACTGGCCTGCCAGCGGCAGCTGGACGCGGCCCGCTCCGAGAACGCGCAGCTGCGCAAGGCCGCAGACGCCGACCGGAAACGCCAGGAAGCCCGGGAGGCCGATCACCAGGCCGAACGCACACGCTTCGAAGAACGCGCCCAGGCCCAGGAGCGCCGCCTCCATGCCGAGGTCGACCGGGCCCGCCAGGAATCCCGGCGGCTCGCGTCGCAGCTGGAGAGCGAGCAGAAGAAATCCGCCAAGGCGATTGCCGACGCCCAGGACCGGGCACGGGAGTTGGAAGCGCAGGTCGGCACATTGCAGGCGGGCAACGCCAGCCTGATGCAGGAGCTGCAGGCCGCCCGCGACGAGGCCCAGCGGCTGCAGTCGAAGCTAGACGACCGCAGCAGCGAGATGCTGGACATGCTCAATGAGTTGAGGGAACGGTTGCCTGCGAACCCGAAGAAAAGGGCTGTGGCGCCGGCGAGGACCAGAAAGCCAAGGGGGTGAGGAGATGCACGTTGGTATGCTGGGCCTGCCTTGGGAGCCGAACAAACAACATTGCCACTACGCATCTGCTACTAGATACGATGTATATGACATTACCCCTCGCTCCCGGGATAATAATCTTCATTTCGCACTAAAAAAAGAGATGGCGCGCCCTTTTTCGACTTGTCCACATAATCAACGTCCTGTTTGACAGGGCGCGAAGGCGTCTCGTCATTTGCGGAGGTCCGGGCACGCGAATATCCGGGCGCAGGTGCCGGCGCAGAGGTCGCCATGGGGGGCACACCCCCCATACCCCCAGACGGGGCCTTCCGAGGGCCTGCAGACCCGTTCCGGTGGAGCCAATGGCGGTAGAGATCGTCGGTGAAGCGGCTCACAGGACGGTCTCCAGGGCGCAGCGCGCCATCGTGGACGAGCGGCCCATGTTCTTAAGCCAGGCCTGGACAGCGGCCCCATCGGGCGAAGGATCTGCCTGAGCAATCTTCAGCAGAAGCGCTGCGCTTTCAGCCACTCGACGCATCAGCTCGGCATCGAGCTGGAGGCCTTCTACTGCACGGACTTGGAGCAGCCATTCGGCTTGCACCGCGGGGGAATTAAACTCGTGATCAGCCATTTTCAGTTCCTCTTTCAACTGGGTTTGGTCAGGGGCGCCAACTGCTAGTCACAGTTGAGTGCCCCGATTTTTTGGGGCCCGCCATCGGCGGGGGATCACGGATGGAGGCCATGGGATGAGGCACCGATACGAGCTTGGCGGCTGCGAGGAAGAGAAGCGAGAACGCGGCAATGCGGGTCATGGCGCAGGCTCCCCAGGTTGGGGGGCGGCATAGATCGGGTACTGGGCGGTCCAGCTGGGCGGCATCTCGGCCATCCAGGCGTCCAGCCAGGCAGCGGCATCGACGTGGCCCGCCTGGCGCTCCAGCAGTGCTGCAAACGCCCTGGCCAGGTCTGCGCGGAAGGCTTCGGCGTCGGCCGCACCTCGAGCTCGGTAGTGCCAGGTGACGGCCCGGAACGACAGCTTCGACGCCTCCAGCACCTTGCCGGCGGAGAAGCCCTGCCAGGCCGGTTTAACGGCCTCGAGGCCAGCCCGCTTGCGGTCGGCGTGGGCCTTCTGGTGGGCAGCGTGCTTGACGCTGTTCCAGGCGGTCATGCAGCCTCCCGAAGGTGGTTTTTCTCACCGGTGAGACTTGACTGAGGTGTTACAGGAGACCTCAGTCCCTCCAGACCGCGACCGGCGCCCGGCGCCTCCCCGCAAGCGAGGCCCCTCCGGGCGCCGGCCACGGCCTGGAGCTTGGGGAACAGCTCATCGAACATCGCCGCTCGACGGACGAGCAACGACCACCAGGAGCCATCGGTTCCGACGAAAGAGCGGCCCTCGGGCGTCCACAGCTTGCCGCCGTGGAAGCACCAGCCGGCCCAGGACTCGCCGGGCAGCTCCATGCGGTTGAGCAGCCGAAGCAGCTTGTAGGCCGCGAAAGGGATGTCGTGCTTGCCGGACTGCCAGTTATGCAAAGTCCGTTCGGTGACGTGAAGAAGCTTCGCGCAGCCGGCCAGATCGAGGCCCAGGTTGCGGTACATGGTCCGGAAGCGCTGGGCAAGCTGGGCGCGGGTGTCCGGGTCGAACCGCCTGTGCCGACCACGCTGCTTGACTAGATACGATGTGTATTATCTGACGATTACGTCAACTTGCTGCCACATGCATTCCGATGGCTGCAGTTGTCGAATTTTGCAGCATTGGGATCCCCGGGGCCTCGTAGTTTGGTTAACCAAGCAACGAGGATCAAATGCTCACCATCACCATCGTGTCCACCAAGGGTGGAGTAGGTAAGACAACACTCGCCGCCAACCTTGGCGGCCTCCTACGCGACATCGGCCTCCGCGTCCTTCTCGTCGATGCGGATATCCAGCCCTCGCTGACGAAATACTTCCACCTTGCCGAAGAGGCGCCCAAGGGACTCACCAGCTTGGTGCAAACGGGCGTGCTGACGCCCGACTGCGTCTCCAAAGTGCAGTTGCCACCGCCTGGGCACGGAATGGCCGCCGACAAGATCCCACAGACCGAGGAAGGGTCACTGCACCTGGTCAAATCGGATACGCGAGATGGCCGCCTCCAAGACTGGATCGCGCAGCGGCTCGATCGATTGGTGCGTCTGTCGATGCCGCTTCGTCAGGCTGCCGTGGCGAACGCCTATGACGTGGTTCTCATCGACACCCAGGGCGCGGTAGGGCACCTGCAGGACGCGGCTGTGAACGCTGCAGACCTGCTGCTCGTTCCGACGTCTCCCGACATCGTCTCGGCCCGCGAGTTTCTCGACGGCACGCGCGAACTGCTCGATCGTCACGAATCCACCGCAAATCTCGGGTTCAAAGTGCCGCAGATGAAGGCTGTGATCAACCGCACCGAGAACACGCGCAACAGCCGGCTGATGGCGGATCTCATCCGCGAAAACTTCATTGCGATGCGCGGCCGCGTGGATGTGCTGCAGACAGTCATCCCATCCGCGGTGGCATACCGCAACGCCGCTACAGCCCAAGTGCCGGTGCATTGGGCTGACCCGGCGAAAGCAGCGTCGTACATGCACGAACTGATGTGGGAACTCATTCCCAACGTCGCAGGCTTCCGGGCCTCTACCTTCAAGACCTCCTCCGACCAAGCAACTGCCTGAGATGGAGGCAGTAATGCGAACGCCCGAAACGCTCACGGCTGTGGAGCGTGCTGCGCAACTGCGGCAGCGAGGATCCACCAGCGCGGGGGAGTCGGCCGGCTCTCCCGCTTCTGCACCAACCCAAGGTGCCAAATCTATGACAGCCCAAGAAAAAATGCGCGAATCTGCACGCGCAGCCCTTAATAAAGGGTCCGCGAATGCGACGGCAAATCTCGATCCATTGGAAGAGGTTGACGGTTCGCTGACGATCCTGAGCATTCACGAGATTGATCCGTACAAGTACAACCCGCGGACCAGGCCGAATCCGGCTAGGGCGAATCTCAAGGCCAGCATGAAGGCTGAGGGGATTACGAATGTAATTACCGTGACGCGCCGTTCTCCGAAGGAGAAATATTTTCCTTATGGCGGAGGGAACACACGGATCGAGCTCGCCAAAGAACTGTACGCTGAAGGTGAAGAGCGCTTTGCTACCCTCGCCGTCGTAACGAAGAAGTGGCCCGGCGAGGCCGCAGTCATCACTGCACATCTCAGCGAAAACGACAATCGGGGCGATATCTCGTTTTGGGAGCGCGCACAGGGTGTTGCCGTGTTCAAACGAGAGTTTGAACGAGAATCTGGCCGCATTCTGACTGCTGCCGAAATTAATATGGAGCTGAAGGCGCGCGGTCTTAACTACGGGCTCAAGACCATTCAGAACTTCGCATTTGCCACGGAGCATCTATATCCAGTAGGGCCATGGTTGCAGACCACAGAAGTCAACCAAATCATTCGGCCGCTGATCGGTGCCATATACGAACTTTCGCGGAAGGGCGACGCTGCGGGACAAGTGAAGGCCGCGATCGACGAAATCCTTCTGATGCACGGCCAGGATCTTGAATCGCTGGAGCTTAGCAACAAGGACGCCGAGCCAGGGGCTCGATCCGAGGTGCGTCTCGATGTGCAAAGCCTCGTTACCGACTTACAGAGTGTCTCGGCGAAAGCGTTGAAGCTGAACGCTGACCGGATGCCTCAGATACTAAAGGAGGTTATCGGGAATCCGAAGGCGTCGTTCGCTGATTTGACGAGCACAAAGAAGGACCAGCCGGAGAAGCCGCCAGAGGGCCATGGGAAAGCTCGCCAGATGCCGCTTGGACCAATGCTTGGCAGCCTTTCATCCGGAAAAGATGCCACGCCCTCCATGGAGCTCGAGCGGCGCGCTTGCGCGCCGCAAAGCCAGACACAGGACGAGCGTTCGGCGGCGTTCAGCCAACAACTCACCAACGATTTTCTCGCCTTGAACGATGCAGTGCCAATTTCGGACTTCATACGTGTTGAGCCTGCGCTGCCGTTCGGATTCCTAGTGGACTTCCCTCAGTCCAGTGACGCCATCGCTGGCCAGTCGCTCACCGAAGAGCAGGCGGGGATGCGAGAAGCCATCTGGCCCATCTTGGCTGCTCTCTCGGGCCAATGCAGCCAGCCTCTGATGGAGCGATGCAGCGCCGAAAGCGGCTGGGCGGAGGCGGTAGCTCACGGGCCTGCAGAGCTAGAGGCGCGATGCGCTGCGATTCGAGCTCCGTTTCGCAACGGCCTCATGTATGTCACGTCGTTTCATTTCCTCTTTTCGTTGAGCACCCCGCGTGTGGGACCAGCGCTTTCGGCCGTTCTCAAAACTATTTTCGAATTCAGCAAAGATCATCCTGAACTGACCAAAGCGCCATTCAAGCACATTTTCGCAAATTGATATCTTGGTGTCTTTATGATTAACCGCAGACTGCCTATTGAGGTTCGCGCCAACGACCAGCTCAATTATCTACTGCTGACCGAATTGGTCCGCCTGATCGAAACAGAAGATGGATTGGTACAGCTTCTAGAGCACGGTTGCGATGCTGAACTCATTGACGGGTTGCGGCGTCGTTCCTCACGCGATCTGCTCGATCTGGCATCTCGCATGAGGGAGTGGCGGGTCAGCTTTTCCCCCATTGAGATGCGTCAGCATCTCAATGGTATTGATCGTCAGCGGCGTGATAGCGAACTCTGCGAATATTTCATCAAAAACGGTGCTTCGCAGCCTTTGGTAGCTCGACTCTTTAGCAAATCCGCTACAGAGATCCGAAAGCTCCGAGACATATTGGTGGGTGGAGGCGCTGGCGGACGCACTCGGCTCCCACGGGATCTGGGCGTCCGGGATGAGATCCACCGCGAGTGGTACGAGATATCGCGCGCTGGCTCTGGCATGACGTCGCTCCGCGATCGGCTTTACCAGCTTCATTTGAAATTTTCCGAATATTCGATCGACACGCTGTACTCGACAATCCGAGAATTTGAACGAGGTGACGTCGTTTCGTGCCGAGCCCGGCGTTCAGGTGAGTCCCAAACCGCGGCGTAAGCAACCATGGCGGTTGATTATGTCCTTGTTGATGCACTTGAATTCGTACCGGGTGAGTTCAATGCTTGGAATATCGAAAGCGGACTGGCCGCCCAAATTTGCGATGGTCAAAGCGTGACATCGATCCTCTGAACAAAGATCTCTATGAAGACGAACCAGAATCTTGCCAGACCACACAACGACATGCTTTCCGCAATGCTGCTCGAATGGGTCGGGCAGGCGCCTGTGACGATACATCGGGCATTTATCGATTTAACCGGCAATGTTCTGTGTGCGCTCTGGCTGACCTATGCCTTGGAAAAGGCCAACGCATGGGAACACGGTGCCTCCAAGAACGGCATGGTGGCCATCGACATGACGTCGGCCGAATGCGAGCGCGACACAGGCATTAGCCGCGCGCAGCAGCAGACCTGTCGCAAGGTGCTGGTGCAAATGGAGATCCTTTCCGAGGTGGGGGGCCAGGGCAGAGCGATCCAGTACACGCTGGATACGCACCGCTTGCTCGACCTGCTCATGCGACAAGCGCAGCCGCTCGCGGACGCCTTGCGGGTGAGCCGAAGTGATGCTTCTGCAAGCGATGCCGAGTCATCCAAGGCAGCGTCACCGGCAAATCGGCCCTGATGGGAGAGGTGCGACCTGGTGCGAGCTACTTCACTACTCCATCCGCCCGCCGCATCGAGCCCTACGCGTGAGGACTCCCGGTCCTCCGTTCAGGAGCAAATCCTTCTTCACCTGGACGAGCGCGGCTACGTCCCGTTCCATCCAACGCTGGCAGAAATGTTCGGCCACAAAGCTGCCGTGTTCGTGGGCCTAGCGCTGTACTGGACACGGCACAGCCTACGCAACCACCCGCAGCGTAGCGGATGGTTCAACATGTCCATCCAGCAGTGGCAGGCTGCCATCGGCATCAGCAGAACGGAACAGACCACGGTTCGACAGGCGTTGACCGAGTCGGGCGTGCTGGAAGAAATGCTGCTTGGCCGGCCAGCGGTAATGCACTACCGCCTGAATGTCTCGGCCCTGGCCAAGGCGCTGGCGCGCACCGGTGACGAGGGCATCCCAACATGGGACACGGTCTCGAGTTGGTTTCGCGGTTACCACAACTACTACAAGCCGCTTGCCGACATCGCTGGGAGCGTTGGGGCAGGGCTCTACCTGTCTCTACTACTGCAGCGGCATCGCGCGGCTGTCCTCCGTGGCCAACTGAGCAACGGATGCGTGGAGGTGGGTCAGGACGAGATCAGCCGAGCATTGTGCCTCGGCTCGAAGGTCCAGAGGAACGCTCGACTGCGGCTCAAGAAGGCCGGGCTTATCCAAGAAACCGGGCCAGCCGGCGGTCTGGTACGCGTCAACTTCGATGCTGTACTCATGTGTCTTCGCGGCCAGAGCATCAAGCCTCTCAAAGGCCTGGCGCGGCCGACCGAATCGCCAGCACCGGACTCGGACCAGCCGCAGCCTCAGGCCAGAGACAGTGGCGTCAAGAGCATACAGGGGCCAGTCGCGAGCATCGACCTTTCAGGGTTGGCTGCGACCTTTCGGCAACTTCCCCTCGGCCTCCAGGAAAGCTGCCGGCCCGCTCCGACGGCTCGCCCCCGAGACTTACTCATGTCGATCATGGTGGCTGGCGATCTGCCCGAGGTTGTCGGATTTCGACAAGTTGCTCATCGCCCGGCAGGTGCCGTCCCCGCGGTCGACTTGGTCGAAAAGTCCAAGAGCGACAAGCACTTACCTCGAAAATCCTGGCCGTCACTGGAGGCTCCGCCGATACAGGCGAGGAATGCCGTTTCCTGCAAACTTGAGGCGCGAGAGATTGCCGAAACCTGCATCCAAGGTTTGCCGTTTCCTGCAATCTATATACAAGGGGATTCAATACAAACTACTACTACCGGTAGTAGTAGTGGGTCGGAAAGCACGGCAGCCGAAGGGACGAACCCAGACTGCCTGGTTTTCCCCGAAGCGCTCTCCCTTGCGCAGGTGGAGGGAATCCAGCAACTGCTCTCCCGTGTGCGCGTCGCAGATCGCCAGATGGTGCTGGATGAGCTCGCCGGCCGGATGAGCGGCCATACGCCGATCAAGAGCCCGGTGGGATGGGTCAGCGGGCTCGTGCAACGCATGGCCGCGGGCCCTGTCGTCTTCGCGCACGCCGAGCAGGTCGCGATGGACCGACGCATGCGTGTCAAGCTGAGGGCGAGAGCCGAGAGACCTTCTCCTCGTCCTGCGCCACCGGCTGCGCGCGAAGTCCCCGTTGATCCCGCCGCCGCAGCACGCGCTGCGGCCGAGCGCGAAAAGATTCGACTGCTGACCGACGAAATGCGCGGCGGGCGATTCAGGAGAACGAAGTGACGCGCTCGTCCGCAAATACCACCCGTTCGACTGCAGCTGGCGCTTTGCGTCGATATCAGGACGCCCAGGTCAAGTCGCTTGCTAACCGTCGCAGCGCATCCCAAATCGGTGCACGTGTTGTCCAGCAACGCGTATGCCCGAACGACAAACAGGGCCCCGGTTATCGTGGGGCTCAGACTGGACTACATGATCCCCGTTGCCACGTGGCTCACATTGGGCCACACAGTACCGGTCTCCACGCGCCCCAAATCGAGCCACACGGCTCCGGTCATGACGTCACCCGAAACGGGTTACCTCGTACGCGTTACCACGTGACCCAAAACGGGTTACATGGTAAGGCTTACCACGTGACCCAAAACGGGTTACATGGTAAGGCTTACCACGTGACCCAAAACGGGTTACACGGTAAGGCTTACCACGTGACCCAAAACGGGTTACACGGTAAGGGTTACCGCGTCACCCAAAACGGTTCATCCGTTGTCCTGCACCACGTATGTCGAAACGACACACGCAGTAAGCCTTACCACGTATGTCGGAAAGACACACATGCCATGCGAGCCGGGGCGTGCTTGGGTCCATCAGAGACTGCTTGTCCCCGCTCCGATTCCCAACGCCCTCCGAGCGGAGTATTGCGACCGGTTTGCCCGGCCGGATTTTTCATTGAAATAGAACTGATCAGGACACCTTATGACAGGTAATAACCTCTTCGCGCAACTTGTGCAGCGATTTCAAAACTACACGGATGCAGCCGTCCTCTGGGTTCTACTGAAGGAGGGAGCGGATGTTCGCGAACACAGCACAACAGCCGGTTCAATGGCGCATGAGCAACTGTGCGGCACCGCTCGCCCTACAAGCGTTCAGCGGTCATTTCAGCGGCTTGAACAGATGCGGTTCATTTCCGTACGTACTCATAAAAATACGAAGACGCTCATTACTGTTCATCGTGGGCCCGTTCTCGAATTTCTCCGGCAGCCATTGGCAGAGCGCTTGCCTGCGCTCAGTCAAAAGCGGTTTGCGTTCCTCGATGCTTGGGCTACTGATTCGATTTCATCGCATGACGTGAAGGAAACCGTTGTTCTCTTGCCTAGCGAAGATCACTCCGCATCAACCTCGCCGTTGTCCTCATCTCTGTCCACGACGCACTGATCGCAAAACACAAGGAGAACCATCATGGCAACGGCTAAGAAACCCGCCACGGATAACACCCCAAACTTCGCTCCTGAAGGCTTGGCCGCACTGTTGAAGCCCACGCTGGCATTTGAAAAGGAATCCGACTCTCCGTTTTCTGACGGCTATTCGATCCGCCTCGAAGAGAAGGTGCTGGCCGAGTACATCGCGGCTGGGGCATCGCCAGATGACCCTCTGTTCGACCGGTACGCCGAACTGGAGGACCGCCGGGAGCGGCTCCAGCAGATGCAGAGCGAGCGAGACGCCCAGCGCGGCGCAGACGTTGTGGCAACCCGATCGGAAGCTGCGGGACTTGACGCCATCGGCGGTCTGGTCGATGACGGGCTGGACCAGATGACGATCCACACGATCGAGGCGTACCGTATGTTCCTCGGTCGGAGCAGGGATGCCGCCAATCGGATCAATCCCATCATCGGCGGCAAGCGGGTCGCCTCGTGCCTTCGCAACCTGTGGATGCTGACGGGCAACGACAACCCCTACGCTGAGTGGGCACTGCTGCGGCACGAGCACGGGGTCAACGAGGTCCACAAGCATCTTCAGGCCGAGATCGCCAAGGCCGAGGAGATGCTGGATCAGCAGCGTAAGCGTGGCCTGGTGCTCGCGGTCCTTTCGTCGTCCAGCCCGATGACGGTGAACCTCGGTTTCCGCAGTCCGTATGGGTACGCCATCTCAATGCTGATGGTGGATTACGACCACTACGTGCGGCTGCAGAAGACGCTGCAGCGGAAGAACCTACTCTCCGACGACGAGGTCCGTGGAAGCCTCCGGAAGGCTCAGCGGGCGATCCTGAACGTCTTTTACGGAACCGCGCGCTTCGATCGCTGGCTCAGCCGCCCGGAGATTCGTTCACTGAACCGTAGCGACTGGGTCAGCAGTGACGAGGATGCGGCAAAGCGGCTGCAGTTCGCAGTGGCCACCTTCGGGCCCGTCCCCGCGTCGGTCTACAAGGCCGCCATCTCCCCGTCGCATTCCCGTAGGCGCTACTCGTTGACCGATGCCGAGCAGGCGGTGCTGAAGCAAGTCGGCGAACAACTCGAAGCTGCTGAGCAGTCCGAGCTCGAAGCTGGGGCGGCGTCTGCTCCGGCCGAGGATGCCGCAGTGGCTTCCTGAAGCATCGCGCACGAGCATGGAGCAGCGGTCATGAAAGGGGAGCGAATGAAAGGATCGGCGGGCAAAGGGCTGACGGAGCCCATCGGTTCCGAGCATGCCGTCAACCACGTGCTGTGGGCAAGGCGAGCCGCAGAGGAACAGGCCTGTCAAAACCGGATTGACGCAAAGGCCCTTACGGGTAGGGGCACCCTTGCCCACCTGCGCCACCAAGTTGCCACCCTCGACGCTGCCGTGCTGGACATGCGCGAACTCGCCGCGAAGTCCAAAAGCGTCATCGGCCTGCGCGCATACCTGGTCGTCCACCAACGGTCGCACAGCGGCTACATGTTTCTGCGCTGGCGCGAAAGGTCGTCCAGTCGCCACCTGCCATGGGAGGAGGCCGAGCGCCTGGACCATGGCTCTCGGCAGCTCAATGAGTGGTGCCGGGCCGCGTCTCGGTTGGCACAGGAAATCAACGCACGGCACCTCAGCGCACGTGAGGCGATCAAGCGCATCCGTGACCAGGTGGACCAGTCCGAACCGTTCATGTTTCCGAGATCACCGATCTCGGTGTAGGTCTCAACGCGAGTACGGATCTGGTGCGGCCGTGCCTGCGAATCTCAACGCACCGTGGAGCAATGCAATGCAGAACCTTTTCATCGGCAAGGGAAACCTAGCCAACTCGCCCGAACTTCGACATGTCAACGGCAGGAACGGTGAGTTCGAGGTGGCCACGATGCGTGTGTACTTCGGTCGGTATGCGCAAACGGAAGGCGGCGAGGTGGAGCAGGTGGGCGGCTTCTGGCGCGAAGTCGAGATCTACGGCCAGAAGGCCCGCGACGTCGCTCGCCACCTGCGGAGGGGAGCCCGCGTCCTGGTCATCGGCGAGGAACGGGAATTCACTGCCCGTGCCGACAACGGCGAGGTAGAGGTCATCAAGGTAGTGGCCGAGGACGTGGCGCTCCAGCTCACGCGCATCGAGCAGATCGTGTTCAAGGCACGGCGCGATGCGACGGAGCCGGAAGGTGAGGTTCCTGCTTGAGGGGCGTCCTGCGCCAGAACACCGAGCCCCAACGCATCAGCGTTGGGCATCTGAACATCCACTGGAGCAAGTGATGAGTGAGCAAGATTTCCAACAGCGGGTTGATGCATGGCTGCGCGACCCGCTTGCCAGTACCGATCGCCTCTCAGCCATTGCCGCGCTCGCAAATGCGAGACCATCTCTCCGGCAAGACGCGGAACATGAAGCAGCGCCGATCGTGATAGTCGAGTCCCCCCGTCTCACGCGCACCTTTCTCCCTCGGATCTGGCGCTTAAAACAGTCGCTGTTTATAGAGCGTGCCGGCACCCGACAGGTCATACGCTGAGGCATCTCATGAAATTTCACCGAACGCTGTTGCAGGCACTCGGCTGCGTTGCCGCCGCCACGACATGCACCTGGGCCGGCCCGATCGTGGTCACACCAGGCTCGCTCTCCAGCTACGTGTACTACCCGCCAGTTGCCGGGGCCGGAGGTTCGGCGGCAGGCGGAACGGGGGAGGACGTGTCTACGCTCCAGAGGTGCGTCTGGACGCCTTCCCAGGGCGATCAGACCGTCACGGTCAATCCCGGGTACGACTACAAGAAGGACATCACCGTGTACTACCGGCTCGCCGGGGGTGACGGTGGCGCAGGCTATACCGGGGGCGGGGGAGGCTCGTCCGCGATCATCCTGAACGGAGCCAAGGTCGCTGTCGGCCCAGGCGGAGCGGGCGGCTCTCGTGCCTCTGAGGTGACCGGCGTGTTTAAGGTTAAGGCTGGCGACTACCTGCGTTTCATTACCGGCGGTGGGGGGGGCGCAGGGTTGACGGGCTCTGGTTTCGCAATCGGTGGTGGGGGAGGAGCGGGCTACACGGGCGGCGGCGGTGGCGGATCACTCGGTTCACGTTCTGTGTCTGCCTCGGACTACCCTGCGATCGCAGGCAAGGGCGGCGGCGAGGGCCCGGGTGCTGGTGGTTACGCGTCCGGGGCCATGGCTGGCACGCCTGGCCTCTACATGCAAGGCGGCGTGGGTACCTTTCCTGACGGCAGTTCTGCACCTTACGGCTCCCAGGCGGATACATACAGCGGAAGCCTCTCCTATTACAGCGACTTCTATAAATACTTCTCTGGGCTCAAGTTTCCCGCTACGCCCACCACTATGGGAGCGCCTATCGGTAGTGCGGATTCAAATTTCACTACATTTGGCGGGGGAGGCGGCCGATTGTCCTCCGGGGGATCCGTCAGTATTCAGTTCAATTTTGGCTATTGTCAAAATGCAAGTAGCAGTTTTCAAGCAAGTCGCGATTCCGTTGAGATAAGCGATAACGGACAGTGCTACTACAGCTACAACCGATATAGCTACGTGCTGGCGAAGACTGAGCAATTTCCGCAACCCACCTCATCTCTCGCACTTACCAGAAAGTTCCCCGAAGTAAACAACACAAATAACCAGCCTATTATCATTGCATCGGGCTCTCTGCCCGGTCAAATCGTCACCATGTACCAAGCACCCGTTTGTGGTGTATTTAATTAATGCGAGGGGAGCCGGATGGATGAAACATTTGCCATCAAAATGCTGGTTCGGCAGGTCGAGGAATATGCCGCGAGTAAAATCGGCGACGTGGCGCGCGGCTCGGAAACTCCACGACTCGCCGGGCTGCTTATGCAGAAATATGGGCGTGGCATCGTGGACGCTGTGACCATGATCTACGACAATCCGCGCATCGCCGACCCCATTTCCCACGCTGTGGACAAATCGACATCGGAGATCGATCCGGCATGGCGCGAACATGATCGCGAGCGTTGGACCGGTTTCCGCTCGGACGTCACCTGCATCGAAAGGAATGCAGGGTGAGCGCGCGATGGATCGCAATGGCGTGCTCTCAGGGGGCCAGGTGACGAGCACACCAAGCTCGGTCCGCCTCCCGGCGCCCGTCAACCTGTCGCCGCCTGACTTGGTCGTAAAGGCTTGCTTCGACGGAATGCGTTTCGGGCTGCAACTCGCCCATGTGCCTGGGCTGAGCAAACCTCTGGAGCGGCATGGGGCATGGTGGAGCGCTGCGCGGCGCATGTGGCTGGTGCGGGCTACCGGGGCGGCCGACGTCGAGAGCATGCTCCTCGATGCCTACCGCGGGCAGCACGTTTCCTTCGACGCTGTTGCGGCTGCGCTGCGGGCCTCGGCCGCGGCGCCCGAGCCCGACTTCTACACACAGCTGCTCGACGTCCAAGTTTTCCCGCTCGCGAAGGGCGACCGAGGCCGCGGAAAGTGGGCTGTCAGCTTCGCCTATGACCCGCCGTGCGTGGCGGCGATGCGGGCAATGCGTGGCCTGTTCCATAAGCACGCCGCCGCTTGGCAAGTGCATTGCGATCCCGCTGAAATCCAGGAGCACCTGGTGCGGCATGCCGGCGTCAAGGCGGAGTTCGTTTTCGTCCATGAACAGGCCGTAGTGCTCGAGGAGCTCGCCACCGCAAGTGCTTCGTCTTCGCCCATCGTCGTCCCTGCGGCACCGCCTCCCCAGCGAGGTGGCGGAGGGGGAGACGATTCTGCGGGCGCGGGGTTCTTCTCGACGGATATGCAGCGATCTGGAGACGTCCCTTTCGACGCGTCCGCAGTGGCGTCGCTGGTGGCCACGGGGGTTCTTCGCGACTACCAGGCGATCGGCGTTCAACACATGCTTCGATCCGCCGGCGCGTGCATGGGTGACGACATGGGCCTTGGGAAGAGCCGCCAGACGGTCGTGGCCAGCCGGCTTGCCGCCGGCAAGGGGAGGGTGCTGATCGTGTGCCCGGCGTCCCTGCGCCTCAATTGGGAGAGGGAGATTCGGATGGTCTACCCGGAGGCGACTGTGGGCATGGTGGGCGAAGATCGCATCGCGACGCTGCAAGCGTGCGATTGGGTGATCGGCAACTACGAGCGCATGGGCGGCCTGGTACGTGCGACCGAGCTCGCGTTCGAAGTGATGGCCGTGGATGAGGCCCACTACCTGAAGGAGTACCAGAGCGGCCGCACGCGCAATGTGTTTCTGCTGGCCGCGCGGATCCCTCGCTGCTACGTCGTCACTGGGACGCCGCTCCTGAACCGCGAGGTCGAGATGCACACGCTGCTGCGAATTACCGGGCATGCCCTGGGCCAGTTGCCGCTCGGCGATTTCAGGAAAGGTTTCGCCGGAACGGCTGAGAAGCGCGCCAAGCTCGCGGATGCCATCAAGGGGTGGATGATCCGGCGCAGCAAGGCGGTGCTCTCCGATCTGGGCAAGAAGGACCGCCAGCTCCGATATCTCTCGCCAGAAGGACTCGGCACATACCGCGAGATCTATCGTGACATGAGCCTTCAGGCGATGCCGAAGATCGTGCAGCTGCGCAGGACGCTCGAATCGCTGAAGGTGCCCTTCCTGCTGGACACCGTGCAGTCGATGGGTGACGACGACAAGATCATCATCTTCTGCGAGTACATGTCCACCGTGGACGCCCTCAAGCAGGCGCTCGCTGGGCTCGGGATCGGTTGTGTCTCGCTCGTCGGCGCTGATTCCGCAAAGAAGCGCCAGGCCGCCGTCGACGCTTTCCAGCAGGTTCCGGCGAACAAGGTCTTCATCGGCACTACGAGTGCTGCAGGTGTCGGCATCACGCTCACCGCAGCCAACCTGGTCGCGTTCGCCTCGATGCCATGGACTCCGGCCTTGATGCGCCAGGCCGAGGACCGGGCATATCGGCTCGGGCAATTGCGCGACGTCCTGGTCATCGTCCCGATCGTGCCCGGCACGATCGACGAGGGCGTCCTGAAGCTTCAAGACGCGAAACGAACCACGGAGGTAGAAGTGGTCGAAGCCGCGAAAGCGGCCCTTCCAGACACGCAAAAGCTGGAGCTTACGGAACTGCCTGCCGCGGCGCGAGAAGAGCGCGCGGTGTTGGAGTTCGCGTGATGCCTGCCTACAATGGAATCGTGACCGCTCTTTAGAGCACCACCACGCGACTGAGCCTTTGAAAGTCGTGGCCCCATGCAGATGGGGGAGGGCATTTTTCCAACCACCCAGCGGGACCAACGCAGTCCCGGTGGGGATGTCGTTGCCCGTTTTTACACAGGAGCAACGTCATGTCTCAAACCACCAAGGCCGGTTCCAACGGCCCATCGTTCGCAAGCGCCCGCCAGGTCGAAGCCCATCATTTGGCGGACATGTTGAGCAGGCTGCACGACCCTGTCGTTGCAGAGCTGTTCATCGCAGTCGTGGACGGCAGTCCGGAATTGCGCCAGGAGTACCTGGGAGCATGCCTGAAGGCCGCTGAAACCGTACGTCGGCGGGAAATGCGTTTCGAGCGAGCTCGCGCTGCGGGGCGGGCATATGCCCGGGCCCGCGGGCAAGTCTCGGTCGTAGCGCGTGCATTCGTCATGGCGGGGCGGTACATCGCGGCAGCGATTCGCCGTGCCCGCGTGGAGCGCCATCACCCGGCGAACCAGGCACATGCCGAGACCGCCATCGTGGTAGCGCTGTCGTCCGTCCGTCGCTCTGCAGCGGGCAAGTAGCAGCTGCATCGGCAACGTCCGAACTCGCCTCTAGGCTCCGCCTGGGGGTGAGTTTTTTCTTATTTCTGAGAGGAGTGTCATGACTACTGCAACCATTGTTCCGGGCCCTTTCGCCCTCGTATCTTCTGGCAACACCACCAAGAGCTTCATGCTCGACAGCGATGACATTCAGGAGCGGGCCAACGCTGCATTGAATCCTTACTGGGGCAACTCGGCCGGGGTGATCAAGCGGGGTATTCAAGGCTTCGGCATCCAGATCGAAGGCAACCCCTACGTCGTCGAGGTATACGAATCCCGCGCCGCAGCAGAGCGCGCCTTGGCGAGCTAACTAACGGGTCTTGCGACGTCCCGGGCAAAAGATGCTGGAGCCCAGGCTGTCAACTACGTTTGACGGGCCTGCGCTCTAGCAATACTCTTATCACCGTGAACCGCCCTACGGGGCACCACGCAGCGGCTGAGCTCTTGGAAGCCGCACACATGAAGCCCTCCCGGGCACCATGCAGAGCACTTGTCTTTCGTAACCCGGATGGGGACACAGCCGCCCCATCCGAGCCTTACGGCCCGGTTGTGTGCGTCTGCGCTCCTCGTCCATTCTTTTGGAACTTTGGAGCAACCATGCAAACTGCACAACAGCAACCCCGTGAGTTTTTCAACCTGCACACCAGCGGCATCGGTTACCTCAACCGTGTTCGCTGGGTGGAAACCCAGGGTCGTGGACGCAAGGCGGAACCGTTCCTCGCGTGCAGTATTTCTGCATTGCGTGGCTCTTCGGATGCCCCGGACTACACGTACTTCGATCTTCGGGTCAGCGGCGAGGAAGCGATCGCATTGATCGACGGTCTCCGTGACGAAGTGAACGATCGCCGCAAGGTGCTCGTGAGCTTCAAGATCGGCGACATCTATCCGCATCTCTACGACCGAGACGTGCGTGACCAGAAGACCGGACGTTCCACGGGACAGAAGGAAATGGCCACGCTCATCAAGGGCCGGCTCATCCTGATCAACTCCATTTCGGTGGACGGCGAGAAGGTGTACAGCAGGCCCTCTGACGAAAGCGTGGGCCATGAAGGTGAACAGTCGCAGGGCGACGATCACCCGATGGATGACGACGCTCCCGACTCCATCCACTTCGAGCGTTCCGCGCGCGAAGAGATGGACCATGAAGCGCGTCCCCCGCGTCGTCCGGACGCACCGCACCCGCGGACGACCGTGACGCCGATGCCGCAGCGCCGCGCAGCAGCACCGCAACCGCGGGCTGAAGCACCGGCGCCGCAACGTCGGCCGCCTCTTCGCTCCATCGCGAGCGGCAGGCAACTACGTGCTGAGCACCGCGAGCCCGCGGAAGCCTGAGCACTGATGTGAGAACCCCGGACCGCTTGCGGTCCCGGGGGTATCTTCAAATCAGAAGGAGAGATTTCATGTCGCTAGATTCAACCCTGGCGGGCTGGGTCGATGGTGCGCCTCCCACGCGGGACGACGGTGGCCTGGCCATCGTGGTCCTGAAGGCAGGTGTACGCATCGACGGCCAGGATCCTTGTGGTCTTCCCGTCATCGTGGTGCGCTGGAGCGAGAAGCTGAAGACTACGGCCGGCTCCCACCGCCTGTCGTACGACGACGTTTCCCGGCACATTGACATCGCGGCCGGGGAAAGTCCGGCCTGATTGACACGACGCGAGCACAGCCGCTTTTCGCTGCTGCCTTCTCGCATCGTTCCATTGCCGGGGGACGTTTCCCTCCACCTTTTGCGCTATGCTCACGGCTCCAAGTGTTTGCCGGTGTCACACAAGCCGGCGGCCAGTTTTCTGGCGCGGCACGTGAGCCTCTGAGACGCGCACGCCCTCCGGGCTGAGGCATATTTTGTAGACCAATCCCCTCCCTCGTTGACGCACACCTCGATAGGGTAGGTCGGATTTCCGGCGGCCTGGAAAACCTCCGGCGACTTCAAACCAACACCCCTTGCGCGTTCTCGTGCACGGGGTGTTTTTCATTCATCACCTGCGGGGCCGCGCCTCGCACGGCGAGTGCCCCCCGTTGCGAGGAGCACTACCCATGATCAAGTTATCCGGCGTGACTTTGAGAGTCAAAAAAATGACCGGCCGCAACGGCGAATTTTGCGTCGCCGACCTGCAATCAGACATCGGCGAATTCAAGGTCAAAGACGCGCTGCTGGACCAGTTCGACGACGGCGAATACACCGGCACGGCGTGGATCACCGAGATCTACCTGGCCCAGTACATATCGTTCGGCAAAGGCGTGACGGAAATACGCGCCAGGCTGCACGATCTGCAACTCGACGGCGCCCGCGAACGCCCACGCGACACCGAACCACAAGAACCGGATCCTGCAGACGAGGTGGTGGCGCGGGCAGTGCCGGCCGCGGCGCCCGTTGCATCGCCCGCACCGGCACAGGCCTCGAGCCGGCTGAGCGAGCTCCGCGACCGTCTCTCGGCAGTCGGGAAGAAAGCTTCTACGACGGCTCACGAGCCGACCGAGGTGCGTGATGACGGCCGGGAACGCGAGATGGAGGCGTTGTTCGGCGAGTTGTGGGCAAGCATCAAAGCGCGCGAGCCGGTGAAGCTCGACCCCACTGTCGAACGCTCGGTCATACGCGCCCAATCCGCGGCCATCCGCCAGCTCGGCTACTCGATGGATCCCATCAAGCAGATGTTCGTGCCCGACACGGTCTGACGACGACAACCAGCCCGCCAGCAGCGGGCTGTCCATTGCGCCCGCGCGGGCGCACCGGACAGCGCGCAGCGCGCAGTGATGCGCACGGCGGCATGAGAGAACTAGGGTGGCTGCGACCCGATGCGCAGCGGCTTTGCGATGAGGCGGAACACGGCAAGAGCGAAGCCGACCCGACCCACGCGCCTTTCCTTGGCCATCTGAGCTCCTTGCGATGGCTGGCCTGCTCAATGCGGCCTGGAGCACGGTGAAACGGGAGCCCGATGGGTTCCCAGAGAGACTGCCCGATGCAGCGGTTTCTCTGGGAAACCATCTGACCATTTAGGAATGGTTTCGAGCACATTGAGCCCTGCGAATGTGCATAGCGGTGTACCGCTAGGGCGTGATCTTTTCAACCGTGTACGTCGTGCAGCGCCTAGCGCGCAGCGCGCTTTTGTAACCCTCGGGGACCTCGTTCCCTTGGGACGGTGGCCTCCGAAATCTTGGAGACCACCATGAGCTCACCGCAACCGTTGATGGACTGGAGCACAGAGCAGCGCGCCAGCGTGCACGCTGCATTCAATCGCTGGATCGCCTCGTGCACCGAGGAGGACTACCAGAAGCTGATGGCTCTTCGTGAGGCCATCGCACCGGGAGAAGTCTGCTCGATCGTCAAGCTGGTCCGGGCGTGCTACGCACGTCGTGATCTGCTTGAAGGTCTGCCGGCGAGCCTGGTTCAACTACTGCAAGAGCGGAATTTGCCGCCGCCTTCCTCTGCCGCGCAAGCTGGCGAAGGATAGGCAGCGCTTCCCGCGCGTCGAGCTCTTCGAGGAGATGGACCATGTCCGGATCCTCTTGGGGTGTGCCTTCAATCACCCTGAATGTGCTTCGCTGATCGGTCATCCGAAAAGTGTCGCACGAAACCTTACCTCAACCCGGATGGGCCGTGTCCCATCGGGGCGCTTGTCCACTTTTTCACCTTTGGAGAAGTCTCATGCAAGCGCAACTGGTAACGATGGAACTGGCCCAGCATTCCTCCTTCCTCTGGAATGATCTGATGGCTCAATCGCGAGCACTGGCAACGACGGAAGTGACCGAGCAGCAGTTCGGCATGATGGCCGAGCAATACGGCGAGAAGTTGCCGCTCGAGGTCTACCGCTCGCAGGCAGGTTTCTACCTGGGCACGTATTCCGAAATGGGCCCGTTCACGCGGGAGTCGGTCGAGTACTGGCGCAAGAAGGAACAAGCCGAGAAGGCCCTGGCCACCGGCAACTGGACCCAACGCTACAACATGTGAAACCCATGCGACGCTACGGCGTCGCCCCTTTTTAAACAAGCCAGTCCCGAGTTCGCTCGGGCTGGCTTTTTTCTTTCATGGACAAGACATGGCTCTGATGTTCGCGCGCCTGGCGCGCAACTTCGTGAAAGCGGGGTACTTCCCCACCGATGAGGCAACGATCGAGCGCGTCGCAAACCTGCTCCGATTGCCGGAGCAGGACGTGCGCATGCTGGATCCGTGCTGCGGCGAGGGCACGGCATTGGCCGACCTTCGGCAACTGCTGCAGGAGCGCTGTGGTGCAAAGGACCAGGTCGCCGAGACGTACGGCATCGAGCTCGATCCAGAGCGTGCACGGCACGCGAAGGGCCTGCTCGATCGTGTGGTCCAGGCGGACATGCACGATGTGATCGTGCGCCCCCGGAGCATGGGCCTGCTGTTTCTCAACCCGCCGTACGGCTACGGCGTCACCGACGCCGCTGCACAGCGACAACTGCAGGCCCAACCCGAGAAGGCCGAGAGGCTCGAGCGGACCTTCCTTCGAAAGGCTGTCCCATACCTCGCATATGGTGGCGTGCTGGTCTACATCGTGCCGCACTACGCTTTGGACGACGAGATCCGGGCCTTCCTGGCCAGGAACTTCACCCACCTGCGCGTGTTCTCCGCGCCTGAGCGGAGGTTCAAGCAATGCGTGGTGATCGGAACCCGATGCCGGCCAGGCTACGCCAGCAAGGCGGACCTGCAGATGCTCATCGACGCCCAGGCCTCGGAGGAGGGCGCGCCCATGCTTCCCGATAGCTGGGAGCTCGAGCCCTATGCCGTTTCGCCGGCGCCGCCAGAGCAGGACCAGATCTTCCACGCGGTGCGAATTGACGAAGAGCAGCTGCAAGAAGAGCTTGCGCGCTACCGGACAAGTCTGCTCTGGGAAGGGCTGAACCAGCACTTCACCCAGCGCTACGGAGCATGTCGACCACCGCTGCGCGACCTGACGCCTTGGCACCTCGCGCTGGCCCTCGCGGCCGGCCAGGTCGTCGGGCGAATTGAAGCTGCAGATGGCCGCGTGTTCCTGATCAAGGGCGACACATTCAAACGCAAGGAACGTACGAGCACCGTGGAGTTCGACAGCGACGGGAACGCATCGCAGACCGTCGTGCTTCTCGACCGCTTCGTGCCCGTCATCACCGCGATCGAGTTCACACCCGATGCGCGTCTCGGCCAGGTGGTGAAGATCGCCTGAGACATCGCTTTTTCAACCCCCGGGGGCAGCACGCCCTGGGGGGTGGCTGTCCCGCCAACCCAAGGAGATAGCCAAATGAACACGCAAAGCAACCTCGAGTTCCTCAACGACCTGATGCAGTTCAGCCCGAAGGGGCCGCTCGTGCAGGTATTCATCATCAATGCTGTTCAAACCGCGGCCAAGCAAGTCGCGGAGGAGCCGGACCCGGCGACATTCGACACGCCGGTCTACGACGGCAAGGTCTGGCAGGACGTCGCGAAGGAGATCCTGCAGCGCATGAATGAGAAGTACGGCCCGCTGCCACCCGATGTGGCACAGCCGGACTGACCTCGGCCTCACCAGGCACCTCTGCTGCCACCCTGCAGCCCAAAGAACCCATCCAGATGGGTTCCCTTGTCCGCCCGGCGCACCAGGCCGACAAGGGAAACCATTTGAACCTAGACCCTTGGTTTCAGCACGTTGAGCTCTGGAAACGTGCGGCGCGGCGCGAGCTGCAGGAGCAATCTTCAACCACTACTTCATCAACCCAGCAGGGCAACTCCCGCTGGGGTGGCTCTGCACACTTTGAAAGGCATTGCCACCATGAACACGCGTTTGACCAAAGACCGCAGCGGCTGGACCGCCTTCACCGAGCTCGAGCTCGGGAACGCGCAGATGCTGCATTTGCGTACCTGCCGGAACAGCATCTCCGGTCGACTGACCACCAACGCCACGGTACATGAGATTGCGGGCGATCGGTCGCTCGTACACCGGATTGACTTCGGCACCGGCGGCGGGGACTTCTCCGCATTGGTGTTCGCATCGAAACCGACGCGCTGCACGGAGTCGATTGTGCGGATCCAGCATGAGCAGGCACTGCAGCGGCTCGATGCCATCAAGCGCGACGTGTGCGAGCACTACGCGCGTCTCGAGGCCTCGGCCGCCAAGCCTGGCGCTTCTCAGCCGGAGCAGCAGCCGGCCTGACCGACAGGCCGAATGCACGCCATCTACTAACCCTGTGAGGACACGCCCCGCAGGGGCATGCCCTCCGAACTGGAGCGATCTATGCATCTCATCGAAACAGCGCCGTCCGCCGGCGGCGCACCCGCGGCCCCGGCGCCAGCGACCGAGCTCTTCCCCCTCGGCGAACTCACGGTGACACAGGGCGCCGCGCCATACCTGTTCAGTGGAGTGATCAGCGCACTCGGAATCCTCGGACGACACCAACGTGGCGACTGGGGTGATCTATGCGAGCACGACAAGCGCTGCAACGATCACGCGGTGCGCTCGGGCGCGCGGATTCTGTCGGCATATCGCGTCGATGAAGCCACCCGTCTTTGGGTCATCACGGAAAGCGATAGGAGCGTCACCACGATCCTGTTGCCGAGCGAGTACTGAACAAGCACCTGGCGCGGCTATGCGCCTTCATGTCCAACCAGGCGGGCCGCCGCGCGCGGCCCATCCTGGCGAACCTCACGCAGAACTATGAAATCTATCCCATCCATACCGTCACCCAACGCGCCCATGGCTCCTGCGGTGGGCGATCGATACGTCAATGTCAACCCGGAAGTGGATCTCGATCACGCCAGTCAGGAGCGGCTCACGGCGCCGGGTCACGAATGGCGCGTCATGGACGTCCAGAGCGACCACGTGACCATCGTTTGCGATGCCACCGGCGCGGCGATCAATCCGACCTGGGCCGAGCTCTCCGACAGCGTCGGGTTCGTGAGGCTGCAGCGGGCTTCGGAGGTTTTTGTTATTGAACCGAGGGACACGCCGCGCTGGCAACGGGTGGATGCATACATCGCTCAGATGTCGATCGCACAGAACGACGTGAGCGTGGATTTCACCTCCGCCAACTTCCACGCCGAAGGTCTGTACGTCAACGGCCTTGTCGATCTATTCGTTCCGGCGCACGTGTACCGCTGACGGCGGTTCCTCCGCGCAATGCGCGACCTCTTTAAACCGGCACCAGCCGGTTTTCCATAGCGACGGCTACCCCGCTATGGAAAACCGCTTGAACCCATCTCAAGGGCGGTTTTGGAGCGCACTGAAGCCATGCAAGTGCGCGGACCTTCCGAGGTCCTGGCTTTCCCACCTTCATCCACCCCTGCGGGCAGGTCCCGTAGGGGACATGTCTCGCGCCCATCCACAAGGAGCGAACCATGACGAACGACACCATCTACTTTCCGGCCGAAGACGGCCCACGCGCGCTCACGATCGTCCAACTGGATGATGCGATGGAAGTGCATCTTTCCACCGGCAGGCAATCCCCCGGTTGCCTGGCCACGCGTGCCCTGACATACCAGAAGCACGGCATGACCCTCGTGCATTCCTCCAGCAATGGCGGCGGCTGCGGAGACTTCCGGGAGACGATCGCGGCCCTGCAGGTCACCGACGTCACCGAGGAAGCCGTGAGGGACTTACACGAGCGGGCGCTGATCCAGCTTCCGCTCGTGCGAATCGCCATCGATCTGCACTATGCAAAGCAGCGCTCCATCGACCTTGCTTTGGCGAACGAGGAGAGCAGCAATGCATGACCTGGAAGCCCGCGCCCGCGCCGTCGTCGGCAACTGGGAGTTCGGCAACCTCTCCGGCGCGTTGGACGAACTGGAGCAGTGCCTTAGGCGCCTGGACCATGACCGCGACTGCGCTGCGCCCGACATCGCCCGGGCCCACGAGCTCTACGAATCCGAAAGCTGCGCCATCTGCGAATCGCCCCTGGTGAGCCGCGCTGATGGCGGCACCTGGATCTCGGCATGGGTCTTCGTACCTTCCGGAGACTGACGCCTCACTTCCTCAAACCCACTGCGGGGTACGTCCCGGGGGGGCGTCTCCGCACTTTCACGGAGCCATCCATGAACGACACCACCCTGTACCGGATCGAAGGCTTCGCCGACCTCTGGGTCGACGCCTGCCTGCGCGACGATGAAGGGGAACTGATGTTTCTCTCGTTCTACGGCCGCGACGCATCTGCCATGCAGTTCGTTGCGGCCGTGGAGCTCGGGAGCAGAGCCGAGGCCGGTATCACCAGCTTCAACATCGTGAACGGCGCCGGCCGGCGCCACCAAGTAGGCGTCGGCCCGACGGAACGCCTGGCCAAGCACAGCGGGCGACTGCCGCGGCAGAACCTGTTCGGTCCCCTGTCGCAAATCTGGATCTACGACAAGCGGATGCGAGAGGTCGACAAGGCCAACCGCATCGGATGGATCGTGAACCTGGTGGACGAACCCATCGAGGCTTCTGCGTGGCAACTGCTCAAAGAGCTGTCGCCGGTCGCCCTGCTCGACACCTGGCAGCGGCCGCTGATGGCGTGGGCCCGGGATAAGGGCGCCATGGCAGCGCTCGGCACAGGGCTATACGCACCCATTGGTCGAGCAGCTGCCGTGCGCGTCAGCGTGACCGACCACTTCGTACGGCACGTCAGTGCTTGCGTACGGTCAGGCGTTCTCACCGCCTGACCACCGACTGGACGGGCCCTGCAGCTGCAGGGCCTCCATTTCTTCAACCGCACGAGCGATCTCCCGAAGCCGGGCGATCGCTCTTTTCATTTCAGGGGCACCACATGAACGCTACTCTTTTCGACACTTCCGACGCGATCACTGCGCCGGCGGAAATCACCACCGCGCCGGCGACTGCTGACGCCCCGTCCGGTCCCGTGCCCACCGGCGTGGCCACGGAATCGCAGAGCGGGACTGCATCCGACGTCTTCGATGAAACCATCGCCCTGGGCGATTTCATCCGCAGCTTCGGCCACGGCCTTCTGCAGCAGGTGCGATCGCAGCACCCGCCCGTGTACGTGCCCGACCGGGACCACGCCACGGAGGCCTGGCAGGCCCGCAAAAGGATCCTCGGAACGCTCAAGCGTCAGCCGTTCGAGCCGCAGGCCGAGGCAGTGCAGGCGATCGTGAAACTGCTCGTCGACCAGGAGGAACCCGCCGCCGTGCTCAACGCGGAGATGGGGACCGGCAAGACCATGATGGCGATCTGCGCGGCCGCGCTCATGCAGGAAAGCCATCCTCGCACCCTCGTGATCTCTCCGCCCCACCTGGTCTACAAGTGGCGGCGAGAGATCATGGAAACCGTGCCGAACGCGCGTGTCTGGGTGCTCAACGGTCCGGACACACTTCGCAAGTTGCTCACGCTGCGTGCCCGCCTTGGTCTACAGAGCTCGCAACCCGAGTTTTTCGTGCTGGGTCGTGTACGCATGCGGATGGGATTCCACTGGCGTCCGTCGCTGATCGAACGGCGCATCGTGGTCGACGGCGATCGCATGTCGGTGGCATGTTGCCCCGACTGCATGCGGCCCATCGAATCGAAGGCAGGCGACGGGGAGAAGATGCCGATGTCCATGGAACTCGCGAAGGCGGTTTTCGGGGACCGGCGCATGCATTGCGAGCACTGTGGGTCCACGCTGTGGACGCTGATCCGGGCAGGGCGCCCCATCGAATCGATGCACGACCTGGTTCATGGCGCGCTACAGCAGTTGCCGACCATCGGGCCCGCCTCGGCGACGAGGCTCCTGAAGGCCTTCGGCGATCAAACGTTGGCGGCGATGCTCGAAGACAACGTCTACGAGTTCGTGAACCTGATGGACGAGAACGGAGATCTGGTCTTCAGCGATCGCCAGGCCAAGCGCATGGAACGCTCGCTCGCGAACTTCGAGTTTTCGATCGGGCAGGGCGGCTACCAGCCGACCGAGTTCATCAAGCGCTACCTGCCGCGGGACTATTTCGGGCTCCTGGTGGTCGACGAGGGGCACGAGTACAAGAACGAAGGCTCGGCCCAGGGTCAGGCCATGGGCGTGTTGGCCAGCCAGTGCCGCAAGGTGCTGCTGCTGACCGGCACGCTGATGGGTGGCTATGCGGACGACCTGTTTCACCTGCTCTGGCGCGTGAACCCACGGGCCTTGCTCGCGGACGCGTTCCGGCCTTCCAAGTCCGGATCCATGGCTTCCGCCACGATGGGCTTCATGAGGGCGCACGGCGTGCTCAAGGACGTCTACAAGGAGTCGGCGGCATCGTCGCATCGCACCGCGAAGGCGAGAAGCCTCACGGTCCGCACCAGCAAGGCGCCAGGCTTCGGCCCCGTCGGCCTGATGCGCTACGTGCTGCCGATGACCGTGTTCCTTAAGCTGCGCGACATCGGCCAGAAGGTGCTCCCGGACTACACCGAGAGCTTCATCGACGTCGACATGTCACCGGAGCAGGCAGAAGCCTACGCGGTAATGAGTGCCAAGCTGGTCGCGATCCTGCGGCAGGCCCTGGCTGTTGGAGACAGCACGCTCCTTGGCGTGGTGATGAACGTGCTGCTCGCGTGGCCCGAATGCGCCTTCCGAACGGAGACCGTGCGCCATCCGAGAACGAAGAGCTTGCTGCACCTGCAGCCAGCCGTGTTCGAGGAGACGGCCTGCATGCCGAAGGAGGCGAAGCTCATCGAGCTCTGTGCGCAAGCGAAAGCACGCGGCCGCAAAGTGCTCGTGTACTCGATCTACTCGGGTACGCGGGACACCACTGCCAGGCTGAGGTTGCTTCTGGAAGCCCGAGGGTTCAAGGTCGGCGTTCTGCGCGCCAGCGTGGATGCGTCGAAGCGGGAAGACTGGGTCGCTGACCAGGTCGAGCGTGGCATCGATGTGCTGATCACCAATCCCGAGCTCGTCAAGACCGGTCTGGACCTGCTCGACTTTCCGACGATCGTTTTCCTGCAGTCGGGCTTCAACGTCTACACAGTACAGCAGGCTGCCAGGCGCTCATGGCGGATTGGACAGCAGCACGACGTCAGCGTCTTCTTCCTCGGATACGCCGGCACCACGCAAATGGACTGCTTGCGACTCATGGGCAAGAAGATCGCTGTGTCGCAGTCAACGTCCGGAGAGATGCCCGAAAGCGGACTTGATGTCCTCAACGAATCGGAGGGCGAAAGCATCGAAGTGGCTCTGGCCAGAGAGCTTCTTTCCTCCTGACGCACCTCGGGGCATTCGTCCCCAACTTCCGCCGCTTCGTCGGCGGTTTCCAGCGCCTCCCCCCTGTTTCACGCCACTCATTCGGCTTCGGCCGAGGGGGAGGGTCGCGCCTTATTCACCTGTAATTGGAGGACCATGATGAAAGAAGTTGACGCATCCGAGGCCAGATACGGTTATCTGCTGCAACTGAACGCTGCGAGAGGCTCAGGAGACGTTGCCGCGGCTCGGCTCGCAGAGCTTGCGCTGCAGGCGCTTTGTCCGGAGCTTGTTGGGCTCGACCTCTGGAGCTGCTCGGGGTGGACCGAAGGCGCCAAGGCGTTGCTGAGCCAATCTCCGCCGGGCACCGCACTGGTGGACGAGGCTTCCGACGGGCTCGTCGTTCTCGTTCAGGGACAGGTCATCGGTTTGCCGCGGCTTACTCGTGCGGACGGGTGCTATCTCACCGAGGGAGGGCTCCCAGTGTTGGGCCGCGAGGCCGGCCCGGAACATTGGGACTACGAAAGAAGGTGCTGGGAGGCCCATGAGCCCTTGCACGCGAGGGACGTTCTTCTGTTCCCGCACCGGACCACGGTGCGATTTGTCGAGGTCGCATGACTTCGCCCAGGGATGCCGCGAGGCGCCCCTGGGCTTTTTTTGCGTCGATCAAAGCGCGAGGACGCACCTCAAAGGGGATGATTGTGTTGTGTATTGTTATGTAATACAATACATACAACAAACAATGGCACCCCCGGAGATTCATATGTCCAGTGAAGCAACTATCACCGAGAAACTCATCATCGAAGCGTGCGAGGCTCTTGCAGCTGAGGGGACTCGGCCGACGAATGAGTCTGTGAGAACCCGTCTCGCACTGATGACCGGAACCAAGGGTGGCTCTTACGCGACGATCGGCCCGGTCGTGAGGGCGTGGAACGAGGCCCGCAAAGCAGCTGCGACGGCGGGCAGCGCACGCGAGCCGGCTCCACAAATCGTGATGGAAAAGCTCCAGGCGTGGTCGGCGGACCTATGGGCGGCCGCGCTCAAGCTTGCGGACGACCGGCTCGCGGCGGAGCGCGCGGGACTCGAACGCGCCCGGGCCGAGCTCGAGAGCGAAGCGGCCGAAGCCCTGGACTTGGCAGAGCGACGCGAAGCCGAGCGCGATGAGGCGCGCCGGGCTGCTGCCACCGAATCGGAGCAACTGCGCGGCGCCCTGGCGGCGGCGCAAGCAGAGGCGGGCGCTCAGGCCGCACGCGCAGCCGCCGCAGAGGCGAGGGCAACAGAAATTGCAGTCCGTGCGGAGGATCTGCAGGAGCGCCTGCAGAATGAGGAGGGGCGCCACAAGACGGCGAGCGAGGAGCTCACCCGTATGAGATCCGTGGTCGCCCGCCTGGAGCAGCAAGCCACCGATCAAGCGCGGCAGTTAGCTGCTGCCCTCGAAGAGATCAAGCAGGCGCGCAACGCGCTGGAGGCCGAGCGAGATCGAGCCCGAGCAGAGCTTGCGGAGGAGCGCCGCCGACTCGAGGGAGAACTGGCGTCCGCACGAAAGGAAGCCCTGGACGCGACCACCCAGCTGGCTCGTGCCGCTGGCCGCGTCGAGGCCCTTGAAGCGCAGTTGGCCAAGGTGCAGCCGGCGAAGCAAAAGCAGTGAGGGTGGGTGGCCTCTGCCAACCATGAAATCCATCACGTCAACCCCGGAGGGAATATGAATCAAACGGGCTCGAAGCGGATCACTTCCGAAGAGAAGGAAGCGGCGATCATGGCGGTCCTCCGCTCGGCCGAAAGGCCTCTCAGTGCAGCGGACATCGCTCGGCGCATCAACGATGCCTGGTGCTACCCCGACCTGGTGCCGAAGACCTCTCCTGTGTCACACGCACTGGCGCGCATGGGGGCGATGCGAGACGATCGCAACCGCTATTGGCTGGGCGATACCAAGTGTTCGCCCGGGCCGAAGCCGCCGGCGCTGACGGAGCGGATGCTGTCCAGGACGTCGCTCGTCTGCAGTGCCCCTGCCAACGGGCGATGGTTGGCGCGCGTGTTGGCGGGTGCGGGAGGGCAATCGCTGTGAGCCCGTCAGACGCAGCTGCGAAACTCGAGCAGGACGCCGTGACCGAGCAGGCGATCGATCTTCTGCGCAGGGCCGCCTGCTACCTCGAGCGCCTACCCGCTGTCCCGGCTACCCGCGAACTGGCCAAGGAGCTCTCGGACTTTGTGGATTCTCCGAGAGTACGGGCGAGCGCGCGAGCGACATGCGCACGTGCTGATGCAGCATCGGCGAAGTATGCCAACGTCGTGGCCGCCAGTGGGCTGATCCTGTTCCAGGTCGTGGTGGAGGGTAACGCGCTCTACCTGAAAGCTCCGCCCATTGGCGGCTACCTCGATGATCTCGGCCGCATGCGAACGCTTCACGAGGGTGCCCGCTTTCAGCTGGAGACAACCCCCAGCGATTTCGTCCCGTGGCACCTCGACCTGGTCATCCAGCCCCCCTTGGACGCGATAATGCATCCACTGCGGCCCGGTCGGTCGCAGGCACCCAGCGGCGGTGAGTAGCCGGGAAGGAAATTGTCATGTCCAACGTTCAGGCCCGAGCTTTGTCGCAACTCGGCGAGAACCTCGGGGAGTACAACCGCGGTGTTTTGACCGCTCTCGGCCACTCGGCTATGTATCAGGCATGGGCATCGGCGCGGATGGGCCTGGAGATCGCCTCTGCACGCCGGCATGAAGCTGAAATGGAGGCCTTGGGCGAGGACATCGCCTGGGCCTTTCCAGAGATCGATCCCAAGCTTCACGAAACCGTCAACCGCGAGCTCGCGCGGGTGCAGGCGGCTTGGCAACCCATCCAGCGGCTCAAGGACGACGCGCTTGAGATCCTTGGCGCTGCGGACCCACTGGGTATGTCTCAGGCCACCTGAGAGGGCGGCTCAGCCGCTGCATAAAAGATCAATGACGCAATTCGAACGTAAATCGCACAGGGCGAGGGACCACCTACTCGCGTTGTCGGCGCGCTATGCCGATGCTTGGGGTCTAGCTGAGCGGTTTCGCGCCCAGGCCGACTGGCCTGATTGGTGCTTTCTTCCGATGCCAGGTTGGGCCGTGGCGCAGGCACAGGCGGTGGGTAAACACCCATCGCAGACGGCCCTTGACCCCGCGGCGGTTGTGGACGTCGGCTTGCTGGCTGCATTGGGCGCCTGGCGCATGACCCAGGGGATCTATCGCTACGACCCGGAGATCTACGCGGCAGTGACCGATACGCCCCTCGACAGGGACATTCCGGTCGAGGTCCTGACTCGGCTGCCCGAATGGTGTGTGTATGTGGAGACGCCCAGATTGCGCCATGGCGGCGAGAACGTAGCGGGGGCATGGGTGCACCTCGACTATGGCACGCGCACCGGGCAAACCAAGCTTCGCGTGGTGCTCGATGCCGGCGAGGATCTCGAACACCTTGTCGTCCTCGGCGCTCCCCTGCAGGGCACGCTCCAGCACTCGATCGAAGAGGCGGTGACTACCTCTGCACTGCGGCTTGGGCACCATGGCCAGGCGCTGCCCGACTTCCGGCGGTCGTCCTCAGAGATCGTGGCGTCGATCGGGACCGTCCTCTCGCTGGTGCTCTACATCTGCAGCGCTGGCGCCGACATCACACAGCGAGGGAAGGCGTTGCAGCCTGCCAACCCCCAGCCGCAGCAGACTCGGCGCCAAGGCACGAAGCTGTTCGCCGCGGCAGGTCCGCGTGAATGGGACGTCGGTGTGCGGCTTGGTGCCGCGCTGCGCGCAGCCTACCAAGACGCACAGGGTGATGGGCAACCCCACCAGGGCCCGCGTGGGCACGTGCGCCGAGCCCACTGGCATGGCTTCCGCACAGGCCCCTCGAAGCGCGAAGACGGCTCGGCCATTGAAGCAGCGGCTCGGTCGTTGGATGTTCGCTGGATGCCGCCGATTCCTGTAAATCTACCGGACATCGAAGCTCTTCCCTCCACAGTGAAGCCAGTGCGGTGAGGGGACGGCAGCAGGCCGGACGCACATGGCTGATGGAGTCCGCCGGCCTGGTTCCGCCTCGACAATCGCTGTATGCGTGTTTCTGACCTCTCCGGTTCGCTGCTTGATCACTGGGTAGCGAAAGCAATCAATTCGGCTCCAGGCCCGCGGTACTCCTCTTCCTGGGGCGACGGCGGGCCGTTGATCGACAAGCACTTCATCCACGTTGCGCCCATGCCGGGGAAGGGGCGCACCTGGTGCGCCATCGTGGTCAGCGATTCCGTTCGGGGCACGTGGCGCGAGGGCCCGGACCCGCTCGTTGCTGGGATGCGGGCGCTGGTGGCCTCCAAATTCGGCGCAGAGGTTCCCGATTGACAAGAAGGGCCCACGGGGTGGCGATCATCTGTTTGCGGGCACTGCCTCGTTCAGACGCTGCATGCTGGCGGCGTCGGTGAGCAACGACAGCGCCGCTTTCGCGTCGACCTGTCCTTTGCGCACGAGAGCAACCACGCTCTGGATGAACGGGCTGTTGCCCATGCCGAGGTTGGACGAGCTCAGAAAGTCCGTCTCGAACTGACGCAGCTCGGTGCCGTCGCTCTTAGCCGAGAGCATCCTCTCCACCGTTTCGGCCAGCGGCGTGGTGCCGCTGCGCTTGGTCGTGAAATCCATGATTTCGAACGCCAGCGCCTTGCCGGTACCGGTCTTGGCCGGAAGCAGCGCTTGCGCGATCACGCCGACCAGGTTGGTCGCGAAGGAGAGTTTTTCGCCAGGCGAATCGAGATAGCCCAGGCCCTTTCGGATGGCGCCCGTGGTGTTCGCGGCATGGATCGTACCGAAGACCAGGTGGCCCGACTCGGCCGCGCGCACCGCGGCGCGCATCGTCTCGGGGTCCCGGATCTCGCCGATGCTGATGACGTCGGGGACGTATCGCAACACCTGCTCCACGCCATTGGCGTACGTGTCGACGTCGACGCCGACCTCTCGATAGGTGAATCGGGCCTTGTCCGGACGATGGATGAACTCAATCGGCTCCTCGATCACCACGATGTTCGACGTCGTGCTGCGGTTGATCTGGTGGATGAGCGCGGCCGTGGTGGTGCTCTTGCCGGCGCCAGTGCGGCCGGTGACGAGCACCAGGCCGTGCCCGGCCTGGCAGAGCGCATGCACGGTACTGGGGAGCCCGAGCTCCTCGATCGATTCCGGCACGGGCCGCAGACACCGCAGCATCAACCCGTAGCCGCCCATGTCCTGCCGCTGAAGGGTGAAACGAACGCGAAAGGTCGTCTCGCCTGCAGCGGCAGGTGACGAGAGGGTGATCATGGGGTGAAGGCAGCCGTTCGCTTGCGCAACCAGGTCCTGCCACTTACTGGCCGGCTCCCCGGCGCGGTGCGTGAGTTTCCGGAACAGGGCGCCCATGAGCGCATCGAAGTCCTCGGCACTGAAGACCAGGTTCCGCTTTTCCTTCTGGTCACCTACGATGTACTCGAGGTCGGCCCAGCGATGGTTTCCCAACCGCACACGGACCGGATGACCCGGCTGGATGTAGGCATCGGTATAGAGCTTGCCCTCTCCCTGATGGAAGGTCTGGACCACGAACCGGCCGAACGTGTCGTTGTCGATGATGCTTTTCATGTCGGTGGTGCCGTTTAGTTGCTGAGCCTCGCGGCGAACTGCGCGAGTTCGTCGGAGGTGAGGAAGTTCTTCAGGTCGACGCGCCAACCGGCGCCGCATGCTTCGAAGCGGTTAGCGCTCGTCGAGGAAATGCACGTGGAGCGGTCCTTGTCGGCGACCACGCCGCCGTTGCCCTCCAGGAACCCGGCCGCGGTCGCGGCCCGGTCGTAGGGGTAGGGCGCTGCCGAGCTCGGTGAGGCGCCACCCAGTGCCGCGGAGGTGATCCACGTTTCGACGCCGCCGGTCGGCTGAGGCGGTGATGCGCTGTCGTACACGAGCCGGAAGACAGCCACCCAGGATTCTCCGTAGGCATTTGCCCCGATGGCCGTCGCCGGCAGCGCCGCGCGCTGCCGGAGAAAGCTCGCATCGATGGCGCATCGATGCAGGGAGGCCGCGTGGGTCGAGATGCCGGTACCGCTGGTCGGGTCGACGTTGACCAGGCACAGCTTGTCGGCCCCGGTCCCATCCTTCATGGCCGTGACGAACGCGGCCCGGTTCGCCTCGAAGTAGGCCCGCGCCGCGGCCGCGAACTGGGTGTGGTCGGTGGAAACCGATTTGGCCGCGACGGCATCCTGCTGACGGGTGATCCATGGCATCGCGCTGACGTACACCAGCGAGAGGACGATCAGCGCCAAGGCGATTTCGAGGAGGGAAGTCCCCTGGTGCCGCCGCCTCATGGCGCACCTCGTTCGCAGAGGGATGTCGCCGCAGCAGCCGCTGCCTGATCTCCGAGGGCGAGCAGGGTGGTCGGTGAGGGTCCCCGCGGCCCACCTGGATCGGGAAACAGACCCGCCACCTTCCGGGCGGCTTCCTCACGCAGTTGGGTGCATGCAGCCCAGGATCCACTCGGGTCGCGTACGGCATACCAATCATCGCGCATCGTGGCCGCGCTCATCCCCGGCGGCGCCGACACCTTGAGCTGGATCCAGGTGTAGCGGGTGGAGGCCGCCGGAGCGGGGTGGGACTTGAAATACAGATCTGCCGCGGCGATGAAGGTCCTGTAGTGCATGAGCTCTTCGTTTGCGCGTGTCCGGATCTCGGATGCGCCGGCATCCCCCCGCGCTCCGATGAAGGACGTCAGCAGGCAGGTCAAGAAGATGGCTGGAAGGAGGATCCACATGATCAATGCGTGGCGAACCTGGTGCCGAGAAACATCCGCTCATTGGCCTGGCGCTGAGCCTCGCCTTCGAGCGTTGCGTACTTCGCCGCGGCGATCGCTTGCTGAACGGGCAACGTGGACTCCAGCAGCTTGGCCGTGAGGAGCTTTCCGTCGAGCTTCTGAAACACCACACCTCGCAGGAGCAGCGAGAACATCTCCTGCTGGCTTTCGTCGAGGCACTTGGCAAACGAGCTGACCGCAGAGACCGTGTCCGTCGCGAACGAGGTACAGATCACCAGGAACCCGTTGCCCGCAGCCTGCAGTGCGACCCGGGCCGCCTCGGCCTCGCGGATCTCGCCCACGAAGAGCATGGTCGGCGTGCCGGCGGACTGCGAGCGGAGCACGCCGGTGAGGGCGGCAGCCCATGGGCTTTCGCCCTCGATCTTGACCCAGGCTTGGGAGCAGTACCCCTTGCGTTGCGGGCCGTGGTGCCAGCCGTTGAGAGGTTGCTCGGGCGGCTGCTCCACGGTCGTAGCGAACCCGCCGAGTTCCATGAGGCGCGAGATGACGGTCGCAGACGCCGTCGTCGTCTTCCCGGCGCCGGTGGGGCCGGCGACCAGGAGCAGCCCGCCTTCGCTGTGCGCGGGACGCAGAAGCCATTCGCGTATCGTCGCTGGCAGAGGCGAGGGCAAGGTATCGAGGGTGGGCGGCCGCTCGGGCATCTTGCGGAAGCTGACCCAGGGCCCGTCGACCACGCTCCGGTCCAGGTGCCCGCGCCACACCAGGCCGTCGTGGTGCAGCGTGGCGTCCACGGATTGGAGCTCCTGAAAATGCGTCAGCAGCCCGTTCACGTAGGGTTGAATCTCAGCCTGCAGCAGCAACGGCCCGGGAAATTGCAGGCTCCGTCCCGGCTCGTTGATGCAGGCGCGCACGTCGGTGATGGTGTCGAGGAGGGTTTTGACAGTGCTGTCCATGGCGAGCCTGGTGGTTGTGTCATGCGCCGCCCCAGCAGGCGGAGCGGTGGGAGGGGTCACCGGAACTGTGCGGCGATCTTCGGGGACGGCTCGCTGCAGCCTGTCGTGAGGCCGGTTTGCGTGATGTCGGCACCGCTCTTGTAGACGTTGCCGCCGCTGATGACGCCGGCGGAGGCCGCAGCGCTGGTGCCGACGCGGATCGCCACGGCAACCGGCTCGATCCGGGAGACGATGGTGGCGCAGTCGTCCTTGTTCAGAGGAAAGCTGCTGCCCCCCACAGTGAGCGCGAAAGAGATACGTGACCCGTTCAGGTCCATGGTGTTGCCGGCCCAGTCGTTGAGCACGCCGTTGTCGTATCGCAGTGGGCTCTTGATGAGCGACAGCTTGTTCACCTCGGCCGGCGAGACGGTCGAGTAGTCGTTGGCCCGGGACCAGTTCTTCGTGATCTCGCTGGTGAGCAGGATGATCTTCTCGCCCGCGGCGCCGGCGTTGTAGCTGCCCTTGACCCCGTTGAAGTATCCGAGAACCGTGGCGACGACCACGCCGAGGATCACGCTCCAGACGGCGACCTCGATCATGCTCACGCCTCGCTGGTGTGACGGGCGACGGGGATAGGAATGGGGGATGTGTGCGTTCATGGTGTGCTCCTTGCTGGGGTTATCGAATGGCGCCCTGCATCGAGTACAGGGCACTGGAGATCCACATCACCAGTGCGGCGACGCACATGATTCCGAGGACGTTGATGATTTCGGTGGTCTTCTTTGCGCTCTTGATCAGATGGTCGATGTAGCCATCGGCGATGTGTTCCAGCGACGCACCGAAGTCGGCTGTTTGACCGTACAGATTGATGATCCAGGCGCGGTCCGCAGGGAATAGATCGCAGGAGAGAAGCGCAACGTAGTCCGGCCGGCCCAGCTTGATCTCGTGGCGTACCAACTGGAACTTGTGCCGCATGTACCGGCTCGCGGAGCTCGACAGGCTGTCGATCGCCGTCTGAAACGGCACGCCGGTCTTGACGAATCCGCTCAGGCCGCTGAGAACTGCGAAGCAGTGCAGCCGCCGGCTCATGGTGAAGGGCCAGACGTACGCATCCAGGGCGTTTCGCGTGGCACCCGTGAGATTGGCGTTGAGCAGGACGAACACCCGCCAGACCGCGACCAGCAGCGCGAAGAGCCCGGCGCTGAAGAAAAAGATGTGGTCTGCGACGTAGGCGAAGGCCTGCGCGTTCGCCGGCCACTTCGCACGCGGTACCGCGCGCTCGAGCTCGGGGATGATCTCTGCGGAGTAGAAGTAGTAGATGCCCACCATGACCACGGCATAGACCGTCACCAGGAAAAGGCCGGCGCGGATGATGGACTGGATCTCTGCTTGGCTGGTGGCGATCGCAGCGGCTTGCTTCAGCCCAGCGGATACATCGCCGCGCTCCTCGCCGGCCTTGATCATCATGGCCTCGGCGGCGGGGACGAACGTCAGCAGTGCATCGCCCAGCTTAAGCGAGGTCCGCCCACCGTGACCGCTGGACGTGTCGATGGGACGGCGTCCCCCATGCATCCGGCGGATCACCTCTTGAAGCAACGGGCGCAACAGGTGCCGTTGCTTGCGCAACTCCGACTCCATCCTTACCAGCGCCGTGCCGAGCGGGATGCGTCCGGCTGTCCCGGTGAGCGACGCCAGCACGGAATAGAAGTCCGCGCGCACGGCCGACGTCAGCCGCAGTCTGTAGAGGGCTTTGAATCGCAGCATGATCAGCGGGGACTCTCGTCTCGCAGCACGCCGAGTTCGGTCTCGACATCGCGTGGATCTACCTGCCCCTGGCGCATCTTGAGGATCGCGTGGCTGAGAGCGGTAGCGCCCAGTCCGTAGCCTGCCGGCTTGCCGAGGATGCGAAGCCAATGGTCACGTGCAGCGCCGAGGTCGTCGTTCTTGATGTGGTTGAGGAACGTGGTATCGGGGATCAACACCTCTGCGGCCGGTGTCCGATCGACGATTCCAGAGTGACCGCATTCGACGCAGCCTTCGCTGTTGACGAAGCGGACGTCGTGCTCCTGCAGGTCGCAGACCGACGTCAGGCGATCGAAGAGGGACTTCGACACCAGGCCGTTCTGGTGGGCGGACTTGAAGTCGTGGCCACAGTGCGGGCACACAGTGGGGATCAGGCGCTGATACACCACGCCGGAGATGAAACCGGGCATGGTCAACAGGTCCTTTTCCACCCCGAGTTGCATGAGCCGGGAGAACGCTGCCGTGGCCGAGTACGCGTGCAGCGTGGCCGGGATCTTGTGCCCGGCCAGCACCAAGTCCTTCACGGTCAGCGCTGCCAGCTTCTCGCGGATTTCCCCCACCATGACGATGTCAGGATCCTGCCGCAGCGAGGCCTCCAGGTATGCCTGGAAGTTGTCCTTGCTCGCCGAGATCTGGCACGCACCCAGTAGCTCGTTCTCGACGGGGTTCTCGATGGTCGTCACCTTGATGTGCCGGCCGCGGGTCTGGAAGAGATGCTCGACGAAGCTGTGGAGGGACGAAGACTTCCCGGAGTTGGTTGGGCCGACCATGAGGACGAGGCCCGATCCACCGACCAACATTTCCTCGATTTGTGCCAGCTGGTCCTGGGTGTAGCCGATCTGCGCCAGGGGCCGCGCGCCGCCCGTCCTGGCCGCGGGCCGCAAGAGCCGCATGACGATTTGGAAGTTGCCCTCTGGATGGATTGGCGTCGAGTGGAAGCGCACGCGCATGAGGCGCTTCGTGCGCTCGGCGGGATCCTCCCATACGTCGAACGACGTGTCCTTCACTTCCTTCGGATTCCAGCTGCCTTTGCGGGCCCCGTCGGCCGACTCGAAGTTGAAGAGCAGATGCGCGATCGCCTCGGCCGTCACGCGGGAAATGTCGGCCCTCCGCTGGCGACGTCCATGGACCCGAAACTGGACGACGGCGACGTCACCTCGCGTCTCGATGTGGATGTCGGAGGACTGGAGGCCGTCGGCCTCCAGCAGAAGTTCGCGTGCTGCGTCCTGTGTGGTCGTCTGGATGCTGTTGCCGCTTTCGAGACCACGGTTCGCGCGGTGGTGCACTGCCTGGATCAGCTCCGTGGTGGTGAGCAGCGGACGAATGTTCGTATGCCCGTCCTCTTCCAGCCGCTGCGCCACGTCCATCATCCCCCTGGCTGACAGGTACGCCGCCGGCGGCATCAGCAGATAGGTGCTGAACCTGCGCGATCCCGCCGTCTTGGGCTTGTCCAGGTACTGGCCCAAAGCCATGAGCTTCTGGTCGACCAACAGCTCGCTACGGATCGCGGCAAACGTCGATCGGTGGATCTCCGAGACGGGCCGCTTGAGCGAGAACAGATTGATGTAGTCGCCGTCAGGCAGCTGCGTGGCCTCCTTGAACGCGATCTGTTCGAGTTGACGCTGGCGCTCCTGGCTCTCGGACAAACGGCTTGCGCGTTCGGCATCGGGTCGCGCGGTATCGGCTGCGCCGGCGCGGGTAGGTGCCACCGGCGTGGCGCCGCGCGACGGTAATCTGAAAGAGATGCCCAATTCCATGAGACCTGTCCTTACTGCCGAATGAAGAGGGTGGACGTGCCGGCGAACTGGGCGCCGGGCGCGCTGGGCGACGCCCACACCATCTGCGTGAACGTGATGGGAAACGTGTTGAGGAACCGCATGGCCTCCCCGAGCATGAGCACGTGCCGGCTCGTGGCCGCCGAGACGTCGACGGTTTGCTTGAACCCCAGCGTGACGCTGTGAACGCCGTCCAGTCCCGCGATGTCAGCCGGTGGGGTCACCGTGACGACCTCCTCGGTACCCTGGCGCATGCCGCCGCTGAGATGGGCCTGGCTCCAGTCGGCGATGGCCATGCGCACCGACTTGAGCTCGACACGACGATCTTCTGGTTCGCTGAGGTCGAGCTGCGGCATGTCGAAGCTGGACACGATGCGGGTGCCGATGTCGAGTGGGTCCAGAATTCCCGGCAGGTGTGCCCGGTCAGCGACCCGCGTCTGAAGGTTCACGGGTTGCCACTCGACGGTGGCCTTGCCGGCGCCGAAGTCGCATGTGAGCTTGGAGGGGCGATACCCCCAGTCCGAAAGAGGAAGTCGCTGGCGCAGCGCCTCACATTGCTGCCACTGAGGAAGTACCGCGCTGTGTGATCGGAACAGCGCCCGCTGCCGCGCGACGCTCTGCTCGTAGGCCTGTTTGGCCGCTGCGATGCGTGCGGCCTCCGCCTCCCGCTCCTTTTGGCTTTGCAGGAGCGCGCGCATCATGTCTTGCCGCTTGCGCTCGCTGCGCAGCTGGTCCTGGTATTGGATGACTACCTGCGCCGCAGCAGCGAGAGCCGCAACCAGCGCGGCCAGGGCGAGGACGGTTCGCAGCTGGACTCCGTTCTTCTTCAGCCGGAGCGTCTCGAGTTCCTTGCGAGGTAGCGATCGCACCTTGGCAAGCACTTCCTCGAGCGTGAACGCCGCGGGCGCGGTGTCGCCGATCATCCGCGTGTCGGCAGCAGCCATGGATGTCGCGTTGGTGTAGAGCTGCGCCGCGTCGGCGGCGGGCACGACTTGGTCGTAGGCAGGGTAGGGCACCCCGTCGCGGATCAGGCAGATCCAGAAGCGACGGTCCGGCAGCGGGTGGTAGACGAAGGCGTTGGGCACCACCTGGCCGACGACGGCCCCGCCCGCCAGCATGCCGATCACCTGGCGGCCTCCGGCTGCTGCGGTGGTCTCTCCGCCGATTTTTTTGACCAGGTAGGCGTTGTTCTTGCCCGCGAACCGCCTTCCGTCAGCGGCGCTCTCGGCCCCTGTCCATGCGAGCGCGATCGCCAACCGCATGCCACCGATCTCCAGAACCTCGCTGGCCGCTCCGGCGCTCGACGTTGCGTCACCCAGCTGGCCGTCCGCGTTTCCGCCGTTGCGCACGCCAGATCGTCCGAACCACTTCATATCCATGACCTCATGCACTCAGGGCGATGTCGAGGGCGAACCAGCCGGCGTCTGCAATGCATCGGCCCGCGGTCCCGACATCGGCTGCTCCGTGGACGATCGCGGGACGGGTATAGCTGGTGGCGCCTGGACCAGGCCGGGCGGAATTGCCAGCGGGGCGGCTGGCATGCCAGGCATCTGTACCGAGTTCATGGCACCTGCAGGCATGCCCTGCAGGCCGCCCGTGTAGCCCGGCGCGCCCGTGGCGCGGGCCGCGTGGAAGCTCAGTGGCAGGGATACAGGAGCGCGGCTCTTCGCGTTTGGCAGCGGCTGGATCATCACGCGCACCATGCGCAGCGTCACGCTGCGCAGGTGCATCCGGTCCGCGATCTCGTCGCCTTCCTCGAACGTCTGGATGACGCCGTTGGGCATCGCCAGCCGCGCAGTGCGTTTGCCCTGCAGCACGACGATCGATACCACCGTGGGTAGCTGCCGCAGGATCGGGTCGGTCGCGAGCATGTCCTGGATCTGCCGGTCCTTCTGAAGCAGCTCCAGTGTGACGTCGGCCTCGGCGGCGCGATCGGCGAGCGTCCTGGGCTGCGCGTGGACGCCCGCGGCCACGGCGACGGCCGCCAGCAATCCCCAGGCAATGGACTTTCCGTCAGCCATTTTTCTGCCCCCCGAAGACTTGCATGACGATCACGGACATGGTCCGGTCGCCGCGGCCCCGTTTGCTGCCCCCCGACAGCGACACCTGGCCAGCGGCCTCGTCGCCCCCGCTGTCGTACCCGAAGAGCACGATGGCATCGCCGTCCTTCAGAAATGCCTGCTGCTGGAAGCTCTGGCGGGATCGCTTGGGCGAATAAGTCAGGATGCCGTTGACCACGGCGGGGTTCATGTTGCTGACCGCGCTGATCTCCATCTGGTACTGGAGCAGGATGCGGTTGTCACCCAGGATCAGCGGCAGCACGTTGCCGGTAAGGCCCGTGGTGAGCACGGCCTTCTGCGTGGCGAGCTGGGTGCCCACGTTGGCGGTCTGGGTGGCCGACACCGAGGTGTTGTATTCCTCGTCATCAACCACCTGGAACGGGCTGGGCTGGCCGTTGATGGCCATGAACTGCCCCTTCTTGTAGAGCGCCACGTTGCCCACGGACTGGAGGGCCTCCGCGACCATGCGGGAGCCGGCCAGGCGCGAAGCGGGGTCGGAGAAGCTCAGGGTGATGCGCCCGGGCTGCCCGTTCGCTGGCTGCAGCGGCGCGGCACCGGCGACACCTACACCGTTGCCGTTGAGGCGCCGGTACACCAAGTCCATGGACACGCCGGCAGTCTCCTCCTTGGTCATCGAGACGTTGTAGATCGTCACGTCGATGAGGAGGTTGCGCGCGAAACGCTGGTTGATCGAGTGGAGGAGGGCTGCAATGCGGGCCTGGCTGAGGGGCCTTGCCGTGACGGTGACGATGCCGAGCTCAGGCGCGGCCGTCGCGAAGCCATCCAGCCCGGATGCGGAGAGCTTGCTTGCTGTAGTAGGCGCTGCACCGCTGGCGCCCGCGGCCATCGCCGGCACGGCGCGGCCGGTGGCCGTCGTGTCCTGGCTCGCTCCGAGGATGGCCTGCACCGACGCCATGATCGACGTCCATGGGTCGATGACCTGGCTCTGCGTCACCGAGACGTTTCCGCCACCTCCGGCGCCTCCCGACGAGCCGCCCGCGCCTGTCGCGCCACCGGCCGAGCTGCTGCCGCCACCGCTGCTCAAGCTCGTGGATGACAAGCTGATCGCCGCCTGCAGCGATTTGGCACCCGATGGGAGGTGCATCGGGTATGTGCGCGTCTCGAATCGGTAGAACTGCACCGAGTTCGTGGACTTCACGTACCGCCAACTGGCGCCAGCACGCTGTGCCAGGTCGTCGAAAAGGCTGCGGACCTTTCCGCTGAACTCGACCTGGACGTACCCCGTGATCGGTTGTTCGCTGCTGGCGCTCGCCTTCGCAGCCTGCCCGGTGCGCGGCATGTTCGCGATCTCAGTGGACGAGATCGCCATGCCGGTTCGTGCACCGAGTTCTTCAAGCACTTCGCTCAAGCGCTGCGTTCCATGGCTCGCATAGCCGATTTCAGCCTCGAAAATGTCGGGCAGCGCCTCCTTCTTGACGAGCTTGATCTCCCGCCCTGCAATGCGCGGGCCCGCCAGCCGGGTCACGCCGGCGGGTGCTCCCTGGGCGGTACGCTCGTCCAAGATGCGGCGTGTCTGCTCCCGCGCTTTCTGCGCGTTCGCTTCCGTCTCCTGAATTGTGGAGCAGCCCTGCAGCACCAGGGTCGTGGCCACGAGCCCGCAGACGAGGCGTCGACCGCGTCGTTCATTCTTCATCGCTATCGCTCCGATCGGTGATGTCCATGGATGTGACCTCCATCAGCCGGTTGGCGGATGCCACCGACAGGGCGATCTGCTTGCCCTCGGAGCGAAGGATCTTCACGACCGCCTCGACGGCCTCCGACGCATCGAGCTCGCTGCTGTATGCGGAAGAGGAGATCACCTCCCAGGACACCTGCGGATACCAGATGAGCCTCCAGCCAGCGGCCTCGGCCCAACGCTGGAGTTCGGCATGCACCGGCTCGCCGGCGCGCAGGACGTACTTCGCCGCCGGGGAGGCGGTGGAGGTTGCCGTGCCGGGGCCCGGTCCCGTGCTTGGAAGCAGCACCGAAGCGACGGCCCTGCTGCGCACGTCGAGCTCCTGTAGCGCTGCCGGGTCGCATCCCGCCTGGTCGCTGCGCACATGATGCATCGCCTGGGGCGCGACGCGCGCAAGCTGGACCCGTGGGCCTTGGGCGGTCGGCGTGATCGTGAGGGCCTGCGCCGGCTGCAGCTGGGCGTTGACGTTGGCCAGCGCATCGGACACGGTGGCCGAGCCGGATTGCTCCACCACAACGAGCTTGTCTGGCTCTGGCGGGCAGATTCGGTTGTAGGGAACGCCGAGGCGGTCGGCGAGCAGCTGGCCGAGCTCATCGACACTGGCCTTCCACGTGATCGCGATGTTCGACGCGAGCAGCGCGCTTCGGGTCTGCGATATCTCCATGGGTTCTGCCGCCGTCGCAGCACAAGATAGAGCGAGCGAGGCGGCCGCCAAGGCGCAGGCACGCAGATTCATGGGGTGTTTCCTTGGGGCATTGAACGGGACGCGGCCAGCGTTTCGGCAAGGGCGAATTCGCGGTAGAGGGCCAGGACCTTCGGCACGTAGGCCTGCGTTTCGCGATACGGCGGTATGCCGCCGTGCTTGCGCACGGCGCCGGGCCCGGCGTTGTATGCAGCCAGCGCGAGATCCCACGCACGGAATTCGAACCACATTCGCCGCAGATAGGCGGCTCCAGCCGCGAGGGCGAGCTCGGGGCGGTAGAGGTTCTGTTCGGGCTGCTGCAGACCCACGCCGGCGGCGGTGGACGGGAGTACTTGGGTGAGGCCGCGCGCATCCGCAGGCGAGCGTGCAGCTGCGTTGTAGCCGCTCTCCACGGCGACGAGCGCCTTGAGCAGCGCCGGCTCCAGGCCGTAGTGCCGGGCGATCGCGGTGATGGCCGGCTCGTGCCGCCAGTAGTCCTGCAGCATGCGTTGGCATGCTTCTGAGCGGCTGTGCCCGCGAAGGCAGGTTTCGGGGCCTGCACTGGCGCACGAGAACCACAGGCAAAGCGCGAGCGCCACCGCGGCGCGTCGGATGGGAACGATCGTCATAGGATCATGAGCGCGACAAGAACGAGCGTCAGCGTGAGGCCCGCCAGCACTGTGTAGCGCTTGAGGTCCACCAGCGAGATCTGGCCTGCGCCGAACCGCTGCAGCACGCCCATCACGACATAGCCCACGACGAGAAAGCAGGCGGCGATCCCCAAGGTGAGAAAGACCGTCTTGACGTTTGCCATCTGCTGTCCCGAGCCGCGTTCGAATCCTCGCTGGATGGACTCCGCCACGGGTATGCATGCGCCTCCGGCGTCTCGCACGCACGAGCCGAAGGCGGGCTGCCACCCCGAGCCGCCGCCTGTTGCGCTCCCGCTGCCGCCGCCACCAGGTGCCGTCGGGTTGCCGCCGGCGGTGCCGTTGGCGATGCGGTCGGCCATGCCGCAGATGGTGGTGCCGTTGCTGTCGGCAAAGCCGGAGCAGCGGCCGGCGCGGAGCATCGTGCGGCAGTTGCCGATCCCCAGCTGCACGCAGGCGAGCACGAGATGGCCGTCCACCGGACGCCCATCGAACGTGCCCAGCGCCAGGAGGTCCTGAACCACGCGCGACTGCAGGGCATCGGTCGTCAGCGCCGACCAGGCATCGACCTGCTGTTGGAGAGACTGGCGCCGGTACTCCTCTGGAGTCACACCAGCGTAGCGCGTGATATTGCCCTGGTTCATCTGCAGGACGCCGTAGCAGCACGAGCCATTGAATGCGGTCGTCTCGCCGTTGCTCTCCACGTTGATCGCGAGGTTCGCCACGGCCGCGGCGTTCTGCCGCAGCCACGGGCTGGCGTTCGGCGAGCGTTCGATCGACGCGATGATCTCTGCGGCGGACACGATGACCGCCAGCGCGACGATGGGCGCCGCGGCCAGGAACAGGGCCGCAGCCCGGGACATGCGTGGCGCAGGCATATCGTCAGCCGAGGCGCAGCGAGCGGCTGCACGCCGGCACGACCTTGCCGAACTGGATGGCGCGCAGGCGCAGCAGACTGTCGCCCGCATCGAATGCGTACTCGATGCGGCTCTTGTCCCGCTGCGTGCCGAAGATCATGCAGTAACCCGGCAGATCGGCGACCTGGCGACCCTGCATGGGCCAGGGCGTCACACGCAGAATGCACACCGAGTAGATGTCCGTCACCTGTGCGCCGTTCTCCGGGTCTTCGCAGCGATCGGTCCCGGCCGCACTGAACATCGAGAACACGACCTTTCGGCCGCCGCGCTGCACGTCGCCGACCAGGGCGAACGCGGGAAGGGGTTGCCCGTCCGCGGACTTGCGCGTCGAGGTCATCGATGTCAATTCCTTGGCCCAGATGCTCCGCAGCATCTGGCGGTCCGCCTCCGTGCCGGAGGAGGGGAACTTGCTGCTCTGGAACACCACTTCGCGCATGGGCGACCAGGTGACCTCCGTGATCTCCTGTGCCTCAGCCTGACCTACAGCGAGCACCGCGGCCATGGCCGCGATGCAACTTGCAGGGAGAGCGGTCCATGGCGTCATCGCGGCACTCCACTCGGCGCGGCCCGTCCGCCCTTGTCGAGCTCCGCAAGGAACTGCTCGGGCGGCGTGGCGCCGACCAGCCGCTTCCCGCTGGCCAGCACGACCGTCGGTGTGTTGTTGATCTGAAAGCGCTCTCCCGTGCGGAGGATGTCGACCAGACCAGCCGTGTCGCACGTCTCGGAAAGGCGCGGCCGCGCGCCATCCATCATCGATTTCCACGTGCGAGGGCGATCGTCCGAGCACCAGGCCATGCGAGCCAGGCTTTGACTCTGCGGGCTGATGACCGGAAAGATGAAGCGGTACACGGTCACGTTGTCTATCTGGTCGATGAACTTCGTGAAAACGCGGCAGATGGGGCAGTTCGGGTCTTCGAACACGGCGAAGACCTGGCTCCCGTCCCCCCGGACCTCCTTGATCGCGTGCTTCAGCGGCAGCTGCTCGAAGGGAATCGTCATGCGGCGGTCGAGCTTTTCCGCGGTCAGATCGCGTCGCTCGACCGTATCTATTAATGAACTTCCCACAAAACTGTAACGACCGGTATCATCCGTATAGAAGAGCTCGTTCTCTGAGAGCACTTCGTAGACGCCTTTGATGGGGGTGGCATTGATCTGATCCACCCGGACGGCTCCGCCGGTATTTGCAGCGATCGCAGCCCTCAGGCGGGCGGCGACCTTGTCGGAAACCTCCGCGACGGCTTGCTGTACGGCCAAGACCGCAAGCGCGGCGACTGCGGCCCGAAGGATTGGCGAGAGGGTTGGCATGAGCCGAACTCTAGAAATCGCCGGCTGCTGTCGCCATCGAAAAGTGTCGGTTTCAGAGAACACGGTTTCCGCTTGACTGCGGGGTTTTTATTTGATCTATATTTGACGAGTCGAGGGGTGCGTCTCGCCGACGCCGTGGCAACGCCGCGGCGCCGGCCTGTCGCAGAGGTGCTTATGGATGGTGGAAAGTGCGAGCCGGGCATCGAGACCCAGGGCCGCTGGGAAGGGTGGGACCCTCGATTCGACGACTTGCTCATGCAGGCGGCAGCCGAAGAGGGTTTGGCGGACGATTCGCTGCGTGCCCTGCAGACCCAGTTGCGCTGCTTCAATGCATGGGTTCTCGCCAGAGAGGGGCGTTCGTGGGACCGGGCAACGGCGGATGACCTGAAGGCCTACTTCCAGGAGGCTCGCGAGCTGAGATCTGCGGCCACGGTGCGCTTGAAGCGGTGGGTGGTCCAACGCCTCTATCGCTGGGCCCGGAGCGAAGGGATCATCGACGTGTCCTTCGAGTCGGCGCTCATCGCGGTCCGCTCTACGCCACCGTTGCGCCTTACCGCCGTGCCGTCGGTCGACCAGATGCGGCGCATTCTGTCTCTGCCGGACACCGCAACTCCTTCGGGTGTGCGGGACCGGGCTGCTCTGGAACTTCTGTATGGCGCCGGATTGCGCTCTGCTGAGCTTTTGGGCCTCCACGTCGCCCAGGTGCCCGACGCGCCGGGCATGCGCTTGGTTGGGAAGGGTGCGAAGGAACGGCTGGTGATCCTGGGCGAGCACGCCCGCTATTGGATTGCGCAATACAAAACCGTGCGCCGAGCCCTACTTGGTGCTGGTGGCCACCGTGCAACGGCAACCAGCCGGCTTTTCGTCGGAACCGGTGTTCATCCGGCGTACCAGTATTCTCAACTGCGACGGATGGTCGTGAGATATGGGGGCATGATTGGACTTAACCTTACCCCACATTCGCTCAGACATGCGTTCGCTACTCACCTATATCAGCATAAGGCACCACTTAAAACCATCCAATTGCTCTTGGGTCACGAAAATCTATCGACGACAACGATTTATGTTTCGAGACGATGGGAAGACAATGAAGCCACCATCAGCACTCATCACCCGCGAGGGAAAAATTATGTGAGGGTGGTGCGGAGTTGAATTGAAGAAAATTCAGTAGACCTGCTGCTCACCGGATACCGAGTGCCAGCTTTGCCGCAGTCGATTCAAACGCTTCCGTAGTGTAGGGCCAGGGGTGTACGTAGCCCGGTATCTTGTATGTTTCACCGTTTTTGTTCAAGCTTACCTCGTATCGCGCCGAATTAATAAGCTCGTCAGATGTTTCAAGGTTGTCAAGCAGGGCATATGTATTTACGTAATGAGCCATTTTTTTGCCCTCTACTATGAAGCCATTGAAATATATAAATAGAGTTTCGCTCCACGAGAGTTGTGATCGAATCAAGGCGCAGTAGTGCCACTTTTCTTTTGCGGTAAGTTGCTGCGACTCATCTATCCATTTAAAGAGTCTGTACAACGTTCGAAATGCTGCGCCGATGTATTCGCGATTTTCCCGGTAGATTTGCTCGTACTTTAGGATCGCATAGCTCATCGAGCTTTCAACAGCAACTTTCTTTTTATTTCCAGATAGGCTTAGCAAGAGCTGATTCCCATCGTAATCTGTGTACGCGCTAACCTTGTCTTTTGCCTTACACAATGCTGTGGATGCTGGCGACAGATAATCCATATATAGAGAATTCAGTGCCATTCGCCCCCGCTTACCGTTGGAAAGCTCGATCTCTCGTATCTGAGCATGATAATTCTCCAACCAAGCGAACAATGATTGTTCAAAGCTCATTCGTGCTGCAGCGAGGTTGGCATGCTTCATTTCGCGCAGAGAAGCTTGTAGTTCGCGTTGCTGAATCCTTATGGTGAAAAATATAAGCACTACAGTAACCAAGCCCACGATCGGATTTATTAGCCCTCCAATATAATCGCCGAATTGCCCAAACTCATCCGTAGTATCTAAAAGTCCCGCGCCCCAAAATCTGACAAAGTAAATGGCGAATATCGTTACAGCAATAAGAAAAACGACAAATATTAATATTAATAACTTTCCCAGGATTTTATCTCCAAGGCCCTCTTTATTTTTTTCCATGAACTGTGAAATTAAAAGTTAATTAAAATATAATGAAGTTTTCGGCTAAATGCCGTTCAACTCAGGCGCGTTTCTCGTGCTTCTATCTTATCAAACAAAATCCCTGCTCATTGTTTTAAGATCGCCAAGTAGAGGCGTCAAATCGACAAGCTTGCGAGCGATCAAATTGCAGACCTCACCTTCTCGCTGCCAGATTCCGTAGACGCCCAGCAGCTTCGCGCGAAGCAGCACGTCGCGCTGCGTGTCTCGCACATGCGGCCACACGATCACCTGCACCGTGCCCGTCTCGTCCTCGATCGACACGAAGATCGTGCCCTTCGCCGTGCCCGGCTGCTGTCGAAGCGTGACCAGGCCGCAGACCGCCAGCCGAAACCCATCGCGCACGTGCGCCAGTTGCTCTGCAGTGTGGTACCGGCCCAGCTGCGGCCGCAGGAGCGCTACTGGATGGCTTCTAAGGGTCAGGCCCAGGGCCGAGTAGTCCTGCACCACGGCTTCGCCTTCGGGCGCCTCAGGCAACTCCAGCATCGCCTCGCCCACAGGTGCCTCGCGGAGCAGAGCCGGCGCCGCGTGCTGACCGGCCGCGTCCCAAACTTGCTGGCGTCGATGCCCGGCGAGGCTGGCTAGGGCGTCACCGCCCGCGAGGACGCGCAGGGTGGGCTGATCCAGGTTCGCGCGCAGCGCGAGATCCTCGACATCCTGAAACGGCCGCTCTGCACGCGCCGCCTCGATGCGCTCGGCAGCGGCTTGGCCAAGACCGTTCACCAGCCGAAGCCCGAGACGCACCGCAGGCGCATGCGGCAAGTCTTCCAGCGTGCAGTCCCATCCGCTGTGCAGCACATCCGGGGCCCGCACAGCGACGCCATGCCGCCGCGCATCCTGCACCAGCTGCGAGGGGGAATAGAAGCCCATGGGCTGCGAGTTCAGCAGCGCCGCGAGGAATGCCGCTGGGTGGTGCCGCTTGATCCAGCTGCTCGCATAGACCAGCAGCGCGAAGCTCGCGGCATGGCTCTCGGGGAAGCCGTATTCGCTGAAGCCGTGGATCTGCTGGAACACCCGCTCTGCATACTCCCGCTCGTACCCTCGCGCCAACATGCCGTCCACCAGCTTCGCGTGGTACTTCTCCAGCCCGCCTTTCCTTTTCCAGGCGGCCATTGCGCGCCGGAGACCGTCGGCCTCGCCGGCGGAAAACCCCGCGGCCACGATCGCGAGTTGCATCACCTGCTCCTGGAACACCGGAACGCCGAGCGTACGCCCCAGCACCTCGCGCAGCGCCTCGCTGGGGTAGGTCACCGGCACCAGGCCCTGCCGCCGATCCAGGTACGGATGCACCATGCCGCCCTGGATCGGGCCCGGGCGGACGATGGCGACCTGCACCACCAGGTCGTAGAAGCACTTTGGCCGCAACCGCGGCAGCATGCTCATCTGCGCACGGCTCTCGACCTGGAACACGCCGATGCTGTCGGCGCGGCACAGCATTTCGTAGGTAGCTGGGTCCTCCGCCGGGATGTCCTGCAGATCCAACGCATCGTCCAGGCCTCGGATCTGGCCGACCATCAGCAGGGCTTTCCGGATCGCGGTCAGCATGCCGAGCGCGAGCACGTCGACCTTGAGCAGGCCCGCCGCGTCGAGGTCGTCCTTGTCCCACTGGATAACCGTGCGGTCCTCCATGGCGGCGTTCTCGATCGGCACCATGCGGCATAAAGGGTCCTGGGTCAGCACGAAGCCGCCCGGGTGCTGGCTCAGGTGACGAGGGAAGCCGAGCAGCTGCTCGGTGAGCTCCAGCAGCTGGCGCACGCGCAGATCTTCTGCATCGAGGCCGAGCGCCTGCAGCTGCTCGTCGCGCACCGAATCCTCCTCCCACCATTGGTGATCCTTGGCCAACGCTGAGACCGTAGCCTCGTCGAAGCCCAAGGCCTTGCCGACGTCGCGCAGGGCCGAGCGCGGACGGTAGCTGGTGACCACGGCGGTCAAGGCTGCGCGCTCGCGGCCGTACTTGCCGTACAGGTACTGGATCACTTCCTCACGTCGTGCGTTCTCGAAATCGATGTCGATGTCGGGTGGCTCGTCCCGTTCGCGCGAGAGGAAGCGCTCGAACAACACGCTCATGCGCGCGGGATCCACTTCGGTCACGTGTAGGCAGTAGCACACTGCGCTGTTCGCTGCCGATCCACGCCCTTGGCACAAGATGCCCCGGCTGCGAGCGAAGTCCACTATGTCGGCGACCGTCAAAAAATAATGCTCGTACTGCAAGTCCTCAATCAGCGCGAGCTCGTGCTCGACGATCTCCTGCACTTTGGGCGGAATGCCTGCCGGCCAACGCCGGGCGGCACCTTCATAGGTCAGGCGGCGCAGATGCGATGCCGGCGTCTCGCCCGGCGGTACCACCTCGGCGGGGTAGTTGTAGCGGAGCTCGTCCAGGCTGAAATTGCAGCGCGCGGCGACGCGCAGCGTCTCTTCGAGCAGCTCGGCCGGATAGGTCTGCGCGAGACGCAATCGGGTCCGCAAATGTCGCTCCGCGTTCGGCTGCAGATCCAGGCCGCAGTCGGCCAGAGGGCGTCCAAGCCGCACCGCAGTCATCGTGTCATGAAGTGGCTTCCGAGAGCGCACGTGGAAATGCACGTCGCCGGTGGCCACCAGCGGCAATGCCGAGGCCTCGCTCGTTGCGCGAAGCCGTGCCAGCCACGCTTCGTCATCGATCTGGCGCAGCATCTCCACGCCGATCCAGCAGCGGCCCATGAAGTGACGCAGCAGCCACTGCGCGAGCGCCTGTAGCTGGAAGGCCTCGCTCATGCGCTCCGGGGAGCAGATGACGACGCAGCGCGCGAGATCCTCGCCGGCGAGATCCGCTGCTGCGAGCCGGTAGGTGCCTTTGGATGCAGCGCGGCGCAGCCGCGTGATGAAGGCGCATAAGTTACCGTAGCCCTCCAAGTCGCATGCGAGCACTGTCAGCGTACAGGGCGGCATGCCGCGATCCGGCGCCACTTTGAACTGGGCTCCGATCAGCAGCTGCTGCAGGCCGCACTGCTTCGCCGCGACATGCGCGCGCACGATGCCAGCCAGGCTGCATTCGTCAGTGAGCGCGAGGGCGGTGTAGCCCAGTTGGGCGGCGCGCTCGACGAGCTCGTGCGGGTGGCTCGCGCCGACGAGAAAGGAGAAGCTGCTGGCGCATCGGAGCTCTGCGTAGTCCGGCACGCCGGCAGATCTGCTCGGGGTCTCGTCGTCGCTCATGCGAAATGACCGTGCAGAAACCAATGACCAGCCTCGCCAGCGAGCCGTGTCTGAAAAAGCCAGAGCGCTGCGCCGCGCTCGGTGAGCGCAATCCAGTAGTCCCGCGTCGTGACACCAGGCCGCCCGCCCGCTGGCGAATCGCTGGACGAATCGCCCGCCCACCACCCACCCTCGATCCGGTGGGGGCCGGCCAGGAGGAGCAACGGACCCTGGTAGAGCGGCTGGCCCATTCGCAGGGCCAGCCGCAGCGGCTCAGCCAACAGGAAAGTGGGTTGGGGCAGCGAAGTACATCTGGCGCGGGCCCGCGGGCTCGGCGCGCCGGCCGGGGCCCACCGCGACATTCGCTCGGGCCGATGGTCCTCCACGATCCGTGCCCGAAGTACGCTGGTCGGTCCGAGGCGCGCGGCAATCCGCTCCAGCGCCAGGCCGAGGCTCTTCGCAGAAACTCTGGTATCGGGCAACAAGGCGAGGCTCTCGATCGGCTGCTGGACGACGTCAGCCTCGCCCACGGCAAGCTGCAGGTCGCCCACGGGGGCGGCCAGCGTCACCCGGGCCAGATGCTCTCCGAGCAGTCGCAACAGATGCTCGACCGAGCGCGTGGGCAGCGCGGTCCTGACGGTGAGCGCGCCGCCGGCGCCGGCATCTTTGCTGCGCATGGCGTCGTGGGCCCAGCCCAACGTGATCGCCGTGGTCCCGCATTGTCGCGTCGCCAGCCACGCCGAGAGTTGGATGAGCAGCCGCCGGGCGCCGAAAAGCATGGCGGGGGCCTGCTCGACCCGCTGCGGAAGCTCCAGCCGTGCGTCGAACCGCTCCGGAATCGTCAACCAGCTGTATGCGGCCGGCCGCAGTCCGTAGGCAGTGTCGAGAGCCTCCAGAAGCGGGGCGCCGAACCGCCGCGCCACGCCGCCGCGGGGCAGGGCCCGCAGCGCTCCAAGGGTGCGGCAGCCGAGGCTTTCGAGGGTGGCCACGTGCGGCAGCGTAGCGCCCAGCGTGTCCAGCTGCAGCGGGTCCAGGATCTCTGCCAGCGGACGGCCGAATCCGTTGCGTAGGCCAGCGCGCGCGAGCGCCAGCGCGCCAAGGCTGGTCGGTGCCCAGGCCGCGTTCTCAACGCCGAGCGCACGCGCTTCGTCCCGAAGGCGTCGCACCAGCTGGCGCTTGCCACCGAAAAGGCGCGCGCTGCTCTCGATTTCGAAGACCACAGCCGGCCTGGAAGAAGCCGGTTCCGCGATGGTGACCCTTGGCGTGAACTGCAGGCACCACAGTCCGAGGCCTGCGAGGACGCTAGACGCTGGCGCGGAGGGGAGCAGTGCGATCCACAGCATGGGAGGGTGTCCGGCCACTGGCAAGCGGCTGCGCGGTCCTGCGCGAGGCGATGAGAGCCGCCGGACGGCGACTGCGCGCAGTCAAGATGGGCTCGATGGCAGGAGGAACGGTCGGTATCGTGAGGCGAACACCGCTGACGCTACCGCGGCACTTGAGCAGCTGCAGGTGGATCTCCCAGTCGAGCGCAGGCTCCAGCAATACCCGTAGCGGAGCCGCCGAGGGCTCGCGAGCCACCTCGGCCGGCCTCACGAGGAACACGGGCCCGGCGCAGTCTTGAGCACACACCTGCAGGCGACGGATCTGATCCCCCCGGGCGCGAGGCAGCCAGGCCACTATTGCACCTGAGCTGCCGGCCCGTACCAACTGCTCCACGGTCCACAGCCTGTCGAGCGGCGTGTCCGCTGCGATCCAGGTGAGCCGGCCTGCCTCGATGCCCGCCTGCTGAATGCCCGCAGGATGGGGTGGCATCGGAGGCCCCACCAGCACCAGGTCCTCGCCCGTCGCCGCGACCGCAGCCAGGGCAGGGCTGAGAAGGCGGAGTTCTGCCACCCCTGGCTGTGGTTGCAGCACATCGATGACCGAGCGCAGCGGCCATCCACCACCCGGCAGGGCCGCGTCCAACACCATGTGCCCTGTAGGAAGGGTTGCACCATGAGCATCCGGCATTTCCGTAGCTCGCCATACGCCGCGGGGGAGGGAGTCGAGTGTCAAGGTGGGCCTCTGCATGCGCTGAATACTGATTTTTTATACAGTATCACAGTTTTTCCAAACCTCATGTCGGCGAGATGTGGAATCCTCCTCCGATCACCCTTACTGCAGAGTCACACTTGGATTTTTGAGCGCAACAACATACAACAACATACAACATGCATTTTGCTGCGTCCGCCCGCCAGCAGCGGCGTTCGTGCAGCTAGGGGTAATCTCGGTTTCCCAGTAGAACCGGAAAGCCAAGGCAAAAAATCACATAGCGACAACAACTTAGCTGCGTTCTATAGTCTCATCAGTCGTGCGGGGGACGCTGATGTCGAGCTACCGGTACAGATTTGTCGGCTACGAGAAACTGCCATCGGCGCTGAACGCCGACGACGTGCAACTGCACTGCCGCCTTCCTGACCGCCTTGTGCAGGAGATCCGCGACAGCAACTACGCCAGGCGCTACCACTTGGCGCTCGCTGTGCAGTTGTCCTTTGTCTCCCTCACCGGCAGGAATCCCGACAGCAAATTGGCCATGCCTCGGGCCATGCTGCATTTGTTGTGCGATCAGCTGGGTCTTCATTCGACCGCGATAGCGTCGCTCAAACCGATCTACTTCAACGCGGAACGTACCCTCGCCAACCACCGTGCCTGGGTTCGAGAACGACTCGATTTCACGGCCTATGGGGAGGACGCCCAAAACCGACTGGAAGCAGCGCTTGCTCAGCAGGCCATCGATGCCACGTCAGTGCAGGAACTATTCAACGCGGCCGAGAGATGGCTCTTTGACAACCGCATTGTCCTGCCGGGTAAGCGTCACTTGGAGGATCTGGCGCGATCAGCGTACCGCGTCGTCGAAGAGTTGGCTCTCGCAACTATCCGCGCGGCAGTGACCCCCGTGCGCCTGCGCGCTCTCCTCAAAGTCATGCTTGAGGAGAGCGTAACACCTGGGATGTCGGTCCTTGAGTGGCTCAAGCAGTCGGCGGGCAAGCACGGCGTGAAGGGCCTCAAGGAGGTCAATTCGCGGATTGACGCTCTCAAGGCGCTTGGCGTGCACTTGTGGGACCTGGACGGCCTCTCCATTGGACGAATCCACGCGTTCGCTCAGGCTGTGGTTAACCGCCCGCCTTCGGAAACTGCACGCCGAGCGGACGACACCCGATCCGTGGAGATCGTGTGTTTCCTCAAGCATCTGCTTGGCGAACTGAGCGATGAAGCGATCTTTCGCAATAACCGGCACACCAGCGATATTGTTCGCTCAGGCACTAAACGCGTCCAGGCAAAACAGGCACAGCGCGCCTACGAATACCGCTGCTCGATTGAGTCGATGAGGGACATTGCGATCGATCAAACCATGGGCGCAGAGGAGCGCCTCGCGGCGATTGCAACACTGGCAGAGGACATGCTCGGTCGCCCGCCGGTTAGTCACGCCGAGGTGGTCCGGGAAACCCTGACCGAGCAGACTTCACGGGTGCGAAATGTTCTCAACGGAATGACCAGTTTGGACTTGCAGGCCGATCCAGCGCATCAAGATAGCAAGCTGCTGGCGGCACTCCAGACACTGCACGCTTGCGGCGCCAAGGAACTACCGGTGGACTTTGACACTTCCCTGGTCGATTCCAAATGGCGTCCCTTGCTGGAAGTCCCTGACCGGGCCGCAGCCCTGCGTGCGTTCGAAGGCTGTGCCTTGCTTCGCATTCGCAAGGGCCTGCTGGGAGGTAGTCTTTACGTGAACCACAGTGCCACTTACAAGAGCAAAGAGAGCCTATTGATCCCACAGGAAGAGTGGGCCCGGGACAAGGAAGCTCTTTGCGAAGCCTATGGTTTGGAGCTCGATCCCAAGAGGGCCCTGGAATTGCAATACGAACTGCTGCGTGCCGGGCTGGCAGATTTGGAGGTCGCCCTGGAGAAAGGCTTGCTCGAAATCGATGATGACGGGTCGGTACGTCTGCCGGCAATCCGTGCCATGGATGAGGAGCCGGAATTACGCCGCACGAACCAGTTCCTGAGCGAGTCCATCGGCACGACACAGTTGCCGGACATCATCCTGGAGATCGACAGCCGCACCCAGATCAGCACCACGCTACTGGGCCGCCAGCCTGAGACTGCGCAGGAGCTCGTCGCCCTGTATGCCGGTTTGCTGGCGCACGGTACCGAGATCGATGCCAAAGCGGCCGCTTCTATGATTCCTGGTGTTCCGGTCAGCCATGTCTCCGCTGCAATGCGAATGCTGGAGGCCCCAGGCCGCCTGCGGGAGGCCAACGACAAAGTGGTTGCTTTTCAGCAGCGCTTCCCCATCGTGAATCTCTGGAGCGACGGCAGCAAAGCCTCGTCGGACATGATGGCTCTGGATGCTACGCGCCACCTGTCCATTGCCCGGACCGATCCGCGCCGCAAGACCGCAGCTGCAGGCATCTATACCCACATTCTGGGGAGCTACCCGGTGATCTTCGACCAGCCCATCGTGTTGATGACGCGTCAGGATGCCCCGGCAGTCCACGGGATAGATGCATACAACTCCAAGGGCGAGGATCGCATCAAGGTTGACCTTCTTGCGGTCGATACCCACGGCTACACATACGCAGGCATGAGCGTGGCCAAGCTGCTGAAGTTTGACTTGTGCCCCCAACTGGCTGGCTTGCCCGACTGCAAGATCTGGACGCCCCGCGCGATCAAAGTGCCTGAGTTGCTGGAAAAGGTGGCCATTCCTTCGATCACGGAAAAGGCCATTCGCGAGGGTTGGGATCAGGCAATGCGCCTCATGGCCTCCATTCGGTCCGGGCGGGTCAGCGTCGCCTGGGCGCTGGCGCGCCACGGAAGCGCCGCTGCAGGGGATGACGTCCGCCGCTGCCTGGACCAGTATGGACGTTTGCTCCGCTCCGTCTTTCTGTGCGACTACTTTACCAACGATGCCTTCAGGCGAGAGATCCATACGCTGCTCAACCGGGGCGAATCCGTACATCAGCTTCAGCGCGCCATCTACTACGGCCGCATCACAGCAGAGCGCGGCCGGCGCCGCGATGAACTCAAATCCATCTCTGGCGCACACGCCTTACTGACGAACATGGTGATCTGCTGGAACACGATGAAGCTCCAAGAGACCGTGGATCGCCTGAAGGCTGGCGGCCAGCGCATCGAGGACGCTGTACTGCGGCGAATTGGACCTGTGCACTTCGGGCACATCAATTTCCGAGGCCTCATGAGCTTCAGCGTGGATCGTTACGCTAGCGTGCTCCTGCGGGCCCCATCGTCGTCAAAACGAGCTCGCACTGGATAACACTCAACAGGTGTTCATTTCCGATTTCTATTTTTTCTCTGCAGAATCGGAAAGTTGCTCCATACAAATCAATAACTTAGCCCACTCGACCATTTCGCGATTTCATTTTTTTCGTGCAAAACCGGAAAGTTGGCTGCGTAAGGTTGCCACTGTCACAGCAGCGATCGAAGGCGCATGGAAATTCCCGGCCCATCTGCGAGCACCAAGCCCGTTCGGCCATTGGTCAGCAACAACGATTTGCAAAATGGCCGAAAAAGCCACGACCTGTCATCCAGCGCTAGCCAGGGCCGGTGCTGCGCCTGGTTGGCCCAAAGCCAGGCGTGGCATTCCGCCTCTCGCTGGTAGGCGACCAGGGTATTGGGCACGTTCTTGAGGTCGCTGTAGTTTGGGGTGGCCCCCAGGATTCGTGCGGCTATGTCCGAGGAGAACCGTCGTTGGAGCGCCTGCACTGGCTCTTGCAGACGCCATGTGCTGGTGATCACCACATCGCAGTCCGGTACGTTTCTCAATGCCGCCTCAAGGACGGGCAGACAGCAGAAATGCTTTGATTCATGGCAGTGCTCCGGATGCAGCACGCCATCGATATCCAAAAACAGGATGGGCATGGTGGTTAGTACGAAACACATTCCCTGCGGGCAGAAATTTCTCTAGAAAATCCGGCGCAATGAGACTAGTTAGTCGTGGTCTTTTTGGTCGCCTTGGGAGGAAATCGGATGAATGTCCTCCCGAAAGCGTGTTCCACCCCAAGCCGACTTTGGTCGGGCGCTGCAGCAATTGCGCGCGGCACGCGGCTTGGTTCAGGAAGACATGTTGCTGGCCACAAGCCGGCGGCACATCAGCCGTATCGAACAGGGCCATCAAGTGCCCAGCGTGCGCACGATCGAAATGTTGGCTGAGCAAATGCAGCTTCATCCGTTGACGCTGGTCGCCGCTGCGTACTGCCCGAACCTCGACGCAGCCTCGGTCAACGAAATCCTCAAGGCCGTCAAAGCTGACTTCAAGAGTATCGCTTCAGACTAGGCATGGCACGCCGAATCGGCATGCTCCCGGGCGTCCTTGACCAGCATTTCAAGGCCTTCCATCACGCCGGATCCAACAGGCGTTGCATCCTGGCGCTCCAGCATCCGGTTGACGATCTCGCGATCAACTGCAGTGCTCAGAAAGCACAGTGCCGCCTGCAGGGTTTCCAGACCAACCTCCAATTGGTCACCTACCCGCTCGGCGCCCGCTTTGGAAAGAAGCAAGAGCGCGATCGGTAAAGCCGCGCGTGCGGTGTCATGACCGCCATTCCATCCAACACCGGCCAGAAGGTCTCTGAACTGGTCTGCCACTAGCAGAAGGTGCTTCTCATCGAGCGCGTCCGGCAAGATTGCTTCCCATCCATGTGTCTGAATCAGACGCACCATGTCTGTTGCGCCAAAGTTTCCGAGTGTCGCTTTTTCCAAACGTAGCATTCTTCGCCATCCAAGTTAATATGAGACTAATTGGTCCCATTTCTGAGACCGTGGGGGCGCGAAGATAGCTGAGCGCGAATGGCGTTTGCGCTTTCGCAGCGGGCATCCCACTCAATGGAAAGCTACCAGTTGTCTGAACCCCAGGGGCAGGCAACCAGCCTGTTGCCGTACCTGTTGGACTCTCTTGAAAAACCGCTTTGATATCGCCCGCCTGGCTGAACTGGACCGACAGTTTTGCGATTTCGCCAAACTGCAGCGCAGCGCCACGCCACGGTGTGGGTGGGCCAAGACGGTTCGGCTAGCGCTCGGCATGAGCTCCAATGCGTTGGGTGAGCGTCTGGGCGTGACCGCCCAAGGGGTCCGCAAGCTTGAGCAGGCCGAAGCAAATGGCACGATCACGTTGAACACACTCGCCCGCCTTGCCCATGGCTTGGACTGCGAGGTGCACTACATGTTCGTTCCACGAACGAGTTTGGTGGAGCAGGTCCTCAGGCGCACACACGAAGTCGCCGGAACGCCCATGCCTTCAACGCCTGTGTTGACCGAGGCCATGACCGAAGCACAAACGCTGGCCGCTCTTTCAACCATGCTCGCCCATGTCAACAAGCGGGGCCTGTGGTAGCCACAACACGACGGGTTGGGCCCGGCTCCTGCTCGAAACGGTGCCGCCTCTGCAATTCGTCATCACTGGTATCATCCCGCGCAAAGCAAGCCCCCGGTGCGACCTCTGCGAAAGCATGCCCCCGGGGGCGACGTTTTTTCGCCGATTCCTCGATCAATGAGCCCACTACCATGCGCGTGAGGTAATTGGCGTGCATGAGTGCATGTGAACGCCAGACGGAATGTTGCGCCTGTTGTGTGTTGCATCCGCACTGTTGCTTGCTCGTACGGCAGGTGCTTTAGAGTACGCCGGATCTACCTCTGTTCTCCCGGCGCTTGCTCACTAGTGGAAAAAGCACTTGGCGCGGCGACTGCCAACAGCGCCAGAAAAGCCGCTACCCCCAATCCCGCTGAAACCCACAGAGCACCGGCTCCCAGTCGATCCAAGCAAAGTCCAAACACCCAGGGCGAAGCCGCTTGTGCAATCCGTGCGGGCACCATGAGCACTCCCTGCCGGTGCCCATACCCCGCTGGCCCAAACAACACCAGGGGCAACGTCCCCTTGGCAATCGTCAGGATGCCATTGCCCGCGCCGTGGAACATCGCAAACAGCGCGGCCGTCGGTGCTCCGGCAATTGCGAGCAGCCCTGCACCCACCGGATGCATCAGCGCCGCGAGACGTGCGGACAGCAGAGGGTGTACATGCCGAAGCAGACCAAACTCCAGCAACCGACCTGCGACCTGCGCCGGCCCGACCAACGCTCCGACGGCCACGGCGGTGGCTAGCGTGGCACCACCCTCGTGCAGCAGGCGCGGGAGATGGGCGGCCATGGCGGTACTCGTGAACCAGGTAGCAGCAAAAACGAAGGCCAGCAGCGCAGTGGTATGGCGCGCAGGGGCTGGTACAGGCTCAGGGGTTGGCAGTGCTGCATCGAGTCCCGTCGATGACTGTGCTGTGCCTTCGGCTAGAGCCCGGCGCGGTATCACCGCGTTCAGCGGTAGGCCCACCACCAAATGCAGTCCAGCCCAGGCCCAGCAGACTCCACGCCATCCCCACTGAGACTCCATCCACATCGACAGCGGCCATCCCACCGTGCTGGCAAAGCCTGCGATCAGCGTGATGCCCGTGATCTGGTTGCGCGCGTTCTTGCCGTGCAGGTGCACCAGCGCTGCAAACGCCGCTTCGTACAAGCCACTGCCCATGCCAACCCCCAGCAGGAGCCACGCAGCAAACAGTGTCCAGGGACCCTGGGCCATGGCAAGAGCTGACAAGCCGAACGCAAACGCGACACTGGTCGCCATCAGCACTGGCCGTCCACCGAGTCCATCAATGGCACGACCGGCATGAGGGCCCAAGAGCGCTGAAACGACCAGCGCGCAAGAGAACGCCGCAAACACCATCGGCGTTGAGACTCCCAAGTCCTTGGCCATGGGTGCCGCCAAGATGGCTGGCAGGTAGTAGGTCGAAGCCCAGGCCAGGGTCTGCGCTGTTCCAAGGCTGGCTACCGTGGTTGCCGATTTGATGGTGCTCAACGCGATTCCTCTTTGGGATGCTGGTGATGATGCTCAGGAGCAGCAGGTCGTGCGACGGGGAGTGGCCGACAGCGCAGGATCCTTGTCCGCTGCGGAGCAGCCGCATTCTGGGTTTCCTGCAGATTTCTCCGCCTCGTCAAGGGCGCAGCACGCCGACGTATCTCTCACCGCAGGACCACCGCAGCAAATGATGCCGGAGCGGATGTTTGCGGGGCAGGAGCGGCAAGGTCCACAGAAAAGATGCCTGCTTGTGGCAGACCGAGCCGCACCTCGTCAGTAACCGTATCTGCAAGTAGGTGCGCCGCAATACTTATCAGTCAGAGCAGCATCGCTGAGGTTCAGGCCTTTTCAAAATCGTGCACCCGGGCGCAGGGCTGCAGACACATTGTGCGGCGGATGCAGAAACGAATTTGCTGAGGCTTCGTTCAGGCGCGGCAGCATTCAGGCAGGAACATTGACTTGAGCTGCGTCCAGTAGCCCGCACGCGCTGGGTATTCCGTGGTGGACGAGAACAACCCGACCTGCGCGGGATCGTTCTTTCCTGGCTGGTAGCGGAAGGTGCCGAAGACCTGGTCCCAGAGGATAAATGCGCTCCCGAAGTTCGCATCGGCCTCGGCGCATTCTGTGGAGTGGTGCCAGCGGTGCAGTTCGTTGGTACTGAAGACGTAGTTGGCCCAGCCGCTGCGCAGGTCCAGGTTTGCATGCTGGAGCATCAACACCGGCTGGGACAACGCCAGATAGGCCAGGATCGCTTCAGAAGAGAACCCGAGCAGCATGGCTGGCAGCATGGACACTGCGAAATTGATCACATGGTTGAGCGGATGGAACCGCAGATTGTTGAGCGCGTATAGGCGCTCGCTGCTGTGGTGCATCGCATGCAGCCACCACAGAGGGCGGAACACGTGGTGCAGCCGGTGGGACCAGTATTTGCCCAGCTCGATCAGGAGCGCCACCATGACGACCTGCAGCACAAACGGCAGGCTCTGCAGCCACTCCGAGCCCTGTGCTCTACTGTGCCCGTACACCGCCACCATGGACAGGGTACCCAGCAGCTTGAGCAGCGGCTCCACCACGCCCACCATGGTGGCGGCACTGGCCCAGTCCGTGGCAGTGTCGCCGCTGGATCGGTTCCAGACGGCGCGGTAGGGAAAGAAGCGCTCCAGTACGCTGGCCAGCAGCAGCGTTGTGGCCGAGAGCGCGAGCACCACGATTTCCAGCGGTCCACCGGCTTGGTGAACAGCGGCAAAGGTACTCACGCTGGCCGCAGCGACCAGTGCGACGAGATTGCGGGAAAGAAAAACGGGCATGTCCGATCCTTCTGTTGACGCTGAAGTGGGACGCGATCAGATACTGCGCTGGTTCACACGCTTGGACAGCGCCTCGGCGCTTTCCCGGCGCTCGCTGTACCGATCCACCAGGTAGTCAGCGCAGTCGCGCGTGAGCAGCGTGAACTTGACCAGCTCTTCCATCACGTCCACCACCCGCTCGTAGTAGCTCGATGGCTTCATGCGGCCGCTCTCGTCGAATTCCAAGAAGGCCTTGGCGACCGATGACTGGTTGGGGATGGTGATCATGCGCATCCACCGGCCCAGCACCCGCATCTGGTTGACGGCGTTGAACGACTGCGAGCCGCCCGACACCTCCATCACCGCGAGCGTCTTGCCCTGCGTTGGCCGCACAGCGCCCACCGACAGAGGTATCCAGTCGATCTGCATCTTCAGGATGCCGGTCATTGCGCCATGGCGTTCCGGTGAGGTCCACACCATGCCCTCGGCCCATTGGGCAAGCTCGCGCAGTTCCACCACCTTGGGATGGCTGTCGGGCTCCGAGTCCGGCAGCGGCAGGCCTCGCGGATCGAAGATGCGGGTTTCTGCCCCCAGGGTGCGCAGCAGCCTGGCGGCTTCCTCCGTCAGCAATCGGCTGTAGGAGCGCTCACGCACCGAGCCATAGAGCAGCAAGATGCGAGGCGCATGGGTGGAGCGCTGTGCAGGCGCCAGCCGCTCCAGATCGACCTGCTCCAGCAGGGCTGCGTCAACGTTGGGGAGATCCGGATTCATACCAGCCCTTGGAAGAGTTCACGACTTTGACGACGAGCAGCATCACCGGTACTTCGATGAGCACGCCCACCACGGTGGCCAGCGCCGCGCCCGAATGAAACCCGAACAGGCTGATGGCGGTAGCCACGGCCAGCTCGAAGAAATTGGAGGCTCCGATCAATGCCGATGGGCAAGCCACGGCGTGCTTCTCTCCCGCAGCGCGGTTGAGCCAGTAGGCCAGCGCAGAGTTGAAAAACACCTGGATCAGGATGGGCACGGCCAGCAATGCGATGACCAGGGGTTGCTCCAGGATGGCCTCCCCCTGGAACGCAAACAGCAGCACCAGCGTGAGCAACAGCGCGCCGATAGACCAAGGCCCGATGCGATGCAGCGCGGCGTCAAACGCTGCCTGCCCCCGCGCCAGAAGGACCCGGCGCAGCCATTGGGCCAACACCACCGGGATCAGTATGTAGAGCACCACGGACGTGAGCAGCGTGTCCCAGGGCACCGCGATCGCCGACAGGCCAAGGAGAAAGGCTACCAGCGGAGCGAACGCCACGATCATGATGCCGTCGTTGAGCGCGACCTGGGACAGCGTGAACAGGGGGTCGCCTCCCGTGAGGCGGCTCCATACGAACACCATGGCGGTGCATGGCGCTGCGGCCAGCAGGATCAGGCCAGCGATGTAGCTGTCGATCTGGTCTGCTGGCAGGTACGGCGCAAACCACTGGCGTATGAAAAGCCAGCCCAGGAAGGCCATGGAGAACGGCTTGACCAACCAGTTCACGAACAAGGTGACCCCGATGCCGCGCATATGGTTGCGCACTTCACCCAAGGCGGCAAAGTCCACCTTGAGCAGCATCGGAATAATCATCACCCAGATGAGCAAACCCACAGGAATGTTCACGCGGGCGACTTCCCATGCACCGATCGCTCGGGCCGCTCCAGGGAATGCTTGTCCCAGTCCAATCCCCACCACGATGCACATCACCACCCATACGGTGAGATAGCGCTCGAACACACTCATGCCGGACTTCTGCATTGCATCCCTCAGTTAGCAATCAACTGGCGGGCAGTAGTTTGCAAAGCGGTCTTGGCGAGCTTCTCTTCAGGCAGGCTGACCAGCAGTTCCAGGCGCCGCTTGATGGCGTGCAGTGTTTGGCGGAAGGCTTCGAGCTTCTGTGCTTCAGGGGCGTCGCCTTCGCTCGGGTCTGCATAACCCCAGTGGGCCGTGGCGGGATGGCCTGGCCAAATTGGGCAGACTTCGCCTGCGGCGTTGTCACAAACCGTGATGATCAGATCCATCTGAGGCGCACCAGGCGCCGCGAACTCATCCCAGCTTTTGCTGCGCAGGCCTTCGGTGGCGATCCCCGCATTTCGCAGCACCTGCAGACCCAGAGGGTTGGGTTGCTGGTTCTCGCGCGGACTACTGCCGGCAGAGTAGGCCCGGAAGCGGCTCGTGCCCATGTCATTGAGCAGGGCTTCGGCCAAGATGCTGCGCGCCGAGTTGTGCGTGCACAGGAAGAGAACGTTCAGGGGTTGTGTGGTTTCGCTCATGGTGAATTCCAGGTTGATGGCGTGACGGGGAGAACAGCGACGCGAGCGCGCGCCCAGGTGTGTGGACATGGTCCGCCTCGCGGCGGGCCGTTCAGCAGTTACAGGAGGTCGCGTCCTCGGTAAGGCAGGCGGCCCCCTGGCAGCAGTTTTCTGTCAAGTAGCCAAGCAGCTCGTTCATGGTCTCGTAGGAAGCGCGGTAGACGAGGTTTCGGCCATGGCGCTCTTGACTTACAAGACCAGCATGTGCCAGCTCTTTAAGGTGGAACGACAAGGTGTTGGCTGCCACTCCCAACTGCTCGGAAATCGCACCGGGAGTGAGGCCCTCCTGACCGGCAACGATCAGTGCCCGAAAGACACGGAGACGTACCTCTTGGGCGAGAGCTGCGAGCGAGCGGACAACGGTTGCTTCATTCATAAATCAATCATACAACGATTGTGGAACTATTGAAGCTTGATGATTTATATAACCAAGCTAGCGACACATTGAGGCCAGTCTCAGCACGATTGAAATCTTTCAAAATCGTAATCGGAGAGCCACGCCCCTGTGGGTACTCCGTTTCTAGACTTCTCTCCATGACGCAGCGATTGCGTCTTCCGGACACCCAGGTCGGGACAACCGGATCAACAGGAGATTTGCTATGAAACCCCATTTCGTTCTTGCCATTGCCGCCCTGGCCGCCACCCCAGTTTTCGCGACATCGGTGTACCACCCGAGCGCAGTCCAGGAAGAAGGCGTCGTGTTTGCGCCTGACCATCTGGGCAACACGGTCAGCCGTGAGGCGGTGCGAAACACAGTCCTGGCCGCCCAGAAAGACGGTTCGCTGCAGTGGATCAGCCGTGGGTATCCGGCCACCTATCCGCTGGTCAAGGGCCCAGCGCTGTCCAAGACACGCGATCAAGTGCAGCAGGAACTGCAGGCGGCCAAGTCCTCACCCGTCACGCGCGACGGCATGCGGGACATGGGCGGCGAGGCTGGCTGGGTCAACGCTACTCAACTGCCCTGATTTGCGGGCGCCTGTCTCCGGCTGGTGCCGTCCCCCGGATGCCGCGTGCTTGCTTGACTCGAACAACCTATCTCAACTTCAGAGGAGCTTTTTATGAAACTCAAGACCGCTTTGATCGTCCTGTCCCTCGCCACTGCGCCGGCCTTTGCTTCGGATCAGCAGTCCGCGCCCAAGACGCGCGAGCAGGTACGCGCCGAACTCATGCAGGCGCAGCGCAACGGGGATATCCTGGCTGCTGGCGAATCGAGCCTCACCCTGCGGCAGGCCTATCCTGGACAGTATCCCGGCGCAGAGCGCGTGCAGGGCAAGACGCGGGAACAGGTGCGCGCTGAGCTTGCCCAAGCCATCCGTACCGGTGATGTGCTGGCAGGCGGAGACCTTGGCGCCAAGCTCAACGAAATCGAGCCGCAGCGCTATCCTGCTCAAGCCACCGTGTCTACTAAAAGCCGCGAGCAGGTCAAGCGCGAGTTGGCACAGGCAATCCACGACGGTGAGATGGTTGCCAATGGCGAAGACGGCCGAAGGCTCAAGGACATCTTCCCTGGCAGCTACGACACCCAGCACGTGCATGCCTCCAACGCTCCCGAAAATGCGGGTTCAGGGAGCTGAAGGGACCTATCGCACAGGTGCCTGTGCTGCTCGTGCCTAGGCTGAGCGCAATGGCTCGACCCACACAGCCTCGCGCCTAAACAGGCACATGCTAGACTTCAAAAATGCGCCGGCTGCTCGCCATCTTGATGCTCACTTTGCTACCGCTCCAGTTCAGCTGGGCTGCGGTGGCAAGCTATTGCATGCATGAGCGCGCGCCGGCCCAATCGCAGCATGTGGGCCATCACGAACACAAGCACGAGGCTTCAAACTTGCCAAGCAAGGCAGATGACGGCCTTCAGGCGTCAGACACTTTCGATGTGGACTGCTGTCTGTGCCACGGCCTGGGCATTGGCGTCACGCACCTGCCCGCAAACCAGGCGGTGACCTCCACACACTCCAGCGTTACAGTCCGTGCCGCGTTCCCCCTGACGGGCATTGCGCCCGTACCTCCTGAACGCCCTCAGTGGCGCTCCCTCGCCTGATCGGCGGGGGCAATCTCTCTTTTGCTTCAGTCATCTACATCCGCTCGATGAGAGCAGGCGCCATCGCGTGCGCAGGATGCATTTGACCGAGCGTCTGGCAACCAGACGCCGCCCCGCCGATTCCTCTGTGTTTGTCACCACTGGAGAATCGGATGTTCAAGGGTATCTACGTTCAAAAACAGCTCGGCACCAGACGCGGCCGGCAAAAGGTCGTCCAGGCCATCGGCACGTCATTGGTGCTGATGACCTTCTCTGGAGTAGTTTCCGCCCAGGGCGCAGCGCCTCAGATGCTCGCCGCACAGCCTGCAACTATCTCGCCCCCTGCGGCGGCAGACCCGGCCCCGCTGACGCTTTCCCAGGCGATCGCTCAAGCGCTTGAGAGCAACCCGGAGGTCGCGGCGGCCACCCGCCAGGTACAGGCCAGCGAAGGCCAGGTCTTGCAAGGCCAGGCACGCCCCAATCCCGAGTTGGCTTACTCGCTGGAAGACACCCGCTCCCAGACACGCTCGCAGAGCTGGCAGATCAATCTGCCCATCGAGCGGGGCGGCAAGCGGGATGCACGCACCAAAGCTGCCCAGAAAGCGCGAGAACAGGCGCAGGCAGAACTTGAAGAAGTCAAGGCAACCCTGCGCGCCAACGTGGTCGCAGCGTATTTCGAGGCACTTGCGGCCCGGGAGCGCCTCGCTCTTGCACAGGACAGCGTGTCGCTGGCCAAGGCAACGACCGGCAACGTCTCCAATCGGGTTGCTGCTGGCAAGGTCTCGCCCGTGGAGGAGACCAAAGCCAAGGTGGCTGAGGCCGGCGTGCGCGTGGAACTGGCTCAGGCTGTCAGCGAGGAGCGCAATGCCCAGACGCGTCTGGCGGCACTGCTCGGCAAGGCTCCTGCGTCGCCTCTCGTTTTGGACGGCAAGGCCCCGTCCGCGCCAGCAGTCCCCGCCGCACAAGATCTCCAGGCTCTTGTCTCTTCCTCTCCCACCCTCGTTCGTGCCCGTCTGGAGGTGGACCGCCGCCGTGCGCTGACCGCCGTGGAGCAGAGCAAGACCGTGCCCGACGTCACCGTGAGCCTGGGTGTCAAGCGCAGCAACGAGACGCAGCGCAACATGGCTCTGCTCGGGGTATCGGTACCACTGCCGGTGTTCGACCGCAACCAGGGAAATTTGCTGGAAGCCCTGCGGCTGGAAGACAAGGCCCGCGATGAACTTCAGGCCGCCACGCTGCGCGTGCACAGCGAGATCGCCCAGGCCAGGGAAAAAGCTATCTCCGTCGCCGCAGAGATCCAGGCTTTGGAACTGGAGGTCCTTCCCGGTGCCAAGTCGGCCTACGACGCCGCCATCGTGGGCTTCGAAAACGGGAAGTTCAACTTCCTGGAAGTGCTGGATGCCCAGCGCACCTACCTTGCAGCCAAGTCCCAGTACCTCAAGGCCGTCGCCGAAGCCCACCGTGCGGCGGCTGACATGGCGCGCCTTCTGGGCAATTCCTTCCCCACCGGCCAGAGCACGCCTCTGAACTGAGAACATCATGAACAGCAGCACAAACAGCGTCAGCAAGAAGCACATCATTGCCATCGCGGTCGTGGTCGCCCTGGGCATCGGCGCAGGAACGCTCATCCTCCAAAGTGGCAAGTCGGGCGCGTCCGGTAGCGACGGTCACGGACATGGGGCACATACCGAGGCCAAAGCCCACGGTGATGGCGAGCATCACGGAAAAGGCGGTGGCGACGGGCACGACCATGACAAGGGCCACGCGGACGGCGAGCACCACGAGGAGAGCCAGGCCAAGGGACCGAACGGCGGAAGCCTCTTCAAGGAGGGCGATTTCAGCTTGGAGGCGTTGCTCGTGGAGGACGGCGGAGAACCTCGGCTGCGCATCTGGATGGCCGAGAAGGACAAGCCGCTGCCCCCTGGAACTGCGTCGGTCTCGGCAACGGTTACCCGGCTGACCCAGGAAACGCAGAAACTCACTTTCACCCAGGAAAAAGACAGCTGGGTGAGTAGAGAAGTGGTGGCTGAACCCCACGCTTTCGATGTCGAGATCATTGCCCAGACGGCTAAAGAGCCCTTCATGTTCGTCATGAGCAAGGAAGAAGGCAAGGTCGAGCTCTCCGATGCCCAGATCAAGGCGGCCGCGATTGCGGTAGACACCGCATCGGCGGCAACCATCAAGACGGCGCTGTTGCTGCCTGGAGAAATCCGCCTCAACGAGGACCGGACCTCGCACGTGGTTCCTCGCTTGGCAGGCGTGGTGGAAAGCGTCAGCGCCAATCTGGGTCAAATAGTCAAGAAGGGTGAAATCCTGGCAGCGATCGCCAGCCCTACAGCTTCCGAGCAACGCAGCGAGCTACAGACCGCTCAGAAGCGCCTTGCTTTGGCCAAAACAACGTATGACCGCGAGAAGAAGCTCTGGGAGCAGAAAGTCTCTGCAGAACAGGACTACCTGCAGGCCAAGCAGGCCTTGAGCGAAGCCGAGGTCGCCGTGGCCAATGCCCATCAGAAGCTGGGAGCGCTCGGCCTCTCGGGATCCTCCGCATCTGGCCTCAATCGCCTCGAATTGCGTGCTCCTTTCGATGGCGTCGTCATCGAGAAGCACATCAGTCTGGGCGAGGCGGTCAAGGAAGACGCTGCCGTCTTCACGATCTCGGATCTCAGCAAGGTGTGGGCCGAAATCAATGTCCCGGCGAAGGACCTGCCGCAGGTCCGGGTGGGCGAGAAGGTCACCATCAAGGCCACGGCGTTTGACGCGTCCGCCACGGGCACCGTCGCTTTTGTCGGCGCGCTCATCGGCGAGCAGACCCGAACCGCCAAGGCGCGCGTGGTGCTGGACAACCCCAAGGGTGCCTGGCGTCCCGGACTGTTCGTCAATGTAGAGGTCGTCTCCGATGAGGCTTCCATCCCGGTAACGATCTCTGCGGACGCCGTCCAAAGTGTGGGCGAGAAGCCCGTGGTGTTCCTCAAGGTCAATGGCGGCTTCATCGCGCAGCAGGTCCAACTTGGACGCAGCGACGGCAAGCGTGTCGAAGTCATCCAGGGCCTGAAATCTGGCATGCCCTATGCGGCTGCAGGCAGCTTTGTCGTGAAGTCCGAACTCGGCAAGGGATCAGCCGAACACACACACTGATCCGGAGTTCCTCCATGTTTGAAAAACTGATTCGATTCTCGATCGAGCAGCGCTGGCTGGTGCTGCTCGCTGTACTGGCCATGGCGGCGCTGGGCGTCTTCAACTATCAGAAGCTGCCCATCGACGCGGTCCCGGACATCACGAACGTCCAGGTCCAAATCAACACGCAGGCACCGGGCTACTCGCCGCTGGAGACCGAGCAGCGCGTGACCTACCCCATCGAGACGGTGATGGCGGGACTGCCTAACTTGGAGCAAACACGATCCTTGTCGCGCTACGGCTTGTCGCAGGTGACGGTGATCTTCAAGGACGGCACCGACATCTACTTCGCGCGCCAGCTGGTCAACGAACGCATTCAGGAGGCGCGTGACCGGCTTCCGGCGGGCATTACGCCAGCGATGGGACCGATATCGACCGGATTGGGGGAAATCTACCTCTGGACCGTGGAGACCAGGGATGGCGCGAAGAAGCCGGATGGCAACCCCTATACCGCCACGGACCTGCGCGAGATCCAGGACTGGATCATCAAGCCTCAGTTGCGCAACGTGCCGGGGGTCACGGAAATCAACTCCATCGGCGGGTTTGCCAAGGAATACCAGATTGCGCCGTCGCCCGAGCGCCTCGCATCCCTAGGAGTCACGCTGCAGGACATCTTCACGGCGATCGACCGCAACAACGGCAACGTCGGCGCGGGCTACATCGAAAAGCGTGGCGAGCAGTACCTCATCCGTGCACCTGGCCAGGTCCGTACCCTGGAGGACATCGGAAACGTCATTCTGAGCAGCGCCAATGGAGTACCGGTGCGCATTCGCGACGTGGCCGACGTGGGCCTCGGGCGCGAGCTTCGCACGGGCGCTGCGACCGACAACGGCCGAGAGGTCGTGCTGGGCACCGTGTTCATGCTGATCGGCGAGAACAGCCGCACCGTGTCCCAGGCCGTGGACAAGAAAATGATCGAGGTCAACCGCAGCCTGCCCGAGGGCGTGCACGCGGTGACGGTCTACGACCGCACCGTCCTGGTGGACAAGGCGATCAGCACCGTCAAGAAGAACCTCTTGGAAGGCGCGATCCTCGTGATCGTCATCCTGTTTCTTTTCCTGGGCAACATCCGGGCGGCCATCATCACGGCGACCGTCATCCCGCTGTCCATGCTCTTTACCTTCACCGGGATGGTTTCGTACAAGGTCAGTGCGAACCTCATGAGCCTGGGCGCGCTGGACTTCGGCATCATCATCGACGGAGCCGTGGTGATCGTGGAAAACTGCGTGCGTCGCCTCGCTCATGCACAGGCGCACTATGGCCGACCGCTCACGCGAGCCGAGCGCTTCCATGAGGTTTTCCTGGCCTCCAAGGAATCGCGCCGTGCCTTGTTGTTCGGCCAGCTCATCATCATGGTGGTGTATCTGCCGATCTTTGCGCTCACCGGAGTGGAGGGCAAGATGTTCCATCCGATGGCGTTCACCGTGGTGGCGGCCCTCGTGGGCGCGATGATTCTCTCGGTGACGTTCATTCCTGCGGCCGTCGCCCTGTTCATCGGCAACAAGGTCAGCGAGAAGGAAAATTTCCTGCTGAGCGGTGCCAAGCGCCTGTACGCGCCCTTGCTCGACCGGGTGATGGGAGCCAAGGCGGTGGTCTTGAGCGTTGCTGCGGTGGCTGTGGTCCTGTGCGGGCTCATTGCAACGCGCATGGGCAGCGAATTCGTGCCCAACCTCAACGAGGGCGACTTCGCCATACAGGCGCTGCGAATTCCGGGCACCAGCCTCTCGCAGTCGGTAGCCATGCAGCAGCAGATCGAGAAAACGCTCAAGGCTAAGTTCCCAGAGATCGAAAGGATCTTTGCGCGCACGGGTACGGCAGAGATCGCATCGGACCCCATGCCGCCCAACATCTCGGACGGCTACATCATGCTCAAGCCGATGAGCGAGTGGCCCGAACCCCGCAAAACCCGCGACGAGCTGCTCGCGGCCATCCAGGCGGTGATCGGGAAGATCCCCGGCAACAACTACGAGTTCTCGCAGCCCATCCAGCTTCGCTTCAACGAACTGATCTCAGGCGTGCGCAGCGATGTGGCGGTCAAGATCTTCGGCGACGACATGGACGTTCTGAACAAGACGGCCGAGGAAGTCTCCGCGATGCTGCAAAAAATCCAGGGCGCCTCGGAAGTGAAAGTCGAGCAGACGACGGGCCTGCCCATGCTCACCGTCAACATCGACCGGCAAAAGGCGGCCCGCTACGGCTTGAATGTGGCCGACATCCAGGAGACCGTCGCGACGGCCATTGGTGGCCGAGAGGCGGGAACGCTGTTCGAGGGTGATCGGCGCTTTGACATTCTGGTGCGCCTGCCGGAGACGCTACGCAATGACCTGGAGGGCATGAAACGCCTACCCATCCCGCTTCCCCGCTCTGCGTCGGGTACAGAGGCGCGCACGAACTTCATTCCGCTGGGCGAAGTCGCCAGCTTCGAGCTGGCACCTGGGCCCAACCAGGTGAGCCGGGAGAATGGCAAGCGGCGGATCGTGGTCAGCGCCAATGTGCGAGGCCGGGATGTCGGATCATTCGTCTCCGACGCGGAGCAAGGGCTCGCGCAGATCAAGATTCCCACCGGCTACTGGACAAGTTGGGGCGGCACTTTCGAGAACCTGCAATCTGCCACTCAGCGTCTGCAGATCGTCGTGCCGGCATCGCTGCTGCTGGTTTTCGTACTGCTGTTCGCCATGTTCGGCAACGTCAAGGACGGTCTTCTCGTGTTCACCGGCATCCCCTTCGCGCTGACGGGCGGCATCCTGGCGCTCTGGCTGCGGGACATCCCGATGTCGATTTCTGCCGCCGTGGGATTCATTGCGCTGTCGGGGGTTGCTGTGCTGAACGGTCTGGTGATGATCTCGTACATCCGCAGCCTGAGGGAGGAAGGCATCCCCCTGGACACTGCCATCCGTGAGGGGGCCTTGACCCGCCTTCGCCCAGTGCTCATGACCGCACTGGTCGCCTCGCTGGGCTTCATACCCATGGCGATCGCAACTGGCACGGGCGCCGAGGTCCAGCGGCCACTGGCAACAGTGGTGATCGGCGGGATCCTCTCTTCGACCCTGCTGACCTTGCTGGTGCTGCCCATCCTCTACCGGCTGGCACACCGGCCCGATGAGCAAGACGAGGACGTTTCCGCTGAGCCAACCCACCCGAACGCGCCGTCAACGGTGTGACAGCGGCCGGTTCATCTCGTGAATGAACCGGCCATCTCTTCTCTCCCTCCCTCAACTCACCCAAGGAAGATTCATGAAGATATCTCGACTGCTCCCAGTGCTGGCTCTGGCATTCGCCGGCGCCTCCTTCGCGGCCGACAAGCACGCCGACGGCCACGAGGTCAAGCCGATGCATGGCGGCGCCGTGGCCGAAGCCAAGGACATCGACTATGAGTTGGTGGCCAAGGCCGACAAGCTGCAGCTTTATATGCGCGACCACGGCAAGCCCTTGGATCCCTCGGGCATGACCGCCAAGGTGACGCTGCTGTCCGGCAGTGACAAACAGGAAGCCCAGCTTCAGCCGGTGGACGGAAAGTTGGAAGCTGCGGGCAGCTTCAAGGTCGCCGCAGGTACCAAAGCAGTGGTGGCCGTGACCAAGGCTGGAAAAGCCGTGGCCTCTGTGCGTTTCGTTCTCAAGTAACTACCAGTTCATGAAGTCGCGCCACCGCAGTGGTGGCGCATCCGCCCCATGCTGGAGGCTCAGGCTGAGCCTCCAGCATGACCTGGCGGCGATGAGATCAATCCATGCTGCAGCGTGTCCCCCCGGGCAATCTGTCACTCAAGCTGACCTGGATCTGGCTCGGCCTGGTGGCATGCGCGCTCGTGTTCTGGCAACTGCGAAAACGTTGGCTCAAGCACTTTGATCCGATCGACCGCCGCGCGAAGTACACAGTGAGGCTGGCAAGACGCCTGCGGCAGCGGCGCCTGGTCCGCTTGAAGGCGCGTGCCGCGCGTCGTTCAAGAAACCGCTGACCAGCGCCAGTCGCCCAGGGGTCGCACTGCACGACGCCGACCTCACCCTGACCGCCCGATGACGAATTTGTAATCGTCACACGGCCTACCGGCTCGGAAAATACATCCATGAAAATCCTGCTCATTGAGGACGAGGTCAAGCTATCCGCGTACCTGCACAAGGGCCTGGGCGAGGCAGGCTACAACGTCGATGTGGTTCACAACGGGGTGGACGGCCTCCACATGGCCCTGGAGGGCTCACACGACCTGCTGATTCTCGACGCGATGCTTCCGGGCATTGACGGATTCACCGTCTTGACCGCGCTGCGCAAAACAAAGCAAACGCCCGTGCTTATGCTGACCGCCCGAGTTAGTGTGGAGGACCGCGTGCTCGGCCTGCAGACGGGCGCCGACGACTACCTCGTCAAGCCGTTCGCATTCTCCGAACTCGCTGCGCGCATCCAGGTGTTGCTCAGGCGCAGCCATGGAGCCCGGGATGCAGGTGAGCCGACGCTGCTCGGACTTGCGGACCTCGAACTTGATCTGGTGCGGCGCAAGGCGAGTCGGGCCGGACAGCGGGTCGATCTCACGGCCAAGGAGTTTCAGCTGCTGACGCTTTTCCTGCGCCGGAAGGGGGAGGTGCTCTCGCGCACCGAGATCGCCGAGCAGGTCTGGGACATGAACTTTGACAGCGACACCAATGTCGTGGAGGTGGCTATCCGCCGACTGCGCAGCAAGATGGATTCCCCCTTCGAAAAGCCATTGCTGCACACCATACGCGGCATGGGATATGTTTTGGAAGAGCGAAGCTGATGGAGCGGGCCCTTTCGCACTCTCTGCGCCAGCGCCTGTCCTGGTGGCTCGCTGCGCAAAGCCTTGCAGGCCTTGGAGGTGTCTGCCTGGTGGTCTACCTTGTTACTGCGATGAATATGTCTGAGCGGCAAGCCGAGACCTTGGCACAAAAGGAGACCATCGTTCGCCACCTTCTGGGCACGGGGGAGCACGCTGCGCGAGAAACGCCACAGGCTCATCCGCTGAGCGACTTCCTGATCGGCCACGAGGACTTCCGGCTTACTGTGCGCACGAGCGAAGGCAAGCTGCTGTTTCCTCTGGTCGAGCCCGAGGTACGAGGCACGAACGTGGCCTCCAAGATCTTCGACGTCGCGGGGCGTTCTCCCGGCGATCCTGCGCTGCGGGTCACACTGTCGATGGACGTAGCGGACGACCAAAAGCACCTGCAGCGTCTGGCCGTGACGCTGACGGTGGCAGCAGTCGTCGGCACCCTGGTGGTCTCCCTCGGCGGCTTGTCCATCGTTCACCTTGGGCTGGCACCGGTGCGCAGGCTCGCGGCCCAGGTCCAGGCGCTTTCGGTCGAGAACCTGCACCAGCGCTTAGACGCCTCGGGACAGCCCTCAGAACTGGTGCCGCTGGTGCAGCAATTCAACGACTTGCTGGGCCGACTCGATCAAGCCTATACCCAGTTGGAGGGCTTCAACGCGGATGTCGCCCACGAACTGTGTACTCCGTTGGCCACCTTGCTAGCCAGCAACGAACTGGCGCTTCGCCGTCCGGCCAGCTTCGACCTGCCGGAGGTACTTTCTTCCAATCTGGAAGAGCTCCACAGGTTGACCGGCATCGTGAACGACATGCTCTTCCTGTCACAGGCGGATCGGGGCGCTGCCGCTCGCCGCACGCACACGCCCAGTCTTGCGGCAGTTGTCCAGCAGGTGGCGGAGTATCACGACGCAGCGCTGTCGGAGGCTGAGTTGGAACTGCGTGTCTCGGGAGATGCGGCCGGGGACTTTGACGAGCCGCTTCTCAGGCGTGCGCTGTCCAACCTGATTGGCAACGCCACTCGCTATGCTGCTCGCGGTACTGAGATCGTCGTCAGCATCGAACCGGTCGCCAGTGGGCGGGTGCGTGTATTGGTGCGCAACACGGGCCAGACGGTGCCTGCGGAGGTCCTGGAGCGGATCTTCGACAGGTTCTTTCGAGCGTCGGCATCCCGCACACACAGCCAGAAGAACCATGGACTGGGACTGGCCATCACGGCCGCGATTGCGCGCATGCACGGCGGCGGTCCGATCGCCAGCTGCAGCCAAGGGATCACAAGCATCGGGCTGGAGATGAGCACCTCGGCACACGCAGCGGGGACGAGTTCATGAGCGCAGCGAGCTTGGCCGGAAGTGCCCAGAGCCGACCGATTGCGAGCCGCCCGCTGCTGCTATCCCAACAGCTATTGTGCGGGCAGCGCGGGTACGGGCGCGCCCACGCGTCGCTGTGCCCAACTCGGATGCTTCTGGGCCCGATCCAGGTCCGCCAGGACTTCATCGCGTGTCATGGAGGTGCCTTTGACCGGAACGGGCGCGCCGAACCGGTGGTATTGCCACAGGCCGTCTTTTTTCGCCTGCTCCATATCCGCAACAACCTGGTCGCGCGACTTCCCTTGCGTGGCATGGTCGGGGTGCGTCGTGTAACCCATCTCGGTGTTGGCAGGGTGGATCACGCCGGCCGCCAGCGCTGGGCTGGCAATGGCCGCGAAGGCCACGGTGGTCAAAAGAGTGCGAATCGTCATTTGGTATCTCCTCGGGTTGATGTGCCTCCTGCGCCGAGCCACCGACTGGTTCAGCGGCAGAGCCACGCATGGCAGTCTGATGACCGGATACCAACAGCTTTCGCACTCACGGATTACAAGTTCGTCATGTCCGCAGCGTTGGCGACGAAGAGGCGGGTCTGTCTGCATGGCACAGGCACGCCTCGCCATGGGCAGCGGAGACAAGTTCCTTCAAGATGCCGCAGCTTTGATGGGGACGCTCCCCTGCGCAGGCGGAACGCAACTGCAGGAGCTGTTTTTCGAGGGCCTTCATGCTTTTAAGGCGCGCACGCAGACGGCTGAGTTTGCCGTCGATCAGTTCGTTGACGTCACCGCACGCGTCCTGCGGTGCGTCCAGCGCACCGAGGAGACTTTTTACATCGGCCAAAGGAATATCCAGGGCCCTGCAGTGCCGCACAAAGGCGAGGCGTTCGAGATGGGCATCGGCATAGTCGCGGTAGCCGTTGGGAAGTCGTGCAGGCTTGGGAAGAAGGCCTTCTTTTTCATAGAAACGGATGGTTTCGGCATCAACGCCCGTGGCACTGGCCAGATTCTTGATCTGCATGGTTCCTTCCATTTTTCTGATTCTTGACACTGTAGCCACTCCAAGGTTTCCAATAGGCGCCAGCGGACATTTCGTCCTGCGCTTCTTCTGCACAAGGCCGTCATAACGCAAAACCATGAACAAGCTATCTGATCCGCGATCTGCCACGACCTTCGATCCCGTCGTGTTCGAGCGCCTGCTGGCCAGGTATGAGGCGCTCCCTGAAACCGATGCAGAAGCGAAATGGCTGACCCTCGAAGCCGCGCATGTCGTTGGGCAAAGCCGCTTCACGCCTCACTGGAGAACCCACGTTGCGATGCTGCAGCTTGCCCTGGCGACCAAGAATGGTCCAGAGTTCGCTGGACAGCTCCTGCGGTTGGCCCTGGTGCCCTTGGGTCATTTGCTCAAGCGTCTTCCTCTGGGCAATCCGGGGCGCGCGAACGTGAGCGCTTTCGAACCCATGCCCGTGCGCGCGGATATCGCCGAGTTGATCGCCGCCACCCGGCTCGCGAGCTAGCCGCCTGTGCAAATGCGGTTGCTCCTACACAAAACCTGCGCGTGCAGCGGCGTGCTGAACCCATTCCACCCTGAACTTGACATTGAAGCCACATCAAGGTTTCCAATGGACGCCAAGAAGGAACCATTCCCATGAAAACCAGCTGTGACGACTCCCGTAACAACGCCCCGGACGCTTGCTGCACACCGGCAAATGCTTCTGCAGCTCAGACCGATTGCTGCGGACCTGGCGCGTCCACCAGTCCTGCCGATGCGTGCTGTGGCGACCGTGCTGCCCCCCTCACGCCCGGCAAACCAATAACCAAAGGCGCAGTGTTCCGCATCACCGCGATGGATTGCGCCTCGGAAGAAAGCGAGATCCGAAGGGCCCTGGAGCCGGTGAGTGGCATTCGAACACTCGGGTTTCAGTTGGGTGCTCGCACCCTGGCCATTGATGCGCCCGACGAGGTGATTCCCCAAGCTCTCGCAGCCATACGCAAGGCAGGCTTCAATCCTGAACCGGTGGGCACCGGATCTACCGGCGAAGACCACGAGCACGATGCGCCCAGGGAAGGTTTCGGGCGCATGGGCGCCGCGCTGGCACTTGCGGTGATCGCCGAAGCCATCGCGTTTTTCTCCCCCGATACGATGGTCTTCAAAGGCATCGGGATGGCCGTGGCGGCTGCCGCTATCTGGCTGGCAGGATTTTCGACCTACAGAAAAGGCTTTGCAGCCCTGCTGCAGGGGCGGCTGAACATCAACGCACTGATGACGGTCGCCGTCACTGGTGCTTTCCTGATTGGCCAGTGGCCCGAGGCCGCCATGGTGATGGCCTTGTATGCCATCGCCGAGATGATCGAAGGCCGCGCCGTGGACCGCGCGCGCAACGCCATCAAGAGCCTGCTGGACCTCACGCCCGACTCGGCCGAAGTGCGTCAGGCTGATGGCACCTGGCAGACCCTTCCATCGGCCGCAGTCGCTATCGGCGCCACCGTGCGCGTGAAACCAGGTGCACGGATCCCCTTGGACGGAACGGTTGCTAGCGGCACGAGTGCCGTCAATCAGGCGCCCGTCACCGGCGAGAGCATCCCGGTGGACAAGGCTGCTGGGGACCCGGTGTTCGCCGGCACCATCAACGAAACGGGCACGCTCGAAGTGACCGTTACTGCAGAGGCCAGCAACACCACGCTGGCCCGCATCATCCATTCGGTCGAGCAGGCCCAGGGGTCCCGCGCGCCGACACAGCAGTTCGTGGACCGGTTCGCGGCCATCTATACGCCTGCGGTGTTTGCCATCGCAGTGCTGGTCGCGGTCCTCACGCCGCTGTTCATGAACCTGACGTGGTTGGAGGCCCTGTACAAAGCACTCGTTCTGCTGGTCATCGCATGCCCGTGCGCACTGGTCATCGCAACACCGGTCACGGTGGTCAGCGGCTTGGCATCGGCGGCGCGGCGCGGCATTCTCATCAAGGGGGGGGTTTACCTGGAAGAAGCCCACAAGCTCAAGGCGATCGCACTGGACAAGACCGGCACGATCACGGAAGGCAAACCCAAGCTGGTGGCTCGCCAGATCCTCTCGAAGCACGCTTCGGAAGCCCAAATCCTCGGCTGGGCGGCAGACCTTGCGTCAGAGTCGGACCACCCAGTCTCCAAAGCAATCGCACAGGGTCTGGAATCAGGGCCGGGGGGCGTCAGCGGATTTACGGCACTTCCCGGCCGTGGAGTGGAGGCGCAAATCGGAGGCCAGTCGTTGATTCTTGGGAACCATCGTCTGGTTGAAGAGCGGCAACTGTGCAATGACGAGATAGAAGCGCTGCTGGCCGAGCAGGAAGCCCAGGGCCGTACGGTCACATTGCTTGCCAGTAAAACGGAAGTGCTGGCCATCTTCGCCGTGGCGGACACGATCAAGGAGAGTTCGCGAGAAGCGATCGCTCAACTGCACAAGCTGGGCGTCTCCTCCGTGATGCTCACCGGAGACAATACCGCCACCGCGAGCACCATCGCCAAACAGGCCGGGATCGACAAGGCGCAGGGCAACCTGCTGCCCGAGGACAAGCTGTCCGCCATCGAGCAGATGCAGAGTCAGTACGGCCCGACCGCAATGACCGGTGACGGTATCAATGACGCACCGGCGCTGGCGCGCGCCAATATCGGCATCGCCATGGGGGCCGCTGGCACCGACACGGCCATGGAGGCGGCCGACGTCGTCATCATGAACGATGACCTGCGTCGCATCCCCGAAGTCATTGAACTGTCCAAGCGCACCCGAGGTGTCCTGCTCCAAAACATCGTGCTCGCCTTGGGCATCAAGGCGGTGTTTCTGGTGCTTGCAGTGATGGGCAGTGCGTCCATGTGGATGGCGGTGTTTGCGGACATGGGTGCCAGCCTGTTGGTGGTGGCCAATGGCCTCAGGCTGCTGCGCGGAGTCCGCCAATAGACACAAGGAGGCATCTGGCGGCGCGGGAAGTCCGGATCTGCTCAGTCACGGCGCGACGGCTGCCTTCGACGCGGTAACCTTCTTCACCGAATGCACGGCCAGTACGCTGCACACAAAGCGAACACCGCTCCATCGCGCACTAACTGCCGTGGCCAGGTATTGGACGAGAAACAGCGCCGCAGTCCCCGCCACTGCTGCAGCCGATGTGCCGGCATACAAAAGCGCCAAAGGCACAGTCATGCCAAGAAGAAGCGATACCGCTGCCATGTCGCGGTACAGGAGAAACAGCCGGTGTGCCTCCATGACCTCGGTCTCGCTGGACACTTGTCGGTATAGCTTGTACCACTTGGCATTTTGCTCATTGGGATCCTTGGGCAGGACGCCCACGTTCCTCTTGAGCGCGCCCATGTCGATCCGGGGATCGCTCGGGCCATGCTTTGTGAATGCCTGAGAGCCCGGCAGGTTGCCGAGCGGCTTCCAATACACCAGCATTGCCTTGACATCATGCGGGAGCAGATTGGCCACGAGAAGGACCAGTGCCGGCATCGCGATCGAAGCCGCAAGGCGAGCCATGCCTGATCGTGTCCATGATTCAGTTTGAAGCCACTCAGGAGCCACCAGAGCAACCACGACGAGCATGTCAACGAGCGCTATGGATACCAGCCACACCATATTGAGAGATTTGAGGCTCCGGAGCGCAGCCGCTTTCATCCTGCGTACTCCGTGTCGATGAAATAGCTTCCGTCAGAAACAGTGAACTGGATCCATCCGTCACGCCGGGTCGTGAGGACACGCCTGTCTCTGCCAGTGCTTCGCACGCGCACGCCCCTGTCGCGCACAACCCGGCGGTAGTCCGGCCCCATTTTCTGGGTCTCGTGCTCGATGGGCTTGTCCGAGACCACAACGGCATCCGGAGTGAAGTAGTCAAAGATCTCCGGACAGAAGCCACTCTCGCGCCCGTGGTGAGATGCCATGAGGATGTTGGTGTCGCGCAGCTTCGTGCAGAAGTCCGGTCGCTGCAGCAAGGCCCGCCAACCTGGCTTCTCCAGGTCGCCAGGAAAGAGTATCTTGAAGTCGTCGAACTCGACAAAAACTGCCAAGCTGAGATCGTTGGTGTTGGTGAACTGCGGATATGGGTTGTAGAACGTGGTACACGTGATGCCTCCCATGTTCAGGTTGAAGGGCTCTGCAGGCGGCCCTCGGAACTCATCGCAGTTCGCGATAAAACGCCTTGCGTCATCGGTGAGCGGCCCCCCTGTGAGTTTCATGTCCCGCCAGTTGTCTGCACTTGGACTCGGATTGCGATGCCACACCGGAACATGAATGCCTTCATCCCAAAGACCCTGCAGGTCGCTCATGTGATCCTGGTCGGCATTGGTGATAAAAAGGTAGTCGAGCCGTTGCCTCCCGAGCCCGTGCTTGATAAAGGTGCTCGGGCGCCACGTCGCAGTGCATCCCGAATCGATCATGGCAAGTCGCCCAGCAGAACCATTGATTTGGTGATGAAGCATCGCGCACGCGCCATGCTGCACATCCCACACGCGCAGCAGCATCTGCCCAGGTTGAGCCATGTTTCCCTCTTTATGAAGTCGTCGCAGCCATTTTCCGGCACGAAGGCCTCATCCCCAAATACTGAATGTCAAGGCGCCGTGATCGCTTTCAAAGACTCGACCATCCAATCCGATGAGCGCTCGATGTTTGGTCATGACGGGCATCGTCTTCCGTGTGCAGGTAGATACTGGTCGTGGCAATGTTGGAGTGCCCCAGGTTGTCGCGCACGGCCTTGATGTCCATGCTGTTGCTTTGGTGGGTGCCGGCTGTGTGGCGCATCCAGTGCGCTGACGCTTGCTCCACGTGAGCCGCTGCGGCCTCGTGATCTGGCCCCAGGGCGCGCAGGCGCGCTGCGGTTTCGCGGAAGATGTCCTTGACCAACTCGTGCACGCCACTGCGCCCCATGGAGCGCGCCCCCCCGATGAGCGGGAGCAGGAGCGCGAGGGCGTCCCCTTCGCGCGGTAGCGGGCTGAGGTTGTTCGCCTTTCGGTACCGCATCAGCTCTGTTACCAGCTCATCGGTCGCTGGTATCACGCGGGTTTTCTCCCCCTTGCCACGCACCTCCAGCCACCAGCGCTCGCGGCCGTCTACCCCTTTGCGCCAGTAGAAGTCCCCCATGGAGTTGTGGCAGACCTCGGAGATCCGCAGCCCACCGATGTACAGCAGCGAGAAAAGCCACCGGTAGCGGGCCGCCTGCAGCGCCAGGCGAGGTGTGGTGGTCGGCAGCGACTCGATGGTGGCGCGAACGTGGGCCCAATGTTCGTGCGGCAAGAACCTGCTCGTGTTTGCCGGCCGCGCCACGGCTTTTCTTCGCCTAAGGGCCAGAGGATTGCCCGCCAGGTAGCCCGCCTGCACCAGCCAGTTGAAAAGGCTGTTGAGGATGGAGAGCGCCTGCCGCTGACTCTGCCGGTCCAGCGCCTTGGCGAACGGCCGCCAGTGGGGTGAGGACCGGGGCGCCTTCTGGGCGATCTGCATGACCCATCGGTCTGCCGGCTGCGGGTCGCCGAGGAAGGTCTCGTACACCAGGAAGTCCTCATGGGTGAGATCAGACAAGGCCTTGCCGTGCTGGTGCACGCACCATAGCAGCAGCCGCTCCGCCTCCTTGCGGTAGCTGGCCAGGGTTGCCGGTGAGTCCTTGTAGCGGGCCAGCCATGCCAGAACCGCAGAGCGGTCGTCGTTGGCAGCGACTTGCGGTAAGCCCGTGGCCCGGTTGCGGCCATGCTCCCCGGACAGGTGAAGGGGTAGCACCAAGCCCTCCAAAGGCTCAAGATGCGCAAAAACGACCGGGGCGACGATCAAACTGCTCATGAGTCGAATTCTATGGACATTAGAGTAATTATGTCCATAGATTAGAAATAAATTCATTGATTTATACGTTATACGTTGTATTATTTGAAGATGAGCGAAGAATCCGAAATCCAAGCCGAAGTTGAGGCCCTGCGGGAGCGTTTCAGCGACACCAAAACGCTGTATCGCGAGGTGTGCGCGCTGCTGTTTTTTCGATACGGCATCACGCCCACGGCCAGCAAGCTCTATCAGCATGTGCGCAAGGGCTCCATGAGCGCACCGGCCGAAGCGCTGGCCAAGTTCTGGGAGGATCTGCGCGGCAAGGCTCGGGTGGAGATCGATCACCCCGATCTACCGGAGGCGCTTAAAGAGGCCGCAGGCCAGGCCGTCAGCGTGCTGTGGGCCCAATCGACAGGATTGGCACGCGAGGAGCTCGCGGCCCTGCGCGTCGAGGCGCGGGCCGAAGCTGACAGCGCGAAGGCAGCGCTGCAAGAAGCACAGCAGCGAAACGCGGCGATCGAGGCTCTCCTCCAGGAAGCGCAGGGCAAAGTTACCGAACTGGAAGGACGCATGCACCACCTCGGCACGGAGCTGGAACACGAGCGCCGCGCGCACGCCGCCACTACGGCGCGTGCCGAGACCCTTTCGCGCCAGGTGGACGAGTTGAAACTGGAGCAGTCCAAAAGCCGCCAGCATTTCAGTGCGGAGCTGGATAAGGGGCGTGCAGCCATCGACGAGGCCGCCTCCCGTGCGGCCGAGGCTGAGCGCCGAGCGCTTCGCGAGATTGACCGGGAGCGCACCGCCCGCGCTCAGGTGGACAAGCAATTGGAGCAGCTGCGAAGCAAGCTCGCAGAGGCGGAGCGGGATCACCACGCCAAGCTCTTGGAGGCCAATGCAGCGCAAGCAAGATTGGCCTCAGATCTGGAGAGTGCACGATCTTCGCTGGCTGACAGCGCCCGCGTGAACCAACTGCAAGGCGTTGAGCTGCAGCAGGCGCTGCAGGCGGTGGCGCAACACAAAGCGGAGGCAGACACCTTGCGCTCTCTGGTCGCGCAGTTTCAACCGCCGACCAGACCCGTGCGCAAGAAGAAGCTTGCGGACAGCCAATGATTGCTTGCACGTCGGCTGCCAGTCAGCGAAAAAGACCCACGCAGAATTTACATACTTGATAGCGACGATGCAATGGCACGCGACGACTTCACTAAACCCACCAAGAATCAGGCTTATCAACGGGTGGCTGGCCGTTGTTCCAATCCCGATTGCCGTGCCACCACCTCCGCGCCAGTGGGTGAAGTTGATTTCTCCAACGTTGGAGTTGGCGCGCATATTCATGCGGCATCCCCCGGGGGACCCCGATACCTCGCGACTATGACAGCAGAAGAACGGCGTGGTTTTGGCAACATCATCTGGTTATGCCAGACCTGCTCGACGATCATTGACCGGGATCGAGACTTGTACTCAGCAGAACTCCTCCAAAAATGGAAATCTTCGGCTGAAGCTAGCGCTCTGATGGAGCATGGCAAACGGCTTCCCGACCAGAAGGATATCTATCGGATGGCGGCCATGGCCATGGGGACCCGAACGCCGGGGTTTTATCCAGAAGCCATAGGCAACGTACATAAAGCTCTGGTAGATCAATTGGAAGCGGTGGACCCAAGGTTCACCATTTCCACGGCTTACTCGGGTGGCAACACAACGATTACCGTGGGGGCGAAAGAGGCCGTGTCTTTTTCCATCAAGATTGGAGCGGAATCGGCTGCTGTCTGGCGCAAAGGTTTGCAAGCGGCCATCGACGACGGCCGTGAAGCGACGCTGCCACTCGATGGGGTCGTTTTTGAAGGATCAAAACTCTTTGACGTGCTGCACAAAGATGCCGACCTGGCATCGATAACGATCATGCCAGCGGCGCGTCCAGCCGTGTTGAAGATAATTGCCCCCCAGACCGAACCGCCAATTTTCGAAACCATTAATGGGCAACTAACAGCTGGGCGCAAGCAAATCCGATTTGCAGGCGCTGGATGCGGCGGGCTTCTGGACGTGGAAATAGTTTTCACCCCCACTGGTGGCGATGATGTCCACTCGACATCGACGCTGACGACCAATTTAAAAGCGTGGCAAGGACAGGAGGCTTCCAACCCTCCCTACTTGGACGTATTTATCAGCCTGCTTGAAGCAATTCTTGATCCATCTGCTTCTATTTCATTCGCTTTGGGTGTCGAAGGAAATCAAGTTGCAGCGGGGAATTTTCATACACCCAAGCATATAGAAGAAATGAATGAAACGCTCGCGTTCGCTCACTACGCAAGGCGGGCGAGAAATGTGCTCAGATATCTTCGCAAGAGTGCGCCTATCCACATTTTCGAGAGTATTTCCACTGATGATCATCGGGCTTTGGCGCGAGTCAGCGATATCGTTGAGGGAAAGCTCTCCTACCAACGCTCAGAGATCACCGGTTCACCGACGATGAGGGTTGCGTGTACAGACGGGGGCGAATCACTGATGGAAATCGTGCGCAAAGGCGAGTTTTCGGTCCTGCAGCAGAAAGAACCCGCATCAATGGTCACCATCTATGGGAAACCATACGAAGTTCCCCCGACCACAAGCTACTACGCACCAGTGAGACTGCATATCCTGAGCAAGAAGAAGAAAAAAGATGTCGTTGACTTTCGCCTGCGAATCGAGATGGCGGACAACTTCACAAGTCAAACTTTGTTCGACGTACAGCAGTGATCAGTGAAGGCGCGTGCAACATCCTCGCCTCGACAGGCTAAAAAGGGTGCAGGTCGAATCAGCCAGAGAGAGTTTTCGCCCTCACCAGTCCACTCTTGGGCGAAACCATCACCCGGCCAATTGTTGTGATGTAGGTGACAACTGCTGTTCCCTGAACGCCTGGCGGCGGAAGGCTCGCTTCCACGAGTTCCGCCGCCACAAGCACGCGAATCTTGTCGATTGATTGCTCATCGTGAAAAGTCTGCGGCAAGGGCAGACTGGCCAGTTGCTTCAGAAAATCCCGGGGCATTCATCTCCGCGCAAAACGTTCTTCACCACCAAGAAAAAGGCCCAGCGCAAGGGATGGGCACGAACTTGCACAATGCAAGAGGGAGGGATCGCCGTCGAGGGTCTGCGCACATCAGGCAGGCGCGGTTGTGCCAGCACGGGCAGCTTTTGCCCTGCGCATCAACAGGTACGCTGCGGGGATCACGAACAGCGACAACAGCGGCGCCGTCACCATCCCTCCGAGCATCGGTGCGGCGATGCGGCTCATGACCTCCGAGCCTGTCCCGCTGCTCCATACGATGGGCACGAGGCCAGCCAGGATCACCGCCACAGTCATGGCCTTGGGCCGCACGCGCAGCACTGCGCCCTCCTGGATCGCATCCAAGAGCTGCGCCAGCGTGGGCACTTCACCATTCGGGCAGCGCTCATGCAGCGCGTGCTTGAGGTAGATGAGCATCACAACGCCGAACTCCGCCGCGACGCCCGCCAGCGCAATGAACCCTACGCCCGTGGCGATCGACAGGTTGTAGCCCATCAGGTAGAGGAACCAAATCCCCCCGGTCAGGGCAAACGGAAGGGTTGCCATGATCAGCGCGGCCTCGTCCATTCTCGTGAACGTTAAGTACAAGAGCACGAAGATGATCAGGAGCGTGGCCGGCACCACCACCTTGAGGCGGGCATTGGCCCGCTCCAGGTATTCGAACTGGCCAGAGTACGCAACGCTCACGCCTGGCTCCAGTTTGACCTGGCGAGACACCGCTTCACGCAGCTCGTTCGCGACCGAGGCCAGGTCGCGCCCGCGAACGTCCACGTAGACCCATCCGGACGGACGTGCGTTTTCGCTTTTGAGCATTGGCGGCCCGTCGGTGATGGAGACCGTGGCGACAGTCCCGAGCGTGATCTGCTGGCCCATCGGCGTGGAAATCGGCAGTTGCGTCAGCCTCTGCGGGGAGTCCCGCCATTCGCGTGGGTAGCGCAGGTTGATCGGAAACCGGGCCAAGCCCTCCACGGTCTCCGCGATGTTCTCGCCGCCAATGGCACCTGAGACCATCGCCTGGACATCGGCCACGTTGAGGCCGTACCGGCCTGCCGCCGTGCGGTCAATGCGCACGTCCACATAGCGCCCACCGGTCAGCCGCTCCGCGAGCGACGACGTGACCCCCGGGATGCCCTTGGCCACCTGCTCGATCTGGGAGGCAATGTGGTCGATGACGCGCAGGTCGCTTCCGGTCACTTTGACCCCGATCGGGCTTTTGATGCCGGTCGCCAGCATGTCGATGCGGTTTCGGATGGGTGGAATCCAGATATTGGACAGGCCCGGGATCTTGACGGCCTTGTCCAGCTCCTCGATCAGGCCCTCGGGCGTCATGCCGGCGCGCCATTGGTCCCTGGGCTTGAGCTTGACGGTGGTCTCGAACATCTCCAGTGGCGCGGGGTCCGTCGCGGTCTCCGCGCGGCCCGCCTTGCCGAACACCCGCTCCACCTCGGGCACCGTCTTGATCATGCGGTTGCTCAGCTGCAGCAATTCCGTAGCCCTCTGCGCTGAGAGACCTGGGAGGGCCGAGGGCATGTACAGCAGGTCGCCCTCATCGAGGCGCGGCAGGAATTCGCCGCCCAGACGCGATAGCGGCCAAGCCGTGGTCGCAAGCGCCAGTACGGCGATGAACAGTGTCGCCTTGGGACGGCGCAGCACCCACTCCAGACAGGGCCTGTAGACGGCAATCAAAACACGGGTAATCGGGTTTTTTTGCTCATCCGGGATTCGGCCCCGGATCCAGTAGCCCATCAGGACGGGGATCAGCGTGACCGAAAGGCCTGCTGCAGCTGCCATCGCGTAGGTCTTGGTAAAGGCCAGCGGGCCGAACAAGCGGCCTTCCTGGGCTTCCAGGGTGAAGACCGGAACAAACGATAGCGTGATGATGAGCAGCGAAAAAAAGAGCGCAGGGCCCACCTCTTCAGCGGCTTCGGTGATGACGGTCCACCGCTCCTGGCCGACGAGCGCCTTGTCCGGGTGGGCGTGCTGCCAAGCCTCCAGCTTCTTGTGCGCGTTCTCGATCATCACCACGGCAGCGTCCACCATGGCGCCCACGGCGATCGCGATTCCGCCCAGGGACATGATGTTGGCGTTGATGCCCTGGTACCGCATGATCAGGAATGCGGTCGTGACCCCGAGCGGCAAGGAGATGATGGCCACCAGCGCCGAGCGCAGGTGCCACAGGAACACCACGCAGACCAGGGCGACCACGACGAACTCCTCCACCAGCTTGGTCGTGAGGTTGTGGATGGCGCGCTCGATCAGCGCACTGCGGTCGTAGGTCGTGACGACCTCGACCCCCTTGGGCAGGCTGTTTTGCAGTTCTGCGAGCTTGGCCTTGACGGCGGCAATCGTCTCCTGCGCGTTCTTGCCCGAACGCAGGATGACGACCCCGCCGGCCACCTCACCTTCTCCATCTAGCTCCGCGATCCCTCGCCGCATTTCCGGGCCGAGCTGAATGGTTGCCACGTCCCCCAGGCGAACGGCAATCCCCCCGCGCGTCACGAGCGGTACGGCCCTGAAATCCTCCAGTGTCTTGAGGTATCCGCTGGCGCGCACCATGTACTCCGCGCCCGCCAGCTCCAGCACGGCGCCGCCTGTCTCCTGATTGGCACCCATCAAGGCGTCGCGGACCTGTGCCTGTGTCAGCCCTTGGGCGGCCAGCTTGATGGGTTCGATCACCACCTGGTACTGCTTGACCATGCCTCCTACAGAGGCCACCTCGGCCACGTTGGGCAGGCTCTTGAGTTCGAACTTCAGGAACCAGTCCTGCAGCGCGCGCAACTGGGCGAGATCGTTCTTGCCGGTGCGATCCACCAGGGCGTACTGGTAGATCCAGCCCACCCCGGTTGCGTCGGGACCCAGCGCCGACTTGGCGGTGGCCGGAAGCCGGCCTTGCACCTGGTTCATGTATTCCAGCACCCGCGAACGCGCCCAGTACAGGTCGGTGCCGTCCTCGAACAGGATGTAGACGAAGGAGTCTCCAAAGAAGGAGAAGCCTCGCACCGTCTTGGCGCCGGGTACGGAGAGCATCGTGGTCGCCAGTGGGTAGGTCACCTGGTTCTCAACGATCTGGGGCGCTTGGCCCGGGTAAGTGGTTCGGATGATGACCTGCACGTCCGACAGGTCCGGCAGCGCATCCACAGGCGTGCTGCGTACAGCCCACACTCCCCACGCCGTGAGCATCACGGTGGCCAACAGCACCAGGAACCGGTTGAGGACGGACCAGCGGATCAGGCGCGCGATCATGGCTTGGCCCTTTCGATTGCGGTGATCACGAAGTCCGAACCTTTTTGCTCGAAGGTGAAACGCACCTGCTGCTCGGGTTTCACGGCCTTGGCGATCTCGGGACTTGCCAACTTGAAGGGCATGGTCATCGCCGGCCACTTCAACTCCGGCACGGCATCATGTGTGAGGGTCATCTCCGTAGGGGATACCTCGTCCACAACCCCGCGCACGGTAAAGCGCTTGGGGCCGGGCGCTGCAGCGCTCGTACCTTGGCCAACAGGCTCCTCGGGTCCGCTCGCTCCCGCTTGGGGCGGCACCACGCCGCGCAGGCTGGCCTCGGAATCGATCAGGAACTGCGCCGAGGCCACCACCTGCTGCCCCTCCGAAAGGCCGCTCAGGACCACCAACCGGTCCTCGATTTCGGCGCCCACCTGCAGCTCTACGGGGTGGTACTTGCCGGGGCCATCGACCACGTAGGCCAACGCACGTTTGCCGGTGCGGATCACCGCTTCGCTGGGCACGAGGAGCGCGGGTTGAGCCCGCCCCGGAAGAACCACCTGGCCTGACATCCCCGCCTTGAGCTTTTGGGCGGGATTGGGAAGCTCCAGGCGCACACGCACGGTGCGGGTGTCGCGGTTGGTCTCGGGCAGGATGCTCACGACCCGGGCCTTCAAGGTTTCGCCGGGGAACGCAGCCAGCCGCACCTGTGCATCCTGGCCGATCTGCAATGGACCGCTTTGCGCCTCCGGTACCGCCGCTTCGATCCACATGGTGGACAGGCCATTGACCCGCGCGAGACTCGCGCCGGCAGAAACGGTCATGCCTTGGCGCACCATGAGTTCAGCCACGAGCCCGCCCTGCGCAAAAGTGACCGTGAAGCGGCCCTGCGGTTCGCCTGTGCGTTCCACCTGCGCAATGACCGCTGCCGGCATGCCCAGAAGCGCCAGACGCTGGCGGGATGCAGCGGTCAGCGTGTCATCCTTGAGGGATCGCACCGCCAGGAACTCCCGCTGCGCGGCCACCCACTCGGGCAAAAGCAGCTCCGCCAGCGGGGCGCCGGCAGCCACCACGTCGCCGGGAGCGCGGGCGTACACGCGTTCAACGAATCCGGCCGCGCGCGCCTGGATGATGCTCACATCGCGATCGTTCAACTGCACGGTGCCCAGCACGTCCACGTCAGTTCCGATATCACGTCGCTCGACCAGCGCGGTGCGGATGCCCAGCGCCTGGACGGCTTTGGCCGAGACGCTCAAGCCCGGGCCCGACTGCGCATCCTCGTCCGCGTACTTGGGAACCAGTGCCATGTCCATGTAGGGGGATTTGCCCGGTTTGTCGAACTTCTGGGTCGGCACCATCGGGTCGTACCAGTACAGGACCTTGCGTTCGCTGGGCGCCGCAGCGCCCGAGGCATCCGGACCTGCCGGGTGGCTGGAGCCCAGGCGCCACTGGGCGCCAGCCCAGCCGATGGCGATGCCGATTGCCAGCAAGGCCGCAGCCAACGCGGTTTTCTTGAAAATTGGGGTCATGACGTTCTCCGTTCAGTCGGCGATGAGGCTGTTGAGGCGGGCGATCACCGCATTGCGCTGGGCCTGCAGGTCGATAAGGCGCATCTGGGTTTCCAGCACCTGGGTGCGCGCTGCCAGCACGGCGCCCACATCGCCTTTGGCGGCCTGGTAGCTGCTCAGTGCAAGCTCGGCACGTCCTTGTGCCAGCTTCATGCCGCTCGATTGCAGCCGCTCGATCTGGCTGTCGAGCGCCGCCAGCTCTGCGGCGCCATCGTCAAGCTCCTGCAGGTGTTTGCGCGTGAGGTCCTCCTGCTCGGCTTCCAGGCGCTGGAGTTCGATCTGCTTGGCCCGCGTCTGCGGAGCCTGCCTGCGCTCTTGCTGCCAAGGAAGATCGAACGTCACCTGGAAGGACACCATGTCACCCCACTGGCGTGCGCGGCGGCTGTACGCGATCTCCCAGGACCAGTCGCCGCTTGCTTGCGCTTGCGCTTCCCGGACGTCGGCCAGTGCCATGGCCTGCATGGCGGGGTACTGGGCGATCTCGGCATGGCGGCTCACCTCCGAGCGCAGTTGCTCCACTGTGCGGCTCAGCGGACCGGGGGCGCCCTGCAACTGCTCAGTGGCTCGCGTGCCCACCCAGCGCCGCAAGGCCGATCTGGCCCGCGCACGGTCGCGCTGCAAGTCGTCCCTGCGATCCGCCAGGGCTAGCGCCTCTTGGCGCGCCACCAGCAGATCGCCAGCGGCTGCAGAGCCGCCGGCGATGCGCACCGCCATGGTGTCCTGCAGCCGCTGGTTCTGCGTCAGCATTTCGGCCAGCAGTTCATCGCGCTGTTCGATGGCCTGCGCAAGGATCCAGGCCTGGCTCAACTCTTGGCGAAGCGCCAGCCGCTGGGAGGCCAAGGCGGCGCTTTCGCGCGCGACCCTGGCCTGAGCGCCTGCAATCTGCGCATCGCGCTTGGCCCGGTTGGGAACTTCCTGCATCAGCGCCAGGCGCTGCATGGTCATGGATTCCCGGCTCAGGCTGAAGCGGTCCATGCCGCTGATCGGGAAATTCTCCAACCCCACCGAGAGCTTCGGATCAGGGAGCGTCCCTGCAGATTTTTGGGCACTGCTCGCCGCGTCGATCTGAAGCCGCAGGGCCGTGATCCGGGGACTGTGCTGTTCGGCAAGGTCCAGTGCCTCGCCGAACTCCAATGCACGTGCGGGGTTGCTGGCCAGGCCCGTGGCGGCCAGCACGAACGCCAGGGCGGTCAGATGAAGGGTGTGAGTGCGCGCAGAAACGCGCGGGGCAGCGCGCCGGGGCGCAGCCAGGCACTCGCCAGGAGCGCCGAAACATGAGATGGGCATGATGGTCCTCGGAATTTAATGAGCACGAAGTCGGACAGGTGCACAAGCTGCCCACAGGGCGGCTCGCACGCTGCACGCGCTCAATTCCGGAAGACCTGGTGTGTCAGATAGATAGGGGGGGACCCCTCTCGCTGGTCCGCCGCCGCATAGACGGATCGGGGGTCTGCCAGGCGCTGGGCATCCACTACCTGCGGAAGAAAATAGGCCATCCAGATGGCCTGCGCAGCCATTGCCTGCAGGTCTATGCCTTGCAGAGAAGACACCGACTGGCTGTCATCGTCGCAGTGGGCCCGGCACAGCTGGGGATCCTGCTCATCCATGGTGCCGGCCATTGCGTGGCATTCCGGCATGGAAGCCATCCCCACGGCTTCCTCCATGGCCATCCCTGCCTTTTGCATGGACAGGGCATGGGCTGCGGAGTCGATCTGCGGGCAGGCATAGGCGGACAATGCCACCTGCATCAAAAGCAACGCCGCCACCAGGACGCTGGAAATCCAGCGCCCCCGGCGAGACTTGGGGCTTCTGACGAAGATCATGGCGCGATGGTACCTAATTGGCGGTCCGCAGGGTTAACCCATGTCAACTCCGCGCGTGGTCCCTCAGCCCTTGCGCAGCCTGAGCGCGTTGGCGATCACCGATGCGGAACTCAGGCTCATCGCCAGGGCCGCGATCATGGGTGACAGCAGCCAGCCGGTGAATGGGTACAGCAGGCCAGCGGCAAGCGGGATGCCCAGGGCGTTGTAGAGAAACGCAAACATCAGGTTCTGCTTCATGTTGCCCACCGTGGACTCTGACAGCTCCCGCGCCATGGAGATGCCGCGCAGATCGCCCTTGACCAGAGTGACCTGGGCACTGTTCATCGCGACATCCGTGCCCGTTCCCATCGCAATGCCCACGTCCGCCTTGGCCAGCGCCGGGGCATCGTTGATGCCGTCACCGGCCATGGCCACGACACGGCCCTCGGCCTGGAGCCTGGAGACCAGAGCCAGCTTGTCTGCTGGCTTGACCTCGCCATGGACCTCATCGATCCCCAGCTTCGCGCCCACGGCCTTGGCCGTGGTCATGCCGTCCCCGGTCGCCATCACAATGCGCAATCCCGCCGCATGCAGCGCCGCCAAAGCCTCAGGAGTGCTCGCCTTGACGGCATCAGACACCGCCAGCAGTCCCTGCAATTGCCCATCAGCTGCAAGGTACATGACGCTGGCACCCGTGGCACGCAGCGCTTCGGCCTGCGGCAGCAGAGGCTCGGCCGAGACGCCCGCCTGTTCCATGAGAACCGTGTTGCCCAGCGCGAGCTTGCGGCCGCCGACACTGCCTTTGACGCCGATACCCGAGCCCGACTCGAAATCCTGTGGTTTGTCGAGCGCCAGTCCCTTGGCACGGGCTGCTTGCACGATGGCGTCCGCCAGGGGATGTTCACTGCCCTGGTCCAGACTGGCCGCCAGGCGCAGAACCTCGTCCTCCGACACGCCGGGCATGGCCACGACACGCTCAAACGACGGCTTGCCCTCGGTGAGGGTTCCCGTCTTGTCCACGATCAGGGTGTCCACCTTGCGCAGGTTCTCGATGGCTGCAGCGTCCCTGAACAGCACGCCACAGGTGGCGCCGCGTCCCGTAGCCACCATGATGGACATGGGCGTGGCCAGCCCGAGTGCGCAGGGGCAGGCAATGATGAGGACCGCGACGGCGTTGACAAGCCCATAGACCCAGCGCGGTTCGGGACCGAAAAGACCCCAGGCTACGAAGGTGAGCAGCGCGATGGCCACGACGGCCATCACGAAGTACCCGGCCACCTGGTCCGCCATGCGCTGCATGGGAGCGCGCGAGCGCTGCGCCTGGGAGACCATCTGCACGATCTGCGACAACATGGTCGCAGAGCCCACCCGCTCGGACCGGATCACGAGCGCGCCGTTGGTATTGAGGGTAGCGCCGATCACCGCGTCGCCCGGTCCTTTGACGACAGGCACGGGCTCCCCGGTGAGCATCGCCTCGTCCACGGCGCTGCTGCCTTCGACCACGACCCCGTCCACGGGCACCTTCTCGCCCGGCCGCACGCGCAAAAGATCGCCGACGTGGACATGGGACAGAGGCACGTCGCTCTCTTGGCCATTGGCATCGATGCGGCGTGCCGTCTTGGGCGCCAGGCCCAGCAGGGATTTGATGGCCGCCGAGGTCTGCGAGCGGGCTTTGAGCTCCAGCATTTGTCCCAGGAGCGTCAGCGAGATGATCACCGCCGCTGCCTCGAAGTAGACAGCCACCCGGCCCATCGCCTGGAAAGAGGCTGGGAAAACGCCAGGCGCGACGGTGGCCACCACGCTGTACACGAAGGCGGCACCGGTGCCCAGGCTGATGAGCGTCCACATGTTGGGACTGCGGCTCACGATGGATTGGGCACCGCGCATGAAAAACGGCCATCCCGCCCACAGCACGATCGGCACCGTCAACACAAGCTCTATCCAGCTTTGCGTGGCCATCTCGAACCATTGCAGTCGATGGCCGACCATGGCCAGGAAGGTGACGACCAGGGTCAGGGGCAAAGTCCACGAGAAGCGGCGCCGGAAATCCACCAGCTCGGAGTTCTCGCCTTCCTCCAGCGTCGGCAGCAATGGCTCCAGCGTCATCCCGCATTTGGGGCAGTTGCCGGGGTGGTCCTGCTGTACCTCCGGGTGCATGGGGCAGGTGTACACGGCGCCCGGCTCGGCGGCCGGCCCGGTCGCGGGAGGCGGCGCGCTTTCGGGCGGATGGGCCACGAATTTGTGCGGGTCTTCGATGAAGCGGGAGCGGCACTTTGCACTGCAAAAGTAGTAGTGGTTGCCCATGTGGCCCGTGGAATGCGGCGACTGATCGGTCACTGCCATCCCGCACACGGGATCTTTGAGACCCGGCGGCGGGTTCTGCACCTGCGGACCGTTGCCTGTCGGATGGTGATGTCCGTGGTGACTCCCGTGACCGTGATCGTGATCGTGCGACGTGTCAGCTGCCATGGAAAACTCCTTGTGTTGTTCTGCTTGGACCTGCAAAAGCGACCTCAAGTACAGGAAAGCTTGCGTGACCCTGTGCCCTGCGAGGTAACCGAAAAGCGCATGACGCAACCATAGAGCCTGACACGATGGGAATGTCAAGGGGGATTGGTCTTGCGCTTGATCCATCGCACACCAGCGTTGCGCCATCCGACCAGGCCTCGCCAATGAACGCTGCCCCGGCCCTGGACACGTTCCACGGCACGGGGCAGCAACGCAAGCGTCGAAACGGCTACTTTGCGGATCCAGTGGCCGCCTTGCCACTGCGGGCGAGGAACGCATCCAGCACAGCGATTTCCTTCTTCTGAGCCGAAATGATGTCCTTGGCCATCTTGAGCATCTGTGGGTCCTTGCCGTCGCGCAGTTCGCTCTCGGCCATGTCGATGGCCCCCTGGTGGTGGATGCGCATCATCTGTGCGAAGTCCACGTCTGCATTGCCGGTCATCGGGATCGCGGCCATCTTCTCGTTGTTCTCCTTCATCATGGCCTTCATGTCCATCTTGCCGGCAGCTGCGGAGTGATCCATCCCGCCCTTGCCGGCGGAGTGCGCGGCTGTCTGGGCGTGCAGGGCCAGGGGCGAGGCGAGCGCGCCGAAAACAACGGCTGCGGCCAGGATGCGCTTGTGTCTCAGGACTGGTTTTGGCATGGGGTTCTCCTGCTCGTCCGCGAGCTTCAGTGGCTCGCCATGGCGGCGCACTCATCGGCGCAGCGGTAGCACGCCTTGGCGCAGTCCTTGCAGTGCTGCGCTTCATGCTTGGCACATTCGTCGCCGCAAGCTCGGCAGATCTTGGCGCACAGCGCGCAGATGGCCTGCGCTTGTTCGCTGTTGCGGGCCATCGCATTGGCGGCCAGGCTGCAGATGGCGGCGCAGTCCACATCGAGTGCAATGCACCGGGCCATCATCTTCACGTCCTCTTCTTGAAGACAGGCGGCAAAGCACTGGTTGCACGCGGCAGCGCAGTCGAAACAGGCCTGGATGCAACTCTGATGGGGGGTCGAGGTAGAGGTCATAGGTATCTCCTTGTGATCGTTCGAAGGGGTTTTGCGGAACGCAAATCCTGCGCATTTGCAGCGCGAGGAACGGTCATCTTCTGCGTCAGTGCGCGGCGCGCGCTGTAGGCAAGCGCCGACGATTGACCTCTGATGGCAGGTTTTTTGCGCTGGGGGCGCTGAGGATTACGAGGAGATTTCAGAACCGTAATCGCAAGGTCATCTCTGGGTTCGCGACCGATTTCTAGACTTCTTTCCATGGCGCAAAAAGCGCTATCTGGAAGGTCCATATCGGGCATCCGGCCACCCAGGAGAACCATCATGAAAACCCGCACCGCACTCATCGCTGCCAGCCTCGCCATCTCGGCCGGCGCATCGTTCGCAACCTCGGTCTACCACCCCAGCGCAAGCCAGGAAGAAGGCGTGAGCCTTGCCGCCGATCACCTGGGCGGCGCGGTCTCGCGCCAAGCCGTACAAGGCGCTGTTATCGCTGCGCAGCAAGACGGCTCTTTGCACTGGATCAGCCGTGGTTACCCGGCCACGTACCCGTTGGTGAAAGGACCGGCCCTCACCAAGACGCGCCAGCAGGTCAGCGGTGAGCTGCAAGCGGCAAAGCGCAGTCCCGTCACGCAAGACGGTGTGCGCGATCTCGGTGGCGAAGCCGGCTGGGTGGATGCCCGCCAACTGCCCTGAGGTCCGCTGACCGCTTGCCACTGAAGTGGCCCGAGCGTCTCCAATGTTCGTCATTCACAACGAAGGAAATCCCATGAAACTCCACTCCGCCCTTATCGTTCTATCCCTCATTGCTGCGCCGGCTGCGTTCGCTTCGGACCAAACAGCCAACTCCAAAACCCGCGATCAGGTGCGCGCCGAGCTGCTGCAAGCGGTGCAAAGCGGCGACATGCTGGCCTCGGGCGAATCAGGCCTGACCCTCAAGCAGCTCAACCCGGGTGCTTACCCCTTGACTTCACCCGCTGCGGGCGCCAAGACCCGTGCACAAGTGCAGGCCGAGCTGGTCCAAGCCATCCAAAGCGGCGACCTGATCGCAGTGGGTGAATCGGGCGCGCGGATGAGCGAGCTGCAGCCCGCACGTTACCCCGCAGTGGCAGCGGGGCCGACGAAGACCCGTGAACAGGTCCAACGCGAACTCGCGCAAGCCATGGCCGAGGGTGAGGTGGTTGCCGTGGGCGAAGACGGTCGCACGCTCCACGAGATGTATCCCGAGCGGTACCACGCTGCGCTCCCGGGCGCAGTGGCGGCCAGCTCTCATGCAAGCCCGCAATCGTCCAGTTTCTGAATCTGGTCTGGGCACGCCGTTGCGGCGAGCCGGGTCACGGCACCTGGCTCACCGGTCTCAGGTCTTTGGTTCGACAGCAAGGATCGCTCGCCGCACCTTCAAGGAAGCGTTCGTGGAAACTGCATGGTGAAGCGGGTCGCATCCTGCTCAGACTGCACCGTCAACTCCCCGCGATGGGCGCGCACGATGGCCTGCGTGATCGACAGGCCCAGCCCTGCGCCGTCCGAGTCCGCCTGGCGGCGAGACTTGTCTGCGCGAAAAAACCGGTCAAACAGCCGGGGCAGCATCTCCGGGTCGATGGCGGGCCCGGCATTGGCTACGTGCACGAACACATCGTTGGCCCTTGCTTCCAGCCTTACCTTGACCGTGGTATCGCTGGGCGCATGCCGGATGGCGTTGGACAGCAGGTTGCTCAGCGCCCTGCGCAGCATGAGCCGGTCGCCCGAGATCTGCGCCGTCCCATCGAACGCGAGCCGCACGTGCTTTTCGTCGGCCAGCGCCTCATAGAACTCAAACAGCGCCTGCACCTCTGCATGGACCGCGATGGGCTCCGTGGTCGGCAGGATCAGGCCATGGTCTGCCTTGGCGAGAAACAGCATGTCCGCCACCATCCGCGCCAGGCGCTGGTACTCCTCGGCATTGGACGCCAGGGTCTCGCGGTACTCCTGCGCGGTGCGCGCCTGGCTGAGCGTGACCTGGGTTTGCGTCATCAGGGTGTTGATGGGGGTGCGCAACTCGTGCGCCAGGTCCGAGGAGAACTCCGACAGCCGGTCAAAGTCGTCCTTGAGCCGGCGCAGCATTTCGTTGAGGGTGGACGCGAGGTCGCTCATCTCTATCGGAAACTCCTGCGTGGGCATGCGCTCGTCCAGCCGTTGCGCGGTGATGGCCATTGCCCTGGATCGCATGGCACGCAGGGGCGCCAGCCCGTTCTTGGCGGCCCACCAGCCCAGCAAGCCGGCGACGAGCGTGGCCAGAAGCACGTATACCACCAGCGCCTGGATAAGCGACTGCATGAAGTGCTTGTGGTGCGCGATATCGAGCGCCACCCAGACTTCCAGCGGCGCACCTGACGATCCTGCCGGCATCATTGCTTGCGTCATTCCCCGGTACTCATGGTTTCCATCCTCCCACGCGGCAACTCCCAGGCGTGCAGTGCGCGTCCTCTGCGCGGTGTCGCGCGGAAACTCGAAGTTTGCGGTCGCGTAGACGACCTTGCCCTCGCGAAGCACGCTCACATAGAGGCCCTCGTGGCTGTGCAGCACATCGTCGAGGCGAACCTGCAGGTCCTGTGCAGAACTCGCCTTGCTGATCACCTCGCGCGTCAGGTGGATTTTGTCGCGCAACGCGTCCCGGTCGAGCTCCACAAAGTGCCGGTCGATGGAAATGGCCACCATGGTGCCCAGCCCGACCAGCACCAGCCCGGAGGCCAGCGTAAAAAATGCCGTCAGCCGGGTCGTCAGCGAATACCGCGCGGTCACTCGCCGTCCTCCGGTGCCTCAAGGACATAGCCCATGCCCCGCACGGTCTGGATGAGCTTGATGTCATAGGCGTCATCGATCTTGGCGCGCAGGCGGCGCATCGCCACCTCGATGACGTTCGAATCGCTGTCGAAATTCATGTCCCAGACCTGGGAGGCAATCAGCGAGCGCGGCAGGACTTCACCGTGCCGGCGCATCAGCAGTTCCAGGAGCCCGAACTCCTTGGCCGTGAGGTCGATGCGCTTGCCCGCGCGGCCCACGCGCCTGCGCAGCAGATCCAGCTCCAGGTCCGCCACTTGCAGCACAGTGACTTCGGTGCCGTTGCGCCCGCGCCGCAAGATCGTGCGCACCCGTGCGAGCAACTCCGCGAACGAAAAGGGCTTGACCAGGTAGTCGTCGGCGCCCAGTTCCAACCCTTTGACGCGGTCTTGCACCTGGTCCTTGGCGGTGAGGAACAGCACGGGCATTTCCTGCCCGCCCCGGCGCAGGCTCTTGAGGACCTGCCAGCCGTCCATGCCAGGCAGCATCACGTCGAGAATCACGAGGTCGTAGTCGCCTTCCTGGGCCATGTGCAACCCGTCCACCCCGTTGTGAACCAGATCGGCATTGAAGCCCGCCTCGCGCAAGCCCTGGCGCAGGTATTCCCCGGCTTTGATCTCATCCTCGACGATCAATATCTTCACAAAAGACTCTCCTGGCGCAAACGTGTGTGGCCGCCAGTGTGCCTCCAGACACCGTAGCTTTCAGCGAGATAACAAAGAAGTAATCAAGCCGTTATGTCCCTGGTAGCAGGCCTCAAACAGAATGCCTTTCATCAAGAACGCATGGTGAAACTATGACCCATCCCTGGCTTTCACGACCTACCTCAAGCTACTGGCTGGCCGCTGGAATGCTGCTACCGTCCCTGGCCCTCGCGCAGGCACCAGATACGGCACCGAAGACGGACTACCCGTTGCAGTACAGCTCGGCCTTCTCGGACTACCAGGCCTACAAGGACCAGCCGGTGCAACCCTGGCGGGAGGCCAACGACAAGGTGGGCGAGATCGGCGGCTGGCGCGCTTACGCCAAGGAAATGCGCCAAACAGCGCCGGCTGGCGGGCAGGATCAGCCAGGCCAAGGCCATGACGCCCACCACGGAGGCAAGCAATGAGCCGGGCCGCGTCCATGCCCCGCACCAAGCTGTTGATCGCGCTGGCCGCCGTGGCGGTCTTGAGCGGCTGCGCCAGTGCGAACCTGGAGCAAAGCCTCTCCGATACCAACACGACCACCAAGAGTTTCACGGACGGGCAACTGAGCCTGGCGCGGGACGCCAAGGAGCGTGATGCCCTGCGCAGCCGTGCCTCCGATCTGCTGAGCAGGCCGCTCAGTCAAAAGGATGCGGTACAGCTCGCCCTGGTCAACAGTCCGGCCCTGCAAGCTGTCGTGGCACAGAACTGGGCGGATTCGGCCGCAGCCGCACAATCGGCGCGTATCGCCAACCCGATCTTGACCCTGGAGAGGGTCCGACTGGGCGATGAAACAGAGATCGGCCGCCTGCTGTCCTTTGGGCTGCTGGATCTGCTCACATTGCCGTCGCGCATCGGAGTCGCAGAGCGGCGCATCAAGCAAAACCAGCTCAAGCTCAGCGCCGAAGTGATCGATCAGGTCACGCAGGTACGCCAAGCCTGGGTCCGTGCGGTGGCCGCGCAGCAGACCCTGGCTTACACCCAACAGGTCTATGCCAGCGCGCAGGCCAGCGCCGAGCTGGCCAAACGCCTGCAGTCGGTGGGCAACTTCAACAAGCTCGACCGTGCCCGCCAGCAGGCGTTCTACGCTGATACCGCTACGCAGCTGGCCAGCGCACAGCACCAGACCACGGCCGCGAAGGAGGAGCTGGTGCGCCTGCTCGGCCTGGACGACAGCCAGGCGGCCATGCTGAAGTTGCCCGAGCGCCTTCCGGCCCTGCCCAAGGAACCCATGTCGGCGCAGGAGGCGGGTCGCCTGGCCTCCCAAGGCCGCCTGGATTTGCAGATTGCCAAGGCCGACTACGAAGCCGCTGCGCGTTCGCAGGGCTGGAACACGGTCACGACGTTCACCGACATCGAGCTGGGCGTGCGGCGCGATTCCGTGTTCGACGCCGCAGAAGGCACGCACCAAACCCGGCGCGGTTTCGAAATCAGCCTGCAACTGCCCATCTTCGACTGGGGCGGCGTCAAGCGCGACGCCATGAATGCCCAGACACTCGCAGCGGCCAACCGCCTGGAGGCCGCAGCACGGTCTGCCGGATCGAACCTGCGCGAGAGCTACTCGGCCTATCGCACTGCTTACGACATCGCCCGCCACCACCGCGACGAGGTCATTCCACTGAGAAAGACCATCTCCGAAGAAAACCAGCTTCGCTACAACGGGATGCTGATCAGTGTCTTCGAACTGCTGGCCGACTCCCGCGACCAGGTCAATTCGGTGATGGCCGCGCTCAACGCCGAGCAGCAGTTCTGGCAGGCCGACGCGGCCCTGCAGGCCTCACTCATCGGCAAACCCACCAGCGCCAGCGTGGCAGGCGGTGGAGGCGGCGGCACCGCCGAAGCTGCTGCCGGTCATTGATCCCCACTAGGAATCCACTCATGAATTCGAGAAGAGACTTTTTTCGGTTTGCAGGTATCGCGGGGGGAGCCGTAGCCGCCGCCAGTGTGAGCCGGGTGGCGATGGCCGCCTTGCCCGAGCCGGTGTTCCAGACGAGTCCGGACACCATGGCGCCCCTCGTGCCCAACAGCGGACGCCCTTACAACCCCGTGGTCACGCTCAATGGATGGACGCTGCCTTGGCGCATGAACCAGGGCGTCAAGGAATTCCATCTGGTGGCCGAGCCCGTGGTGCGAGAGATGGCGCCCGGCTTCAAGGCCCATCTCTGGGGGTACAACGGCCAGAGTCCTGGGCCGACCATTGAAGTGGTGGAAGGCGATCGCGTTCGCATTTTTGTGACGAACAAGCTGTCCGAGCACACCAGCATTCACTGGCACGGCCAGCGGCTGCCCAACGGCATGGATGGCGTAGCGGGCCTGAACCAGCCCGCGATTCAGCCGGGCAAGACCTTCGTTTACGAATTCGTCGCTCGCCGCCCCGGGACTTTCATGTACCACCCGCACGCGGACGAGATGACCCAGATGGCCATGGGCATGATGGGCTTCTGGATCACGCACCCCAAGGCCAAGCACCCGCTCATCGATGAGGTCAATCGGGACTTCTGCTTCCTGCTCAACGCCTACGACATCGATCCGGGCAGCTACACGCCCAAGATCATGACGATGCTGGACTTCAATCTGTGGAGCTGGAACAGCCGCATCTTCCCTGGGATCGATTCGCTGAACGTTCGTCTCAACGACAAGGTCCGCATTCGCATCGGCAACCTGACCATGACCAACCACCCCATCCACGTGCACGGGCACGAGTTCCTGGTCACCGGCACGGACGGCGGGCCCACGCCCAAGAGCACGCGGCTCTATGAGGTGACGACCGACGTTGCGGTGGGGCAGATGCGCCAGATCGAATTCGTGGCCGACGAGGAAGGCGACTGGGCGTTCCATTGCCACAAGAGCCACCACACGATGAACGCCATGGGCCACGACATTCCCACCATGATCGGGGTGGACCATCGAGGCGTGGCCAAGAAGATCAACAACCTCATCCCCGAGTACATGGTGATGGGCGAGCGCGGCATGGCGGACATGACGGAGATGGAAATGCCCATCCCGGACAACACCATTCCGATGATGACCGGCGAGGGTCCTTTTGGCTCGGTGGAGATGGGCGGCATGTTCAGCGTTCTGAAGGTGCGCCGTGACCAGAAACCTGGCGACTACAAGAACCCGGGTTGGTACAGGCACCCCGAGGGCACCGTCGCCTACGAGTACACGGGCCCGGTGGCCGAGCCATCGCGCTTCAAGGCCGAAGGCGGGCAATCCATGCCCCGCAAGGACAAAGGCTCCTCCGATACCGTGGTCAAGGTCAAGAAGCCTTCCGCGCACAGCGGCCACTGAAAAACGTTCCTGAAGAATTTCCCCCGAATCCACTCCAACGAGGTACCTATGCAACGCAACCTTTCCCTGATCGCCGCCTGCGCCCTGGTGGCGCTGTCTTTCAACAGCTTTGCCGGTGGCAACCATGCCGGTGGCCACGGCCATGGCAGCGCTGACTCGGCCATCGGCGAACCCGGCAAAGCCGCCAAGGTCAGCCGCACCATCAACGTCGAGATGGCTGACACGATGCGCTTCACGCCTGCCAACATCGCAGTCAAACAAGGCGAGACGGTCCGTTTCGTGATCAAAAACACGGGCCAGGTCAAGCACGAGTTCAGCCTGGGCACCGAAGCCGAGCTCAAGGAACACTACGAGGTGATGAAGAAATTCCCCGACATGGAGCACGAAGAGCCCAGCAAGATCTCCCTGGCCCCAGGCAAGCAGGGTGAAATCATCTGGCAGTTCACCAAGGCCGGGGATGTGAACTTCGCGTGCCTCTACCCAGGCCACTACGACGCTGGCATGAAGGGCCAGGTCAAGGTCAGCAAGAAGTAATTCATTCCAACGCAATCACATCCACGAAAGGAGCCTCCCATGCGCCAAACCCATCGCCACCTCGCCGCTGCAGCCCTGTCGCTGGCCGCCCTGATCCCCGCTGTAGGCATGGCCCAGGCTGCGGCCGAGCCCGCCAAGACCGCTGCGGCCCAGGCCTCCATGACCGACGGCGAAGTTCGCAAGATCGACAAGGACACGGGCAAGATCACCCTCAAGCATGGTGACATCAAGCACCTGGAGATGCCGGGCATGACCATGGTGTTCACCGCCAAGGACAAAGCCTTGCTCGACAAGGTTCAGGTGGGCGACAAGGTCCGCTTCATGGCGGCGAGCGAGAGCGGAAAGATGGTGGTCACGGCCATCGAGCCTGCCAAGTAAGACTGTGTCAGCGCGGGGCGCCACCGAGCGCTCTGCTACCGATAGCACCTGAACGCGGACAGTGGTCCGCGTCGGCCGTGCGTTTCGTGGGAGGCTGCGTATTGCTGCAGCCGTGTGCATCAGTGTCCGCCGCGATGGATGTGTACGCCGCGCATCCAGGTCATGAGATCCAGGTGGCTGGATGCCGCCGCTGGGCCAGCCGGGGCGAGGTGGGCGCCAGCGCCAGACTTGGCGCTGCGCCGTGACGGCTTCACGAAACTGGCGCTGTGCTTGGGGGCGGATGGGCTCTCGCGCGCCAGGTTGTCCAGAATCGCACAGTCGGCGTGGTCGTCGCCAGCGCAGGCCAACACCAGTTGCTCCAGCGCGGATTTCATCTCCACGATCTCCTTGAGCTTCTCTTCCAGATCGACCAGATGGCGCTCGGCAATCGCCTTGACCTGCCGGCTGCTGCGATGGCTGTCGCCCCACTGGCCGATCAGTTCTGCAATCTGCGGCATCGAAAACCCCAGGCGCCGGGACTGCCGAATGAATCGCAGGACCGAGATCTCGCGCTCGCTGTAGAGGCGATAGCCAGACTCGCTGCGCTCAGCTTCGGGAAGCAAGCCCGTTTGTTCATAGTGGCGGATCATCTTCGCAGACACCCCGGCCGCCTTGGCGGCATCCCCAATGTTCATGAGTGCGGTCATGGTCGCTCCTGCTCAATGAATGAAACACGGTGGCAGGACTGTGCACCTTGCCACCGTGTCAATGTCAATACCTCGAACCTCAGAAACTACCCAACCCCTCAGGCGGGCGGGTAGCCCGCCTCGGACAGCGCCTCGGCGAGAGCCTTGCGGTCCTCGCTGCTTTGTACCGACACCTTGCGGTGGGCCATATCCACCTCGATCTTGCAGTCCGGATCCATCATTTTCAGAGTCTGGCTGACCATGCCGGCGCAGTGGCCGCAGGTCATGTTGGGCAGTTGAAATTCAAGCATGTGCACCTCGTGGAAAAAAGTTACGGCAAGGGCAGTTTTGGGCTTGCCACGGTAGCAAGGTCAAGCGCCAGCAAGGTCGCCCCAAAGCCCGCTGCCTGGCATCTTGAGCTTGACCCCGTGGCAACCCTGAAAGTCTCCCTCGTGCCGGCACTCGCCGGTTGAACTCACCACTGGAGCAACCCATGAATTCCACGATGTCAGATACCCGCGCGCCAGCGTCTGTCTCGACGGCGCACCTGAACCTGCCGATCCTGGGGATGACCTGCGCCTCATGCGTGGCCCGGGTGGAGAAGGCACTCAAGGCCGTCCCCGGCGTTCAGGATGTCACCGTCAACATCGCCACCGAACGCGCGGCCGTGGTGGCTACCCCCTCGGTGACTCTCCCCATTCTGGCTGGCGCTGTGCAAAAGGCCGGTTACGAGGTAGCGCAGGAAACGGTGGAGCTGTCCATCAAGGGCATGACATGCGCCTCTTGCGTGGGCCGCGTCGAAAAAGCCCTCAAGGCCGTCCCGGGCGTCACCCATGCCGAGGTCAACCTCGCAACGGAGCGTGCCCTCGTGCGCTTTGGCGCCGACGCCGATGCCGACCTGCTTCTCAAAGCCGTCGAGAAGGCTGGTTACGAAGCCCAGCCAGTAGGTACCGAGTCGTCGCCGGAATCGCCCAGACACGGTGAGCCGTGGTGGCCTGTGGCGCTGGCTGCTGGTCTTTCCGCTCCCCTGGTGTGGCCCATGCTGGGGATGCTCTTTGGTCAAGACTGGGCCTTGAGCGACTGGCTGCAGCTGGCCCTTGCGACGCCGGTGCAGTTCTGGCTCGGAGCGCGCTTCTACCGCGCGGGCTGGAAAGCGCTTCGTGCGGGTGCGGGCAACATGGACCTGCTGGTCGCCTTGGGCACGTCGGCGGGGTACGGTCTGAGCTTGTATTTGCTCCTCAGACACGCCGAACATGGCACGCCTCACCTTTACTTTGAAGCATCGTCCGTCATCGTGACCTTGGTACTGCTTGGCAAGTGGCTGGAAGCGCGGGCCAAAAGGCAGACCACCGCAGCCATCCGGGCGCTGCATTCCCTGCGTCCGGAGGTCGCACGCGTGCGTACGCCCGCCGGCGACATCGACATGCAGCTGGCGCGCGTCAAAGTCGGTGACACCGTCGTGGTGCGTCCGGGAGAACGGGTGCCTGTGGATGGAGAGGTGCTGGAAGGAGCGAGCCAGGTGGACGAGTCCCTCATCACTGGAGAGAGCCTGCCCGTTGCCAAGCACGTTGGGGATCGGGTGACCGGTGGTGCAGTGAACGCAGAAGGCCTGCTGGTGGTTCGCACCACTGCAATTGGCGCAGAGTCCACCCTGTCGCGGATCGTGCGTTTGGTGGAGTCTGCGCAGGCCAAGAAAGCGCCCATCCAGCGCACGGTGGACCAAGTCAGCGCAGTGTTCGTTCCGGTAGTGCTCGGTCTTGCAGCGCTCACCCTGGTTGGATGGGGAGTGGCCACGGGCAACTGGGAGGAAGCCATCCTGAATGCGGTGGCTGTTCTTGTCATCGCCTGTCCCTGCGCACTGGGGTTGGCCACCCCCACGGCCATCATGGCCGGCACCGGAGTCGCCGCGCGCCATGGGATCCTGATCAAGGACGCCGAGGCCCTGGAAACCGCACACCGCATCAACACCATCGCATTCGATAAAACCGGCACACTCACCGAAGGCCGCCCCACGCTGGCCGCAGCGATTCCTGCCCCGGGGCATGGCGAACAACTGCTCTCGTTCGCCGCCGCTATTCAAAATGGCAGCGAACATCCCTTGGCAAGGGCCGTGATGGACGCCGCGCGTGAGCAGGGAACGATCGTGCCCCGAGCCTCCCAAGTGGCCGCCGTGCCCGGCCGGGGCATGTCTGCCGTTGTCAAGGGAAGACAGATCCGCTTGGGAAGTACGCGCTTCATGAATGAGTTGGGGGTCTCCATGGACAGCCTGGCCCCCACGGAGGCTCAGATGCATGCGCAAGGCAGAACGGTGTCCTGGATCGCGGACGTGACGGAAACCCTCGAACTGATCGGTTTGCTGGCATTCGGCGATACGGTCAAGACGAGTGCACGCGGCGCGGTGGGCCAGTTGCACGGGCTGGGCATCGAGACGGTACTCGTCACCGGCGACAACCAAGGCAGCGCGGCCATGGTGGCGCGTGAACTGGGCATTGACCAGGTTCGTGCAGAGGTCCTTCCAGAGAGCAAGTCCGAGATCGTTTCCGAGCTGCGAGCGCAGGGAAAGCAGGTGGCCATGGTGGGCGACGGCATCAATGACGCCCCCGCGCTTGCGGCGGCCAACGTGGGGATCGCCATGTCCACCGGCACTGATGTTGCGATGCACGCTGCCGGGATCACCTTGATGCGGGGAGATCCTGCTCTGATCGCCGATGCGATCGACATCTCACGCCGCACCTACGCGAAAATCCGCCAGAACTTGTTCTGGGCGTTCGCATACAACGTGATCGGTATTCCGTTGGCCGCGTTCGGTCTGCTCAACCCCATGGTCGCTGGCGCCGCCATGGCGCTGAGCAGCGTGAGCGTGGTAACGAACGCGTTGACGCTTCGGTCGTGGAAGCGATCGTCAGGCGCGCCTGAGGAGGGTAGCTCGCCACAACGCTAAGTGCGAAGCCGTTCAGCGGGTGAGCCCTCTATGATGCGGTTCAATCGTTTCAAGAGAGGTGCTTGGTGCCAAAGACGCTGGGTCAAATGAGGAAACGCCTGGAAGAGGCGATGGGCCGCGCCAACGACGCGGAGGCGATCATTCCACTGATGAAGGAGGTGATCGCTCAGTATGACCTGTTGCCCGGCGATCTGTTCGATCAGGCCCACCCAGCGCCAAAGTTAGCACGGCAAAAACACCCGACAACGCCCAGTACCCGGCCACAGGTACAGGCGGCCTACCAAGATGGCAATGGAAACACCTGGGCGGGGCGCGGGAGGCGGCCGACGTGGCTCAACGAAGCCCTTGAACGAGGGCACACCCTTGAGGACTTCAAGGTCTCCAGCAAACGACTGACCCGAGCTAAGTAATTGATATCTAAGGGGGTTTCGCTGGTAGGTTCAGGTTTTGCTCAAAAACCGAGATTCCCCCAGCTACCATCGGCAAAAACGGCAGGAGGGAAGCATGGGAGAACACTCGGACATCCACGGTGCACCTGTCACCGGCGGTGGCTTTGCAAAATTGCTGGCCGTCGTTGAGGTCGAGAAGGAGCAACGGGTCCGCTGCCAGCAGCCGGGGTGCAACCACACCGTGTACAAGGCGATCCACGTCGTGGACGAGCAGGGCAGTCTGCTGGTCCTCGGCTCCACCTGCTTTACGAAGCGGTATGGGTCGCCCACGCAACTCGGCGATCCTGCATATGGAAATGGCGGAGGGCGAGCGCTCACGAGCGAAGAGCGACAGATGCTGCAGGACAACACTCGCGCGTTCATCGAGCGCTTTGAGAAGGAATACCTGGCTCGCCAGGCGGCCGCAAAGGCCAAGCTGCAATCGATGCGCTCCAGGCCAGCGCCGGCATACGCCACCTTCGCCTCCTGGCCTCACCCGCTGACGCGCCAGAAGCCCTTGCCGGAGCCGGCCATGGCACCTGCCCAACCAGGGCCCTGGCCATGGATGAAAGCCAGGACGTCGATGGCCTATTTCAAGCTCAAGGATGGCTCAGCATGGGTGCGTGTCCAACGCCACGATGGACAGCAGATGCTGGCACCGCTGCCAGTGTTCGAAGGGTGGGACGAGGCACTGCCAGCACTGTGCGGGACCGCGGACTTGGGTCACACCGCCTATGTGGTGCCGGACATCAGACGCGTGATCGAGTACCTTCGGGAGCGCGCCATCGTGACGTTGGTCACAGGTGTCTGGAGGGACATCGCAGGAGAGTCTGCTAAAAGCACCTGAAGCGATCGCCCTGACTTGCAGCAGCGCACGAAAGACAAGCATTATCTCGCATGAGGTAAGCTGTCTATGCCGTCTCAGAGCGTGCAGGAAGGCCCGATGGCGGTGACAAGCTGTATTACTGATCAGATCGATCTGATCCCAACCGAGAAAGTCAATGCCAGTAAATGCAAGGGAGCCGCGGCGATCAAAGCCGCTGAGATTAAGCATCCAGAATTTCGCACATTTGGAGCGACTCGACTTGACGTTCGGAGATCTGACTGTTCTGGTCGGTCCGCAAGGTGCAGGTAAAAGTCTGGCATTGCAGTGGCTTAAGGTTGCCATGGATGGCCGGCAACTCGTTGACGCGCTGCGGGACGCTGGCCATCCAGTCGATCGACCAGAAGTCCTCATAGACCTGATCTTTGGCAATGGGATGGCACCCGCGTGGCGTGACGGCGAGACTGAGGTCGTGCTCGACAGACGAGTCATTACGCCTCGGTCGATGGGGCGGGCCGGCGATGGTTCAGAAACACTTTTCTTCGTGCCTGCGCACCGTTCCATGTTGATTAGCGACGGTTGGGCATCGCCCTTCCAAAAACTGTCGTCCGACACGCCGGCCGTGGCTCGATTATTTAGCCAAAATCTCTTTGATCAGTTTAGCGGCAAGGATGCTGGAACACTGTTCCCGGTTGAGAAGCGGCTAAAAAAGGAAATCCGCAACAAGATTGATGCCGCGGTTTTTCATGGCGGCAAAGTAGGGATTGAAGAGGATCGCCAGCACGCGCGGCGACTACGTCTTACTCACGGCGAGATGCATTTGCCGTTCATGACCTGGACTGCTGGACAACGTGAGTTCACCCCCCTGTTGCTGGGCCTCTACCATCTGCTGCCATCTACACAGGAGCGCAAACGAAGTAGCACGCATTGGGTTGTGATTGAAGAGCCGGAAATGGGTCTTCATCCCCAGGCCGTTACAGCAGTCATGCTTCTTGTTCTTGATCTTATGTGGCGAGGCTACCGTGTGGTGCTTTCGACCCACTCTCCGCATGTTTTGACGATGCTGTGGATGATGCGTCAACTGAAGGAGCGCAAAGCGAGCTGGAAACGCGTGTGTCAAGCATTCGATGTGCAAAATCAGGCTCAAATGAAGACGTTGGCCGAGGCAGCTCTGTTGAAAGATTATCGTGCTCACGTTCTGGAATTCAATGGTTCTGGCAAGGTGACGTCTGCTGACATCTCACGCTTGGACCCGGGCTCCGATGATGAGCAGGTGGCTGGGTGGGGTGGACTGACGTACTATTCGTCGCGTTTCGGGGATGTCGTTCGCGAAGCAGTGAATGAGGCCATGTCGTGAAAAAGAAAGCTGCGGCTAAGACGCCGCTTAGGTCCGCGTTAATGGCAAAGTCATCGCTTCATCCATCAGTGAAGGATGGTTTAGGCGCTGTAGATAATGCCCACCGAAACTATTTTGAGAGCTCGATTCGTACGAGCTTTGCTGACAGCATAGATTTTGATAAAGCAATGGAGAAGGGCCATGAGAATGATAATCGCTGGGATTACTTGTTAGGCCACCTTGCCAGCGGGCAAATCGTTGCCATTGAGCCACACTCTGCAAAGCAAGACGAGTTATCGACCGTTATTGCAAAGCGACAGGCGGCACTTACTCACTTGAGAGACCATCTCAAAGAGGGTGTCCGAGTAACGAAGTGGCTTTGGGTTGCGTCAGGGAAAGTTCAATTCGCTGACACGGAAAAAGCTCGTCGATGGCTTGATCAAAACGGAATAGAGTTCGTCGGCGGCAAAGTCCTTGAAAAGCACCTGCCACGACCAGCCTTGCAACGCGCTCCAACTGCAAAAAGCAAGATTGTGAGCAAAGGCAAGAAGTAATCCAGCATGGCGCAATGGACAACCAGGACGTGGGTGAAAGCCATGTGAAACTAAGGTGAATTTCGCGACGGCTGTCTAAAAGCAGCAGTAACGGCACAGTAGCCAGCGGCCTCCGCTCGGTCACGATGGGCTGTCGAACAATATCGGACGACCAACCGTGCTAGCAACTATTGAACAACAAAAGGCGACTGACAATCGCCGCAAGTAATTTTCAGCCCGGGTTTCCCCCACACGCTCACACGGCACTGGCTGCAGGTGTACTTCATCCTGTTGGACTTGTTGGCGGACGCCGTGCCGTCCCCGTCGACTCCAGACCCAGAAGCACCGCCGACAGGCCGCACAACGCCCGCGAGCGCGGGAGCTGTTTCCATCGGCGGCCTGGAGCCGGCCAGGCCAGAAAGATGCGATGCAGCGGCCACTTGCTGCCCGAGGCGCACGTGGTCCTCGGCCGGAAAGCGGTCGTACCAGCTCAACTGAAAACTGGAGGTCAGTAACTCGTCGCAGACCTCCAAGAACCGCCCGCCGGACAGGGCGTAGTCGGCCATCATGTCGCCTGTGCGCTTTCCGCCAGGCTGGCCAGTCGAGGAGGGCATGAGGCCCACAGCCTCCATCTTGGCCGCCCACTCCTCGTTGTGGTACCGCCCCCGGCCCGGCGTGCCGAAGTGATGCTGCCACAGATGGCACATCTCATGGACCATCGTCTGCATCGTCTCAATGAGCGGCACGGCTGCAAAATAGGTCGGGTTTATCGCGATCTCATCGGTCGTTCCGCCGTCAAGCGAAGCGAACCGTGCGGCCGAGAAGTACCCGCAGGTGCGCTTCTCCCGCTGCAGGGTGATCAGGCACCCAGGTAGCTGGCCACCGAAGAGCCGCGCGTTGAAGTGGTCATATGCCTGCTGCAATTCCGAATAGGTGACCCGAGTCGGCGCGGCGCCGGCCGCGGAGAATAGAGTCGGCTCGAGGATGGCGTTCATGTGGCGCGAGGAATGTATGTTGCGTGAGCGGTCTCTGGACAGGGCCGAGCTTTACACCCGCCGGGGCACTCGCTACGATCTGTCAACCGGCATCTCGCAGACGTGATGTCCGGCTTGGACGACCAGGTGATGTGATCTGCCTGGCACACGCGGTTCTAACAGCGTGGTGCGTTTCGGTCTGGGCTGTTTTCTCGGCAGCCGCCCGATCGCGCATGTGATCGGAGGATCTGTGGGAGGATCATCATGCTCGAATTTCTTTTTCGCCTCGTCGTAGAGACCATCAAATTCGCTTTCCGGCTTCTCATGATTTTGGGCGGCGCTCTTGTGCCCGCGATGGGCAACGCAGCAACGGCGTTCGCTCGCAAAGGAGAAGATAGCGCGGATGGCATGGTCTTCACCTCTCACGATGCTGATCGAGCTTTCTTCAACGGTGAAATCGATGCATTCGAACGCCGAGCCTACCGAGACCGGCACGGCGATTAATCATCGACTCCGCCGCGGGAGGGACTTGGACGCGCTGCCAGCGGATACGGCCATCCTTCCTGATTGCGACAGCAACTCGCTGTCCATTCCAATTCGATACCCCATCCACCCAAGAACGGCCGACCACATCAACGGCAGACCAACGAACATCAGCATTAGCAGGATGTTCAGCAGCATCCGCTTGTAGATCTGCGGCTGGCCGGAACTGAAGCTCTGCGTGATCTCCTGCATCATCGCGGAGCCGCTGAACCCGGGGTACATCGCATCGATGAGGTGGGCGTCGATCCAGCGCGCGACGAACCAGAGCACCGACCAGAACTTGACCGTGAAGATCGCCAGGGTGCCGTAGAAGGCCACCTTGAGGTCATAGCCGCTCAGGAAGATGATCATCGGCAGGAACATGTAGAGGGCCATGAGCACCAGGGCCTGGACCATGGGCAGGGCATTCAGAAGTGGGACCATGGCGAGCGAGGCGTCCAGAGCTTTGTTGGCGACGCCCCAGGTGCTGATTGCGCCGGTCACGGTCCGCCATGCGTTGGTGCCCACACCGTACTCGTCGCCCATGATCCGCTCCGGGCTCACAAACACCGGATTGGCCTTCTCGAAGCCGAGCCGGGCCACGCTGTCCTTGGCCTCATCAGCCGACTTGAACGAGAGCGTGTTCTGGACCTTCTGCGAGAGGCCTCGCCAGGCTGAGGTGTTGGTGATGAGCTTCTCGCGCAGGCCCATCGTGCCCGACTCCCACCACTCCTTGCAGGTCGGCCGTCCCCAGTCCGGATTCTGGTATCCCGCCTCGGGCGTGCCTTCCGGTGCCGGCGTCTGGATGTAGTCGGTGTCCCGGGCGAAATCTATCGGCCAGCCCGGCACCGGGTTGTAGGAGCGAATGGTGCCGTAGAAGCCCTTCTCGGTCCGGAAGAACTGGCTGCCCACCCAGTCCACGTCGGTGGGCCCGTAGCTGCTGCCTTCGGCCAGGATGGCTTTGCCGGCCGTGGAAATCGTCGCCTTGTCCATGGCCAGATATTGGCTGCGGGCGGGAATGAAGCACTCCGAGTAGAAGCGCTGCAGATCGTGCAGCAGGCCCGGGTCCTCGATCGTCGCCATCCGCGCCATGTCTTCGATGACGCGGATGTCGCGTGAGGAACTGCTCAGGCCGGCGCGGAACGCGCTGTTGATGCCTGACGAGATGCCCATGACGGCGTACCACCAGGCTGGGACGTAGCTGAGATTGCCCGCCTTGCTGAACGCACCCGAGACGGCGTCGGCCATTGCGACGTCGTAGCTCGAGCGCGTGCCGCTCTTGAGCGACACCGGTTGCGGCTCGCTGTTGTCGAGCGAGCGCGTCGGGGTGTAGCTCAGGTTGACGTTGTGGAGCGAGGTGATTGGCGTGGTCGCGAAGCAGACGGTCATCACGAAGAGCGCGGTGTACAGGCGCGTCTGCACCGATTCCAGCAGCCCGAGCACGCCGTGGAAGCCTTGGCCTTGCTCCTTGGCCTCGCGCCAAGCATTGAACACGATGAGGGCGAAGGGCAGGGCGGCCAGGCCCGTGCCGGTGATGATCTCGCCCATGATGTTGGCGAAGGCCCACCCGTACATGGTGGTGAAGAGCTCCAGGTAGCTGTCGAGCTGCATGGTGGATTCCGGTCAGAATTTCGGGCCAGCCAGGACCATGGTCACGGCCTGGAGCAGGCGTGAAGGTCCGATAGGGACGGCAACCAGGTAGAGCGTCAGAAACAGCGCGGCGTGCCAACGCAGCGCGAGCACGCGGCGGAGCTCGCGTTTCGCTACGATTCCGCGGCGGCGGCCGATGAGCACGACCAGCCGCCACTGGATCACGATCCAGGCGCACACCGCCACCTGCACCATCACGCCCACATGCGCGGCGCCGCGCAGAGCATGCTGCAGACGGATGAACACCTCCGGTGGCATCGTCAGCACCGCAGTCAGCAGCAGCGCACCAACGCCGGCGAGCACCAGTCCGTAGAGGACCCACCCCAGCCACCGCCTGACACGGCCGCGCGCTGGCGGCCGAGCACCGGCAACTGCATCGCCGGACACCTCGGAACCAGCCGCAGGCAGATGGGGGCCGGCGCTCATTGCTTCGGAGCCTCGACACGGCCGTCGAAGATCGGGGCTGGATCAGCCCGCGAACCGCCCGTGACCGCGGTGGACGAAGCGCCTGCCGCCAACTGGTTCTGCATGATCGCCAGGGCTGTCTCGCCGGTCATTTCCTTCCGAATGCGGAACTCGTACATCAGGTCATTGATGTACTGGGTCAGCCGATCGATCTTGGTCTGGACCTCGCTGTTGACCTGGCCATTGGCGGTCGCCTGGGGCAGGCTCAGGCCGGAAATCAGCGCGTTGCGAGCGACGAGAGCCTTGTCGATCACCTTGTGCATGGCGATCTCCTGCGAGAGCCGGTTCACGGCGACGGACCGCACGTCGGTGGGTAGCTTGCGCATCGCATCCATGAGCTGCGGGCTGACGGCCATGCCGGGGGCACTGATCTTGACCAGGTCGGCCTGGCTGAAGGTGTTCGACGTAGAGAGGGTGCGCATCGTAGGTAGCACGGTGTCGAGCTCCTGCTCAAACTTCGGCCCCAGGCCGGTGGCGGTCACTGTTGCCGTGGCGGTCGGGCAGCTGGAGTCCTGCGTGCACAGGTAGATCTTCTGATCGCCCAGGACTTCGGTGCTCCACTTCGCCAGGTCATCTGGCGTCTTGAATGCCTGGACCAGGCGCGTGGACGCGAGGGAGGAGCTGCCATAGTTGGCGGTGGCGAGCGTGCTGGCCGTCTTGTTGATGGTCAGGTTGTAGCCGGCCACGGCCAGGTCGCGCACCGGCTGGATGGGCGCAGTGCCGACGCCGCCGGCCCGCGTGCCGAACACCCAGGGCAGGCCCGCGCGCTGCGCGACCTCGTTTTTGTTGATGGCGATCTTCGCGTCGACGACGTTGCCGCCGGTGGAGGCGGCGATCTTCCATGCATCGCCCTTGGCCAGAGCCACGTAGTCCTCATAGGGATCCTTGCCGGCCTTGATCAGCGCCTCCATGTCCTCGCAGGACTTGAGCGAGGACGCGACGAGCAGGTCGGCCTTCTGCGAGAAGTTCTGGAACAGCTGGTACAGCCCGGGCTGAGCCCGCTGCAGGAAGTAGAGCGGAAGTGCCGCGATGCCCGCCTGGATGGCTCCGGAGATGGTGGCGCCCAGATTGGAAATGCCGTTCATGAGCGACGACCACGACGCGCCGATGTCGAACCGGCCGCACGAGTAGTTGGCGCGCACGCCGGCGCTGAACTGGTTCGCCATCATGCCGCGGTTGGGCGCGGCGCCGCCGGGAGATCCGCCACCCATGCGGTAATAGAGGCTGGATGAAGAGACGGGCTGCGCGGCCGCGGGGCATGCAGCGGCGAGCAGAGCGGCGGCCGTGCATGCAGCGACGAGCACCGGGCGCAGGCGCGGCCGCGGCAGGGCGAGTGGTGACATGTCGAGGTCCTTACGGTACGGAAAAAAGGAACGCGCCGCGGCGCTGGCAACACACGTAGTGCTTCCACAGGTTCCAGGAATAGCCATCGGCGGAATCGGTCTGTCCGTCGCCCCACGAGGTGAGGGACAGCGAGTCGTTGGTGCCGAACTGCTGACAGCCTCCCCACACGTTCGGGTGGAGCATCTGCCACTGCGCCTTGTCCTCGTTGAAGTAGACGTAGTCCTTGACGCCCTGCAGTTCGACCTTGGCGTAGATGTGCGGTTGGGCGGAGCGGTAGATGATGGACTTCACGCGCTCTGCCAGCACGGCCGAGGCCTTTACCGGGTGCGCCTGGATGATTTCGCCGGTTCGTGGAAAGGTCGGTCCCCATGTCTGCGTGTAGCCGCTGCCGACTTCGCCCATGCCGGGAACCCAGGAGTCCGGGTAGAGCATCTCGACCGGGATAACACCACGCCAGAACGGCGCATCGAGCTCGGACTGGAAGTGCAGGCCGAAGAGAGTGGCGCTGCCCGGGCACAACAGCATGGTGCCGCCCGTCGAGCCGGTGATCATGCTGCCGATCTGCGCGAAGGTGTTGGAGGCTCCATAGACGAGGTTCGCCGTCTCGAACACCTCCATGACTTGGCTGACGCCTTGGACGCCGCGCATGATGGTCTGCAGGCTGCCGAGCAGCTGACCGGGAGAGTCAAGGATCTTGCGGGCGTCAGACGCCACGGTGGTCGCGATCGATGCGGGGACGTTGGCCCAACTGGCTGCGATACCGGGAAGCTCGCCCGGGAACTTGGCGAGCTCGAAGGGCCCTGGGATGACCAGCGTGGTGGGAAGGGTGACTTGGCCCCCGTTCGCGATGATGCTGGCCAGCATGCCAGCCGGATTTCCGATCGCATCGGCGCCCTTGAAGTTCGCCATGGCCGAAGGCGTATTGAGCCCGCCTGCGGACGAGTCGAAAAGGCTGCTGTAGACGGTGGAACTCGCGCCGTTCATGGCCGTGGCCACGATCTTGCCGATGTCGGTCCACGGGTGCTGGATGGGGTCGTTGTATGTGCTCACCACGACGTCCGGCACGTAGTGGCTGATCTTGATCGAGGTCTCGATCCAGCAGAAGGCGAGCTTGCAGCGGAGAAAGAAGCACACACCTTCCACGCGGTACGACAGGCACGAGGCGAGGCCGGCCGCGGTGCCGGCGATCACGCCTGGCGTGGTGATGGCCTGCGCCGGCATGGGCATGCCGAGCGTGAGCACCGAGCTCGCTGCCGCGAGTGCGATTGTCTTTCGCAGAGCCGTGGCGATGCGGGTGAACATCATCGTGCTCCCCTCGCTTTGGACTGCTGGTACAGGCCGACGGCGTGCTGCACGTCGGCCACACCGTAGATCACGGCCTCACGGTTGACCACCACCGCCGGCAGGCGCGTGAGCCGGTAGTGCATGGCCAGTGACATGCCGTTGGCCGCCTGCGTGATCTGGTCCTTGTATCGCGCCCGGATCTGCGCTTCCTGCTGCTGCATGTACGCCCTGGCCTGGGCCTCGTTCGCCGGCAGCCGGGCGCTGAACTGGCGGCCCAGCTGGGCGAGCGCGTCGACGCGATACACCTGGAGCACGTAGGGAGGTTGCGATGGCGTGGAGAGATTGGTTGCGCTGTTGGCAAACACCTCCACCGTGGTGATCGATGGAGCTCCCTGGGCCCACACGGCGCCAGCGAAACACAACGCCGCAGCGATCAGGATCCTACGCTTCATGCCCGGGCCTCCGCCAGTTTCTCGGCGACCATGTAGGCGGCCTGGAGCTCGGTGCAGCCATGGGCATCCATGAGGCGCCGACGGTGTGCTTTCTCATGCCCTTCCGTCATCGCGAGCGCGATGGGAACGGCCGGCGGCACGTTCCGGAACAGCCACTGGCCTGTCGCGCTGATGAGCACGCCCTCGGTGTACTTGGGTGGCTCCTTCACGGCCGACTCCATCATGTGCCGCTGCTCGGGCGTGAGATGGCGGAAGCGCGCCACCTCCTCGATCTCCGACTTGTCCATCGTAAGCAGCATCCAGAACTCGCACATCGACAGCACGCGCTCCATGCTGTCCGGGAAGTCCTTCAAGTTCTGCGTCGCCAGCCAGAACCAGATGCTCAGCTTGCGCCACATCTTGGTGGCCTTGGCCACCTTCGGGCCCAGCAGATCGTTGGTGGTGATCAGGTGGCCCTCGTCGGTCAGCATGATGAGCGGACGGCCCTGGTCCTGGAACTGCTCGCCGCGCGACTGGACCGAATCGATCAGGCTGGTGTAGGCGACGGCGAGCGCATCCCCATAGCCGTCCTTCGTGAGCGTGCCCATCTCCACCAGGGTCACGTCGGCGTCTGGCCAGTCGCCTCCGTGGCGGTTGAAGAGCTTGCCGCGAAGTCCCTGGGTGAACGTCATCATCGACTGCCCCATTTCTTCGGCCCGCGCCTGGCGGTGCGCCGAGAGGGTCGGGTCGTTGTGCATCGCCATGAGGGCGATGGCGACATCCTGGGTCAGCGGATGCTTGTGGCCGTCTTTCGATGCCTGCACCGCCGCCTTGATGATGGCCCGGGTCACCAGGTATCGGTCGGCACGGCTCATACGCGCGACCTCCGCCGCTTCGCCGCCGGTGATCATCATGATGGCGGCAATCAGCATCTCGCCGAGCAGATCCCGCTTCTCATCGACACCGTCGTCGTCGCCGTCCGGGTCCGAAGCCTGGGCGTCGATCACCGTGTCAACGGTCTCCATGATCTTCGAGCTTTTGGCGCCGTCCGCCGCCTCGTCCACGCTCAGGCCCGCATTGCGCTTCGCCTGGGACTCTGCGGCGTGGAAGGAATCCATGATCTCCTTGTCCTGCAGCAGCCGGGCACCGTGCACGAAAGGCGGCAGGGACTCCTCGCAGTCCATGGTCAGCCGCACTCTGTGCACCGAAAGTCCCTTGGCGGCCATGTCCTTCACCAGCAGGTCGAACGACATGCCGGCATCCACGATCACCAGGCGCGGGCGATGCACGGCCATGGAAAACATGGCCTGGTAATTCAACGTCGCGGATTTGCCCGCGCCGGTCGGCCCGAGCACGAGCATGTGCGCGTTCTTCTTGCGGTCGAGCTTGTTGAGCGGATCCATAAAAAGGGGTTCGCCGCCGCGGTTCCAGAACCACATGCCGGGGTGCGGCGTGCCGCGGGAGCGGCCGTACACGGGCGCGATCGCGGCGATGTGGCTCGCGAACGTGAGGCGAGAGCGCAGCATGTAGCGCTGATCGAATTCGGGGTCGAAGTTGAAAGGCAACGCCCGCACGAAGCTGTCCAGCGGCACCAAGTCCTGGCGCGGATCGACGAAGCGCATGCCGGTGGGCACGAGCAGCGCATTGACCTCCGAGATCGCGGCGTCGAGCTCGGTCCGATCGCGGCCCGTCAGGTACAGCGTGACGAACATCGGGTAGAGCTTGTCGCCATTCACCATGCGCTGTAGCACCCGCTCGCACTCGGCGTGCGCCTCCATGGCGATGGCGGTCTTCGCCCGGGACTTGTCGCGGGTCCGCTCCACCTTCCGCTCCACGAGGTGCTGCGGCGTCACCGTGATCGTCATCGACAGCATGGATCCGGGCGGCAGCCGGTCGAAACGCGCATAGCTCTCCTTGCCGCTGGTGAGCTCCGCGGAGAAGTGCCCGATGGAAGGCTGGCCTCGCAGGCTCTGCAGCGTGAGGGCTTTCACCGGCACGCCGTCGAACTCGAAGAGACCGGCATCGACGTCGGCCCGAGGCTGGCTGAGCGAGAGTGACTCGGCCAGGTCCCAGTCGAACATGCCTTCAGGCATCTCGCCGGGGTAGGGCGCCTTCTGCAGCAGTTCACCCGGCGTGGGAGCCCACGGAACATCGCGATTGAAGAAGGGCAGGAGCCATTCGTAGAAGTCGCGGCCGTTGCAGCGGCGCGCGGTGACGCCCGCCTCGGTAAAAGTTGCGAGCAACGTCGTGGCCACGGCCTCCATCTGCTTGATCGGTGCTGCCGGCTCGCTCGCCAGGCCGGTGAACTTGCGGTAGATGCAGCAGCGCACCCGGCGCGTCTGGCCCCGCCAGACCTGGCCGGTGACGAGGGTGTCGGTGAACAGGCCCTGCGGGCGCGACACCTGGTCCAAGTGCTTGCGCATCTCGGCCAGGACGGACTGGGTGTACTCGGAGGAAATGACCTCCTGCGCCCGCCGCGGGTTGTCCTTGTGCTGAGACAGGATGTAGTCGTGCAGCTGCTGGTTCAGGATCTCGACGTTGCGGTCATCGCTCAGGAAGAACTGCACGATCCAGGGCGAGCCGTCGGCCTCGGGAAGCGCCTGCAGGGCCTCCTGAACCTTGCGGGCGCGCTCCTGCAGGTAAGTGAGCGGCTGCGCCTCGGTGGCCACCGGACTGAGCTCGAACATGGCGCCCAGGGTGGCGCCATCGCGCATGGCAAACACCTGCTCCGCCGGCGAGTAGCAAACGTAGGGCAGCAGCTCGGTGAACGACGGCGGTCTGGCCGCCATTCTTCGGCGGTCCGCCGCGGTCATGGGCTTGTCGGTAGCGCCGGAGGCCGCGGCCGATGGCGCAGCGCGTTCACCGCTCTCCCGCGCGGAGCGGCCGAGCAGCACGTCGAACCACTTCTTCATCGACGGCCTCCTTCGGAAGGCAAGCGGCCCCGGAAAGCTGCGCGGCCGCGCTGCAGATCCTCCTGCACCTCGCCAGGCAGGGCGTATTCCGTCTGCTCGTACATCGGAAACACCGTGACGTAACCCGGCACCGGGTACTTGCCCCTCGCCAAGTGCGGGTACACGACCATCACCAGATCGGGGTTCGGCAGGCGGGCGAAACGCTGCTGCATGGGCTCGACGGCCGACCAATAGCGCTGGCTCCGCCCATCGTCGGCTGCGACAGGGCGCGCGAGCGCGTCCTGCACCAGCCGGTCCCGAGGCGTGGACCGGGAGTGCTCCGGCGCGCCGCCGGTGGCCTTGCCGCGGTAGACGTCCAGCACCGTGGGACTGCCTTCGGTCACATCCTTGAGTGGGCTTTCCCGAGGGCCGCTGACGGAGCAGCCGGCCAGCAGGGCGGCGGAGAGCGACAGGGCAGCGAGGACGCGGCTATTCGAGGCCATAGCGGGCTCCTGAGAGGACGTTGGAGGACTGGGTACGGTGCAAGATCTTTCGCGCGTTTGCGGGCTTGTCGATCGCGACCTCGGTGTCCAGGTGCACGACCAGCTGCTGGCCGGCCGGCGTGACCACCGCGTCGAAGCTGCTTTTGAGGCGCTCGGTGAGCCAGCGCGTGAGCTCGTCGGCTGCGCCCGATCCCATGCGGCCCAGGGCGAAGCTGCCCGCATTGCCCGTGACGGTCGATGATGTCGAGTCGCCGCGGTTGAGCGTGGTCGTCTGCGCCTGGGCCAGCGCCTCGGCCGCCACGCCCAGACCCTTCGCGCCGAGGATGTCGGTCAGATAAGCTGGAGCGTTGGTTACGAACTTGCCCTGAATGCAGGGGTTGCCGTGCAGGTCGCTGATGAAGCCAAGATCGCTGGTATTGCCTGAGCCGAGTGCCCCGTTGGTGGACGACCCCGAGCGGCGAGCGGAGATCGTGCGGATGGTTCCGTCGTTGAAGACGAAGGTCATGCTGCGCACCTTGCCCTCCGTGCAGGACAGCGCCATGTCGCCGATCGCCACGCCGGTCACCACCATGCCGGCGAGATCCTCGGGAAGCTCCCAGCCGTTGGCCGCCAGGTTCTCCCGGCCCACGATGGCTTTGAATTGCATTGGATCGGTCACGCGGCCGTTCACGGGCACGCGTCCAATGAGGCTGGTCATTGCCGTCACGCCGGTGAGCGTGGAGTTCTCCGGCAGCGTGAAATACGGCTCCGCCTCGGGCTTTTCGGCCGCGGCCTGGGCAGCGCGCGCCGCGCTGCCGTTGCCTGCAGAGGCACCGGCACCGGCAGCCGCTGCTGCCGCAGCGGTAGCGCTGCCCGGGCTGCGCACATAGCGGGTGGTGGTCATGCCCTGGTTGTTCTGTGTCTGCGCGACGTAGCCCATCGGCGGGACGACCTTGTAGCCCACGGCACCCGCCGTGCCCTCCATCGGCATGTCCTGCGCGGCGGCACCGTCGACCGGCGCTGCCGAATGCCTGCCCAGCGAACCGAGCGTGTCGGTAGCGTTGCCCCAAGCATTCGCGATCACGTCGACGGCGCCACCGCCTGGCCGTCCCGAGCGGAGTGGCGCCGGCTGGTCGGACGCGGCCGGTGGCGCGGCCGGATCCGCGCTGGCCGCCGGCGCGGCCGTGCCGCCCGGCTTGGCCTGGCGCCGCAGTTCCTCGTTCTCTCGTAGCACGCGCTGGACGTCCTGCCGCAGTTCCCGGTTTGACGCGACCACGGTGGCCAGCGTTTCGGCCGGGGTGTCCTCGTCGGCTCCCGCGGTCTTGGGTAGCGGCACGGCCTTCATCGGCTCGGACGCCGGTGCCGCACTGCGGTTCATCGCGAAGATGGTGACCACAATCGCGATCGCGGCGATGGCGAGGATGGGGATGAAACGATTGCTCTTCACGGCCATGAATCACCTCACAAGCAGGACTCGAAGGCGCGCTCGCACACCAAGTAGAGCGCAGTGGTGTCGGTATCGCTGCCAGCGGCCCCGAGCCGGCCATGCTGGGCCGTCGCGGCGAGCCAGCGCCCACGCAGACTTTCCAGCGGCACCTCGAGCGGGACGCGCGAACGGTTGGTGATGCGCACCGCGGTGACGGACAGACCTCCGGCCCGCCACTGCGCCACCGGAACGGCCTGGACGGAAGCACCGCGCACCAACCCAGCCAATTCGTCGCTGCTCACGGAGACCTGGCTCACGCCCGCAAGGGGAGTCGCTAGGCGGCGCGGCGCGTACAGTTGCCGCGCGGCGTATCTTGTCAACTGCACCATGTCCACCTCCGGCGACGTAGCAGCTCGTGCACCGCCCGCCATGCCATCCACGGCGGTGGGATGCGCGACCGTGCCGGGCTCCACCACGGACACCTGCAGTTCGCCACCCGCCGCGCCAGTTTCGGACGCCTTGCTGGCCACGAGGTCCAGGGGAATCTGCTGCCCGCTGTCCACGAGCTCGGCGACGATGCGAATGGGCGTGAACGGCACCAAGGCCGTGACGTACAGCGTGCCGCCGATCGACTCCAATCGCGCCACCGCCTCGATGTCGTTCGGAACATGCAACAGAGCGTCGGCAGGCAGCGTGACCAGCCGTTCCTGCCCCACGGTGAGGTTCACCCGTACGGGTTCGCGGGCAAACACCGCCCGCTCGGCCGGGACAGCGGCACTGCCCGTAAGCGGCGCCGGGCCCACGCTTCGCAGCGTGGCGCGCGCAGCAGCTGCGCGGGCGATCGACGGACCGCCCGTGCCGGCCAGGGGGGCCGGCAGGCTCATGCCGGCGACGGTGTTTTGTGCGGGCCGAGCCGGTTTTCCGCTATTGGCTGGTGCTTGGCCGAGATCCACGGGCTCCACAGGTGTGGCGGACGGGGTGGCAGGCTTTCCGGGATTGATCAGGTCGGCCGGCGGCGCGCTGACATTGAGCGGCTCGACTTGTTGTGCCTGCAGCTGCGCGGCAGAGCCAGCGACGATCAGCGCCAACACGGGGCGACGGAGACAGTGGTTGGGATGAAACATGATCGGTGGTCGGCCTTAATCAACAGCCATATCTCGCGGCAGGCTGGAAGGCGAAATCGTCCCGGGCAGGCGCGGCGCCTGCACGCTGATACGCACGTCGGCACCTGGCTTGAGATCCGCAGGGTTCAGGCGGGCAGGGCGGTTCGCGCCGAAGCAGTCCAGGGCGAGGTGCCAGGGATTGCGCTCGCGATCCACATCGAAGCGCACGATGCGCAGCGGATAGCGGATAAACACGTCCTTGACCGGTTGCCCGCCGAAGGTCTCGGTGACCTGCATGTCCAGCAGTACGGTCCAGGCATCGGGGCCGTCAGCCAGTACGCGGTTCTCGCTGTACGGGAAGCCTGGAATCTCGGAGATCTGCCGGGTGCGCCGGCGCAACTCACCCTTGCCCTGGCGCAGTTCCATGTCCGCCTGCAGCTGGGCCTGGCATCGCGGCGTGAGGTAATACTGCATATTGAAAATCTGCTGCCCATAGTCCTGGGCTCCGTCGGTCTGCCAGCGGTTGACTTGCTGCCAGATGTAGTAGGCAAAGCCGTAAACGTTGGGCGACGGCACCGGCGATCGACCATCGCTGACGCGAACCGTGTCGCCAGCCCGCACGTCGGGGGCCAGGTGGACGTCCACCGACTTCGGCTGGCGCCAGGCGAACCAGGTGCTGACAATGCCGAGCGCGATCACGCCCGCCATGGTCTTCGTGAGGCGGTCGTTGTGCCGCCGCTCGGACGCCAGGGCGTCGAGAAATTGACCACTGCTCATGGCTGTTCGTGCGGTGCGTTGGAAACGTTGCGGGGTCCGCTGGCGCCATCGCTAGTCGGGCCGGGATGGCGTACCGGCTCGAAGTCCAGCCTCCGGCCGAGATCGAAGAATCCGTCGTGGCGGAGATATGCGCCGCGGCCGAACCCGACACCCGTGAGCCACAGGCGCGCGGCCTGGACGTACCAGCCTTCGGGCTTGTTCCGCTTCACCTGTTGCAGGTACAGGGAGGCGTACCACAGGGCCGCGAGCGGTCCGATGATGGAGATGCCGAAGATGAAGTACCAATACCCCGTCAGGGCGTACAGAAGCACGCCGAGCAGGAGGCTGACCACGAAGGCTGCGGCCCCAACGTAGCTCGCTTCGGTCGCAGACATTCCATTGACGATGGGCGGCTCGGAATTCACCCGGTCGGTGAGGGGCGCAGGCGGCACGCCTGCACCCGGCTGGACGGCGTTCGGCATGGACGATCAGGCGAGCGTCTGCATCGCGTAGTTGACCATCATGATGATGAACACCACGACGACGATGCCAACGATCAGGAACTCCTTCAGCTCCCCAAGGTGGACGCGGCCATCGCTGTACTCCTTCCAGCGCTTGAGCGCACCCGCGATTACAGCGAAGAACGCCAACGCACCCAGCACGAGGCCGAGGATGGTGAAACCAACCTTGAAGTAGGCTCCCATCATCGACAGCCAGTCTCCGTCCTGGACGGAGGCACCACCGATGCCACCTCCTGCAGGCTTCGGGATGTTGGGCAAAGCGGCCATGGCGGCGTTGTGGACGCTGGTGGCGATCACCAGGCCGGCGAGGGTTGCAACATGGCGGATGGATTTCATGGGTTTTCCCTTCACGAACAAAGACATGGACTGGCTCACAGCCAGGCAAGGAACGAAAAAATGACCAGGAGAAGGGCGCAGATCGCGATGAGCGCCTGGTATAGGTCGGACTTGTCCAACTGACCGTCGCCGTAGGCCTCCGCCAGTTGCTGCCCAATCCATCCCGCGACGATGAAAATCGCCGCGAACACGATCGCGATCAACACGGCTTTCATCCGGCTCGGATCGACGCCTGAGCCCTGCAGGAATGCCGCCTTCATGTCGCCGTACATGGATCAGGTCCTGTGCTCGTCTCACTGGCGGTAGTCGCCGCGCAGCGGCGTGACCGGCCGTGGCTGGCGCGGCGTGTCGACGTGGGTGACGATGCCCTGGCGCAGCATTTCCAGGTCGCGCAGCAGCCAGTCGTAGCGAAACTTCACCCGCTGGCCGGTCGGGGCGGAGCGCTCGGCCTCGCTCACCATGGCCTGGACCTGCTCGATCTCGGCCGCGATGCGCGAGAGGCGCTCCCGTTCGAGCTCGTCGTCGCTCACGCCGGCCCAGGCGGTCGCCGTGGTGACCAGGATGCCGGCCGCGATCAGGGCGAAGAGCTTGCGGGCGGGTTTCATGGGTTTCTCCTTCTTCATGCGTACTTTTTGAAAGCGCCCACGGTGGTGGAGAGCGTCACGGCCACCAGGACCGTGAAGACCAGCACCATGTGCGCGGGGTTGAAGCCGCCGAACGGCCAAGAGAGGTAGAGGCCGAATCCCCCCGTGAGGGCCCAGCCCGTGTAGCGCTTGGCGTGGTGGTAGACGAACGACGACTCGCGGCCCCCGGTCCAGCGCCGGCGGTCGCGGCGCACCAGGCCATCGACCACACCGATGAGGCAGGCCAGCACGAAGGCCGGCATGGCAAATGCGCCGATCGCCATGCGCAGCAGAACGTCCTGAGCCACGAACATGCTGATGACGAGCCATTCGGACAGGACGCGCGCGGCGTCCGCCGTGGCCACGCCAATCCCGCGCAGCTGGGGGGCAACCGTCTGGCCGGTGAGCGGCATCGCCGCCGGCGCTGTGGTGGACGGTGCATGCATGCGCTGGTACCAGCGCAGCACGCCGAGCTTTTCGTAGGGCATGCGCACCCATCCGGCAAGCTGCAGCGAGAAGGCCACGGTGTCGCGCACCAGCAGACTGCGCGGCGCGGCCGCGATGTACTCCAGGTCCTGCTGGACCAGAGACTGGGCGTGCCGGATCCCCTGGCCCTTCCACAGGAAGTAGCCGCCCCCGATCTCGATGAGCATGCCGACGATCCACGCGCCCACGGCCACGCTGACCAGGCCGAAGGAGACGCTGAACGCGAGCCCGACGGGACCCACGGCCTGCGACTTGGGAGGCGGTGCCGGCGTCATTGCTGGTGCCCCATGAGGTTGCCCATCACCGCGCTGTGCGACAACGCCGATGCGTGCGTGCCGTGGACTGCCGCAGTGCCAGCGTCGTCATCGCCGTCGTCGTCCGCAAGGCGCGTATCGATGAGCCCGGCGGCGCCGGCACCCAGCGGCTGCGTGCCCAGCCAGTCGGTTTCCGCGGCCCACCGCTCGCTGGTGCGGTACCGGCGCTTCATGTCCTCTGCGACCACCTTGAGGGACTGGGGGATAAAGGGGTCGTCGGTGGTGTCCGCCAGCGGAATGCGGATCTTGAAACGCCTGTTGCCTTCGAGCAGCGCGAATGCCTGCCCCTGCGGCAGCTCCAGGATGTCCGAAGCCTCGAAGAGCGGCGACTTCACCGAGGTCACGATGTCGTCGTTGCGGGACAGGAAGTCCACGCCGTCGCCCTTGGCCGCCGTGTCGCTCACGCCGCTCATCGGCGTGAGGTGGACCACGTTCACCTGCGGCAGCTGCTCGGCCATGAGGTTGGCCGTGGCGACGGACCGCACGCGGAGCATGACCAAATGGTTGAAGTTGTCCATGATCTGGCCGGCCTTGGCCTTGTCGCCCACCTTGGCCTCGATGTCGAACATGGACTGGGTGTAGGCCGTGATCCTGAAGCCCGAGCCGCCCAGCTTGTTCACCATGGGGACGAACTCGGGACCGGCGATTTCGTTCACCTCATCGAAGTGGCAGCACACCGTGGGCAGCTGGAGCTTGCCGTCCTGGCTGTGCGGATTCAGGCCGGTCTTGTAGAGCTTGCCGCCCGTGGAGACCAGGTCGGACAGCATTGAGTTGCCGACGGCCGACGACACCACGGAGTCCGAGAGTGCATCCAGGCCGGCGTAGACGATGCCGCCCTGGCGGAACACCGTCATCCAGTCGAAGATGGGCCGCTTGTCGTCCGGGTCGAAGTAATCCGGCGAGATGAGCTTGCCCACCGCGCCCGACGTGAGCTTTTCGAGGAACGGCCCGAGAGACGCGACGATCTTCTCGTAGAAGGACCGCTCGTAGGAGAAGGCCGCGGCCAGGCCGAGCAGCACCTTGTCCTCGAGCCGGGATTCCTTGATCCACAGGTACATGGCCACGAGCTCGGGGGCGCGGTCCGCGAGGCTGCGCGGTACCGGCGCCTTCTTCGCCTGGATGGCCTTCTGCAGATCCTGCAGCCGGTCTTCGTAGTCGGCGAACCGCCCCTCGGCCGCGAGCTTGCGAAACACCATGTTCGCGTAGTCCATGAACAGTGGGTCGATCCCGGTCACATCCTTGAGCAGCGTCTCGTAAGTCGGGATGCGGCCCAGCGCCACCTGCGCCTGGGCGACGATGTTGGTGAACCGCCAGGAGAACTCCTTGAACGCCGCAGAGTTGCCGGCCGAGGGCAGGGCGTTCGTTGCCCGGCCTGCCACCTCGGTGATGCGCGCGAAATTGCCGATCCCGTTGTACCGGGCACTGATCTCCGGATACCCGAGGTGGAACAGGTAGAAACTGTCTTCGCGTCCGGCGCGGCGCGCCTCCGCCTGCATGCGGAGCATGAGCTCGGCATCGCCCTTCGGGTCGATCACGATGACCACATAGCCCGCATGAATGTCCTGGGTAGAGAGCAGTTCGAGCAGCCGGGTCTTGCCGACCCGCGTGGTGCCCATCACGAGCATATGGCCTGACCGGGAGGCCTGCCGCAGCTTGACCGAACGCTCTTCGAGCACGCCAACGCCGTGCAGGATCGGGTTCCCGCCGAGGTCCACGCCCGTGGCGAACGGGTTGGCGGTGCCGCCCAGGTCTACCGCTGCGCGCACGGCGTTTCGGACAGGATCCTTGGGCCTTGAGTCCACCCACTTGCGGATGCGCTCGCCCGCCTCCGCAAGTTGCCGCTCCATACTGCTCGGCTTGACGTACTCCTGCACCTTCTTGGCCTGGGTGTCGAGCTTGCGCTGGGTGTGCTTCTGCGTCCACTCGAAGCCTTCGCCCAGGTACAGGTGCTCGCGTGTCACGGGGAGCCTGTGCGGGGCGACGCGCGTGATCTTGGTGAATTTCAGGCCGCGCTGGTATCGATACACATGCAGCGCCTCGCGAGCCCGGACGGTGCCGAACGCGGCGGCGATGGCACCGGTCACCAGGCCGAGCGGCTGCGGCATCATCAGTGCCCAAGGCGCGGCCACTGCTACGCCCGCGATGCCGTAGGCCGTGGCGGCGCTCCAACCCTCGACCGGAGGCCGCAGCAGGCCTTCCATGACCGCCTCGCTCATCGACGCCCTCCCCCCTGCCGGGGCAGCTTCTGGACGTGGGCAGGCATAGGCTGCTCCAGCGATGACCGTTCCGAAGCAGCAGGGCCGGTGTCCTGCGTCAAGATCTGGTACGCACGACCATCCGTCTGCACCAGAACAGGGTAGACGCCGGCGCCGGCGGCGGCCAGCCGCTCGGACATCCACTCGCCCGAATCCGGAGCCAGGCGCATTGGGCGGGCCAACCGCTGCATCACCTGGTAGGCGGCAGCGGTCCCGGCCTGGACCACCACCCCAACTGCCTTCATCTGCACCAAGCGGGCATGGTTGAACGCAAGCCACCGGAACGACACGTCGTCGGCGGCGACTACGAACACGGCCTCGGTCAGCCATTCGGGCCGGAACACCGCCGTGCCCTCCACCTGCAGCACGCCGCCGCGCAGGCGGCGGCTCACGAATGGGAAGGGGACGCCGGAGAGGGCGCCCGGGTCATCGGCATCGCCGGCCAGCTGGGCGAGGTAAGGGGCCATCGGCACGCCGCGGCCGCTGTCGTGGATGATCTGCAGGGCGACGTCTGCGCCATCGCGGCCCTGCGCTGCAGCAGCGGCCAGGCCGGGCAGGTGCCCGGTCAACAACGCAGCAGCGCGAAGAATGCTTCTTCGTTGCATCGTCATCGGCGGGCGGGCACCTGCGGCGAAAGCGACGGCTGCTCCAGGATCTGGCTACGCGGCACATTGGCGACGTCTGCGGCGCCCACGGAACTCTGCACCCGCGGCAGACCTTCGTAGCTGACCATCGGCTCGTTGGGGTACAGCCGCGCCATGGCAGCGGCCATTTCGCGCTCCCAGGCAATGGACCGCGCAACGTCCTCGTGGAAGATCCGCGCCAGGCGCTCAGCGTATTGACGCCGCTCCGCATCAGTGCGGGCATGGATCCCGAGGATCTCCAGCGGACTGAGCTTGTCCACGGAAAAGCTCCCGCGTGGCCCGAGTGCCAGCACCTTGGCGCGGCGCATCTCTTCTGCCGTCAGGCCCCAGATCTGCTGCACCTGCAGGTCCGTGGATTCGGCCTGCGTGCGCGACGTGGACGATGTCGAGGCAGTCGAGCTCGCTTCTGCGGTCCGGCCGGTGCGCACCTGTGCCAACGCGGGTGGAGAGCCGATGAGCGTGGCGGCGGCGATCGTCATCGCAGTGAAGCTGCGCATGGTCATCCGCCCTGGCTCACGTAGAGGGTGAGCCCGGCGCTGCCGGGCGCGGCGAACGTCGCGGATTTCGACACGGGATCCGCGGACTTGAGCGCGAGCCCATTGACGACATCACCAGGCCGCAGCACGCGGAGCCGTCGATCGCCGGCCAAGCCCGAAGCGACGACTACCGAGGGCTCACCATTCCACATGTCGACGGCGACCAGCTGCCCGCCGAGGGGCACTACGGGCTTCGCCTGGCGCGCCGCCGGAGACTGTGGAGCTTCGGCGACGGCGGTCCGCGCGGCAGCCGCACGCGCGCTGACTCGCGCAGCACGTGCAGTGGCGGGCCGAGGCTGCGCCACAGTACGCACCGGGGATGCTGTTGCAACCACGGGCGCGGGCGCAGCGGCCTCCACAGCCGGGCGTGCACGAGCGCGGACATCCTGCGCCTTCTGCAGATCCGCCAGCTGCTTCGTCAGAGCCGCCACCAGCGCCTGCGTGGTACGCAACTGCTCCTGAAGTTCGGCGGTCGTCGTGGCCTCGGATGACGGCGATTTCGCGGGCGGCGCCGATGCGGCGTGAGGCGCTGCAACAGATGGGCTCTGCACGAGCTCTTCCGTGGGTGCAACGCGTTGCTGGCTCTCAGGACCGGACGCTGCCGGCCTGGGGCCCGTGGTGGCCGCCTCTGCGGGCTGCGCTCCCCCCCCATGACCGAGGTCGATCGCTGCTGGAAGAGTGCGGGGCACGCGCGCGTCAGGGCCGCCCAGGCGTGGATCGAATGCTGGATCGACTTCTGCCGAGGTGGGTTCGGGCAGCCCGCCCGACGGTAGCGACGAGCCCAACAGATCGACGGTCGCCGCGGGCTTCGGAGCCATCTGTAGGTAAATGAGGAGGCCGATGCCGCATAGGCTCGCAGTCAGCAGAATGCGCAGGCCGAGAGTCCGCTTCGGCGTGGCGGTGACCGCCTTCACGGGACGCTCGCTGGCCTTCGTGGACGGCGCTGCTGAGGCAGGTTCTTCCGGGATGGCCTCGTCGCCAAGTTCCGGATCCGCACGCAGCGGACGGCGTGCATCACCGTGCGCACCGCTGCCTTCGGCATCGTGCAGCCACAGATATTCCGGCGGTGCCACGGGCAGTGCCTCTTCTTGGCGGCGCCGCTCGTCATCCAATCGGCGCTGCTCCTGCGTACGGTCGAAGTCGTCGGTTGCGGTCATCGCTGTCTCCCTACGGCTTTGCGAGGGGCGCGGGCGACACGATCGGCTGGAGCTGCCGCGGCGTCGGTCCGTTCACCAACGTGAACCAGACGCGGCGTGTCACCGGGTCGGTCTGCCACCGCCAGGCTTTGCCGACCAGGACGTTGAGAATGTCCTGCACCCTGAACGGTCCGAGCGTGCGCTGAGCCTCGGGCAACGGCAGAGCGAGAAATTGCTGCGCATCGGCCGGAAGGCCATTCCGCTCCGGCAGTGCATAGCCGGTCCGCAGCAACGTGTACTCGATCGCGTCACCGACCGTTGTCACCTGCTCGCGAGGAAAGGTAATCTGCGCGACGAGCTCCAGCGGCTCGCTCAGGCTCTGCTGAGGTACGGCCTCGGCGGTGGAGTAGCGGCCCAGCATCACGCGCGTGTTGCCGTCCACGAGAGCGGGAGACGAGTGCGTCACGGCGGACTGCAGCAGCAGCATCACGCCGGACGCGAGGCAACGGGTCAGGTGCCGTGTCATGGGTCAGGGCAATTCCTTGGGAATAAAAGAAGCCCGGGCCGCCAATACATAGGGAGGAGAGGGCGGGAGAAGCGACGGCCCGGGGGATTCGCAGTGCGTTTCCAGGGCTGAATCCTCCGCATGCGGACGAGTCCCCTCAATCGAGAACCCTTCTTTGCATGGCGCACGATTTACGCTTGACAACTAGGAGCGGAAATGGCTGGGCGGAAAGGAATGAAACTGCGGCAAGCAGAGGGCTGCTTGCTACGGGGAAAGGCCTCCTACGGGTTAGGGGCCCAATCCAAAGGGCGCGCATGCTCCTCATAATTGAGGAGCATGCGCAAAGGACTTACCGGTACTGGCAAATGGCGTTTACGGGCTACTGGAGAGGGGTAGCACGAGGCGTGCTACCCCTCTCCAGAAAGGATGGCTCAGACGTAGGCTTCCGCGTGTGCACGCTGCCACAGCCGATAAACCTTCTGAATCGATGCCGGCTATGATCGCGACGTGTGCATTTTTTATGAAAGGGCCTGCAGTTGAAGCACATCACTGTTGCCAGGGACGGAATACAAGTCTTTTCCGCGACTGCAGGGAGACTTGGTTTCCCCACGTCAGCAGAGTTAGACTTTCTTGTATTTGCGAGCGGATTTATTGGTGCAGCCTACACATTATTGCCTGATGCAGTCGCTCGACTGCGTGCGCTGGTATACCAGACTTATGTCGACAACCTGAATGAAAGTTTATAATGCACCAGCATTTCCGTCCACAGAGCCAGATTGTGGCTTACCACGAGGCCGGCCATGCCGTCATGGCAATGGCGGTAGGATTTTCGGTGTCTGAAATATCTTGCATCGCGACAAATACTTCCATGGGGCATACCATTTGGCATCTGCCATCGCAAATGACCCACGAGGCAACTATCGGCGCCGTCCTCGTTTTTGCCGCGGGTATGGCTGCCGATTATCTAAATTGGGAAGGCAAGATAGAGAGGGATAAAGATGAGCATTCGCGCGGACACAATGGCGATCGACAGGATGCAGCAATTCATTTGTCGGAACTGGGGCAACATGACGGTTTCGATGATTACGTTGGCATTGCTATAATCCATTTGAAAAAACCTGAAATTTGGGATTTCGTCGTTTATTTTGCACACATATTGGAAAAGATTGGCAAAATTAATGGCCACGACGTGTTACAGCGAGCGAAGGAGCAAGTACCTAAAATTTCCTCTACGGAACTGCTGCAATCCAAGGAGGTGGCTGATCTGCGTATTCGTATCAGATCACGAGGGAACACGACATAGGCAGGTTGGCAAGAGTAAAGCTGATCACGGGGGAAGAACTTGAAGCAATACGAAGAGCGCTAGGGCAAACGCAACAAATCATGGCAGATCGCCTGGCCTGCGACTACGTGGGCTGCAAGAGATAAGAGACTGGCGCAAGAGCAATTCCGCGCTACGTAGCACGTAGCGCCACCTTGCTCCTATTCATCCATCAAAAAAAATCGGTTTATAAAAAGAGCTGGAAGAGCTTTTGATTCGTCGCACCGCCGTCCGTGCCGGTCGGCAAGATCAAGAGCTTCGGCCGCTCCGACCCGAAGTACGAGGTCGGCCAAACTCTCCGAGCGACACTTCATCTGCAACAACTAAGGGCATGCCAATCATGATATCTATCCACAGACTACTTCGCATCTACAACTCGGACCGCTTGCCTTTGCTGGCGGCTTTCTACGGCATTGCGTGGGTCGGCTTTCTGGTTCTTCTTTGGGGCTTCGTCCCGCCTAGCCAAACGGATGACGCGGCGATGGGAGAGCATTGGCTGGCTTACGTCGCCGTTCAATTGACGGTTTTTGGGACACTCTGTTTTGCGCTTCAAGTAGTTATGTTCCGTCTCGATGGTTATCTGAGCGAGCACGACATCCAGGCTCTGCCTGATACCTTGCGCGCCAGGGCATGCTCGCGCCTACAACGTCAAGCTAGCTCCCCGGTGAGTTGGTCCGAAGTTAGGCGTTGGGGTGATGTCGATCTGGCGGACGCCAACCGATCAGCGTTTGAAGCTGAGCAGCGGGCCGTAGCCAGGCGCCAACGCTCGTCCTGCGCCCACGAGAGGACCGAAGGATAGTGAGCGAATAGCTCTGGAGCGTTCTCGGGCTCGCTCTAATCGAACAGGTTGGGCATGGGGTCAATTTCAGTGGCTTGCAGGCATGCGTCACAGCACTTCGTGATAGCCTCGGTCGCACCCACAATCTTGAAAATTGTCGGCCTGGTGGGTGCGGCCTCACGCCTTCTGCCGTTGGCTGGTTACACCGAGAATTCTCACCGAGGCCATGTAAATTTTTAGCGGTCCCTAAAATACCACGGAGCATATCCAATGCCGAGGATTGCGAGTAGCCCGCCAGCCTTCACGTACCAACTCGCAAACCATCGCGGCTCGGCGCGATCCAGCATAAAACTAGGCACATTCGGCGTGGCCCAAACGTCGAGTGCAGGCCAGAAGACCATCCACAGACCGGCGAGCGCCAGCGGTAATGTTGCCCCGATTCCAAGGTCAAATTGCGTCCACACTATCCCGAAAACAACGCTCAGTATGAAGATTCCCACGATTATTCGCAGCCCTGTACCCATATCTAATCCTAAAAGCTGGGAAAACTTCCAGACTCCAATTGCAGCAATGACTGCAAGAATGACAAAAATAGCAAAGTACATTTGCTCATCATTGTTGTGACGCAATCTGAACTCCTATAAAACAATGTTATGCGATGTCAAAAGAAATTGAGGGCATCCCCTAACATATTATCGTTTGGAATTCAAGCGAGAACCGTGCTTCGCATCTCTGCGGTTTACGGCTGACGCCCCCCTGCCTGCTCACTATCGTCCACGCATGGACGAGCCCGCACGCCACCCCTCGCTGTTTTCGCAACACCTGCCCGTGCGGCCTTCCGAGGATCTGCCGTACCTGGGACGCGACGTTATGGATCGCGGCTGCGCCGTGTACGCCATTGTTGATGGGATGGCCCAGCTGGGCCTTGCCGACAAGGTTGCGGTACTGCTGCACTGGCTTGGACGCTTCGAGGGCTTGGAGAAGCACCTGGAGGAGGAACTCGATCCCACCCTGTGCGTGCGCCAGATCGTCCTCCAGCAGGCTGCAGACACACCGCTCGCTGCTCGGCAAGCGGCATCGTCACGGGACTCTTCCTGGCGCAATATCGTGGCCGCGATCCTGGAGCAACCTTTCGTTCACACTTGCAGCGACTGGAGTGGGCCGGACCTCCGGCCGCGAGTGGTGTGGGATCCGCTGGTTCAGCCGTTTCTTGAGTTCTTGGCCGAGGGCCGTGAAGGTGAAGACATGGCGACGTGGATGCCAGAGGACGGCAATCCCGATCGCGCCCGGCGCTCTTCCATCCAACTGCTGGCGCAGGGTCAAGGCACGCTGTGAAATCCGTCGCAGCGCGACTTCTACGCCTCCTGCCATGGAGTAGGGCGGTTGCCGAAACATCGGCCAATGCAGGGGCCGGGGCCGCGGTGACCTCTTCCGGCCCACCGCCAGCAGGCCATGGCAGTGCGGCGCCGACCTTTCCGCTGGTGGCAGGCAGCCAACCGGGCTGGCTGCGAGTGCTCGACGCCGAGCAACTGCTTGCCACAGTGCAGGCGTCGCGGGCAATCCAGGAGATCTGGCGCAAGTCGAACCAATCGCGTGAGACATGGGAGCGGGATCTGCTGCCAGCCATTCATCGCTATGCCGAGTTCGTTCAGCTGATGCCCGCTTCTGAAGCCCATCACCACGCGCACGCTGGCGGCTTGCTGTCGCACACCATCGAGATGCTGCTGGCTGCGATGACCTGGCGCAATGCTCATCTGTTGCCGGGCGGAAGTGAGATCGAGGAGGTGGACTCCCAGCGCGACCAATGGACCTACGTAGTTTTCTTCGCCGCGCTGCTGCACGACATCGCGAAGCCCATGACGGATCTGCGCATCCAATGGCGATGCGACGGCATGGCTGACTCCATCCGCTGGGCTGCAACGGGCGGTAGCCTGGTGCAGATCGCCGGGCGGCGCCCGGCCGCCGAGTACCTGGTGGACTTCGCTCCAAAAAGCCAGCGCGACTACAGCGCGCACGGTCGCCTCGCGCAACTACTCCTCCCACGCATCGCACCTGAATCCGCCCTGCAATTCCTCGCCTACACGCCGGCGTCCCTGGATGCTCTGGAGAAGTACCTGAGCGGCCAAGACAAGGACAGCCTCGTCGCACAGATCGTCAAGCGGGCCGACAAGCTCTCCACGCAGCGGGCCCTGCTGAGCGGCCACAAGGCGCGATTCTCGACCGCCAAGGCCGTTCCGCTGATCGATCTGCTGATGCAGGCCATGGCCTCGATGATGCGTTCTGGATCCACGCTCCCGCTCAATCGCAGCGGCGCGGCGGGCTGGGTCTATGACGGCGCGATATGGTTCGTGGCCAAGCGACTGGCCGACTCGGTGCGCGAGTGGATCAAGACGCACGAACCGGACGAGGCTGTGCCTGGCGAGGCAAAGAACGACCGGCTGTTCGACACCTGGCAGGAGTACGGCGCCATCGAGCTCAACCCGGCGACGGGACAGGCGATCTGGTATGTGACGGTGCATGGCAACGCGGAGGAGGGCAGCGAGGCCTCGGAGCAGGGCGGCTACGTGCACGAGCTCGCGATGCTGCGGTTTCCGCTGGCCAAGCTTTTCCCCGATGCAGGCAAGTACCCTGCACCGATGCGCGGACATCTGCAGCTGCGCGAGAAGCGCAAGGCCGAGGCATCGGATGGGGGCCCACCAGGTAAGCCTGCTGCACCTGAACCGAAAGGCGCGCCGGCTGCGCCATCGCAGGGCCCGTCCGAAGCTGCCGGAGATCCAGCGAACCCGCCACTGCTGCAGCCTCCAGTCGCTGCAGCGTCGAAGACTGATGGGAGGTCCGCGAAGCTTGCCGCAGCAATGCGGGAGCCTACGTTCAACAAGCCCAAGCCAGCCAAACCTGCCACAACTGCGAGTCGGCCTGGTGAAGCTGATCCACCGCATGTGCCGCGGCCAGCTGCTCCGACACCTGGAGCAACGCCGTCGGCGGACGAGGCCAAATCGAGGGCGGGGAGGGCGCCAGCGCCTGCAGAGCCTGCAGCGACTGCGCGCGCACCCGAGGATGCGCCAGTTCGCGGGCCAGCAAGGCCGGCCGCCATTGAGCCCGACGAGGCTGCATACCTGGTCGACGCCTCGGATTTTCTCGACCCGATGGAATCCGCAGCAGCGCTGAAGCGTCAGAAGAACGCACGACCTGCATTTTCACCGTCAGCTCCGGTGCTGGGCACGACGACACGCCAATTGCGTAAGGATGGCGCAGGCATGCCCGAGCCTGAGCCAACGGCGCCGCCGGCGGCTGCGCCAGCGGCGTCGAAAGTGTCCGCTCCGAACGCGGTGGTTTCGAAAAACGCTTCGATGCCAAGGCGCGAGAGTGTGAGCGCCGAGTTCCGGCGCATGGCGGATGAACTGGAGGATCTCCCGGAGATCATGCCCCGCACCGCGCCCTCCACTCCATCGACGTCGCCTGCGGCGCCAGAGCCGGTGCTGTTGGCGCAGAAGCTTCCGAGCCTTGCACGGGAGAGCGACAAGCCCGCGGCGGAGCCCAGCGAGCTCGCAGTGTCCTTTCTGCGGTGGATCCAGCAGAGCCTGGTGTCACGCGAGCTGAAGTACAACGAACCAGGCGCGGCGGTGCATTTCGTGGAGCAGGGCATGGCCCTCGTGTCGCCACTGATCTTCAGGATGTATGCGCGCGAGACGGTGAGCGAGGACCAGGCCCAGGAGCTTGGCACGCGCGTGCAGCGCGAGGTCATCAAGTGCGGCTGGCACATGCCGGGTCCCAACCGCACAAATATCGTGCGCTTCGCGATCCACAGCCGTGGCGGCGTGGCCGGGCATCTGTCCTGTGTCGTCTTGGTCGAGCCATCGCGCTGGGTGCAGCCGGTGCCGCCGAGCAACCCAGTTCTCAAGATTGTTTAACAGAAGGTCGAGGTACTGAAGGTGGAACCCAACGCATTGGCCGGAGAGCCGCAACCGGCCCTTCAACATGAGCACACCGCGTTATTGATGCGTCATCGGCGACGGGTCGGCTGTCGCGCACTTCCTCCCGACCGCGGATTTGCTTTCGGAACCGTGCTGCTTTTCGTGGCGCTTGCGTGCACTGGCCAGATCTTGGCCTACCTGTGGCAGCAGGAAATGCGCTCTATCCGAGAGGAACGTCGTTCGCAGGAATGCCGAGAGACTGCGGTAAGTCCCCCCGCTGCGACGCCTTCCGCGGCTTCTGATGACCCGGCGAACCACTGTTTCGGGACCATGTCTCCACACGAGGAGGTTGCCAGGAAATGAGTGCAGCCGACGACGCCGGCCAGGCTGCGTTCGACGAGACTTCATGGACGCACCGGTGCGCGGAGCTTGCTGCCCGGGCTCGAGGCCGCAGTGGAGCCGTATGGGAGCTCTACGTGCGCAACCTCAGTGAAGTGATCGATGAAGTGCTGCCGACCGTCCCATCGGCTGCGCGCCGGCGAGCCGTCGAGGTAGCACGAGAATTCGGCTACGAGCTGAGGGCCGACATCGACACGAAGCTGCAGCCTCCCTTCACCAGCGCAGATCTCCTGCCGTTTCGCTCCTGCGTGCTGGGTCGCGGATCGGATGACGAGAACGATTGACCGCAGGGGCGTTGCTTGCAGTTTTGTAGCGCGCGATCGCGGCGCTGGGCCAGCGTCGGCTCGACACGACAAGGCCTGGAGTTGACACTCCGCGCAAACGTACTTAGAGTCCGCAGCGTGCGTCAACGGAGTTCTGGGGATCGACCACACACCGTGTAAGCAGACGTTTCGAGGGCCGGCAACGGCCTTCTTCAAAACTTCCGCTACTAGACACGATGTATATTATGTCAAATAACATTCGTAGAGCTTGGCGGAGCGGCCAATGAAAAAAGACCGGCACGTGAGATGCCGGCCTTCGGGCTTCCTCCGGCGCTCACCTGCCGACGGTGTCATAGCGGGTTCGGCGGCCCGCCTTGGAGGTCTTCAGCGCCTCAGCGCTTCCAGCTCCCCAGATGCAGCAGGTTCTGCGCGGCCTGGGCGGCCTGCGGGTCCTTCTTCTCCGCGGCCTGGTAGGCCTTCGATGGCAGGCTGGAACGCAGCTTCGTCATGTTGGCGGCTGCCGCGTCGTCAACAGTCCGCCGTCAGCGGCGGCCCATGGCCTTCTCGATCTTCTGGTCCGTCTTGTACTGGCTCAGGGCGTACACCGCCCAGATGGTGGCAGGCAGCCAGCCGATCAGCGTGATCTGCAGGATCAGGCAGACGATGCCGGCGACCGGGCGCCCGATGGTGAAGAAAGTGAGCCAGGGGAGGATCAGGGCAATGAGCAGGCGCATCGATCGATTTCCTTGTGCGTCGGGTTCAGGGAGCTCCACTGTAGCGGCGCATGCAGGGGGTGCACCGCCCTGCCCTTGTTTCCGTCCCGGGCTTGGGTCCGTTCGTCCGGCGACAGCCGTCAGCCGCCCCGACCCACCGGCCACTCCAGTTGCCGCCGGCTCTCGAACCGGCGCGCGCCTCCCGTGACCGGATCGGTGAACGCGATCGCGCGGGCCAGCAGTTGCAGCGGCCGGGAGAAGTCGCCTTCCGGCGGGTCGTTCACTTCCGGATAGAAGGCATCGCCCCGCAGCGGCAGGCCCAGGGCATCCATGTGCACGCGCAGCTGGTGGCGCTTGCCCGTCACGGGCGACAGGCGGTAGCGGGCCCAGGCGCCTGCCGTCTCCAGCACGTCGATGCGCGTGAGGCTGTTGGGCTCGCCGGGCACTTCGTGCATGCGGAAGAATTGCGGGCTTTCCTCGATGCGGCTGGCGCGTTCCAGCGGGAAGGACAGCTCCGGCCGCCAGGGTGCGACGGCTTCATAGGTCTTGTCCACCGCGCGGTCGCGGAACAGCGCCTGGTAGCGGCCGCGCGTGGCGCGCTGCACCGAAAACAGCACGAGGCCTGCCGTGTCACGGTCGATGCGGTGCACGGGCGACAGCTCTTCCAGGCCGAGTCGGCGCTTGAGCCGCACGAGCAGCGTGTGCTGCAGGTAGCGCCCCGTGGGCACGACGGGCAGGAAATGCGGCTTGTCGGCCACCACCAGGTGCGCGTCCCGGTAGAGCACCGATTCCTCGAAGGGAATGCAGGCCTCGTCGTCGATTTCCCGGTAGTAGTAGATGCGCAGGCCCCGCACGAAAGGCCGGTCGGGCGTGACGGGGCATGCGTGTTCGTCCACCACTTCGCCGCGCTCCATGCGCGCCTGCCAGCCGGCGCGGTCCACCACCGGAAGCCGGCTGGCCAGGAAGTCGATGAGCAGGCCGCTCCCCTGGCTGGGCGTGACCACGCAACTGGGACTGACACCCGCGCGCACGGGCAGCACGCGGGGATCGTTGGAATTGTGCATGGGCGCGCATTCTAGGAGCCGCGCCGGGAGAACCGATCCGGCCTTCCTCCGATAGCTCAACCGTGGGCTGGCGGGCTCGGCGCATGCCACGGTCGTGTTGTAGGACAAGAGCGCGTGCCGCATGCGCTGCCTGCCGTCGTGGCCGGCGCGCAAGCCGCACTAGCATGGCCGCAAACATGCCCGCCCTGACCACAGAACACCAAGAGGCCCTGGAGACGGCAGGCACGCATTCCTTCCAGGGCCTCCATCACACGCCAATCGCCATGCGCCCTTCCCTTCCTTACCCTGTCCTCCGCCGGCCCCGTCCCTGTCCGCCGCACCGCCAGCAGGGCCGGGTCATGACCTGGGTGCTCGGCGTGCTGGGAACGCTGGTGGCCCTGCTGCTGATCGCCCTCGTCATCCTGCTCACGTTCGACTGGAACCGCGCCAAGCCCTGGATCAACGAGCGCGTGAGCGCCGCCACCGGGCGCCACTTCGAGATCGAAGGCGATCTGTCGGCCCGCTGGCACTGGCCGCAGCCGGTGGACATGGAGACCGGCTGGCGCCGCTGGGTGCCCGGGCTGACGGTGCAGGCGGAGCGGCTGGTGCTGGGCAACCGCGCGGATTTCGGCCGCTATGGCGCCGTGGGCATGGAATCCGCCAATGCCGATGCGCGCGTGGTGGAAAAGCGCGCTGCCGCCTCGGATGCGGCACCGGCACCTGCCTCGGCGGGTGCATCGGCGCCGGCCTCCTCCTCTGCGTCGGCCTCCTCGCCCGCATCCGCGCCCGCAGCGGCTGCGTCGTCCAGCGCGAGCGCCCCGGTATCGGCGGGCGCTCCGCAGCCGGCCGGCGCCACGCCTCCAGCGATGGCGTCGGTGGGCCGCGCGAGCGCATCGCTCAAGCTGCTGCCGCTCCTAGTGAGGCACGTGTCCATCGGCACGCTGGCGGTCGAGTCGCCCGACGTGGCCCTGGCGCGCCGCGCGGACGGCAGCAACAACTGGACGTTCGACCGGCCCGCGGCCGATGGCGAGCCGAGCCCGAATCCCTGGACCGTGGACGTGGACCGCGTGTCCGTGAAGGAAGGTCGCCTGGCGCTGGCCGACGCGATGAAGGACCTGGCCTTCGTGGCGAATCTTTCCACGCAGGAAAGCCCGGGGCCGTACGGCGTGCGCTTCGACGTGCGCGGGCGCTATGCCAAGGCCCGCATCGAGGGCAGCGGACAGGCGGGCCATGTGCTGTCGCTGAGGCAGAAGGAAGTGCAGTACCCGCTGCAGTTCAAGGCCCGGGCGGGGACGGTGCGTGCCGAGGTGGAGGGCACGCTGTCCAATCCCGCGTCGTTCTCCGGCCTGGACATGCAGGTGCTGTTGCAGGCCGAGAGCATGGCCGATCTCTATCCGCTCACGGGCATCGTGCTGCCCAACACCCCGCCCTTCCGCACCAAGGGCCACCTGGTGGGCAGCCTGGAGCCGGGCCGGGCCGTGTGGGATTACCGCGATTTCACGGGCAACGTGGGCCAGAGCGACCTGCGCGGCCAGCTCACCTACACCTCCGCCGAGCCGCGTCCGCGCCTCACGGGCGAGATGGCGTCGAAGCAGTTGCGCCTGGCCGACCTGGGCCCGGTGGTGGGCGCGCCGTCCGGCGAGCGGCCGCAGGAGAAAGGCACGTCGAAGCGCGCCGGCAAGGTGCTGCCCGATGCCGCCTTCGCCACCGACCGCTGGAACGCCATGGACCTGGATCTGAAGTTCAAGGGCGAGCGCATCGTGCGCGACGAAAGCCTGCCGATCGAGAACCTCGACGTGCACGCCCGCATGGACAACGCCCAGCTCACGCTCTCGCCGCTGCGCTTCGGCGTGGCGCAGGGCAAGATCGATTCCACCGTGGTGCTCGACGGCCGCGACGCGCCGCTCAAGGCCCAGTTGCGCGGCAGCGTGGACGGGCTGCGCCTGTCCGCCCTCTTCCCCAAGGTCGAGCTGATGGAGAAGAGCTTCGGCCGGCTGGACGGCGCCATGGCCGTGAACGGTACCGGCAATTCGATCGCGAAGATGCTGGGCACGAGCAACGGCGAGGCCCGCGTCTACATCCGCGACGGCCGCTTCAGCAAGCAGATGCTGGACCTGGCGGCGCTCAACGTGGGCAGCGTGGTGGTGGCCAAATTGTTCGGCGAGAACAAGGAGGTGCAACTGCGCTGCGCCGTGGCGGATTTCGGCATCAAGGACGGGATCGCGCAGACCCGCTCGGTGAAGCTCAACACCGAAGAGGCCGTGGTGGAGGCCATGGGCACGATCGACCTGGGCCGCGAGTACATGGACCTCTACATCAAGCCGGAATCGCTGAAGTGGAAGTTCTTCTCGCTGCGCACGCCGCTCTACGTGCGCGGCAACTTCGCGGACCCGAAGGTGGGGCTGGAGGCCGGCCCGCTGCTGCTGCGCGCGGGCGCCGCCGTGGCGGCTGCCGTCGTGGCGCCGGCGGCGCTTGCACTGGTGCCGGTCACCGTGCCGGCCGCCGAAGACGACGAAAACTGCGCCGCCTTGCTAGCGAATGCGAACCGCGACGTGAAAGCCGGCAAGGCCGGGGCCGCGCCCAAGCCGGCGCCCGCCGAGGACAAGCGCCGTCCGGCCTCGGCCGCGCGCTGAAAAGGGGCCGTCCGGCCCTATTCGAGCGGCTCACACGGCCCAGCGAAGCGGTTTTGGCGAGGCGCCGCATCGCAGGCAGTACGATCAGTACGACAAGATGCGGCAACGACGCCAGAAGGGTCGTGTGAGCCGCTCTTTAGTGGAAATCCCGGCTGCCTTCCAGCGCGGGGGCCAGCCGGCCCAGCATCGGCGTCAGGTCGCGGCAGCGCTGCAGCACCAGGTGGCGCACCACCGCGGCCCCGGGACCGGCGCCGTCGGGGCGGTGGCATTGCCAGGTGCCCTCCACCGCCAGCAGGCGCGAGCGCAGGAGCGGGTTGCGCCAGGTCTCGACGAGCGAGGGCCAGACGATGACGTTCACGGGCCCGGTCTCGTCCTCCAGCGTGACGAACATCGTGCCCTTGGCCGAGCCCGGCCGCTGCCGCACGGTGACGAGGCCGCAGGCGCGCACGCGCCGGCCGTGCGGCACGGCCTGCAGCGCCTGGGCGCTCAGGATGCGCCAGCGCTCCATGCGTTCGCGCAGCAGCGCCATGGGGTGGCGGCGCAGCGTGAGGCCGGTCGCGGCATAGTCGAACACGATCTCCTCCCCTTCGGGCGCCTCCGGCAGCGCCAGCGGCGCCTCGTGCACCGGGGCGTCCTGCAGCAGCTCGGGCGCCCGGCGCTGCGCGGCCGCCTCCCACATCTGCTGGCGCCGGTGCCCCGCCAGCGAGCGCAGCGCATCGGCCGCCGCCAGCGCCTGCAGGTCCTGCCGGTCCAGCCGCGCGCGCAGGGCCAGATCCTGCACATCGGCGAAGGGGCATGCGGCGCGCGCCTGCACGAGCCGCTGCGCCGCCGCCTCTCCGAAGCCGGCCACTAGATGCAGGCCCAGGCGCACGGCGGGTTGCGCCTCCTGCAGGCCCGGCAAGGGTTCCCCAGGCCCTTCGAGGGTGCTGTCCCAGCCGCTGTGCACGGCGTCGGCGGGCAGCACGCGCAGGCCGTGGCGGCGGGCGTCCTGCACCAATTGCGAGGGGGTGTAGAAGCCCATGGGCTGCGAATTGAGCAAGGCCACGAGGAAGCAGGCCGGTTCGTGGCACTTGAACCAGCTGCTCGCATAGGCCAGCAGCGCGAAGCTGTAGGCATGGCTTTCGGGGAAGCCGTATTCGCCGAAGCCCAGCATCTGCTGGTAGATGCGCTGGGAGAATTCTTCCGAATACCCGTTCTTGCGCATGCCCTCCATCAGCGCCTGTTCGAAGCGGTGCACGCCGCCGCGCCGCTTCCATGCGGCCATGGAGCGGCGCAGGTCGTCGGCCATGCCGGGCGTGAAATCCGCGGCGATCATGGCGATCTGCATGACCTGCTCTTGGAAGATCGGCACTCCCAGCGTGCGTGCGAGCGCGTCGTGCAGGTCTTGGTGCTCCAGCACCAGAGGCTCTTTTCGCATCTGCCGCTCCCGCGCCTGCAGGTACGGATGCACCATGCCGCCCTGGATCGGCCCCGGCCGCACGATCGCCACCTCCACCACGAGATCGTAGAGTTCGCGGGGCCGCAGGCGCGGCAGCATGCTCATCTGCGCGCGGCTCTCGATCTGGAACACGCCCACGGTGTCGGCGGCGCAGATCATGTCGTAAGTGGCGGGGTCTTCCCGCGGTATGGCGGCCAGGTCCCATACCTGGCCGCGCAGCGCGGCCCGCAGGTCGAGCGCGCGGCGCAGCGCGCTCAGCATCCCCAAGGCCAGCACGTCCACCTTCATGAGGTGCATGTCGTCCAGATCGTCCTTGTCCCACTGGATGATGGAGCGCCCGTCCATGCTCGCGGGCTCCACGGGCACGATGCGCGTGAGCTTGCCCTCGGTGAGCACGAAGCCGCCCACGTGCTGGCTCAGGTGGCGCGGAAAGCCGCGCAGGTCGTCGGCCAGCTCCAGCCAGAGCGCGGCCGTGTGCGGCGCGATCGGCGCGCCCAGGCCGGCGGCGAGCTCCTGCAGCCGCTCGGCGGCGATCTCCTCGTCGAACCAGTGGTGGTCCTTGGCGAAGGCGTCGACGACGGCCGGCGCCACGCCCAGGGCCTTGCCCACGTCGCGCAGCGCGCTGCGCGTGCGGTAGCAGATGACCACGGCGGCGATGGCGGCGCGCTCGCGGCCGTACTTCCGGTAGATGTACTGGATGACCTCCTCGCGCCGGTCGTGCTCGAAATCCACGTCGATGTCGGGCGGCTCGTCGCGCTCCTTGCTGATGAAGCGCTCGAACAGCAACCGCGTCTTGGTGGGGTCGACCGCCGTGATGCCCAGGCAGAAGCACACCGCCGAATTGGCGGCCGACCCCCGCCCCTGGCAGAGGATGCCGAGCCGGCGGGCCTCGCGCACGATGTCGTGCACGGTGAGGAAGTACATCTCGTAGCGGCACTCGGCGATGAGGTCGAGCTCCCTGGCGATCTGCGTGCGCACGGCGTCGGGCACGCCCTGCGGATAGCGCTCGCGGGCGCCGGCCTCGGTGTAGGCCGCCAGGGCGCCACCCGGCGTCATGCCGGCCGGCACGGCTTCGAGCGGATAGCGGTAGCGGATCTCGTCGAGGCTGAAGGTGCAGCGCGCGGCCACCTCCAGCGTGGCGGCGAGCAGGTCGGGCGGATAGATCGCGCCCAGGTGCATGCGCGCGCGCAGCCGTCGCTCGCCGTGGGCCTGCAGCGCGAAGCCGCATTCGGCCACGGGCCGGCCCAGCCGCACGGCGGTGATGACGTCCTGCAGCCGCTTGCGCTGCAGCACGTGCATGTGCACGTCGCCGGCCGCCACGAGCGGCGCGCCCAGGGCGACGCCCGCGCGCTCCAGGGCCTGCAGCCAGAGGGCGTCGTCCGGCGCGGTGTGCAGCTCCACCGCCAGCCAGGGATGGATACCCTGCGCGCGCAACCGCTGGCACGCCTGCGCCAGAGCGGCCTCGATGCCGTCCGGGTCCAGCGCGGAAAGGCGGTCCTTGCGGGGGGCGACCAGCACCTCGCAGCCGCGCAGGCGGGAGAAATCGCTGCCGGCATCGACGCGGTATTCCCCCTTGGGCGCGATGCGCCGCGCGTCGCTGATGAACTCGCACAGGTTGCCCCAGCCGGCCTCATGGCGCGCGAGGGCCACGAGCCGCACGTCGCCGCAGGCGAATTCGCTGCCCACGATGAGGCGCAGGCCGCATTGGCGCGCCGCCGTGTGCGCGCGCACCACGCCGGCCACGGAGCATTCGTCCGTCAGCGCCAGCGCCTCGTAGCCCAGCTCGGCCGCGCGCTCGACGAGTTCGGCCGGGTGCGAGGCGCCGCGCTGGAAGCTGAAATTGCTCAGGCAATGCAGTTCGGCATACGCGGGCAGCAGGCCCGATGCCGCGCCGTGCCCTGCTCCCGGCCCCTGCCCTGGCGGCACGGCCGGAACCGCCGGCTGCGCCGCCCGGCTCATGCGTACACCCCATGCCAAAACCACCGGAAATGCCCTGTCGCGGGCTTCCCCTCCCACTGCCGGTAGACCCAGACCGTGCCCACGGCGGCGTTGGAGGCCACGAAGTACTCGCGCCGCTCCGCACGGTTTTCCCACCAGCCGCCTTCGAAGCGGTGCGGCCCGGCCAGCAGGCGCAGCGGCCCATGCAGGCAGGGACGGTCGCCCTGCAGGGCCAGGGGCCGGGGCGGCTGTACCAGCCAGGCGGGCCAGAAGGCGGCATCGGCGGCCGTGCCTGCGGCCTCGTTCGGCGCGGGGGCGGAACCGGGACTACCGGCGCCGCCCCTGCGCCGCTCCGGCGAACGCTGCAGGCCCTGCGCAGCGGCCGGCTCCCAGCGCTGCATGCGTTCGGGCCGGTGGTCCGCCTCCAGCACGGGGATGCGCACCTGCTCCGCTCCCCAGCGGGCCGACAGCCGCTCCACCCACTGGTGCCAGCTTTCTCCGTGCGCACCATCGGTGCCGCCGTCCGGCGGCAGCAGGCTGTCGGTTCCCTGCGGCAGTGGGGCCGTGTCGGTCGCGCGCAGCGTGAGGTGGTTCACGGGGGCCGCCAGCGGCTGGCGTGCCAAGCGCTCGGCCAGCAGCCGGCGCAGGTGGCGCAGGTCCTGCGTGGCCTCGGCCGTGCGCACCGTGAGCTGGCCTTCGGGAGGCAGCTCCACGCCGTCGAGGCGGCGCAGGTCGTGGCGCCACGTGAGCTGCAGCGCGAGTACGCCCTGGTGGCGTGCCTGCAGCCAGCCGTGCAGCGCGCCCAGCAGCCGGCCCGCCGTCCAGAGCAGTTGCTCGGCCGAGGTGGCGACCGCCGGCAGTTCGGCCGGCATCTCGAAGCGTTCGGGCAATGCCAGCCACGGCAGGGGATGGGGCACGTCGCCCCAGGCCTGGTCGAGCGCCCGCAACGGCTCGGCCCCGAACCGCCGGGCGGCCCCGTCGCGCGGCAGTGCACGCACGGCGGCCCAGGTGCGGCAACCCATGCGCTCCAGGCTCGCGGCATGCGGGCGCAGGGCGGAGAGCGTGGCCAGGGGCAGCCCGTGCGGCACGCGGCGCGGCAGTGGCCGGCATGCCTCCACCAGGCGCAGCAGCGCCAGGGCCTGCAGGGCCGTCGGTGCTTCGGCCATCGGGCCGGGGGCATCGCCGCTTTCCGTGGCTTCCTGGGCCGGGCTTTCGTCCGCGCCATGGTGGAGCCGCAAGTGCGATCGGGACTGGTGCTGGCGCAGCAGGGCACGCAGCGCTGCGCGCCCTCCCCACAGGCGCTCGGTGCTCTCCACTTCCAGCAGCACGGCCTCGTCCAGCAAGGCCACGCGGGGCGTGAAGCGCAGCGCCCACCAGCCGGCGGCCGCCTCGGGCACGCCCGGCGGCAGCTCAGCCTGCAGCGACGGCAGTGCGACCCAGTGCATGGCCGGGCTCCGGAACGGCATCGCCCGCCGACTGCCGGAACGGCCTGACGGGTGCCTGGGGAGAAAGTGCGGACGAACGCCGCAAAGCCGCGGCGCGCGATGCCATCCATTGCCGCCATGCGGTGAGCCGCAGCGCCTTCGAGCGGCTCGATGCGGCCAGGGCGGATTCCAGGGCCGGCCCATAGGCCGGCACCATGACCGGGGAGGTGACCGGCGCACCGCGGCGCTTGATCACATCGACCTGCAGCGCGCCCTCGCCCTCCTCTGCCGCTGCCACCGCGAGGCGCAGCGGCGCGGGCGAGGCCTGCTGGCGCCGCGCCTCGGTACGGAACACCCACAACAGCGCATGGCGCTGCGCCGCGGCCAGTTGCAGCCGCCGCAGCATCTCGGGCGCCGCACCGGGCAGCCATGCCAGCACCGCCAGCACGTCGCGGCAGCGCAGCGCCTGCTCGCAGGCCCAGGCGGCGGCCGCATCGCGCGCGTCGGCGGGCGGCGCCACCCAGCACAGCCGCGCGGCCCGCAGGCCTGCCGCATGCAGCACCGGCACGAAGGGCTCATGGGGCGGCGCCACCAGCACCACCCGCCCGGGCAACCGCGCCACCGCGGCGGCCAGCGCGGGCAGCACCAGCGGCCATTCGTGCCGGCCCCGGCCGGCAAGCAGCACTTCCGACATGGCGCCCAGCGGCCAACCGCCGCCCGGCAACTGCGCATCGAGGGCTGCGTGCCCCGATGGCTGCACGCGGTGGTCGCCCGTGGCACCAGCGGCCATTCCGGCGCCGAGCGATGCTCCGCGCCACACTCCGGGAACATCCACGCATCGCCCCCCGCCGCCCTGGCGGGCCATACCGGCCGACGGAGCGGACGGGGAAGAAAGGAATGCGGGGGTGGCCATGGGTTGGATTCGAGGTACTGTTTAAATATACAGCATCCGATCCATGGCATCTGCAGGACACCCACCGATTCCGCGACGCAGGATGCGGCCCACGCTGCGCGTTTTCGCCCGTCGTTCATGCCGGTTTGACCATACGGCCACCGAGCGGCACGACAGAAACGAAAAAAGCCTGCGGGCGCACAGCCGGCAGGCTTTCTTCGGGTAGCGCGGCCACCAGGGCCGCTCCCGGGGATCAACCCTGGGACTTGGCGTAGCTGGCCACGCCGTCGGTGATTTCCTTGTGGGCGGCCTCGATGCCTTCCCAGCCGAGCACCTTCACCCACTTGCCTTCTTCCAGGTCCTTGTAGTGCTCGAAGAAGTGGCTGATGGCCTTCAGGCGCACGGGGTTCACGTCGTCCACCGTCTTCCAGCCTTCGTACATCTTCAGGATCTTGGTGGTGGGCACGGCCAGCACCTTGCCGTCCACGCCGGCTTCGTCTTCCATCTTCAGGATGCCGAGCGCGCGGCAGGGCACGACCACGCCGGGGTGCAGCGGGTACGGCGTGATCACCAGCACGTCCACCGGGTCGCCGTCGCCGGACAGCGTCTGGGGCACGTAGCCGTAGTTGCAGGGGTAGTACATGGCCGTGGTCAGGAAGCGGTCCACGAAGACCGCGCCGGATTCCTTGTCCACTTCGTACTTGATCGGATCGGATTCCGCGGGGATCTCGATGACCACGTTGAAGGTTTCGGGAAGCTTCTTGCCAGGGGTGACGTTGTTGAGGGACATGGTTGGGATGGTGATGGAATGCAGGGCGCATTCTAGAGCGGCCGATGCACCCGCTCCCCCGTGCCGCCGGCGCGCACCGCTTGCAGTGCGGCGCCCGCAGGCGTACATTGGGCGCGTTGGCCAATCGTCTCCACCCGCCTTCGCGGGCCGATGGGCACGAGGAAGCAACGCAGCGGAAACACCGGCTCCCGCGACGCGTTGCGTGTTTCCTCCCGTGCACCCCTTTCGCAGGAGACGACGAGCATGGCTGCATCCCCGCTTCTTTCCTCCCCCTTCACCGGCCCGTCCGGCCCCGCGTTCTGGCTGGCGCTCGCCTGCGGCGCGGTCGCCGTGGGCTACGGCCTCTGGGCGCGCCGCTGGATCCTCGCGCAGGACGCGGGCAGCGAACGCATGCAGGCCATCGCCGCGGCGATCCAGTCCGGCGCGGCCGCCTACCTCGCGCGGCAGTACCGCACCATCGCCGTGGCCGGTGCCGTGCTGGCGGCGCTGATCGCGCTCTTCCTCGATCTGCGCACCGCGGCGGGCTTCGTGCTGGGCGCGGTGCTGTCGGGCGCCTGCGGCTTCATCGGCATGAACATCTCGGTGCGCGCCAACGTGCGCACCGCGCAGGCGGCGGCGCGGGGCATCGGTCCGGCGCTGCAGGTGGCGTTCCGCGGCGGCGCGATCACGGGCATGCTGGTCGTGGGCCTCGGGCTGCTGGGCGTGGCCGGCTTCGGCGCCTTCCTGCTGCATGCGGCACCGGCGGCCGGCATGGGTGCGGCGTCGCAGCTGCACCCGCTCATCGGGTTCGCGTTCGGCGCATCGCTGATCTCCATCTTCGCGCGGCTGGGCGGCGGCATCTTCACCAAGGGCGCGGACGTGGGGGCCGACCTCGTGGGCAAGGTGGAGGCCGGCATTCCCGAGGACGATCCGCGCAACCCGGCCGTGATCGCCGACAACGTGGGCGACAACGTCGGCGATTGCGCCGGCATGGCGGCCGACCTGTTCGAGACCTACGCCGTGACGCTGATCGCCGCGATGGTGCTGGGCACGCTGCTGGGCCTCGCGCCCGGGCTGGCCGTGGCCTATCCGCTGGCGCTGGGAGGCGTGTCGATCCTCGCCTCGGTGGCGGGCTGCGCTGTCGTCCGTGCATCGCCGGGCATGACCAACGTGATGCCCGCGCTCTACCGGGGCCTGGCCGTGGCCGGGGTGCTGTCGCTGGCCGCCTTCGGCCTGGTCACGTTCTGGCTCTTCGCCGATGCCCCGGTCTTCCAAGGCTCCACACCCTGGCGGCTTTTCGGCGCCTGCGCCACCGGGCTGCTGCTCACGGCCGCGCTGGTGTGGATCACCGAGTACTACACCGGCACGCAGTACGCGCCGGTGCGGCACATCGCGCAGGCCTCCACCACCGGGCACGGCACGAACATCATCGCGGGGCTGGGCGTGTCGATGCGCTCCACCGCCTGGCCCGTGGTGTTCGTGTGCGCGGCCATCCTGGCCTCGTACTCCCTGGCCGGCATCTACGGGGTGGCGGTGGCGGCGACGGCCATGCTGAGCATGGCGGGCATCGTGGTGGCGCTGGACGCCTATGGCCCCATCACCGACAACGCGGGCGGCATCGCCGAGATGGCCGAGCTGCCGGCCGCCGTGCGCGCCGTGACCGATCCGCTCGACGCCGTGGGCAACACCACCAAGGCCGTGACCAAGGGCTATGCCATCGGCTCGGCGGGCCTGGCCGCGCTGGTGCTGTTCGCCGACTACACCCACCAGTTGGGCGCGCAGGGGCAGGCGCTGCGCTTCGACCTGTCGGACCCGCTGGTGATCGTCGGCCTGTTCATCGGCGGGCTGGTGCCCTACCTGTTCGGCGCGATGGCCATGGAGGCCGTGGGCCGCGCAGCGGGCGCCGTGGTGGTGGAGGTGCGGCGGCAGTTCTCCACCATCGCCGGCATCATGGAAGGCCGCGCCCAGCCCGAATACGGCCGCGCCGTGGACATGCTCACCGCCGCCGCGATCCGCGAGATGGTCGTGCCCAGCCTGCTGCCGGTGGCCGTGCCCATCGCCGTGGGTTTGCTGCTCGGGCCGCGCGCGCTGGGCGGGCTGCTGATGGGCACCATCGTCACCGGGCTGTTCGTGGCCATCAGCATGTGCACGGGCGGCGGCGCCTGGGACAACGCCAAGAAATACATCGAGGACGGCCACCACGGCGGCAAGGGCGGCGAGGCCCACAAGGCGGCCGTCACGGGCGATACCGTGGGCGACCCCTACAAGGACACCGCCGGCCCGGCCGTGAACCCGCTCATCAAGATCATCAACATCGTGGCGCTGCTGATCGTGCCGCTGGTGGCGCGCCTGCACGGCGGCGGCTGACGCCACGGCGACGCACCGGGCCCGCGGCGGGGCCTCGCCTGCGTTAAGGTGGCCGGGGTGACCCGCGGTGCGTTGCGCCGCGTCCCTCATCCACCGTTTTTCGACGAAAGGCCGTCCCGATGCCGCTGCACGCCTGCGCACCGCTTCCCCCCGCTGTTTCCCGCCGTTCTTCCGCCCGCGGAAGGCCCTCCGCCCTGGCGGCAGCACTGGCAGCAGCGCTCACGTGGGGCGCGCTGGCCGCGGGCACCGCCACTGCACAGACGCGGGCGGCACCCGTGGCGCAGCAGCAGCCCGCCGCCAGCCCGGCCGTGGGGAGCGCGCTGCAGGCCGTGCGCTCGGCTCCGGCCGTGCAGCAGGTGCTGGACGGCGTGCGTGCCGACCACGACCGCGCCATCACCGAACTGCGCCAGTTGGTGCAGATTCCCGCGCCACCCTTCAAGGAGCAGCGCCGCGCGGAATATGTGGTGAAGCGCTTCCGGGAACTGGGCCTGGCCGATGCCGCCATCGACAGGGAGGGCAATGCGGTGGGCATCCGCAAGGGAACGGGCAACGGCCCCAAGCTGGTGGTGTCGGCCCACCTCGACACCGTGTTCCCAGAAGGCACCGACCTGACCGTGCGCGAGGAAGGCGGCCGGCTGTATGCGCCCGGCATCTCCGACGACACGCGCGGCGTGACGGTGCTGCTCTCCTGGCTGAAAGTGCTCAACGAGCGGCAACTGCAGACGGTGGGCGACATCGTCTTCGTGGCGAACGTGGGCGAAGAGGAACTGGGCAACCTGCGCGGCATGAAGGCGCTGTTCCGCGAGCACACCGACATCGACGGCATGGTCGGGCTGGAGCCCGGCGACGGCAACGGCATCCTGAACCAGGGCACGGGCAGCCACCGCTACGAAGTGGCCTTCCAGGGCCCGGGCGGCCACAGCTTCGCGGCCTTCGGCCAGGTGCCGAGCGCGATCCATGCGATGGGCCGCGCGATCGCCCACATCGGCGACGTGCAGGTGCCGGCCGATCCCAAGACCACCTTCACCGTGGGCAAGGTGGGCGGCGGCACCTCGGTGAACACCATCGCGGGCGACGCCACCATGGCGGTGGACATCCGATCCAACGCCCTGCCCGCGCTGCTGCGGGCCGAAAAGGACATCCTGGCCGCCATCCAGCGCGGTGTGGAGGAAGAGAACCGCCGCTGGAACACCGCCGCGAAGATCACGGCCACGCCGAAGATGATCGGCGACCGCCCGGCCGGCGCCACGGCCGCGGATCAGCCCATCGTGCAGGCGGCCGTCGCGTCGATCGTCGCGGCCGGCGGCCGGCCGACGCTGCGCGCGGCCAGCACCGACGCCAACGTGCCCATGGGCCTGGGCATCCCGGCGATCATCCTGGGCAGCGGCGGCAAGACCGGCGGCTTCCACGCGCTGGGCGAATGGTTCGACCCCACGGATGCCTGGAAGGGCGCGCAGATCGGCCTCGTCACCGTGCTGGCGCTGGTGGGCGTGCAGGGCACGAGCGAGCCGCTGCTGGCCCGCCGGCAGCCCCGCTAGAGCGACCCACACGACCCTTCCGGCATCGTTGCCTCAAGCCTGGGCCGCGCGGCCCGGGCGCTGCGCGTTGATGCGCACCGGCCCCGACCGCGCATCCACCGCGGCCTGCACCTCGCGCCGCAGGCCGAGCGCGAAGCCGATCTCGGCCGCCACGAAAAGCGGACCCACGATCAGCCCGACGAGATCGTCCACGAAGGCGGGCTTGCGGCCTTCGTAGTGGTGGCCCACGAACTGGATCACCCAACCCACCACGAACAGGCCCACGCCCGCGCCCAGCCAGAGCGCGGTGCCCTGCGCCGACAGCCACTGGCCCACGGCCAGCATGGCGGCCAGCACCGCCGCCATGGCCAGCCCGTAGCGCCCGTCGAGCCGGAAATAGAACACGCTCGCCGCCAGCGCGGCCAGCAGTGCCGGCGAGAACGGCAGCAGGCCCCCGGCCATCCACGCCGGGCGCGACAGCAGCACGGTGACGGCCAGCATGATCATCGGCACGCCGACGAAATGGGTGCGGATGTTGCGTGGATCGCGGTGGTAATCCGCGTACTGCGACAGGTGGTCGATCAGGGTTTTCATGGGGTGTCTCCAGGTGCGGCGACCCTCTCGGGCGGGGTGCGTCTGGCCGAATAATCCGCAGGTGGCGCGCGGCCGTCTGTCGGCCAGCCGACACAACACGGTTTAGAGCCGCTCACGGAAACCGTTCTGGCTAGGCGCCGCATCGCAGGCAGTACGAGTAGTACGACAAGATGAGGCAACGACGCCAGAAGGGTTCTGTGAGCGGCTCTCAAGGCCGCCCTTTGCCGTCGTGCGTTGCCCCATCCATCCCTTCCGCCCACTTCCGCGCCTTTCCTCACCGCAGCGCCCGCGCATGCCGCAATCCTCGCCTTCCATCGCCGCCGACCACCTGGCCACGCTCGCCGCGGGCCGCTGGTTCGCGGGCCTGCCCGCCGAGCTGGCGCAGGCGCTGACGGCCATGGCCCACGTGCGCACGCTGCAGCAGGGCCAGGCGCTGTTCCTGCGGGGCGATCCGCCCTGCGGCCTGTACGCGGTGGTGCGCGGCGCCATCGACATCTCGGGCGTGGGCGGCAGCGGCCCGCAGCCGCGCTCGGCCCTGCTCACGCGGCTGGAGCCGCCCGCCTGGTTCGGCGAGATCGCCGTCTTCGACCACGCGCCGCGCACGCACGACGCCCACGCAGCCGAGTCCGGCACGGCGGTGCTGCAGGTGCCGCAGGCGCCGCTGCACGCCTGGCTGCAGGACCACCCCTTGCATTGGCATGCGCTCGGCCTGCTGCTGGCCGACAAGCTGCGCACCGCCTTCGTCGCGCTGGAAGAGCTCGCGCTCCTGCCCGCGCCGCAGCGCCTCGCCCGGCGGCTTGTGCTCATGGCCGAAGGCTACGGCCAATGGGCGGGCGAAGGCCGCTCGCGCCGCCTGCTCGCGCTCTCGCAGGAGCAGCTCGCGCTGATGCTCGCACTCTCGCGCCAGACCACCAACCAGCTTCTGCGCGATCTGCAGTCCCGCGGCCTGCTGCGCATGCACCGTGGCGGCATCGAGATCCTGGACCTGCCCGGCCTGCGCGCGGCCGGCGCCTGAGCCGCCGCGATCCAGGCCTCCTGCCGCACAATCGTCCGCATGCAGTACCACCACATCGCCCATGCCGCCGTGCCCTCTTCCGGCGGCCGCACCCTGCCGGTGATCGACCCCTCCGACGGCCAGCCCTACGACGAGATCCAGCGCGGCACGGCCGAGGACATCGACGCAGCCGTGCGCGCGGCGCGGAAGTGCTACGACGGCCCCTGGCGCGCACTCGCTCCGGCCGAGCGTGGCCGGCTGCTGATGCGCCTGTCGCAGCGGGTGACGGACCACGCGGAAGAGCTGGCCGACATCGAGCGGCGCGATTGCGGCAAGCCCACGCGGCAGGCCCGTGCCGATGCGCTGGCGCTGGCGCGGTATTTCGAGTTCTACGCGGGCGCCTGCGACAAGCTCCACGGCGACACGATTCCCTACACCGACGGCTACAGCGTGCTCACCTGGCGCGAGCCGCACGGCGTGACCGGGCACATCGTGCCCTGGAACTACCCGATGCAGATCTTCGGCCGCTGCGTGGGAGGCGCGCTGGCGGCGGGCAACGTCTGCGTGGTCAAGCCATCGGAAGACGCCTGCCTGTCGCTGCTGCGCGTGGCCCAGCTCGCGGCCGAGGCGGGCTTTCCCGCGGGCGCGATCAACGTCGTGACGGGCTACGGGCACGAAGTGGGCGATGCGCTGGCGCGCCACCCGGGCATCGACCACATCAGCTTCACCGGCAGCCCGCGCATCGGCACGCTGATCCAGCAGGCCGCGGCCGAGCGGCACTGCCCCGTCACGCTGGAGCTGGGCGGCAAGAGCCCGCAGATCCTGTTCGCGGATGCCGACCTCGACGCCGCCCTGCCCGCGGTCGTCAACGCCATCGTGCAGAACGCGGGCCAGACCTGTTCGGCCGGCTCGCGCGTGCTGATCGATGCGATCGTCTACGAACGCGTGCTGGAACGGCTGGCCACGATGTTCGAGGCGCTGCGCGTCGGGCCCGCCGCCATGGACCTGGACCTGGGCCCGCTGATCCGCCAAAGCCAGCAGCAGCGCGTGTGGGATTTCCTCTCGGACGCGCAGGTGGCCGGCATCCCGGTCATGGCGCAGGGCACGGTGGTGGATGGTGCGCCGCAGGGCGGCTTCTATCAGGCGCCCGCGCTGCTGCGCGACGTGCCGCCCGACCACCGCCTCGCGCAGGAGGAGATCTTCGGCCCCGTGCTCTGCGCCATGCCGTTCGACGACGAAGAGCATGCCGCGCAACTGGCCAACGGCACGCGCTTCGGCCTGGTCGCGGGTATCTGGACGCGCGACGGCGGACGCCAGTTCCGCATGGCCCGGCGCCTCGCCAGCGGGCAGGTGTTCATCAACAACTACGGCGCGGCCGGCGGAGTGGAGTTGCCCTTCGGCGGCGTGAAATCCAGCGGCTACGGCCGCGAGAAGGGCCTGGAGGCGCTGCACGGCTTCACCACGCTCAAGACCGTGGCGATCCGGCACGCGTGAGCCCGCGCGGGATCCTCAGCCCAGCGCCGTATCGAGCAGCATCATCAGCACGAAGCCGATCATGAGCCCGCCCGTGGCCCAGGCCTCATGGCCCTTGCGGTGCGATTCGGGGATGATCTCGTGGCTGACGACGAACAGCATCGCGCCGGCGGCGAAACCCAGACCCCAGGGCAGCAGCTGCCCCGACAGGCCGATGACCGAGGCGCCCAGCACCGCACCCAGCGGCTCCACGAGGCCGGAGGCCATGCCCAGCAGCACCGCCAGCCAGCGCGGGTAGCCCGCGGCGAACAGCGCCACCGCCACCACCAGCCCTTCCGGCACGTCCTGGATCGCGATGCCGGCCGTGAGCGTGCCGGCCTGCACCGGGCTGGTCCCGCCGTAGGCCACGCCGATCGCGAGCCCCTCCGGCAGGTTGTGCAGCGCGATCGCGAACACGAACAGCCAGGTGCGCCGCAGCGTGCGCGGCGACGGGCCGCCTTCCACGCCCTTGATGAAATGCTCGTGTGGCAGCAGCCGCTCCATCACCAGCAGCGCGAGCCCGCCCAGCAGGATCGATCCGCCGATGATGCCGCCCGCGCCCCACGCCCCCGCGCCGTTGTCCTTGGCCGCCGCCAGCCCGGGGATGATCAGCGAGAACGAACACGCGGCCAGCATCACGCCGGCCCCGAAGCCGAACAGCGTGTCCTGCACGCGCTCGGACAGGCGCTGCGAGAACACCACCGGCAGCGTGCCGAGCGCCGTGGCCAGCGCCGCCACCAGCCCGCCCTGCCAGGCCTGCGCGACGCGCGGGTGGGCCTGCAGGAACTGCGTGAACTGCAGCGCCAGCACGGCCACGCCCGCCACGGCGATCGCCAGGCCGAGCCAGCGGCGCGGCCCCCAGCCGGGGCGTCGGAAGGAAAGCGTGGTGTCGGCTGGCATGGATGGGCGCTCCGGAGGCGGGGTCAAGTCGGGTTCCTGGGCTGGCGATAGGGGGGGATGCGAGCCCGGCCTTCAGCCGTGCGCCTTCGCCTCGTCATAACGGCGCGCGACTTCATCCCACTTCACGACACGATAGAACGCCGCGATGTATTCGGGGCGGCGGTTCTGGTACTGAAGGTAGTAGGCGTGCTCCCACACATCGAGTCCGAGGATCGGCGTGTGGCCGGACAGCAGCCCCGCCATCAAAGGACTGTCCTGGTTGCCGCTGCTCTCCACGGCCAGCCGACCCGCGCCGTCCACCACCAGCCAGGCCCAGCCGCTGCCGAAGCGCGTGAGCGCGGCCTTGGTGAACGACTCCTTGAACGCACCGAAACCGCCCAGCTCGCGGTCGATCGCCCCGGCGAGCGCACCGCCCGGCTGCCCGCCACCGCCCTGCCCCTCGGGCGCCATCACCGTCCAGAACAGGCTGTGGTTGGCGTGGCCGCCACCGTGGTTGCGCACGGCCGTCCGCAGCGGTTCCGGCAGGGATTGCAGGCCCGCGACGAGCTGGTCCACCGGCGTATCGGCATGCGGCGTGCCCTCCAGCGCGGCGTTCAGGTTGTTGACGTAGGTCTGGTGGTGCTTGGTGTGGTGGATCTCCATCGTGCGCGCATCGATGTGCGGTTCCAGGGCGTCGTAGGCATAGGGCAAGGGGGGAAGGGTATGTGGCATGGCGGTCACTTTCTGAATGGACAAGCGGATGGCTGCAAACTTTGGTGCTGGTCAAATGATAATCATTACTATTTAAGCCGTTGTCAAGCAGGGATGGTTTTTACCCGCCGGCGCCCGCAGTCCCGCGGGAGGGGTGAAACCCTGATCGCCCTCCGCGGGCGATACCGCACAATGGAACGGCCTGCGCACGCCCCACCCTTGGTGCCGCGCAGGCAACGCCAGACCAACGACGACCGGCCGCACGCCGGCACGGCCACCAGAGAGAGAGAGGGTTCCCATGAAAGACAGCACGTCCCCCGCCGCCGGTGCGGGCCCGGACACGCGCATCGTGCGTGCCGCCATCCATCCCGCCATCGGCATCGCCCGCGTGGGCAACAGCCGCGAGGCGTTCTACATCGGCCCGCAGGTGGCCGACCCCGCACCCCGCGATCCGGGCTTCTACCGGGACGCCACCGGAGCGCTCAAGCGCGAGGCGGCGGAGTTCCGCGTCTACGGCTACAACGCCGCGGGCGAGGTGGTGCGCGAGCTGACCTCCGCAGCGGACGAGATCGCCTGGGAAGTGCACGTGGCCAACCGGAAGGCCGCCTGGTACCAGTGGCAGATCGCCATGGACATTCCGGACGCGGCCCAGACCGTCCTCCCCCTGCGCAACGCGAAGACCGCCGCGCGCGAGACGCTGGCCATCGACGCGGGCGTGCAGCGTATCCAGGGAGCGGAGGCCGCGAGCGTCGCCTGCATCGGCCAGTTCACCGGCGTGCCGGTGCAGATCGGCGAGCTGCGCACCGATGGCCAGGGCCGCCTGCTGTTCCTGCCCGGATTCGGCATGTCCGCTTCTCCCACGCAGAGCCCCATCTTCAACGAAGACGACGGCAACACCTTCATCAACGCCGACGGCTGGTACGACGACACCTGCGACGGCCCGGTGTCCGCCACGGTCCACGTCGACGGCCAGCCGGTGCCGGTGGACGGCGCCTGGGTGGTCAGTGCGCCGCCCAACTACGCGCCCCAGGTGAAGGCGGAGCGCACGCTGTACGACCTGCTCTACAGCCTCTATGTGCAGGCGGGCTGGCTGCCCTTCCCGCAACAGCTCTCGTTCACGCGCGACGTGTACCCCATCCTCCAGCGGCTCTCCGGCCTGCAATGGGTCAACCAGGGCTTTGCGACCCAGTTCGGCCACAACGGGGTCTTCGATTTCGAGAACCCTGCGCTCGTCGAGCGCCTGGCCGCCCTGCCCGCCGATGGCGGATACGACCCCAACGCCGAATTCCGCCGACAGGTGTTCAACAGCTTCCGGCCTGCCGAGCCCAAGGATGGCAACCAGATGCCCTGGCCCTGGCTCTATGGCGACGGGATGACCTACCCCGCCGGGCCGAGCCCGCTCCAGAACGCCAGCATCAGCCAGACCCAGAGCGACATCCTGTCCCGCTGGGCGGCCGGCCAATTCACGGCGGACTGGGGCTGCCTGCCCTCCCCGCCGGACCACATCGACGCCGTGCCGCTGCAGGAACAACCCGCGATGCTCGACCGCGCGGCCCTCGACTTCTGCCTGGCGGACGCCTTCCACCCCGGCTGCGAGCTGACCTGGCCGATGCGCCATTTGTCGCTCTACAGCGCGCCCTTCCGCATCCGCCGCCGCCCCGAGGGCGAAGCGGAGCCCGACTATGGCCCGACGCTCGACCAGGCGAGCGCGCTGTCGGCGACCGGACCGCTACATGCCCAGGGCCCCGGCGACCTGAACCGCTGGATGGGCCTGCCCTGGCAGGCCGACACCGCGTGGTGCCGGGCGGGTTACGACACGAGCTACGACCCGTTCGCACCCGCGTTCTGGCCTGCACGCGTACCCAACCAGGTGCTGGCCGAGCAGGACTATGCCGTCGTGGTCGATCCGAACCAGCCGGACGCGCGCCGCATCGAGGCGTTCACGAACCGCACCAACTGGAACCAGCCGCTGCACGGCACCACCGCCGAGGTCATGACCACGATGGTGCGCATCTTCGGCTCGATGGGCCTGGTGGAAGTGCGGCCGGGCGTGCCGAACGATGCGCGCTTTCCGGCCACGATGATGGTGGCGTCCTATGGCCCCGACGTGGCGCCGGGCGACGCCCGCAGCAGTTCCGGCGCGGCCACGTCGCCCTCGGAAGAGAAGGCGCAGCTGTTGGGCGCAATGCAGGGCACAGCACGGCCAGCGGGTGCCGGACGCCCCCTGCCGTCCGGGGCCAACTTCCAGTCGCCCGACGAGGCCCGCAATGCGCCGCGGCCCGTGCGCCGGGGCCCGCCCCGCGCATGACTCCGGAGGGCCTGGTGTTCGACGCGGCCATCGCCGGTGCAGGCCCGGCGGGCGCGGCCTGCGCGTCCGTGCTGGCACGCGCCGGCTGGCGCGTGCTGCTGGCCGATGCGAGCGTGGAACCCGGTGCCCGCATCGGCGAGAACCTGCCGCCGTCCGTCTTCCATCTGCTGGCGGAACTCGGCCTGCGCGACGCGGTGCGCGCCGATGGTCACCGCGCCTGCCCCGGCGGCTGGTCCTGCTGGGGCGGCGGCCGGGCCGAGGCCAGCGATACCCTGCGGCACCTGCAGGGCGACGGCCTACAGCTCGACCGTGTGCGTTTCGATGCGCGCCTGCGCTCCAGCGCCGTTCAGGCGGGCGTGCAGCTCCGGCCGGCCACGCATCTGCAGATCGACCAGCCCGCGGCGGGGAGACAACCGCACCTGCTCCGCGCCCGGCCGGCCTCCGGAGCAGCAGAGCGTCTGGGGACGCGGTGGTTCATCGACGCCACTGGACGGTCGGCCACGGGTGCCAGCCGGCTCGGCGCCCGTCGCGAGCGGCACGACACGCTGATCGCCTTCCACCAGCGCCTGGAAAGCGCCGGGCATGGCGACTGCGACCGAGACCGTGATGGACGCACGTGGATCGAGGCCGTCGAGGATGGCTGGTGGTACAGCGTCCTCTTGCCCGGCGGAGAGCGGGTGGTGTCGTTCCTCGGCGATGCGGACCTGGTGGACCGCCGCGCGCTGCTCACGGGCGATGGCCTGTGGCGCAAGCTCCAGGCCACGGCGCACCTGCGCGCACTCTGCACCGGCCACGGCTACCGTCCCGCTGCACCGGCGCAGGGAGCGGATGCCTGCAGCTCCGAACTCGACCGCGCGGCCGGCCACCACTGGCTGGCGGTGGGCGACGCTGCGCTGGCGTTCGATCCGCTCTCATCGAAAGGCATCGGCAACGCCCTCTACACCGGCCTGTGCGCCGCCCGGGCGATCCTGGCGCACGACGGTGGCGATGCGCAGGCCACGGCGCGCTACGCATCCCATCTGCGCGCCATCCACCATGCCTACCGCACGCAACTGGCGGCCGTCTATGCCCAGGAGCGACGCTGGACCGGCAAGCCCTTCTGGGCACGCCGCCATGCGCAGGCACCCTCGGGCCGCGAGCCTCGGCCCTCCCCCGCGGCCGCTACACTGGCCTGATCGCGGCCCGCCGGCCCGCCGGATGGCGGAGTTCCCCCATTCATCATGCGATCGGCGACCAACCCTTCAGGAGACTTCCCGCCATGCGCGTCCCAGGCAAATCCATCATCGTCACCGGCGCCGGCGGCGGCATCGGCGAAGGCATCGCGCGCCGGCTCGCGGCCGAGGGCGGCCTCGTCATCGTGAACGACATCCGGCCGGACGCCGCCGAGCGCGTGGCCGCATCCATCCGCGAGGAAGGCGGTACGGCCCATGCCTTCGCGGCCGACGTGACGCGGTCGGACGAGGTGCGGGACCTGGTGGCCGAGGCCGTATCCCGCCACGGCGCGCTCGACGTCATGGTCAACAACGCCGGCTGGACGCACCGCAACCGCCCGATGCTGGAGGTGAGCGAAGAGGATTTCGACCGCGTCTACGCCGTCAACGTGAAGAGCATCTACCTGTCGGCGCTGCATGCCGTCCCTGCGATGCGCGCCAATCCGGCCCAGCGCGGCGGCTGCTTCGTCAACATCGCCTCCACCGCCGGCCTGCGGCCGCGGCCGGGCCTCACCTGGTACAACGGATCGAAGGGCGCGGTGATCGTCACCAGCAAGTCGATGGCGGCCGAACTGGGCCCGGACAACATCCGCGTGAACTGCATCAACCCGGTCTTCAACCCCGACACCGGCCTGGCCGCGGAATTCGCGGGGGGTGCGCTGGACGAGGAACGCCGCGGAAAATTCCTCGCCAGCATCCCGCTGGGGCGGTTTTCCACCGCGCTGGACGTCGCCAATGCCGCCCTCTATCTGGCGAGCGACGAGGCCGCTTTCGTGAGCGGTGCCTGCATCGAGGTGGACGGGGCACGCTGCGTGTGACCCGGCCGGCCGGGGGTGCCGGGCCTGCGCTCCATTGACGGGCATCAATCTTCCGCCTGCCGCCGATACCCCTACCGCGGCCATGCGGCAGAATCCCTCCATGGCCGAACGTGTGATTCCTCTCGTGGACCAGCGCATCGCCGCGCTGCGGCCCCGCGTGCCCGAAGGCCCCTTCGCCGGGCCCGAGGGCTGGCTGGCCGACGCGCTGGGCCGGCCGCTGCGCGACCTGCGCATCAGCGTCACCGACCGCTGCAACTTCCGCTGCAGCTACTGCATGCCCAAGGAAGTCTTCGGCAAGGACTACCCCTACCTCTCCCACGGCGACCTGCTCAGCTTCGAGGAGATCACGCGGCTGGCGTCCGTCTTCCTGGCCCACGGCGTGCGCAAGATCCGGCTCACGGGCGGCGAGCCGCTGCTGCGGCGCCATCTCGAGAACCTCGTGGAGCAGCTCGCGCGGCTGCGCACCGCCGAAGGCCGCGTGCCCGACCTGACGCTCACCACCAATGGCTCGCTGCTGGCGCGCAAGGCCCGTGCACTGCGCGATGCCGGCCTGGCGCGCCTCACCGTCAGCCTCGACAGCCTGCAGGACAGCGTCTTCCGCCGCATGAACGACGTGGACTTTCCCGTGGGCGAGGTGCTCGCCGGCATCGAGGCGGCGCAGGCCGCGGGCTTCGAGCGCATCAAGGTGAACATGGTGGTCAAGCGCGGCACCAACGACCACGAGATCGTGCCCATGGCGCGCCATTTCCGCGGCACGGGCATCACGCTGCGCTTCATCGAATACATGGACGTGGGCGCCACCAACGGCTGGCGCATGGACGAAGTGCTCCCCTCCGCGCAGATCGTCGAGCGCCTGCGCGAGCAACTCCCGCTCGTGCCCCTGCCGGCCGCCGCCCCCGGAGAGACGGCCGAACGCTGGGGCTATGCCGACGCGCACGGCCGGCACGATCCCGCCCTCGGCGAGGTGGGCACGATCAGCAGCGTCACCCGCGCCTTCTGCGGCGATTGCAACCGCGCCCGGCTGTCGATGGAGGGCCGGCTCTACCTCTGCCTCTTCGCCACCCAGGGCTGGGACTTGCGCGCGCTGCTGCGCGGCGGCGCGGACGATGCGGACCTGGCCGCGGCGATCGCCGGCATCTGGCAGGGCCGCACGGACCGCTACTCCGAGCTGCGCGGCAGCCTGCCACCGGACACGGATGCGACGGCTCCCCGCCGCGTCGAGATGAGCTACATCGGCGGATGAGGCCCGGCGCTCCATGACGATCGCCCGCACCGACATCGCCGGCATCGTGCTGGCCGGTGGACAGGGCTCCCGCATGGGGGGGCTGGACAAGGGCCTGCAGGATTTCCACGGCCGGCCGCTCGCGGCGCTCGCAGTGGAGCGGCTGCGCCCGCAGGCCGCGCCCGGCCGCCTTTTCCTGAGCGCCAACCGCAACCCGGAGCGCTATGCCGCCTTAGGCGTACCGGTGCTCGGCGATGGGATGCCCGGCCACCCCGGTCCCCTTGCCGGCCTGCTGGCGGGCCTGGAGCACGGCGGCACGCCCTGGCTGCTGGCCGTGCCGTGCGATACCCCCCGCTTTCCGCTCGACCTGGGCGTCCGGCTGGCCGAGGCCGCCGAAGCCGCGGGGGCGGGCATCGCCATCGCCGCCGCGCCCGAAGCGCCGGATCGGTCCGGCAACCCGGTACCCGAAGCCATGCGCCTGCATCCCGTCTGCTGCCTGCTGCGCGCCGGTCTGCACGATGACTTGCGCAACTACCTCGTCGGCGGTGGCCGCAAGGTGCTGGCCTGGATGGAGCGGCACGTCCTCGCCACCGCGGTCTTCGACCGGCCCGGTGACGATCCGCACGCGTTCCGCAATGCCAACACCCTGGCCGAACTGCGCCTTCTGGAAGCCGAATCCGCATGAGCCACCCGATTCCCCCCCCAGGCGCCACGCCTGCGGCACCCTCTTCCGTTCATCCACGCCCTGACCCGCATGGCCGGCGCGTCCAGGAGGACCCGGGGCCCCAGGTCGCATCCGGGCACGATCTCCCGGTGGACACCATCCACGCGCGGCTCGGTGCCCTCGCGGTGCCCGTGCGCGAGGTCGAAGAGGTCGCCATCTTCGCCGCGCTCGACCGCGTGCTGGCCGAAGACGTCGTCTCGCCCATGGACGTGCCCCCGCACGACAACTCCGCCATGGACGGCTTCGCCTTCGACGGAGCCGCCCTGGCAGCGGGGCAGCCGCTGCGCCTGCAGGTGGCCGGAACCGTGCTCGCCGGCCACCGCTGGCCCGGCACACTGGAGCCGGGCCGGTGCCTGCGCATCATGACCGGCGCGGTGATGCCCGCCGGGGCCGACACGGTCGTGCCCCAGGAATCCGCCGTATGCCACCGCGCCGAAGACGGCACCGAAACCGTCGACATCCCGCCGGGCGCCGTGCGGCCGTGCGACCACCGCCGCCGTGCCGGGGAAGATCTGGCCCATGGGCGCACCGCCCTCGCCCGCGGCAGCCGTCTCACGCCGGCCGCGCTCGGGCTGATCGCGAGCCTCGGGCAGGCCACGGTGCCGGTGTTCCGCCGCCTGCGCGTGGCCTTTTTCTCGACCGGCGACGAGATCCTCAGCCTGGGAACGCCCTGGCGCGAGGGCGCGGTGTACGACAGCAACCGCTACACGCTCTTCGGGCTGCTGGCGCGCATGGGTGTGGAGCCGATCGACCTGGGCGCCGTGCCGGACGAGCCGCAGGCCCTGGAGGCCGCGCTGCGCACAGCGGCCGGGCGGGCCGATGCCATCGTCACCAGCGGCGGCGTGAGCGCGGGCGCGGCCGACCACACGCGCACTCTGCTGGACCGCCTGGGCAGCGTGGAATTCTGGCGCGTGGCGATGCGGCCGGGCCGCCCCATGGCCGCCGGGCGCATCCCGCGTCCTCAGTCATCCGGAGAGAACGCTGCGGATGCGGGCCCGGCCGTGCTGTTCGCCCTGCCGGGCAATCCCGTGGCGGCGATGGTGGCCTTCCTCGTGTTCGTGCGGCCGGTGCTCTGGCGCATGATGGGCCGCCGGCATACGCCCGCGCCCGCCCTGCGCGCCCTGGCGGCGGAGCCGCTCCACAAGCGCCCCGGGCGCACCGAATACCAGCGCGGCGTGGTCTTCCAGGAGGCGGACGGCACATTGCGCGTGCGCACCACCGGTCCGCAGGGCTCGGGCCTGTTGAGCTCCATGGTGCAGGCCGACGGGCTCATCGTGCTGCCGCACGCCAGCGGCCCCGTCGCCGCGGGCGATACGGTGGAAGTGCTGCTGTTTGACGGCATGCTCTGACACGCCCGGGCGCGGGCCGGGCGTACCCTGCATGCATCGTCCACCGAACGGAAAGACACGCATGACCTACACCGCCCAGCACCTTGCCGAATCCCCCACGCGGGAGGACATCGACCGCCTGCAGGGTGCCGCCGTCCTGGAATTCGGCACGCCCTGGTGCGGCTACTGCCAGCGCGCGCAGCCGCTGATCGAGAATGCCCTGAAGGACCACGACCAAGTGCAGCACATCAAGGTCGAAGACGGCCCGGGCCGGCCGCTCGGGCGCAGCTTCGGCGTCAAGCTCTGGCCCACCCTGGTCTTCCTGCGCGACGGCAAGGAGATCGACCGGGTGGTGCGGCCGACGGACGCCACCGTGCTGGCCCCGCCGATGCAGGCGATCGCCCACGCACCGGCCATCAGCATCGGCCCGGCCTGACAGGCCTCGATCGACGGACTGCGGCTTGCCGCGGTGGCTTCAGCCGCGGCCCAGGGCCTTGTCCACCCCCTTGTTGGCCAGCGCATCCGCGCGCTCGTTGCCCGGATCGCCGGCATGGCCCTTCACCCAGCGCCAGTCGATCACGTGGCCGCTGCCGGCCACGAGGTCGTCCAGCCGCTTCCACAGCTCCACGTTCTTCACCGGCTGGCCCGACGCCGTGCGCCAGCCCTTGCGCTTCCACCCCTGGATCCACTCGGTGATGCCCTTGCGCACGTACTGGCTGTCGAGATAGAGCGTGACGGCGCAAGGGCGCTTGAGCGCGGCCAGTGCCTCGATCACGGCGAGCAGTTCCATGCGGTTGTTGGTGGTTCCGAGTTCGCCGCCGAACAACTCCTTCTCCAGCGCCCCCGAGCGCAATATCGCCCCCCAGCCGCCGGGCCCCGGGTTTCCCTTGCAGGCGCCGTCGGTGTAGATCACAACCTCGTTCAAGACTTTCTCGCTTCCATAGTCAATCAATGCGCGCGCGTTGCCGCATCCTGTCGTTCCGCCATTTTTCATCGCCTGCGGTGCGGCGTCCCGCCGATCCCGCCGTTCAGCGGCATCTTCGGCACCACGGCCACCGGCGCCGCCCGCCCCTGCGGAGCCTGCCCCGTGCGCCACGAGGGCTCCAGCAGGCGCATGCCGTGCACGCGCTTGACGGCCACCACCATATAGGCGGCCCCGAGTATCGGCCACCAGCGGGCGCCCACCGCATCCACCCATTCATAGCGCTGCAGCCAGCGCGTGCTGCGCACGGCGGGCCGGTAGGCGCCGAAGCTGATGGTCTCGATCTCGAAATTCAGCAGCCGCAGCCAGTCGCGCAAACGCCAGTGGCCGATGAATTCGCCCACGTCCGGCAGATACAGTCGTCCGCCCCCGCCCAGCCGCTGGTAGAGCCGCACCCGGCGCTGCCGCAGGCCCCAGAGGCTGACGGGATTGAGCCCGCTCACCACCAGCCGCCCTTCGGGCATGAGCACGCGATGCACCTCGCGCAGCGCCGCATGCGGGTCCACGCTCAGCTCCAGCGCATGGGGCAGAAGCACCAGATCGAGGCAGTTCTCGGGGAACGGCAACGCGACCGGGTCGGTCAGCAGCGCGGCGCGCAGCGGTGCTTCCCCGCCCCCGGCATCGCCCTCGGCGTGCTGCGCCGTGGAAGGCGCCTCGCGCGCCGGCGGTGGCGGCCACAGCAGCGCCTCGGCGGCGCCGAGCGCCAGCCAGCGGTGCGGCATCCGGTTGGCGCGCAGGCCCTGCAGGCCGGGCATGCCGAGCTGCAGCGCATGGTAGCCGAACACGTCGGCGACCATTTCGTCATAGCGCTCCTGCTCCCACGCCAGCAGGTATCGGCCGGGCGGTGAGTCGAACCAATGGTGCAAACCTATAATTTCGTCGCTCATGAACTTGCTGCCGCTGCCCGCTTTCACCGACAACTACATCTGGATGCTGCACGACGGCCATCGCGCCGCCGTGGTCGACCCCGGGGAAGCCGGCCCGGTGCTGCAGGCCCTGCAGCGCCACGGCCTGGCGTTGGAGGCGATTCTAGTCACGCACCATCACGGCGATCATGTCGGCGGCGTGGCGGAGCTGCGCGAGGCCACCGGCGCCACCGTCTGGGGTCCGGCGCGCGAAACCATTCCCGAGCCCGTGCGCCGGTTGTCGGACGGCGACACGGTCGAGGTGCTGGGCCTGCGCTTTTCCGTCATCGACGTGCCAGGGCATACGGCCGGGCACATCGCCTACCACGGGGCCGACGTGCTCGGGGGGCCGCTGCTCTTCTGTGGCGACACGCTGTTCTCCGGCGGCTGCGGGCGCCTGTTCGAGGGCACGCCCGCGCAAATGCAGCATTCGCTCGACCGCCTCGCCGCCCTCCCTCCGGACACGCGGGTGTGCTGCGCGCACGAATACACACTTTCGAACCTCGCTTTCGCGCGCGCGGTGGAACCTGCCAACGCTGCGCTGCTCCAGTACAGCCGTGACTGCGAAGCGCGCCGCGCCGATGGACAGCCCACGCTGCCCTCGCGCCTGGACACCGAGCAGGCCGTGAACCCTTTCCTGCGCACGCGGGAGCCCGGCGTGGCCCGTGCCGCGCAGGCTTTCGACGCCCGCGCCGATGCGGCCGACCCGGCCTCGGTGCTGGCCGCGCTGCGCGCCTGGAAAAACGACTTCCGACCGAACTGACCCTTCATGAAACTCCTGCACATCCTGGGCCTCGCAAGCGTGCTCTGGCTGACCGGCTGCGCGGCACCCGGTTCCGCGAACAAGGACTCCGCCTCCGGCACGCCCTCCCAGACGGACGGCACGACGGGTACGGCATCCGTCGGCACGGCGGCCCCGCTGCGGCCGATCCGGGCCGCCAACGCCAGCCATGTCGGGGTGGCCTCGCTCGCCGCGCCGACCGATCTCTGGGACCGCATCCGCCGCGGCTTCGCCATGCCCGATCTCGACCAGGATCTCGTGCGCGACCGCGAGCTCTGGTATGCGAGCCGGCCCGACTACATGCAGCGCATGACCGAGCGCTCCAGCAAGTACCTCTTCCATATCGTCGAAGAGCTGGAACTGCGCGGCATGCCCACCGAGTTGGCACTGCTGCCCTACATCGAGAGCGCCTTCAACCCCATGGCCGTCTCCAGCGCCAAGGCCGTGGGCATGTGGCAGTTCATGCCCGCCACGGGCAGCGACTACCAGCTCAAGCAGAACGCCTTCCGCGACGACCGCCGCGACGTGCTTGCCTCGACCCGCGCCGCGCTCGACTACCTGCAGCGGCTCTACGGCATGTTCGGCGACTGGCACCTCGCCCTGGCCGCCTACAACTGGGGCGAAGGCAACGTCGGCCGCGCCATCGCCCGCAACCAGAAGCAGGGCCTGGGCACCAGCTACACCGACCTGAACATGCCGGCGGAAACGCGCATGTACGTGCCCAAGCTGCAGGCGGTGAAGAACATCGTCGCGCATCCGGAACAGTTCAACACCGAGCTGCCGCTGATCGAGAACCATCCCTACTTCCAGACGGTGGACATCACGCGCGACATCGACGTCTCGCTGGTCGCAAGCCTCGCGGGCGTGCGCGAAAAGGACTTCCGCGAGCTCAACCCCTCGCTGCACAAGCCCATCATCCTGGCGGCCGGCATGCCGCAGATCCTGCTGCCCTGGGACAACGCCCAGGTGTTCCGCAAGAACCTCGAGGCGTATACGGAGGGCCAGTACGCGAGCTGGACGGTGTGGAGCGTGCCGACCACGATGAGCGTCTCGGCCGCGGCCCAGCGCGTGGGCATGAACGAGGCGGACCTGCGCAGCGTCAACCAGATCCCTCCGCGCATGCTCATCAAGGCGGGATCGGCGCTCATGGTGCCGCGCGGCAATGCCATCCAGGCCGACGTGCCCGGCCAGCTGGCCGACAACGGTCAGGTCGCTTTCACGCCCGAGATCGTCACGCGCCGCACCACGGTGCGTGCCGGCAAGCGCGACTCCGTCGCCACCATCGCCCGGCGCTACAAGGTCACCACGGCCGACATCGCGACGTGGAACGACGTGAAGTCGACCGCCTCCTTCAAGGCGGGCGAGTCGGTGGTGGTGTACCTGCCGGTGCGGGCGTCCTCGGGCGCCTCGGCAGCGCCGTCCCGCAGCAGCGCCGGCCGGCAGGCCGCCTCCAGCAAGGGGACTCCCCGCAAAGCGGCTGCGACTGCCGCCACCTCCCGCAAGGGCGGCACCCCTTCGCGCGTCAAGAAGCGCTGACGCAGCGGCGCGCAGCCCGGGCTGGCGGAACGCCCGGGTGTCTGCTGGTTCGGGCCCTGCCCGAGGGCCCGTGGCGGTGGCCTGTCAGATCCTCAGGTTGTGCATGCCCACCAGCCCGAGCACGCCGATCAGGATCAGATAAAGCGCCACGATGTAGTTGAGCAGGCGCGGCATCACGAGAATGAGGATGCCGGCGATCAAGGCCACGAGCGGGCCGATGCTGAGGTTCAGCGACATGGGAGAACGTCCTTTGGGAACGGTGGTGGCCGGCTGCGGGCAGGCCGCCGCGCGTGCGGCTGGCCACTGCCCGGGTGCCGTTTGCCGGGCAGTGGCGCGAATCTAACGCCGTGACGTGGCCCGTCCGTGTCGGACCATGGCGCCACTTGGCCTGCACATGGCCCGCCGTACCAGGCCTTCACCCTGCGTGCGGCAACTCAGGCGTTGAACTTGGCCTTGGCCCGCCGGGCGTACTCGTTGGTGTAGGTGCGCGACAGGTCCACGCGCGATGCCGCCCATTCCGGGCGCAGCCGCGTGAGCGCGCGCAGGGCCGTGGCAGGGCCGTCGTCGGGCATCAGGCCATCGGGCGAGAACGTGTCGCGCACCTTGTGGAAGGCCGCCAGGTAGGCGCTGCGGTCGCCCAGCATGTACTCCTGGGGCACCACCCGCATGAGGTCGGCCGCACTGGCCGTCTGCAGCCATTTGAGTGCATGCACCATGGCGTTCACCATCGCCTGGCACACGGCAGGCTGCTGCTGCACGAACGTGCGCGGTGCGTACAGGCTCGAGGCCGGCATGGTGCCGCCGAACATTTCCTGCGCCGATTTGAGGGTGCGCGTATCGCAGAGCAGGCGCACTTCGCCGCGTTGCTCGAGCACGCTCACCACCGGATCGGCATGGCAGATCGCATGCACGCGGCCCTGCCGCAGCGCCGCCAGTGCGCTGGTCCCTGCCGCCCCGATCCCGATGAACGAAACGCCCTCGAGCGATCCGCCGTCCTGCAACAGTGCGAGCTGTGCCAGCATGTGCGTGGACGAGCCCGGCGACGTCACCCCCACGCGCAGCCCCTTGAAGCTCTGCACGCTGCGCACCGGCCAGTTGCGCGCAGAGGCCGCGAAGGCCAGTTGGGGTGCCCTGCCCTGCAGCACCAGGGCGCAGTGGTTCTGCCCCTGCAGTTGCAGGCGCAGCGTGTGATCGTAGCCGCCGCAGCACATGTCCGCGGCCCCCTGTTCGACCGCCTGGAGCGCCAGCGCGCCGCCGGCATGGTCCTGCACGGTCACGTCCAGCCCTTCGGCCCGGAAGAAATCCAGTTGCAGGGCAACGGTGAGCGGCAGGTAATACAGCAGCCCGGCGCCACCCACGGCCACCCGCACCCGCCCCTGCGAGGCCGCACCGAAAGGCGGCACCAGCGCATGCGCGTGCCGGCCTGCCAGGCCGGCAAACGGCAGGGACAGGGCCAGCGCGCCGAGGCGGCGGCGATCGGGAGAATGCGGATTCATGGAGGAAAAGGCGCGGCTCATGCTGCAGTGCAGCAATCGTGCCTGAAAAGGCCTGCGCAGGGACCGGGGAAAATCCCTGTAAACCGGATGGAAAAGCGTCGGGCTGCGCTGCGGCCTGCTGGAGCACCCCACAGAACCCAGCGAAGCGGTTCTGGCTGGACGCCGTATCCGCAGGCGGTACGAGCAGTACGGCAAGATGCGGCAACGACGCCAGAAGGGTTCTGTGAGCGGCTCTTACCGGTACCCGATGAAGAAGATCGCTGCGTTGACCAGGAAGCCGCCGGCCCACACCACGCTGCGGGCGGTGGGCATGTCGGACACGTACATCAGCACGTAGAACCCGCGCAGCATCACGAAGGCCAGCGCGAGCAGGTCGAGCAGCGTCTGCGCCGCGCCCAGCTGGTGGGCCACGATCACCGCGCCGATGAAGAACGGCAGGCACTCGAAGGTGTTGGCCTGCGCGGCCAGGGCCCGCGCGCGCCAATCGGTCTGCCGGGCGGCCCAGCCACGCGGATCGCGGTTGTCCGAGGCCTTGAAGCCGCCGCGCTTGGCGAGCATGGCGCAGGAGATCGGCATCAGGGCCATCGCGAAGACGCACCAGTACGCCACGGTGAAGCGCGCGATGTGCAGGGAATTCATGTCAGCTCTCCGTCGGCCAGGGCTATCCGCTGCAGGACTAGCGCCTGTCCACCAGGGCATGGGCGATGGTGCCCAGGTCCACGTATTCGAGTTCGCTGCCCACGGGTACGCCCCGGGCCAGCCGCGTCACGTGCATGCCGCGCGCCTTGAGGGTCTCGCTCAGGGCATGCGCCGTCGCCTCGCCCTCGGCAGTGAAGCTGGTGGCCAGGATCACCTCCTGCACCATGCCGTCGGCCGCGCGCTCCAACAGCTTGCCGAAGCCGATTTCCCTGGGGCCGATGCCGTCCAGCGGCGACAGCTTGCCCATCAGCACGAAGTACAGCCCGCGGAAGGCGCCGGTGCGTTCCAGCGCCGCCTGGTCCGCGGGGGTTTCCACCACGGCCAGCCGGGACGCGTCGCGCGAGGGATCGAGGCAGGTGGAGCACACCTCGCCTTCGGTGAAGGTGTGGCAGCGCGCGCAGTGCCGCACCGACAGCGTCGCCTCGTGCAGCGCTCGGGAGAGCAGCTCCGCCCCCGGGCGGTCGTGCTGCAGCAGGTGGAACGCCATGCGCTGCGCCGATTTCACGCCCACGCCCGGCAGACGCCGCAGGGCCTGCACGAGGGCGTCGAGGGAATGCATGTCGGAAGCAGGCGGCATGGGGCGTGGCGCGTGGCGCAGGAGAATCAGATCAGAACGGGAATTTCATTCCGGGCGGCATGCCCGGCATGCCGGCGGTCAGCTTGCCCATTTTCTCCTGCGAGGTTTCCTCGGCCTTGCGCACCGCGGCATTGAACGCGGCAGCGACGAGGTCTTCCAGCATGTCCTTGTCGTCGGCGAGCAGGCTCGGGTCGATGGTCACGCGCTTCACGTCGTGCTTGCAGGTCATGAGCACCTTCACGAGGCCGGCGCCGGACTCGCCCTCGACCTCGATGTGGGCCAGTTCGTCCTGGGCCTTCTTCAGGTTGTCCTGCATGGCCTGGGCCTGCTTCATCAGGCCGGCGAGTTGTCCTTTGTTGAACATGGGAGGATCCTTTTCTCTGGGGTTCTAAAAACGAAAGCGAAAGCGAAATCAGCCCACCATCATGCGGGCTTGATGCTGCCGGGCACGATTCTCGCCCCGAAGTCACGCACCAGCGCCTGCACGTAGGGATCGTTCTCCACGATCTCCTGGGCGCGCCGCTGCCGTTCGGCGGCGGCATGGGCATTGCGGCGCGCAGGGCTGTCGATGACGGCCCCGATTTCCACGGTGATCTGGCGGGCGAAGCCCGCGGCCTCCAGGGCGGCGCGCAGCCGTTCGCGGGCCGTCGGCTGGTTGAGCGACTCGCGCTCCACGCGCAGCAGCCAGTGGTCGGCATCGCGCGCCACCAGTTGCGATTGCAGCGCAAGTTCACGGACCAGCGCATTGATCGCTTCGGCGGCGACGAGCTGCATCACCGTGGCATGCCAGTGATCGCCCTCCTCCGTCGGCGTATAGCGGGCCGAGGGCGGCAGGGCACCGGGCGCGGCGACGGGCTGCAGGCGCATGCCGGGTTCCGGCGCGACCCGCACGGGGATCGCCACGAAGTCCGCCGGAGCGCCCTCGGGGGCCGCCGGAGGCTGTGTGGCGGGGCGTGGCGACTGCAGATCGGCCGGGGAGCGGACGGGCAGGCGCACGGCCGGGGCGGATGGATGGCCGGACGGTGCGTCGGAGCGCGGGGCCGCCGGGGCCTGGGTTGGGGTCTGGGCCATGCCGGGCGCTGCTGCCGCACGGTCGGGGGTCGGGTGGCTGGACCCCGAAGGCGCTTCGGACGTGGAATGTCGAGGGCCTGGGAGCGAAGCTTCGGCGCTGTACCCAGCGGCGGCCGAGGTCATGGCGTCGTCGTTATCGTGCGGTGCTCCGCTCGCGGGCGCGGGCGAAGACGGGGGCGCAGCAGGCTGCCCAACCTGTGGCCGGGCAACGATTTCGCCCTCCGGACGCTCAGGCGCGGGCGATTTCAGTGTTTTTTTTTCCGCCAGGGGCGTTCCGCCATCCCCCGCAGGCTTGAAAGCCAGCAGCCGCAGCAACGCCATCGTGAGCGCGGCGTACTCGTCGGGCGCCAGCCCGAGTTCCTGGCGGCCGTGCAGGCAGATGCTGTAGAGCAGCTGGGTTTCGTCGGCGGGCATGGTGCCGGCCAGGCGGGCGATTTCCGCGGCTTCCGGATCGGTGGCATCCACCGCGTCGGCCATGCGCGGCACGGCCTGGAATACGGCCATGCGCTGCAGCACGGCGCTCATCTCTTCCAGTGTCGAGGCGGCAGAGAGGCCATGCATGCGCAGCGCATCCGAGGTCTCGACCACGGTGCGGCCGTCGCCGTTCGCCAGGGCCTCGATCAGGCGGAACACATAGCTGCGATCCACGCTGCCGAGCATCTGCCGCACGCCGGCCTCCTGCAACTGGCCGCTGCCGAACGCGATCGCCTGGTCGGTAAGCGACAGCGCATCGCGCATGGAACCGCGCGCCGCACGGGCGAGCAGGCGCAGCGCCTGCGGTTCGGCCGGCACGCCCTCCTGGGCCAGCACGCGGGTCAGGTGTTCCAGCACCGTCTCGGGCGCCATCGGCCGCAGGTTGAACTGCAGGCAGCGCGAGAGCACGGTCACGGGCACCTTCTGCGGATCGGTGGTGGCCAGCACGAATTTCAGATATTCCGGCGGCTCTTCCAGTGTCTTGAGCATCGCGTTGAACGCGGTGTTCGTGAGCATGTGCACTTCGTCGATCATGAAGACCTTGAAGCGGCCCTGCACCGGCTTGTAGACGGCCTGCTCCAGTAGGCCCTGCACCTCGTCCACGCCCCGGTTGGAGGCGGCATCGAGTTCGGTGTAATCGACGAAGCGGCCGGCGTCGATGTCGCGGCAGGCCTGGCAAACGCCGCAGGGCGTGGCGGTGATGCCGCCCTGCCCGTCCTCGCCCTGGCAGTTGAGCGACTTGGCCAGGATGCGCGAGACGGTCGTCTTGCCCACGCCGCGCGTGCCCGTGAACAGGTAGGCATGGTGCAGGCGCTGCTGGGTGAGCGCGTTGGAGAGCGCCTGCACCACGTGCTCCTGCCCCACCATCTCCGAGAAGTTCCTGGGGCGGTATTTGCGGGCGAGCACGAGGTAGGACATCCACGGGATTCTACGGGGCCGCCGGCCCCCGGTGCCGGGAGGCGGGGTGCGGATCACGCGGGCGGCGCACGGGAATTCGTCGGGAGGGATGCCGCGCAGCGGTTACAATCGCCGGTGACGGGCCTCCCCGCATGGGGAAGCGGCCAACCGGGTCAGGTGGGGAACCAAGCAGCCCTAACCGTGGAGCCAGTGCCGGGGGTAAGGCTCGTCAACTTTCTTTGCATCCAGGGCCTTGCGGCCCTGGACCACCCCGCCCTTCAGTGGGCGGCGTCGGCTGCACCGCCACCGAGCCACTGCAGCACGCCCTGCCCCGCCGCCATGCCGGTGGCCATGCAGGCCGTCATCAGATAGCCGCCCGTCGGCGCCTCCCAGTCCAGCATTTCGCCCGCGCAGAACACGCCGGGCCAGGCCGCGAGCATGCCGCGGGCGTCCATCGCCTCGAACGCGACGCCGCCGGCCGTGCTGATCGCCTCGTCCAGCGGGCGGCAGGCCACGACGGTGACGGGCAGGGCCTTGATGGTCCGCGCCAGGGCGTGCGTGTCCTGCATGCCCTCCTTGCCCAGTTGCTCGTACAGGATCGCGGCCTTGATGCCGTCCAGGCCCAGGCGACCCTTGAGGTGGCTGCTCAGGCTGCGCGAGCCGCGCGGATGGCGCACCTCCTTCTCGACCCGCTCGGGCGTGTGGTCGGGCAGCAGATCCAGGTGGAAGGTCGCGCGCCCATGGGCGTCGATCTCGTCGCGCAGCAGCGCGGAGGCCGCATAGACGAGGCTGCCCTCCACGCCCGAGGCCGTGGCCACGAACTCGCCGCGGCGATGGAAGGACCGGCCCTGGCTGTCCGTGAAATGCAGCGCCACCGACTTGAACGGCTGGCCCGCGAAGCGCTCGGTGAAATGGGCCGTCCAGCCCACGGGTGGGGCCTCGCGGCCGACGAGCGCCTGCAGGAATTCGCGCCGCGTCGTGCCGGACGGCGCTTCCGGGCCCATCACGTCGAAGCCGCAATTGGCGGGCCGCAGCGGGGCCACGGCCACGCCCAGGGCTTCCAGCCAGGGCACCCAGGCACCGTCGGAGCCCAGGCGCCGCCAGCTTGCGCCTCCCAGTGCCAGGACGGCGGCACGGGCCTGCACGTGCACCTCGCCCGCGGGCGCGGCAAAGCGCAGTGCGGTCGTGCCCGCATCCTGCGCCGCAGCGCCTTCGGCTGCCGGCGGCACGGGCCCGAGCCAGCGGTGCCGCATGTGGAACCGCACCCCCATGCCGCGCAGCCGGTGCAGCCAGGCGCGCAGCAGCGGCGCGGCCTTCATGTCCGTGGGGAACACGCGGCCCGAGGTGCCGACGAAGGTATCGATGCCCAGGCCCTTGGCCCACTCGCGCAGCGCATCCGGGCCGAAGTTCTGCAGCACGGGCTCCAGAACCGCTGCACGGTCGCCATAGCGTTGCACGAACGGCCCGAACGGTTCGGAATGCGTGAGATTGAGCCCGCCCTTGCCGGCGAGCAGGAACTTGCGGCCCACCGACGGCATGGCATCGAACACGTGGACCGCCAGGCCTTTCGCGGCGAGCACCTCCGCCGCCATCAGGCCGGCGGGCCCGCCACCCACCACGGCCACGTCACAGGTCAGGGGGCCGGAAGGCGGAAGAGAAGCGGAGGAAGGCATGGCTGGAAAAACGGTGGTTCGGACGGTGGGTGATGGAGTGGCGCATCCGGGCGCGGTTCAATCGAACAGCGATCCCTGCACGGGCCGCGGCTCTGCGGCCGCGGCCGGAGGCTGCGCCTTTTGCGGCGGCGCCTTCCGGGGCGCCGGGGTGGGCGATGGTAAGGGGTGGGCGGGCTGGCCGCTGCCAATATCGGGAGAATCCACCTCGACCATCCGGCCGTCGCCGGTCAAGAAGGCCGCGCGCACCATCTCTCCGGGGAATTGCCCCTGCACCGCGGCCCGGTAGCGGCGCATCTGCTCGACCAGCTCCGCCTGGCGCTCCGGGCTGGCGGCGCTCTTGTAATCCAGCACCCACCATTGGGCGACGCCCTCGGGGCCCGCAATGCGGCGTACGAGCCGGTCGATGCGCAGCGTCTGGCCACGGTGGACGATGGGTGCCTCGTCCATGGCCGTATCGACCGCATCCGCATCCCAGGCCCAGGCGCCCTCGCCGTCCAGGATGCGGGCCGCCATCTCCGCGGCGCGCTCGGCCAGTGCGGCCGGCAGTTCGAAATCCCGCGCGAGTTGCAGCAGCCGCGCGCGCGGCCAGCGGCCTGTGCGTGCCCGCGCTCCAGCCGACGGAGGGCCGGAGAGGCCCGCCTGCTCCAGCAGTTGGTGCATCGCCTCGCCCAGGCGCGAGGCAGGTGTGGAAGGAGCACGGCGTTCGCGGGGAAGCTCCGTGGACGCGGCCCGGGCGGTCCAGCCATCGCCGGGCGGCAGGCCGTCCAGCGACGACGGAGCGGCACCGGCGTCGGCACCCGCGTCGGCATCCGCGACGGCCTGCGCGAGCGCCGCGGCTTCCATGGCACCCCGCCATCCGGGCAGCTCCGGCAACCAGGCGGTGGCCGCGGCACCGTCGCCCTGCGCCTGCGCTGCGTCCCTCGCGGCATCCGGTGCCCCCGCCACCGGGGGCTCCGGCACGTCCGCCGCCAGGGGGGCCACGCGGTTCCACCAGCTTCCCGGGGCGGACTGCGGCGCACGCACGCACGACAGCGCCAGGCAATGGCGCGCCCGCGTCATCGCCACGTACAGGGTGTTGATTTCCTCGCGCTGGCGCTCGACCTGCTCGGCGGCGAGCGCGTCGGCGGCACTGGGCGGCGGCGAGGATTCGCTCGCCAGAAACACGAAACGCCGCGGCGCCGGCAGTTCGCCAGGCCAATCCACCAGCACGCCCATGGTTTCGGCCTTCTGCGCGCGGCCGTCGGTGTCCAGCAGCAGCACGGCGTCGGCCTCCAGCCCTTTGGCGCCGTGGATGGTCAGCAGGCGCACGGCCTCCGCGTCGACGCGGCCCGGCGCGCGCTGTCCCGGCCGCTTGAGCGCGCGCACGAAGGCATACGGCGTGAGGTAGCGGCCACCGTCCTGCTGCAGCGCGGACGACAGCAGCGCGCGCAGATTGGCCAGCACACCGGCCCGCAGCGGCGCGGGCGCTGCCGCCGCATAGCGGGCGAGCACGTCGCGGTGCTGGTAGATCGCATGCAGCGCATCGTGCGGCGGCCACTGCTCCACCCATTGCCGGTAACGCCGCAGATCGGCGGACAGCCCAGGCACCGCGGCATCCAGCAGCGCATTTTCCGACAGCAGCGCGAACCAGCTCGGCACCGCAGCGATGCCGTCGGGCGCGGGTGTGGCCCCGCGCTCCCGCTCGGCCGCGCGGCGTGCCTCCGCCACGCGCACCAGCAGGCCGTCCTCCAGGCCGAAGAGCGGGGACCGCAGCGCGCGCGCGAGCGACAGGTCGTGGCCGGGCGACACCAGTACGTCCAGCAGGGCCACCACGTCCTGCACTTCCGGCGCCTCGCACAGCTCCACCTTCTCGGGCTGCACGCAAGGCAGGTGCAGGTCGCGCAGGGCGTCCTGCAATGCCGAGAGGCGATCGCGCTTGCGTGCCAGCACCATGATCTGCCGCGCGGGCACGCCGGCCGCGATGCGCTCGGCCACCCACTGCGCGGCCTGGCGGCACTCCCGCATGCGCAGGGTTTCTTCCGCTTCGTGCCGCGGCTGGGTCAGGCTGTCGCGCCAGGCCAGCGGATCGATCGCGGCGGCCTGCGATGCCCCGTCGGCATCCTCGGCCGTATCCGCGTCCTCGATGGGCGGCAGCCGCAGTAGCACGCCGGCATCCTTCGATTCGGTGGTGTGGTCGCGAAAACCCGCATACTCGTTCTGCGCCTGGGCCGCGCCCATCACGGCATTCACCGCGGCGATCACCTCGGGCGCGTTGCGGCGCGTGTGGTCGCAGGCCAGCAGGTCGCCGTCCAGCCCCTGCCGAACGAAGGCCTGCGCCGCGCGGAACACCTGCGGCTCGGCACGGCGGAAGCGGTAAATGCTCTGCTTGGGATCGCCCACGATGAACACACTGGGCGGACGCTGCCCTCCGCCGGAGCCCACATAGCCCGCGAGCCAAGCGTGCAGCGCCTGCCACTGCAGCGGGTTCGTGTCCTGGAACTCGTCGATCAGCAGATGGCGCACGCGCGCATCCAGGCGCTGCTGCACCCAGCCGCTCAGCACGGGATCGGAGAGCATCACCAGCGCGGTGCGCTCGACGTCGTTCATGTCCACCCAGCCGCGCTCGCGCTTGAGGGCGCCGAAGGACGCCACGAGCGCCCGGGTGAGCCGCGCCATGCGCTGCTGGTGCTGCCATGCGCCATGCTGGCGTGCGGCGAGGCAGAGGCGCTGCAGTTCCTCTTCCGCCTCCTGGGCCGCGGCGAACTTTTCGAGGTGGCGCGTGAGGCGGTCCTCCTTGGCCACGAACAGCGCACGCCGCAGCGCCTCCATCCGCGCCTGCAGGTCGCAGGTATCGCAGAACGCGGCGACGACGGCGGCTGCCGCCTTCTGCGGCGTCTTCGTGGATTCGGCCGCCAGCGCCGCCGCCCGGCCGAGCCAGCGCGCGCGGCAGTCCTCCGCCGCGAGCGCTTCGGCAGGGTGGGCGAGGCCGGCCCATTGCGGCCACTGCGCGTGGAAAGGCGGCACCGAGGCATCGACCACGCCGCCGTCTTCCGCGAGTTCGAACTCCACCCGCTTGGCCAAAGCCGATTCGAGCGCCTTGCGCGTCTGCGAGCGCCCGTGCTGCGCCACCGATTCGGCGTAATCGGCGCCGAGCCCCGCGTCGGTGGCCACGCGTTGCAGAAATACCGGCCAGACCTGCCGGACCGCCTCGGCGTCGTCCTCCAGCAGCTCGTAATGGATCGGCAGGCCGCGCGACTGCAGCACGGCCAGCGGCGCGGTGCCGAGCAGCGCGGCGAACCAGCTGTGGAAGGTGCGGATCTGCACCGGCCGGCCGGACCCCAGCACACGCAGGAACAGGCCCTGCAGCCGTTCGCAGGTGTCGTCCGTCACCTCGTGCGACGGAACGCCACGGGCCTCCAGTTCGCGCCGCAGTGCGGGCACTGGCGTATGGGAGAAATCCTCCAGCCATTCCAGCAGGCGCTGGCGCATCTCGCCCGCCGCCTTCTTGGTGAAGGTGATCGCGAGGATCTCGTGCGGCGCGCAGCCGTCCAGCAGCGCGCGCAGGATGCGCGAGACCAGCATCCAGGTCTTGCCCGCGCCCGCGCAGGCCTCCACCGCCACGCTGCGCGCGGGGTCGCAGGCCACCGCGTAAAAAGCCTCGCGCTCCACGGGCCGGCCGTTGTGTTCATAGGCAGCCTGCACACGTATCTCCATCATGGGTGTCCATCACTGCGGCAATCGCCCACGCTTGCGGCGCTTGGGATCGGCGCAACCCCGGCCAGCAGACGCCGCGCAAGGGCCGCCCCGCCGCGCTGGCGTCGTCCTCCTGCCCGCGAAGCGCAGCGTAGCGAGAGCGGGGGCTGAGGGCCGCGGCTCCGAGCCTGCTGGCGCAGGGTCGGACGTGTCCGAAGGGCTGTCGCCTCTGGCGGCTGCGCGGAGGCGCGCAGCGACTCAGGGGGGTGGTCCTATTCACTCCAGAAATCCTTCCGGCACAGCCCGCGGGCGGCGCAGTAGTCGCACACGGCGCCCTCGCCGAGCGCCGGCATGGGCGCGCCTTCCGCGATGCGCGCGAAATCGTGCAGGATGCCTTCGACCAGTTGGTCGCGCAGGGCCACCACGTCCTCTTGCTCGAAGCTGCGGGTCTCGCCGCGCTCGCCGACGTTCACGTAGAGCGCGCGCAGCGTGTCGTCGCCGAGCAGGGCGGCATAGAAAGCGAGCTGCGTGTCCTCCGTGCCGGCGGTGATGCGTCGGCGCGTCGCCGACTCGCCCTCGGTCTTGTAGTCGATCACCATCACCGAAGGCGGCTCGCCCGGCATGGCGCTGCGTACCGCATCCACGCGGTCGAGCGTGCCGATCAGCTCCAACGCCCCCAGCGGCTGCACGCAGCGGCGCTCGGCCTCGCGGAATCGCGCGCCCTGGGCCTCGTGGTCCGCCAGCCAGCGCAGATACCCTTCGCGCAGCGCCGGCCAACCGGCCGAGAACGGAAGGAACTCGGCAGGCGAGAGGCGCTGCGCGCGCGTGGTGGCTTCGGCGGCGGCATCCAGCAGCGTGCGCCGCACGGCTTCCTCCTCCACGGGCGCATCCCGCAGGGTCTCGTGGAAGCGCTGCAGCACCGCATGCAGCCAATTGCCGAAATCGCGTTTGTCCACCTCGGCGCCCAGTTCGTCGGATTCCTGCAGGCCCAGCAGCCGCAGCGCGAAGAACCGGTAGGGGCAGTGGCGCAGGTCGGAATACGCGGACGACGAGAGCCGCACCAGCGGCAGCGCATCGCCCCGCGGCAGCGGCCTCGCAACGGCCGTCAGCGGCACCTCCCGCGGCTCCCGCGGATCGGAGGCATGGCGGCCGGCGCCCGTGGCCTGCATCGCGAGCACGAGCGGGCTGGCCAGCAGCGGTTCGCCGCCCTCGTCGCCTGCGCGCCAGAGCACGTCCACGTGCGGCACCGAAAGTGCATGCTCCCAGGCGGCGCGCTGGGCGGCTTCCAGTGCCGCCCGCTGCGGCAGGCCCAGCTGGCTGCGTTGCTCCGTCGTCCAGGCGCCCGGCGGCTCCGGCGCGGCCTGCAGCCGCTTTTCGTCGCAACCGGCCGCCACCAGCGCGGCGAACGGACGCGCCAGCAGTTGCGGCAACGGCACCACCACCACGTCGGGCGTGCCATCGCCATCGAATTCCGGGCGGAACCGGCCGGCTTCGAGCACTTCGTCCACCCAGTGGGCGAACTCCGCCAGGCTCATGGGCCGGCCGGACGCATCCAGCCGCCGCCACTCGGCCTCCTGCGCGAGGTCGAGCCGCAGCTCGGCCAGCACGCGCAGCCCGGCCGCATCGGCTTCCAGGCGTTCCCACTGGCCGGTGGCCTGCAGCAGCGAACGCAGGGCCAGGAGCCAGGCCGGAAGGTCGCGCGGGGCCTGCAGCGTGCCGCGCCATGCCTCCGCCTGCCGCACCAGCGCGCGCCAGCCGTCGGCGGGAGCGGCTTCGTCGATCGACGCCCCGGTGCCCAGGGAAGCGGTCGCATCGACCGCATCGGCGCCCGCGAGCCCGGCGCCCCGCAGCGCGGCCGTCCACTCGCTGCTGCCGTTGCGGCGCAGCCAGCGCTCGGCCTGCCGCAGGGCCTCGGCCTCCGCCACCGGAACGTGCTTGAGCCAGTCGAGCACCGCATCGCCCGAGGCATGCGCACGGCATGCCCGCAGCGCCGCCATCACGTGCGCGCCCGCACGGGTGGTGGAGAGCGTCCAGCCGTTCTCGTCGTGCACGGCCACGCCGCGACCGGACAGCAACGCGCTGACGCGGCGCGTCAAGGCACGGTCGATCGCGGCCAGCGCCACGGGTGTGCGCCCTTCGCCCACGTGCCGCAGCACACAGGCGGCGGCACGCTGCGCTTCGTCCTCCGCATCGGAGGCGGCATGGAAGGCGATGTCTCCCGCTGTCACCTGCACGCCGTCGGCGGAAACACCGCCCTCCCCCGTGTACGCACCGGTGCCGGTGCCGGTGCCGATACCAGCAGCCGGCAGCGGCACCGCGCACGCGCCCTGCTCGCCCCAGAGCGCGCACAGCGCATGCGCCAGCGGATCGGGCTGGAAGCCGTCGAGCACCACCAGGGCCGGGGTCGCGCGGCGCACCTGCGGCTCGAACAGCACGTCGGTCGCGTGCCGCGTGGCGAGCGCCCATTCGAGTGCGATGCGCGCCACGGCCGCCTCGTAGCGCAGGGCGACGCCCTCGCCGGCCGGTGCCAGCAGCGCGCGGGCCTCGGCCGCCCAGGCCTCGCGCCTCTCCGGCGGCACCGCGGCCACCGCCGGGGCCAGCTGGCAGGCGGCTTCGAGCAACGGAGTGGCCAGCACGTCGCGGTGCTCGCCCAGGCCGGCCCGGTCGAGCAGCGAGCGCGCGGTGAGCGTGTCTCGCGCCGTGTCGCGGGCGAGATCGTCCCCCTCGGGCACGAACGGCGCGATGCGCGCGGCCCAGTTGCGCGTGGTTTCGAACCGGGGGGCGAATCCGTCGGGGTAGGCCCGCGCCCAGCGCCGCTGGGCCTCGCCCATGAGCTGCGCATAGGGAACGAGCACCACGACGGCGCCGGCCGGCACGCGCGCGGCGCGCACGAGCGCCTGCACCCGGCCGAGCACGGCCTTCCAGGCGGCATCCCGCACATCGGCTTTCGCTATGACTGTCATAGCGGCGGAGTCGCCGCCCATCACATCGAACGGGGAATGTCTTTCTGTCACAATCCCACCACTGTATCCGCACCCACCCACAACCCGATTCCCTTTCGCATCCTCGAGGAAAGCGCCATGGCCAGCGAACTGATCAAACACATCTCCGACGCCAGCTTCGAAGCCGACGTGCTGCAACCCGGCACCACGGTCCTGGTGGACTACTGGGCCGAATGGTGCGGCCCCTGCAAGATGATCGCCCCGATCCTCGACGAGGTGGCCGGCGCCTACCAGGGCAAGCTCACCGTGGCCAAGATGAACGTGGACGAGAACCGCGAAGTGCCCGCCAAGTTCGGCATCCGCGGCATTCCCACGCTGATGCTGTTCAAGGACGGCCAGTTGGCAGCCACCAAGGTCGGCGCCATGAGCAAGGCCCAGCTGACGTCCTTCATCGACCAGCAGATCGGCTGACCGCGCCTGTCTGAACCCGGCGCGGAACGGGCCCTCCGCCCCGCCCGCCGCCGGTGGTTCCCGCCTCCGTGCTCCCTCGCACCGCAGCGCATTCCCCTCTCCGGCTCGCGCAGACATCGGCACATCCGCGCCGGCTGCTGCGAAGACCCCGATGAGCAGGCATCTTTTCCTGTCATAATCCCTCCAGATCACCGGGTCGGCCCAGCCAAGGCACCCCGTCGCAGATCCCCCAGACCCGCCGAGACGCCATGAGCAGTCCGCACGGCATGCGGTCTCCCTCCCTGATTTCTATTCACTCCGTTCCGGAGTCACCCCCATGCATCTAAACGAACTCAAGGCACTGCACGTGTCCGAAGTGCTCAAGCAGGCCGAAGAGCTGGAGATCGAAAACACCGGTCGCATGCGCAAGCAGGAACTGATGTTCGCGATCATCAAGAAGCGGGCGAAGGCCGGCGAACAGGTCTTCGCGGACGGCGTGCTGGAAATCCTTCCCGACGGCTTCGGCTTCCTGCGCAGCCCCGACACGAGCTACACCGCAAGCACGGACGACATCTACATCTCCCCGAGCCAGGTGCGCCGCTTCAACCTGCATACGGGCGACATGATCGAAGGCGAGGTCCGCACGCCCAAGGACGGCGAGCGCTACTTCGCGCTGACCAAGCTCGACGCCGTGAACGGCGGCCCGCCGGAGCAGAACAAGCACAAGGTCATGTTCGAGAACCTGACCCCGCTGTTCCCCAAGGAGCAGATGAAGCTCGAGCGCGACATGAAGGGCGACGAGAACATCACGGGCCGGATCATCGACATCATCGCCCCCATCGGCCGCGGCCAGCGCGCGCTGATCGTGGCCCCGCCCAAGAGCGGCAAGACGATGATGATGCAGCACATCGCCCACGCCATCACGGCCAACAACCCCGACGTGCACCTGATGGTGCTGCTGGTGGACGAGCGCCCCGAAGAAGTGACCGAAATGCAGCGCACGGTCAAGGGCGAGATCATCGCCTCCACCTTCGACGAGCCCGCTGCCCGCCACGTGCACGTGGCCGAAATGGTGATCGAGCGCGCCAAGCGCCTCGTGGAGCTGAAGAAGGACGTGGTGATCCTGCTGGACTCCATCACCCGCCTGGCCCGCGCCTACAACAACGTCGTGCCCTCCTCCGGCAAGGTGCTGTCGGGCGGTGTGGACGCCGCCGCGCTGCAACGCCCCAAGCGCTTCTTCGGCGCCGCGCGCAAGGTCGAAGAAGGCGGCTCGCTCACGATCATCGCTACGGCCCTGGTCGACACCGGCAGCCGCATGGACGAAGTGATCTTCGAAGAGTTCAAGGGCACCGGCAACAGCGAAATCCACCTGAACCGCCGCCTCTACGAAAAGCGCGTGTTCCCGGCGATCGAGCTCAACAAGAGCGGCACGCGCCGCGAAGAGCTGCTGCTGCCGCCGGAAATCCTGCAGAAGACCCGCATCCTGCGGCAGTTCCTCTACAACATGGATGAGATCGAAAGCATGGAGCTGATGATCAAGAACATGAAGGCCACCAAGACCAACGTCGACTTCTTCGACATGATGCGCCGCGGCGGCTGATCCGCGCCACGCATCCCTGCGAAGGGCCCCGAGGCCCCGCCACGGCAACGCGGCGGGGCCTTTTCGCATCCCGCCCCCGGACTGGAGTCAGCTGCCGCTGCCGCTGTTGCCGCCGGTGGTCACGGCGAAGCGGCGCTCCAGCGCGCTGTAACCCAGGCCCACACCTTTGCGCACGCGGATCTGCACGGGGATGCGGTCCTTCACCGCCTCCACGTGGCTGATGATGCCGATCGCCTTGCCGCCGGACTGCAGGCTGTCCAGCGCATCGAGCGCGATCTCCAGCGTGTCCGGGTCCAGCGTGCCGAAGCCTTCGTCGAGGAACAGCGAATCGATGCGGGTCTTGTGGCTCACGAGGTCGGAGAGCGCCAGCGCCAGCGCCAGGCTCACGAGGAAGCTCTCGCCTCCCGACAGCGTGCGCGTGTCGCGCGCCACGTCGGCCTGCCAAGTGTCGACCACCTCCATTTCGAGTTCGCCCCCGGCGCGGCGGGCGAGTTGGTAGCGGCCATGCAGCCGCTGCAGCCGCAGGTTGGCCAGGTGCACGAGGTGGTCCAGCGTCAGCCCTTGGGCGAACTTGCGGTACTTGGCGCCGTCGGCCGAGCCGATCAGGCCGTTCAGGTGCTGCCACGCATCGGCATCGGCCTCCAGTGCCGCGATGTCCGTGAGCAGCGCCTGCAGGCCCTCGCGCCGGCGCGCGTCCTCCCGCAGACGCCCCGCGATCTCGCCCTGGCGCTGCACGGCCTGCGTGCCCTGCACTTCCAGGTCGGCCAGCTCGGTTTCCACCTCCGGCAAGGGGCGGTCCGACAACGGCGTGGACAGCAGCGCGTCCAGGGCCTGTGCGGCTTCGCGGTGCAGCGCCTGTGCGGCGGTGAGCGCCTGCCGGGCGCTTTCCACGCCCTCCTGCAGGGCGTGCCGCTCGGCGGGCTCCATTCGCGCTGCGAGGAAGTCTTCAACATCCGTGAAAGGACTTTCCGCCAGCGCGGTTTCCCAGGCGGCTGCCCTGCGCTCCGCCTCTTCGGCGGCCACGGCATGGGCCTGCTGCTGCGCATCGCGCGTGCCGGCCAGGGTGGCCAGGGCCGCGGCATGGGTCTGCACTGCCTGTGCCGCTTGCTGCAGCAGATCCTCCAGCCGCTCGGGCGCCATCCCTTGGCCGTCCGGATGCTCGACGCCCTCGTCCCGTACGGGATTGCCTTCCGAGGCCACGGGCAGCGCATCCCGGCGCTGCGCCCACTGTTGTGCCATGGCCTCCGCATGTTCCGCCCTCTGCTGCTGCACCGGCAACTGCGCCAGCAGGGTCTGGCGGCGGGCGCAGTCGGCCTGCCAGGCCTCCAGTTCACGCGTCCGCTCCTGCAGCCAGCGCCCCGGCTGCGCGGGCAGTTCGTACCCGTGGTCGGCGAGTTCCTGCGCCAGTTCGCTCTCCATGCCCTTCAAGTCCGACGCCAGCCGATCGAGCGCTTCCGCCTGCGACTGCAGTTGCTGCTTCTGGGCCTGGAGGTCCCGCTCCGCCAGCGCCAACGCCTGCCGCGCCGCGCCGGCATCGCGCTCGGCCTGCTGCAGCGCGCGTTGCGCCGCTTCGCCGCGCTCGCGTGCCCGGGCGAGGTCAGCGCCGTGGGCCTGCACCTCGCCGGCCGTCTGGGTATGCCGGCGCTGTGCGTCCTCCAGCAACGCGCTGTCGGAGCGGTCGGCGGGCCACTCCAGGGCCGCACACAGGGTCTGCCAGCGGTCCTGCAGCTCTGCCACCGCGCGCTCGCCGGCCGCTGCGTCCTCCTCGGCGCGGGTCTGCTTCGCGTGCAGTGCGGCCAACGTGGCTTCGGACTGCCGCCGCTCGTCGGCGATGGCGTCCAGCGAGCGCCTTGCGCTCTCCAGCGCCGCCTCGGTCGCGGAAACGTCCAGGGCTTCGTAGGCCGCCAGGGCCGGATGTTCGGTGGCACCGCAGAGCGGGCAGGGTTCACCGTGCCGCAGTTGCTGCCGATGGGCTTCCAGCGACTGGATGCGCCGCTCCTGCGCGAGCAGGCGTTCCTGGTCGCGCATGCGCTGCTGGCCATCGGCATGCCGCGTGGCGAGCCGATCCAGCGATGCCGCGAGTGCAACCACCTGCGCTTGACGCTCCGACTGCTCCGCCGATCGCCGTGCCTGTTCCACCCGCTGTGCGGCGATGCGCTCCTGGCACTCCCGCGCCTGCACCCAGAGATGTCCTTGCCTGGCGAGTCGCAACGGCTCTTCGCGCCAATAGGTCTCATCGCGTCCCGCCAGGCGTTCCAGGTAGGCGCCGCGGGCCTGCTCCGCGGCCGCCTGTGCACCGGCCTGCACGGCATCGGCCTGCCGCGCGGTCTCGCCCGCGGCCTGCAGCAGCCGTTCCTGCTCGGCGCACCGGTCTGCCGTTTCCTGCCGCTGTGTCTGTGTCCGACCGATCTCTTCCTGCAGCCGGGCCCGGGCCTGGAAGCGGCTTCGCCAGTCGCCCAGCCGCTCGGCGAGCGCCGCATGGCGCGGATCGTCGATGCCCCCGGCCTCCAATGCCGCGAGGGCTTCGCGGCCCGCCTGCCACTCGCCGAGCCGCAGCACCGCCAGATGCCTGCTCGCCACGGCCGCGCGGCCCAGCGCCCGGGCATGCGCCACAGCGGCTTCGGCCAGCCGGCCGGTACCCTCCCGCAGCCGCAGGGCGGCGGTGGCCTCGGCCTGCTGCGCCGATTGCCACGCCGCGTGAACGGGCGACAGGCGCATGGCCGGCTCCGCACGCCGCAGGCGCTGTACATCGGCATCCCGCGCGGCCCAGGCACCTTCTGCCGCGATGGCATCCGCTTGTGCAGCGGCGCTGCGCTGCCGCGCCCGCTCCACCGCACCGAACCAGTCACGCTCCTTCTCGGCGGCGGCGCGCCGGGCGCGGAGAGAGCGCAACTGCGCCTCCAGGCCCGCCGCCTCCTGCTCCAATGTGCCGCGGGCCGTGGCGTCCAGTAGCTCGACGCCTCCGGCCCGGGCGCGCGCCGCCTCCAGCGCGGTCCTCGCGTCGCGTGTGCGCTCGTGCACGCGCTGCGAGATGCGTCCGTAGATGTCCGTGCCCGTCAGCTCCTCGAGCAGTTCCGCGCGCTTGCCGGCCGGCGCCTCCAGGAACGCCGCGAAGCCTCCCTGGGCGAGCAGCATCGACTTGGTGAAGCGCCCGAAATCCAGCCCCGTCAGCGTTTCGACGTGCTGCAGCTTCTCCTGCACCTTGCGCGTGACCGGGCGGGCCGAGCCATCGGCCGTGAGGATCTCCGCCAGCTCCACCTGGGCGGGCTGCAGCGCGCCGTCGGGCCGGTCCCGCGCGCGCCGCTGGCTCCAGAAGGCACGGTAGCGTCCTCCGGGCACGGCGAACTCCACCTCGGCGAGGCATTCGGCCGTGTGCCGCGTCATCAGTTCGTTGCCACCCTGGGAAACGCCACCGATGCGCGGCGTCTGGTGGTAGAGCGCCAGGCAGATCGCGTCGAGCAGCGTGGTCTTGCCCGCCCCCGTGGGGCCGGTGATGGCGAACAGCCCGCCATCCGAGAAAGGCACCTGCGTGAAGTCGATGCGCCACTCGCCCTTCAGGGAATTGAGGTTTTTCAACCGCAGCGACAGGATCCTCATGCGGCGCCCTCTTCCTGCAGATCGGACAGCACGCCCCGGTGCATGGCCGCGAGCCGCTCCCGCAGCGCTTCGTCGAGCGATTCCTCCCGCAGGCGGCGCTCGAACACGTCGCCAGGGGCCAACTCGTCGAGTGTTTCCCGTGCAATGGGCACGAGGGCCGGAGCGGCGCCGCCGCGCGCGCGGCGCACCCGCAGCACCTCCACCGGCAGGCCGTCGGCCATCGCCGCGACCCGCGCCTGCAGGTCGGGCAGGTAGTCGTCGCCGGCCACCTCCACGTCGAGCCAGGCAGGCTTTTCCGGCGTGCCGGCCCGCACGGCGGCGGCAAGCTCCGCGGGCAGTGTGGCGAGGTTGCCGCGCAGCGAGGCCATCGGCTGGAAGCACGGCACCGTCAGCGGCGTGACCGAGTGCAGGCCCGCCAGGTCGAAATCCACCTGCAGCACCTCCTTGCGTTGCGCGGCCTCGTCGAAGCCCAGCGGTATCGGCGATCCGCAATAGCGGATGTGCTCCTGTCCGCCCACCTTCATCGGCTGGTGGATGTGTCCGAGGGCGATGTAGTCGGCTGCGGGGAACGCATCGGTCGGGAAGGCTTCCAGCGTGCCGACGTAGATGTCCCGCACGGCATCGCCGCCCGTGGCGCCCACGGTGGCGAGGTGGCCGGTGGCCACGATCGGCAGGCCGCCCAGCGACGCGCTGCGGTCCCGTGCGATCTCGAAGAGCGCACCGTAGTGCGCCCGGATGGCTTGCTGCAGCGCCATCCGCTTGTCGGTGGCGCTCTCGCCGGGCAGGCTGAGCAGCAGCTCCCGCGCGCGCAGGTACGGCACTGCGCACAGCACGGCGCCCGGCCCGCCGCTGCGCCGCTGCAGCACCAGCACCTGTTCCCCAGGCGTGGCGGCCGCGCAGGGCACCACGCGGGCGCCCAGTTCGGCCAGCAGCGCGCAGCTCTCGCCCAGCACCGCGGCCGAATCATGGTTGCCGCCCAGCACCACCAGCGCGGCGCCCGCATCCCGCAGCGACAGCACGGCGTGGTGATAAAGCTCGCGGGCATGGCTGGGCGGGGCCGAGGTGTCGAACACGTCGCCGGCCAGCAGCACGGCATCGGCCTGGCAGTCAGCCGCCTGCGCGGCCAGCCAGTCGATGAACGCACGGTGCTCGGCCTGCCGGCTCTTGCCCATGAAATGCTGGCCCAGGTGCCAGTCGGAAGTGTGCAGCAGACGCAAAATGGAGGGCTTTCCAGAAAGATGCATCCGGGCGGCTGGCGCTCTCGGGTGCGGGTATGCGATAATGGTAGGCTTTTTCGAAGCGGAAAGTGCGTCGCAATGGGTGCGGCGTGGCTACCGCAGCAGCCCCCTTGAAAGGACCATGCCATGAAAGAAGGCATTCACCCCAACTACCGCGAAGTGCTCTTCGTGGACCTGTCCAACGGCTTCAAGTTCGTCACCCGCTCCTGCGTGAACACGAAGGAAACCGGCACGACCGACGACGGCCGCGAACTGCCGCTCTTCAAGCTGGACACCTCCAGCGAATCGCATCCTTTCTACACCGGCACGCAGAAGTCGGTGGACAACATGGGCGGCCGCGTCGAGCGCTTCCGCAACCGTTTCGGCAAGACGACCACGGCTGCGAAGTAATTCCAGCCCCTCGCCGGACCGGCGGGTGCGCGCAGGGGCCACGGCCCTGCCCGCATCCCCAATCCCCCAAGGCAGCCCGGCACGTCCGCGCTGCCTTTTTTGTTTTCCCCCGTACTGTCGGGCGATCGTTCCAGCCTTCCACGCGTGAATCCTCCGAACCCCGCCATCGTGACCCGAGGCGCTGCACGGCCACTGCCGCGCTGGGCGCTGCTGCTGCTGTGCCTGGCGTACGTCGTGCCCGGCTTCGTGGCCCGCTCGCCCTGGAAGAACGCGGACGTCACTGCCTTCGGCTACATGCTCGAGCTGGCCAGAGGGGCCACCGACTGGATGTCGCCCTCGCTGGCGGGCATGGCACCGGACACCGATGGCCTGCTGCCCTACTGGCTCGGCGCGCTCGCCATCCAGGCCGCGCCCTCGTGGCTGCCCGCGGACATGGCCGCGCGCCTGCCCTTCGCCGCACTGCTGGTCGCCACGCTCGCCGCGACCTGGTGGGGCATGTACCACCTGGCCCGCAGCCCCGCCGCCCAACCCGTAGCGTTCGCCTTCGGTGGCGAGGCTTCGCCGCCCGACTATGCCCGGGCCATGGCCGACGGCGCCCTGCTCGCCCTCCTGGCCTGCCTGGGCCTTGCCCAGCTCTCCCACGAGGTCACGAGCTACCTCACCCAGCTCGCCTTCACGGCATTGTTGTTCTTCGCGGCCGCCAGCCTGCCCCGCCGGAGCCTGCCGGCGCTGGCCGCCACCCTGGCCGCCGCAGCGGCCGGATTGCTGGGGCTGGTTTTGAGCGGTGCTCCGACGCTCGCCATGCTCCTGGGCGGCGGAAGTGCACTGCTGGTCGCCTGCACCGCGGGCGCTGATGACGACGGCGCCGCCTCCGCCAGGCCGTCGCCTGCCCCCCGCTGGGCGGGGGGCGTGGCGCTCGCCCTCCTCACGGCCCTCGCCGCCGGGCTGGCCGGCGGGCTCGATCTCTGGCGCTGGCGCATCGTCACCGAGGACGAAGCCAAGGAATGGCAGAGCCTGGTGCGCCTGCTGATCTGGTTCGCCTGGCCGGCCTGGCCGCTCGCGCTCTGGACGCTCTGGCGCTGGCGCCGGCAGATCGTCAGCAGGACCCTGCACCGGCACCTGCTGCTGCCGCTGTGGTTCGTCGCCGTCACCGTGTCCGCCACGGTGACGACGCAGCCGGCCGACCGCGCCCTGCTGCTCGGGCTTCCCGCCCTGGCCACGCTGGCGGCGTTTGCCCTGCCAACGCTGCGGCGTGCCATTGCTTCGCTCATCGACTGGTTCACGCTGCTGTTCTTCAGCGCTTCGGCCATCGCCATCTGGGTGATCTGGATCGCGGTGCAGACCGGCGTGCCCGCGAAGCCGGCGGCGAATGTCGCGAAACTGGCGCCCGGCTATACCGCGGAGTTCTCCGCCCTGGCCTTCGGCGTGGCCCTGCTGGCCACCCTGGCCTGGTGCGCGCTCGTGGGGTGGCGCGTCTCCCGCAACCGCACCGAAATCTGGAAGAGCCTGGTCCTGCCGGCCAGCGGCGCGGCCCTCGGCTGGCTGCTGCTGATGACGCTGTGGCTTCCGCTGCTGGACTACGGCCGCAGCTACCGGCCGCAGTCCGAGAATCTCGCGCGCGTGCTGGGTGCCGATCCGGGCTGCCTGCTCGTGCACGGTCTCGGTCGAGCGCAGACCGCCGGCCTGCAGTACCACGGCAACTGGACGATGCTCCCAGTGACGCGCGCCTCTGAAATACGCCACAGCGAATGCCGATGGCTGGTGGCCGACGCCTCCACGCAGCGGACCGTCGACCGGCTGACCCGCAACGGCGGCTGGGAGCAGGTGGCCGTGGTGCCGCGCCCGACCGACCGCGGCGACCAGCTGCTGGTGCTGCGCCGCCTGGGTGCCGGCCCCGGCGGCGGGCAGCCCTGATGCCGTCGGAACGCGCGCAGGTCGCGCGCCATGCGGCCACCGTGCTGGTGGGGCAGTTGGCCGTGATGGCTTTCGGCGTCACGGACACCATCGTCGCCGGCCGGCATGCGCCCACCTCGCTCGCGGCGCTGTCCATCGGCTCGGCCGTCTACGTGAGCGTCTACGTCGCGCTCATGGGCATCCTGCAGGCGCTGCTGCCCGTTTGGGCCGAGCAGCGCGGTGCCGGGGAAACCACCGCCATCGGCCGCTCGGTGCGCCAGGCCCTCTACCTGTGCGCGATCGCCAGCGTGCTGGGCATGGCCGTGCTTTTGTCGCCGGGCGCCATCCTCCGCTGGACCGAAGTGCCGCCCGATCTGCGCGAGGAAGTCGGCCGCTACCTGACCGTGCTCGCCGCCGCCCTGCCACCGGCGCTCGCCTTCCGCCTGTACACCACACTCAATCAAGCCCTGGGACGCCCGCAGCTCGTCACCTGGCTGCAGATGGGATCGCTGCTGGTCAAGATTCCGCTGTCGGTGGCGTTCACCTTCGGCTTCGCGGGCCTGCCGGCCCAGGGAGCCGTGGGCTGCGCCTGGGCCACGCTGACCGTCAACTACCTGCTGCTGGGCATTGCGATCTGGCTGGTCCGGTCTTCATCCCTCTATGCACCGCTCGCACTGTGGCGGCGGCTGGAGCGGCCGGACCGGGCGCAGATCGCGCGCTTCGCCCGGCTCGGCATCCCCGCCGGCCTCGCCGTGATGGTGGAGGTCACGTCCTTCACGCTGATGGCGCTCTTCATCGCCCGCCAGGGCACGGTGGCCGCGGCAGCGCACCAGATCGCCTCCAACCTCACCGCGGTGCTCTACATGGTGCCGCTCTCGCTCGCCATCGCCACCAGCGCGCGCGTGAGCTACTGGCGCGGCAGCGGCGACGAAGCCCTGGCCCGCCAGGTGGCCTGGATGGGGTTCCGCATGGCGGCCACGATCGCTCTGGCGCTTTCCGCCCTGCTCTATGCGGCACGCGCGCCCCTGGCGTCGCTCTATACGTCGTCGGCGGACGTGATCGCGATGGCCTTCGGCCTGCTGGCCTGGGTGGCGGTCTACCACGTCGCCGACGCGCTGCAGACGTTCTGCGCTTTCGTGCTGAGGTGCTACGGCATCACGATCGCGCCCCTGGCCACGTATGGCGTGCTGCTCTGGGGTGCCGGGCTGCCGGCCGGCTACGCGCTCGCCTACACAGGCTTCGCGGGCCGGGAGCCGCTGCACTCGCCGGCGGCCTTCTGGATCGGGGGAGCACTCGCCCTGGTGCTCACGGCGGCCGTGTTCACCGCAATGCTCACGCTGGCACTCGAAAAGGCACGCGCGGCCCCCCAGGCCACGACGTGAAACGGCTAGCGCGCCCCTGCCGGCAGCGTTTTACCGCCCATTCTCCTGGCTACCGCCGCACCCCGAGCACCGGGTGTGCGGCACCCTGCCGGAAGCACGCCATGCCATGGGACCGTCTCAGCCCGCCTTGATCCCCGGAGGCGGCAGCGCCGCGCCGCGGGGTGCCGTGCTGCGCTGGATGCGGTGCGGCGGGAAGGTGACCGAGAAGGTCGAGCCTTTCCCCACCGTGCTTTCGATGTGCAGCGCCGCGGAGTGCCGCTGCACCACGTGCTTGACGATGGCCAGGCCCAGGCCCGTGCCGCCGGTGTCGCGCGAACGGCTGCGGTCCACGCGGTAGAAGCGCTCCGTGAGGCGGGGTAGGTGCACCGAATCGATCCCCGGCCCGGTATCGCGCACGGAGAACCGCGCACCGCCGTCCGGCATCGGCGTCCAGTCGACCGTGATGCATCCGCCGGCCGGGGTGTAACGCACCGCGTTGCCGATCAAATTGGCAAGCGCGCTCTGCAACTCGGCCGATACGCCCACCAGTTGCCCCGCCCCCCGCAGCGCCTCCGCCGGCGGGAACTCCAGCACGTGCGCGGCGGACTGGCTGCGCGTGAGCAGCGCCGACAGGCCCCGGGCCTCGTCCTCGCAGCGGCGCAGCAGCGCATCCACGGGAGTGACTTCCGTCAGACCGGGTGGCGGGCTGCCTTCCAGCCGCGACAGCGTGAGCAGATCCTGCACCACACTCTGCATGCGGCCGGCCTGCTGGGACATCATGCCGAGATAGCGGGAACGCTCTTCGGACGAGAGCGGCAGCGTCTGCAGGGTCTCGACGAAGCCCATCAGCACCGTGAGCGGCGTGCGGATCTCGTGCGACACATTGGCCACGAAATCGCGCCGCATGGCCTCCGCCTGTTCCAGCGCCGTGACGTCGCGCGACAGCAGCAGCTTGCGGCCATCGCCATAAGGATGCAGGTGCACCGAGATGCGCACCGGCCGCGAGGCGGTGCTCTCGCGCCCCTGCAGGACCACGTCGCCCGAAAAATCCTGGGCGGCGTAGTACGCACTGAATTCGGGATCGCGCAGCAGGTTGCCGATCGATTGGCCGAGGTCGCGCTCGGCGTCCAGCCCGAAATGCGTCGCCGCGATCTGGTTGCACCACTCGATGTGCCCGTCGGCATCGAGCAGCATCACGCCGTTCGGAGTGGCTTGCAGCGCTTCCAGGATCTCCTGCAGCCGCGCGTCGCTTGCGGCGATGTCTGCCTGCTTCTGGCGCAGCAGGCGCCGCGTGCGGTCGGCCAACTCGCCCCAGACGCCCCTGAGCGACGGACACTGCGCCAGATCACCGTCCCGCAGCCAGCGCACCACGCGGTAGCCCCGAGTGAGGTCCCAGAGGAACCACGCCCACGCCGCCCCGGCAGCGGTGATGACCGCCCCCCAGCGGCCACCCCACAGCCACCCCAGCAGCAACCCGGCGATCTGGAACGACAGAAAGAAAAAGCAACGCCACACCATGGAAGTCCGGAGAGGCCGTGCAGCAACCGCCGTCTGCCGGTTTTGCACGCCCCTGCCGCCTTGTTGTCAGATACCCCAGGACGGGCCGCATCCCGGCCGCAGGCGATGCGGGATGGATACCCCTCGCGTTCGCCACCCGGTCCGCATCGGCCATCAACACAAAGCCCCGCTGGAGGGCTCATGGAAAGGTCAGGCGCGCATCAAGGCGGCCGGCTGTGCCGTCAGGCGGTAGCCTGCACCACGCACGGTCTCGACCATCGCGCCCGCGACGCCCAGCGCCTCCCGCAGCCGCTTCACGTGCACGTCCACGGTGCGCTCTTCGATGAACACGTGGTCGCCCCACACCTTGTCGAGCAGCTGTGCGCGGCTGTGCACGCGCTCGGGATGCTTCATGAGGTAGTGCAGCAGCTTGAACTCCGTCGGGCCGATCTTGAGCTGCTGCCCCTGGTAGGTCACGCGGTAGGTGCCGGCATCCAGCACCAGATCGGAGATCGTCACCGTGTCCGTCGCCTGCTCAGGCGCGCGGCGGCGCAACACGGCACGGATGCGGGCCAGCAGTTCCTGGGTGGAGAACGGCTTGGTGATGTAGTCGTCGGCACCGGCATCCAGGCCCGCCACCTTGTCGGGCTCGTCGCCGCGGGCCGTGAGCATCAGGATGGGGATGGGCTTGGTGCGGGCGTCGGCACGCCACTTGCGCGCCAGTTGCAGGCCGCTCTGGCCGGGCAGCATCCAGTCGAGCAGGATGACGTCGGGCAGCACGGCATCGAGTTCTCGCTGGGCGGATTCACCATCCTCCGACCAGATCGGCTGGAAGCCGTTGTGGCGCAGGTTGACCGCGATCAGCTCCGCGATCGCGGACTCGTCTTCGACAATCAGTACGCGGGGAAGTCTCTTCATGGACGGCAGGCCTTTCAGAGAACGGCCGACTCAATCTCCTCGAGGGCCGTGTGGCGCACGTCCTTGCCCTTGACGAGATAGATGATGAGTTCGGCCACGTTTTTGGAGTGGTCGCCGATGCGCTCGATGGCCTTGGCGAGGAACAGCAGATCGAGGCTGGCGGAGATCGTGCGCGGGTCTTCCATCATGTAGGTGATGAGCTTGCGCACGAAACCGTCGAACTCGCGGTCGATCAGATCGTCTTCCTTCAGGATGGCAACGGCCCCCTTCGTGTCGAGCCGCGCGAACGCATCGAGCGCCTTGCGCAGCAGGCCCGAAGCCAGGTCCGCGGCCACGCGCAGATCGGTGGTGGGCAGCGAACGGGCCGAGCCGCTCTCGATGATGGACTTGACCATGCGGGCCATCTTGTTGGCCTCGTCGCCCATGCGCTCCAGATTGGCCGTGGCCTTGGAGAACGCGATCAGCAGGCGCAGGTCGCGGGCAGTGGGCTGGCGGCGCGCGATGATGGACGACAGCTCGTGGTCGATCTCCACCTCCATCGCATTCACGCGGTGTTCGGTGGCGGCGACCTGGTCGGCGGCCTCGACGCTGAACTGCGACAGGGCGTAGATGGCCTGGCGGATCTGGGATTCGACGAGCCCTCCCAGCTCCATGACACGTGCGGAAATGCTGTTGAGTTCGCTGTCGAACTGGGAAGAAAGGTGTTTTTCAGGCATGCGGAATTTTCCTCGTCCGTTCAGCCGAACCGGCCGGTGATGTAGTCCTCGGTCTCCTTGCGCTGGGGCTTGAAGAACATCTGTTCGGTCTCGCCGAATTCCATCAGGTCGCCCAGGTACATGTAGGCCGTGTAGTCGCTGCAGCGCGCAGCCTGCTGCATGTTGTGGGTCACGATGACTACGGTGTAGTCGTTCTTCAGCTCGGCGATCAGTTCCTCGACCTTGGCCGTGGAGATCGGGTCGAGCGCCGAGCACGGCTCGTCGAGCAGCAGCACTTCGGGTTTGATCGCGATGCCGCGCGCGATGCACAGGCGCTGCTGCTGGCCGCCCGAGAGGCCGGAGCCGCTCTGGTGCAGCTTGTCCTTCACCTCGTTCCAGAGGGCCGCCTTGCGCAGCGCCCACTCCACGCGGTCGTCCATGTCGGTGGCGTTGAGGCTCTCGAAGAGCTTCACCCCGAAGGCGATGTTGTCGTAGATCGACATCGGGAACGGCGTGGGCTTCTGGAACACCATGCCCACCTTGGCACGGATCAAGGCCACGTCCTGCTTGCTGGTGAGCAGGTTCTCGCCGTCGAGCATGATCTGCCCTTCGGCACGCTGCTCGGGATACAGCTCGTACATGCGGTTGAACGTGCGCAGCAGCGTGGACTTGCCGCAGCCCGACGGGCCGATGAAGGCAGTGACCTTCTTCTCGGGAATGTCGAGGTTGATGCCCTTGAGGGCGTGGAACTTGCCGTAGTAGAAGTTCAGGTCGCGGACCGTGATCTTGGAGGCGCCGGTAGGGTTCGTGGACATGGGGATGGACCGATCTGGGCGGAAAGGGGTTCGTCTCAGGATTTCTGGCGCGTCAGCACCCGGGCGAGGATGTTCAGGCCCAGCACCGCGACGGTGATCAGGAACACACCGGCCCATGCCAGTTGCTGCCAATTCTCGTACGGGCTCATCGCGAATTTGAAGATGGTCACCGGCAGGCTGGCCATGGGCTTGGACAGGTCGGCGTTCCAGAACTGGTTGTTGAGCGAGGTGAAGAGCAACGGGGCCGTTTCGCCGGCAATGCGGGCCACGGCGAGCAGCACGCCGGTGATCACGCCGGCCCGTGCCGCGCGCAGCGTCACCAGGGTGATGACCTTCCACTTGGGCGTGCCCAGGGCATAGGCGGCTTCGCGCAGGCTGGCCGGCACGAGCACCAGCATGTTCTCGGTCGTGCGGATGACCACCGGGATCACGATCAGCGCCAGGGCCATGATGCCGGCGTAGGCCGAGAAGCTCTTGAAGCGCGCGACCACCACGGCGTAGACGAACAGGCCGATGACGATGCTGGGCGCCGACAGCAGGATGTCGTTCACGAAGCGCGTGGCCGACGCGAGCCAGCTGCTTTTGTCGTACTCGGCCAGGTACACGCCGGCCATGATGCCGATGGGCGTACCGACGAAGGTGGCCAGCATCACCATCATGAACGAACCGAAGATCGCGTTCGAGATGCCGCCCGCCTCGTTGGGCGGAGGCGTCATCTCGGTGAACAGCGCCAGGCTGAGGCCGCCGATGCCCAGGCGGATGGTTTCCCAGAGGATCCAGACCAGCCAGAACACCCCGAAGGCCATGGCCGCCAGCGACAGGCCGAGGGCGATGTTGTTCAGGCGCTTGCGGCTGGCGTAGCGCGCCTGGCGGTCGCTGGCCAGCTGGGCCGCGGAAATGAGTTGCTGCGAGGTGCTCACGAGCGGGCTCCTTCATTCTTCTGCAGGCGCGACAGCAGCACCTTGGAGAGCGACAGCACGACGAAGGTGATGAAGAACAGCACCAGGCCCAGGTAGATCAGGGACGCCTGGTGGAGGCCTTCGCCGGCTTCCGCGAATTCGTTGGCGAGCGCCGACGTGATGCTGTTGGCCGCCTGGAACACGGACAGCGAGTCGAGCTGGTTCATGTTGCCGATCACGAACGTGACGGCCATCGTCTCACCCAGGGCGCGGCCCAGGCCCAGCATGATGCCGCCCAGCACGCCGGTCTTGGTATAGGGAAGGACCACCTTCCAGACCACTTCCCAGGTCGTGGAGCCCAGGCCGTAGGCGGACTCCTTGAGCAGTGCGGGGGTGACTTCGAAAACGTCGCGCATCACCGAGGCGATGAACGGAATGATCATGATCGCCAGGATGATCCCGGCCGACAGGATGCCGATGCCCACCGGGGGGCCGGACACCAGGGCGCCGAGGTACGGAACCCCGGACAGCAGCGACTGCAGCGGCTGCTGCACCCAGGCCGCGAGGATCGGGCCGAACACCATCAGCCCCCACATGCCATAGACGATCGACGGCACGGCGGCCAGCAGTTCGATGGCCGTGCCCAGCGGGCGCTTGAGCCATGCCGGCGACAGTTCGGTGAGGAACAGCGCGATGCCGAAGCTCACCGGTACCGCGATGAGCAGCGCGATGAACGACGTGGCCAGCGTGCCGTAGATCATCACCAGGCCGCCGTAGTCGTTCTGCACCGGATCCCACACGCTGCGGGCCAGGAAGGTCACGCCGTACTTCTCGATGGACGGCCAGGCGCCGATCACGAGCGACACCAGGATGCCGATCAGCAATGCCAGGGTCAGCATCGCCGCCCCGCGGGCGAGCCACGCAAAAATGCGATCGGCCACGGCTCCGGAGAGCAGTGGCGAGCGGGAGGGAGGTGTGGTGCGGGGAACGCCTGCGCTGCGCTGCAGCGGTGGGGCGGAACGTGCGGGCATGGTGCTGGACACGGCGTGCGGCCTTCTATGCAGGGGGTCTGGCCGTCTCCCGCCCGCTCGGGGCGGAAGACGGCGGCGGAACTTACTTCAGCGAGATCGCCTTGCCGGAAGTGTCCTTGATCTCATCCCAGGACTTCAGCACCACGGCCTTCACGGCGTCGGGCATCGGCACGTAGTCGAGGTCCGTGGCGGTCTTGTCGCCGCTCTTGTAGGCCCAGTCGAAGAACTTCAGCGACGTGGCGGCCTGCACCGGCTTGTCCTGCACCTTGTGCATCAGGATGAACGTGGCGCCGGTGATGGGCCAGGCTTCCTTGCCCTTCTGGTTCGTCAGGATCTGGTAGAAGCTCTTGGACCAGTCGGCGCCGGCAGCGGCCGCCTTGAAGGCGTCGTCGTCGGGCGACACGAATGCGCCGTCGGCGTTCTGCAGTTGCACGTAGGTCAGCTTGTTCTGCTTGACGTAGGCGTACTCCACGTAGCCGATCGAATTGGGCAGGCGGCCCACGAAGGCGGCGACGCCTTCATTGCCCTTGCCGCCCGCACCGGTGGGCCAGTTCACCGCCGTGCCTTCGCCGACCTTGGACTTCCACTCTTCGTTCACCTTCGACAGGTAGTTCGTGAAGATGAAGCTGGTGCCCGAGCCGTCGGCGCGGCGCACGGGGGCGATCTGCGCGTCGGGCAGGTTCACGCCGGGGTTGAGCGCCTTGATGGCGGCGTCGGACCAGTTGGTGATCTTGCCCAAATAGATGTCGCCCAGCACCTGGCCGCTCAGTTTGATCTGGCCCGGGGCGATGCCCTTGATGTTGACGACCGGCACCACGCCGCCGATGACGGTGGGGAACTGCACCAGACCCTTCTTGGCCAGTTCTTCGTCCTTCAGCGGAGCATCGGATGCGCCGAAATCGACCGTTTTCGCCTCGATCTGGCGCAGCCCGGCGCCGGAGCCGACGGACTGGTAGTTGATCTTGACCCCGGTTGCCTTGTTGTAATCGGCCGCCCACTTGGAATACAGCGGCGCAGGGAAACTGGCGCCAGCGCCCGTGGCTTCCTGCTGGGCCGATGCGCTGGAGAACGCACCTGCCGCCACCACACCCGCCACCAGAACCCGAATCACAGACAGTTTCATGAAGGAACCTCTTGGTTGAGAAATCAGTGGTGGCGACTTTAGAAGTGCTTTGTGACAGCAATGTGACTCACTCCACACGATGTCATGCACCCCTTCCCTCGTAACCGCGCTCCCGGAGGAGCGCGATATGTCATCCAATTGTCACGCTGCCGCCTTACGCTGGGCGCTCGCGACAATGCGGCCCTGAGTGCTATGCTGCGCCGCTGAAAAACCAGCGCGCACAGCGCGACACCATGCACGACGGAACCTTGCTTGCCGCGGTGGATCTCGGATCCAACAGCTTTCGCCTCGAGATCGGGCGCTTCGAACACGGTCTGATCCGCCGGGTCGAGTACTTGAAGGAAACGGTGCGCCAGGGCAGCGGCCTGGACGGCGAGCGCAACCTGACGCCGGAGGCCATGCAGCGCGGCTGGGACTGCCTCGCCCGGTTCGCCGAGCGCCTCAAGGGCTTTCCCGCCGATCGCGTCCGGGCGGTCGCCACGCAGACATTGCGCGAGGCGCGCAACCGCGACGCCTTCCTGCAACAGGGCAGCGCCATCCTGGGGCATCCGATCGACGTCGTCTCCGGACCCGAGGAGGCCCGCCTGATCTACCAGGGCGTGGCGCACCTGCTGCCCCAGTCGGACGAACGGCGCCTCGTGGTGGACATCGGCGGCCGCTCCACCGAACTCATCCTCGGCCACGCGTTCTGCGCCGACGCGGTGGCGTCGTTCCGCGTGGGCAGCGTGGCCTGGTCCACCCGCTATTTCGCCGACGGTGCGTTCACGCCGGAATCCTTCCGCACGGCGGAGATCGCTGCCAAGGCCGTGCTGGACGAGGCACTGAATACCTACCGCCCCCAGACCTGGGACGTGGCCTACGGCTCCTCCGGCACTGCCGGCGCGGTGGGCGATCTCCTGGCCGCGGCGGGGGGGCCGCCCGGCCTGATCACCCGCGACGGCCTCGACTGGCTGCAGGAGCAATTGCTGCGCGCGCGCTCGGCCGACAAAGTACGCCTCGAAGGCCTCAAGGAAGACCGCCGGGCCGTGATCGGCGGCGGGCTGAGCGTGCTGCGCGCCGTCTTCGACCTGCTGGAGATCCGCACCATGCACGTGGCCCAGGGTGCACTGCGCCAGGGTGTGCTCTACGACCTGCTGGACCGCGAACTGCCTGCGGACGATGTGCGATCGTCCACGGTGCGCGGCCTCATGGAGCGGTTCCAGGTGGATGCCCGGCATGCCGGGCGCGTTGCCCGGACGGCCGCCCTCCTCCATGCGCAGTTGCAGTGCGGCATGCAACGCGGCGAGTCGGAGCACGCCGACCGGGAGCTGGTGTGGGCCGCGCAGTTGCACGAGATCGGGTGCATCGTCTCCCATGGCGACCACCACCACCACGGGGCCTACATCCTCGACCATACCGATGCCGCGGGCTTTTCCGTTTCGGAGCTGCACCACCTGAGCCTGCTCGTGCAGGGGCACCGCGGCAAGGTGCGCAAGCTCGAGGCCAACCTGGACAACCCGCGCCTTGCGCATGAACTGGCCTGCCTGCGCATGGCGGTGGCCCTGTGCCACGCACGCCGCGACCCGGACCTGGAGGGCATCGTGCTCGCCCGCGAAGGCCACCGCTTCGTCGCCCGGGCCCGCCCCGGCTGGGCTGCGGCGTTCCCGCAATCCGCCCACCTGCTGCGCGAGGAAGGCATGGCGTGGCAGAGAACCTCGTGGGAGTTCGCGGCCGAACTGCCGTGAAGAAGCCCGGGCCGTCCCGGCGGAAATAGGTGCGAACTCATCCGTAGAGGTATAAACTGTTTATACCGTTTACTTCGATGCCGCCCATGTCCGACTCCACATCCGCCGCCCCCCAGTCTGCTCCCGCCACCGCCGACTCCACGGCAATTTCTGCCGGCGCATCCACAGCATCCGCCGCCAAAGCGAAAGCCACGGCCAGCGCAAAGCCCAAGGCAAAAGCCGACCGCAGTAGCCGTCCTGAGGACAAAAAGGGGGGCAGCAAGCCTGCCGCAGCCCCAGCGGCCCCCTCTGCGAAGAAGAAGGCCGCAGGTCCCGTCGTCTCGGCCGAGCGCGATGCCAAGGCCCGCAAGCCGAAGCTCGTGCGTGACAGCTTCACGATGCCCAAGGATGAGTACGCCGTCATCGAGCGCCTGAAGCAGCGCCTGGCAATCCAGGGCACGCCAGCCAAGAAGAGCGAACTGCTGCGTGCAGGCCTGGTGCTGCTGAACGGCTTGCAGGACGCCGCACTCGCCAAGGCCATGCAGGCGATTCCGTCGCTCAAGACGGGCCGCCCGCGTGCCGAGCCGGCCAAGACGGAACCAGCGGCGCCCGCCAAGGCAGCCAAGCCACGCGCAGGCAAGAAGGACTGAACCCGGGGGGCGGGCGCGCCCGTTACAGGAAGTCGGGGGCCTGTACCGCCATGAGGATGGTTTCACTGTCGTCTGCGCGTGCCCGCCTGCGCAGCCACCACACCGCCCCTTTGCGGATGGCGCACTCCGGGGCGCGCAGGCCCAGGAGTTCCGCGGCCACCTGCCCCAGCATGGGCTGATGCCCCACGATCAGCACGGCGCCGCGGCCGTGCGGCCATTGCGCCAGCTCCAGCAGGTCCGCAGGGGCACCGCCCGGGAGCAGTTCCGCGCGCAGCTTGTACTTTCGGCCCAGAGCCTTCGCCGTCGCTTCCGTGCGCACCGCGGGGCTCACCAGCACGCGCAGGCCGTCCGGCAACTGGCGGTCCAGCCAGGCCGCCATGCGCGTGGCCTGCTTTTCGCCGCGCGGCGTCAGCGGGCGCTGCAGGTCCTCGGCGCCCTCGCGGGCCTCTTCGGCTTCGGCGTGCCGCCAGAGAATCAGGTCCATCATGGGCGCGCGGCCAGAGGCGCGGTGCCGGCCGCAGCTGCGGCGGGAGGCCCGTAGCGCAGCATGAGCGCCTGCTGCGCGCCTTGCCCGGAAACGGGATGCGGCGCGCGCAGGTAGGTGCCGTCGGGCTGCAGCGTCCAGGCATCCCGGTCGTCGTGCAGATAGGCCACCAGGCACTCGTCGATGATGCGCTGGCGCAGCTGCGGGTCGTCCACCGGCCAGGCCAGTTCCACGCGGCGCAGCATGTTGCGATTCATCCAGTCCGCGCTGGAGAGCAGCAGTTGCTCGTCGTTGCCGGCCCGGAAGTAGAACACCCGCGTATGCTCCAGGAAGCGCCCGATAATCGAACGCACGCGGATGTTGTCGGCCACGCCCTTGCGCTGCGCTGGCAGCATGCAGGCGCCACGCACGATGAGGTCGATCTTCGCGCCCTGGCGCCCTGCTTCGACGAGCGCGTGCATCAGCGCCTCGTCGGTCAGTGCGTTCATCTTGGCGACGATCCGGGCATCCTCGCCGCGCGCAGCGGCATCGCCCACGGCGGCGATCAGGTCCTGCATCTGCCGGTGCAGATGGAACGGCGCCATCACCAGGCGCTTGAGCTTGGGCAGCTTGTTCTGGCTGGCCAGGTGGTTGAACACCGCATCCATGTCCGCGGTCACGTCCGCATCCGCCGTGAAATAGCTCAGGTCGGTATAGAGGCGCGCGGTGCGCGGGTTGTAGTTGCCGGTCGAGAGGTGGCCGTAGCGCCGCAGGTGCTTGCCCTCGCGGCGGGTCACCAGCAGCATCTTGGCATGCGTCTTCAGGCCCACCACGCCGTATACCACCTGCGCGCCAATGGATTCGAGCGCCTCGGCCCAGTTGATGTTCGCCTCTTCGTCGAATCGGGCCTTCAGTTCCACGACCGCCATCACCTCCTTGCCGCGGCGCACGGCCTCGCGCAGCAACTCCATCATCTCGGAATCGGCGCCCGTGCGGTAGATGGTCTGCTTGATGGCCAGCACCTGCGGATCGTTCACGGCCTCGCGCAGGAACTGCAGCACCGCGTCGAAGCTCTCGAACGGCTGGTGCGCCAGGATGTCGCGGCGCCGGATCTGCTCCACGAGCGGCGTGCCGGCCTGCACCTGCCGCGGCCAGGCGGATCTCCACGGCGGGAACAGCAGTGCGGGTTCGTTGACCAGATCCACCAGCTGCGTGAGGCGCACGAGGTTCACGGGGCCGTGCACGCGGAACAGCGCCGCGTCGGGCAACGCGAATTGCGACTGCAGGAAATCCGACAGGAAGCGCGAGCAGCTCGCCGACACTTCCAGGCGCACCGCCTGGCCGTAATGCCGGTGCTGCAGGCCCTGCCGCAGTGCGGTGCGCAGGTTGCGCACGTCGTCTTCGTCCACCGCCAGGTCGGAATGCCGCGTCACGCGGAACTGCGAGAACTCCGTTACCTCGCGGCCGGGGAACAGTTCGCTCAGGTGTGCCCGCACAATGCTGGACAGACTGACGCACTGCGCCCCTTCGGGAGCCACCTTGACCGGCATGCGCACCAGCCGCGGCAGGACGCGCGGCACCTTGACGATGGCGATCTCGTTCTCGCGGCCGAAGGCATCGTTGCCCTTGAGCCGCACGATGAAGTTCAGCGACTTGTTCGCCACCTGCGGAAACGGGTGGGCCGGATCCAGCCCCACCGGCACGAGGAGCGGCCTGACCTCACGCTCGAAATACTCGCGCACCCAGCGGCGCTGCTCCGCGGAGCGCTCGCCGTGCGACACGATGTGGATGCCCTGCTCCGCGAAGGCGGGCATCAGCGATTCGTTGTAGAGCGCGTATTGGCGGGCCACCAGATCATGTGCGATGGCGGAAATCGCCTCGAACGACGCGACCGTGTAAGGCCCCTTGGTCTCGCCGCTCTGCGCCGCCGTGATGTGGGGCGCAGCCCGCACTTCGAAAAACTCGTCCAGGTTGGACGACACGATGCAGAGATAGCGCAGCCGCTCCAGCAGCGGCACGTCGGTGCGCGCGGCCCAGTCGAACACGCGCTCGTTGAACGCGAGGATGCTGTGGTCGCGGTCGAGAAACTCGGTGCCGGAATCTGCGTTGGGGCGGGCGGGCGGATTCAAGGGTTCCTGGGATTCGGTGGATGGGGCCGTTTCCGGAGAGCACGAAGGCGAAGGGGGCATGGGAGGCTTGGGGTCTGGACCAGGTTCGGTTTCAGTATTCAGCTCAACCATGACATTTTCATGACATGTCACCGTAGCTGTCATATACGAAGGCCCTGGAGCCATTCTGTTCTCTGTGGCACTGTCATCCAAGGAAATGCCTGCGGTAGCGGCTGGGCAGGTCGCCGATGCGCATGAGCATCGGCAGATCGGCCGTGTTGAAGTCCGGATCCCAGGCAGGTGCTCCGAGCACGCGTGCCCCCAGACGCAGGTAGCCCTTGATGAGTGCGGGCGGCTCCACGGGAAGCGAGCCGTCGAGTTGTTCCACGGGCAGCGGCAGCCGCGGTGCCACGGCATATTCAGGAGCAGCAAGGCAGGTGGTTTTGAGTTGCGCCCAGATGCTGGCGGCCACGTTGCCGCTCACGACTCCGTTGTGCAGCATGGGAATGCTCGCGCAGCCGATCATGGTGTCGAGGCGGTTGCGCACCATGAAATCCGCCAACGCTCCCCAGAGCGCCATGATGACGCCACCGTGGCGGTGGTCGGGGTGCACGCAGCTGCGGCCCAGTTCCACCATGCGGCCACGCAGGTGCGCGAGCTTCGCGAGATCGAATTCCGTATCGCTGTAGAGCCCGCCCGCGCGCTGGGCCTGCGCAGGCGTCAGCACGCGGTAGGTGCCGATCACGGCACGCGTGTCCGCATCGCGCACCAGCAAGTGCTCGCAATACGCGTCAAAAGCGTCCACGTCGTGGCCGGACACCGCGGTGTTCAGGCGCGCGCCCATCTCCCCCGCGAACACGAGATACCTCAGCCGCTGCGCCTCCCGGACTTCCGAGGCGTCGCGGGCCCAGGAAACCTCGATGCGTGGGGCAGCAGGCGGGTGTTGCCGGGGCGTCGGAACCTCCACAGGACCCGGTCGATGAAGAGACCTCCGGAAGGACGTGTCCGGAGACAGGGGCAGGGTGGGAACAGGAAGGTCGCTCACGAATTACTCCCAATGGACCGTTGAACCGTCGGTGCGCGCGTGGCACGCCGCCGCGCTGGACAATGTCGCAGCGCGGCATGACAGCCCGGTGTCGTGCCCATGGCGCGTTCGTGACAGTGCGTCGCGAACCTGGCGCGCGCTCCCACGGTGACCCAGCGCGCACTCGTGGTATGCCCTGCCCTGCCGGCGGAAACAGGCTGCTACACTTTGGCGCCCCTGCCGGCTCCGAGGCACAGGCCACCCTCCACCTTTCATGCCCTCTTCCAACGTCCGGTCCCTGCCCGTCCTGGGAACGCCCAGCGGCCCGGCAGTAGAGCGCCTTCTCCGGGAGCAGCAGACGCTGCTGGACAGCGCCGGTGTCGGCATCGTCTTCATACGGCAGCGGCAGGTGGTGCGCTGCAATCCCCGCTATGCCGAGATCTTCGGCTATGCCACGCCGCAGGAGGCGATCGGCCGCAGCAGCCAGAGTCTGTATCCGAGCGCTGCGGCGTTCCGTGCGCTGGGCCGGGCGGCCTACCCCACGTTGTCCCGCGGCATGCCCTACCGCTGCGAGTGCCAGATGCAGCGCAAGAACGGCCGGATCTTCTGGGCCAGCCTCACCGGCCGGCTGATCAACCCCGCCGACACGTCCGAAGGCTCCATCTGGATCGTCGACGACATCGACGAACAACGCCACGCGCAGGTTCGCCTGCAGGCCGCCGTGCGGGAGAAACAGGCCCTGTTCGACCATGCGATGGTGGGCATCGCCTTCGTGCGCGGGCACCGCCTGACCCGCTGCAACCGCCATTTCGAGCACATGCTGGGCTACGCGCCGGGCGAACTGGCCGAAGGTTCGCCCCGCCACTGGCATTTCAGCGACGAGGACTGGGCGGCGGTGGAGCGGGGCCACGGCGCCGCAGGCGGGCAGGAGGATGGCGCGGGCTTCACCGGCGAGATCGAACTGCGCGCCAAGGACGGAAGCCCGGTGGTCTGCGAAGTCCGCAGCAGGGCGCTCGATCCGCTACACCCGGGCCAGGGTGCCATCTGCATCGCCATGGACGTGAGCGAGCAGCGGAAAACGCAAGCCGAACTCGCGCGCATGCATGCCGAGCTGGAGCACCAGGTCCAGGAGCGCACGCGGCAGCTGAGCGAAACCGTCGATAGCCTGCACCGCGAGATCAACGACCGCAAGCACGACCAGGAGCGCATCTACTGGCTGGCCCATTACGATCCGCTCACCGGGTTGCCCAACCGCACGCTGCTGGCCGAGCGTGCGCAGCATGCGATCCGCGTGGCGCAGGAGAACAGCACGCCGCTGGCCCTGGTGTTCCTGGATCTCGACCATTTCAAGCACGTCAACGATTCCCTCGGCCACCGGGTGGGCGACGCGCTGCTCGTGGAGATCGCCAAGCGCCTGCGCGCCGTGGTGCGGGACCGCGACACCGTCTCGCGGCTGGGAGGCGACGAGTTCATCCTGGTGCTGCCCGGTGCCAATGCGCACGGCGCGGCCCGCGTGGCCACGAAGCTGCAGGAAGCCTCGCGCCAGCCCTACCAGATCGGCCACCACGAACTCACCATGGCGCCGTCCATGGGCATCGCCCTCTTCCCGAACGACGGCAGCGATTTCGAAACGCTGACCCAGTCGGCCGACGTGGCCATGTACCGTGCCAAGCTCGACGGCCGCAATACCTATCGCTTTTTCACGCCGGAAATGCAGGCGCAGTCGGTGCGTGCCCTGCGCGTGGAAAATGCCCTGCGCCGGGCGCTGGAGCGTGGCCAGTTGCAGTTGCACTACCAGCCGCAGATCACCATCGCCACCGGCGAGATCCGCAGCGTGGAAGCCCTGCTCCGTTGGCAGCACCCCGAGCTGGGATCGGTGTCGCCCGCGGAATTCATCCCGATCGCCGAAGACAGCGGCCAGATCCTGCAGATCGGCGAGTGGGTCATGCGCACGGCCCTGGCGCAATTGCAGGTCTGGCACGGCATGGGCCTGGGCTGGCTGTCGGTGGCCGTGAACCTGTCGGCTCTGCAGTTCCGCCAGCCGCAGCTGCCCGAACTCGTCAGCCGGATCCTGGATGAAATGCAGCTCGTTCCTCAGCGACTCGAACTGGAGTTGACCGAAGGCGTCGCCGTGGACGATCCGCGTTCGGCCATCGCCACCATGGACCAGCTGTTCGCGCGCGGCGTGCGGATGTCGATGGACGATTTCGGCACCGGCTATTCATCGCTCAGCCAGTTGAAGCGCTTCCAGATCTACAAGCTCAAGATCGACCAGTCCTTCGTGCGCGACCTGGGCGTGGACAGCAACGATCGCGCGATCGTGAGCGCGATCATCCGCATGGCGCAGGCCCTGGGCATGCGCACCACGGCCGAAGGCGTGGAGACGGCCGAACAGCTCGACTACCTGCGCCTGCAGGGATGCGACGAGGCGCAGGGCTACTACTTCAGCCGCCCGCAGCCTCCCGAAGACATCACGCCCCTGCTGTTGAAGCGGCAATGGGTGGTTGGGAACTGACCACCGCCGCAGGCCCGTGCCAGGCGCGGGACGCCGATGGCAGGCATCCTGGCATCTGGACGCCCCGACATCGCAGTCGTGGGGCCCTTCGTTGCGCCCGGCGCCATGCGATCCACCACAGCCGCTTCAGCCGGCGCGTGCCGCGTCCGCCAACTGGTGGGCGAAATGGCTGGCGCGGTCCGCGTCCGCGGTTTCGACCATGACGCGCAGCAGCGGTTCGGTGCCGCTCGCCCGCACCAGCACGCGGCCCTCGCTTCCCAACTCGGCCTCGACCGCCCTCAGCGCTTCCTGCAGCACGGTATTGGTTTTCCAGTCCTGACCGGGCAGCAGACGCACGTTGACCAGCACCTGGGGGAAAAGGCGCACGCGCTCCAGCGATTGCGCCAGGCTGCGGCCGCTGCGTACGCAGGCCTGCAGCACCTGCAGCGCGCTGATCAGCCCGTCGCCCGTGGTGTGGCGGTCCAGCGCCAGCAGGTGGCCGGAGCCCTCGCCGCCCAGCAGCCAGCCGTGGCTCGCCAATTCCTCCAGCACGTAGCGGTCGCCGACCTTGGCGCGCACCAGCTCCACGCCGTCGGCCTTGAGCGCCAGTTCCACCGCCATGTTGGTCATGAGCGTGCCCACCACGCCGGGCACGCGCTCCCCGCGCGCCAGCCGGTCGGAGGCCATGAGGTACAGCAACTCGTCGCCGTTGTAGAGACGGCCCGCGGCATCCACCATTTGCAGCCGGTCCGCATCGCCGTCGAGCGCGACCCCGAAGTCGGCGCGGTTGGCGCGCACCGCACGCACGAGCGCGTCCGGATGCGTGGCGCCCACCTGGTGGTTGATGTTGAGGCCGTCCGGTGCGCAGCCGATCGCCAGCACCTCGGCGCCGAGTTCGTGGAACACCTTGGGCGCGATGTGGTAGGCGGCACCGTGCGCCGCGTCCACGACGATCTTCACGCCGCGCAGCGTCAGGTCCTGCGGGAAGGTGCTCTTGCAGAACTCGATGTACCGGCCGGCGGCATCCTCCAGGCGGCGCGCCTTGCCGAGCGATGCGGAGTCCGCCCAGCTCGGAGGCTCGTCCAGTGCCGCCTCCACTGCCAGCTCCCATTCGTCGGGCAGCTTGGTGCCGCGCGCGCTGAAGAACTTGATGCCGTTGTCGGGATAGGCGTTGTGGCTGGCGCTGATCACCACCCCCAGGCTGGCGCGTTGCGCGCGCGTGAGGTAGGCCACCCCGGGTGTCGGCAGCGGCCCCAGCAGAACCACGTCCACCCCCGCGGAGTTGAAGCCCGACTCCAGCGCGCTCTCCAGCATGTAGCCGGAAATGCGCGTGTCCTTGCCGATCAGCACCGTGGGGCGCTCTTCGGTGCGCCGCAGCACGCGGCCCACCGCGTGGGCCAGCCGCAAGACGAAGTCCGGCGTGATGGGCGCCTGCCCCACCGTTCCGCGGATGCCGTCCGTTCCGAAATATTTCCGGGCCATGTGATTCGATCTCCTTGTGGGCCAATGGTCGTTATGCGATGGGGTGTCCCACCGGTTCATTCATGGGTGGCCGCGCCTTGTTCCATACCTGGAGGGCCGCCACCGTCTCCTTCACATCATGCACCCGGACGATACGCGCGCCGCGCTCCACCGACAGCAGCGCAGCCGCCACACTCGGGACCAGGCGGTCCTCCACCGGCAGCCCGGTCACGGCACCCAGCGAAGACTTGCGCGACCAGCCCGCCAGCCAGGCGTAACCGCTGCCGGCGATGAGGTCGCCCTGCCGGGAGAGCAGCGCGAAATTCTGCTCCACCGTCTTGCCGAAGCCAATGCCGCAGTCGAAAACGATCCGGTGCGCATCGACGCCCCGGTCGCGCAGTTCCGCAGCGCACTCCGCCAGAAAAGCACGCACCGGCGCTACGGGGTCGCCGTCCATGGGCGCAGCCTGCATGGTCTGCGGATCGCCGTGCATGTGCATCAGGCAGACCCCGCATTGCGCATGGCCGGCGACCACGTCTACCGCACCGCGCTGGCGCAGCGCCCAGATGTCGTTGACGATGTCGGCCCCCAGGTCGAGCACCGCCTGCATCACGGCGGGTTTGTAGGTGTCCACGGAGATCGGCACGCCCCAGCCGACGGCTGCCTTCACCACAGGAAGGATGCGTGCCAGTTCTTCCTCCAGGGGTACGGCCGGACTGCCGGGCCGCGTGGACTCGCCGCCGATATCGAGGATGTCGGCTCCCTGGCGCAGCATTTCCTCGCCGCGGCGCAGCGCATCCTTCACGTCCGCGTGCCGTCCACCGTCGGAGAACGAATCCGGCGTGGCATTGAGAATGCCCATTACCCGTGGTTGTGAAAGGTCGATGCGAAACCGCGAAGTCTGCCAGTGCATGGAAAGAGCTGGTTCAGTCAGAGGGAGTTGGGTGACGGGTGGTGGAATGATCGCGCAGACTGCCATGCAAAAAGCTTACAAAGCGGCATGTCACAGCCCTCCGGGAAACGCAAAAACGGGGCCGAAGCCCCGTTTGCCTGAACCCCTGGAGCGGGTTCTTCAGCCTCACGCCGCGGTGGGCGCGGGATCGGTCGCCACCGGCGCGGGCGTACCGCCGCCGGAGGAATTGTCGCCACCGGACGACGGCGTGCGGGGCGTCCAGTCCTTGGGAGGACGCGGCGGCTTGCCGGCCATGATGTCGTCGAGCTGCTCGGTGTCGATGGTTTCCCATTCGAGCAGCGCATTCGCCATGGCGTGCATCTTGTCCTGATTGTCCTCGATGAGCTTGCGCGCCAGAGCATACTGCTCGTCGATGATGCGGCGGACTTCGCTGTCCACCTTCTCCATCGTCTGCTCGCTCATGTTGTTCGTCTTGGTGACCGAACGGCCGAGGAACACCTCGCCCTCGTTCTCGGCATACACCATGGGGCCCAGCGCTTCCGTCATGCCGTAGCGCGTCACCATGTCGCGGGCGATCGAGGTGGCGCGCTCGAAGTCGTTGCTGGCGCCGGTCGTCATCTGGTTCATGAAGACCTCTTCCGCGATCCGGCCGCCGAACAGCATGCTGATCTGGTTGAGCATGTACTCGCGGTCGTAGCTGTAGCGGTCCTTCTCGGGCAGGCTCATCGTCACGCCCAGGGCGCGGCCGCGCGGGATGATGGTGACCTTGTGCACCGGATCGCACTTCGGCAGCAGCTTGCCGATGAGGGCGTGGCCGGACTCGTGGTAGGCCGTGTTGCGGCGCTCTTCCTCGGGCATGACCATGCTCTTGCGCTCGGGGCCCATGATGATCTTGTCCTTGGCCTTCTCGAAGTCCTGCATTTCGACGGTGCGCGCATTGCGGCGGGCGGCCATCAGCGCGGCCTCGTTGCAGAGGTTGGCCAGATCGGCGCCGGACATGCCGGGGGTGCCGCGGGCGATGACCGCCGCATTCACGTCCTGGCCCACCGGAACCTTGCGCATGTGCACGTTGAGGATCTGCTCGCGGCCGCGGATGTCGGGCAGCGTGACGTAGACCTGGCGGTCGAAGCGGCCAGGGCGCAGCAGGGCCTGGTCCAGGATGTCGGGACGGTTGGTGGCAGCCACCACGATCACGCCCAGGTTGGTTTCGAAACCGTCCATCTCGACCAGCATCTGGTTGAGGGTCTGCTCGCGCTCGTCGTTGCCGCCGCCCAGACCGGCACCACGCTGGCGGCCCACCGCGTCGATTTCGTCGATGAAGATGATGCAGGGAGCATTCTTCTTGGCGTTCTCGAACATGTCGCGCACGCGGGCCGCGCCCACGCCGACGAACATCTCCACGAAGTCGGAACCCGAGATGCTGAAGAACGGCACCTTGGCCTCGCCGGCGATGGACTTGGCCAGCAGCGTCTTGCCGGTGCCGGGAGGGCCGACCAGCAGCAGGCCGCGCGGAATGCGGCCGCCCAGCTTCTGGAATTTCTGCGGATCCTTCAGGAAGTCGACGACCTCCTTGACCTCTTCCTTGGCCTCGTCGCAGCCGGCCACGTCGGAAAAGGTCACGGTGTTGTTGTTCTCGTCGAGCATGCGCGCCTTGCTTTTGCCGAAGCTGAAGGCACCGCCCTTGCCACCGCCCTGCATCTGCCGCATGAAGTACACCCACACGCCAATCAGCAGCAGCATGGGGCCCCAGCTCACGAGCAGGGTCATCAGCAGGGAGCCTTCCTCGCGGGGCTTGACGTCGAACTTGACGTTGTTGCTGATCAGGTCGCCGACCAGGCCGCGGTCGAGGTACGTGGCCGTGGTGCGGACCTTGCGCTCGTCGTTGGTGGTGGCGACGATCTCGGTGCCGCCCTGTCCTTCCTGGATGGTGGCGTTCTTGATGCGGCCACCACGTACCTCATCGAGGAATTCCGAATACCCGATGTTGCCGGCGCTGGCGCCCGCACGTGTGTCGAATTGCTTGAACACCGTGAAAAGCACCATGGCGATCACGAGCCACACGGCAATTTTCGAAAACCATTGATTGTTCAAAGCGGGGCTCCAGAATCGAGGGGGAGGAACATGGGCGGATCAGACTCACCGACGCACGTTCCAACGCATTTGAGGCGCATTTTAGGCCTTTCAAGGCGTTCGGCCCGGTGCCTTTACCCCAACCGCGGCTATGGTCACCATAGAAGCCGCATTCGACCCGCAGGCGCACTGCCTTTCGGCGTACACCAGCGTGGGGCGTTTTCCTGCGGCGCTATTTGCGCAGTCCCATGCCGACGAGAAAGGTTTCAGAGGACTTGTCGCGGGAGGCCTTGGGCTTCAGGGATTTGACCGTGCGGAAGCTCTCCTTGAAGAGTTGAACGAGCTGTGCATAGCCGCTGCCGTGGAAGAGTTTCACCACCAGCGCGCCGTCGGGCTTGAGGTGGTGCTGCGCGAAATCCACCGCGAGCTCGATCAGGTGGGCGATGCGCACCGCGTCCACCGATTCCACGCCCGAGAGATTGGGCGCCATGTCGGACACTACCACGTCCACGGGCCGCCCCTGCACGGCCTCCTGCAGCCGCGCGAGCACGTCTTCCTCGCGGAAATCGCCCTGCAGGAACGTGACGCCCTCGATCGGCTCCATGGGCAGGATGTCGAGCGCGATCAATGTGCCATTGAGCTGGCCGGTGGCCGCACCGGCGGGTGCCATGCGCCGGCGCAGGTACTGGCTCCAGGCGCCGGGTGCGGAGCCGAGATCGACCACCACCTGCCCCGCCCGGATGAGCCCGAGGGTCTCGTCGATTTCCTTGAGCTTGTAGGCGGCGCGTGCGCGGTAGCCCTCTTTCTGGGCGAGTTTGACGTAGGTGTCGTTGACGTGGTCATGCAGCCACGCCTTGTTCACCTTCTTGCTTTTCGTGTTGGCTTTCATCCTGCCTCGATAATACGGCCCATGCCCCAAATCCAATTGACCCCCGCGGAGCGCCGGGAACACCGCGCCAACGCCCACCACCTGGACCCCGTGGTGATGATCGGAGGCGACGGCCTCACCGCAGCGGTCCAGAAAGAGGTCGACGCCGCGCTGTCGGCCCACGGCCTCATCAAGGTGCGCATTCTCGGCGACGACCGGGCTGCGCGCGACCAGATCTACCAGAAACTGGCCGACGAACTGGATGCCGCGCCCATCCAGCACATCGGCAAGCTCATCGTGCTCTGGCGCCCCCCGGCGCAGAAGGCCAAGGCGGTCGACGAGGACCGCATGCCCGGCCCGCGCGACGTCAAGGTCCTGAAATTCAGCAAGCGCGGCGGCCAGCGCCCGGAAGTGAAGCAGCTGCGCGTGCTGGGCAACCAGCGCCTGACGCCCGGCGGCCAGATCAAGCGGGCGAAGAAGCCCAAACAGACGTCGGTAAAGAAGCGCCAAGCCGACTGATGCGACGACACCCCCCTGAGCGGCTTCGCCGCTTCCCCCCGCTCTCGCCGTGCTGCGCACGGCGGGCAGGAGGACGACGCCAGCGGCCGGGCGAAGCCCGTTCCGCGGCGTCTGCTGGCATGGCCTGCTCCGCGGCCACCAGTCGGGTGACGCCGCGCCGGCTTCTATCCTTGTCGGTAGCGCGCAACGCTATGAATCACTGAGATGGGCCCCAAAGTCGAACCTCCCATGCAGGAATCCCCGCAGCGCCACGTGCTGTGCATGAAGTGGGGCACGAAGTACGGCCCGGAGTACGTCAACCGCCTCTACGCCATGGTGCGGCGGCACCTGACGGGCGCGTTCCGCTTCGTGTGCCTCACGGACGACGCGCGCGGCATCCGCGACGAGGTGGAGTGCTTTCCGATCCCGGCGCTGGAACTGCCCGAAGGCATTCCCGAGCGCGGATGGACCAAGCTCGCCACCTTCCATCCCGATCTGTACGGGCTGCGTGGGCCGGCGCTGTTCCTGGACGTGGACGTGGTCGTTGTCGGTCCGCTGGACGACTTCTTCACGCAGCCGGGCGAGTTCGTGATCATCCATGACTACAAGCGGCCCTGGCGGGTCACCGGCAATTCGTCGGTCTACCGCTTCGAGATCGGCGCGCACCCGGACGTGCTGGCCTACTTCCGCGGCCACTTCGATGCGATCCGCTCGAAGTTCCGCAACGAGCAGGCCTACCTGTCCGACTTTCTGCACCGGCAGGGCAAGCTGAGCTACTGGCCCGCGCCGTGGTGCCCGAGCTTCAAGTACCACAGCATCCCGCGCTGGCCGACCAACTACTGGCGGCCGCCCGCGGTCCCGCCGGGAGCGCGCATCGTGATCTTCCACGGGGAATGCAATCCGCCCGACGCGCTGGCGGGACGGCGCAACCGGCGCCTGCGCCACATCGAGCCCACGCCGTGGGTGGCTGAGCACTGGCGCGAGTGACTGGCGGCATGCGGCCAACCCGGCCGCCGTACCTGGGCGCTGTCGGCTGACCGCCCGCGGCTAGCGCGCCGGCCCCGCCACCCGCAGCAGCACCCGCAGCGCGCAGATCCACTGCACGGCATACATCGCGGTGCCCGCGCTGTGCCAGAGGCGCAGATCGGTGCGCGCCACGATGCGCGGCGCCACGCCGAATTGCACCAGCAGGGCCAGCAGCATGCCGCCGATGATCCAGGGCATGGCGTCGCGCGCCCAGGGCTCCTGCGGTGCGTCGCCCCGGCGCATGGAAGCCAGCAGCAGGGCCAGGCCGCAGCCGGCGGAGACGAAGGTCTGGGCCTCGAACAGGCGCGCCGCCAGGGTGCCGGCCATGGCCGGCGTGGGCAGGTGCTTGAAGAGCATCGGCACGGCCAGGAAGCCGATCGCGGACAGGCTGCCCCACCAGAGGGCGGCCAGCAGGACGGGAAGACGTTGGCGCATCGCGGGCTCCTGGGGTTTCCGGTCTTCTTGCCGAAGCAGCGGCCGGATCAGAGGTAGCGGACGCCCACGACCTCGTAGCGGCGCAGGCCGCCGGGGGCCTGCACCTCGGCCGTATCGCCCTCTTCCTTGCCGATGAGCGCGCGCGCGATCGGGCTCGACACGTTGATCAGGCCCTGCTTGAGGTCCGCCTCGTCTTCGCCGACGATCTGGTAGGTCACGCGGTCGCCGGATTCCTCGTCCTCGAGGTCCACCGTGGCGCCGAACACGACCTTGCCGCCCGCGTCGAGCTGCGAGGGATCGATCACCTGCGCGGCGGACAGCTTGCCTTCCACTTCCTGGATGCGGCCTTCGATGAAGCCCTGGCGGTCCTTGGCGGCTTCGTACTCGGCGTTTTCGCTCAGATCGCCCTGGGCGCGGGCCTCGGCGATGGCATTGATGACGGAGGGCCGCTCGACGGTCTTCAGGCGGTGCAGCTCTTCCTTGAGCTTTTCCGCGCCGCGCTTGGTGAGGGGGATGGTGGCCATTGAATCAGTCTCCACGTTCAACTCATGCCGCGCCCAGGGGCGCGGCCTACCGGCGCCGGAACTCCGAGAGTGTCTCGGCGGCGCCCCAAAAGCAAACCGCCGCGCGTTGCCGCGCGGCGGTCTCGGTCTGTGTCACCGGCAAATTATGCCGGTTTTTACCGCCCTTCCCTATCCGTCCGCCATCCCGCGAGGGACAGCCGGCGGGCGGAAGGCGGCGGCGTCACACGGCGGCCAGCTGCGCGTGCAGCTCCTGCACCGAATACACCTCCAGGCTCTGCAGGTGCTTCATGCCTTCCACGGCGGCTTCGGCGCCGAAGATGGTGGTGAAGGTGGTCACGCGGGCCTGCAGCGAGCTGGTGCGGATCGCGCGCGAATCGGCGATCGCGTTGCGGCGCTCCTCCACCGTATTGATGACCATGACGATCTCGTCGTTCTTGATCATGTCCACGATGTGCGGACGGCCTTCGGTGACCTTGTTCACCACCTGGACCGGCACGCCGGCATCGGAGATGGCCGCGGCCGTGCCCTTCGTGGCCACCAGGTCGAAGCCCATGGCCGCGAGTTCACGCGCGATCGCCACGGCGCGCGGCTTGTCGCCGTTCTTCACCGTGAGGAACACCTTGCCCGAGGTGGGCAGCTTGGTGCCGGCGCCGAGCTGGCTCTTGACGAAGGCTTCGCCGAAGGTCTTGCCCACGCCCATCACCTCGCCGGTGGACTTCATCTCGGGGCCGAGGATGGTGTCGACGCCCGGGAACTTCACGAAGGGGAACACCGCTTCCTTCACGCTGAAGTACGGCGGCGTCACTTCCTCGGTGATGCCCTGCGACGCGAGCGACTGGCCGGCCATGCAGCGCGCCGCCACTTTCGCCAGCTGGATGCCCGTGGCCTTGGAGACGAACGGCACCGTGCGCGAGGCGCGGGGGTTCACTTCCAGCACGTAGATCACGTCTTGCTTGACGCCGTTCTCTTCGCGCTCCTGGATGGCGAACTGCACGTTCATCAGGCCCACCACGCTCAGGCCCTCGGCCATGGCGGCGGTCTGGCGCTTGAGTTCGTCGACCGTGGCCTTGGAGAGGTAGTACGGCGGCAGCGAGCAGGCGGAATCGCCCGAGTGCACGCCGGCCTGCTCGATGTGCTCCATCACGCCGCCGATGAACACCTTGCCTTCAGGGTCGCGCAGGCAGTCCACGTCGCACTCGATCGCGTCGTTCAGGAAGCGGTCCAGCAGCACCGGGGAATCGTTGCTCACCTTGACGGCCTCGCGCATGTAGCGCTCGAGGTCGCGCTGCTCGTGCACGATTTCCATCGCGCGGCCGCCCAGCACATAGCTGGGGCGCACCACGAGCGGGTAGCCCAGGGCGGCAGCCTTCTCCAGCGCCTCGGCCTCGGTGCGGGCCGTGGCGTTGGGCGGCTGGCGCAGGCCCAGCTCGTTCAGCAGCTTCTGGAAGCGCTCGCGGTCTTCCGCCGCATCGATCATGTCCGGGCTCGTACCGATGATCGGCACGCCCTCGGCCTCCAGGCCCAGCGCGAGCTTCAGGGGCGTCTGGCCACCGTACTGCACGATCACGCCGGTGGGCTTTTCCTTGTCGACGATCTCCAGCACGTCTTCGAGCGTGAGCGGCTCGAAGTACAGGCGGTCGGAGGTGTCGTAGTCGGTGGAGACCGTCTCGGGGTTGCAGTTGACCATGATGGTTTCGTAGCCATCCTCGCGCATGGCGAGCGCGGCGTGCACGCAGCAGTAGTCGAACTCGATGCCCTGGCCGATGCGGTTCGGTCCGCCGCCCAGCACCATGATCTTCTTCTTCGAAGACGGCTCGGCCTCGCACTCTTCCTCGTAGGTCGAGTACATGTAGGCGGTGTTGGTGGGGAATTCGGCGGCGCAGGTGTCCACGCGCTTGTACACGGGGCGCACGTTCAGCGCGCGGCGCGCCTCGCGCACGGCCTTTTCGTTGGTCTTCAGCAGCTTGGCGAGGCGGCGGTCGGAGAAGCCCTTCTTCTTGAGCACGCGCAGCGTGTCGGCATCCAGCGCGGCCAGCGCGCCCTCGCCCTTCTCGTCGTAGAGCCGGTCGAGGTCGAGCTCGATCTTCACGATCTCCTCGATCTGCACCAGGAACCACTTGTCGATCTTGGTGAGGTCGTGCACCTCGTCCACCGACAGGCCCATGGCGAACGCGTCGCCCACGTACCAGATGCGCTCGGGGCCGGGCTCGCCCAGTTCCTTTTCGAGCAGCTCGCGGTCCTGGGTCTTCTCGTTCATGCCGTCCACGCCGACTTCCAGGCCGCGCAGGGCCTTCTGGAAGGATTCCTGGAAGGTGCGGCCCATGGCCATCACCTCGCCCACCGACTTCATCTGCGTGGTCAGGCGGCTGTCGGCCGTCGGGAACTTCTCGAACGCGAAACGCGGGATCTTGGTGACGACGTAGTCGATCGAGGGCTCGAACGAGGCCGGCGTCGCGCCGCCCGTGATGTCGTTGCGCAGTTCGTCGAGCGTGTAGCCCACGGCCAGCTTGGCCGCGACCTTGGCGATCGGGAAGCCCGTGGCCTTGGAGGCCAGCGCCGAGGAGCGCGACACGCGCGGGTTCATCTCGATGACGACCATGCGGCCGTCCTTCGGGTTGATGGAGAACTGCACGTTCGAGCCGCCGGTATCGACGCCGATCTCGCGCAGCACGGCCAGCGAGGCGTTGCGCAGGACCTGGTATTCCTTGTCGGAGAGCGTCTGCGCCGGGGCCACGGTGATCGAGTCGCCCGTGTGCACGCCCATCGGGTCCAGGTTCTCGATGGAGCAGATGATGATGCAGTTGTCCGCCTTGTCGCGGACCACTTCCATCTCGTACTCCTTCCAGCCGAGCAGCGATTCCTCGATCAGCAGCTCGTTGGTGGGCGAGGCTTCCAGGCCGCGCTTGCAGATGGTCTCGAACTCTTCCGGGTTGTAGGCGATGCCGCCGCCGGTGCCGCCCAGCGTGAAGCTGGGGCGGATGACCGTCGGGAAGCCCACGTTCTTCTGCACGGCCCAGGCCTCGTCCATCGAGTGGGCGATGCCGGAGCGGGCGGAGCCCAGGCCGATGCGGGTCATCGCGTCCTTGAACTTCAGGCGGTCCTCGGCCTTGTCGATGGCTTCGGGCGTGGCGCCGATCAGTTCCACCTTGTACTTGTGCAGCACGCCGTTGCGCCACAGGTCGAGCGCGCAGTTGAGCGCGGTCTGGCCGCCCATGGTGGGCAGGATCGCGTCCGGGCGCTCCTTGGCGATGATCTTCTCGACCGTCTGCCAGGTGATCGGCTCGATGTAGGTGACGTCGGCCGTGGCCGGGTCGGTCATGATCGTGGCGGGATTGCTGTTGATCAGGATGACCTTGTAGCCCTCTTCGCGCAGCGCCTTGCAGGCCTGCACGCCGGAGTAGTCGAACTCGCAGGCCTGGCCGATGATGATCGGGCCGGCGCCGATGATGAGGATCGATTTGAGGTCGCTGCGCTTAGGCATTCTTGTTCTCCGTCTTGTGCTTTTCCATCAGCGCCGTGAAGCGGTCGAACAGATAGGCGATGTCGTGCGGGCCGGGCGATGCCTCGGGGTGGCCCTGGAAGCAGAACGCGGGCTTGGATGTGTGCTCCAGGCCCTGCAGCGTGCCGTCGAACAGGCTCACGTGGGTGGCGCGCAGGCTGGCGGGCAGCGAATCGGCCTCCACGGCGAAGCCGTGGTTCTGGCTGGTGATGCTCACGCGGCCGTCGTCCAGGTCCTTCACGGGATGGTTCGCGCCGTGGTGGCTGTTGTCCATCTTGAAGGTCCTGGCGCCGCAGGCCAGCGCCATGATCTGGTGGCCCAGGCAGATGCCGAACAGCGGCACGCCCGCGTCGATGACGCGGCGCGTGGCCTCGATGGCGTAGTCGCAGGGCGCCGGGTCGCCGGGGCCGTTGGAGAGGAACACGCCGTCGGGGTTCATCGCCAGCACCTCGGCCACGGGCATCGTGGCCGGCACCACCGTGAGCTTGCAGCCGCGCTCGGCCAGCATGCGCAGGATGTTCTTCTTCACGCCGTAGTCGTAGGCCACGACGTGGAAGCGCGGTGCCGACTGGGTGCCGTAGCCTTCGCCCAGCGTCCATTCGGTCTGGTCCCAGGAATAGGCGCTCTGCGTGCTCACCACCTTGGCGAGGTCCAGGCCCTTCATGCTGGGCGCGGCCTTGGCGGCGGCCAGGGCTTCGTCGATGCGCGCCTGCGTGACGGATTCGCCGACGCCCAAGCCGAGGATGGCGCCGTTCTGCGCGCCCTTGTCGCGCAGCAGGCGCGTCAGCTTGCGGGTGTCGATGTCGGCGATGGCCACGGTGTTGCCGCGCACGAGGTACTGCGAGAGCGTCTCGGTGCTGCGGAAGTTGCTGGCCAGGAGGGGCAGGTCCTTGATGATCAGACCTGCGGCATGGATCTTGTCGGCCTCGACATCCTCGGAGTTGACGCCGTAATTGCCGATGTGCGGATACGTCAGCGTGACGATCTGCTGGCAATAGCTGGGGTCCGTGAGGATTTCCTGGTAGCCGGTGATGGCGGTGTTGAACACCACTTCACCGACCGTGGTGCCGGCGGCACCGATCGAGCGACCAATAAAGACCGTGCCGTCTGCGAGCGCCAGAATGGCGGGCGGGAAGGTTCCCTTGAGAGACAAAAGCACTGGGTTCTCCGGATGGTTACGGGTCGCCCGGAGCCTCCCGGCGAGAAACCTGGGAAGCTGCTTTTATGGAAGGATTGCTTTGGTTGCGGCCGGGCGACGTTTTTGCGGGAAAGCCTCCAATTGTAGCCTCACCCGCATGCCGCCGGTGCCCCGCCGGCATTCACCCGACCCGCTCAGAGGGTGTTGCGCGGGCGCTGGGACATCTGGGCGAAGGCGGTGGTGAGGGCGCTCAACTCGCCCGCCCCCACGCTGCCGTCGGCATTGCCCGCGGCGCCCCGGTCCACGAGCCGCAGCAGCGATTGCGCGAACTCTCCACCGCTCTGCGGGCCGGTCGTCTGTGCGAGGCCCTGCAGGAATTCGTCGCGCGTGATGGTGCCGTCCTTGTCCGCATCGAAGCCGGCCGTGAGCTGTTCCTTCTGCGCATCCGTGGCACCGAAGCGCGTGAGCAGCGCCTGGAAGTCCTCTTTCGGCACCGGCTTGTTGGCGGACAGGGCCTGCAGGGCGCCGCCGGCCGCGCCACCCGCACCCAGGAGGCCGACACGGGTTTCGCCCACGGTGCCGGAAGAGGCAAGCACACCCTGCCCCGCCAGGCGCGCGAGGCCGCCGGCGTCCTGGCTGAGCGTGACGATGGCGGAGGGATCGGGGGCGGACGGTGCATCGCCGCCCTGCCGCGCCGTGCCGGCCGAAGCCTTGGAGGACGACGCCGCGTTGAACAGCATGGACGCGACGGACGCGAGACCGGAAACGATGGGGGACATGGCCGCTGGCTCCTTGTGGAAGGGCTCCGCGCGCCCCGGGCACCCTGCCCGGCGCGCAGCCACGGGCGCCCAGCGCAAGGGTACGCGGCCGGGTGGCGGCCGATCGCTGGAAGAAGGCGGCAAGCGCCCCGCTTTTCTTGCCGCAGTGGCGCATCAGCCGACCGGCCCGGCCCCTTCGCGGCGCTGCCCTGCGCTGCGCTCAGGTGCGCGAGGCGGTGAGATCAGTGACCGCGGCCCTTCAGCGGCTGGTGCCCGGACCGGGCACCGCGCCCGGAGCCATCCCGCCGCCGGCCACCGCCGCGTCCGCCTGCAGCGACCGGGGGCGCATCAGCCCGTAGGCCGCAGCGAGCAGCGCGAACCACAGCGGCGTCGCGATCAGGGCCTGGCGCGTATCGGCTTCCAGTGCCAGCAGCCCCAGGATGAACGCGAAGAACGCCAAGCAGACGCCGCACATCGCCACGCCACCGGGCATGCGGTAGATGGAGGCCGCATGCCGCTCGGGGCGCTGGCGGCGGTAGGCGATGTACGACAGCAGGATCATCGACCACGTGAACATGAAGAGGATCGCCGAGACGGTGGTGACCAGCGTGAAGGCCTCCACCAGATCCGGGATGATCCACATCAGCACGGCGCCGGCCAGCAGGCAGGTGCACGAGAACAGCAGTCCGCGCGAGGGCACCTTCTGGCGGGACAGCTTCTGGAAGGCGCCGGGCGCATCCCCTTTGATCGCCAGGCCGTAGAGCATGCGGCTGGTGGAGAACACGCCGCTGTTGGCCGACGAGGCCGCGGAGGTCAGCACCACGAAGTTGATCACGCCCGCGGCGGCCGGCAGCCCTGCCAGCACGAACAGCTCGACGAACGGACTCTTGCCCGGCACCACCTCGCGCCAGGGGGTCACGGCCATGATCGCGATCAGGGCGAGCACGTAGAAGATGATGATCCGGATGGGAATGGAGTTGATGGCGCGCGGCAGACTGCGCTCCGGATCCTTCGCTTCCGCGGCGGTGGTGCCCACGAGTTCGATGCCCGAGAACGCGAACACCGCGATCTGGAAACCCGCGAAGAAGCCCATGAGCCCGTGCGGGAACATGCCGCCGTCGTTCCAGAGGTGGCGCAGGCTGGCCTCATGGCCGGCGGGTGAGACGAAGTGGGTGGCGACCATGTAGAGGCCGGTGCCCACCAAGGCCACGATGGCGACGATCTTGATCATGGCGAACCAGAACTCGATTTCGCCGAAGAGCTTCACGGTGAGCAGGTTCAGCGACAGCAGCAGGCCGACGCAGGCGAGCGCGGGCGCCCACTGCGGCAGTTGCGGGAACCAGAACTGGCTGTAGGCCGAAATGGCGATCACGTCGGCGATGCCGGTGACGATCCAGCAGAACCAGTACGTCCAGCCCGTGAAGAAACCGGCCCATGGCCCGAGCAGGTCCGCCGAGAAGTCGAGGAAGGATTTGTAGCGCAGGTCGGAGAGCAGCAGCTCGCCCATCGCGCGCATCACGAAGAACAGCACGAAACCGATCACCATGTAGACGAACACGATGGACGGGCCGGCAAGGCTGATCGTCTTGCCCGAGCCCATGAAGAGCCCGGTGCCGATCGCGCCGCCGATGGCGATCAGCTGGATATGGCGGTTGGTGAGGGTGCGCTGCAGATGTTCGCTCTCGTGCGCGGGGCCGGAGGGGCCCTGGGCCGGCGGCGTGGCCTGACGGGTCATTCAGGAAACTCCAAGGGAAAAGAAAACAGGGGGAAAAGGAAAAGCAAAGGAAGGGGTGTGGAAGGTCATCGAAGGAACGAGGACCGCCATGACCCCCTGGAAGGGTGGTACGTGGCGGCCCTGCCAGTACCGCCGGGCGCAGGGCCAGGGTACGGGACGGGGTGCCGGGGATGGCGCCCCGGGCTGCGACGCCTGCCGCAACCCGCGCGAGGCCGGCATCTTAGGGCCTTTGAACCGCCTCCCATGGGTGGCGGCCCGTAGACCGGCGCCTGCATTGCACTCTGGATCGGTACGGCAGCGCCCGTGTGGCGGCGCCCTGCGCGCCCTGCGCCTCACCAATGGCGGACCATGCCTGCGGGCATCTGCCGCGTTCTCCCTCGGGATGGCCATGCCTTCGTTTGCGGCCATGGCTGTGTCCCGCCCTTCCTCGTTGTCGTTGGAGGCCCGATGATGGCACGCCCCCGGACCTGGTCCCAGCCTCGGACAGGCATGCAATCCATTAACGTTTCTTTGGCAACGGGCCCGCTGCACTACCCAAGCGCAATGCGCCGGGTCGGCCTCAACCCGGCATGAGCCGGGCCGCTTCCTGCTGCCCCACCTCCTTCAGGAAGCCCCAGACCGCCTGGGTGCGGGCCTGGTACTTCGCCTCCGCCGGCATGCTCATCCAGAACGTGCGGGTGAAGCGCGCCTCGCCTTCGAGCACACGCGCGAGCAAGGGATCGCGGTCTGCCAGGAACGCCGGCAGCACCGCGAGTCCCGCTCCGGCGCGCACGGCCTCGTATTGGGCCGTCACGCTGGTGCTGCGGAACGCGAAGCGCTCGGGCGGCACCAACTGGTCGAGGAACTGCAGCTCCTTGGTGAACAGCAGATCGTCCACGTAGCTGACGAAGGCATGGTGGCGCAGGTCCTCGCGGCGCGCTACCTGGGGCCGGCTCGCGAGGTACTCGCGTTGGCCGTACAGGTGCAGCGAGTAGTCCGCGAGTTTCGAGACGATGACGGCGCCGCGGGTGGGCCGCTCCAGCGAGATGACGATGTCGGCCTCGCGCCGGGACAGGTGCAGCATGCGGGGCAGCGCGAGCAGATCGATGCTCAGGTGCGGATACTGCAGGGTCAGTCGGGCCAGGTGCGGCGCGAGCACCTGCGTGCCGAAGCCTTCCGTGGCGCCGACGCGTACCAGGCCCACGGGGCCGATGCCGCTGGGCCGCACGCGCTCCACGCCGAGTACGGCCGTCTCCATCGCCTCGACGGCGGGCAGCAGGTGGCGGCCGGCCTCGGTCAGGCGGTGCCCGCCGGCCTCGCGGGCGAACAGCGATTCGCCCATCTGCTTTTCGAGGGCCTGGATGCGGCGGGCGACGGTGGTGTGCTCGACACCCGTGCGCCGCGCGGCGGCGGCCAGCGTGCCGGTGCGGGCCAGTTCCAGAAAATAACGGAGGTTCTCCCAATCCATCGTGAGCGCTCAAGTCTGCGGGGTGGCGATTGTGTTGTGCAAATTCGCAAAGCGCACGTGCGATTTTCCTCTATTGATCTAGCAATTTCGCACGGATAGCATGTGCCGGCCTGTCGGCTCCACGCCGGCCTACCGAGATTCCATCCCAGACAGGAGACAAGCGCATGAATGCCCCCCAATCCACGGCCGTCCTGGCGCCCACGGTCAAGCTGCTGATCGGCGGCCAGTTCGTCGAATCCAAGACCACGCAGTGGCGCAACGTGGTGAACCCCGCCACGCAGGAAGTGCTGGCGCGCGTGCCGTTCGCCACCCCGGAAGAGATCAACGCCGCCGTGGCCTCGGGCAAGGAGGCCTTCAAGATCTGGAAGAAGACGGCCATCGGCGCGCGGGCGCGCATCTTCCTCAAATACCAGCAACTCATCCGCGAGAACATGGCCGAGCTGGCCGCGATCCTGACGGCCGAGCAGGGCAAGACGCTGCCCGATGCCGAGGGCGACGTGTTCCGCGGCCTGGAGGTGGTGGAGCACGCCAGCGCCATCGGCAACCTGCAGTTGGGCGAGCTGGCCAACAACGTGGCCGGTGGTGTCGATACCTACACGCTGATGCAACCGCTGGGCGTGTGCGCGGGCATCACGCCGTTCAACTTCCCGGCCATGATTCCGTTGTGGATGTTCCCGATGGCCATCGCCACCGGCAACACCTTCGTGCTCAAGCCCTCCGAGCAGGACCCGATGGTGACCATGCGCCTGTGCGAGCTGGCTCTGGAGGCCGGCGTGCCGCCGGGCGTGCTGAACGTGGTGCACGGCGGGGAGGAAGCCGTGAACGCGATCTGCGACCATCCGGACATCAAGGCGATCAGCTTCGTCGGTTCCACGAAGGTCGGCACCCATGTCTACAACCGCGCCAGCCTGAACGGCAAACGCGTGCAGTGCATGATGGGCGCGAAGAACCACGCCATCGTCATGCCCGATGCCAACAAGGAGCAGACGCTCAACGCGCTGGCGGGCGCCGCCTTCGGCGCCGCGGGCCAGCGCTGCATGGCGCTGTCGGTGGTGGTGCTGGTGGGCGAGGCGCAGAACTGGATTCCCGAGCTGGTCGCCAAGGCGAAGACGCTGAAGGTGAGCGCGGGCACGGAGAAAGGCACGGACGTGGGCCCGCTGGTGTCGTGCGCCGCGCGGGAACGTGTCGAGAGCCTGATCGAGCGCGGCATCGCCGATGGCGCCACGCTGGAGCTGGATGGCCGCAAGCCCCAGGTGGCCGGCTACGAGAAGGGCAACTTCGTGGGCCCGACGGTGTTCAGCGGCGTGAAGCCCGGCATGTCCATCTACGACCAGGAAATCTTCGGCCCCGTGCTGTGCCTGGGCGCCGCAGCGGATATCGATGAGGCGATCGCCTTCATCAACGACAACCCGAACGGCAACGGCACCGCCATCTTCACGCAATCGGGCGCCGCGGCGCGCAAGTTCCAGGAAGAGATCGACGTGGGCCAGGTAGGCATCAACGTGCCGATCCCCGTCCCCGTGCCGCTGTTCTCGTTCTCGGGCTCGCGCGCGTCCAAGCTGGGCGACCTCGGGCCGTACGGCAAGCAGGTGGTGCTGTTCTACACGCAGACCAAGACGGTGACGGCGCGGTGGTTCGACGACAGCACGATCAGCCATGGGGTGAACACCACGATAAGCCTGAAGTGACATCCCCCTGAGGCGCTGCGCGTCTTCCCCCTTTCTCTGCATCGCTGCGCGATGCGGAAGGGGGACGCAGCCAGCGCGGCGGGGCGGCCCTTGCGCGGCTGCCGCTGGGCTGGGCCGCGTCGGTATCTGGCGCAGTGGTACAAGCGGAGGATGGAAACTCTCAAGATCACGCACCGCCCGGACTGGATGACCAGGGTCGCAGGCGCCCTCGCCCTCTTGCTCTGCAGTGCCGGTGCGCAGGCCCAGGCGGGCGGGGCCTGCAAGCCCGGCGGCACCGTGGCGGAGACGAATGCCTGTGCGGTGCAGGCGTGGCAGCGGGCGGACACGGCCATCGCGATCCTGTACGGCGACGTGATGCGGGCGCTGTCGGCGCACGAGCGGCCGCAATTGAGGCAGGAGCAGGCCGCGTGGCAGCGCGAGCGCATCACGCGGTGCAAGCAGGCGACGCGGGCGACCGAGGCGCAGCCCGAGGGGCCGCGCCTCTACCACGAGTGCCTGACGGCCGAGGCCGAAGCGCGGCGGCGGGGCCTGATGCGCTGGCTGACGCTGGAGCACCCATCCGCGAAACCGTGACGGGCCCGGCACATCCACGGCGCCCACCAGAACGAAGACAAGACAAGAACGACGAGCAGGACGAGACACGCACCATGGATTTCGAGCTGACCGAAGAGCAACGCGCCTTTGCCGACACTGCCCGCGAATTCGCGCGGGCCGAGCTGGCGCCCCACGCCGCGCACTGGGATGCGGAAGGCATCTTCCCGCGCGAAGCGATCGCCAAGGCGGGGGCCTTGGGCTTCTGCGGGCTCTATGCGCCCGAGAGCGCGGGCGGCCTCGCCCTGCCCCGTCTCGACGCCACGCTGGTGTTCGAGGAAATGGCGGCCGTCGATCCATCGACCACCGCGTTCATCACCATCCACAACATGGCGACCTGGATGCTGGGCACCTGGGCCAGCGATGCGGTGCGGGACCACTGGGGCCCGATGCTCACGAGCGGCGAGAAGCTCGCCAGCTACTGCCTGACGGAGCCCGGCGCGGGCTCCGATGCGGCCTCGCTCAAGACGCGCGCAGAACTCGTCGGAAACGAGTACGTGGTCAACGGCGCCAAGGCCTTCATCAGCGGCGCCGGCAGCACCGATGTGCTGGTGCTGATGGCGCGCACGGGTGCGCCCGATTCCGGCGCGGGCGGCATCAGCGCGTTCGCGGTGCCGGCGGATGCGCCGGGCATCCACTACGGCAAGAAGGAAGCCAAGATGGGCTGGAACAGCCAGCCCACGCGCACCATCAGCTTCGACAACGTGCGCATCCCGGCGGACCATCTGCTGGGGGCCGAGGGCGAGGGCTTCAAGATCGCCATGAAGGGGCTGGACGGCGGCCGCATCAACATCGCCACCTGCTCGGTGGGCGCGGCGCAGGGTGCGCTCGGCGCTGCGCAGCAGTACCTGCAGGACCGCAAGCAGTTCGGCAAGACGCTGGCCAGCTTCCAGGCGCTGCAGTTCAAGCTGGCCGACATGGCGACGGAACTGGTCGCCGCGCGCCAGATGGTGCGGCTGGCCGCGTCCAAGCTGGATGCCGGCGCGCGCGACGCCTCCACCTACTGCGCCATGGCCAAGCGCTTCGCGACCGATGCGGGCTTCCAGGTGGTGAACGAGGCGCTGCAACTGCACGGCGGCTACGGTTACATCCGCGAGTACCCGCTGGAGCGCCTGCTGCGCGATGCGCGCGTGCACCAGATCCTGGAAGGCACGAACGAGATCATGCGCATCATCATCGCCCGGCGCATGCTCGACGGCGACGCGCCGGACGCGATCCGCTGAAGCCGCCCCTGCCCTCCTCCACGCTCCATGGCCATGGCCCCCCTGCACACCACCGTCCTCGCCGTCCACCGCGACGCCGAACACCAGTTCTCCAAAGAGACGGTGCCGGAGATCGTGCTGGAGGCGGGCCTGGGCGTGGCCGGCGATGCCCACCACGGCCGCACGGTGCAGCACCGCTCCCGCGCCAAAGCCCATCCGGATCAGCCCAATCTGCGGCAGGTGCACCTCATCGCCGCTTCGCTGCTGGACCACTTGCTGGAGCAGGACTTCGTCGTGGCCGCGGGCGAACTCGGCGAGAACATCACGCTGCAGTCCGCCCCCGGACTGTCGTGGAGCGAGCTGATCGCCCTGCCCCGGGGAACGCAGTTGCATTTCGCGCAGGGCGCGGTGGTCGAGCTGACGGGCCTGCGCAACCCCTGCATCCAGATGGACCGCTTCCAGCGCGGCTTGATGGCTGCCATGCTGGACAAGGACGCTTCCGGCCACGTCGTCCGCAAGGCGGGCGTGATGGGTATCGTGCTGGCGGGTGGCGCGGTGGCCGGCGGCGATGCGGTGCAGGTCCGGCTGCCGGCCCTCCCGCACCAGGCGATGGAGTGCGTCTAGATGCCCGCCCGGCCACTCTCCGACGAGACCCTGCACCTCATCGATGCGGTGCGCGATGCGCTGGTCCAGCGCTGCGGCGCCTCGGTGCTGGAGGAGCGTGCGCTGTTCGGCTGCTGGGCGTTTTTCGTTCACGGCAAACTCTGCATCGGCGTGAAGAACGGCGAGATGCTGGTGCGCCTGCCACCCGAGGGCCACGGTGCCTTCCAGGAGATGCCGAACACGCGCGAGCTGTCGCCGGGCGGGGGCATGCAGGGCTACTTTTGGATCGAGCCGCAGGGCTTCGCGCGCGCAGCGCAGTGGGCGTTCTGGCTGGACGAAGCCGTGGCCTACAACCCGCGTGCGAAGGCCACTCCACGGCGCAGGCAGCCGGCGGCCGGTGCCTCTGCGACCTCTGCACGCGCGAAGCCGGCAGCGGGCAACGGACCTTCGCGCGGCGTGGCTGAACAACCGGAATCGCCCCGCAGGCGGCACAGCATCTTCGAGGCCGACGATTGAGCCGCATTCCTGCCGTTCAGCAGGCGGCCCGACGCCGACACGCACGAACGGCGCGGCACCATTCAGACACCGAGCACTTCCCCATCACACCACCCCAGGAGACAAGCACATGAAGATCGCATTCATCGGACTCGGCAACATGGGCGGCCCCATGGCCCTGAACCTGCACAAGGCGGGCCATGAGATCGCCGCATTCGACCTGTCCAAGACGGCCTGCGACAAGATCGCGGCGGATGGCGTGCGCGTGGCGGCGGACGCGGGCGCCTGCGTGGCCGGCGTGGAGGTGGTGATCAGCATGCTGCCTGCCAGCCAGCACGTGGAGGCGCTCTACCTGGGCCGCGACGGCCAGCCCGGCTTGCTGTCCCAACTGCCGGCCGGCACGCTGGCGATCGACTGCTCGACCATCGCCGCGGCCACGTCGCGCAAGGTGGCCGACGCCGCACGGGCGCGGGGCGTCGCGTTCATCGATGCCCCCGTGTCGGGCGGCACGGGCGGCGCGATCGCCGGCACGCTGACGTTCATGGTCGGGGCCGAAGCGGCCGACCTGGAGCGCGCGCGCCCGCTGCTCGAAAAGATGGGCGCTAACATCTTCCACGCCGGCGCCGTGGGTGCGGGTCAGACGGCGAAGATCTGCAACAACATGCTCCTGGGCATCCTCATGGCCGGCACCAGCGAGGCGCTCGCCCTCGGCGTGGCCAATGGGCTCGATCCCGCCGTGCTCTCGGAGATCATGCGGCGCAGCTCGGGCGGCAACTGGGCGCTGGAGAAGTACAACCCCTGGCCGGGCGTGATGCCACAGTCGCCGGCCAGCAAGGACTACGCGGGCGGATTCGGCACCGACCTGATGCTCAAGGATCTGGGCCTCGCCCAGGAGAACGCCACCGCCGTGCGGGCCGCCACGCCTCTGGGCGGGCTCGCACGCAGCCTGTATGCGGCGCACAGCCTCGCGGGCCACGGCGGGCTGGATTTCTCCAGCATCCTACGGATGGTGCACAAGCCGTCGGCCTGACAGCGGCGCCTCGCCACGGGGCGGTGCGTTATGGGTCGGTGCCGTCCGTCACGACCGGCGTTGTGGCAGGGCGACGGGGGGAAAGGCGCCGCCGTTGTCCTACGCCGACTGTCGGCTTTCCGCCGCATGCTGCGGGGAAGCTCCCGCCGACGTGCGGGCCCCTTTTCCTGTCCGCCATCGCGCCGTGCCGACCATGCATTTCTCTCACACCCGCTCTCCCGCCCTTCCCGTCTCGCCCCGCTCGGGCCTGCGCAAGGCCGCTCCGCTCGCCGCAGTGGGGGTCGTGCTCGCCCTGGCGGGCTGCGGCACCCCGGGCGCCGGCACGCCCGCACCCCACGCCACGCAAGCGGCCAGTGCCGCGAAAACGCCGGTGCCGGGCCCGGAGCGCGCCACGGCGTCCGCCCGCCTGATGACCGCGGACGGCAAGCCCGCCGGCACCGCCGTGCTGACGGAAACGCCCACCGGCGTCGAGATCGTCGCCCAGGTGCAGGGCCTGACCACCGGGCTGCACGGCTTCCACATCCATGCCAACGGCCAATGCGCGCCCGGCCCCGACGCCGCCACGGGCAAGACCGTGCCGTTCGGAGCGGCGGGCGGCCATTTCGATCCTGGCATGTCGCACCAGCACGGCCAGCCCGGCACCGCCGCCGACAAGGCCCATGCGGGCGAGTTGCCGAACATCAACGTCGGCGCCGATGGCCGCGGCACGGTGCGCTACGTGAATTCCAACGTCACGTTGACGCCCGGCAAGGCATCGGTGATGGGCCGCGCGCTCGTCGTGCACGAGAAGGAAGACGATTACAAGTCGAATCCCGCCGGCAACTCCGGTGGCCGCGTGCTGTGCGGCGTGATCGAGCCCGCGCAGCCCAGCAGCGTGGTGGGCCAGGGCACGGCCGCCGCGGCGCGCGGCTGACGGGCATGCGGCGCATGCCCCGACTTTCTCCAAAACCGTCCCTTCCGATCCGCACTACCGCTGCCGCAGCGTCCTCCGGTACGCCGTGGTGGCTGGCCCTGGCCGGCTGCGCCGTGTGGGCCGGTGTTCCGCTGGCGGCCTTTGCGCAGGCTGCCGCTCCCACACTTCCCACGGTGGAGGTGTCGGGCGGCCAGGCCGAGGCCCAGCGCCGTTTCGACGCGGCAGCGAGCCAGACCGCCATCACGGTGGACCCGTTCACCGCCACCACGCCCCTCGTGAACCTGTCGGAACTGCTGGCCGGCCAGGCAGGCGTCGTGGTGTCGGAGCGGCAGAACTACGCGCAGGATCTGCAGATCGCGATCCGCGGATTCGGCTCGCGTTCCACGTTCGGCGTGCGCGGCGTGCGCATCCTGGTGGACGGCATCCCGGCGACGATGCCCGATGGCCAGGGCCAGGCCGCGACGGCCCAGTTGCCGTCCGCCGCGCGGGTCGACATCCTGCGCGGCCCGCTCGCGCAGCAGTACGGCAACGCCGCCGGCGGCGTGCTGCAGGTGACCACGCGGGAGCCGCGCGAGGGCGGCGGAGCCTCTGCTTCCGTGGCCGCAGGATCGTTCGGCCAGCGGCTGGGCGAGGCGTCGCTGGATTTCGGCGACAGGACGCTGGGCGGGCTGGTGGATGTTTCGCGGTTCGAAACCGACGGCTGGCGCGACCACAGCGCGGCGCGCCGCACGCACCTGAATGCCAAGCTCGTGGCGCGGCCCGCGAGCGACACGCGCGTGACCGTGCTCTTGAACCTGTTCGACCAGCCGCTGGCGCAGGACCCGCTGGGGCTCACGCGTGCGCAGTGGCGCGCCGATCCGCGGCAGGCCCCTTCCGTCGCGTACAGCTTCGATACCCGCAAGACCGTCCGACAGAACCAGCTCGGGGTGGTGGTGGAGCATGCGGTCACGGCCCGCGACAGCGTGCGCGCCCGGGTGTACGGCGGAACGCGCAGCCTGTTCCAGACGCTGTCCTTCACGGGCAGCGCAGCCAACAGCGCGGGCGGCGTGGTGGACCTGGACCGGGACTACTACGGCGTGGGCGTCGCATGGACGCACAGCGACCGCACCTCTGCGGGCCTGCCCTGGTCCTGGACGGTCGGCCTGGATGCGGACCGGCTCTCGGAACACCGGCAGGGTTTCGTCAACGACGCGGGCACGCCCGGCGCGCTGCGCCGCAACGAGCAGGACCGCGCCGGCAACACCGATCTGTTCGCGCAGGCGGACGCCTGGATCGCGCCCACGGTGCGCGCCATCGCCGGCCTGCGCGCCACGCGCGTGCGGCTGTCGGTGGACGACCGCTTTCCCGCCAGCGCCGCGAACCCGGACGACAGCGGCAGCCGCAGCTGGCACCGCACCAGCCCGGCCGCCGGCCTGGTCTGGGCCGTGTCCGACCAGTTGAACCTGTACGCCAATGCCGGCGGCGGGCTGGAGACGCCGACGCTCGCCGAGATGGCCTACAGCCGCACCAACAGCGGCCCCAACTACGGCCTGGAGGCGGCCCGCAGCCGCCAGTTCGAGGTGGGAGCCAAGTGGCAGGGCGCTGTGCACCGCGTGGAGGCTGCCTGGTTCGACGCGCGCACGCGCGGCGAGATCGTGCCGGCCGCCACGGTGAACGGCCGCACCGTGTACCAGAACGCCGATTCGGTGCGACGCCGCGGCATGGAGCTGTCCTGGAGCGCGAGCGCCGGGGCGTTCACCCCGCGCGCGGCCTACACCTACCTGGACGCGTTCTTCGGCAGCGCCTACACGGGCGCGGGCGGCGTGGCGGTGCCGGAGGGCAACCGCCTGCCCGGCACGGCGCGGCACGTGGCGCGGCTCTCGCTGGACTACGCACCCAACGCCGCATGGACCGTGGGCGCGGCCGTGGACCTTTCCGCCAAGGCCTACGCCAACGACACCAACACCGAATCCGCCCCCGGCTATGCGGTGGCGGGCCTGCGGGCCGGCTACGGCTGGAAGTCGGGCGGCGCGGTGCGCTGGCAGGCCTGGGCGCGGCTCGACAACCTGTTCGACCGCCGCTACGTGGGATCGCTGATCGTCAACGACGGCAATGGGCGCTTCTTCGAGCCCGCGGCCGGCCGCCGCATCATGGTGGGGCTGCGCGCACAGTTCCTCTGAGAGGGGAGCGGCGCCCCACGGCACCGCCGGCCCGGCCCGTCAGTCCACCTTGACGTTCGCCGCCTTGATGACCTGGGCCCACTTCTCGACCTCGGCCTTCTGGAAGGCCGCGATCTGGGCGGTGGTCAGGTCGGCCGGCTCCATGCCGAAGCCCTTGAGCTTGGTCTGCATGTCGGGCTGCGCGAGGATCTTGCGGATCTCGTCGTGCAGGCGGGTGACGATGGGCGCGGGCGTGCCGGCGGGCACGAAGATCGCCTGCCAGGACACCACCTCGAAGTCCTTCAAGCTGGCCACGCCCGATTCGGCGACCGTGGGCACGTCGGGCATCGAGGCCAGGCGCTGGGCGGAGGTCACGGCGATGGCGCGCAGCTTGCCGCTCTGGATGTGCGGCGCGGCGACCACGGTGGTGTCGAACATCATGTCCACCTGGCCGCCGATCACGTCCTGGATCGCGGGGCCGCTGCCCTTGTACGGCACGTGGGTGAACTTCACGCCCGACTTGTAGGCCAGCAATTCCAGCGCCAGGTGCTGCGACGTGCCGGTGCCGGCGGACGCCGAAGAGAGCCCCCCGGGTTTGGCCTTGGCTGCGGCCAGCACGTCCTGCAGCGTCTTGTACGGGCTGCTGGCGGCCACGACGAGCACGACGGGGTTGGTGCCGATCAGCGTGACCGGCGCGAAGGACTTCACCGGGTCGTAGCCGAGCTTGGGGTACAGGCTCACGTTGATCGCGTGCGAGCTGATCGTGCCGCCGAGCAGCGTGTAGCCGTCCGGCGCCGCGCGCGCGGCGATCTCGGAGCCGACGCTGCCCCCTGCCCCGCCCTTGTTGTCCACCACGACCGTGGTGCCCAGGGCCGTGCCCAGTTGCTGGCTGATCAGCCGGCCCAGCGTGTCGGTCGTGCCGCCGGCCGCGAACGGCACCAGGTAGGTGATGGTCTTCCCCGTGGGCCAGGTGCCCTGGGCGAAGGCCGGCAGCGTGCCGAGGGCGGCGGTGGTGCCCATGGCGATCGCGCCGAGGGTGAAGGTTCTGCGTTGCATGGCTGTCTGTCTCCTTTGCGTTGTCATGAATCTCAGGTCACCGGCGCCGGGTTGAACAGCACCAGTGCGTTGGCCAGCTTCCACTGCTCGGCCCAGGTCTTCTTGCGGCCGCTGGCCACGTCGAGCATCAGGTGGAACATCTCCCAGCCCAGCGACTCGATGGTGGCTTCGCCGTCGGCGATGCGGCCGGCGTTCACGTCCATCAGGTCGTGCCAGCGCCGCGCGAGGTCGCTGCGGGTGGCCACTTTGATCACCGGCACTTCCGCAAGGCCGTAGGGCGTGCCGCGGCCGGTGGTGAACACGTGCAGGTTCATGCCCGCGGCCACCTGCAGCGTGCCGCAGATGAAATCGCTCGCGGGCGTGGCGGCGTACAGCAGGCCTTTCTGCCGCGCCTTCTCGCCGGGCGCCACCACACCGCTGATGGGCGCGCTGCCGCTCTTGACGATCGAGCCCATGGCCTTCTCGACGATGTTGGAGAGGCCGCCCTTCTTGTTGCCCGGCGTGGTGTTGGCGCTGCGGTCCACGCGGCCCTGGCTCAGGTAGGCGTCGTACCAGGCCATCTCGCGAATCATGGCTTCGGCCACCTCCGGCGATGCCGCGCGGGAGGTGAGCTGGTCGATGCCGTCGCGCACCTCGGTCACTTCGGAGAACATCACCGTCGCGCCCGCGCGCACCAGCAGGTCGGTGCAGAAGCCCACCGCGGGGTTGGCGGTCACGCCGCTGAAGGCATCGCTGCCGCCGCACTGCACGCCCACCACCAGTTCGCTGGCGGGCACGGTCTCGCGGCGGCGGCGGTTCAGGCGCTCCAGGTGCTTCTCGGCCTGGCGCATCACCGAATCGACCATCGACATGAAGCCCACGTGGGCCTCGTCCTGCAGGCAGACCACGTCCAGCGGCGCCTCCTGCAGCGTGCGCTCGTCCACCAGGGGAATCACGCCGGGCGGCAGCAGGCGCTCGGGCTGCAGCTTCTCGCAGCCCAGGCTGACGACCATGACCTCGCCGCCGAAATTCGGATTGAGGCTGATGTTGCGCAGCGTGCGGATGGGGATCACCGCATCGGGCGCGTCGATCGCCACGCCGCAGCCGTAGGTGTGGGCCAGGGCCACCACGTCGTCCACGTGCGGGTACTTCGGCAGCAGCTCCGCCTTGATGCGCTGCACGGCGAACTCCGTCACGCCGGCCACGCACTGCACGGTTTCGGTGATGGCGAGGATGTTGCGCGTGCCCACGGAGCCGTCGGCATTGCGGTAGCCCTCGAAGGTGTAGCCGGTGAGCGGCGGCAGGGCCGGCGGCTTCACCGTGGCGATCGGCAGGCCGTCGAGCGAGCGCGCCTCGGGCATGTGCAGCAGCTTTTCGTGCACCCAGCTGCCGGCGGGAATGGCGCGGATGGCATAGCCGATCGGCACGTTGTAGCGCACCACGGCGGCACCTTCGGGAATGTCCGCGAGGGCGACCTTGTGGGCCTGGGGAACGTGGTCGGCGAGCGTGGGCCCGCCGGGCAGCACGGTGCCGGCGGGCAGGCCGCCGTCGTTGGCCACGATGGCCACGTTGTCGGCCTCGTGCATGCGGATGGTCAGGGGCGTGGTCATGGAGTCTCCGTTCGGCACAGGGTGTCGGTTCAGGTCAGGCAGCGCCTCAGCGCACCGCCATGAACATGCTGGGCAGCCAGGTCGAGAACGAGGGCACGAAAGTCACCAGCGCGAGCGCGAAGATCAGCGCGCCGTAGAACGGCCAGATCGTGCGCATCACCGTGCCCACCGACACCCCGCCGATCGCGCAGCCCACGAACTGCGTGGTGCCCACGGGCGGCGTGTTCAGGCCCAATGCGCAGTTGATGAGCATCACGATGCCGAACTGCACCGAGCTCATGCCGTAGTGCTGCGCGATCGGCAGGAAGATCGGCGTGCACAGCAGGATGGTGGCGGCCATGTCCAGGAACGTGCCCAGCACGAACAGGATGATGTTGATGAGCAGGAAGATCACCCACGGCGTGCTCGTCACCTGCGACAGCATCTGCCCCGTCAGCTCGGCCACGCCGTAGAGGCTGATGAGGTAGCCGAAGGTGCTGGAGATGCCGATCAGGAGCAGGATCACGCCCGTGGTGCGCACCGCCTTGGAGGCGGCCTTGATGAAGTGCTCCCACTTCAGTGTGCGGTAGAGGAAGATGGTGAGCGCCAGGGCGTAGAGCACCGCCACCGCCGCAGATTCGGTCGCCGTGAAGATGCCCGAGAGGATGCCCCCGAGGATCAGCACGACGATGAAGAGCCCCGGCAGCGCCGCCGCGAACGAGCGCGCCACGATGTGCCAGCCGGGGAACGTGCCCTTCGGGTAGCCGCGCTTCACGGCCACGAGGTAGGCCGCCGCGAGGTTGCTGATCGTGAGCACCAGGGCGGGCACCAGCGCCGCCAGGATCAGCGCCGCGATCGACACCTTGCCGCCCGCGGCCAGCGAATAGATGATCAGGTTGTGGCTGGTGGGCATCAGAGCGCCGACCAGTGCCGCGTGCGTGGTCACGTTCACGGCGTAGTCGGCGTGGTAGCCCTCCTTCTTCATCATCGGGATCATCACCGCGCCCATGGCGGACACGTCGGCCACCGGCGAGCCCGAAACGCCGCCGAACAGCGTGCAGGCCACGACGTTCGACATGCCCAGGCCGCCGCGCACGTGGCCCACCAGGGCCCGCGCGAAGTTCACGATGCGGTCCGCGATGCCGCCGTAGAGCATCAGCTCGCCCGCGAAGATGAAGAACGGAATCGCGAGGAACGAGAAGATCCCCATGCCGGAGGTCATCTGCTGGAAGCCCACTTCGAGCGGCAGGCCCTCGTATGCCAGGGTGGCCAGGGCCGAGAGACCGATGGAGAACGCCACCGGCACGCCCAGCAGCAGGAACAGCGTGAACGACACGCACAGGATCAGGAGTGGCACGGTCATGGATCAGCCCCAGGCGGGTTCGACTTCGCGGCCCTGGGCGAGCGCGATGATGTGTTCGATGGAAAACAGCACGATGAGCACGCCCGCGATGCTGGCGGGCACGTACTTCCAGCCTTCGGAGATGAAGAGCGTGGGCAGGCGGTATTCCCACACCGACTGCGCGAGCGATGCGCAATTCCAGGCCATGGCGGCGCCGAACACGAGGATCAGCGCGTGGATCAGGTATTCCATCTTCAGGCGCAGCCAGTCCGGCGCCAGCACCAGGAACGATTCGAGGCCGATGTGGCCGGCATCGCGCACGCCGACGGCCACGCCGAACATGGTCACGTAGAGCACCAGCAGCAGGGCCAGGCTCTCCGCCCAGGTGGGCGTGTTGTTGAGGACGTAGCGGCCGAACACCTGCCAGCTCACGGCGCAGATCACCGCCACGAGCCCGAGGATGCCCAGCCCCATGCAGACGCGGGCGAGCGTGCGGCAGATTTGGGTGTACATGTCGAAGGGAGGAGAAGGAGAGGCCGCTGGGGCGCGCGGCGGCATGCGGCCGGGCGCCTGGCGGGAAGGCTTCAGGGCAAAAAAAACCCCGTGCCGGGAGCGGCACGGGGAGGGAGTGCAATCACTGCGTGTCCTGCACGCGCTTCACGAGGTCCTTGAGCCTGGCATCGGTGATGAACTTGTCGTAGACGGGCTTCATCGCGGCCTGGAACGGGGCCTTGTCGATCTCGATGATCTCGGCGCCGCCGGCCTTCACGGTGGCGAGGGACTTCACCTCGCGCTCCGCCCACTGCTTGCGCATGTACGGCACCGATTCCTTGGCGGCCTGGCGGATCCAGCCCTGCTCCTGCGGCGAGAGGCGGTCCCAGGCGCGCTTGGAAAAGAGCAGCATCTCCGGGGCCATCGAATGCTCGGTCTTCGTGTAGTACTTGGCGACTTCGAAGGAGCGCGAGCTTTCGTAGGTGGGGTAGTTGTTCTCGGCGGCGTCGATCAGGCCGGTCTTGAGGCCCGTGTACACCTCGCCCATGGGCATCGGCGTGGCGTTGGCGCCCATGGCCTCCAGCATGGACACCCACAGGTCCGACTGCTGCACACGCACCTTCATGCCCTTCATGTCGTCGAACTTGCGCACCGGCTTCTTGGCCGTGAACAGGGAGCGCGCGCCGCTGTCGTAATAGGCCAGGCCGACGAAGCCCTGGCGCTCGCAGGCCTTGAGGATCTCCTCGCCCACGGGACCGTCCAGCACCTTGTGCAGGTGATCGACCGAGCGGAACAGGAACGGCATGGTCGGCACCACGGTTTCGGGGCAGATGTTGTTCATCGCGCCGATGTTGATGCGCACCATCTGCAGCGCGCCGATCTTGGCCTGCTCGATCGCGTCCTTCTCGTTGCCCAGGGCGCCGCTGCTGTAGACGCGGATGGTGTGCTTGCCGCCGGAGAGCTCCTTGAGGCGCTCGCCCATGAACTTCACCGCCGTGACGGTGGGGTAGTCGTCGGGATGGATGTCGGCGGAGCGGAACTCCGTCGCGTGGGCGGCGATGGCCGCGCAGCAGGCTGCCACGGCGGCCAGGGTGGTCCGGATGAATCGCATGTGTGTCTACCTCGGATGGATCGGGTCGGAAGAGAAAAAGGGGGCCGGCACGAAAGGCTGCGGTCTGTCGCCGCTTCAGTGGGCGCCGGGGTCGAACTCGGGCTCGGGAAGGCCCTGTGTGCCGGGGTGCAGTGCGAACACGCCGCCGGCCAGTGGCTGGTCGGACAGGTCCGCGCCGCCGCCGGGGCGGATGGAAGTGACGAAGAGCGTGTCCAGCCGCGGCCCGCCGAAGGCGCACATGGCGGGTTTCTTGACGGGCACGGCGAGCGAGCGGTCCAGCCGGCCGTCCGGCGTGAAGCGGTGCACCAGGCCGGCGTCGTTGCCGCAGATCCAGTAGCCGCCGTCCACGTCCACGGCCGCGCCGTCAGGACGGCCCGGCAGCGGGGCCATGTCCACGAACAGGCGGCGGCGGTGCGGCGTGCCGGTGTCGGTGTCGTAATCGAAGGCCCAGATCTTCTGCACCTGGGGGTGCGAATCAGAGAGGTACAGGGTGCGGCCGTCCGGGCTGAACGCGATGCCGTTGGGCACGATGAGCGGGCCGAGGTCCAGGTCTTGCGCCCGTCCGGCGGCGCGCTCCTGGCGTCCGAAGCGGTAGACCGCGCCCACGGGCGCGGCAGCGGCCATGTCGAGCAGCATCGTGCCGGCGATGAAGCGGCCCTGCCGGTCGCATCGCCCGTCGTTGAAGCGCATGCCGGCGGCGGCGTGCGGCACGCCGGCCAGGCACCGGGTCGACAGCGCGCCGCTGGTCTGCGGCCGATCCGGCCCGTCAGGCAGATCGAGCGCGAACAGGCCGCTCTCCATGCCGGCGATCCACCGGCCCGGCTGCCCGGCCCAGGCGGCCATGCAGGCCACCATTTCGGGCGCGCTCCACTGCGAGCGCGCTCCGGTGCGGGCGGACCAGCGGTGCAGCACGGCCGCCGGGATGTCCGTCCAGTAGAGCGACTCTTCCGCGGCGCGCCATACCGGGCTTTCGCCCGTGGCGCAGCGGGCATCGAGCACGAGCTCGGCCGAAGGCGAAGAAGTTGCTGCCGCCATGCCGCTCATCCCTCGAACGGCCCCTGGGCCGTGAACGCCCCGCCCTGGTACACGGCCGCCGGATCGTTCGGCGCGGGAGCGGGCTGCGCCTCCACCTTGGCGCGGAACGGTTCCGAACTGTCCTTCGGCGCATAGCCCAGGTGGGCCGCCGCATGGTTGTCCCACCACAGATCGCGGTTGGCCGATGCGCCGTATACCACCGTGTGGCCGACATTCGGCGTGAACAGCGACTTCTCCACCAGCTGCGTCAGGTCGTCGTAGCTCAGCCAGCTGCTCATCATGCGGCGGTCGCGTGGCTCGGGGAACGACGAGCCGATGCGCAGGCTCACCGTCTCGATGCCGTAGCGGTCGTAATAGAAGCTGGCCATGTCCTCGCCGAACGATTTCGAGAGGCCGTAGTAGCCATCCGGACGGCGCGGGGCCAGTGCGTCGATGTGCTCGGTCTGCTGGTAGAAACCGATCACGTGGTTGGAGCTGGCGAACACCACGCGACGCGCACCATGGCGACGCGCGCCCTCGTAGATGTGGAAGACGCCTTTGATGTTGGCCTCGAGCACTTCCTCGAAGGGCCGCTCCACCGACACGCCGCCCAGGTGCACGATCGCATCGCAGCCGGCCACCAGCGCATCGACCGCGGCCTTGTCGGCCAGATCGCAGGGCACGACCTCTTCCGAACCGTCGCGCGCAGGGGCGAGGTGGGCGATGTCGGACAGGCGGATGATTTCCGCGAAAGGGCGCACCCGCTCCCGCAGTACTTTTCCGAGCCCTCCGGCTGCGCCGGTGAGCAGCAGGCGGTGGAAACGGGGCGGCTGGCTCATGGTGTTCCTTGCGTGGGTGCTTGTCATATGTTGTCGTACAACGCGACGGGATTATGATCATACCCATGGCCACCTCGACAAAGGGATTACCCGCATCCTCCGCTTTCGCAGACCGCAGCGCTCTGGCAACTCCGCCGGTGCGCCGCGTGCGGGGGCTGGCCAACGCGGTCGTCGAGGACTTCTCCGGCAGGATCCGCGACCGCCTGCTGACGCCTGGCGACAAGCTGCCGACCGAGTCCGAAATCATGCGGGCGCACGACGTGAGCCGCACCGTGGTGCGCGAAGCGCTCTCCAAACTCCAGGCCGCAGGGCTCGTCGAGACCCGCCACGGCATCGGCACCTTCGTGCTGCCGCCGCGCGCCGGGGGCGTGTTCCGCCTCGATCCGTCGGAGTTGGGCACCTCCGCCGACGTGCTCGCCGTGCTGGAGCTGCGCATCAGCCTGGAGACCGAATCCGCCGGCCTGGCCGCCATGCGCCGCTCGGAGGCGCACCTGCAGGGCATGGCCGAGGCGCTGCGCGATTTCGAGCACAACATCCGCAGCGGCGGCGACACCGTGGCGCACGATTTCCGCTTCCACCTGCAGATCGCGCAGGCCACCGGCAACCCGTACTTCGCGGACATCATGAACCACCTGGGCACCACGTTGATCCCGCGCACGCGCATCGCCGCGTTGCGCGTCCAGCGCAGCGACGATTACCTCGGCCGCGTGCACCGGGAGCACGAAGAGATCTATTCGGCCATCGCGCGTCAGGATCCCGATTCGGCCCGCGCGGCCATGCGCATCCACCTCACCAACAGCCGCGAGCGGCTGCGCCTCGCCCAGGAGGCGGCAAGGCTCCAGGCCGCTTCGCCGCACACCGCCTCTCCGTCCTGAACTGCGCCGGTTCCGGCAAGCCCTTGTCTTTTGGATGCATCAAGTTGTATGATGACGTACAACTTCAGACAGGAGACAGAGACCATGCCCATTCATCGCCGCGCCCTGCTGTCCGCAGGCGCCCTGGCCCTCGCGTGCGCTTCCGCCGGTGCCCAGACCCCGCCGCCCGCCAGTGCCTGGCCCGTCAAGCCGCTGCGCCTCGTGGTGCCCTACCCGCCCGGCGGCAGCTCCGACATCATCGCCCGGGCCATCAGCCAGCCGCTGTCCGAAGCGCTCAAGCAGCCGGTGGTGGTGGAGAACAAGCCCGGCGCCAACGGCAACCTGGGCGCCGACTTCGTGGCCAAGGCCGCGCCGGACGGCTACACCCTGCTGCTGTGCGACGTGGGCGCGCTGGCGATCAGCCCCTCCGTCTACACGAAGCTGCCCTTCGATCCCTCGAAGGACCTGCGCGGCACCACCATGCTGGCCTACTCGCCCCACATGCTGGTAGTGCATCCCTCGGTGCCCGCCAACAACCTGAAGGAGTTGATCGCGCTCTCGCGCACGGCCGACCTCAACTTCGCCGTGACGGCCACGGGCAGCGCGCCCCATCTGGCCGGCGTGGCGCTCGCCGCCGCCAGCGGCGCGCGCTGGCAGTACGTGCCCTACAAGGGCGGCGTGACCGCCATCCAGGACACCATGGCCGGCCAGACGCAGGTGCTGATGAACGGCATGCTGGCCACCCTGCCCCACGTGCAGAGCGGCAAGCTCAAGGTGCTGGGCCTCTCCAAGGGCACGCGCATGCCGCTGCTGCCCAACGTGCCCACCATCGCCGAGCAGGGCGTGCCCGGCTTCGAATCCGGCACCTGGCAGGGGGTGCTGGTGCCGCGCGGCACGCCGGACGCCGTCGTCCAGCGCATCAACAGCGCCTTCATCTCCGTCATCCGCACCCCCGAGATCCGCTCGCGCCTGACCGGCCAGGGCGCCGAAGTGGTCACGATGACGCCGGCCGAACAGGACCGGTTCTTCGAGAAGGAACGCGCCCGCTGGGCCGGCGTGGTGTCCGCCGCGCAGATCCGCCTCGACTGATGTCCCTTCCGGGCCGGCCCTCACGAGGGGCGGGCCTTCTTTCTTCCCTTCTTGTTTCTTTCACCTCCCCTTCCCCACTTTTCGGGCTTCCCCATGCAACCCCAAGAACTCAAGACCATCATGGGCTCCGGCCTGCTGTCCTTCCCGCTGACCGACTTCGACAGTGAAGGCAATTTCAACGCCCGAGGCTACGCCGAGCGCCTCGAATGGCTCGCGCCCTACGGCGCCAGCGCCCTCTTCGCGGCCGGCGGCACAGGCGAGTTCTTCTCGCTCACCGCGGAGGAATACCCCGCCATCATCGAGACCGCCGTGCAGACCTGCCGCGGCAAGGTGCCGATCATCGCGGGAGCCGGCGGCCCCACGCGCTTCGCGATCCAGTGCGCCCAGGCCGCCGAAAAGGCCGGCGCGCACGGCATCCTGCTGCTGCCGCACTACCTCACCGAAGCCGGCCAGGAAGGCCTCGCAGCGCACGTCGAGGCCGTCTGCAAGAGCGTCAAGTTCGGCGTCATCGTCTACAACCGCGGCCAGAGCCGCTTCGCGCCCGAGACGCTCGCGCGCCTGGCCGAGCGCAACGCCAACCTCGTGGGCTTCAAGGACGGCGTGGGCGACATCGAGCTGATGAACTCCATCCACATGAAGATGGGCGACCGCTTCGCCTACCTGGGCGGCCTGCCCACGGCCGAGGTGTACGCAGCGGCCTACAAGGCGATGGGCACGCCCGTGTACTCGTCGGCGGTGTTCAACTTCATTCCGAAGACCGCGATGGACTTCTACCAGGCGGTGGCGAACGACGACCAGGCCACGCAACACCGCCTGCTGCGCGAATTCTTCATGCCCTACCTCGAGCTGCGCAACCGCATGCCGGGCTATGCGGTGAGCATCGTGAAGGCCGGCGCGAAGATCGTCGGCCACGACGCGGGCCCCGTGCGCGCGCCGCTGACCGACCTCAAGGCCGACGAGATGGCCGCGCTCAAGGCGCTCATCGACAAGCTCGGGCCGCAGTGACGGCACGGCCGGACGGGAAGTGAAAACGAACGATTCCGGGAAACCCGGGAAAGTGCAGATCAAGGTGCTGGGCGTCTGGCAGAAACGCGGCAACGACTGGAAACTGCTCGCGCGCCAGGCCGTCCGCCCTGCGTGAGGGCCGGCGGCCCTCCGGGCGAACGTGCCAGCGTCCGTCCGGAGGCAGCCCCGCCGATTGCCGCAGGTTTCCTCGTGCGCTCCCGGTTGCACGCGACGCTCCCAGGGGCATCGGGCAGCGATATGATCGCAGGGCCCTCCCCCCCGTGCCAGAAGCCCATAAGACAGTATGAAGAGTTTGCAGACGCTGCTTGCCGAGCAGGCAGCCTTGGACGCGGCCATCGCCCGCGAGAAGAAACAGGCCGCCACCCAGGCGCTGGCCCAGATCCAGGCCTTGATCAATGAGTTCGGCTTCACGGCCCAGCAGGTGTTTCCGTGGCAGCCCGTGAAAAAGCACGTGCCCGCGAAGTACCTGGATCCGAAGAGCGGCGCGACCTGGACGGGCCGGGGCAAGCCGCCCGCCTGGATCGCCGGGAAGGACCGCGACCAGTTCCTGATCGAAAAGACGGTGTCGCAGCCGTCCCACCAGGGCCCGTTCCTCGCGGAAATGGCCGCAGCCGCAGCCCGGCGCGAAGGCCGCTGAACCTCCACGGCCCCGCGAACGGGGCTGCGCCAGCGGCGCCTGCCGGTCCGCAGGTCTGTTGACGCTCCGCGGCCATCCGTAGCAGAACTCGCATGCTGGCGCAACGCATGGGCTGGCATGCAATGCATGTCGCGTCGCTTTTTTTCCGGCGGGCCCATGAGACCGGTTTTGGTGCAATGCTCTGCATCCCTTCAGCAAAGGACATGAGAGCACGATGCACAAACGCCACTTCCTGACCCATCTCGGTCTTGCGGGCATGCTGCCCGCGGGCGCCGCCCTGGCGCACTCCTCGGCCACACCCCAGCCCACGCTGCTCACCGTCGCGGGAGCCATCGAACGTCCCAATCGCGGAGCGCTGAACCCGGTGTCGGACCTGCTGGCGGCCAAGCAGGGCGTGCAATTCCACCAGGCCCGCACATTCGACGCCCACGCGCTGCAGCAGTTGCGTTCCGTCTCGATCTCGCCCACGGTGGAGTACGACGAACGCCGCCATACCCTGGAAGGCCCGCTGATCACCGACGTGCTCGCGGCGGCGGGCCTGGCGCCCCGCCGGAACACCACCCTCGTGCTGCGCGCGGTGGACGGGTACAACGCCACGCTCACCGTGTCCGACGCCGCGCGCTACGGCATGATCGTCGCGCTGCGCATGGACGGCGCTCCCCTGTCCATCGGCGGCCTCGGGCCGCAGTGGGCGGTCTACGACGCGGACCGCATTCCGGAGTTCAAGGACAAGCCCGTGAAGGAGCGCTTCACGTTGTCGCCCTGGGGGCTGTACCTGATCGAGGTGAAGTAGCCATCCCAGTGGGCCAGCCATCGGGTCTGCATGGCCGCCCACCTGCCATTTCGACGACGATCTGCTGCGCCCCGTAGCCGTCCGGTTCTAACTGCACGATGTCTTCCCGTATGCATCCAATGTTCCGAGGTGCCGCCTGCACCATTTCGCGGCGCATGCAGGTAGTAGCTGCATCTGTTCCCAGAGAGGCTGCAGGGGTGCCGTCATACCAGGTGGACTCCGAAGGCCGTTCTTGCGGTTCCGATGGTGGACTCGGTCGGGCCTGAAAGCGCGCTGCAGGGCGCTCGGAAACGAAAAAGCCCCTGACCTCCAAAGAAGGCCAAGGGCTCGATTGCGAGGCGTCAGGCGACGCCGCGCGACAACCTTACATGTTGTCGATCATCACCTGGCCGAAACCCGAGCAGCTCACCTGCGTCGCGCCTTCCATCAGGCGGGCGAAGTCGTACGTCACCTTCTTGCTCAGGATGGACTTTTCCATCGAGCGGATGATGATGTCGGCGGCTTCGGTCCAGCCCATGTGGCGCAGCATCATTTCGGCGGAGAGGATTTCGGAACCGGGGTTCACGTAGTCCTTGCCGGCGTACTTCGGTGCCGTGCCATGCGTGGCTTCGAACATGGCGACGGAGTCGGACAGGTTGGCGCCGGGGGCGATGCCGATGCCACCCACCTGGGCCGCCAGCGCGTCGGAGACGTAGTCGCCGTTCAGGTTCAGCGTGGCGATCACGCTGTACTCGGCGGGGCGCAGCAGGATCTGCTGCAGGAACGCGTCCGCGATGCTGTCCTTGACCGTGATTTCCTTGCCGGTCTTGGGGTTCTTGAACTTCATCCACGGGCCGCCGTCGATGAGCTCGGCGCCGAATTCCTTGGCGGCCAGGTCGTAGGCCCAGTCACGGAAGCCGCCTTCCGTGAACTTCATGATGTTGCCCTTGTGCACGATGGTCACGCTGGGCTTGTCGTTGTCGATCGCGTACTGGATCGCCTTGCGCACCAGGCGCTGCGTGCCTTCGCGCGACACGGGCTTCACACCGATGCCGGAGGTTTCGGGGAAGCGGATCTTCTTGACGCCGAACTCTTCCTGCAGGATCTTGATGAGCTTCTTGGCCTTCTCGGATTCGGCTTCGAACTCGATGCCGGCGTAGATGTCTTCCGAGTTCTCGCGGAAGATCACCATGTGGGTCTTCTCGGGTTCCTTCACGGGCGAGGGCACGCCCTTGAAATACTGGATGGGGCGCAGGCAGACGTAGAGGTCGAGCTCCTGGCGCAGCGCCACGTTCAGCGAGCGGATGCCGCCGCCCACGGGGGTCGTCAGCGGGCCCTTGATGGAGACCACGTAGTCGCGCACGGCGTGCAGGGTTTCTTCCGGCAGCCAGACGTCGGGGCCGTACACCTTGGTGGACTTCTCACCGGCGTACACCTCCATCCAGTGGATCTTGCGCTTGCCGCCGTAGGCCTTGGCCACGGCCGCGTCCACCACCTTCAGCATCACGGGCGTAATGTCGAGGCCAGTACCGTCACCCTCGATATAGGGAATGATGGGCTGATCCGGCACGTTCAGGGACATGTCGGCATTGACGGTGATCTTCTGGCCTTCGGCAGGGACCTTGATGTGCTGGTAACTGGTCATGGAACGGGTATCTCCGGTGGAATGGCGCCAGGGGCTGCGCCCGGGCAAGGCGGACTGTGCACGAAAGGCACAAAACGCAATGATTCTAGCGATAAAAATTTGTAGGTCCCGTCTGTCAACGCCCCGCGCTGCGGTATCGTTGTGTGAGGGCTTCGCGGGCCTACGCGGGGCCCGCCAACCCATCCGAAACTTTCCAAGGAAACGGCAATATGAAAAAACTCCTCGCTGTCCTGATCGCCGGTCTGTTCACCGCTGGTGCCTTCGCCCAGGCACCTGCCCAGGCTCCGGCCGCCCCGTCCGCCCCCATGGCAGCCGACAGCTACACGCCGGCTCCCACGGCCAAGGCACATGCCAAGAAGGCCCACAAGAACACCAAGCACAAGGTCGCCCACAAGAAGACCCGGAAGCACTCCAAGGCCGCTGCCTGAAGCGAGCCCCGTGCCGACGGGAATCCAGCCCTTCACGGGCCGGGTTCCCTAGCCTCCCGAAGCCCGCTTTACGCGGGCTTTGCTTTTGGCTGGTAGGCTTTTCGCCGAACGGCCGCTCCGGACGACGCACCCGGGCCGGGCCGGAGCTTCCCCTCTTCCCTTTCGATGGATGACCTTCGCACCATGACCCTCGACCTCCCGAGCCGGCTGCGCCGCAGCTCCCGCCACGTCCGCCGCCTCGCGGCCGCAGCCGCCGTCGCCGCGGCCTGTGTCGGCACCGCGCAGGCCCAGCAGGGCCCGCAGCTCGATCTGCAGCGCGTGGACCTGGCCGCGGGCATGCACCGCATCGACGCCCAGCTGGCCCTGACGCCGCAGCAGCGCGAGATCGGCCTGATGCATCGCCAGGACATGCCGTCCAACGAGGGCATGCTGTTCGTGTTCTCGGTGCCCGCCGTCCAGTGCTTCTGGATGAAGAACACCCTGCTGCCGCTCACGGCGGCCTTCGTGGCGGATGACGGCACCATCGTGAACCTCGCGGACATGAAGCCGCAGACGCTCGACTCCCACTGTTCCGACAAGCCCGTGCGCTTCGTGCTGGAGATGAACCAGGGCTGGTTCGCCAAGCGCGGAATCAAGGCGGGGGCGAAGCTCTCGGGCGCACCGTTCGCCAAGCAGCGCTGACCACGGGCGCGACTCCTTCCTCTCCCCCCATGAGAAACGGCCCCGAGGGGCCGTTTTTTTTTACGCTTGCGACGGCCGCATCAGCCGGCGAAGTTGCTTTCCGCGAACTTCCAGTTCACCAGCTTGTCGAGGAAGGTCTCGACGAACTTCGGACGCAGGTTGCGGTAGTCGATGTAGTAGGCGTGCTCCCAGACGTCCACCGTCAGCAGGGCCTTGTCGGCCGTGGTGAGCGGGGTGCCGGCGGCGCCGGTGTTCACGATGTCGACGCTGCCGTCGGCCTTCTTCACCAGCCAGGTCCAGCCGGAGCCGAAGTTGCCCACGGCGCTCTTCACGAACGCTTCCTTGAAGGCGGCGTAGCTGCCCCACTTGGCGTTGATGGCCTCGGCCAGCGCGCCCGAAGGCTCGCCGCCGCCGTTGGGGGCCATGCAGTTCCAGAAGAAGGTGTGGTTCCAGATCTGGGCCGCATTGTTGTAGATGCCGCCGCTGGACTTCTTGATGATCTCCTCGAGGGGCATGTTCTCGAATTCGGTGCCCTTCTGGAGGTTGTTGAGGTTCACCACGTAGGCGTTGTGGTGCTTGCCGTGGTGGTACTCCAGGGTTTCCTGGCTGTAGTGGGGAGCCAGGGAGTCGATGGGGTAAGGCAGCGGTGGCAGGGTGTGTTCCATGACGTTCCTTCGTGGGTGGTTGGTAATTCTTCGATGCGGCGCCGCGCGGTGGCAGAGCGACGCAACAGGCCGGCATTGTAGGAAGTTAATGGACGGCCGCGCTGTAGGCGACGGTCCAGACCGTTCTTCCAAGCGCCCCCTCCAGGGGGCGTGTTCACAACAGGCGCGGGGGTGCCACGGTCAGGTCGATCGTGCCGTCGGACACGGCAGCGCGCACGCCATCGCCGGTGCGCACCTGGTCCGTGCGGGTCACCGGCCGGCCCTGGCCGTCCGTCAGCAGGGCGTAGCCGCGCTGGAGCACCAGCCGGGGGTCCAGCAGTTCGAGGCGCAGGGCCGCATGCTCCAGCCGGCGCGCGCGCAGGGCCCCGGCCTGCTCCACGGCACGCGGCAGCCGGTCCGCCAGCCCGTCCTGGCGCTGGGCGAGCCGCTGGGCCGTCCAGGCGGCTCCGTGGCGCAGTTGCTGGGCCAGGCGCGACAGGCCCAGCTCCTGCCGGGCCAGCAGGCCCGAGGGGCGCCCGAGCCGCTGCGCGGCCGTGTCCAGCCGCTGGTGGCGCAGGTCGAGCTGGCGCTGCAGGCTGTCGGCAAGACGCCCTGACAACGCGTCCATGCCCGCCAGCCAGTTCGCACGTGGCTGCGCGACCAGCTCGGCCGCGGCCGTCGGCGTGGGCGCGCGCAGGTCCGCGCAGAAGTCGGCGATCGTGAAATCGGTTTCGTGCCCCACGCCCGACACCAGCGGCACCGGGCTCTGGGCCACCGTGCGCGCCACCTGCTCGTCGTTGAACGCCCACAGGTCTTCGATGGAGCCTCCGCCGCGCACCAGCAGGATCACGTCCACCGGAGGCTGGCCGGGTACCGCCTGGTCCGGATCGGCCATGCGGTAGATAGACCGCAGGGCGCTGCAGAGCGACGCCGGGGCAGCGGCCCCCTGGACCAGCGCCGGCGCCAGAACCACCGGCAGGTGGGGCACCCGCCGCCGCAGGGCCGTGACCACGTCGTGCAGGGCCGCGGCCCCGGGAGAAGTGACGAGACCGATCGCCCGCGGCATCACGGGCAGTTCGCGCTTGCGCGCCGCATCGAACAGGCCCTCGGACTCCAGCCGTGCCTTGAGGCGCAGGAACTGCTCGAACAGCGCGCCCTGCCCTGCCCGCTGCAGGCTCTCGACGATGAGCTGCAGGTCGCCCCGGGCTTCGTACACCGCGAGCTTGCCGCGCAGCTCGACCATTTCGCCGTCGCGCGGCACGTCGGCCAGCAGCATGGCCGCCCGCCGGAACATCGCGCAGCGGATCTGGCCCTGGCCGTCCTTCAGCGTGAAGTAGCAATGGCCGCTGGACGCGCGCGAAAAGCCCGTGATCTCGCCGCGCACCGCGACGGGATTGAACCGCGCCTCGAGGGCGTCAGCAACGGCGCGGCACAGCGCCCCGACATCCCAGATTCGTGGCGCCGCTGCTGGATTCTGCCGCTCAAACATCGAATCCACCGGGGGTGCGCGGGCGCGCGACCTGTTCAGTAGTCCACAACCGGGAGGCAGCGATACCGGCTGGTCGCACTGTGACCGATCGCCTGCCAGAGCCACCATCCTCCGTGCAAGTCATTGATTCATAACAATATTTTGCTGCGCAATTTTTCATCAATCTGTCAAAGTGTCGATTTGGCGCCGCTCGGCGGGGGTTGCACACCCAGTTGCCCACAAAGTTATCCACAGAAAATGTGGGTGGCTGTGGAAATGGGGCCCTGGTGGAGGTTCGGGGCAGCGCAGCGCAACTGCAGAGCTGCTGCCGCGCAATGCGCCTTCTGGCGGCCATGGTGCTGGGCCATAATCGCGGCCTGCTTCCATCTGCGCGGAGAGAGAATTGCTGTCGATCATACAAGCCGCAGGCTGGCCGATCTGGCCCCTGATTGCCTGCTCCGTCCTGGCGCTGGCCCTCGTGGTGGAGCGCTTCATCGCGCTCAAGACCGCGCGCGTCGCCCCGCCCAAGTTGCTGGACGAGGCCATCTCCGTCACCTCCCGCACCTTGCCCACGCCGGACGTGGTCAACCAGCTTGCCCAGAATTCGGCCCTCGGCGAGGTGCTGGCCAGCGGCCTGCGCACGCTCAACAGCCATCCGCAGAGCAGCGAGGCGGACGTGCGCGCCGCCATGGAAGGCAAGGGCCGCGCGGTCGCGCAGCGGCTGGAGAAATACCTCAATGCGCTCGCCACGATCGCCTCGGCCGCCCCCCTGCTGGGACTGCTCGGCACGGTGATCGGCATGATCGAGATCTTCGGTTCGCAGGGCGGCTCCGCCACGGGCCAGGGCAACCCGGCCCAGCTGGCGCAGGGTATTTCGATCGCGCTCTACAACACCGCGTTCGGGCTGATCGTCGCGATCCCCACGCTGATCTTCTGGCGCTACTTCCGCAGCCGCGTGGACGCCTACCTCCTCACGCTCGAACTCGCCTCGGAGCAGTTCGTGCGCCATCTCCAGCGCCTGCGCAAGTGAGGTGAACAGGCGGCCGGCCCCATCGCGCCGCCCGCCCACCGCCCCAGTCGCCCCGCGCCAACGCCCCTTTTCGCAGGTCCGCCCATGAACTTCCGCCCCCGTCCGAAGGAAGCGCCGGAGATCAACCTGATCCCGTTCATCGACGTGCTGCTCGTGATCCTCATCTTCCTGATGCTCTCGACCACGTACAGCAAGTTCACCGAACTGCAGCTGACCCTGCCGGTGGCCGACGCCGAGCAGCAGCGCGACCATCCGCGCGAGGTGATCGTCGCCGTGGCGGCGGACGGGCGCTACGCGGTCAACAAGACCGCCGTGGACGGCAAGGGCGTGGACGCGATCGCACTGGCCCTGAAGGCCGCGGCAACGGCCGGGCGCGACAGCGTGGTGATCATCAGCGCCGACGCCAACGCGCCGCACCAGGCCGTTATCTCCGTGATGGAGGCCGCGCGCCGCGTGGGCCTCTCGCAGATCACCTTCGCCACCCAGTCGTCCGCCAGCGCGGGCCGCTGACCGGGCATGCCGCTGCGCGACCGGCGCACCCCGCCGACGCCCGGCGCACCGCACGCCGAGGCGGCCTTCCAGCGCATCTGGCGCGGCCGCGGGTGGGCGGCATGGGCGCTGTCGCCGGTGGCGGCCCTCTACGGCGCGCTGTCCGCCCTGCGCCGGCGGCTCTACCAGGCCGGCGTGCTGCGCACCGAGCGCATGCCGGTGCCCGTGGTGGTGGTCGGCAACGTGGTGGCGGGAGGCGCGGGCAAGACGCCCGTGACCCAGGCGGTGGTGCGGGCGCTGCGCGAGCGCGGCTGGCATCCCGGCGTGGTCTCGCGCGGCTACGGGCGCACGACGACGGACTGCCGGGAAGTGCTTCCGGAAGCCGATGCCTCGGCCGTGGGCGACGAGCCGCTGCTGCTGGCGCGGAGCACCGGCGCCCCCGTGTTCGTCGCCCCGCGACGTGCCGAGGCCGCCCGCGCGCTGCTGCAGCGGCACCCGCGCACCGACGTGATCGTCTGCGACGACGGGCTGCAGCACCTTGCGCTGGCGCGCGATGTGGAGCTGTGCGTGTTCAGCGAAGAAGGTGCCGGCAACGGCTGGCTGCTGCCGGCCGGGCCGCTGCGGGAGCGCTGGCCGCGCCGCGTCGACGCCGTCCTGCATGCGGGAAGTGCCCCGCGAGGAGCCGAGTCCGCCGCTCTGGGCGTGTTCCCCATTCGACGATCACTGGCGGACCACGCCGTCGCGCGGGACGGCGGCACCGTTCCGCTGGCGCAGCTGCAAGGCCGCCCACTGCACGCGGTGGCCGCCATCGCCCGGCCCGCCGCCTTCTTCGCCATGCTGCGCGGCCGCGGCCTGACGGTGGAGCGGGAAACCGCCCTGCCCGACCATGCCGATTACGGCAACTGGCCACCCGTGTCCGACGACGGCCTGCAGGTGGTCTGCACCGAAAAGGACGCCGCCAAGCTCTGGGCATGGTGCCCCGGCGCGCTGGCCGTGCCGCTGGTGGTGGAGATCGCGCCCGCGTTTTTCGAGCGGTTGCATCTGCGGCTGCGGGAGATCGCGGGCCGCTCGCTATCATCGGCTCCCGACTCCTGAACCTTTTTTCCACCTCTACCGCCATGGATCCCAAACTGCTCGAACTGCTGGTCTGCCCGGTCACCAAGGGCCCGCTGACCTACGACCGCGAACGCGGCGAACTGGTGTCGCGCAGCGCGCGGCTCGCCTACCCGGTGCGCGACGGCATCCCGGTGCTGCTGGAGACGGAGGCGCGCACGTTGTCGGACGCGGAGCTGGAAGCGTGAGCGGCGCGGCGGCCCCGACCCCTGCCTTCACCGTCCTGATCCCCGCCCGCCTGGCCTCCACGCGGCTGCCGGACAAGCCCCTGGCCGACATCGGCGGCCTGCCCATGGTGGTGCGGGTCGCGCGGCAGGCCGCACGCAGCGGCGCGGCGCGCGTGGTGGTCGCGGCCGACCATCCCCGCATCCTGGAGGCCTGCGCCGCGCACGGCGTCGAGGCGGTCGCCACCCGCTCGGACCATCCGAGCGGCAGCGACCGCCTGGCCGAGGCCTGCGCGCAACTCGGCCTCGCGGGCGACGACATCGTGGTCAACGTGCAGGGGGACGAGCCGCTCATCGACCCCGCACTGATCGATGCCGTGGCGGCCCTGCTCCCCGCGCGCCCCGAGGCAGCCATGGGCACGGCCGCCCATGCCATCCACACGTTGGCCGACTACGCCAATCCGAACGTGGTGAAGGTGGTGCTGGACGCCCGCGGCCTTGCCCACTACTTCAGCCGCGCCCCGATCCCGCACGCGCGGGACCATGCCGGCGCCGCCTGGTGGGGGCCGGGCCATGCGGGCGTGCCGGCCGGCCATGCGCCTCTGCGGCACATCGGAATCTACAGCTACCGCGCTGCCTTCCTGCAGGCCTTCCCTGCCCTGTCGCCGGCCCCGACGGAGGCCGTGGAGGCGCTCGAGCAATTGCGCGCGCTCTGGCACGGGCACCGCATCGCCGTCCACGTGGCCGATGCCGCCCCCGGGCCGGGCGTGGACACCCCCGAAGACCTCGCCCGGGTGCGTGCACTGCTGGGCTGAACCCGCCTGCACGGCGCCCGCGCGGCGCCGTCACGATGGTGTCGCAGTTGTCAGTCGGACGGAAGGACACGCATGCTATCCTTGCCCGCGATTGAAAGCGCCACCCCGGGCCCTACGGCAGCCCCGGGCGTCGCGCGCTGGCCGAATTCAACACTTAGAGGACCTCCATGAGACTGATTCTTTTGGGCGCGCCCGGCGCCGGGAAGGGCACGCAAGCCGCGTTCATCTGCCAGAAATACGGCATTCCGCAGATCTCGACGGGCGACATGCTGCGCGCCGCCGTCAAGGCCGGCACGCCGCTGGGCCTGGAGGCCAAGGCCGTCATGGACGCCGGCAAGCTGGTGAGCGACGACCTGATCATCGGCCTCGTGAAGGACCGCATCGCCCAGCCCGACTGCGCACAGGGATTCCTCTTCGACGGCTTTCCGCGCACCATCCCCCAGGCCGATGCCATGAAGGCCGCGGGCGTGAAGCTCGATTACGTGCTGGAGATCGACGTGCCGTTCGAGGCCATCATCGAGCGCATGAGCGGCCGCCGTTCGCACCCGGCCAGCGGCCGTACGTACCACGTCCGCTTCAACCCGCCGAAGGTGGAAGGCAAGGACGACGTCACCGGCGAGGAGCTGATCCAGCGCGAGGACGACAAGGAAGAAACCGTGAAGAAGCGCCTGGAGGTGTACAGCGCCCAGACGCGCCCGCTCGTGGAGTACTACTCCAGCTGGGCCAAGGCCGATCCGGCCAACGCACCGAAGTACCGCGCCATCAGCGGCACCGGTTCGGTCGAAGAGATCACGCAGCGGGCGCTTGCCGCGCTCGCGGACTGAACGCGCCCGGGCTCGGGCACCGGGCCCGGGCGCACGGCCCCGTCTGGAGCCTGCAAGAGACAACGCCGCCCTCGGGCGGCGTTTTCATGGGCGCTGCGGGCGTTGCTTCTGCGTCCGCAGAGCTGACGGACGGCAGGCGGAAGACGGTCCACTCAGGCGCGTGCCAGCAGTTCCAGCAGCAGGTCCACCCGGGCTTTCACGGGGCTCATTCCACGCGCGTCGGGTAGTGTGTCGTCCGGGCGCGGCAGCACGCGGCCCAGGGAGCACCGCGTGGCCACGCGAACGGCCACGCCCTCGGCCTGGGCCCTTTCCAGCGCGGCCTGCAGGCGGTGGTGCAGCGTGCCGTTGCCGGTGGCAGCCACCACGAGGCCGTGCACGCCGTCCGCGGCCAGCAGTTCCACGGCGCGACCGGTTGCACCCGCGTGGGACAGCACGATCTCCACGCGCGGCCAATCCGCCGCACGCTGCACGGCCTCCATGGCGGCATCGGCCGATTCCGCGGCCGTAGGCCAGTTGGCAGACAACCGCACGGCACCCTGCTCGACCCAGCCGAGGGGACCGGCTTCGCCCGAATCGAACGCATGCAGCCGCTGGGGGTGTACCTTGCGCACGCCGTGGGCGCCGTGGATTTCACCGGCCGCCACCGCCACCACGCCGCGCGCGCCGGGCGTGGCAGCGACGGCCACGGCATCGAGCAGGTTCTGCGGCCCGTCCGGCGCCATGGCGGTGGCCGGCCGCATGGCAGAGACCAGCACTACCGGCTTCTGCCGGGCGCCGCCCAGCACGCGATGGAGGAACCATGCGGTTTCTTCCAGCGTGTCGGTGCCGTGCGTCACCACGACGGCACGCACCTGCGAGTCGGCGAGGTGCGCCGCACAGCGCAGCGCCAGCGCCCTCCACACCTCCTCGTCCATGTCCTTGCTGTCGATCTGGGCCACCTGTTCCGACACGAGCTGCGCACCGCCGGCCGCTTGCGCCAGCCCCGGCACGGCATCCAGGAGCGCCCCGATGCCCACCTGTGCGGCCGTGTAGCCGATGGTGTCATCCGCGCTGGCGGCCGTTCCCGCGATCGTCCCGCCGGTGCCGAGCACCACGATTTTTTCTGCACCCACTTGCATTGCCTCTAGAAACTGTTTAAAAATACAGTGACTGGATCGAACCACAGGGTTGGCCGATCCGCCCCTTCCAGCGCCGGTCCGGCGCCGACATCCTTCACCGGAGTGCCCGCATGCTCGACAGCCCCAAGCTCACCGCCCGCCAGCAGCAGATCCTCGACCTGATCCAGACGGCGATTGCCCGCACCGGCGCGCCGCCCACGCGGGCCGAGATCGCCGCGGAGTTCGGTTTCAAATCCGCCAATGCGGCCGAAGAGCACCTGCAGGCGCTGGCGCGCAAGGGCGTCATCGAGCTGGTGAGCGGCACGTCGCGCGGCATCCGGCTGCGCGGCGAAGCCGTGCGGTCCATCAATGCGGCGCGCGGCACGCAGTTCCACCTGCCCATTCCCGGTATCTCGCAACTCGTGCTGCCGCTGATCGGCCGTGTCGCAGCCGGCTCGCCGATTCTCGCCGAGGAACACGTGGATCAGACCTACAGCGTGGAAGGCAGCCTGTTCCAGCACAAGCCCGACTACCTGCTCAAGGTACGCGGCATGTCGATGCGCGACGCCGGCATCATGGACGGCGACCTGCTCGCCGTGCAATCCACACGCGATGCGCGCAACGGCCAGATCATCGTGGCCCGGCTGGGTGACGAGGTCACAGTCAAGCGCCTGCGCCGCACGGCCGGCTCCATCGAACTGCTGCCCGAGAACCCCGACTACCCCATCATCACCGTGCAGCCGGGCGAATCCTTCGAGATCGAAGGGCTGGCCGTGGGCCTGATCCGCAACACGATGCTGATGTAACCGCAGCGGGTTCCGCTCGGAACGGTCGTCGCACGGCACCTCCCGGTGCCGGGCCAGGCTGCCGCATTCCCTGCGCCCCTCCTTCCAGCGTTGCCCAGGTGGCGGGCGCTGGCCCTCCACTTCGCATGGAAGGCCAACCCTGCGGCATCGCCCTGCCTGTTCGAGGCCAATCCTGCCAGTGTTCAACCCATCCTGACCGCTGGAGATTTTTTCATGGCAAAGGCTCTGCTCAATTTCACGGCCCTCTCCTCGTTCCGTCCGCTGCGCGGGCTCTTCCGGTGGCTGCAGGGTGCGCCAGTGTCCCGGACCGAGGCGGCGGCTCCTGCCTGGTCCCGCTGGCCCCACCGGCCCGCTTGCACCGTGCACGGCATGGCGGACGAGCCGGGTCGTCAGCGCACGCACCGCGAGGAGATCACAGGGAGTGAAGATCCGGCTGCGGGCTGCTCGCTGGCCGCCGGTCAGCCGGCCGGCTACTCCAGCGCCGATGTCACCTCCACGGCCCCGGTCCTCGCACTCCCAGCGCCCGCCGAGCGGGGTGCACGCCACGCTGCCGCCTCGGGGCGCGGCTGCCCTTCTCGGGCACCCGGACCGGTGCGAGTGGTCCAGCGCCGCCATGCGGGAACGCCGGAGCGCTTCGTCATTTCCGGACGCATGGCCGACGTACGGGCGGAACTGGAACGATGGGCCGCCGCCGAAGCGGTGCTCAACTGACGGCCCGGCAGGCAAAGAGGTTTTCGCTTCTCAGCTATTGATCTGCGACCAGAGCTTGTCCAGCCGCTTCACACTCACGGGCTGCGGTGTGCGCAGTTCCTGTGCGAAAAAGCTCACGCGCAGTTCTTCCAGCAGCCAGCGCAGTTCCTGCATGCGCGCGTCCACCTGGCCCTTGCGCTCGGCCACCAGGCGCCAGTAGCGCTGCTCCTGCGGGCGCAGTTCCGCAAGCCGGGTGGCGTCGCGCGCGGCATCGGTGCGCACCTTGTCCAGGCGCAGCGTGATGGCCTTCAAGTAGCGCGGGAAGTGCGCGAGTTGCTGCCACGGCGCCCCGGCCAGGAAGTTCTTCGGCATGAGCCGCCGCAGTTGCTGCTGGGCGTCCTGCGTGGCCTCAGGGGCACCCTTCGTGTCCTTGATCTTGCGGGCCGCCGCGGCATATTCGAGCAGGATCGCGCCGGCCAGCCGGGCGACTTCGTTGGCGATCAGCGTCAGACGGCCGCGGCCTTCCTGCACGCGCTGCTGGAAACCCGCGTCCGACGTGGGCAGGGGCTCGACGAGGAAGGCGCGGTCCAGCGCCACGTCGATGATCTGCGTGCGCAGTTCCTCCTGCGTGCCCAGCGGCATGTAGGCCACCGCCATCTTCTGCAGATCCGGGATGTTTTTCTCCAGGTACTTGAGCGCATCCTTGATCTGCAGCGCGAACAGCCGGCGCAGGCCCGCGCGGTGGCGCGCCGCGGCCACCCCGGGTTCGTCGAACACTTCGATCGTCACGGCGTCGCCCCCATCGATGAGCGCCGGAAAGCCGATGAGTGTCTGCCCGCCCTTGCGGATTTCCATGAGCTCGGGCAACTCGCCGAAGGTCCATGCCGTGTAGCGCTGGCCCGCCGGTACGGCCGCAGATGCTGGCGGGGCCGCCGGGCCCTCACCGGCCGGTTTTCCGTGGGCGGAAGCCGCGCGGCCATCCGCAGGCCTGCCCTGCACGCTGCCCTTGCCGGGCCGCGCGGTGGGCGCCGTTTCCGCAGGCGATGCATCGCGATCGGCACCCGGCGCAGAACCTGCGAGCTTGAGCCCCGCCAGGGCCTGGAAGGCCCCGCGGGCCTTGGCGCCCCATTCGGCCTTGAGTGCGCCCAGATTGCGGCCCTGGCCCAGTTGCCGGCCGTCCTCGTGCACCACGCGGAAGTTCATGAACAGGTGCGGGCTCAGCATGTCGAGCTTGAAGTCCGCGCGTTTCACGTCGAGCGAAGTTTCGTCGCGCACCTGCTTGAGCAGCACGTCCACCAGGCTGCCCTGTCCGAAGCGCTCGGGCGTGCCGAGCATCTCGGCCAGGCGGGCGGCGTTGTCCGGCAGCGGCACGAAGCGGCTGCGCGGGCGCTGCGGCAGGCTTTTGAGCAGCGCCTGGATCTTGTCCTTGAGCATGCCGGGCACCAGCCATTCGCAGCGGTCTTCGCTCACCTGGTTGAGCACGAAGAGCGGCACCGTCACGGTGACGCCATCGCGCGGGTCGCCGGGCTCGTGCAGGTAGGTGGCCGCGCAGTCCACCCCGCCCAGCCGCACCATGCGCGGGAAGGCACTGGTGGTGATGCCCGCGGCCTCGTGCCGCATCAGTTCATCGCGCGTGAGCCTGAGCAGGTCCGGCTTCGCCCGGCTGGCCTCGCGGTACCAGGTTTCGAAATCCGCGCCGGTGCAGATGTCGGCGGGCACCTGCTGGTCGTAGAAGGCGTAGATGAGCTCCTCGTCCACCAGCACGTCCTGGCGGCGCGATTTGTGCTCCAGCTCTTCCACCTTGGCGATGAGCTTGCGGTTGGCGGGCAGGAACGGCAGCCGGCGCTCCCAGTCCTGCGGCCACTGGTCGCCGACCAGCGCCTCGCGCAGGAAGATTTCGCGGGCGGTGCGCGGGTCCACCTTGCCGAAGTTCACGCGCCGGTTGTTGTAGATGACGATGCCGTAGAGCGTGGCGCGCTCCAGCGCCGTCACCTGCGCGGCCTTGCGCTCCCAGTGCGGATCCAGCATCTGCTTCTTGAGCAGGTGGCCACCCATCTCCTCGATCCACTGCGGCTCGATGGCCGCGATGCCGCGCCCGAAAAGGCGCGTGGTCTCGACCAGTTCCGCCGCCACGATCCAGCGCCCCGGCTTCTTCGACAGGTGCGCGCCGGGGTGTTTATAGAACTTGATGCCGCGCGCGCCGAGGTACCAGTCTTCCTCTTCGCTCTTCACGCCGATGTTGCCGAGCAGTCCGGCGAGCATGGAGCGGTGGATCTGCTCGTAGCTGGCCGGCTGCGGGTTGATGCGCCAGCGGTGCTCGGTGACCACGGTGAGCAGTTGCGTGTGGATATCGCGCCACTCGCGCAGGCGCCGGATGCTGATGAAGTTCTGGCGCAGCAGCGATTCGTATTGGCGGTTGCTGAGCTTGTGGGTGGGCGCCGGGGTCGGCGCGGACGCAGTGGCTGCCGCAGGAGCAACGGCCTCGACACTGGCACGCGATTGGCGCTGCGCCACCGGCAGCACGGCTTGCGAGGGCGCGCCCTTGCGCGCGGCATCGCGCTGCGCGCGCGCGGACGGCAGGCTGGGCGCACCGCCGCGGGCCTCGTTGATCCACTTCCAGAGCTTGAGGTAGCCGCTGAATTCGCTCTTCTCGTCGTCGAACTTGGCGTGGGCCTGGTCGGCCTGCTGCTGGGCTTCGAGCGGCCGGTCGCGCACGTCCTGCACCGAAAGCGCCGAGGCGATCACCAGCACCTCGTCCAGCGCCTGGCGGTCGCGTGCCTCCAGGATCATGCGGCCCACGCGGGGATCGAGCGGCAGGCGCGAAAGCTCCACGCCCATGGGCGTGAGTTCGTTGGCGTCGTCCACCGCGCCGAGTTCGGCCAGCAGTTGGTAGCCGTCGGCGATCGCGCGGCCCGAAGGCGCCTCGATGAACGGAAACTGCGCCACGTCGCCCAGGTGCAGCGACTTCATGCGCAGGATCACGCCCGCCAGCGAGGAGCGCAGGATTTCCGGATCGGTGAAACGCGGGCGGCCGTTGAAATCCGGCTCGTCGTAGAGCCGGATGCAGATGCCGTTGGCGACCCGGCCGCAACGGCCCGCCCGCTGGTTGGCCGCCGCCTGGCTCACGGGCTCAATCAGCAATTGCTCGACCTTGCTGCGGAAGCTGTAGCGCTTCACGCGCGCGGTGCCTGCGTCGATCACGTAGCGGATGCCGGGTACCGTGAGCGAGGTTTCGGCCACGTTGGTCGCCAGCACGATGCGGCGGCCCGTGTGGCCTTCGAAGATGCGGTCCTGCTCGGCCTGCGAGAGGCGCGCGAACAGCGGCAGCACCTCGGCGCCGCGCATCACCGGCTGGTGCGAGAGGTGCTTGCGCAGGTGGTCGGCGGCCTCGCGGATCTCGCGCTCGCCGGGCAGGAAGACGAGGATGTCGCCCGCCGCGTTGCCCGCCCAGAGCTCGTCCACGCCATCGGCGATCGCTTCGTTCAGGCCGTAGTCGCGGCTTTCCTCGAAGGGCCGGTAGCGCTGCTCCACCGGGAAGGTGCGGCCGGACACGTAGATGACGGGCGCAGGCCCCTTTGCCGATTCGAAGTGCTTCGCGAAGCGCTCGGCGTCGATCGTGGCCGAGGTGACCACGATCTTCAGGTCGGGCCGGCGGGGCAGGAGCTGGCGGAGGTACCCCAGCAGGAAGTCGATGTTCAGGCTGCGCTCGTGCGCCTCGTCGATGATGATCGTGTCGTAGGCGGTCAGCAGCGGATCGGTCTGCGTTTCGGCCAGCAGGATGCCGTCCGTCATCAGCTTGACGGAGGCGTCGCGCGACAGGCGGTCCTGGAAGCGGACCTTGTAGCCCACGACGTCGCCCAGCGGCGTGTGCAGCTCTTCGGCGATGCGCTTGGCGACGCTGCTCGCGGCGATCCGGCGCGGCTGCGTGTGGCCGATCAGGCGGCCTTTCTCGCCCGGCTTGGCGTTGCATTTGCCGCGGCCGAGCGCCAGCGCAATCTTGGGCAGCTGCGTGGTCTTGCCCGAGCCGGTTTCGCCGCAGACGATGATGACCTGGTGCGCCTGCATGGCGGCCATGATCTCTTCGCGCTTGCCCGAGACCGGCAGGCCGGGCGGGAACTCGATGCGCAGCGGCGCGGCCGGGGCCTCGCGGCGGGGCGGTGCGGACGGAGCAGACGTGGTGGGGGCGGGGGATTTCGGGGGCGCGGAACCGGTCATAGAGACCCGCATTATCCGAACGATCCGTTGGCATCGTGCAACGCAGGCCATCGCGGTGCCTTCCTTCCACTGCGCGCCAGCGGAGAAATCCGCCGCGCCGCGTGCGCCGGCCTCCCCTGGCCCGCTCCAGGCATGCGTTCGCCCGTGCGGGCACGGCAACGGGCACCCCTGCCGCGGCCACCACAGGACAGGCGCTTCCCCATGACCTTTCCGTTCCGCCGCATCGGCTGACCACCGTGCCCCGCGCTTCCTCTGGACCGTGTGCTCCGTTTCACACACCGCCGGGCCCGAGGCCGCGCTGCCCTCCTCCATGGCGCGGCGGGCACGCGAAACCCGGCTCCGATTCCATGGACAATGGCATCACGATCGGAGCGCTCACCACACCCTGCCGCGCCGCGATGCATACTGCCCTGTCTCCCGCCCCCTCCCCGCTCCTCCACACATCCGACCTTGCGACGCGGGCCGATCGGCGGCGCCACGTCGTCGTGATCGGCGCCGGCATCGTGGGGACTGCGTGTGCGATCGAAATACTGCGCACCGGCCGTTCCGCGACGCTGCTCGACCCCCATGTGCCCGGCGGGCCGGAGGCCGCGAGTTACGGCAATGCGGGCTGGCTGTCGTCGCATTCCATCCTCCCGCCGAGCAGCCCCGGCATGTGGAAGCAGGTGCCAGGCTATCTGCTGGACCCGCAGGGCCCGCTCACCGTGCGCTGGGGCTATCTGCCCCGCGCGCTGCCCTGGCTCCTGCGTTTCCTGCAGTCCGGAAGCACGCCCGCCCGGGTGGCCCGCACCGCGCATGCGCTACGCCAACTGCTGCGGGAAGCGCCTGCACTGCACGCGCGGCTGGCACGTGAAGCCGGCGTGGCCCATCTGGTCGCGCAGCGGGGCCTGCTGCACGTCTATCCGTCGCGCGCGGACTTCGAGGCCGATGCGCCCGGCTGGCGCCTGCGCGGCGAAGAGGGCATCGCCTTCCGGACGCTGGAAGCCGGCGAACTGCGCGCGCAGGAGCCCGGACTCATGCCGACGTATGGATTCGGCGTCCGCGTCGACGAGGCAGGACATTGCGCGAACCCCGGCGCCTATGTCACTGCGCTGGCCGCGCATGCCCAGTCGGTAGGCGCGCGCCACATTGCCGCGCGGGCGACGGGGTTGCGCATCGAATCCGGCCGGCTCGTCGCCGTGCGCACCGATGGCGGCGAACTGCGCTGCGATGCCGCCGTGATCGCAGCCGGCGCTTACGCCCGGCCTTTGGCCAGCGCTGCCGGCGACCGGGTGTGGCTGGACACCGAACGCGGATACCACGCGATGCTGGACGTGCATTCCCTGCCGGGCGACACGCCGCCATCCGGGCCGCGCACCTCCACCATGGTGATGGACCGCAAGCTGATCGTCCATCAGATGGAGCACGGTCTGCGCGTGGCGGGCCAGGTGGAGATCGCCGGCCTGCATGCTGCGCCGGACTGGCGCCGCGCTCGCATCCTGCTCAACCACCTTTTCGCCCTCTACCCGGCCCTGCCGCGTCCCGCGCTGGAAAGCGGCGCGCGGTTCTGGCTGGGTCGCCGCCCCAGCACCAGCGACGGCCTGCCGTGCATCGGCTCCGCCTCCGCCAGCCCGGACGTGGTCCATGCTTACGGACACGGGCATGTCGGGCTGGGCTCGTCGGCCCGCACGGGCCGCGTGGTGGCGCAGCTGATGGACGGACAGCCTGCCGAAATCGACCTCGCGCCCTTCAGCCCGCAACGCTGGCGACGATAATCCGGCGCGCACCGGAAAACGTTCCGTCCTTGTGGAATGCCTGCCGCCGGGCAGCCTCCGAGTCCCGCCCTTCTCTCGCACCCTTTCATGTCCGCAGTTTTCAATTTCACTTTCGTTCCCTGGTTCCGGTCGGTGGCTCCGTACATCCACAAGTTCCGCCACCAGACCTTCGTGATCGCCCTGACCGGCGAGGCGATCGCGGCCGGCAAGCTGCAGTCGATCGCGCAGGACCTGGCGATGATCCAGGCCATGGGGGTGAAGATCGTGCTGGTGCACGGCTTCCGTCCGCAGGTGAACGAGCAGCTGGCGGCCAAGGGCCATGCGGCGCGCTACTCGCACGGCATCCGCATCACCGATTCGGTGGCGCTGGACTGCGCCCAGGAAGCGGCTGGGCAACTGCGCTACGAGATCGAGGCCGCGTTCAGCCAGGGCCTGCCCAACACGCCCATGGCGGGCTCCACCGTGCGGGTGATCTCGGGCAACTTCATCACCGCGCGCCCCGTGGGCATCGTGGACGGGGTCGATTTCAAGCATTCGGGCCTGGTGCGCAAGGTGGACGTGGCGGGCATCCGCCGCTCGCTGGAGATGGACGCGATGGTGCTGCTGTCACCCTTCGGCTTCTCGCCGACCGGGGAGGCCTTCAACCTCACGATGGAGGAGGTGGCGACCTCGGTGGCGATCGCGCTCAAGGCGGACAAGCTCGTCTTCGTCTGCGAGGTGCCCGGCATCCGCACCGACCCCGATCAGCCCGAGAGCGAGGACAACCCGATCGACACCGAACTGCCGCTCGCGCAGGCGCGCCAGATGCTCGCGCGCGTGCCGCCGGGCCAGAAGCCCACGGACACGGCGTTCTACCTGCAGCACTGCGTGAAGGCCTGCCAGAACGGCGTCGAACGCAGCCACATCATCCCCTTCGCGGTGGACGGCGCACTGCTGCTGGAGATCTACGTGCACGACGGCATCGGCACCATGGTGGTGGACGAGAAACTCGAGGAATTGCGCGAGGCCACGCCGGACGACGTGGGCGGCATCCTGCAGCTCATCGAGCCGTTCGAGAAGGACGGCACCCTCGTCAAGCGCGACCGCACCGAGATCGAGCGCGACATCGCCAACTACACCATCATCGAGCACGACGGCGTGATCTTCGGCTGTGCCGCACTCTACCCCTACCCCGAGGCCGGCACCGCCGAGATGGCCGCCGTCACGGTGTCGCCGCAGAGCCAGGGCACGGGCGACGGCGAGAAGCTGCTCAAGCGCATCGAGCAGCGCGCCCGTGCCATGGGCTTGAAGAGCCTGTTCGTGCTCACCACCCGCACGATGCACTGGTTCATCAAGCGCGGCTTCCAGCCGGTCGACCCGGAATGGCTGCCGGAAGCGCGCAAGAAGAAGTACAACTGGGACCGCCGCAGCCAGGTGCTGGTGAAGACCCTGTAACGCGACGTGCGCCCGCCCGGCGCGGATCAGGACGGTCGTGGCGGCCAGGACCGTCAGACCTTGTCGCCGCCCCGGGCCCAGCGTACGGCGAGGGCCCCGACGCGCGCGATGGCCGCGTCGCGCCGCTCCGCAGACGCCGGGCTGCCGGTAAGGTAGCAGCTGACCATCACCGGGCCACGCTCCGGTGGCCAGAACAGGCCCGCATCATTGCTGGTACCGCGCGGGCCCGAGCCCGTCTTCTCACCGATGCGCCAGCCCTCGGGCATGCCGGCCCGCAGGCGCTTGTCGCCCGTGCGGTTGCCCACGAGCCAGGCGAGCAGCATGGCGCGCGCTGCGGTCGAGAGCGCCTCTCCCTGGGTGACCGCCCAGGTGGTGCGTGCCATCGCATGCGGCGTGGTGGTGTCGCGCACGTCGCCGGGCGGCACGTCGTTGAGTTCGGGCTCCTTGCGGTCCAGCCGGGTATGGTTGTCTCCCAGCGAACGCAGCCAGGCGGTGAGTTCGAGCGGCCCGCCCTGCGTGCCGAGCAGCAGGTTGGCCGCGGTGTTGTCGCTCAGCGTGACGGCGGCCTCGCAGAGTTGCTCCACCGTCATTCCGTCGCCATCCGCATGGCGTTCCGTGGTGGGCGAATATTCCACCAGATCGCTTTTGCGGTAGGTGATGCGGCGGTCCAGCCGTTCCTGCCCCTGGTCCACCCGCCGCAGCACGTGGGCCGCCAGCAGCATCTTGAAGGTGCTGCACATCGGGAAGCGTTCGTCGCCGCGGTGCGCGGCCTGCCGCCCGGTGGACATGTCGAGCAGCGCCACGCCCAGGCGTCCCCCGACGGAGGATTCGATCTCCTGCAACGCGGCAGCCAACGCACGGGCGTCGGAGCCGGCCCCCATGGAATTCTTGGCCCCCGCCCAACTGCCGCCTGCCCACGGCACGAGCACGCCCGCCACCGCGGACACCATCCAGGTTCTTCTCTGCATCGCCATTCGTATTGCTCCATCGAGGTTGTGAATGGACGCGACGATACCGGCCGGTGGCGCGCCTGACTACTGACGATAATTGCGCGCTTCCCCAAGAAAAACTTCACCCTCGCCCCTGCCCCATGCACCTGCCACTCAACGCCCTGCGCGCCTTCGAGGTGTCGGCCCGGCACCTGAACCTCACGCGGGCCGCCGAGGAACTCCACGTGACGCAGACCGCGGTGAGCCAGCACATCCGCAACCTGGAAGACCGCCTGGGCAAGCCGCTCTTTCGCCGGCTGCCGCGCGGGCTGGCGCTCACCGACGAGGGCTTGGCGCTGCTGCCGGCGCTGGCGGACGCCTTCGGCCGTATCGAGCGCGCGCTGGCGCAGTGCGGCGACACGCGCCCGCGCGAGGTGCTCACCGTCGGAGCCGTCGGCACCTTCGCCGTGGGCTGGCTGCTGCCGCGGCTGCAGGCGTTCCAGCAGCAGTGCCCGTTCGTGGACCTGCGCCTGCTCACCAACAACAACCGGGTGGACCTGGCGGGCGAAGGGCTGGACTGCGCGATCCGCTTCGGCGATGGCGCCTGGCACGGGACCGAGGCCGACCACCTGCTGGAAGCCCCCCTCACGCCCATGTGCTCGCCCGCCCTCGCCGCCCGTATGCGCGCACCGGCCGACCTGGCTCGCGAGGCGCTGCTGCGCTCCTACCGCGCCGATGAATGGGCGGCCTGGTTCGGCGCGGCCGGCGTGCCCTGCCCGGTGGTGCGCGGCACGGTCTTCGATTCGTCCCTGGCCCTGGCGGAAGCGGCTGCGCAGGGCGCGGGGGTGGCGCTGCTGCCGGCGCGGCTGTTCGAGCGCGAACTGCGCCAGGGGCGGCTGGTGCGGCCCTTTGGCGCCGAGATCGCGCTGGGGGCCTACTGGCTCACGCGGCTGCGCTCGCGCGCGCCCTCGGCGGGCCTGGCGGCGTTCCGGGACTGGCTGCTCCATGCCTGCACGGAACAACGGCCCGCGGTGGATGCCGGGCCGGCCATGCCCTGACGCCGCACCGCCGCCACGCACCGCGCCCCACGGCAATGCCCCCCACCGCCTTATCATCCCCGCCCCATGCCCGAGATTCTCACCGCCGCGCTCTACCATTTCGCCGACCTGCCCGACTGCGCGGCGCTGCGCGATCCGCTGCAGGCCGAGTGCGACCGGCGCGGGGTGCGCGGCCTGCTGCTGCTGGCGCCGGAAGGCGTCAACGGCACCATCGCGGGCAGCGCCGAGGGCGTGCGGGCGGTGCTGGCCATGCTGCGCGCGCAGCCGCCGCTGGCGGCGCTGCGGCACAAGGAGGCCTGGGGCGACCGCATGCCGTTCTACCGCATGCGGGTGCGCGTGAAGCGCGAGATCGTCACCCTGGGCGTGCCCGGCCTGGACGCCGCACGCGACGCCGGTACCTACGTGAAGCCGGCGCAATGGAACGCGCTCATCGATGATCCGGACGTGGTGGTGATCGACGTGCGCAACGGCTACGAGAGTGCCATCGGCAGCTTCGCGGGCGCGGTGCGGCCGGACACGCGCAGCTTCACCGAGTTCCCCGCCTGGGTCGAGGCGCAGTCCGCCCCCGGAGGGCTGCTGGAAGGCAGGCCGCGCGTGGCCATGTTCTGCACCGGCGGCATCCGCTGCGAGAAGTCGACCGCGCTGCTGCGCAGGCAGGGTTTCGGCGAGGTCTACCACCTGGAGGGCGGCATCCTGCAATACCTGGAGGACGTTCCCGCAGGCGACAGCCGCTGGGCGGGCGACTGCTTCGTGTTCGACGAGCGCGTCTCCGTGGCCCACGGCCTGGCCCCCGGCACGCACCAGGATCTCTGCCGCTCCTGCCGCATGCCGCTGGGGCCGCTGGATCTGGCCTCGCCGGAGTATGTGCCCGGGGTGCGCTGCCCGCACTGCCATGGCAGCCGGCCGCCCGAGCAGGAGCGCGCGCTGGCAGAACGGGAGCGGCAGATGGCACTGGCCCGGCAACGCGGCACGGAGCATCTGGGCGCGCGCATGGCCGCGCCGGGTGGTTCCGGTTCCGGTCCCGGTACCGTTTCCGGTTCGCACAGCGTATCGGCGCATTCCGCACAGACGGTTGCGGAAACGGCCACGTCGCTGCCCGTGCTCTACACCTTCCGCCGCTGTCCCTACGCGATCCGCGCGCGCCTGGCGATCGCGGCCAGCGGCCAGCGCTGCGAATGGCGCGAAGTGGTGCTGCGCGACAAGCCCTCCGCGCTGCTGGCCGCCTCCCCCAAGGGCACCGTGCCGGTGCTCGTGCTGCCGGAAGGCGACGTGCTGGAGCAGAGCCTGGACATCATGCGCTGGGCGCTCGGGCGGAGCGATCCGCAGGGCTGGCTGCAGGAAGGTGCGCCGGACGAGGTGCAGGCGCTCATCGCCGCGTGCGACGGGCCGTTCAAGCAGGCGCTGGACCGCTGCAAATACCCCGAGCGCCACCCCGACCTGCCGCCCGGCGAGGCGCAGTCGCAGGCCGGCGCGTGGCTGCAGGGCCTGGAAGAGCGGCTGGCGCGCAGCCGCCATCTGTGCGGGGATGCGGCCTCGCTGGCCGACGTGGCCCTCATGCCCTTCGTGCGCCAGTACGCGGCCATCGACCGGGCCGCCTGGGCGGCGCAGCCGTGGCCGCGTCTGCAGGCCTGGCTGGCGGCATGGGAAAGCGGAGCGCTCTGGGGGCAGGTGATGCACAAGGCCCCCGCATGGCGCGAAGGGCAGGAAATGCTGTGCTTTCCGCCCGAAGCCGGCGCCTCGCCAGGGTCGCTCGGGCCCTCGGATTGACGGACGCCCCGCAGGCGACGCGGCAGCGATCGTCAGACTGCTGCGTGCCCGCGGTCAGGCCGCGGAAAAGCCCCCGCGGCGGCTGCGCGGCGCACGCACCAGGACCACGAGCAGCACCAGGGCCATCACGACGAAGCACACGAACGACCAGTTGGCGATGCTGCCGCCCAGGAAGGTCCAGTCGATCGCCGCGCAGTCGCCCGAGCCGCGGAAGATCATGGGAACGGCGCGGCTGATCGGGAAGTTCTCGATCATCCCGTAGAAGTCGCGGCCGCAGGTCGCGATCTCGGGCGGATACCACTGCAGCCAGCTCTGGCGCGCGGCCACGAAGGCGCCGAAGCCCGAGAACAGCAGCGCGAGCACGGCCCACGCCATCCACCAGCCCCGGCCGCTGCGCAGCGCGCCCAGACCCGTGAACACCGCCACGGCGATGAGCGCGTAGCGCTGCACGATGCACATCGGGCAGGGCTCCAGGCCCACGACGTGCTGCAGGTACATGCCGAAGGCCAGCATCGCGATGCAGGCGGCGCAGATGAGGCCCAGCACGCGGCGCGGCGCGGCATCCAACCAGTTCGAAACCATGGAATCCTTGTCCTTGAAAACCCGGGCACCGCGCGCGGCACCCGGCAAGGGTGCTGCGCGTCAGATGCCCGCGGCGTGGTCCAGAAAAACGCGGGCGCGGCGCGGCGTCACCACCAGCGTTTCACCCTCCCTGAAACCCGCCTCCCGGAACTGCTGCGCCGGTATCTGCGCTTCGATCAGGGCTTCGGGCTCCGCATTGTCCGCTGATTTGTGATCGCCATCGGGGATAAGTTCCAGCCGCGCGATCGGGCCGACCACGATCGCGCGCGAGAGCTGGGCCACGATGCCGCGCGGGCGGCCTTCGGCATCCACGCCCTGCCCCGGCGAATAGCGCTCCACGTCGAGATCGTGCGGGCGCACGTAGGCGAAGGCGTCGGCGTTCTGCGCCGCGGCATGCTCGGGCGAGTCGATCGACATGCCCTGCACGTGCACCAGCCCTTCGTGCGCACGGCCGCGGAACAGGTTCACGTCGCCCAGGAAGCCGTAGACGAACGGGCTGGCCGGCTGGTCCCACACCTCCTGGGGCGAGCCGCTCTGCTCGATGCGGCCCTGGTTGATGACCACCACCCGGTCGGCCACTTCCAGCGCCTCTTCCTGGTCGTGCGTGACGAAGATCGAGGTGACGTGCAGCTCGTCGTGCAGGCGCCGCAGCCAGCGGCGCAGCTCCTTGCGCACCTTGGCGTCGAGCGCGCCGAAGGGCTCGTCGAGCAGCAGCACCTTGGGCTCCACGGCCAGCGCGCGTGCCAGGGCGATGCGCTGGCGCTGGCCGCCCGACAGCTGCGACGGGTAGCGGTCGGCCAGCCAGTCGAGCTGCACGAGCTTGAGCAGGTCGGTCACCTTCTGGCGGATCGCGCTCTCCGAAGGCCGCTCGCCGCGGGGCTTCACGCGCAGGCCGAAGGCGACGTTCTCGAACACGGTCATGTGGCGGAACAGCGCGTAGTGCTGGAACACGAAGCCCACGCCGCGGTCGCGCACGTGCACGTCGGTCGTGTCCTCGCCCGAGAAATGGATGGTGCCGGTGTCGGGCGTCTCCAGCCCCGCGATGATGCGCAGCAGCGTGGTCTTGCCGCAGCCGGAGGGGCCGAGCAGCGCGATGAGTTCGCCGGACTGGATGTCCAGGCTCACGTCGCGCAGCGCCTGGAAATCGCCGAACTGCTTGCTGATGTTGCGGATTTCGATGCTCATGTCGTTGTCCTGTCCTGGTTCAGCGCGGCACTGCCGCGGCGGGGGCCGGCCGCTCGGGCGGCAGGTTGGCGGCGGCCTTGCGCTCCTGCTCGCTGCGCCACTCGGCGAAGGTCTTGATCACCAGCGTGACCAGGGCCAGCAGCGCCAGCAGCGAGGCGGCGGCGAAGGCGGCGACGGACTGGTATTCGTTGTAGAGGATCTCGACGTGCAGCGGGATCGTGTTCGTCTGGCCGCGGATGTGGCCCGACACCACCGACACCGCGCCGAACTCGCCCATGGCGCGCGCGTTGCAGAGGATCACGCCGTACAGCAGGCCCCACTTGATGTTGGGCAGCGTCACGTGCCAGAAGGTCTGCCAGCCGCTCGCGCCCAGCACGATCGCGGCCTGCTCCTCGTCGCTGCCCTGCGCCTGCATGAGCGGGATCAGCTCGCGGGCGATGAACGGGAACGTCACGAACACCGTCGCGAGCACGATGCCCGGCACGGCGAAGATGATCTTGATGTCGTGCTCGGCGAGCCAGGGGCCGATCCAGCCGTTGGCGCCGAACATCAGCACGTAGACCAGCCCCGCCACCACGGGCGACACCGAGAACGGCAGGTCCACCAGCGTGGTGAGGAAGGCCTTGCCCCGGAACTCGTACTTGGCGATGGCCCAGGCCGCCGCCACGCCGAACACGAGGTTGAGCGGCACGGCGATGGCCGCGGTGATCAGCGTGAGCCGGATGGCCGACCACGCATCGGGCTCGCGCAGCGCGTCCAGGTAGGCGCCGACGCCCTTGCGCAGTGCCTCGGTGAACACCGCCGCGAGCGGCAGCACCAGGAACAGCAGCAGGAAGACCAGCGCGATCGTGATCAGCGTCCAGCGCACCCAGGGTGCCTCGGTGGTGCCGGCCTGGGCGCGGCGGACGGCGCGTGTCGGGTGGTTGTTCATAGACTCAGGGGGGACGTCATGAGTGCTTGCGCTGCCAGGCCTGCAGCGCGTTGATGACGAGCAGCAGAATGAAGGAGATCACCAGCATCACCACGGCCACGGCGGTCGCGCCCGCGTAGTCGTACTGCTCCAGCTTGCCGATGATGATGAGCGGCGTGATCTCCGAAATCATCGGCATGTTGCCCGCGATGAAGATCACCGATCCGTACTCGCCCACCGCGCGCGCGAACGCCATGGCGAAGCCCGTGAGCAGCGCCGGCGTGATGGAGGGCAGGATCACCTTCGTGAAGATCTGCCAGCGCGTCGCGCCCAGGCTGGTGGCCGCTTCCTCGAGTTCCTTTTCGGCGTCTTCGAGCACCGGCTGCACCGTGCGCACCACGAACGGCAGGCCGATGAAGATGAGCGCGATGACCACGCCCGCCGGCTTGAAGGCGAGCTGGATGCCCAGGGGCTCCAGGTACTGCCCCACCCAGCCGTTGCCGGCGAGCAGCGCGGTGAGCGAGATGCCGGCCACGGCGGTCGGCAGCGCGAACGGCAGGTCCACCAGCGCATCCACGATCTTCTTGCCGGGGAAGCGGTAGCGCACCAGCACCCAGGCGATCAGCAGACCGAAGAACAGGTTCACCACCGCCGCCAGGAAGGATGCGCCGAAAGTGAGCCGGTAGGAGGCGAGCACGCGCGGCGCGCTGACCGCCGTCCAGAACTGGTCCCAGGTCAGCGTGAAGGTCTTGAAGACCAGCGCGGAGAGCGGGATGAGGACGATCACGCTCAGGTAGAAGAGCGTGTAGCCGAGCGTCAGCCCGAAGCCCGGCAGCACGCGCCGGGCGCCGCGGCGGGCGCGGCCCGGCGCGGATGCCGGGGCACCCGCAGAAGACATGGCCGCGCCCATGGATCAGCGGCCGCCGGGCGTGTAGAGCTTGTCGAACTGGCCGCCGTCGTTGAAGTGCACCTTCTGCGCTTCGCCGAGCGAGCCGAAGTACTTGGCGACGGTGAACTGCTTGACCGGCTTGAACAGGTCGGCGTGCTTCTTCAGCACCGCTTCCGAGCGCGGGCGCAGCGCATGCTGGGCCGCGATCTCCTGGCCTTCGTCGGAATAGAGGTAGTCCAGATAGGCCTTGGCCAGATCGCCCGTGCCCTTCTTGGCGACGGTGCGCTCCACCACGGCCACCGGGTTCTCGGCCACCACGCTCACGGAGGGGTAGACGGCATCGACCTTGCCCTTGCCGAACTCGCGCTCGATCGAGAGCACCTCGGATTCGAAGGTGATCAGCACGTCGCCCGTGTTGCGCTGCAGGAAGATGCTGGTCGCGTCGCGGCCGCCCTTGCCCAGCACCGGAACGTTCTTGTAGAGCTTGCCGACGAATTCTGCGGCCTGGGCGTCGGTGCCGCCCTTCTCGCGCACGGCGCCCCAGGCGGCCAGGTAGGCATAGCGGCCATTGCCACCGGTCTTGGGATTCACCACGACCACCTGCACGCCGGGCTTGACGAGGTCGTCCCAGTCCTTGATGTTCTTCGGGTTGCCCTTGCGCACCAGGAACAGCATGGTGGAGGTGGTGGGCGAGGCATCATGCGGGAATTTCTTCGCCCAGTCCTTGGCGACCACGCCGTTGCTCGCGAGGAAGTCGATGTCGGTGGTGGTGTTGAACGTGACCACGTCGGCCGCGAGGCCGTCGTTCACCGCGCGGGCCTGGGCGCTGGAACCGCCGTGGGCCTGGTCGATGCGCACGTCCTTGCCGGTGGTCTTCTTGTAGTGGGCGACGAAGGCCTGGTTGTAGTCCTTGTAGAACTCGCGCGCCACGTCGTACGAGACGTTGAGCAGCGTCGTGGTCTGTGCCGCTGCGGTGCCGGCGGTGGCGGCCAGGACCAGCGCGGCCAGGAGGGTCTTGAGTCTCGTCCGGGAATTCATGTGCGTGTCGCCCAGGTTGTCATCGATGCAACCTATTGTGAACGCCGCCCCTTCCAACTCAAAAGAATAGATTCTTGTTAATTAATCAGGAACGGGCATAAAGAAACCCGAGGCGGGGCTTGCAGGCCTGCTCAGGCCACCGAGCGCACGGACTCCGCGCCCGTGTCGGGATCGGTGAGCGAGTGCAGCAGCGCCCAGCCGAGCGGCCATTCCCCATGGCCGGAGTCGATATTGATGTGCCCTGCCTGCTGCAGCCGCACGAATTCGGAACCCCAGGCCCGGGCATAGGCCCCAGCCAGGCGCACGGGGCAATACGGATCGTTGCTGCTGGCCACGAGGATGCTGCGGTAGGGCAGCGGCGCATAGGGAACAGGCGCGAAGTCGCTGAGCACCGCGCGCCGCTCCGGATCGGCCGGCGCCACCAGCAGCGCCCCTGCGACGCGGGCCTGGGCCTCGGGGCCCATGTGGGCGGACGCGATGCAGCCCAGGCTGTGGGCGACGAGAACGACCGGGTGCGGCGCTTCCAGCACGGTGCGCTCCAGCGTGCGGACCCAGGCCTCGCGCGACGGCGTGATCCAGTCGTCCTGCACCACGCGCACGGCGTTCGCAAGGCGCTCGGCCCAGAGGCTCTGCCAGTGGCCGGGCCCGGAATCCCGCCAGCCGGGCACCACGACGACGGAGGTTTCAACAGCCATGGACGGCTCCGGCACCGGGATGGGCCCTGCAGCGATCAGGGTGGCGTGGACCGTCGTTCTGGGGGACTGTGGCTGCCATGGCGTCGCTCCTGTGCATGCACGAATGGAGCGATTCTGTTCAGCCGCCCTTAAAACCCCAACGAATATCTCGTTCTGAATTTATAAGAATCTCATCTGTTGCCGGCCTGGGCCGAGCGCCGGGCACTGCGCAGCAGAACGAAGATCTGCCACTGGGCCATCACCAGCGCGACGTAGGCGAACATTTCCGACCACTCCTCCATGACCACCGCATGGTGGCCGAGCGACGTGGGCGCGGGAATACCGAGATGCCCCTCCGCATAGGTGCTCAGCACGCCGGCCAGCACCATCACGGCCAGTTCCGCCCAGACGAACTTCGGCGAGCGCAGCAGCCGCAGTACGACGGCCAACGCCTCGGACTTCGCCGCCATCCAGCCGCACCACGCAATCACCAGCAGGGCCAGCGGAGCCACCGCGGGCTTGTACCAAAGCGTGGCAGAGGAATAGGTGGGCCCGTCCTCTCCAAATCCCATGGGCGGCAGAAACGCGGCCCCCCAGCTCAGCTCCCGCGCGGCCATCAGGCACCACAGCGGAACCACGGCCACGGCAAGTCCCGTCAGCGCGGGGCACGTCCTGCCGTCCGCCGCAGTGCCCTGGCGTGCGACCGCGATCGCCATGGCTGCGCCACCCAGCAGAACCACCACCTGCAGGTTTTCCAGCCAGCCGTTCTCCCAGCCGACCGATGCCGGCAGACGGGCCGCCACCGAATAGCCGACTGCCAGTCCGAGCAGCATCAGCGCCAGCAGCCACCGGCGCCATCGGACGGCGCGCGCCGGAACGTGGAAAGTCAGGGAAGCGGGAGAAGCGGAATGCATGGACGGAGCGGTACGGCGGTTGGATGCCTTCGAGGAAAGCGGGAAAGCGCTGTCTTACGCACGGCACACGGGTGCTGCGGCGACACGGCAACGTACCTTGGAGGGGGCTGCGGGCGCAAAGTGAAACCGAATGGTCGGAGAAAAACCTCCCGGTCACTCCCATCAGTCTACGCCGATTGTGTAAACGGTATGTATTCGCGCTCCTATTCACGTGGACAGGCGTGTGGCCCCTCGCCGGCAAACGACATCGCCATGGCCGGGCACGGTCTCCCCCAGGAAATCCAGGAAACGGCGCACTGCGGGCGCGAGCCCGCGCCGGGAAGGGAACACCGCATGCACGACACCCTGCGGCGTGGACCACCCGGGCAACAGCCGCACGAGGCGGCCTTCATGCAGTTCTGCCTGGCACATATAGTCGGGCAGCCAGCACATGCCGGTGCCGGCCAAGGCGGCGAATTTGAGGGTGAGGAGATCGTCCGCCACGTAGCGCGGCGCCAGCTGCACGGTCGCTTCGCGGCCGTCGGGCCCGACCAGGCGCAAGTGGGTGCGACCCTCCGCCGCCGACATGGCCAGACTGTCGAGCCGCGCCAGATCGTCGAGCGTGGCCGGCGTGCCCTGGCGCTCCAGCAGCGCGGGGCTCGCCACCAGCACCTGCCGTGCGTCGTCGAGCCGCTTCACCACCATGCTGCCGCTGTCGTCCAGGCTGGCGCGCACCCGCAAGGCCACGTCCACGCCCTCCTCCAGCAGATCGACGGCGCGGTTGGTCACCTGCATCTCGACGCGCACCGCCGGATGGCGCTCCAGGAAGAGCGGCATCAGTTCGCCCAGCACCGTCTGCGCGAGCGTCACGGGACAACTCACCCGCACCGTGCCGCGGGGCTCGGTCTGCACCTGCGCCACCGTATCGGCGGCGGCCTGGGCGGCCTCGCGCATCGCCTGGCAATGCCGCAGGTACGACTCGCCCACTTCGGTCAGGGACAGCTTGCGGGTGGTGCGCTGCAGCAGGCGCACGCCCAATTGCGCCTCCAGCTCCGACACGCGGCGCGACAGCCGCGACTTCGGGATGCCCAGGGCGCGTCCGGCCGCCGCGAAGCCGCCCCGCTCCACCACCTCGGCAAAGTACAGCATGTCGTTCAGGTCCTGCATGCAAGCCTCCATCGTTCCAATTCTGGAACAATCTATCGCAGCCGAGGCGGGTTATCAAGAGATCATCGTCGCCGCACAATCCAATCAACGCCACACGACGTGGCCTTTCAACCCAGGAGAATTCCATGCAAGTGCTGCACATCGACTCGGCCATCACCGGAGCCGCCTCCGTTTCCCGCCAGCTCACCGCCCAGACCGTGGCGGCCTGGGTCGCGGCCCATCCCGGCGCGCAGGTGCAGTACCTCGATCTGGTGGCGCAAGCCCCCGGCCACTTCACCATGGACGCCATGGCGCCGCGCACCGGCCAGACCGAGGCTTTAAGCGATGCCCAGCGGCATGAAAACGCCGTGTCGGAGCGGCTGGTGAGCCAGTTCCTCGCAGCCGACGTGGTGGTGGTGGGTGCGCCGTTCTACAACTTCGGCATTCCGTCGCAGCTCAAGGCCTGGATCGACCGCATCGCGCAGCCGGGCCGCACGTTCCGCTACACGGCGAACGGCCCCGAAGGGCTCGCCCAGGGCAAGACGGTGATCGTGGCCTCCTCGCGCGGCGGCGTGTACTCCACCAGCGAAGGCGGCCGTGCCCTGGAGCACCAGGAGAGCTACCTGCAGACCGTGTTCGGCTTCTTCGGCATCACCGACGTGCGTTTCGTGCGGGCCGAAGGGGTGGCGATGGGCCCCGACGCCCGCGCGAAGGCGCTCGCCAGCGCGGAAGCCGACATCCAGGCGCACGTGTCGGCCTCCATCCCGGCCGCTGCGGTAGCCGAAGCGGCCTGAACGGCAAGCGCCCCGCCCGGCGGCAGCGGCAGCCACCGGGCTCCGCAGCGCATCAGGCCTGCGCGTGGCGGCGCACCCAGGCCGCGTACTTGTCCATCCAGGTCTGCACGAACTGGCGGCTGGACTCGCCGATGTTGCCGTCATCGTCGAACAGGCCGTCCTTGGCCTGGATGAACGCCTCGGGCTGGCCCAGGGTGGGCACGTCGAGGTAGGCCAGGATGTTGCGCAGGTGCTGCTGCGCAAGCGCGGTGCCGATGGCGCCGATCGACACGCCGATCACGCCGCCCGGCTTGCCGCCCCACACGCTCTGCCCGTAGGGACGGGAGGCATGGTCGATCGCGTTCTTGAGAACGCCCGGGACCGAACGGTTGTATTCCGGCGTGACGAACAGCAGGCCCTGCGCCTTGGAGATGTCCGACTTCAGGCGCCGCACGGGCTCGCTCTGGTGGTCGTCCTCGTCCTGGTTGTAGAGCGGCAGATCGTCGATGCGCACCTGTACCAGCGTGAAATCGGGCGGCGCCAGTCGGGCCAGGGCGTCGGCCATGCGGCGGTTGAACGAATCCTTGCGCAGGCTGCCCACGAAGACGGCGATGGTGTATTGGCTCACGGAAACTCCTTTGGCGGGAATGGAGGGGGAAGGCACGCAGACGGCGGCGCCGCGCTGCGCGACAGGCGGCCATGATCTCCTCCCACGGTGGAGCCGGTTGTCAGGCAAGCGCGCATTCGGCGGCACCGTCGCGCCTCCGGCCCGCCCGCCCCGGCAAGGAAGCGGCCCGCGGGCCGGCCCGTGCCCCTCAGACCCCTGCCCCGCGGGGCGCCTCCTGCCCCGCGGCGCTCTCGCGTGCCGTGGCCTGCGTGATATGCGCGCCGGCCGGCACGTCCGACGTGACCCACACGTTGCCGCCGATGACCGCGCCGCGCCCGAGCGTCACGCGGCCCAGGATGGTCGCGCCCGCGTAGATCACCACGCCGTCCTCCACGATCGGATGGCGGGCGAGGCCCTTCTTCAGCCGCCCGTCGGCGTCGGACGGGAACCGCTTGGCGCCGAGCGTCACGGCCTGGTAGAGCCGCACCTGCTCGCCGATCACCGCGGTTTCGCCGATCACCACGCCGGTGCCGTGGTCGATGAAGAAACCCGCGCCGATGCGCGCGCCCGGATGGATGTCGATGCCGGTCTGCGCGTGCGCCAGTTCGGACACCATGCGCGCCAGCAGGGGCAGTTCCAGCCCGTACAGCACGTGGGCGAGACGGTGGTGGATCATCGCCAGCACCCCGGGATAGCAGAGCAGCACCTCGTCCACGCTGCGCGCGGCAGGGTCGCCGTGGAAGGCCGCGAGTACGTCGGAATCCAGCAGGCGGCGGATGCCCGGCAGGGTGCCGGCAAAGCTGCGCGCGGCCTCCAGGGCGGTGGCCGCCGTCTGCTCCGGCGCGGGGTGCGCCCCGGTGCGACGGGCCACGTGCCGCAATTCGAGCACGATCTGGCCGTGCAGCGCCTGCAGCGCGGCATCGAGCTCATGGGCGACGAAAATGTCTTCGCTCTCGGGGCGCAGGTCGTGCGGCCCGAGGCGCAACGGAAACAGAGCGCCCTTGAGCTGTTCCACGATGCGCGCGACGGCGTCGCGCGAGGGAAACTCGCGGCCGGCGGGTTCCTGCTCGCGGTTCTGCGCCCTGCGCCACTCGCTGCGGGCGGCGTGGAGCTGGCGGCCGAGGCCGGCGATGTCGAAAGTGGCCATGGGTGTTCTCCGGGTCGCTCCGGGCCACGGACCGGTTCAGTCGGGTGGCGGATGCGTGAACCATCGTAGCCGCACGGGCGCGGGCGTGCCGGCCACGGGGCATCGGGCCCGGGAGGCCGTGCGCAAGCCCAGTGCGTCGGGGCCGGAAACGCCCGGCCCCTCGGATGCCGCTTACCAGCCGGCCAGCACCGCGCCCTTGAACTGGGTCTCGATGAACTGGCGCGTCTCGTCAGAGTGGTAGGCCTTCACGAGCTTGGCCACCCACGGCTTGTCCTTGTCCGCCTCGCGCACCGCGATGATGTTCACGTACGGGCTCTTGGCGCTTTCCTGGGCAATGGCGTCGGTCTTGGGATTGAGGCCGGCCGACAGTGCGAAGTTGGTGTTGATCGCGGCGGCGTCCAGGTCGTCGAGCGAGCGCGCGAGCTGGGCCGCGTCGAGTTCCACGAACTTGAGCTTCTTCGGGTTGGAAGTGACGTCGAGCGGCGTCGCCTTCAGGCCGGCGCCCTCCTTGAGCTTGATGAGGCCCTTGTCCTGCAGCACCAGCAGCACGCGGCCGCCGTTGGTGGGGTCGTTGGGAATGCCGAAGCGCGCGCCGTCCTTCAGGTCTTCGAGCTTCTTGACCTTCTTGGAATACAGGCCGATCGGGAAGTTGACCGTGTAGCCGGCGGACACCAGCTTGTAGCCGCGGTCCTTCACCTGCGCGTCCAGGTAGGGCTTGTGCTGGTAGCTGTTGGCGTCCAAGTCGCCGGCCGACAGCGCCGCATTGGGCTGCACGTAGTCGCTGAATTCGACGATCTGGATCTTCAGGCCGTCTTTCTCGGCGGTCTTCTTGACCTGTTCCATGATCTGGGCATGCGGGCCGGCCGTGACGCCGACCTTGATCGGCTTGTCCTGGGCCAGGGCGCCCTGCGACAGGATGGCGGCCACCGACAGGGCCAGGGTGGAACGGAGAAGGGAGCGCTTGTTCACAGGGTATTACCTTTGGGGAGAGAGGCAGCGATGGTATCGGCCGACGGCTGCGGGTTCAAAGAATCAATCGTCATTTTCTAAGCTGCGAAAGCTTATGAAGCGCGGAGCGCGAGCGCACCGGAGTCGCCGAGCTTGAAGACGCTCACGACCTCCGCCAGATGGGCCGCCTGCTGTTCCAGGCCGCGGGCGGCCGCTGCGCCCTGCTCCACCATCGCGGCGTTCTGGCGGGTGGATTGGTCCAGTTCCGCCACGGCCGAGCCCACCGAAGCGATCCCGCCGGTCTGCTGGCCGGTGGACGCGCTGATCTCGGCGATGAGCTGGGCCACGCGCTCCACCTCGCCCACGATGTCGGCCATGCTCGACCCTGCCTCCGCGGCGAGGCGAGAGCCTTCGCCCACGCGCGACACGCTGTCGTCGATCAGCGCCTTGATTTCCCGCGCGGCCGTGGCGCTGCGCTGCGCCAGGCTGCGCACCTCGCTGGCGACCACCGCGAATCCGCGCCCCTGCTCGCCCGCCCGCGCGGCTTCCACGGCGGCATTGAGCGCGAGGATGTTGGTCTGGAAGGCGATGCCGTCGATCACGCCGATGATGTCGGCGATGCGGCTGGAGCTTTCGGTGATCGCATTCATGGTGGCCACCACCTGGTCCACCACCGCACCGCCCTTGCCCGCCGCGGAACTGGCCGAGCCTGCGAGCTGGGCCGCCTGCTGTGCGGATTCGGCATTGCTGTTCACCGAGAGCGTCATGCGGTCCATCGAGGCGGTCGTCTGGGCCAGGTGCTGTGCCTGCGCCTCGGTGCGCTGCAGCAGCCCGGCATTGCCTTCGGCGATCTCCAGCGAGCCGCGCGCCATCGATTCGGAGGCGTTGCGCACCCGAGCCACGACCGCCGCCAGGTTGTGCTGCATACTGCCCAGCGAGGCGAGCACGCTGCCGGCGCGCGCCGCGCCCGCGCCCGGCACGGGGCCCAGATCGCCGGAGGCCACGCGGTGCGCCACTTCCGCGAGGGCCTGGGGTTCGGCACCCAGCTGGTCGAGCAGGCTGCGCGACACGGCCCACGCCACCAGCACGCTCACGGCCACGGCCAGTACCAGCGCCGAGAGCATCACCGCGCGGAACCCGCTCGCTTCCCGTATCGCGGTGGCGTTCTCCGTCTGGATGCGCTTTTCCTCGAAGTCGATCAGCCGGTTGATGGAGGCCAGCCACTGGACGTACTGGGGCTTGGCCTCGTTCCAGAGCAGCGTGCGCGCCGTGGCGTCGTCCGTGCCGGCCAGCGCCACGATGCGCTGCGTCGTCGCCACGGCCTGCGCCTCGGCGCGGCGGATGTCCGCATACAGGCTGGCGAGTTCCGGCGCGGCGCCCGGCTGGCCGATGATCTTCTCCAGGGGCGCCGCGGATTGCGCGTAGAACGCCGCCAGCGAAGCGATCACCTCCACCTCGTGCTGGCGCTGCTGCGGGGTGGTCGAGAGCACCACGTCGCGCACGGCGATGGAACGGTCGTGCGCGGAGCCGCGGAAGTTGATGGCGTACCGCTGGATCGGCACGTGCTCGGTAGCGTTGGCGCCCAGCGCACCGTCGATCGCATAGACCTTGAACAGCGCGATGACCACCACCACCACCAGTAACCCCACGACCAGACCGAAAGCAGCGGCCAGACGCCTGGCCACCGTCATGCGAGAGAACCCCATTGAGCGCACCCCACCGTGTAAATAAATGTGACACGATCTTACGTGCGCCGCCACGTTCGCGCGGTAGGACACTGCCTATGTGCGCGATCCGAAAGGACTATCGCGCCGTCCGTCCCAGCGGCCAGGGATTTCAGCGGTGGCTCAGCCGGCGCACCGCCCAGTCGCCCAGGCTCTGCACGGCCTGCACGAAGAAGATCAACACCACCACCACGGCCAGCATGATGTCGGGCAGGAAGCGCTGGTAGCCGTAGCGGATGCCCAGGTCGCCCAGCCCGCCGCCGCCGATCGCGCCCGCCATCGCGGAGTAGCCGGTCAGGCTCACGAAGGTGATGGTGAGGCCCGCGACGATGCCGGGCAGCGCCTCGGGCAGCAGCACCTTCCAGACGATCTGCCCGGTGGTGGCGCCCATGGCCTGGGCGGCCTCGATGAGGCCGTTGTCCACCTCGCGCAGCGAGGCCTCCACCAGCCGCGCCACGAACGGTGCGGCGGCGATGGTGAGCGGCACCACGGCGGCAGCGGTGCCGATCGAAGAACCCGTGATGAAGCGCGTGAACGGGATGATCGCCACCAGCAGGATGATGAACGGCGTGGAGCGCACGGCGTTCACGATCCAGCCCACGGTCTTGTTGACCACGCCGTTTTCCAGCACGCCGCCCTGGTCGGTGAGCCGCAGGAACACGCCCAGGGGAATGCCGATCAGCGCGCCGACCACGCCCGAGATGCCCACCATGATGAGCGTCTCCCACAGCGAAGTGGCGAACAGCTCCAGCATCATTTCCGAAAAATTCTCGAACATCGCGTCAACCCTCCATGCCCGCCACTGCGGCAACGGCATCCGCGCCTGCGGCGGACACCTTCACTTCATCCACCATCACGCCCTCGGCCCGCAACTGCGCCACGGCAGCCGCCAGCCGGGCGGCCTCGCCGCTCACGTACACCGCCAGCGAACCGAAGGTCTGGGCCTGGATCTCGTCGATCTGGCCGTGCAGGATGGAGAGGTCCAGCCGGTGCTCGCGGATGAGCCGCGACAGGATCGGCTGGTAGGCGCGCTCGCCTGAATACGACAGCCGCAGCAGCTCGCCCGTCTCGCTCGGCGGAAGCTGCGCGGCGAGCTGGCGCACGTGCTGCAGCACGCTGGCGGGCAGTTCCTGCGGCACGATCTCGTCGATGAGGCTCTTGGTGATCGGCTCGCGCGGGCGCGTGAACACATCCAGCACCGGCCCCTGCTCCACGATGCGCCCGGCATCGATCACGGCGACCCGGTCGGCCACCTGCTTGATGACCTGCATCTGGTGGGTGATGAGCACCACGGTGAGGCCCAGTTCCTGGTTCACCTGGCGCAGCAGCGCCAGGATGGAGCGCGTCGTCTCGGGGTCGAGCGCCGAGGTGGCCTCGTCAGAAAGCAATACCTTGGGCCGGCTGGCGAGCGCCCGGGCGATGCCCACGCGCTGCTTCTGCCCGCCGCTGATCTGCGCGGGGTAGCGGCCGGCCAGGTGCGACAGGCCCACCAGCTCGAGCAGCGGGTTCACGCGCTCGCGGATCGCGGCCCGGTCCATGCCGGCGAGTTCCAACGGCAGCGCCGCGTTGTCGAACACGGTGCGGGACGACAGCAGATTGAAGTGCTGGAACACCATGCCGATGTCGCGGCGCGCGGCGCGCAGGTCGGCGTCGCCGAGCTTCGTGAGGTCGCGGCCCGCCACGATCACCTCGCCGGCCGTGGGCCGGTTCAGCAGGTTGATGACGCGCACGAGCGAGCTTTTGCCCGCGCCGCTGCGCCCGATGATGCCGAACACTTCGCCCGGCTGGATCTGCAGGTCGATGCCCCGCAAGGCTTCGACGGGCCCGGTCGGGCCCTGGTAAATCTGGGTGATGCCCCGTAAATCGATCATGGCAATGCGGTCCGGCTCCGGCGCCCAGGGGCACGGTGGCCTCGGCGCAGGGCAGGATCGGTTTTCCTGGAGGAAAGGAGGTTGGAAGAAAACGCGGTGGGCGGCATGCCCCCCGGAAGCCCGCGCGTGCGGCACGTGCGGCGAGAGCGGGACTGTACGTGCGCGGCCGCCCAAAGCCAACGATCCAGCAATTGGATGCAAAGACCTGGGAGTTATGAGCCGCGCCGGCCTGGCCGCGGCCCGGCCGCGCAACAGCCCGGATTTTCCCGCATTTCTCAGCGGCCCGGGGCGCCGACCATGTCCAGCACCTTGTGCACCAGGGCCTGCGCATCGAACGGCTTGACGATGAGCTCCATGCGGTGGGCGGCCAGGAAGCCCGGATCCATGGCCGCCTGCTCCGCGTAGCCGGTCATCAGCAGCACCAGGATGTGCGGCAGGCGCTCGCGCGCGTAATCCGCCACCTGCCGGCCATTGGGGCCCGGCAGGCCCACGTCGGACACCAGCAGATCGAAATGGATCGCCCCGGAGAGCATCGCCATGCCTTCGGCCCCCGTGGCCGCCGACATCACCTGGAACCCCAGGTCGCGCAGCAGTTCGCACACGAACTCGCGCACCGTGGCGTCGTCCTCCACCACGAGGATCGAGTCCGGCCGCTTGCCCCCTTCGGCACTGTCGAGCCCGCCAGTGGCCTCCTCGACCACGCCCTGCATCGAGCGCGGGAAATACAGCGACACGGACGTGCCCCGCCCCACCGTGCTGTCGAGCGCCACCGCGCCGCCGGACTGGCGCATGTAGCCGTAGATCATCGACAGGCCCAGGCCCGTGCCCTGACCGATCGGCTTGGTGGTGAAGAACGGATCGAACGCGAGGTCCATCACCTCGCGCGTCATGCCGTGCCCGCTATCGCTGACCCGCACGCCCACCAGGTCCCCGGCGGGCAGGCCCAGCGCCTCGCGCTCCGCGGCAGGCAGCAGGGTCGAGCCGGCCGGCAGATTGGTGCCGGTGATGCGCAGTTCGCCGCCGTCGGGCATCGCGTCGCGCGCGTTGATGGCGAGGTTGAGCACGGCGCTCTCGAGCTGGTGGGCATCGGTGAGCACGGGCCACAGTTCGGCGGGGATCTCGACGGCCAACTGGATGTTCTCGCCGCAGGTATTGCGCAGCATGGGCTCCAGATCGCGGATGGAGCCCGCCACGTCCACGGGCCGCACGTCCAGCGGCTGGCGGCGCGAGAACGCCAGCAACCGCTGGGTGAGCGCGGCGGCCCGGCGCGCCGACGAGAGTCCGGCCTCCACGTAGCGGGGGATGTCGTCCAGTTGGCCGCGCGCATGGCGCTGCCCGATCAGCTGCAGCGGCAGGACGACGCCCTGCAGCATGTTGTTGAAATCGTGCGCGATGCCGCCCGTGAGCTGGCCGATCGCCTCCATCTTCTGGCTGTGCCGCACGCGCTCCTGCGATTGCAGCAGCGCTTCGGTGCGGGCACGCTCGTCGGTCACGTCGCGGCCGACGGCCTGCACGAACCCGTCGCCGGGAACGGCCGTCCAGTCGATCCAGCGGTCCGCGCCGCTGCGGTGGCGGAACCGCAGCGTGCCCTGGTGGCGCACCGCCTCGGCCAGGCGCTGCACGTCTCCCGGCACGCGCAGGGCCTCGTCGTCGTGGAGGAAGGACAGCAGGCGCCGGCCGATGGTTTCGTCTTCCGTATAGCCCAGCGTGGCCTCCCAGGCCGGGTTGACCGCGGCGATGGTGCCGTCGAGCCGCGTCACCACGAGCATGGCATCGGACAGCAGCCAGAGCCGGTTGCGGTCGGCCGTGCGGTCGGCCACCTGCTGGTCCAGCGAGGTGGCCAGATCCTGCAGCCGCTGCTGCGCCAGGAACTTGCCGGTGGTCTCGACGACCGTGTCCATGAAGCCCTGTACGGTTCCGTTCCCGTCGCAGACCGGGCTGTAGCAGAAGGTGAAGTAGGCCTGCTCGTCGTAGCCGTGCCGGCGCACGGTGACGGGGAAATCCTCCAGGAACATCGACTCGCCCGCCAGGGCGCGCTCGGCAATGGGGCCGATCGTCTCCCACGCCTCGGCCCAGACTTCATAAAAGGGCCGGCCGAGCGCGTTCAGCTTGGCCCCCAGGATGACGCCGAAGGCATCGTTGTGGATCGAGGTCATCTGCGGACCCCAGACCAGGCATTTGGGAAACTTGGAGGCGAGCACCATCTGCGCGGCGACACGCAGCGACTCGGGCCAGGACTCCATCGGGCCCAGCGGCGTGGCCGCCCAGTCATGCCTGCGGACGCGCTCACCCATCTCGCTATCGGTCTTCAGGAAAATGGAGTGCGGAGGGAACGGAGCAGTCATGGGCCCCGGATGATGACACGACCCGCCCACCGCAGCAGCCGCTACGCCCATGATCCCTGTGGGCAGAAGGCACGTTCCATATTCTGGAACATGGCAGCGTTCGGGTCGTGCACCCCCGCCTTGCACTTGCCTTGGACCGAATGGCAGGGCCCCCTGCACGCACGCACGCACGCACGCACGTACGGACGCATGCACGCGCCGGGCGGCCGGCCGTGCCGTTCAGGGCCGGGCGTGCTGCGGCCGGCCGCCGGCCATGCGCACCGCGAGGGCACCGGCCGACGCGGCGGTGGCCAGCGCGGCCACGCCCAGCCAGCCCCAGCGGGCCATGGCCAGCGCACCGAGCGCCGAGCCCGTGGCCATGCCGATGAACACGCCGGTGAAGAGCAGCGCATTCAGGCGGCTGCGGGCGGCGGGCTCCAAACCGTAGACCAGCGTCTGGTGCGCGACCAGCGCCGCCTGGATGCCGAAATCGAACCCGATCGCGCAGGCCACGAGCAGGCCGATCTGCGCCCAGGCCGGCAGCCACTGTGCGAGCAGCAGAGCCGCGAAAGACACCAGCGCCAGCCCGGCCCCCAGCCGCGTGACCAGATCCGGCCCGCGCCGGTCGGCCAGGCGGCCTGCCAGCGGCGCCGCCATGGCACCCGCAGCGCCGGCGAGCCCGAACGCGCCGGCGGCGGCGCTGCCCCAGTGGAATTCACTGTGCAGCATGACGGCCAGCGTCGACCAGAAGGCGCTGAACGCCACCGACAGCAGGCCCTGCGCCAGCGCCGCGCGGCGCAGCGGCCGCTGCGCCCGCCAGAGCGCTGCCATGGAGGCGATCAGCGCCCCATAGCCGAGCTGCGTGGTCGGCGCGAAACGCGGCAGCCAGCGCCACGCCGCCACGCCCAGCAGGGCGACCCCGCCCGCGGCCGCGGCATACACCGCGCGCCAGCCGAAAACCTCGGCGCCCAGCCCGCTCACGACCCGCGACAGCAGGATGCCCAGCAGCAGCCCGGTCATCACCGTGCCGACCACCTTGCCGCGCGCCTGCACGGGCGCCAGCGTGGCGGCTGCGGGCACCACGTCCTGCGCGAGCGTCGCGGCCAGGCCCACGGCGAGGCTGGCCGCGAGCAGCGCACCGATGCCCGGGGCGGCGGCACTCGCCAGCAGCGCGGCCGCCAGCACGGCGGCCTTGGCGAGGATGATGCGGCGGCGATCGAACCGGTCGCCCAGCGGAGCGAGCAGGAGGATGCCGAGGGCATAGCCGAGCTGCGTCAGGGTGGGCACGAGACCGACAGAACCTTCGGCGGCATGGATGTCCGGGCCCAGGATGCCCAGCATCGGCTGGCTGTAATACAGCGAAGCCACGCTCACGCCCGCCGTGGTGGCGAGCAGGAAGACGAGCGGCGCGGGAACGCCTGGAGCACTGGGTGTGGAGTGCGCAGTGTTATGCGCTGAATGAATGGTGGTCATGGTGTCGGGCATCGGAGAACAGCGATGGAGCAAGTGTCCATGTGGCGGAAGCGGCGCGGTAGTGGGCACAGGCGCAGATACGATATACGCCATGCGCATGACCAAAGCCCCAGCACCGAGCCCCGCCCCCTCCCCGCCCGCTGCCGGCAGCGACCGCATCGAACTGCTGCAGACCTTCGTCCGGATCGTGGAGAGCGGCAGCCTGTCCGCCGCCGCGCAGCAGCTCGGCACGACGCAGCCCACGGTGAGCCGCCGGCTGCAGGCGCTGGAGCGCAGCCTCGGGCTGCGGCTGCTGCAGCGCTCCACCCACGCGATGAAGCTCACCGACGACGGCGAGCGCTGCTTCGCCCATGCGAGCGAATTGCTGGCCCACTGGCTGGCGATGGAGTCGGATCTGCGCGGCGCCCACGACACGCCGCGCGGCCTGCTGCGCGTGCAGGCGCCGCATGCCTTCGGGCAGGACCAGCTCATCGCACCGCTGGCCGATTTTCTGCGCCGCCACCCCGGGGTGTCGGTCGAATGGCTGCTGCACGACCGCCCACCGGATTTCATCGCCGAGGGCATCGACTGCGCCATCCAGGTCGGGCCGCTGCTCGACCCGTCCGTCGTGGCCGTGCACATCGCCGAAGTGCCCCGCATCGTCGTGGCCGCGCCGCAGCTGCTGGAGGCGCACGGCGGCCCACCCGCGCACCCGCACGGTTTGCGGGATCTGCCCTGGCTGGCACTGCGCACCTACTACGTGCGTGAGGTGGTGCTGTACGCGGAAGACGCCCATGGTGTCGGCGGCGATGACGGGCACGGTGCCGGGCCGGCGCCCGAAACCATCGCGATCGAGCCGCGCATGCGCACCGACAGCCTCCATGCCCTGCGGCACGCCGCGCTCGCGGGCCTGGGCACGGCCCTGGTGTCGGCCTGGGTGGTGCAGGAGGATCTGCGCTCGGGCCGGCTCGTGCACCTCGTGCCGGGCTGGCACGCCTCGCCCTTGCCGGTGCACCTGGTCTACCCGCCCGCGCGCCACCAGCCTGCCCGGCTGCGCGCCTTCCTGGAGGCGATGCGCGTGGCGATCCCGTCATTGGCCGGCATGCGCGCGCGGCGCTGACGGCCCGGGCGCAGCCGCACCGCAGGCGGCTCCACCGGATGGCGCGGTGCCCCGCCGGTCCAGCGCCCGCAGTGCCGGGGAGGCGAATCCGAGCAGGCCCACACCGGTACCCAGCAGCCCGACCACGACGAACAGCCACCGCACGCCGATGGCTTCGCCGAGCGGCGCTGCCGCCATCAGCCCCAGCGGGGCGGCCAGCCCCATCAGGGCATTGAGCAGGGCCAGCGCCCGCCCCTGCATTCCGTGCGGAATCACGGTCTGCAGCAGTGCCACGAGCGGCGCGTTGCCCAGGGCGAAGGCCGCGCCGCCCACCGTCCACCACGCCACGGCGACGGCGAAGAGCCGCTGCGGTGCCAGCCCGGTGAGCGCCAGCGCGAGGCACGAAACGGCCAGCCCGCCCAACACCCACGGCACTTGCCGGCGCGGGGCGAGCACCGCGGCCAGCATTCCGCCGGCCACCATGCCGACGCCCGCGAGCGCCTCCATCCATGCCACTTCGGGCGGGCCGCCCGCGAAGTGCTCCTTGACCAGCAACGGCGCCAGGGTGAACGCGGGCATCACCGCCACCATCAGCGCGCCGAGCAGCAGGTAGAGCCGCCGCAGTCCCGGATCGCGCCAGACGAACCGCAGCCCCGCGCGGAAATCGCTCCACACGCCCGCCCGCGCACCCGTTCCAGCGCCCTCTTCGTGCCCCGGCTGCGGAATGCGGTAGATCAGCAGCGGCACGATGCCCAGCAGGGCCGTGGCCACGTCGATGCCCAGGGCCCACGCCAGCGGCACGGTTCCGAGCGCGAGCGCCCCGAGCGGCGCCGCGCCCACCAGCGACAGGCTCACCAGCGTCTGGTTCATGCCCGCCGCCCGCGGCAGGAAGCCGGCCGGCACCAGCATGGCGACGCTCGCCTCCGCCGCCGGCATCTGGAACGCCTGCATCGCGCTGCGCACCGCGAGGATCGTGTACGCGTGCCAAAGCTGCGCCTCCCCGCTCGCGAGCAGGGCCATCATCGCCAGCATGCACGCGGCACTGACCGCATCGGCCGCGATCATGAGCGCGCGGCGGCTCCAGCGGTCGGCCAGCACGCCGCCCAGCGGACTCAGCACCGCCTGGGGCAGCAGCGCCGCGAGCCCGGCCGTCGCCAGCGCCTGCACGCTGCCCGTGGTGTCGGTGATCCACCAGAGCAGCACGAACTGGGTCACCGCCGAGCCGAGGAGCGACAGGGCCTGTCCGGCGAAGATGCATCCGTAGCGCCAGCCCCAGGCAGTACCCGGATGCGCGGGGCCCGCATGTTCCGGCACGGGAGCGTTGCGGACCGCAGTCATGCTTCCTCCCCTGCCGTTGCATCGGATCCGCCAGTGGGGCGGTGCCGCGCGCGCCAGCCCGCCGCCCGTTCCTGCAGCCCGGTCACGACCACGAAGAACACCGGCACGAAGAACACCGCCAGCAGCGTGCCGCTCAGCATGCCGCCGAACACGCCGGTGCCGATGGCATGCTGCGTCTCCGCGCTGGCGCCGGAAGCCAGCATCAGCGGCACCACGCCCAGTGCGAACGCGAGCGAAGTCATCAGGATCGGCCGCAGGCGCAGGCGTGCGGCGTTCACCGCCGCGTCGACGAGGCCCTGCCCTTGCGCATGCAGCTGCCGCGCGAATTCCACGATCAGGATCGCGTTCTTGGCCGACAGGCCGATGATGGTGATCATCCCGACCTTGAAGAACACGTCGTTGGGCAACCCGCGCCACATCACGGCCGCCACGGCGCCGAGAAGTCCGAGCGGCACCACGAGCATGACTGACAGCGGGATCGACCAGCTCTCGTACAGCGCCGCCAGCACCAGGAACACCACGAGCGCGGACAGCAGCATCAGCATCGGGGCCTGGGCGGCCGACTGGCGCTCCTGCAGCGACTGGCCCGTCCACGCCACGGCGAAGCCCGGTGGCAACTGGGCCACGAGGCGCTCCATCTCGGCCATCGCATCGCCACTGGACACGCCGGGCGCCGCACCGCCGGCGATGCGCATGGCCGGGTAGCCCTGGAAGCGCATCATCTGCTGCGGCGATTCGGTCCACTCCGCGTTCACCACCTCGCGCAGCGGCACCAGACCGCCGGAGGCGTTGCGCACGCGCAGCCGCAGCACGTCGTCCAGCTGCATGCGGGCGGGCGCATCGGCCTGCACGATCACCTGCTGCATGCGCCCCGCGTTGGGAAAGTCGTTGACGTAGGTGGAACCCATCGCCGACGACAGCGTGCTGCTCACGGCGTTGAACGACAGCCCCAGGGCCTCGGCCTTGTGCCGGTCGATGTTCAGGCGGATGCTGGCGCCCGGCGGCAATCCGTCGGGATAGACGCCCCGCACCACCGTGCTCCGAGCGGCCAGCTCCATGAGCCGAGACTGTGCCGCCGCCAGCGCCTCGGGGCCGCGGCCGGCGCGGTCCTGCAGGAACAGCGTGAACCCCGAAGAGGTTCCGAGTTCGTCGATCGCCGGCGGCAGCAGGGTCATCACCGTGCCTTCGGCCGTGCGCTGCATGGCCGCCTGTGCCAGCGCCGCCTCCTCGCGCGCGGTGGCACCGCCCCGCTCGCTCCAGTCCCGCAGCATGGTGAAGGCCATCGCCGCGTTCGACCCCGAGCCCGAGAAGCTGAAGCCCTGGATGACGAGGTTCGACGCCAGTCCAGGTCGCGTAGCGACGTGCGCCTCATACGCCTTGGCGACGCTCAGCGTGCGCTCGCTGGTGGCACCCGTCGGCAACTGGATGGACGTCATGAAATAGCCCTGGTCCTCCTCCGGCAGGAACGATGAGGGCAACTGACGCGCCGCCAGCACCAGCACCACGCAGACGGCCGCGAAGGCCGCCATGGTGCGGCCGCCGCGCCCTGCCAGGCGCGCCACGCGCGATGCGTAGCCCTGCGTCATCCGGTCGAATCCGCGGTTGAACGCTCCGAAGAAGCCGCGCTTCGCATGGTGGCCGGGATCGACCGGGCGCAGCAGCGTGGCGCACAGCGCCGGGGTGAGCGTGAGCGCCAGGAAGGCCGAGAAGAGGATCGACACCGCCATCGACAGCGTGAACTGCCGGTAGATGACGCCCACCGAACCCGCCGCGAACGCCATCGGAATGAACACGGCCGTCAGCACCAGCGTGATGCCGACCACCGCGCCGGTGATCTCGCGCATGGCCCGGGACGTCGCCTCGCGCGGCGAGAGCCCTTCCGTGGCCATCAGCCGCTCCACGTTCTCCACCACCACGATGGCATCGTCCACGATGATGCCGATCGCCAGCACCATGCCGAACATCGTGAGCACGTTGATCGAAAAGCCCGCCACCAGCATCACAGCGAACGTGCCCAGCAGCGCGATCGGGGCCACGATCGCGGGGATGAGCGTGTAGCGCACGTTCTGCAGGAAGAGGAACATCACGAGGAACACCAGCACCATGGCCTCGGCCAGCGTGTGCAGCACCTTCTCGATGGAGACCTTCACGAACGGCGCGGTGTCGAACGGCACGGACACCTGCATGCCCGCCGGCATGGTGCGCGACAGTTCCGCCAGCCGCGCCTTCACGGCCTCGGCGGTGCGCACGGCGTTGGCACCCGGCGAGAGCTGCACCGCGGCGCTGGTCGCGGGCCGGCCGTCCTCGCGGTTGGAGAACGCGTACGACTGCGCCCCCAGTTCCACGCGCGCCACGTCGCCCACCACCACCTTCGCGCCGTCCGGCCGCGCCCGCACCACGATCGCCGCGAACTGCTCCGGCGTGGAGAGTTGCCCCTGCACCGTCAGCGGCACGGTGACACGCTGCCCGGGCAGCGCGGGCGCATCGCCGATGCGTCCGGGCGCCACCTGTGCGTTCTGCTGCTCGATCGCCTGGGTCACGTCGCCGATCGCGAGGCCGTAGGCCAGCAGGCGCTCCGGGTCCACCCAGATGCGCATGGCCTGTTCCGCCCCGAACAGCTGCACGCGGCCCACGCCTTCGACACGCCGCAGCTCCTGCACGACGTGGCGCGCCATGTAGTCGTTGAGTGCCACCTCGTCGTGGCGGCCACCCTGCGACGTGAGGCCGATCAGCATCAGGAAGCTGGACGTCGCGGACTCGACCTGCAGGCCGTTCTGGCGCACCGCCTGCGGCAGGCGCGGCTCCACCGCCTTGATGCGGTTCTGCACGTCCACCTGGGCGAGCTCCGCATCGGTGCCGGGCTTGAAGGTCGCGGTGATCTGCGCGCTGCCCGAGGTATCGACCGACGATTCGAAGTACAGCAGGTTCTTGACGCCCGAAAGTTCCCGCTCGATCAGGCTCACCACCGAATCGTTCAGCGTCTGCGGCGTGGCACCGGGATAGGTGGCGACCATGCTCACGGCGGGCGGCGCCACGGACGGATACCGGGCGATCGGCAGCCGGGGGATGGCCAGGGCGCCGAAGAGCACGATGAACAGCGCGATCACCCAGGCGAACACCGGGCGGCGGATGAAGAATTGCGGCATGCGGCGCTCCGGTCAGCGGCCCGCCGCGGAGGCGGCCATCGCGGGGGCCGACGCTGCGGCAACGGCGGCAGACGTGGAAGCGGCCCCTGCCGCGACACCCGGAGCGGGCACGCCCCGCGCCTCCACCACCAGGCCTTCGCTCAGGCGCTCGATGCCCTGCACCACGATCCGCTGGCCTGCCTGCACGCCCTGCGCGATGCGGTAGTGGCCCTGCACGAGCTCGCCGAGCGTGACGGGTACCGCGTGCGCACGCTGCGCATCGTCGACCACCCAGAGGCTCGCCTGCCCGCCCGTGCGCACCACGGCCTGCTGCGGCACGGCCAGCGCCCCGGGATAATTGGCCCGCGGCACGCGCGCCTGCACGAACATGCCCGGCAGCAGCTGCCGGCGGGGGTTGTCCACGAGGATGCGCACCAGCACGTCGCCCGTGCCGGCATCGACGCTGATGCCGGAGAACAGCACGCGTCCCTTCAGTCCGGGCGACGCGGGCCGATCGCCATGGCCGCCGTGGTCCCCGGCCCCCAGGATCTGCACGGCCAGTCCGGCACGCTCCGCGCGCTCGGGTGCGCTGCCTTCGGCCACCGCGGCGCGCAGCGCCTCCAGCGCCGACGCCGGCTGCCGCACGTCCACGTAGACCTGATCGATCTGCTGGATGCGCGCCATCGGCGATGCATCCGTGGGCGAGACCAGTGCGCCTTCCGTCACCAGCGCCTGGTCCACGCGGCCGGCGATGGGTGCCGTCACGGTGGCGAACCGCAGGTCCAGTTCCCGGCGGGCGAGCGTGGCGCGCGCCTGCGCGACCTCCGCCACCGCCTGGTCGCGCTGCGACACGGCATCGTCGTAGGCCTGTCGGCTGACGGCCTGCGCCTTCGCCAAAGGTTCGAGCCGCCCGGCCTGCAGGCGGGCCTGGGCTGCCACCACATCCGCGCGCTGCAGCGCGGCCCGTGCCATGTCGGCATCGGCCCGGAACGGTGCGGGATCGATCTGGAACAGTGCCGCGCCCTGCCGGATCTCGGCGCCCTGCTCGAACAGCCTGCGCCGCACGATGCCGCCCACCTGCGGGCGGATTTCCGCGGTGCGCACGGCTGCGACGCGGCCCGACAGCACGTCGGCCACGGTGAAATCCTCGGGCGCCAGGGCCACGACCGACACCCGGGGCGGCGGCGCGGCGGCCTCGGGCGCCTCCGAGCGGCCGCATCCGGCGAGCAGCAGGGTGGCGAGCGCTGCGGCGGCCCTGGCCGCCATCGCGCGGCGGTGCCGTTGCGGGATCTGCATGTCGAAAATCCTTCCCATATCGGCCGCCGCGCGGGTGCCCGCGGCCAGTGAAAAGGTGCGACTGTGGTGCGCTGCCGCTGCGATGCGTTCGGCGTTGTGTGGAGATGCGATGGAGCGGAAAAATTTGGATAGAGTGCGGCCCGTGTCCACACCACCCCTCCGCCTTTTTCCGGAATCCGCCTCCCGCGCGCTCGTGCTCATCGCCGAAGACGAGCCCGAGATCGCCGAGATCCTCGCCGCCTACCTCGCGCGCGACGGGCTGCGCACGGTGCACGCGCCCGACGGCCAGGCGGCCCTCGCGCTGCACCTCGCACTCAAGCCGGACCTGGTCCTGCTCGACGTGCAGATGCCGCGGGTCGATGGCTGGAAGGTGCTGAGCGAGATCCGCCACCGCGGCGAGACGCCCGTCATCATGCTGACGGCCATGGACCAGGACATCGACAAGCTGATGGGCCTGCGCATCGGTGCGGACGACTACGTCGTCAAACCCTTCAACGCCGCCGAGGTCGTGGCCCGCGTGCAGGCCGTGCTGCGCCGCAGCCGGGCCGCGGGCCCCGTGGCCGGAACGCCGCAGGTGCTGCGCGCCGGCATTTTCCAGATCGACCCGGAAACCCACGAGGCCACCGTGCACCAGGGCGAGCAATCCCACCTGCTCGACCTCACGCTCACGGAATTCAAGCTGCTCGCCTGCCTGATGCGCTCGCCGCGGCGCGTCTTCAGCCGGCTCGAACTGCTGGAGTCCTGCCTGCCCGAAGGCGACACGCTGGAGCGCACGGTGGACAGCCACATCAGCAAGCTGCGCAAGAAGCTGGAGGCGATCGGCATCGAAGGCCTTCCCGTGAGTGTGCGCGGCGTGGGCTACCGCCTCGGGAGCGGCGAGTGAGACCGGGCTCCGGACTGCGCCGCCAGGTGGTGCAGTCATTGGCCGTCATGGCCTTGGGGATCATCCTGATCTCGGTGCTCGGCTCCTATGCCTTCTACGCCCTGCTCATGGCGTACTCCCCGTCGAGCATTTCCGACAGCTGGGTGCCGTCCCAGGTGGAATGGGTGTGGATGTTCGCGACCATGCTGGCCGCGCTGGCGATCGCGGTCGCCGTGGCCGTTCGGCTCTCGCGCCGCATCCTCACGCCGCTCAACTCGGTGGCCGAGAGCCTGCGCCAAATGGCGCAGGGCGATCTGCAGGCACGCGCCGCGGCCGACGATGAATCACTCGGCGAAACCGCCCAGTTGGTGCGCGACTTCAACGCCATGGCGGAACGCCTGCAGGCAATGGAAAAGGAGCGCGCCTTCTGGAACGCCGCCATCGCCCACGAACTGCGCACGCCCGTGACGATCCTCACGGGCCGCCTGCAGGGCCTCACCGAAGGCGTGTTCGAGCCGCGCGCGGAACTGTTCCAGGGCCTGCTGCGCCAGGTGCAGGGCCTGAGCCGCCTGATCGAAGACCTCCGCATGCTGAGCCTGCGCGACAGCGGGCACCTGGAGCTCGAACGGGTACCGGCGGACCTCGCCCAGGAGATCGACTCCGTGGTGCATGCGTTCGAGCCGCGGCTGCAGCAGCGCGGCTTCACCGTGCGCACGCACGTCGAGCTGCCCGCCAGCGTCACCTGCGACCCGGTGCGCATCCGCCAGGCCCTGATGGCCCTGCTGGAGAACGTGCACAAGCACGCCACTCCGGGCGAAGTGCACGTGCGTGCGCAGGTCGCCGAAGGCACATGCCGGCTCAGCGTCCAGGATTCCGGCCCAGGCATTCCTACCGAACTCGCCGGACAGGTCTTCGAAGCCTTCCACCGCGGAGATGCCGACCGGCCGCAGAACGCCGGGGGCAGCGGCCTGGGCCTGGCCGTGGTCCGGGCGATCGCCGAAGCCCACGGCGGGCAGGCGGCCTGCGAACCGTCGCCGCGCGGAGGCGCCGTGCTATCGCTGCGCTGGCCGGTGTGACGGTCCCGGCATGCAGGGCGGTACGTGCGCATCCGTTCTGCTGAACGCACGGACGACCATGGCATCGCCAACTAGGGATAGAATCCCGTCCGGCCGCCGACATGGCGTGCCCCACGCGGGTGTAGTTCAATGGTAGAACGGCAGCTTCCCAAGCTTCATACGAGGGTTCGATTCCCTTCACCCGCTCCAATTTCGGCACTTTCTCCAGGGCCGCGACAGCCCACTCACTGAACCGGCTGCACCCTGCTTTCCGCAGCAGGCGCCCTCCCGCTTCCCGAGCAACTACCACGGCATCTCTGTCGTCAGACCCTGGCTAGAGTCCCCTGAAGAACTTCCAAGCACGGGTGTCGATGCCTGAATCGCCGGGATGGACATCCCCACGGAATTCGATGCGGTTCATCGCTGGGTCCACGATGACTGCGGTGTAGCCGGTGGGGTCTATCAACAGCAACTCGATCTGCACGCCTGCCTGCACCCAGCGGTTGCAACGCTCAAGAAAGTGTCCTGGTAGAAAGATGCTGGCCAGCGAACTGGCACCCAGCGCGTTGATCTGCAGCAGGCTGTCCACCTCCTTGAACTGCAGCCGAATAGAGCCGTCGTCCAGCAACCAGAACTCGCTGTAACCGCCACCGAAGCCCAAAGCATGGCGGTAGTAGCGCTCCATGCAGTGCTCCTGAGTGGGCGCAAGTGGCACATGGATGTAAGTGGTGTAGTGATCACTCGGCTGCGAAGACATATTAACGGGCTCCGAGCGTCTGCTGTTCGATGATGAAGCGGTTGCCTCCTGGGTCTTGGAGCAGCATGCTTTTTCCAGCAGGGTATTCGAAAAGCTTTGACCTAGTTAACAGCTCACCGCCCGAAAAGAAATAAAAATCCCTCAAGCGATGGAAAAGCGATTCGATATTCTGCACGGCCACGGTGAATAATGGGTTCGAAGACGCGATCCGATCATCCGCGCGAGCTATCTGCAGGCCTATATGCGCATCATCGAGGCCCGTCAAAAGATAATTTCCCATTCCATAGTCGAAAGCGACGGTGAACAGCGCCAGCTCTGACACGTAAAATTGCAGCAACCGATCTGTATCCCGTGCATGCACATGGACGAGCATTGCAGTCATCACTGTCAATGCAACACCTGCTCGCCGCATTGTTGCGACAATATTCGGTAGCGCATTGAATCGAAATAGATTTTTGCCACAATCAATGATCGGTCACAAAGAACTCGAAAAACTCTACCTTGTGCTTCGCAAACGCGGTAACGACTCTGCCTTCAGGAATTTTCTTGGACGAGAGCCCGCCGATACATACACCCAAACCTCTGAAAATCATGTATTGCGGCCCCACCATGTGGTCTGGGTCCAACTTCTTGAGCGCTCCAATGGCTCCGTCCGCATAAATTTCGATGCCGGCCACCACCGGATGAACATGCTTGTTCATGGAGACGTACGCGAGCTTCCTCTCTTCGTAGACAAGCTCGCACCCTTCTCTGTCTTCGGTGACTATGCCTTGGATGTTGTCTTTTTTAGAGACGTAGGGCGCACCATTTTTCCTTCTCACATCTGATTGGCTTTGCCCAAACAGAAAATTGTTGACGGAAATATAAGGCTCTATTATATATTTCATTACTCTCCATGTACTTGAGACATATCTGAACGATGTATCTCAAATGTCTTTTACTGACTCCACAAAAAAGACCGCCTAAAATAAAACAACATCCGCCTTACCAATTTTTATCGCCACATATTCCTTGACGTCGTAATCCCCCCAAGGCTGACAGCGAGGCCACTTCGCAGCCTCTTCGTCAGATACTGGAATATGTTGGTTATTCACAGTAGTCACACTCTGGTCACCTCGAACACCCCAGGCGAATTTTGTCGAAAGCACTTTTTCGTTCGGGCTATAGCCGTCTTGATGACCGACAATGCCCCACACTCCTTCACTTGATTTTTGGAAAAGCGAATACGAATCAAGAATCAATGGTGGATAAAAAGTTTTATCGAGTTTTGCGACATCAATCGAGAGCTCTTCGGCAAAATAATCAAATATTTCGGCGACATGTCCGTCCATAATTTTTGAAACGATTACGCCGAATCCGTAAACTCCTGCCCGCAATTGAAATGCAAAAACATCGCCTCGACGGATGGCATCGACCTTTATCTTTTTCTTCATGATAATTTTCCAGTTCCGATATTCCGTCCGATCTACGCAAACAGGAAAAATGATTGAGCAAGCGGAGCGCAATGCCCTCGCGAGGTCATTGCCACGCCCGTATCTGATCCTGCTCAACCATCTCTGCAATGCATTGCTGATACGCAACGCGCAATTTCCTGCTCATTCAAAAAGACTCTTCGCAATTTTCCCGCCAACTCAAGAAGGACATTTGACGGGCCATAAACAGAGAGCATTCCTGCTTCAGAATTGAAATGCAGGGAACGGCTTTTTTCCACGTCCATGCTGGATGCCAGCAGCCGAGCGATACCGTCCCAATCATATCCCGTTCCTTCTCGACCCAATGATCTGAAGACTGGCACGCGCAACTCCATATCCCAGTCATAGAGATTCAACGTACTCTCTTCTTCATCGTCGTCAATATGGACAAAAAATGGCTTATGAGTTTCTATTTTCATTTTTAACCCAAAGCGACACCTTGTTTTCTCAAGTATTCTTTGATATTTAAATCGCCCCACGGCTGACAGCGTGGCCACTTTGCAGCCTCGTCGTCCGACACAGCGTGACTCTTATTGTAGATATCTTTGATGCTTTGATCTCCCCTCATTCCCCAAGAGAACCTTGAATTCTTCACATCGTCGCTGACTTCATAGTCGTCTTTGCGCCCGATGTAAGACCAATTGCCTTCATTGGCTTTTTGAAGCAGCGAGTAGGTATCCAGCACTACCGGAGGGGAAAAAGTCTCACGAAGAAGTGAAAAATCAGGGACAGGGCTATTTGAAAAGTATTTGAATATTTCCGAAACGTGCCCTTCCATTATTTTTGAAACAATAACCCCGAAGCCGTAATTATCATTCCCTAATTGAAATGAAAAAACATCTCCAGTTTGCAGATTTTCCATTTTAATTTTTTTCTTCTTGAACATTCAATTTCCTTATTCAACAACTCTTTCTTCCGACAGTTCTCCGGGCCGTTCCGCCTTCTTTCTCGTAAGCAGCCTGGAAATAATTCTGTCGGGCCTCTGGCCTAGTCGCGCTATTCACATCAAAGCCAAGATTTCTGTTACCCCGACCGGAATAGAAGTCATCACTGCCAGCAGCGGGGTAGGCAGCACCAATCACCCCTTTATTTGTTCCATACCGTTCAATATGTGCTCTCTCAATACCACGCGCTTCACCATAGGTGACTCCCTGCTTTGCCACATCCATGGTGGCCCCACCAGCCAGCCTGCCGCTATTAATGTGTTCTTGACGCCGAGTACTAAATCTATTGTCCTCCGTTATACCCACGTAGTAAGGTTTATCTACTCCGGGGACTTTACCCGGCTCGTAAAGATGGTAAACCGTGTACCCAGGCGCAGTCTCATGCGTCAAGCCCAGCGGGTCAATCCAGTTATTCGGATTAGGCGCGTAGGCGTGCAGGTTGGCGCCTCCATCGCGCCCAATCGGATCCGGTGAAACGAACCTCCCCACATCCGGGTCATAGTACCGGAACGTGTTGTAGTGCAACCCCGTCTCGCGGTCTAGGTACTGCCCCTGCAGCCGCAGGTTCTGCTCCAGCGCCTCCTCGCGCGCGTGCCGTTGCTGCGCAGGCACCACCGCACTGCCGTCGATGCGCACTGCATCCCAGCGCTCTTCCAGCGCGCTGCCCCAGGTGCGGTAACTCGCACGCCAGCGCACTTCGCCGGATGCGTCGGTCACCTCCTCGGGCAAGCCGGAGGGGTCGGTGTGGAAGTAACTCACCTGGGCGCTGGCCCGCAGACGCGCGTCGGACTGGGCCGCGGGCGCCATCGCCCAACTGCCGGGCGCGGCCATGGGATTCAGGGCCTGCGATCGGAAGGGATCGCCCGATGACGATGCCGGCACCGCGCCCCCGGCGCTCACCAAACCTCCATGGCCCTCATCGTCCAGCCGAAGCCCGTCCGCATCGATCCGCGCGAGCGGCACGTAGCTTCCCGGCTCGTAGACGTAGCTCACCACGCGGGCACCGCGCCGCTCTTCGATGAGGCGCATGCCCTCCCAGATGAACAGGGTGTGGCCGAAGGCATCCTGTTTGGCGATGCGCCGCCCCAGCGCGTCGTAGCGGAATTCGACGGTCTGCCGCGTCTCCTGCGGCGTGCCGGGGTGGCGCGTGGTTTCTACGGCCACCAACTGGTCTTCGTCGTCCCAGGTGAAGCGCTGCAGCGTGTGGCGGCCGATGCGCTTTTCGCGCAGGCGCGCGAAGCCGTCGTAGGCGAAGCGTTTGTCCTCGTAGACGCGCACGAGGTTGTCGCGCAGGTAGCCGGTGGAGCCACCCGGGCCTGCCGCGGCATAAGCGGCGCCGTCGTTGGCGGCCTGCGCGGCGATGCGTCCCGCGGTGCCGCCCGCGTCCAGCAGGTTGCCGGCGGGGTCGTAGCGGAACACTTCCTCCGAACGGCCCTGCAGGCCCGCGCCCGGCAGCGCGCCGGGGCCTGCGCGCAGGGTCTGTTCGACGCGGCCCGTGGCATCGTAGCGCCAGCTGGTGCGGCCCTTGTGGCTGTGCACGCTCTCGCGCAGTTCGCCGACGGCGTCGTAGCGGTACTGCTTGAGCAGGCCGACGGCGGCCGAAGGGCCGCGCTGGGCCAGGGCATCCACCTGTTGCTGCCAGGCCGCCTGCCAGCCCTCCGTCGTGGCGTCCTGCATGCCGGCGCCCGAGCGCGTCCAGCTGCCCGTGCGCCGGTCCAGCGGGTCCAGCAGGTAGCGCGTGGACAGGGTGCCCTGGGTGCGCAGCACTTCGCGGTGCAGCGCGTCGCGTTCGATGTCGGCGATCAGCCGGTGCACTTCGCGCGCGGCTTCGGGCAGCATGCCGTCCACGGGAGATTCGCCGGGCATCGCGGGTTCGGTGCCCTCGCCGCCTCGCCCGCCCTCCTCGCTCAGCCCCAGGTTGATCTGGTGCAGGTGGCCGGAGCCGTAGTGCAGATAGTTCAGGCTGCGGCGCAGGCCCGGTTGTCCAGCGGCGCCGGCCACCAGCGGCAGTTCGGTGCGCGTGCGGTTGTCCAGGGCGTCGTGTTCGTGCCGCAGGGTGTGCGACTGCCCGCTGACCGCATCTTCCGCATGCTCGGCCACGATGCGGCCCAGCGTGTCGTACTCGAACCGGGTGGTGTGCTGCAGGGTCAGGGTGGACTGTTGCGCCGCGTCTCCTGCCCCTGCTGCGGCGCTGAGCCGCCAACGCGTGGCTTCCACCATGCGGCCGCCCACGTCGTAGCGGTAGCGCAGCACGCTGGTGCCCACGCGCTTCTCCACGAGGCGGCCCAGCGCGTCGCGCAACAGTTCGGTGCGCCGCGGCTGCAGCGGGCTGCGCGCGGCCGGGCCGTCCGCCAGCGTGCCATCCTGCGCCTGCGTCTCCAGTTCGTGGAAGACGTCGTCGCCCCGGGCGGGGTGGTTCACCACGGCCACCACGTGGCCATCGGCGTCGTATTCCAACCCCACGCGCGTGCCGTCCAGCCGCTCTTCTTCGACGAGCCGGTCCGCATCGTCGTAGCGGAATCGGTAGACGCCGCCGTTTTCCGTCGCGAGCGCGGAGAGGCGGTGGGCCGCGTCGTGCGCCGCGCCGATCTCGCGGCCCTGCGCGTCGCGGCGCCAGAGCAGTTGCCCGCGCGCATTGTGGCCGTAGCGCGTGGCGCGCGAGAGCGCGTCGGTGTGCTCCACGAGGCGCCCGCCCGCGTCGTAGGCGAATCCCTGGCTGCTGCCGTCGGCCAGCCGCAGGGAGACCAGTTGCCCGCGCGCATCCACGGTGCCCTGCGTCTGCTGCCCGAGCGCATCGGTCACGGATCGCAACTGGCTCCAGCCGTCCCAGCCGTAACGCGTCGAGCGACCGGAGCAGTCGGTGTAGCGCACCAACAGGCCGCGCTCGTTCCACTGCAGGGTCTTGGCGCCGCCCAGCGCATCGCGGATCTGCACCAGTTGGCCGTCGGCGTCGTAGGCATAGGCGGTGGTGCTGCCGTCGGGCGCCGTCTCCTGCACGAGCAGGCCCTGGCGGTCGTATTCGTAGCGCCAGGTGGCGCCGTCCGGGCCGGTGATGCGCAGCGGCTCGAACCACTGGCTGTCCCAGAGCATGCGCGTGAGGCGGCCGAGCGGATCGACGATGCCGGTCTGCAGGCCGTTGTCGTCGTACTGGAAGGTGGTGGTGGCGCCCGACGGGCGGGAGCAGGCGAGCAGTTCGCGCCGCTCGTTCCAGGCGAGGCGCCAGGTTTCGCCCAGCGGATTGGTGTAGGCCGTGAGGTTGTGCCAGCGGTCCCACTGCCAGCGCTCCTCGCGACCGAGCTGGTCGGTGGAGCGCGTCCAGCCGCCGGCCTCATCCACCGGGCCGCCGCCGTCACTGCCGTAGGCGATGGCGTAACTTTCGCCGTCATCCGTCCAGTGCCGCAGCACGCGGCGGTCGCGCAGCGGCTCTCCGGCCGGGCCGCGTGCCCCATCCTGGCGCGGCGGGCCGCTCGCGTCGGCTTGGCTCTCCCAGGCGTAGTGGCAGGCGAAGCCGGCCGCGTCCTCCTGGCGCACCATCAGGCCATCGGCATAGGCGAAGCGCCGCACGTCGGCACGCGTGCGGTCCTGCACCCGTGCGAGCTGGCCGCCGTGGTCGTACCCGTAAGCTGCGAGCAGGCCCAGCTGTTCGCCGGGCGCCGCCTGCACGAGGTGGATCGCGGCGACACGCCGGCTCTCCGCCGGGTAGTCCAGCCGCAGCAGCCGCCCCAGGTGGTCGGCGATGCCCGAGAGCCGCCGCTCGGCGTCGTAGCGCATGCCCACCCAGTGTCCGAAGCGGTCGCGGATGCGCAGCAGCCGCAGCACGTGCGTGCCCGCCTCCCGCGGCGCGGGGCCGAACTGGTAGGCCACCTGGTCGGGTTCGGCCACTTCGTAGTGTCCGCCCGCGGTGCACCCGAGGGTGAAGCCTTCCCCCACGTTGAAGATCGCCGTGCCGGGCGCGACGTCCGGCAGGTCGATGTGCCGGCCCTGCGGGTTGACGAAGGTGATGCGCGAAGGCGGCGCACCGGCCGCCGGCCGCTCCACGTGCAGTTCGATTTCGTAGGGCACGCTCCAGCCGGTGCCGTGCACCGTGCCGTGGCGGTGGTCGTGGTTGCTGTAGAAGCGCCGCCACGCGATCGGCAGCGGGCCCGGCAGTACGAAGTCGGTGTCTTCGCTGCCATCCAGCACCTTGCCCCCGGTAGCAGGATGCACGGGGTAGCCGATCAGCGCGCGAAAGCCCCGGCCCAGCGCGTCGCCGGCCATGCCCGCCACGGCGCCCATCGCCAGGCAGCCGAGCTTGCCCAGGAAGTTGCCGCGCCCCATGGCGAGGCCCACGCCGATCTCGAGCGCCGTTTCCCACCATTCGCGGTCGTCCGCGATCTCCAGGTAAGCGGTCTTGTTGCCGCCCACGCGCACGTCGTCGGAGCCGCTCGCGATCTGCGCCGAGCACATGAGCTTGTCGCCTTTTCGGGCCGCGGGATAGGTCTCGATGAAGACGGAATCGGAGCCCTCTGCGATGAAATTCGGGTTGGGCTCGCCGTGCTTGCTGCACACGGCCGCATCGGCCACGGCGCGCATGGCCGCGCGCCCGTTGATGCGCACCGTCGCCGCGCCGCGGATGCCCAGGGTGCCCGTGATGTCGAGGTCCCCGATGTCCTCGGTCATCTCCTGTATCTTTTTTTCCTTGTAGTCGCTCCAGCCGGTGGCGCCTCCGATGAAGCCCGCCAGCAGGCCGCACGCGATGATCGCGCCGCACCCCATCGTGGCCACCGATACGCCGGCCGCGAGCGCCACCACCCCGGCCACCAGCAGCGTCTCGACCATGCCCGAGGCCAGTCGCAGGCCCACGCGCGCCAGCCGCGCCCATACCGAGACGTGGCCGATCTCGTCCGCCTGCCGCGCCGCCTCCATGCCTCCCATTGGCCTGCTCCTCTATCGTGGTGTTCCGTCGGTCGCCCGCATGCCGCCGGTGCCGCTGTTCACGCGCGCAGCACGAAGCTGGCCAGCACCCGGTCGACCTGGCGGTGGTGCTCGTCGGTGAAGGGCACGGGCAGCGAGAAGGTCAGGTTGAGCACCGTGCGGCCGTCGGGCAGCAGGAACAGCGACTGCACGTGGTGCACCATGCGGCCCTGCTGCTTGTAGCTCACGGTGAACTTCGAGCCGCCGATCTTCTGCTCGGGCGCGCCGAGCATGGCCGGCTGCACCTCGCCGCGGCTGAACTTGGCCACCTGCCGGGAAAGATCGCCCAGTTGGCGCTGCAGGAACTGCGGCGGCGTTTCGCCGGCTTCGAGCAGGTCCTTGGAGATGGCGACCGTCATCTCGCCCGTGCCCGGCGTGGGCGCGAGCAGGTGCACAGTGCGGTCGGTGACGTGGTCCGGGGCTTCGATGTGGCCCTCGTTGAAGTGGTAGCGCATGCGGAACTAGCAGTTGAGGTTGATCTTCTTGCCGAACTGGTCGAGGTCGTCCTGGAAGTTGAAGACCCCCTTGACCCCGTTGAGCACGATGGTGCCGTCCGCCTTGAGCGTGATGGAGGCCTTGCCGCACACCAGCGTGATGCTCTCGCCGGCCGCCTCGGTGATGTGCTTGCCCGCGCTCACGAACACGGTGTCGCTCTCGGCGCTCACCACCACGTTCTCCTTCGCGAGCACGTGGGCGTTGAGCGCGGTGGACGAGACGGTGACGTTCTGCTCGGCGACGAGGTTCATGTGCCCGGTCTTGGCGACCGAGGCCACGTCGCCGGACGACACGATGTTGGTCTGCCCGCCTTCGGTGACGTGCGTGAACATGCCGCTCTTGGCCAGTTGCGTGAGCTGCGCGCCGCTCGACACCGTGACGTGCTGCTGCGCGCGCACGGAGGTGCTCTGGCCCGAGCTGACGACGATCGGCTTGGGGCTGATGAGGCTCTGGCCCTCCGGGCTGACGATGGAAACGACCGGCTTGGTGATGTCGCGCGACAGGTCCATGAGGCTGCGCGCGTCGGCCATGGCGGGATCGGTGTCGGTCGGCATGGCCGTCTCCGCACCGTCGCCGCCACCGCCCGACAGCGCCGAGGCCATCTTCGCGAGCGATGCCGCACCGCCCGCGCCGCCGCCGGTGATGGCCGCGATGGCGGAACCCAGGCTGGCGATCTGAGAAGACTTGGCCTGGTTGAGCGCGCCGATCGTGGATTGCGCCGACGACACTGCCTGCCCTGCCTCCTGCATGAGCGAGGCGGTGTTGGCGAGCGTCGCGCCCATGTGCTCGAAACCGTCGGGGTTGTTCACCGACACGCGCGAGGTGAAGTCCTGGTTGTAGGTGGTGATCAGCAGGCCCTTGTCCGCGCGGATCGAGCCCCACAGGTCGGTGCGCAGCTCGAAGCCGTAGCCGCGCTGCGAGCCCGAGCCCTGGTGCATCAGGTACCCCATGTTGAGGTACGTGTTGCCGTAGGTGTTCGACAGCTCCAGGTGCTCGATGCCCTTCTGGTCCTCGAAGCGCAGCATGCTCGCGCCGCCGCCGCCCTTGCTCCAGTGCGTGAGCGTGCCGGACTGCGTCTTGTGCTGCGGCAGCTTCCAGGGCGGCATCTGCTCGGCGTTGTAGACGCGGCCGGTGATGATCGGCTGGTCCGGATCGCCGGAGAGGAAATCCACGATCACTTCCTGCCCGATGCGCGGCAGGTAGATGCTGCCGTAGTTCTGCCCGGCCCAGCCCTGCGAGACGCGGATCCAGCAACTGGACTGCTCGTCGAACTTGCCGAGCCGGTCCCAGTGGAACTGGACTTTCACGCGGCCGTACTGGTCCGGCCAGATCTCTTCGCCGGGCGGGCCCACCACCACGGCCGTCTGCGGCCCGGTGGTTTTGGGCTTGGGGCTGACGCGTGCGGGGGTATACGGGAGGCTGGTGGGCTGCGCATCGAAGGCGAAGCGCTGGAACGAGCCCTCTTCCTGCTCGGTGCCCTTGGCGCCCGGATTCACCGCGCTCACCCGGGGGTTCTCGCGGAAGTGGTATTCCACGCCGGTGATCAGGTAGGGCTGGTTCTGGTCGCCCCGCGGGTAGTTCTCGAGCGTGAACGTGTAGCCCGGTGCGATCGCGCGGTGCCGCGACTGCCCGCGCACCGTCGCCCGGCCGCTCAGGTTCTCCTGCAGCCGCACCCGCGCGTAGGCCTCGCCGTCGGCCAGTTCGGTATAGCCCCCGGGCCACTCGTAGCTCTCGTGCGCGTCGTGGCTGTGGCCGGGCGGCATCTGCCGCATGTTCGCGAGGTCGGCCTTGGGCTTCTTGAAGTCGTAGTCGTCGTTGTAGAAGCGCCCGGACTTGATCTCCTCGTGCAGCTCCCACGCGTGGATGTTCTCGCGGTCCGCCACCGCGGATTTCTCGGGCGGATAGAACGGAATGGTGGCCGCCCCGGGCAGCGGCTGGTGCGAGGCCAGGATGTCGTCGGCCAGCGTGAGCGTGTGCTGGCCCGCGGCATGCTGGTGGTAGTAATAGATGCCCTCGTGCTCCATCAGCCGCGAGACGAACTGCAGGTCGCTCTCGTCATATTGCACGCAATATTCCCACGTGCGGTAGCTGCGGTTGAGTTTCTTCTCCAGCGGGTATCCGTAGACGCCCAGCACTTCCTCGATGATGTCCGGCACCGTCTTGTTCTGGAAAATCCGGAAATCGCTCTTGCGCGAGGCCAGCCATACCCACGGCTGCAGCCGCAGGCGGTATCCGTAGAACCGGTGGTCCTGCCCCTGCATGCCGAAGCGCGTGACGATCCCGTCGATGTAGCGTTTGCCGCCGCCTTCGGTCTCCACCACCAGCGTCGCGTTCTTGCCCAGCAGGGCCTTGGGATCGACGTTCTTGTCCTCGCTCAGCAATTCGATGTCGAGGCAGTAGGGGCGGCTCAGTTCCTCCCGGCCCTTGAGCTCCCGGAAATGCAGGGTGTCGCCCAGTGGCGTTTGAATGGTGACGCGACGTGTCATAATGCAACCAAACGTATTAAAGGTATTATTTATTTTCGCGTTGCACGGCAGATGCCAAGCGGCGAATCATAGCCGCGATTCAGCCATTCGCAAATCGTCATATATGCGAATTTATAAGCAACGCTATTATTGAAATACCGGCAGCCGATTTGATAAAAATCGCATCGCGTTGCTGTACCGGCGCGAGCTGGTGCTGCCGGAAGGACGTTCATTCAACGCCAGCGGTGCTCTGGCCGAGAGCGTTCCAGGGAAGGCGGATGGCTTCGATGAAACTGCCGCCGGAAGAAGGCTGCCGCACCCTGGCGGGGATGCGGCGACGCGTCGCTCAACCGCCCTGCAGCAGTGCCAGCATGCCGGCTTCGTCGAGCACCGGCACGCCGAGTTCCAGCGCCTTCGCCAGCTTGCTGCCGGCCTCTTCCCCGGCCACCACATAGTGCGTTTTCTTGCTGACGGAGCCCGCTACCTTGGCGCCCGCGGCTTCGAGCCGCTCTTTCGCTTCTTCGCGGCCCAAGGTCGGCAGGGTGCCGGTGATGACGAAGGTACGGCCCGCCAGGGGCAGCGTGGCGCGCTCGGCGGGTGGCCCCTCTTCCCAGTGCACGCCGCAGGCCCGCAATTGCTCGACCACCTCGCGGTTGTGCGGCTGGTCGAAGAAGGTGCGGATCGCCTCGGCGACGATCGGCCCCACGTCGTTCACTTCGAGCAGTTGCTCCACGCTGGCATCCATGATGGCGTCCAGGCTGCCGAAATGGCGCGCCAGGTCCTTGGCCGTGGCCTCCCCCACGTGGCGCAGCCCCAGGCCGAACAGGAAACGCGGCAGCGTGGTCTGCTTGGATTTCTCCAGGGCGGCCAGCACGTTCTGAGCGGACTTGTCCGCCATGCGGTCCAGGCTGCTGAGTGCCGTGAGGCCCAACCGGTACAGGTCCGGCAGCGTGCGGATGACGTTGCCCTCGACGAGCTGGTCGACCAGCTTCTCGCCCAGGCCTTCGATGTCCATCGCGCGGCGCTGTGCGAAGTGCAGGATCGCCTCCTTGCGCTGCGCCGGGCAGAACAGCCCGCCGGTGCAGCGGTGGTTGGCCTCGCCCTTCTCGCGCACCACCGCGCTGCCGCAGATGGGGCACTGGCGCGGCATGCGGAAGTTGGGCACGTAGGGCGAGCGCGGCGCGGCGCGGGCGGCATCCGCACCGGGCAGGGTGCCGTCGGCGGACGAAGCCGCGTCCAGCAGCGCGTCCGATCCCTGCAGCGCGCCCGCCACGGGTGCGATGGCGGCGGGCACCGTGCCCACGACCTCGGGGATCACGTCGCCCGCGCGGCGCACGATGACCTGATCGCCCACGCGCACACCCTTCTTGCGGATCTCGAACAGGTTGTGCAGCGTGGCATTGGTCACGGTGACGCCGCCCACGAACACGGGCGCGAGCCGCGCCACGGGCGTGAGCTTGCCGGTGCGGCCGACCTGCACGTCGATGCCCTCGACCCGCGTCACCATTTCCTGCGCCGGGTATTTGTGCGCCACCGCCCAGCGCGGCTCGCGCGTGACGAAGCCCAGCTGCTTCTGCAGCGCCAGGCTGTTGACCTTGTAGACCACGCCGTCGATGTCGTAGGGCAGCTGGTCGCGGCTCGCGCCCACCTCCTGGTGGAAAGCGACCAGCTCGGCCGCGCCCTGCGCCGTCCGCACCTGCGCGGCCACCGGGAAGCCCCATGCCTTGAGCTGCTGGAGCATCGCGAAATGGGTCGCGAAATCCGGCCCGCCATCCGCGGCGGGCGTCACGTCGCCCAGGCCGTAGGCAAAAAAGCTCAGGGGCCGCTGGGCGGCGATGTTCGAGTCCAGCTGGCGCACGGCGCCCGCGGCGGCGTTGCGCGGGTTCACGAAGGTCTTGCCGCCGGCCTCGCGCTGGCGCTCGTTGAGCTTCTCGAAATCCGCCCGCCGCATGTAGACCTCGCCCCGCACTTCCAGCACGGGCGGCACGCCCTGCTTGGCCCCCGTGGGCAGCGTGAGCGGGATCTGGCGGATGGTGCGGATGTTGTGCGTGACGTCCTCGCCCACTTCGCCGTCGCCGCGCGTGGCGGCCTGCACCAGGCGGCCGTTCTCATAGCGCAGGCTCATCGCCAGGCCGTCGAACTTGGGCTCGGCCACGTATTCGACGGGCGCCGCATCGGGCGCGAGCTTCAGTTCGCGGCGCACGCGCGCATCGAAGGTTTCCGCGCCCGAGGCCTCGGTGTCGGTTTCGGTGCGGATGCTGAGCATCGGCACCCGGTGGCGCACCGGCGTGAGACCCTCCATCACCGCACCGATCACGCGCTGCGTGGGCGAGTCCGGCGTCACCAGTTCGGGGTGCGCCGCCTCCAGCGCCTGCAGTGCCTGGAAGGCCCGGTCGTATTCGGCATCGGGCACGGTGGGCTCGTCCAGCACGTAGTACTGGTGCGCCCACTGGTGCAACTGGGCCCGCAGCGCGTCGATGCGGCGGCCCGCATCCGCGGGATCGTCCTTGGCAGGGGCGGAGAAAAGATCGGGATGCTCGGCCATGGGGAATCGTCTTTCGAAAGGGAAGGCCCGGCGGGCCGTCGCCGGGCCGCCGGACTTTTGTCAGCTGAACAGCCGGCGCGCGAGCACCGAGCCGGCGGACAGTTCGCGGCTGTCGAGCTTGTCGTAGAGCAGTTCCAGATCGGCCGCGATCGGGTCCATGGTCATGGCCGGCAGCGGCGTGCCGTTCTGGTCGCACAGCACACCGTCCATCGCCTGCCCGAGGGCCGCGGCAATCTCCCTCAGGCGCGCGAAGGGCTGCTCGCTGCGGTGCACCTGCGCGACGTCCAGGCTCAGCGTGAGTTCGCGGATGGCCGACTGCTCCGGATCGTCCGACAGTGCGGCCTGGGTATCGTAGGAGAGCGTGAGCACCGGAGGAAGCCCCTGCCCAGAGGCCGGCAGCACGAGCCGCCCGGGCATGGCGCCGGCCGTGAAGCCCAGGCGCGTGGCGTTCTGCTGCAGGTAGCCCGGGCTCCACGCGGCATGGCGCGCGCGCAGGCAGAACGCCAGTTGGGCGTCGTGGTCGCTGGCGAACTGGTCCAGCTCGCGGGCGCGGCCGACCTCGTGCAGCATGTCGGGAAAATCCGGCGTGGCGTTGATCGCGTCGGCGAAGCCCTGGGCCTTGAGCACGAACTCGGAGAACTCGATCTCGTTGAGCGCGCCCACGCGGTTGGCGAGCTGCACGCCGGCCTGGAACTGCGTGTAGCGCTGCCCGGCCACGGGCATCTCCCACTGCTGGGACGCTTCGTTGAAGCCCTCGATGGCGAACGGCTTGCTGCCGGCGCGGCGCGTGGGCGGCAGCGCCGCCAGCGCCGCGTCCCCGGACACCACGTGGTCGGAACCGATCGGCGCGATCGCGTCGATCAGCGGGTCCAGCCCGCCGCGGCGCTCCGCGGGCGGCAGCGGCATCTGCAATGCATCCTGCCAGTCCACCGCGTGGCCGCCATGGTGCGCATCGGTGCCGGTCGGCGGCATGGGCATGCCTTCGGCCTGGCCGCCGACCGCGCCGGTGGGCAGATCGAAACCGGGCTCCTGCCGCACGAGGGTGTCGGCGCCGCCCTCGCCCGCTTCGGGCGGGCTGGCCCGCCGCGGCGCGTTGCGGTGCGCCGTCCAGGCGTTGTAGGCGATGACGACGGCCAGAACCACGCCACCGGCGATGATGAGTCCGAGTTGGAAATTGCTCATGGTGAGAGTGAAACGGTGTAGGGCGATGGCCGGTTGCGCTGCATCATGCGGACCTGCTGTAGGACGTCATGCTTCCGCCATCGACAGCGCGGACTCCATGTCCACCGCGACGATGCGCGAGACCCCCTGCTCCTGCATGGTCACGCCGATGAGCTGCTCGGCCATCTCCATGGCGATCTTGTTGTGGCTGATGAACAGGAACTGGGTTCCCCGGCTCATGCTGGCGACGAGTTTGGCATACCGCTCGGTATTCGCATCGTCCAGGGGGGCATCCACCTCGTCCAGCAGACAGAACGGCGCCGGGTTCAACTGGAAGATCGCGAACACCAGCGCGATGGCGGTGAGCGCCTTCTCTCCGCCCGAGAGCAGGTGGATGGTCTGGTTCTTCTTGCCGGGCGGCTGCGCCATCACCTGCACGCCGGAGTCGAGGATCTCGTCGCCGGTGATGATGAGGCGCGCCTGCCCGCCGCCGAACAGCTCGGGGAACATGCGCCCGAAATGGCCGTTCACGGTCTCGAAGGTGCCGGACAGCAGCGTGCGCGTCTCGGCGTCGATCTTGCGGATCGCGTCCTCCAGCGTGGTCATCGCGAGCGTCAGGTCTTCCATCTGCGCATCGAGGAAGGTCTTGCGCTCGCGCGCGAGCTGCAGCTCTTCCAGTGCGGCGAGGTTGACCGCGCCGAGGGCCGCGATCTCGCGGTGCAGCCGGTCGATCTCGGCCTGCAGCCCGGCGGCGCGCACGCCTCCCTGTTCGATGGAGCGCGCCACGGCCTCCAGGTCGGCCTGGGCGTCGGTCAGCAGGCTGGTGTACTGCTCCAGGCCCAGGCGCGCGGCCTGCTCCTTGAGCTGGAAATCGGTAATGCGCTGGCGCAGCGGATCGAGCGCGCGCTCGAGTTGCTGGCGGCGTTCGTCGCTCGCGCGCAGGCGGGCCGTGAGGTCGTCGTACTCGCTGCGCTGCGCGGCCAGCGCTTTTTCGCGGTCCATCTTCAGATCGAGCGCCTGCTGCAGCCCGCCCTGCGCGGCCGCCGCGGAGAGCCGGCCCATTTCGTCCTGCGCGCGCTGGCGTTCGTCCTCCAGCGACGTGACCTGCACGCGGGCGGTATCGATGGTGCGCGCCAGTTCGGCCCGCCGGGCTTCCAGGCTGCGGCGGGAGAACGTGGCTTCCTGCGCCTGCCGCTCCAGGCTGCGCTGCTGTTCGCGGCACTCGTTCAGGCGCCGCTCGGCCTCGATCACGCGGTCGCCCAGTTGGGCGTGGCGCTCCTGGCTGTCGGCGAGCTGCATGTCCAGCTCCTCGAAGCGGGCTTCGGCCGTCGCCGCGCGCTCCTGCAGATCGTCCAGTTGGGCCTCCACTTCGGCCAGATCGGCGCCGATCTGCTCGCTGCGTGCCCGCGCCTGCTCCGCGAGCTGGGACAGCCGCAGGTGCTCCACCTGCAGTTCGTGGCGGCGGCCCTGGGACTCGCTCGCCTCGCGCCGGGCGGCGACGAGGCGCTGCGACGCATCCGTATAGGCGGCCTCGGCGCGCACCAGGGCCGTGCGCGATTCCTCGTGGATCAGCGCCTGCGCCCGCAATTCCTTCTCCAGGTGCTCGATTTCCTGCGCACGCGCGAGCAGGCCGGCCTGCTCCGAGTCCGGTGCGTAGAAGGTCACGCCATGGGCACTCACCGCGTGCCCGCCGGGCACGTAGATCGCCTCGCCCGGGCGCAGTTGCGACCGGCGGTCCAGCGCCTCGTCGAGCGTGGCAGCCGTGTGGCAGCCCTGCAGCCAGTCCTCCAGCACCGCGCGCAGGCCCGCGTCGGGCACGCGCAGCAGGTCGGCCAACCGGGGCGGTGCAGCGGATGCGGAAAGCGCCGCCGAGGCGCCCACCCCCGCCGTGCTGTAGAACGCCAGCCGCGCGGGCGGCGCATCCTGCGCCCCCGATCCGAGGAAACCGCGCACGGTATCGATGCGGCCCACTTCCAGCGCGCCCAGGCGCTCACGCAGGGCGGCTTCCAGTGCGTTTTCCCAGCCGGGCTCGATGTGCAGGCGGCTCCAGAGCCCCTGCAGCCCGTCGAGTCCGTGGCGGGCGAGCCAGGGCTTGAGCTTGCCGTCGGTGCGCACCTTCTCCTGCAGGGCCTTGAGCGCCTCCAGGCGGGCGGACAGATCGGCCTGCCGTGCGCCTTCGGCATTCGCCGCCTGCTGGCGCTGGCGGCGGTCCTCGTCGAGCTGGGGCACGCCGTCCTGCAGTTCCGCGAGGCGCGCTTCCGCCATCTCGGCGGTTTCTTCGGCGGCCTCGAGTTGTTCGCGCAGGTTGGCGAGGCGCGCCTCGTCCGGGGCCGCCAGGGCATTGCGGTCGGCGCGCAGGCGTTCGTGGCGCGACTCCGCCTGCCGGCGCTGCTCCTGCAGGCTGCGCTGCTCGGCGGCCAGCACCTGGATCTGCTGCTGCACCTGCACGACGGACGCGCGCTGCGCCTCCGAGCGCTGCTGCGCCTGCCGCAGCGCCTCTTCGAGGTCGGGCATCTGCATCGCCTGTTCCTCGACCTGGGCGGCCAGCATCTCCGCGCGCTCATCCGCATCCACGCCGGCACCGGCGAGGTTCTCCATCTCGGCCTCGGCATCGTCCTTGCGGGCGGACCATTGCGCGATCTGTTCGGCCAGTTGCGCCAGGCGCTGCTCCACCCGCTGTCGACCTTCGACCACGTAGCGGATCTCGGCCTCCAGCTTTCCGACCTCGGCGGTGGCCTCGTAGAGCCGGCCCTGCGCCTGGTTGACCTGGTCGCCGGCCGTGTAGTGCGCCTGGCGGATGGTTTCCAGGTCGGCCTCAACGTGGCGCAGATCGGCCATGCGCGCTTCGAGATCGTTCACGGCCTGCAGGCCTTCAGTCCGCACACGGTTCTGCTCGGCCTCGGCATCGGCGCGCTTCAGGAACCACAGCTGCTGCTGCCGCAGCGTGACGTCGGCCTGCAGCGCGTTGTAGCGCGCCGCCACCTCCGCCTGCTTTTCCAGGCGCTCGAGGTTGGCGTTCAGTTCGCGCAGGATGTCTTCGACGCGCGTCAGGTTCTCGCGCGTGTCGGCCAGGCGGTTCTCGGTCTCGCGGCGGCGCTCCTTGTACTTGGAGACGCCGGCCGCTTCCTCCAGGAAGAGCCGCAGCTCTTCCGGGCGCGATTCGATGATGCGGCTGATCGTGCCCTGCCCGATGATCGCGTAGGCCCGCGGGCCCAGGCCCGTGCCCAGGAACACGTCCTGCACGTCACGGCGGCGCACGGGCTGGTTGTTGATGAAATAGCTGCTGTTGCCCTCGCGCGTGAGCACGCGCTTGACGGCGATCTCTCCGTACTGGTTCCACTGGCCGCCGGCGCGGTGGTCGGCGTTGTCGAACACCAGCTCGACGCTGGAACGGCTCGCGGGCTTGCGGTGCGTGGTGCCGTTGAAGATCACGTCCTGCATCGACTCGCCGCGCAGCTCGCTCGCTTTGGATTCACCCAGCACCCAGCGCACCGCGTCCATGATGTTGGACTTGCCGCAGCCGTTCGGCCCCACCACGCCCACGAGCTGTCCCGGCAGCACGAAGTGCGTGGGCTCGGCGAACGATTTGAAGCCGGCGAGTTTGATGGAATTGAGGCGCACGGATGGGGCGGCAGGCGTGGAGCGGCGTGACGGGAAGCGGCGAAGCGGTGTCCGGGCCGGCCGGACGGCGGAGCGTCCCGGGCTTCGCGGGCAGCGCTGGATGATACCGTGGCGCACGACCGCCACAGGCGCGGCGGCCCATCCATGCGGCCCGGGCAGCCCGCGTCGGTGACGGGGATGGCAGGCGTCAGCCGCCGCGCGGCGCGAACGCGATGATGGCCATGCCCGCCAGGGTCACCGCGCCGCCGGCCACGTCCCAGGCATCGGGGCGGATGCCGTCCACCGCCCAGAGCCAGCCGAGCGCGACCACGACGTAGACCCCGCCGTACGCCGCATAGACCCGGCCGGCGGCGGCCGGATGCAGCGTCAGCAGCCAGGCGAACAGGGCCAGGCAGGCGGCACCCGGCAGCAGCAGCCAGGCGCTGCGGTCCTGCCGCAGCCACAGCCAGGGCAGGTAGCAGCCGGCGATCTCCGCGAGCGCCGTCAGCACGTACAGCGCGAACGTCTTGATCTCGGGCATGGCTCTCTCGGGCTCAGCTGGCGTCCGCACCCACGGGCGACGCGGCCACGGCCGCGGCCCGGGCGGACAGCACCAGGCGCTCGAACGCCTCCACGTCCACCGGCCGGCTCAGCAGGTAGCCCTGCCACGCGTGGCACCGGTTGCGTTCCAGGAAGGCGCGCTGCGCCTCGGTTTCCACTCCCTCGGCGATCACCCGCAGGCCCAGGCTGGTGCCCAGCGCCACGATCGTCCGGGCGATCGACGCATCGTTCGGGTCGGTGAGCACATCGCGCACGAAGCTCTGGTCGATCTTGAGTTCGTCCAGCGGCAACCGCTTGAGGTAGGCCAGCGACGAATAGCCGGTGCCGAAATCGTCGATGGAGAGCTTGAAGCCCTGCGCGGAGAGGCGGTTGAGCATGGCTTCGGCGCGGGCCGGGTCGTCCATGATGGCGCTCTCCGTGATCTCCAGGCAGAACGATTCCGGTCCGACGCCGTGGCGCGCCATGAGCGCCCCCAGGCGGGCGCTCAGCTCCGTGTCCATGAGGTCGCGCGTGGAGAGGTTGACCGAGATGCGCAGCCCCAGCGCGTGGACTTCGGCCCGTGCGAGGAACGCGGCCGCCTGCTCGAACACCCAGAGCGTCAACTGCCGCACGAAGCCGGTCTGCTCGGCGAACGGAATGAACTGCATCGGCGGCACCAGCCCGCGCTCGGGATGCTGCCAGCGCACGAGCGCCTCCGCGCCGCAGCCGGCCTGCCCCCCCAGACCGAGCTTGGGCTGCAGGAAGAGCCGCAGCTCGCCGGCCTCCACCGCATGGCGCAGCTCGGACAGCAGCGACAGCGCGGCCGCGCTGGAGGACGCCATCGACGGGTCGTAGACCTGCGCGCCGTGCAATCGCCGCTTGGCGGCGTACATCGCGATCTCCGCGTGGCTCAGCAGGGTGTCGGCGTCTTCCGCCGGGCCGGGCCAGCAGGCGATGCCGATGCCGGCGCTCAGGTCCACCGTCTGGTCGTCGAACGCCACCGACGATTCGAACGCCCGCGTGATGCGCTGCGCCGTGTCGCGCGCCGCGGCCTCGTCCGCGCCGGGCAGCATCAGCGCGAATTCGTTGCCACCGAGGCGGGCGAGGATCTCCCTGGGCCCATGCAGGTGCGAGGCGATGCGGGTCGCGACCGCCTGCAGCAGCCGGTCGCCCATCGCATAGCCCAGCACGCCGTTGACGTGCTTGAAGCGGTCGAGGTCGAGCGCGATCACCGAGAGCGGCTCGCCCGTGTGGATGCCGTGCCGGATCGCCTCCATGAGCATGCGGCGGAACCGCTCCCGGTTCGGCACGCCCGTGAGGCGGTCGGTGTCGGCGAGCCGGCGGATCTCGTCCTGCTGCTCCGAGATGCCGATGCGCATGCGGTCGAACGAGCGCGCCAGGTGGCCGATCTCGTCGGTGCGTTCCGTGTGTTCGATCGGCGCGGCGTAGTCGCCCCTCGACAGGCGCTGGGTGGCCACGGTCACGGCCCGCAGGGGGGTGGCCACGCGCCGCGCCATGAGCGCGAAACCGATCGCGAACAGCGCCACGCCCGCGAGCGTGATGCCGGCCAGCAGCAGTTGCAGATCCCGGTAGGGCGCGAGCACTTCGTCGAGCGAGCGCAGCAGCAGCACGCGGGCCTCGCCGTTGACCGTCTCGAGCGGCACGGCGCGCACCAGCATGGGCCCGTCGTCCGTCTCGATCTCGGCACCGCCCGTGAGCCCGGCCAGCCGCTCCCGCTCGCCCGCGGGCAGCGTGCTGACCGGGACCGAGACGTTGCCGTCGGCACCACGCACCGCGATGGCCACGTCCACGGACTGCAGTTGGCGCATCTCCGCCGCCAGCGCCTGACCCACCGGAAAGCCCATGAGCACCCAGCCGATCACGAGCGGCGCGCGCAGCGGCACCGTGACGAACTGGTAGGGCACGCCATCCACGATCGCGATCTGGCTGCCGCCGGCATGCTCCGTGAGCGCGGGCAGCACGCCGCGCAGCGCGGTGCGCGAGTTCCCGGAGGCGTCCGCCGCGGACGACACCACCAGCTGCATGCGCGTGTCCAGCAGTGCGGTGACGGCCGCGCCGATGCGGGCGCCGTGGTTGTCGAGCACCGATGCGATGGTCTCCGCATCGCCGGAGTTCACGGCCGAGCGGAAACCGTAGTCGGCCGCGAGCAGCGTCGAGCCCTGCTGCAGGCGCTCGGCGTTCTGCTCGAGGAGGCGCTGCCAGACCCGCTCGTTCGCATCGAGTCCCTGCGCCACCTGCGCGCGGCCGTTGCGCTCGATCGTGGCGCGCACCAGCAGCAGGCCCGCGGCCTGCACGATCAGCAGCAGCAGCAGCGAGATGCAGGCCAGCCGGAACATCAGGCTGCGCCGGAAGGCGCTCCAGCTCACGGCACCGCCCCCGCCAGCCGCACGGTCACGGGTGCGCCGCCTTCCGCCACCAGCAGCGGCCGCGCCACGGCCGGCGCCCCCACCGGCAGGCCCGCATGCCAGACGTTCAGCGTGTATTCGCCGGGCGGCACCTTGTCGATGCGGACGGCACCCGCGGCGTCGGCCTGCGCGTAATAGGGGGTCTCGACCACCAGGATCCATCCCACCATCTGGTCATGGATGTTGCAGCCCAGCAGCACCACGCCGGGCTGGTCGAAGAGCACGGGATTGGCGGGTGTGCCCGAATAGAGCTTGAGTTCGAACTTCTTCGCCGGGGAGAACGAGTAGACGTGGTGGCGCACCGTGTCGTGGTTCGGGAACTGCACTTGCGTGCCGGCCGTCACCACCAGCACTTCGGGCACGAAGCGCCGTTTTTCCTGGGCCACTTCGGCGCCCACCAGGGGCTTCACCTGCCGGCGCGCCTGGGCGGAATCCAGGAAGGCCACGGCGCCCGGCAGCGGCTTGCCCGCGCCATCCTGCACGGCGACCTGCACCAGCGCCGCCCATGCGCCCGGCGCGGCCAGCGCCGCGAGCCCAAGGGCCGCGATCCGCGCGGCACGGTGCACACCTGTCTTCACCATGTCAACTTCCAAGGCGTAAATGTAACGTTACCGCCGTCCCTGGCGTGGCGTCCGGGACTCTGGCAGGATGGGAGGCATCTCGATGAAAGCTATCAAATCAATAGCTCGAAGAGACGGCACTGGACGGTGCCGCACGGTTCGCCGCTTTTCTCCATGCCATGCCCCAGGGCGGAGCATGCCAGCGAAGCGCATTGCGTGCACCACCTATTTGTAACAACAACAAAGGCTTCATTGGCACCGATCTTGCAGTGGCCGCTGCACGACGGGCCCGTGGCCCGGGAAGACACCATGCAAGCCGCCACCCTTTTCAGCTCCCTCTCCATTTCCCGCCGCCTCTTCCTCGGCTTCGGCTGCATGCTGGCGCTCGTGATCGCCGTCGCGGCGCTCGGGCATCTGTCGGTGTCCGGCATGAACCGGCAGATGCAGCAGATCACCGGCATCGGTGCCGAGAAGGCGCGGCTGGCCAACGACATGCTGCAGACCGTGAGCGCCACCGGCCTGCACGCGCGCTCGGCCGCCATGCTGGGCGACATCGACCCGCGCAATGCCGAAGACCAGGCCCGCAAGGCCGCCGCCATCCTGCAACGCTACGGCAAGCAGGAATCCGAACTGGCCGCCCTGCTGGAATCCAGCGGTGCCACGCCCGAAGAACGCCGGCTGGTGGCCGAGGCCCAGGCCGAGGCGCGCAAGACCCGGCCGGAACTCGAAGGCGCGCTCAAGCTGGTCACTGACGGCGACACGGTGAGCGCCACGCTCGGCCTCATGACCCGGGTGGCGCCGCCCGAGGCGGTCTGGCGCGACAAGCTCGCGCAACTCGTCGAGCTGCAGAACACGCTCAACACCGAAGCCGCGGCGGCCGCGGGCCGCACCCAGAGCCGCTCGCGCATGACCGGCGGTGCGCTGGTGGCACTGGCCATCGCACTGGGCGTGCTCATCGCGTGGCGCACCACGGCGAGCATCACGCAGCCGATCGGCCGCGCCGTCGTGGTGGCCGAGCGCATCGCGCGCGGCGACCTCACCTCCGCGGTCGAGGTGCGCATCCACGACGAGACGGGCCGGCTGCTGGAGGCGATCGCCGCCATGCAGGCGCAGCTGCGCGATCTGGTCGGGCACATCGGCACCACGGCCGACTCCATCCTGCTGGCCAGTTCGGAGGTGGCCTCCGGCAACCTCGACCTGAGCCACCGCACCGAGCAGACCTCCAGCAACCTGCAGGAAGCCGCCTCCGCGCTGGCGGACCTCACGCAGACCGTCCACCAGGGCGCCGATGCGGCGCGCCAGGCCAACCAGATGACGGCCTCGGCCGCGCAGGTCGCCGCCCGCAGCGGCGACGTGGTGTCGCAGGTGGTGCAGACCATGGACGTGATCAGCACCAGCTCGCGGAAGATCGCCGACATCATCGGCGTGATCGACGGCATTGCCTTCCAGACCAACATCCTGGCGCTGAACGCGGCCGTGGAAGCCGCCCGCGCGGGCGAGCAGGGACGCGGTTTCGCCGTCGTGGCCGGCGAGGTGCGCGCGCTCGCCGGGCGCAGCGCCGAGGCCTCGCGCGAGATCCGGTCGCTCATCCTCGCGAGCGCCGGGCAGGTGCAGGAGGGCACCACCCTCGTCGCCGAGGCCGGCGCCACCATCGGCGAACTCGTGCAGTCGGTGCAGCGGGTGTCGGCCATCATGGGGGAGATCACCACGGCGGCGCACGAGCAGAGCGACCGCATCGGGCAGGTGAGCCAGTCGGTGAATGCGCTCGAAACCATGACGCAGCAGAACGCGGCCCTGGTGGAGGAAAGCAGCGCCGCGGCCGGCAGCCTGCGCGAACAGGCCGGCCGCCTGACGGAGATGGTGGGCGCCTTCCGCCTGCAGCGCGATGCCGCGGGCAACGCGCCGGCAGCCGTTATGGCGACGCCGGCCCTGCCGGGCTGAGCGTGCGGCCGGCGGCCCGTCGCCCCGCCGCGCGGCGCGGGCCGGCCGGGGGCTCCGCCGCGGCGCGGCCGGCGGGCGGCGCCGAGCGGCCTGACGCGTTCCTGCGCCCGCTCTCGTGGCGCCCGCCTGCGCCCTCGGTCTCGCACCCGCTGACGAACACGCTGTCGCGCAGCGCGGGCAGGTCCAGCACCCGCAGCCCGCCGTATTCGACCCGGATCGCGCCCTGCGCCTGCAGCGCGGCCAGCGCCTCGTTCACGCGCTGGCGCGACAGCCCCACCAGGTAGCCCAGCTCCTGCTGGGTGATGCGCAGCACGTGGCCCACTCCCGGATAGAGCAGCGGGTTGAAGAGCGCCGCCAGCCCCCGCGCCACGCGCGCGTCCGGGCTGCCCAGGCGATCGATCTCGCGCGCGGCGATGAACTGGCCGAGCCGCTCGTTGAGCTGCTGCATCACGAAGCGGTTGAACCCGAGCGAGTGGTCCAGCAGCCAGTGGAAGGTGTCGATCGGCAGCCCCGCCACCACGCTGCGGCGCAGCGCCTGGATGTCGTAGCGGTAGGGCTCGCGCTTCACGGCCGTGCCCTCGCCGAACCAGCCGCCCGGCGGCACGCCCGCGAAGGTCATCGTCTGCCCGCGGGCGTTGTCCGTGCTCATCTTGAGCAGCCCTTCGACCACGCCGAACCAGTAGGTCACCGGCCGGCCGCGCCGGCACACGAAATCGCCGACCTGGGCATCGCCCACCACCAGCGCTTCCATGGCCCGGCCGCGCTCGTCGGGCGCGAGCGCGGCCAGCCAGGGGATTCCCTGCAGCTCGGCCGGCGTGGGATGCCGGCGGCGCTGGTGGAGCGAGAGTTCTTCGGACATGCGCCACAGGATGGGGGAAACCCGGCCTTTGGTGAAGGGGGAAACCACGGGGCGGCGGCATATCCATATGCGCGGCGTGTCGTTGGAGTGGTCCACAATGGTCCGTTCCCGTTCCCCTCCGGAACCTTCTTTCCTGTAAGGAGACGCCAGCCATGAAATTCGACAGCATCCTGCAATCCATCGGCAACACGCCCCACGTGCGCATCAACCGCCTGTTCGGCGCGGGGGCGAATGTCTGGGTCAAGTCCGAGCGCGGCAACCCCGGCGGCTCCATCAAGGACCGCATCGCGCTGGCCATGGTGGAGGATGCCGAGCGCTCCGGCGCGCTGCAGCCGGGCGGCACCATCATCGAGCCCACCTCGGGCAACACCGGCATCGGCCTCGCGCTGGTCGCCGCCGTGAAGGGCTACCGGCTGATCCTCGTGATGCCCGAGAGCATGAGCATCGAGCGCCGCCGCCTGATGCTCGCCTACGGCGCGCAGTTCGACCTCACGCCGCGCGAGAAGGGCATGAAGGGCGCCATCGCCCGTGCCGAGGAACTGGCCGCGCAGACGCCGGGCGCCTGGGTGCCGCAGCAGTTCGAGAACCCCGCCAACGTCGATGTGCACGTGCGCACCACGGCCCAGGAGATCCTGGCCGATTTCCCCGAAGGGTTCGATGCGCTCATCACCGGCGTGGGCACGGGCGGCCACATCACCGGCGTGGCGCGGGTGCTGAAGGCGAAGTTCCCGCAGCTCAAGGTGTTCGCCGTGGAGCCGGTGGCCTCGCCCGTGATCTCGGGCGGCCAGCCCGGTCCCCATCCGATCCAGGGTATCGGCGCGGGCTTCATCCCGAAGAACCTCGACACCAGCCTGCTCGACGGCGTGGTCCAGGTCGATGCCGAGCCGGCCCGCGAGTACGCCCGGCGTGCCGCGCGCGAGGAGGGGCTGCTGGTCGGCATTTCGTCGGGCGCCACGCTCGCGGCGATCGCCCAGAAGCTGCCCGAGCTGCCGCAGGGCGCGCGGGTGCTGGGCTTCAACTACGACACGGGCGAGCGCTATCTGTCGGTGGAAGGATTTCTTCCCGGGTGAGGGGAACAACCCCCTGAGGCGCTGCGCGCCTTCCCCCTTCTCTCGCCGTGCTGCGCACGGCGGGAAGGGGAACGACGCCGGTGGCCGGGCGGAGCCCGTTCCACGGCGTCCGCTGGCGTGGCCTGCTCCGCGGCCTCTTGAAGGGTGACGCCGCGTCAACTCCCGGGCGCCGCAATCAATGGCAACTGCTGCCACGACTCCCTCTGCAGAGCGACCGTCACCGGATTTCACCGCACAACGCTCCCGCTGCTGCGCGTTCCAGGACTGCACACGCGGTCGGCCCGCAGTCCTACAGCACGGCCGTGCAGGGGTCGGAACAATCGGTTCAACCCTGCGCCGCGGCCCTCGGCCCACCCGCCATGGCTGCGGTGCTCATCTACCGATGGCATCCATGGCTACCCACGCAGAATCTCCCTCGCCCGTCGCGTTCAAGGTGCTCACCGTGAACGTGCACAAGGGCTTCACCTCCTTCAACCGCCGCTTCATGCTCCATGAGCTGCGCGAGGCCGTGCGCGGCGTGTCGGCGGATCTGGTGTTCCTGCAGGAGGTGCTGGGTACGCACCAGCGCCACGCCCACCGCGTGGCCAACTTCCCGCAGGAGCCGCACTACGAATTCCTGGCCGACACGATCTGGGGCCAGTACGCCTATGGCCGCAATGCGGTGTACGACAACGGCCACCACGGCAATGCGCTGCTCTCCAAGTTCCCCATCGTCCATTACGAGAACCACGACATTTCGGTGAGCGGCCCGGAGCGCCGCGGCATGCTGCATTGCGTGCTGCAGCCGCCGGGGCACGACCGCCAGGTGCATGCGATCTGCGTGCATCTGGGGCTGCAGGAAGCCCACCGGCAGCGCCAGTTGCGGCGCGTGTGCGATCTGGTCAACACCTTCCCCACCGGAGAGCCGGTGATCGTGGCCGGCGACTTCAACGACTGGCGCGGCCGCGCGCACGACGTGCTGCGCGACGGCGCGGGGCTGCACGAGGTGTTCGTGCATGCGGGCGGGCGCGCCGTGCGCACCTTCCCGGCCTCGATGCCGCTGCTCGCGCTCGATCGCATCTACGTGCGCGACGCCTCGGTGCACGCACCCGTGGTGCTGCCGCGCAAACCCTGGCACAAGCTGTCGGACCATGCGCCGCTGGCTGCGGAGATCTCGCTGTGAAACGGGCTGGCCGCTCCTCGCGCTGGGTGCCGGGCAACCGCTTCGAGTTGCTGGAAAACGGCGAGGCGTTCTTCCCGCGCGTGTTCGAGGCGATCGCCGCGGCGAAGCGCGAAGTGCTGCTGGAGACCTTCATCCTGTTCGACGACAAGATCGGGCAGGGCCTGCACGCGGCACTGCTGCAGGCCGCGCGCAACGGCGCCGAGGTGCACGTGCTGGTGGACGGCTTCGGCTCGCCCGATCTGTCCGAATCCTTCATCGGCCCGCTCGTGGCCGCGGGCGTGCGCTTCCGCATCTTCGATCCGGGCGGGGTGCGCATCTTCGGCCAGCGGCTGAACGTGCTGCGCCGCATGCACCGCAAGATCGTCGTGGTCGACGGCGAAACCGGCTTCATCGGCGGCATCAACTATTCGGCCGACCACGTGGCGGATTTCGGTCCCGAAGCCAAGCAGGACTATTCCGTCGAGGTGCACGGCCCCATCGTGGCGCAGATGCGCGCCTTTGCACGCAGCGTGATCGACAAGGGCGAGCGCAAGGAGGGGCGGCGCGCGAACCCCAAGGCCACCGCCAGCGCCGAGCCCGAAAACGAAGCCGGTACCGCACAGGCCGGGGGCAAGGCGCCCACCCCGCTGCCGGCCGGCAAATCCCGAAGTGGCCCCCGGGCCGCCGCCGAGCACCGCTGGTGGCCGTTCGGTGCGCGCGCCGCCGTGGAGCGGCACCCCGTGGCCGGCGACGCGGACGCGATCTTCGTCACGCGCGACAACCATGCCCACACCAACGACATCGAGCGCCATTACCGCGTCGCGTTGCGCGCGGCCCGCGAACGCGTGGTGATCGCCAATGCGTACTTCTTCCCGGGCTACCGCTTCATCCGCGAGATGCGCCGCGCCGCGCGCCGCGGCGTCGACGTGCGCCTGATCCTGCAGGGCCAGCCCGACATGCCGATCGTGCGCGTGGCCGCGAGCATGCTCTACGACCACCTCATCCGCGGCGGCGTGCGCATCTACGAGTACTGCGACCGGCCCCTGCACGGCAAGGTCGCGCTGGTGGACGATGCCTGGTCCACGGTGGGATCGAGCAACCTCGACCCGCTGAGCCTGTCGCTGAACCTGGAAGCGAACGTCGTGATCCGCGACCGGGAATTCAACGCCACGCTGCACGGGCGCCTCGCGCACCTGATGGAGCACAGCTGCAAGCAGGTGGAGCCCACGCCGCCGGGCCGCTGGGACGGGCTGCGCCTGCTGCGCAGCTACTGCCTGTTCCACCTGATGCGCTGGTTCCCCACCTGGGCCGGATGGCTGCCGCGCCACGAGCCCGAGATCTCGCTGGTGCAGCCCGATGCCCACACTGCCTCCGCCGTGCACGGAGGCGACCACGGCCACCGGCCGTCCACCACCTGAGCGCGCGGCGCCCGATCGGTTCACTTCATGCCACCGGCCTCGCCTTCGCCCGCCCTGCCCCAGGACCCTGCCGACGGCGCGGGCCGCTCGGACGAAAAGAAGCACCAGAGCCGGTGGCAGCGCCTGCGCTCGCAGCGCTGGTGGCCCTGGGCCATGACGCTGGTGACGGGCGCGTTCGTCGTCTTCGTCATCACCCTGCTGGTGCGCCAGGCGCGCAACGTGGACTGGGGCGCGGTATGGGAATCCTTCCTCGCGCTGCCCACGCCCACGCTGCTGACGGCCGCCGCGCTGGCGCTCGCCAGCCACGGCCTCTACAGCACCTTCGATCTGTTCGGCCGGTACTTCACGCGGCACGGCCTGTCCGTGGGCCGCACGATCGGCATCACGCTCATCGCCTACCCGTTCACGCTGAACCTCGGATCGATCATCGGCGGGGTGTCGGTGCGCTATCGGCTCTACTCCCGGCAGGGCGTGTCCGTGGGCGCGATCGGCCAGGTGATCGGGCAGAGCATCGTCACCAACTGGCTGGGCTACTTTGTGCTGGCGGGCGCGGTCTTCTGGATCTGGTCGCCGAAGCTGCCGGAGGGCTGGCACGTGGGGCCGCAGGAACTGCGCTGGGCCGGCACCGCGCTGGCCGCGCTCACGGTGGCCTACGTCGTCGCCTGCGCCGTGCGGCGCGGCCGGCCGATCGCCTGGCGCGGGCACGACTTTCCTCTGCCGGACTGGCGCGTGGCGCTGCTGCAGGTGGCGGTGTCGACGGTGAACTGGGCGATCATGGGCGCCGCCGTGTGGGTGCTGGCGGGGCGCGACACGCCGTATGCGGCCGCGCTCGCCACGGTGCTGCTGGGCGCCGTCGCCGGGCTGGTGTCGCGCATTCCGGCCGGGCTGGGCGTGCTCGAGGCCGTGGGCACGGCCGTGCTCTCCGCGTACATCCCCACCTCCCAGGCGCTGGCCGCCGTGCTGGCCTACCGGGCACTCTACTTCTTCGCGCCGCTGGTGCTCGCCGCCCTGGCGTTCGGCGCGGTGGAATGGTTCGGGCGCGGTGCGCCGCCGAAGGCGGAGGCAGAGACGGAAGACGGCGGCCCGGCCGGCAAGCCTGCCGCCAAAGCCATCGGCAAAGCCCCCGCCTGACCGAAGACGCCGCCGCCGGCTGAGCGGCCCGCCCTGCCCCTCGGTCCGCCTTTGCGCGGGCAGATGAACACATTTCCGCGCGCAGGCGTATGATTTCGGGCCTTTTTCCATGCACCGCCCGATGACCACGGGCCGCACGCCCCATGATCCGCCTCTCAGAAATCAAGCTGCCGCTCGCCGCCCTGCCGGCCGACGGCGCAGAGCACCCCGCGCCCGCGCTGCGTACCGCCGCAGCGCGCATCCTGGACCTCCCCCCCGACGCCATCGCCCGCCTGAGCGTTTTCAAGCGCAGTTTCGACGCGCGCAAGCCCGAGCTGCTGGCCGTCTACATCGTGGACGTCGTCCTGGCGGACTCCGGCCAGGAAGCCGCGTTGCTCGCGCGCCATGCGGGCCGCCCGCACGTCCAGCCCACGCCCGACATGGCCTGGAAGCCGGTGGGCCATGCCCCGGCCGGCGGCCTGCCCGAGCGCCCGGTGGTGGTGGGCTTCGGCCCTTGCGGCATCTTCGCCGCGCTGGTGCTGGCGCAGATGGGGCTGCGTCCCATCGTGCTGGAGCGGGGCCGGGCCGTGCGCGAGCGCACGCAGGACACCTGGGGCCTGTGGCGCCGCCGCGAACTGCAGCCCGAATCCAACGTGCAGTTCGGCGAGGGCGGCGCAGGCACGTTCAGCGACGGCAAGCTCTACAGCCAGATCAAGGACCCGCGCCACCTCGGCCGCAAGGTGATGGAGGAGTTCGTGCAGGCGGGCGCGCCGGCCGAGATCCTCTATGCGGCACACCCGCACATCGGCACCTTCAAGCTGGTGAAGGTGGTCGAGACGCTGCGCGAGCAGATCATCGCGATGGGCGGCGAGGTGCGCTTCCAGCAGCGCGTGACCGACATCGCGGTGGACACCGACGCGGCCGGCCGCAGGCACCTGCGCGGCCTGCGCGTGCTCGACCAGGCCACGGGCCAGACCCACGAACTGCAAGCGTCGCACGTCGTCATGGCCCTGGGCCACAGCTCGCGCGACACCTTTGCGATGCTCTACGGGCGCGGCGTGCACATGGAGGCCAAGCCGTTCTCGGTGGGCTTCCGCATCGAGCATCCGCAGGGGCTGATCGACCGCGCGCGCTGGGGCCGGCACGCCGGCCATCCGCTGCTGGGCGCGGCCGACTACAAGCTCGTGCACCATGCGGCGAACGGCCGCGCGGTGTACAGCTTCTGCATGTGCCCCGGCGGCACGGTGGTGGCCGCCACCAGCGAACCCGGCCGCGTGGTGACCAACGGCATGAGCCAGTACTCGCGCAACGAGCGCAATGCCAACGCCGGCATGGTGGTGGGCATCGATCCGGCCGACTACCCGACGGACCCGGCCGCCTTCGAAGCAGCGCTGGGCGCCACCCACGGCGTCGAGGCCCTGCCCGCGGGCCAGGCCCATCCGCTCGCAGGCATCGTGCTGCAGCGGCAGCTGGAATCCGGCGCCTTCGCGCTCGGGGGCGGCAACTACAACGCGCCCGGCCAACTGGTGGGCGATTTCATCGCGGGCAAGGTGTCGCGCGAGTTCGGCGAGGTCGAGCCTTCGTACCGGCCGGGCGTCACCTTGACCGACCTGCACGCCGCCCTGCCGGACTATGCGATCGCCGCGCTGCGCGAGGCGTTGCCGGCCTTCGGCCGCAAGATCCAGGGTTTCGACCGCCACGACGCCGTGCTGACGGGCGTGGAAACGCGCACCTCGTCGCCGCTCAAGATCGGCCGCGGCGAGGACTTCCAGAGCCTGAACACCGCCGGCCTCTATCCCGCCGGCGAAGGTGCGAGCTACGCGGGCGGCATCCTGTCGGCCGGCGTGGACGGCATCAAGGTGGGCGAGGCCGTAGCCAGGGACCTGCTTACCCCCTGAGCCGCCCGCGGCGTGGATCAGCGCATCGCCCAGTGCCCCGGCCGCATGTGCCAGCCGCCCGGGCCCGGCTCCCAGCGGTGGGGCACCCACACCCATCCCGCGCGCGGCGGCGCGGCCCAGTGGCCGGGGCGCCAGACGTAGCGGCCGCCGCCCCATTCCCAGAAGCCGCCCACCCAGACGTGCACCGGCGAGGGGGCGACGGTCACGGTCTCCACGTACGGTGCCGGCGGCGCGGTGGGAGCGACCACCACGGCCGCCTGCTGCTCGACCACGACCTGCCGTGGCGGCGCCACGACACAGCCGGACAGGGCGGCGGCCGCGAGGATCGCCAGGGCGGCTGCGGCGCGGATGCGGCCGGGTGCACGGCCAGGGGATGCGGGAAGAGTGAAGGGCATCGTCGGGCTCCATCGGGAAGGAAAACGCATGCCCATTGAACGCGGCCGTATCCCTGCCGCCGACGACCGCCGTGTAAAGAAAAGGAAAGAGGGACGAAGCCCGCCCGCCAGGCGGACTCTCAGCGCGGCAGGGCCGGAGCCTGGCCGGGCGCGCCCTCCGGCAGCCGGAAGGCGGCCACCAGGTCGGCCAGTTGCTGCGCCTGCATGCGCAGGCCCTGGGCCGCGGCGGACGACTCCTCCACCAGCGCGGCGTTCTGCTGCGTCATCTGGTCGAGCTGGCTCACGGCCTCGCCCACTTGCCCGAGGCCGGTGCTCTGCTCGCGCGCGGCGGTGCTGATCTCGCCGACGATCGTCGCCACCTGCTCCACCGAGCCCACGATCTCGCCCATGGTGCTGCCCGCGGCATGCACCTGCTGCGTGCCCTCGCCCACCTGGCGCACGCTGTCGCTAATGAGGGTGCCGATTTCGCGGGCCGCCGTGGCCGAGCGCTGCGCGAGGCTGCGCACTTCCGACGCCACCACCGCGAAACCGCGCCCCTGCTCACCCGCGCGGGCGGCTTCCACCGCGGCATTGAGCGCGAGGATGTTGGTCTGGAAGGCGAT